>NZ_CM003594.1:1248680-2497360 GCF_001435295.1 Psychrobacter sp. P11F6 | reverse complement strand
ATGACTTTGCTACGGTCAGTCCAACCCAGGGCACTGCCACTGGTACCATCTTAGATGAAGACAATGGCAACCCTAATGACGGCAGCACCACCGATGGCGATAAGCCAGTTGTTAGTATCATTGCTACAGAACCGTCAGCCGTTGAAGGCGAGACGGGCAATGACACCTTAGAATTCACCATCTCTCAAGACAATGTCAGCAACTTTGACACTGTCGTCACGGTCAACCTTGGCACAGGCACTACCGTAGATGCTGATGACATTGATCAAATCTCTTACACCGTTGAGGGCGGCCCTGATGTGGTCATCACCGATACACAAGAGATCGCTGACTTCTTAGCTACTGGCACCGTGACTATTCCAGCAGGTAGCAGCTTTACCCCAGTCATCACCGTCACCGCCAAAGACGATGACATCTTCGAGAACAGCGAAGACCTAGTGTTCGATATCAGCACCGATGATGACTTTGCTACGGTCAGTCCAACCCAGGGCACTGCCACTGGTACCATCTTAGATGAAGACAATGGCAACCCTAATGACGGCAGCACCACCGATGGCGATAAGCCAGTTGTTAGTATCATTGCTACAGAACCGTCAGCCGTTGAAGGCGAGACGGGCAATGACACCTTAGAATTCACCATCTCTCAAGACAATGTCAGCAACTTTGACACTGTCGTCACGGTCAACCTTGGCACAGGCACTACCGTAGATGCTGATGACATTGATCAAATCTCTTACACCGTTGAGGGCGGCCCTGATGTGGTCATCACCGATACACAAGAGATCGCTGACTTCTTAGCTACTGGCACCGTGACTATTCCAGCAGGTAGCAGCTTTACCCCAGTCATCACCGTCACCGCCAAAGACGATGACATCTTCGAGAACAGCGAAGACCTAGTGTTCGATATCAGCACCGATGATGACTTTGCTACGGTCAGTCCAACCCAGGGCACTGCCACTGGTACCATCTTAGATGAAGACAATGGCAACCCTAATGACGGCAGCACCACCGATGGCGATAAGCCAGTTGTTAGTATCATTGCTACAGAACCGTCAGCCGTTGAAGGCGAGACGGGCAATGACACCTTAGAATTCACCATCTCTCAAGACAATGTCAGCAACTTTGACACTGTCGTCACGGTCAACCTTGGCACAGGCACTACCGTAGATGCTGATGACATTGATCAAATCTCTTACACCGTTGAGGGCGGCCCTGATGTGGTCATCACCGATACACAAGAGATCGCTGACTTCTTAGCTACTGGCACCGTGACTATTCCAGCAGGTAGCAGCTTTACCCCAGTCATCACCGTCACCGCCAAAGACGATGACATCTTCGAGAACAGCGAAGACCTAGTGTTCGATATCAGCACCGATGATGACTTTGCTACGGTCAGTCCAACCCAGGGCACTGCCACTGGTACCATCTTAGATGAAGACAATGGCAACCCTAATGACGGCAGCACCACCGATGGCGATAAGCCAGTTGTTAGTATCATTGCTACAGAACCGTCAGCCGTTGAAGGCGAGACGGGCAATGACACCTTAGAATTCACCATCTCTCAAGACAATGTCAGCAACTTTGACACTGTCGTCACGGTCAACCTTGGCACAGGCACTACCGTAGATGCTGATGACATTGATCAAATCTCTTACACCGTTGAGGGCGGCCCTGATGTGGTCATCACCGATACACAAGAGATCGCTGACTTCTTAGCTACTGGCACCGTGACTATTCCAGCAGGTAGCAGCTTTACCCCAGTCATCACCGTCACCGCCAAAGACGATGACATCTTCGAGAACAGCGAAGACCTAGTGTTCGATATCAGCACCGATGATGACTTTGCTACGGTCAGTCCAACCCAGGGCACTGCCACTGGTACCATCTTAGATGAAGACAATGGCAACCCTAATGACGGCAGCACCACCGATGGCGATAAGCCAGTTGTTAGTATCATTGCTACAGAACCGTCAGCCGTTGAAGGCGAGACGGGCAATGACACCTTAGAATTCACCATCTCTCAAGACAATGTCAGCAACTTTGACACTGTCGTCACGGTCAACCTTGGCACAGGCACTACCGTAGATGCTGATGACATTGATCAAATCTCTTACACCGTTGAGGGCGGCCCTGATGTGGTCATCACCGATACACAAGAGATCGCTGACTTCTTAGCTACTGGCACCGTGACTATTCCAGCAGGTAGCAGCTTTACCCCAGTCATCACCGTCACCGCCAAAGACGATGACATCTTCGAGAACAGCGAAGACCTAGTGTTCGATATCAGCACCGATGATGACTTTGCTACGGTCAGTCCAACCCAGGGCACTGCCACTGGTACCATTATTGATAATGACGTACCACCAACTATCGATATCGTCGATGAAGACGCAGCATTAACACCTGCTGACAACAGCGTCATCGAAGGTACGGGTAACACAATAACTGGCACCATTAATATCACCAATCCACAAAGCGTCACCGATCTAACTGTTGGCGGTTTAGACGTTACTAATGCTTCCAATACATCGGTCACTATTAATACTAGTTTAGGTAAGCTGGTAATCACTAACTACAACGCAGCAACAGGTGAACTCACTTACGAATATACAGAAAACGGCAATGCAGAGGATCATAGCGCTGGTTCAGTAGTTGATCAGTTTAATGTAATACTAACCAATAGCATTGGTGATACCATCACTGACACCTTAGATATTGAGATTATTGATACCGCACCTAATGCTAATAATGATAAGAATAGCGTCACAGAAGATGTAAGTGTAGATCAGCCATCTGGCAAAATCACAGCAACTGGTAACGTAATCAAAGGTACAGCTCCTGATCAAGCGGATGATTTAGGTGCAGATGCAACTATGGTAACGGCAGTAGAGTTTGGGAGTACTGCCAGTACAGTTAATGGCACAGCACCGACTCTAATTCAAGGCGATTTTGGCGAACTAACGTTAGATGTGAATGGTGAATATACCTATGATGTTGATAATACTGCTGTACAGTATTTGGCATTAGGGGAAAGTTTGACCGAAACCTTTACCTATACCATCACTGACGCTGATGGTGATAGCAGCAGTGCAACCTTAACTATCACCATAACTGGAACTAACGATAGACCAGTGATTACTAACGCTGTCTCTGGAGCTACTAATGATGTGATTGGTTCAGAAGTTTTTGATGAGCCAACCCCAGGCGAAGAAATGACAAAAACTGGAACTGTAACCTTTGAAGATATTGACCTTAATGATCAAGTAAAACTTGAACACGTAATTGCTTCTACTACTGTTACAGTAAGTGGTACTGACTATACACTTACCCCTGATCAAGAGGCTGCATTAAAGAATTTATTTTCTGTAGATAGTACTGTTAATCCTGTTAATGCAACAGGTAATACTGCTGATTGGACATTTGAAGCGCTACCTAACGCGCTTGATTTTATCCCTGCTGGCGAAACAATCACTATTCGTTATGCTGTAAAGGTTTCAGACAATGCAGGTATTGATAGCCCAGGCAACGGTAATGAGCTTAGCACTAGTGAAATTCGTTACGTTGAGGTAACTATCACTGGGACAGATAATAAGTTTGTACTGGTCGATGATGAAGTGTTCACACCAGAAGATACATTAATATCGGATAATATTTTCAAAAATGGTACTCCCGATGCTGATGATGGTGAAGCGCTTACTGTTGAAAGTTATACTTTTGAGCTTGCTGATGGTACAACGATAACCAAAAATGCAGGTGAAAGTAGCGATATCTTAGTTGACGGTACAAACTCTATTGGTAACATTACGGTTAATAGCGATGGCAGCTATACTTTTGTACCTGCTGACAACTACAGTGGTCAAGTACCAGAAATTACCGTTACAGTAAATAACGGCACTAATCCGACAACACCACAAACAGGCACTGAAACTTTAACCATCACCGTTAACCCAGTATCAGATAAGCCTGGATTAGAGGGTGTTTCAGTTGAGACTAATGAAGATACTACTATCGCATTGGGTTTAACGGTACCTACGATCACCGATAACACTGATCTTGATTCTACGAGTAACGATGATACGCCTGAGCGTCTTGGTTACATCACTTTATCCGATATTCCAGCAGGTGCAGTGCTAAAAGACGGTTCAGGTAATATTCTTACTCCAAATGCAGACGGTAATATCGTTATTCAGCTGACTGATACGGGGTCTTTGGTTGCTGACGGCACACCTACGGTCAATATGAGTAGTGCTGAATTCGAAGGAATAACCCTCACACCACCTGCAAACGATGCTACTAATATATCTTTTGATATGTCAGTTACTGAGTATGAAATGGATAGTAACGGCAATATTGCACAGGTAGGTGGTGTTGATGTGGCGGGTGCAACTAGCACAGTTAAAATTGAGGTTGATGTCCAAGCCGTCACTGATAGCGTAGATAAAAACGACCCTAATGATCCAGATAATCCTCATGACGCTGGAGATGATGATAGTAAGTTTGGTTATGATCAAAGTGAAGTTATTGGGGATACTTTAACCGTAACTCTTAAAGAAGGTGAATCTATTGAGTTACCAATAACCACAACATTTGGAGATTTAGTAGGTAATGCCGCTAAAGGCGATGCTGAGACTTATGGCTTTGTGATTACAGGTCTAGTCCCTGGCGCCATTATTAATTTCACACCTGCTGGCAGCTCTGAGCCGCTTCCCCCATTTATCGCCGATAAGAATGGTCAGGTATTGATCGGTATTAATGCTGGCTTAACTTCTACTGATTTTGTAGTCAGTGGTAACTCAGAGCCTAAAATCACTATTCAGACTGGGAAGTTTGATTCCCTAGATATGAATGGTGTAGAAATATCGCTATATACTCAGGACCATGACCCTGATTCGGCTATTAAAAATACATCTGTAGATCTTATCGGTACCGTCAAAGTAGACCTAACCGTCACCCCAGTAGCTGGTCAAGTTGAGCTTGTTAATAAAGGTGTTGAAACCAAAGAAGACACAGTTGTCACCCTTGATAAATTTGGCTTTACCGTGCAAGACAACAAACAAGATAATAACGGTCTATTACCAGAAACCATTACAACGATAGAGTTTGTTTTGCCTGAAGGCTGGACTTATAAGGACAGTGCAGGGACAACGACAGTAGGTAGCAGTGGCGGGACACCGATTATTATCAGTGGTATTACGCCGGCAGATAATGCTGATTTAGATGCTTATTTGGAAGACTTCTCTATTACACCGCCTGCACACTCATCCAAAGATGCTGATTTTACCTTCACAGTAACTACGGTAGATCTGGATGATGATGGTGGTATTGGTTTACCAGCAACAGGTAGTCAAAATTTAACGCAAACGGTAGTCGTAACGCCTGTTGCTGAAGTCGTTGGAGGACGTAGTGATAGTGATGCCATAGATGACCTTACCATCAATTCAAGTCATACTTACGCAGCCAACGCTAATGAAGATGCAGCATTTGATCTTAATAGTGATGGGTTTGACCTAAAAGGCTATTGGAATAATCAGGACACCTCTGAACAAACTTTCGCTCATATGACATTTGGTAATAAGAGTGACAGCGGCTTCACTTCAGTTGAAGGTGCGGTATTTACTTATAATGACGGCAATGGTTTAGTTAGCCTGACTGATAACGGCAACGGTGTCGATATCCCGATGGAGTATTTAGATACAGTTACAGTGACCCCGCCGCAAGACTATAGCGACTATAACCTTACCAGTGGTGCTGAGACAGCAGTAAAAGTTGAGGCAAAAACGGTTGATGTTGACGAAGATGGTGGCGCAAAAGATGAAGCCATCAGTGGCGAAAGTTACTTAACCTTTGAAGTTAAAGGCGTAGCCGACCCAGCCACTTTAGCTGTTGATCCTGCCGAAGGGGTCGAAGATCAGGCGATAAACGGTGGTAATAATCGTGATACTGCTGCGGACATGACAACTGACGTCATTCCTACCGACGGCATTGTACTCAATATCCGCCCAAGCTCGCGTGATAACGACGGGTCTGAGACTTATGATGTGACCATCTCAGAGATACCAGCAGATGGGCAGCTTTATTACACCAATAAAGACGGTGATACACTCTTACTTGATACTACTGGTGGTACGGTAGTGATTGAAGATTACAATAATAGCGTAACTGGGTTGTACTTTGTGCCTGCCGAGAACTTCAGCGGTACGGTAAATCTAAAAGTACAGGCAGTAAGTCAAGAGGGTGGAACTACCGGTGCTGCAAGTCCTATGCTCAACCTACCTGTTAAGGTCATTGGCAAGGCAGATCTGATAATAAATGACAAATTGGCAACCGGCACAGCTCTTATCAATGGTAAGGACTATACTTATGTCACTGACGAGGCAACGCTAGATAGTACGGGCAACCATCAGATTGCCTTATCCAGCCTATTTGCTACTGTTGCGGATATCGAGGCATATGATGGTGATAGCCCAGCTGTTGAGCAGATAGTGTATCGAGTTGAAAACTTACCTACTGGTTTCAACTTAACTGGTGCAGGGGTTACCTTCTTAGGTGGCAGTGGTTCTGATCGAGTATGGTCAGTGACCCTAGAGGCGCTACAGAATAATACTGCACAATTAAAGACACCAGATAACTTCGCTGGTGAAATTAACTTTACGATCACGGGTACCACGACAGAGACAGTATCTGGTGACAGTGTGACTCATGATGGTAAAGACGTTTCTATTCTAGTGACCCCTGATGCTGCTGATGGCAATATGAATGATCCTCAAGTCGTTGCTACTGAAGATCTATGGGCGAACATGGACTTTGAATCGGCCTTTACAACGACAGATAAGGGTGACTCAGCGACAGGAACAGAATCACTTGAGAGTATCACACTATCAGTAACTGATCTAATGGCTAAAGACGTCATTTTACGTGTCGACGGTATTGAAGTGGACTTAACGACTAATCCACCACCAACTTTGAAATTTACGCCCGATCAAACAATCGAAATTATGTACGATGACGATAAACGCCATAGCGATGATGATGTCAGTATAGAATTTGACTACACTTATACTGACACCACTGAACTGACTGATGGTTCAGAGATTAGCACATCTAACACAGGCAGTGCAGTGGTAGATGTGACCTTCCAAGCGGTCACTGATGCACCAAGCATGACCTTGGATGTGACAGATGACACTATTAATAATAGCGGTACGGATAATACTGCTTCTGTCACCGTATCACTATCGTCACCTGACCAAGATGGCTCAGAGAGCTTTACTCGCCTAGAAGTTACTGATGTTCCAGAGGGTCTGAATGTAGTGGGTGGTATCTTATCAGATGGTATCTGGTACGTTGATGTGCCCAATGACCCAGTCATCATTACTATGGCGCCGACTTATGAGTTAGTGCTTGAGCGTAATGACAGCACGGTCAATATACCTAAAGGTTCTTTCAATATTAAAGTGACGGGTATTACGCAGGATATTAATGGTCAAGGTAGTGACGGTAGCGAAGCGCGTGTAGAGGGGAACTTTGAGATTACCTTAGACAGAACGGGCGGGGGTGATGCGCCTGTCAAGCCTGACTTAATAGATAGCTTTACTAGTAAGGTAGAAATACCAGCACAATTAGAGGATACTGGTTTCACTCTTGGCGATATATTAGATGCGACTCTGAACCCTGCGACCGCTGATACTGTCGACTCCTATACTTTCTCATTGACTGATTTGCCAACAGATACTGTATTAGAGAGTACCAATCCAGCGGTGAGTGTGCAGCAGATTGGTGGTAAATGGATTATTAGCGTGAATGATGCTAGTAATCTTAATCCAGAAGCAGCACTTAATGGAGTGACAGTGACTCCGCCGAAAGACTTTAGTACCAACGTGACAGATGGCACCCAAGATTTTACCTTTAATGCCAACTTTACCGTCTTGGATAAAGATGGTGGCGAGGAAAGGGAGCAGGTCAGTGACGTCAATGTCGAAATCAAGCCAGTTACTGATCCTATGGATGCTGATGGCAAATCAACCACGGTGGCAACGGATGAAGATACTAGCATCGATATCAATATCAACCTAAAAAACAGTGCTGATGGTGATTACGTCCTACTAATCAATGGCAAGCTCTATATTCAAGTAGATGAATCTAGTTTATTGACAGGTACTGGTCCTGCTGGAGTGCTGACTGATGCCAATGGTAATCCCCTAAACGAGGTGGTATTGAATGATAACGAAGTCGGTGATATTCCTGCTGGCACTTACTATGAGCTAGAGGTTGGTACTAACTCTCCTGATAGCGTTACGGTCAAATATACGCCTGCCGAAAACGCCGATGGTAATGCCACTATCACCGTAAAAGCTGCTCACAAAGAAACGACAGATGAGGCAGGATATGACAGTGGTACGCTAACCTATGAGCATGAATATACCGTTGAAGTCTCAGCGCAGCCGGATAATCTAGATATCACTAGTAATAGTGGTGAGTCAATAGCCACAGCTATTGGTGACGAAGATAGCATGATTGCTATCGATTATAAAATCTCCAATATCGATGAAGGTGATATGGCAAGCGCTATTACCTTAGACAATATCCCTAATGGCTATCTAGTTTATTATACTGATACTAATGGTGATACAGTGTTGGCAAGCAATAATGGTAATTCTGGTGGTAATAACTCATGGTCTATCGACACCTCTAAACTGAATAATATTAACAGTGGCGCAGCGGGTGAAACGCCTAATATATTCATTATGCCACCTGAAAATAGCAGCGATAAAGTAACAGGGATCGAGATGAAGGTGGTTAATGACAGCGGTATGATCAGTGATCCTCTAGTGATTGATCTCGATGTGACGCCAGTCGCTGATGGGGTAACAGCTAATCCTTCTACTATCCTCGGTAATCAGGGTAAGTGGACCACACTTAATCTAAACGCAGTTATGCAAGACACGGATGGTAGTGAGACTGTTAATATAGCCATCACTGATAATGGCGTTAGCTTGACCGATGATGTCTTACGCTTTAGAGTAAAAAGTACAGGTGAAATGTTGACTGCCGTGTGGGATGATGCCGCTAACAGCTATACCATAACTGGTATCACCCCTGAGCAAATCAATGATTTACAAATTCAGTCTTCTGTACCACTAAAAGGCGATCTGGACTTCGCTCTTAGTACTACCGATACCGTAGGGGCTATGACGGATACGTCTGGCGTTTATACAGATAACAATGGTGAATTACCGTCTATATCTGTCGATATTGCTTTTAGCAAAACCTTTGTAGGTACAGCAGAGAATGATATCGTTGATGCCTCTGGACAGTCTGTAGCTGTGAATTATAAAGGCGGCGCTGGTGATGATATCTTGATTGGAGGTAGCGGTAATGACTTAATCGATGGTGGCACTGGTGTCAATACGCTGAAAGGTGGTGCAGGTAACGATAAAATTGTATTCTCTGTAGATAACGCCTTAATGGATGGTGGTGCTGGTAATGATACGCTCCTCATTAACGTTGCTGATACCAGTATCGACTTTAGCAGCTTTGATGCGACTGTATTTGAGAGTATTGAAACCATCGATATGACCGGTAACGGTGCGCAGACGCTGACCAACCTTAGTACCAGTGATGTGCTAGATATAATCAATGACACGGTGATGAGCAATAAAGGCTTGGTTATCAACGGTGATAGTGCTGATAGCGTGAGTCTAACTGGTAACGATTGGACGAACAGCGGTACTACTACTCAAGGGGGCAATAGTTACAATGTCTATAGCTTCTCTGATACCAATGGCACTCATGAGTTATTGATTCAGACCGACATTACGATTTTATAAACGATGACTGAAACTTGAAAATATGGATATAAGGTGCGGCTATCAAAGCGCACCTTATATTATTAATTCTTGCATTAATATGGCATCATTCACACTAAAAGCTTTAGATAATCAAGGCTTTTAGTGTGAATGATGCAAACTTTTATCTATCTGCGTTTGAAGCCTCAACAGCCGAGTTCTTTTTTTGGCAGTTAAGGGGTGATGGGAGTAATAGGGTAACCGTACTCAACTGTTGGTTGATTATTAATATTGCCACTAGGAAGCTGATGTTGTTGAATTTGACTTTGATTATGCTTTTTGACTTCAATGATCAACTTTGAGAGCTGTTCATTGTCTTTATCGATCTCAGCATCTAGAGCTTCATATTCTTTGGTCTGCTTAAGCGTATACTCAGCACGATTGTTTTGATTGTCAGGTATTGACCCTATAGATGATTCGTCTATCGGACTCACTACTGATTTTTTTTCTTGTGCTTGGCTTTGAGTGTTATTTACGGGTATTGCTTCCTTAGTGGTTATCTCCACAGTTGTATTTATTAATTTACGTTGAGTATCAGTTGCTACTTTATAAGAATTGGTTGTATCGTAGTTACTTATCGGTTCAGAAGACTGGGGAGCTTGCGACTTTTTGTTTTCTATTAGTGCAGGTAATATTTGTGGCTTTACTTCTGTAGCTTTTAATATAGGGTGCCTATTAGTATCTGATACAGACCCTAGTGTTGATGAAATTTTTTTATCAAAAACACTGAAATAGACAATAACTGCAATCAAAATATGGAGCATGATAGCCATCACAATTGCTATCATGCTCCTGTTTTTTTGTTTTTTAGCTGAAATAGGTGGTAATGAAGGCATCACTAGTTTTTAATCCATTAATTAAACATCATACTCGTAGTTTGTGGATGTGCGAGCAGGGCCTTTTCAGCGATTATAATCATTAAAGCTGTCTGCGAGTATTCAACTATCAATATAAAAAAAGAATCTATGTTGGCAGTTAGTTGGAAATATTTTTAAATTTATGCTTAGATTTAGTTGTCTTACAATCATGAGTTAAGGCTTTGACAAAGCGTGTATTTAATATGTCTAAATTTAACGATAGTATTTTCATACCTTACTATATAACATCTAAAATTTTTATTCTCTCAAAATAAAACTGAGGTAACTGGATGACTGTTTACCAAAATAACTTGTCAAAAAATATGTTGCCTAAGAGGTGTTATATCATAAAAAAAATACGCCATAGTATACATGTAAGTTTGCTACTTATGACGGTATCCAGTGCTGCGTTAGCAAGCGCTGATGCGCATATGGATGCACTTATTAATCAAGCGATTCAAACTCACCCTATGGTGGGTTCAGCAAGAGCAGAGCAACAGGCGACTACTGAAAGCATTAGTGCAGCGAAGCTTAGTTTGTTGCCTGCTCCTACTTTTTCATCAGGTTATGATCGTGATGACGGCATGGTCTCCCAGTTTCAGCTCCGCCAGTCATTATGGACAGGAGGCAAGCTGACCGCCAATGTTAATCAAGCGATATTTGATGATAAAGCGGCGACAGAATATGTCTACGAGCAACAAAACCAAGTGGCTAAAACGACGATAGAGGCGTGGCAAAGCTATATTACGGCTTTATCAAAACAACAAGTCTATTATGACAATTTGCAGTTGCTTGCTGAGTTTGAAGCCATGATGCAACGGCGTGTTAGCCAAGGAGTCTCCGCTCGCATTGAGATGGACTTGGTGACTAACCGTATTTTGCAAGAACAAAACTCCTATCAGTCTGCTGTCGAGCAGCAACGTATCGCTATGGCTCGTTTAGAGCAAATTACCGGTCGTAAGGTGTCAGCGATAGAACTACCCGTTCCAAACTTAAGTGAAATGGTTGCACGCGCCAGAAGTTATTCCCAAACTTTTGAGAAGCTAGCCTTTGATCAAGCCAGTTTTTATAATCCTACTGTGGTAAAAGAGAGTTATCAAGTTGAGGCGGCCAAGCAAGGGCTGAAGTCTTTGCAGTCCTCTCGCTATCCGACAATATACGCACAATACGAGTATGACTATTATCATGAGAGTGATAAAAATAAGGATAATGGTGGAGAGTTCTCAGTAGGGCTCAGTTATGATCCAGGGGCAGGGCTGTCTAATTTAGCCCTTGCAAAAGCATCAGAATCACGTGTCAATAGTCTTGTTCAATCAAAAGAGGCTTCTAGGCGTTTGGTACTTGAGACCATACAAACCCAATATCAACAGTTTGCCAGCGCTAAAGATCAAGAGCGCTCATTGATAGCAGCAGTTGCAGGTGCTCAGATTGTAGTCAGCTCATACCGTCGTCAATTCATCGCTGGTCGTAAGTCTTGGCTTGAGGTGCTGAATGCGGTTCGTGAGCACTCCCAGTATCAGGCACAATTGGTTGACACCCGAGCATCTATCATTGCTGCTTATTATAAACTGCAAGTTGATTTTGGCATGATGTCATGGCAACAGTTTAACCAAAGTCGCCAGCCTGAACCTATATTCCACCCAATAGATCCCGTAAAGAAATGGCTTAATGGTCAGCATGTTGCGCAGCAAACATCCAATAGAGCGGTGATTCAACCTGTAGGTATGAAAAATCAAGAGATGGTGACCTACTCTATTAAAGATGCATCTGATGGGTTTTTGAATACCATCTCTAATGACCCTGATATGATTGATTCCAATACAGGTTTGCTGATAGAGAGCCCTTGAGCCTATCGCAAAGCCTCTATGAATAAATAAGCTGTCTTGTATTTTTTGCACTTGTTTATCTAAAAACCCGTTAATCAGTAGGATGTACTTATCATGAATAACCCTATTCCAGCTTCGAGTGACCAAGCCTCTGATAGTGAGCTGATGGAAAATTCTACTTTGCAATTTTTGACGCCTGAAACTGATGAACAGGTGAAAGAGCAAGTCAGTAATGAGATTGAGCAATTGGCTTTCTCGCTGCACACTTTGCTCACTCAGCAAGGTTATCCCATTGATAAGTTGCGTCTTTACGGGGTGCTTCATCAGCAGACAGAACTAATGACACTGGCAAGCATTGTAAAGGTGCTAGAACAGTTAGGGGTGGATCAGCTACCAGAATCATTACCGATGCCAGATGCTGCCTTTTTACCCTTATTGGCATTACATTCGTCGCAAGGTTGGGGGGTCATTGAACAACAAAACCCTCAAGGATTATGGCAGTTTAGTCAGTCTGAGCAAATTAGTGTTCATCCAAGTGATGCGTTTACACAATTATTGCGTATCCGCTTAGAAAGCGAGCCGAGCAAACGCAAACAGTTATCATTTGATCAAATACTTAAAAAAGATCTAAAAAACTATCGTGGTATTGTTATTGAAGCAGTAGTCGCATCACTTTTGATTAATATGCTAGCGTTAGCAGTATCACTATTTTCGATGCAGGTCTATGACCGAGTCATTCCAACTCGCAGTGAATACACTTTAATCATTCTGGCAAGTGGTGTCGGTTTAGTTATTTTATTTGAAACATTTATGAAGTTTGCGCGCTCAAAGATTATGGATAAAGTAGTGGTCAACCTTGATCAACACTTGTCTCGAGAAGTATTTCAGCGGCTTCTGAGTGTTCGGATTGACCAAATGCCAGGGTCGGTGGGTTCAATGGCCGCGCAGCTCCGGGGTTACGAGCAAGTTCGTGGTTTTTATACAGCGAGTACTTTGTTTGGATTGGTCGATATTCCGATGGCAATCATTTTTGTAGCCTTGATCATCGTTATTGGTAATCCTTTAGTGGCTTTAGTACCTATTGTAGCGGCGATTATTGCTATTGCATTGGGGTTTGCTGCACGCAAAAAAATTGATAGTATCGCGGCCGTTGGTGCCTCAGCCTCTTATCGTAAAACCGGTATTTTGGTTGAAACAGTCGAGGGTATTGAAACCATTAAGGCTGGTTCGGGTAATTGGAAGTTTTTATCCCGTTGGCTTGATGTAATGAATATTACGACCAAAAATGATTTGGATATGAAGCATGCCAATGACAACTTAAGCTATCTGTCACAGATGGTTCAGCAGACAAGCTATGTCGGCATTGTTATTGTTGGATCGTTCGTAGTGATGTCAGGTGATATGACTATGGGCGGGTTGATTGCCTGTTCTATTTTAGGAGGGCGTATCTTAGCACCTGTCATGAGTATCCCCAATTTACTGGTACAGCATTCACATGCGAAAGCTGCAAAACTGAATATCGAACAGCTTTTTTCATTACAACAAGACAATCATGGCGTGGCGCATCCCTTGTCGCCCAGTCATATTGCTGGTAGTTTTGACTTAGAAAAAGTGACTTTTAATTACCAAGACAATGAGCAGCCAGCATTAGCCATTAATAAACTATATATCACAGCGGGCGAGCGTATTGCAATTTTGGGCGCTATTGGTTCAGGGAAGTCGACGTTATTAAAAGTACTGTCAGGGTTATATGCCCCAACGCAGGGTCGAATACTGCTAGATGGACTGGATATTCAACAGATTAGCCGCGAGTCTCTTAGTGAACAGATCGGCTACTTACAACAAGACCATCGTCTGTTTGAGGGCACGCTAAGAGAAAACCTATTGATTGGGCTACCTGCGCCAAGTGATGATGTGATGCGTGAAGCTCTAATAAAGACGGGGTTGATTAAGCTGGTGGCTAGCCACTCCAGTGGTTTGGATCTACCTATTAGTGAGGGTGGTAAAGGGCTATCTGGTGGTCAAAAACAACTGGTCGCTTTCACTCGCTTACTGCTGACCAAGCCAACGATTTTATTGATGGATGAGCCGACGGCATCGATGGACAACCGTCAAGAGTTGCAATGTATCAATGTGCTTAGTAAAGAGTTTGGACAAGGCTCGACTCTCATTGTAGCTACTCACAAGATGCCGTTATTACAATTGGTCGATCGTATTATTATCATGGACAATCAGAAAATAGTGATGGATGGACCAAAAGAGCAAGTGCTTAAACAACTAAAAGGTAATGATGATCAAGAAAATAAAAATAAAACCTCAATTAAGGTGAGTAAGTCTAAAGTTAAAGTCATTAGCAATACCTCTAATACCTCGCTAGCCACCGATGTTCGCAATAACCCAGATGATGTAGGACAAGATAATGAATAACTATCAGCATAAGTCTCATGATCCTAAAGTTGGGCGTACCCGTATTATTATTTGGGGTGCACTTATAGGGGTAATCGTCTTGGTAGTTTGGGCCTATTTTGCTCAAATTGATCAAGTAACCCGTGCCACAGCAACGGTTATCGCCAGTGCTAGAACGCAGGATATTCAAGCAGTTGAGGGTGGTGTATTGACTGAAATATTAGTGCGAGAAGGAGAGGATGTCACTAAGGGACAACTGGTTGTCACACTAGAAGAAGAGCGGGCGCAAGCGGCATTCGCTAATTCAAGTTCGAAGATCGCCGCGCTAAGAGCCAAGTTATCTCGCCTTGAAGCAGAAATATTTGAAAAGCCGCTTAAGTTTCCAGATGGAATCAAAAACTATAGCGAATACGTAGAAAACCAAACCCAACTATATAACCGCCGTCGGCAAGCCATTGATCAAGATGTCAGCTCGCTACAGAATATGATGGTACTGGCTCAGCAAGAGCTCAGTATGAATGAACCACTGTTAGAATATGGTGATGTCAGCCAAGCTGACGTGATTAAACTGCGCCGACAAGTTGCTGAGATCCAAGCACAAATTACCAATAAGCGAAACAAGTACTTTGAAGAAGCACAATCGGAAATGACCAAAGCACAAGAAGAGCTGGATACTGAGCTTGAGCAGCTGCGTGATCATTCACAAGTATTGGAAGAGACCAAGCTATTTGCTCCAACTGAGGGCAAGGTAAATAATATCTTAATTACCACTATTGGCGGCGTTGTGAAACCTGGTGAGGTTATTATGGAGATATTGCCCACCAGTAGCGACCTGATCGTCGAAGCTAAAGTTAGTCCAGTGGATATCGCTTATGTCAAAGAGAATCAAGTCGCTAGCGTTAAGCTTGATGCTTATGATTACTCTATCTTTGGTGCTATGACGGGTAAGGTGACCTATATCAGTCCAGATACTTTGATTGAGCAAACACCCAAAGGAGAGGAGCCATATTATCGCGTACAAATAAAAATTACCGGTGCTGAGTTTGCTGCGCGTCGCGATGAAATTATCATTAGACCTGGTATGACTGCTTCAGTCGATATCAAAGCGCAACAGCGTTCAGTGCTGTCCTATCTGACTAAGCCATTAACCAAAACCTTTTCTGAAGGCTTGGGTGAGCGTTAGTGTTTAACATAGTTTAGACAAGTAATAAGGAAAGCGTTATCTGATTAATTATCGGGTAGCGTTTTTTTTATTATTATATTAGGTGGGATAACTAAAATCTGCCAAGTTAATGTCTACGGATTTGACCGCATAGATCATTAAAGGAGGTGTGGAGACGATGATGGATGGAATGGTTTCGTTATCGTTTTGAATAACTCTGATATAAGGTCATTGCGGTGATGATAAAAAATAATAGGTGTCAGGATATAGGGTTTTAGTCAATTTTTGTAAAGCATTGAGTGCGCTTATTCAATAATGATTATGTCTGACTATCATTAATAACTAGCCTCTCATCAGTAATTAGCATCATATGCACAAAAAACCGTAGTAGGGGCGAATACTGCCATTTGTTGGTTTGATCTCTAGGATCTCGGCTAGCAATACCAATATGAATAGCTTCTATCGAGTCGTTAGATTGCCGCTTAATATCTTGATAATCGTTAGGTGACATATTTTTCATCAACAAGGCTTCGTTGCTACTCATTAGCCAACGTTTCAGAGGCAGCAGTTTCTTAGCAATATCAATGAAACGTTGCAACTCTTTCTCATCTCCTTTTCTAAATGGTAGGTATGCTCTGCTACTAGACAGTTTTTGACTACATATCTCAATAAACCAAGTCCAGTCAGCCCCTGACTTTTCTCGTAGACGGTAGGCATTACTTAACAAAAGCGATAGTAATCTTAAATCACTTTGGTATTGAATGTTCAGTGGACTCAGTACGGAATTATTTGAATCGGATAGCTTTACAAAGCGAGGTTTGCCGCGTTTGGTAGTGATAGCGGCAACCTCGCTCGCACGTTCTATTAAAATGTTTGCATCATGAATAGAAATATTTGCTAACTGGGCTGCTTTACTTAAAGGAATCTCTTTATCATAGGTCTGTAGTAGCAGCTGTACTCGGTTTAGACCATAACGACCAAACAATTCATCAGTGGCTGGCGTATTGGTACTCAAGAGAAATTGCTTATCACAGTTTTCGATCGTGAATTTCGGTGACTTGCGTTTGCCTTCTATGATATTTTTAAATAACAGCGTACGTATACTAGGCATATTGATCACACCGTTATCATTAATGTCAGCATTATCATTGATCTTTCTTTCGCTAATTTTAGTAGATTTGGTAAGATTAAGTAGTGTTTGTTTAGGTAGTTTTATATTAGAGACGCTTAACGCATAAGTAGCCATCAAAGTGGCAAAATGGTTGTAATACTCAAAGCTACGCTCAGGCGATAAGTGCCCCATAATACCCGATAGAGCGTACCAACGATCTTGTGCATTTATATGCTCCCCAAGTAGGCCTTTTTTTATACGCAGTATGTCTTTTTCGTCATAATCGGTGAGGGCTTTTACGAGATCTGGATGACCTAATAGCGCTAAAGATAGGTTACTCACTGCCGTATGCCTAAAACCATGAAAGGTATGCTCTGCTACATTATCATCTACCGATATGTCTTTTAAAACTCGTTTGAGTAACTGCAACGGAACATGGTCATCAATAGGGCGCTGATCCGATGATAAGGTAAAGATAAATTTGTTTGAACTGTCGCCAATATTACTCTGCACAAAGTTAATAAAAAAATTCAGTTCATTAGGTTTGAGGAGGGCAAATAAGGGAACGCGGCGAATACTACTTTGAGTCTTGGTTGGACGATAGCTATTGGGCCTGATTACCACTGATGGTACAGCTGTTTTTAAGCCTTCGATGTCATTATACTTAAGTCCCAACAGCTCTTTTTTGCGCATGCCAGTACGATAGACTAAGATAAATAGAAGCGCGAACATCTCCTGCTCCAATATATCTACAGAATCCAATATCTGCGTAATAATGGAGTGATATGCTTGCGGTGATATCAGCTCGGCACGTACACGTCGACCATTTTTGGACTGTTGGAAGTTCACGGAGGGAAGGTTGTATTTGCTCTTGGCAAAGTTGTGCATACTCTTCAATAAATTGGCAGAGTATCCAGTGTCAGTATTGTTACGTACGACAGCTTTGTACTCTAAAATATCTTCATAAAGTTCCTCAAACTCTTCTTCTGACCAAATATCAAGCGGCTGCGCCGTTGTGAAATATAACCATTCATAGCCTATAGTTCTGATATATTTCAAAATAGATTCATTACTAGGCGACTTTGACTCCTTTCGATTTAGTAAACTTAGTACCCAATCTAATAAAATTTTTTCACTTAAGTCATCATATTGCTCATAGCGTTTTTGTACTCTTTCGATGAGGGTGTAAGTCGTTTGAACGATTTTTTTCTTATTCTGTTTTTCATTTATTTTGAAGTCTTTAGTAAGATTCATAATTAAATCTGACTTTCTAACCTCTATCTTTTTGCTAGAACTGCTAGGCGCCTCTTTTTGATTAATAGAGTTTTGGTTGATAGACAGTGTCAAGATATGTTCTAGATCATACGGCTCATCTTTATACTGATATTTTTGGTTTAAAAAATGCTTAAAGTCCTGTGTACTCAATCCAACAGTGTTATGTACACCTCGCAGCACCCCAACTGAAGCATGGTCAATATCAGCGCCATCGAGCCACTCCCAGTGATAACTGGCGTAATATAAAAACCTTGAAAAAGGAGGTGGCTTAATACCTAAAGGCCTGATCACGTCAGACAATGCCACGGTCAAGTATTGTTTTATCTTATTTTCTGACAGCTTGGCAATGATAGGTTCAATTTCTGCTTGAGTGCTGTTTTTATGGTAACGCATTAGCCAGCATTGACTGACTACATCTACGACGATTTGCTTAGTGTTATAAAGCGTGTCACTACCTTCTATGCGTTCGTTACCATAGCGTTTTTGCACAAAGCGTGGCGATACCACTATTCTTTCATTGATAAACGGCTGATACTCCTTAGTAAGTAGAGAATCAAGCCACCCTTGAAGCATCTGCACCTCATTAATGCCGCCATATACAATACCTGAGAATACCAACCAACTTAAGATTTGATCTTGGTTGTAATCACTTGTTTTATTCCAGTGATGTTGTACTGCGCGAATAGTTTTGACCAGTAACTTGCCATTTTTTACCCAATCTGCATTTATAATCAGTGGATTGGTTTTAATAGGTTGCGGCGCTGTTATCTTAGGGTAGTGATGCTCAGCAAGCATATAGTGCTGATTTTGATAGTCAATAAACTTACTGACAGTTTGCCATGTTTGTTTTAGTATTTTGGTTGACTCATTAGCTTTTGTAATCTTATCTTGAATGATAGCTTGAAACTCATCGAACCCTTGGTTAGATAAAGGTCGTAGCTGCTCATAAAAGTCACGGTGAAATCGACTTGACACTTGGCTTGGAGGTAACCATAACTCATCATAAAAGCTCGTTAGTGCAGGTACAGCAAAAAAGATAAGATCATCGGGCCAAAGCACTTGTTTGTAATGTTTATCAAAACACTTAATAAAATTAATATTACCAGGATAAGCCTTTTGCAAGGAATTCCACTCAGTCTGTAAGTCAGCTAGCAGGTGTAGTTCACGTACTCTAGCAGGGCTACTGTCTTTAACTACTGAAGAATAAGGCACGTAGCAATTTTTTCTGCCATTAAACTTTGCTAAATCATCGATGATTTTTGGTAAGCATAATTTATCTATTAGCATGGCCTACCTCTGTGGAGTTTATGCCAACATGATTTAGAAGAGGATAATTGTCGATTTTTATGTCGGTTAGTCCTAGCTGTTCAGCGATCTGCTCAAATATAGATGCAACACGCTTAATATCCGCTTTACTAGTTGATGAGAAGCGCCCCAATACTTCTTGACGGGCTTTTTCATGACCGATAACCGTGTTGATTAACGAGAGCTGAACGCCATGCCTTTCAAGTTGAGTACGCACAAAATGGCGTGTCCAATAGGGGTTGGCGTCAATGATTTCTTTAGTCATATGGTAGGCATCGCCGCGCTTTATATCTTTCAATATAAAGGTGCTCTCTGACAAAAGCTTTAATAATGCTTCATCGTTACCTAAGCGGATATCATCAATAGTTGCGCTAATATCATGTTTTGTTTGATGCTTAATCTGGTAGTCAATTAAATAATCTCTATAGTCTATTAGATGATGTATAAGAGTAGGACATAGTGGTATCAAACGGTCACTTTTTACTTTTTTAACTGGCTTATCGTTGATTTCCAGCCAACCCATATCAAGATCGATATTGTACACTTTACCAAGACCGTTATTCGGCCGTACTCCAGTTAAGAGGCAGAATACAAACCATACAAAAATACTGGTTCGATTGAAATGCTCATCATCATTTATACTTTGATCTGCCCAGATTTTCATCTCATTTATGATTGTATGAACAGTTTCGAGCTTAAGCGCGAACCCTGAGCCTACGGTATATTTATGCCAAGGGGTGATATAAGTTAAATCAAAACTACTTAAGCTGCTAAATACGCTTAGCGCTGATTTATAGTGAGCAATGATCATTTCACTGATGTGGCTGCTGTAGTACATGGCTGGAGCATGTGGCGCTGGCGTGCGGCAAATGATATCGGCAATGTGCTCATGACAATTAGGCGTATAACGAGAGAGTACGACATGTAGTGCGGTTTCTATGCGATTGATTGACAAGTACGGCAGTCCAAGACTGCTACGTAAGGTAGCAAGATAAGTCGTAATATCCTTCTTTTCCGGTAATTCACAAGCAAGCAAATTATCTATCAGCCACAACGGCAGTGGGATTTTGATAGTATCAGAATGATTTTCATAATCTTTCTTTGTTAAAGTTTGACTATTGGATCGCGTAGTAATGCCAAGGCTGTGTTTAATATAATACCTTTTACCCTCAAGATTAAAAATGCCAGGATGACCGATATATCCGGTTATCAGTAAAGACTTAACTGGCAGTCCGGTAATCATAGATAACAGTAAAATACCAGCGCAGTTTTTATGAGTCTCTGATTCTGTTAACGCGCTTGCATCTTGGTTGAGCGCCGCAAATAGCGCTTGGTAACCAGCAACACAGAGCAATCGCGTGTTAGAGTTGAGCGCGAGATTGCGCTGAGACATGTAGCTTTGCTGTAGCGATAAATCTATAGTTTGTAGCGGTATAGAGTTTTTGATTAATGGGTTTGGATATTCGCCATAGCTGACATAGGGGGCCTCATAGTGGTCAATACGCTCTTCAAAGCTCGTCCTTAACCCTTCATAGCTTTCAGTATTAGCTTCTAAAAATGCGAGATCTACGGTGGTAGCACTGTTTTCTATATCATCATGTGTGCTACCCCATGCATCATTATCGGGCATAGTATTCCAGTTATGGCTCGTTGCAGTAGAGTCTAAGGGAGATGTAGATGTATCATCTGCTAAGTTGATAGCTTTGATTTTAATGTTTTTAGGTGGCTTCTTACGTTGAGCTCTTGGTTTCTGTAATACATGCGCATTTTGATAGGCGGTTGCTATTTTTTCTATTTGGCTGAGTTTTGCTTTTGCATCAGATTTAGCCTTTTTTATTTTATCTTTATGCTTGGCTTTTTCATCAGAATTATCTTTTGTTACTTTTTTTTTCTTCAATATGAATAGATTGTTTATTATTTAACAAATCAAGTGCGCTTTTTTGTTGCTTCAATATACCATCGAATACTGATAATACAGGCTCTATATTTATCTCAGTTTGGGCGATACCAGGGAGTGTGTCCCATATCCAGGTGCGCCTAGGAGATGCTGAGAACTGTGCCATCTTAAATTGCATGAGTATAGTATCGGTATCGGTTTTTCTACCTTGAACTATAAGTAAAGCTGCGGTATGCATCGCTATGGACAACCAAACTAGCTGTTGCACTGATTGACCTAAATAATGCTGTTTGATGACGATATCCTGCATTAGGATAAGCAGCTGCATTATCAGTGGCTTTTGTGCCAAATCCGTCCGATTGATCTGCATGTACTGATCGGAAACTGGTCTATCTTGTAGTGTTTGCACAATATTTTCTAATAAATACTTAATCGCATTATCATTGCGCTCATAACTGTTATGTACTGCGATAACGATAGTAGAGATAGCCTCTACAACAGATTCGGGGTAAACAAACGCTTTATCACTCTTTAAGTAATCAATGGTCTTTGCAGACAGCCATTGTTCCTCAGTAGGTAAAATGTCACTATTTTGAGTCATAAAGATACTCCAGAGTAACGAGCATAATAGGTCGGCACAGTAATATTAATAAGCTCACAAAATTTAGTGACAGCAAAGATGTTTTTGCCAAATAACTGCTGATTCATCTGTTTATCTAAGATAGTTTTAAGTTGTCTATAAATGAGTTTGATATCTAGCTTCTTATTATGCTGAGCAATCGATGCAATAAGCTCATAAAAACAGAGATCAAAATTAAAATCATCCTTTAGGATATATCTCACAGATACTTCTTGTCTTAGTACATTAAAATCAACATGAGGGCTTTTGATTAGGTGAAAAAGCTCAAAATTGTTGACTATAAACTGTTTTTTGTTTTCTTCGATAAATAATGTAGGTCTAGTCAAAGCAGCGCTATACTCAACCGTCAAGGCTTCAGTAATAAGCGGTCTGATATGACAGGTATAAATATTAAACAGACCAAGGACGCCTTGGAAGACTAGCACCGTGTTTTTCTGTAGCTTGCCTATTGATAGTGACTTCATACTACACACCCCACTAAGATAATGATTTGATGACTTGGTCGTTATGCTCTGTATATTGACCTTCACTCCCACCTTACGATGAGTGGCTAATAATTAAAACCCACTTCGCTTAGGTTTATAGGAAAGTTAGAAAATACACGACAGTAGGTGACGCTTGTAAGTTTCTAAGTCACCTATGCGGTGATGAAGTGGATTTACCTTACTGTTAAGCGTTCCTGTTTTTTCTAAGTCACCTATGCGGTGATGAAGATTTTTTCATCGAGCATCACGGATGCCGTAACTTTCTAAGTCACCTATGCGGTGATGAAGAGCTTGGTATATCGTTGAAACTATCGTGATATTTTCTAAGTCACCTATGCGGTGATGAAGTGACCGCATGAATCAGCAAGACGACTGGCAGTTTTCTAAGTCACCTATGCGGTGATGAAGTACGTCAAATAAGGGCTAAAGACCGACATTTCTTTCTAAGTCACCTATGCGGTGATGAAGATAGCAACCAAGTACGGCTTGTTGTCTGAAATTTTCTAAGTCACCTATGCGGTGATGAAGTCGACAGCTTAAATACTTACGATTTCACTATTTTTCTAAGTCACCTATGCGGTGATGAAGAGACGCCTCTCTAAATCAAGAGACTTCAAATATTTCTAAGTCACCTATGCGGTGATGAAGAAGATAACGAGCACGTTTTTGTGTCGTCGCATTTTCTAAGTCACCTATGCGGTGATGAAGATAGAATGGTTATATATTTTCTAAATTTATACTTTCTAAGTCACCTATGCGGTGATGAAGCTAAGATATCGGTCTGCCATGCAGGGGCGTTATTTCTAAGTCACCTATGCGGTGATGAAGAATGGCATTAAGTCCGAGGTAATCGGTATTTTTTTCTAAGTCACCTATGCGGTGATGAAGAAGCAAAGCCATCTTCATAGCGGATTGCCAGTTTTCTAAGTCACCTATGCGGTGATGAAGCGCTATTGTTGCATGACCGCGCCCAACGTGCATTTCTAAGTCACCTATGCGGTGATGAAGTACGCATTACATATCCCAGTACGTAGGTGTAGTTTCTAAGTCACCTATGCGGTGATGAAGTGACGAGCAGATGTTTGAGGTGCTGCTGATTTTTTCTAAGTCACCTATGCGGTGATGAAGGATGAGACGCTGACGGTGACGACTGGCTGGATTTTCTAAGTCACCTATGCGGTGATGAAGATTTGTGATCCTTTGAGCTGCTTTTAAAATAATTTCTAAGTCACCTATGCGGTGATGAAGGGGCTAATTTTGCAGGGGCTGGCGTAATACAATTTCTAAGTCACCTATGCGGTGATGAAGTGCTGAAATGGGCATCGATGAGCTACGTGAGTTTTCTAAGTCACCTATGCGGTGATGAAGCATACTAGCAAAGTATCTATAAGCGGTGTTGTTTTCTAAGTCACCTATGCGGTGATGAAGTGACAGTATTAGGAAACTCACAATCTGACTACTTTCTAAGTCACCTATGCGGTGATGAAGCTAAATCACCCTGCCCCATGCCTTCTTTGGTTTTTCTAAGTCACCTATGCGGTGATGAAGGTTATATCTCTCATCATCGCTTTTATGTATGATTTCTAAGTCACCTATGCGGTGATGAAGATCCAGGGGGCATAACCACTGTTCACTCTAATTTTCTAAGTCACCTATGCGGTGATGAAGCAGGTGATTATCTGCCAGTAGCGCCTTACTACTTTCTAAGTCACCTATGCGGTGATGAAGATTAGTGGTGGCATTGGTGCAATCATGCTTAATTTCTAAGTCACCTATGCGGTGATGAAGATGAGGATGACTTGACAGGTTGGCTCATGACATTTCTAAGTCACCTATGCGGTGATGAAGGTTGAGGGTTCTTGTTGGGCTGGATAACTTGGTTTTCTAAGTCACCTATGCGGTGATGAAGTTAGCTCGTAAGTCGTCGCTGCGACCACAGTTTTTCTAAGTCACCTATGCGGTGATGAAGCCGCTGGTGTTGGTGGTACGATGACGGGTTACTTTCTAAGTCACCTATGCGGTGATGAAGCTCAAAGATAGGCTCAAAGCGAATGCGTTGTTTTTCTAAGTCACCTATGCGGTGATGAAGGTCACACTTATAAGGAAATAATCAATCTATTATTTCTAAGTCACCTATGCGGTGATGAAGAGGACAAGTACGGTAAAGACGTATCATCTTTTTTTCTAAGTCACCTATGCGGTGATGAAGTTTTGGTGAGCTGGACAATATCGGTTTTGATTTTTCTAAGTCACCTATGCGGTGATGAAGTGTTTCTTACAATGCCTGACGATATTGTTACGTTTCTAAGTCACCTATGCGGTGATGAAGGCAGATTTTGAGTTATTGCATCTACTTCAGTATTTCTAAGTCACCTATGCGGTGATGAAGCAGCAGGAACAGAAAACACCTGAGC
Organism: Psychrobacter sp. P11F6; assembly: GCF_001435295.1. Classification (NCBI taxonomy): domain Bacteria; kingdom Pseudomonadati; phylum Pseudomonadota; class Gammaproteobacteria; order Moraxellales; family Moraxellaceae; genus Psychrobacter; species Psychrobacter sp. P11F6. Next base: position 2,472,137 of record NZ_CM003594.1, on the reverse strand, counting down.
AGTGGGATTTCTAAGTCACCTATGCGGTGATGAAGCTCAAACTTATTTTGCTGAGTCGCGTCATTAGTTTCTAAGTCACCTATGCGGTGATGAAGCTACTACATTGAGGATGTTGAACGTGGTCAGTTTTCTAAGTCACCTATGCGGTGATGAAGTACAATGAATGGGCTAAGAACCGCTTTACAGTTTTCTAAGTCACCTATGCGGTGATGAAGTTATAGGTTCAGCCATAGCATCAGCAGGTACATTTCTAAGTCACCTATGCGGTGATGAAGACACTTTCGTTTATCTTTCTCGGCATTATGGCTTTCTAAGTCACCTATGCGGTGATGAAGACAAAAGTGTTGAAGCTATGACTAACCTGAAATTTCTAAGTCACCTATGCGGTGATGAAGGGTTTTGTTGTGACTTCATACCGTGTTGATCATTTCTAAGTCACCTATGCGGTGATGAAGAGAGCGTGTAGAGATAGGGGGGGGATGAATAATTTTCTAAGTCACCTATGCGGTGATGAAGCTTGTGCTGGCATGAGTGGGTCTAACGGTACTTTTCTAAGTCACCTATGCGGTGATGAAGATTACACAGCAGGCGTTAAGATCTGGGAAGGTTTTCTAAGTCACCTATGCGGTGATGAAGGAGGCTAATCATGTTAAGCAATTTATCATGGATTTCTAAGTCACCTATGCGGTGATGAAGTTCCGCTAAACACAAATGCAGTGTAAGTATTTTTTCTAAGTCACCTATGCGGTGATGAAGGAGCTGAGAGCTGGTGACGAGACATTGAAAGTTTTCTAAGTCACCTATGCGGTGATGAAGTCGGTATCGTAAAGTATGGATAGCCAGTCATTTTTCTAAGTCACCTATGCGGTGATGAAGTTGTTGATGAGGTGATTGCTACTGCATTGGCTTTTCTAAGTCACCTATGCGGTGATGAAGGACTTACTGCAAGCGTCACGTGTGTTGATTACTTTCTAAGTCACCTATGCGGTGATGAAGCGCAAATTGCGCCTTCATACAAACGGGCTTGCGTTTCTAAGTCACCTATGCGGTGATGAAGATGGCTATTCAGCAGGCTGTTGCTAAAGCTATTTTCTAAGTCACCTATGCGGTGATGAAGGCTATCGCAGCACTTGCTGTCGAGACAGCGAATTTCTAAGTCACCTATGCGGTGATGAAGGTGCCTCGTATCAACTGGACTATCTGCTGATTTTTCTAAGTCACCTATGCGGTGATGAAGTAAATTGGATTAAGCCAGTGGCGGATGATGTTTTTCTAAGTCACCTATGCGGTGATGAAGCATTTAAAGCAACAATGTCATCAGGCTCGGTTTTTCTAAGTCACCTATGCGGTGATGAAGACCAATCTAAAATCATACATATAACTGAGACATTTCTAAGTCACCTATGCGGTGATGAAGACCATCACGTACTGGATGTAGACGGGAAACATTTTCTAAGTCACCTATGCGGTGATGAAGGCTATCAAGCGTCGGCTGCATCATCCGCTTTGTTTCTAAGTCACCTATGCGGTGATGAAGAGGACACAGAGCCGACCAGCCTTGAAATAGTTTTTCTAAGTCACCTATGCGGTGATGAAGTCTTCCGATACCGCATCACCGCTAATCACCACTTTCTAAGTCACCTATGCGGTGATGAAGTGCGTGACATAACGCCAATGCAACCGTAAGCTTTTCTAAGTCACCTATGCGGTGATGAAGGTAGGCTGCCTTGTCGTGTATCGCTTCGTCTATTTCTAAGTCACCTATGCGGTGATGAAGCATGACCGCGACCTCCGAAGCCGAGGGTCGTGTTTCTAAGTCACCTATGCGGTGATGAAGTTGAAATCAGTGAGGCTAATCCGATTTGTTCGTTTCTAAGTCACCTATGCGGTGATGAAGAAGACCACTTTCACCGCTATTTAAAGTAGCAATTTCTAAGTCACCTATGCGGTGATGAAGGATATTATTATGAGTACCGATAAGTTAATCAAATTTCTAAGTCACCTATGCGGTGATGAAGTCAATGATTAATAATTCGACCGTCTGTTAAACTTTCTAAGTCACCTATGCGGTGATGAAGTCATGAGACTTTCACGGCATTCAACAGTTAAATTTCTAAGTCACCTATGCGGTGATGAAGTGGCACCACTCGCAATAACCCTTACCGCGATGTTTCTAAGTCACCTATGCGGTGATGAAGGACAGCACCGGGGCGACCGGGCATATCGCTATTTCTAAGTCACCTATGCGGTGATGAAGCCCGACATAGTGCGCTAACACCATGACAGGGCTTTCTAAGTCACCTATGCGGTGATGAAGGTCAACTGCACTAACTAAGTGCGAATAATCAATTTCTAAGTCACCTATGCGGTGATGAAGTAGGCTTAGGAGCATAGATAGGATCTGGCTCATTTCTAAGTCACCTATGCGGTGATGAAGAAAGCGTCAGGGCAATCTAGTGATAAGAAATGTTTCTAAGTCACCTATGCGGTGATGAAGTGGAGCGTATTGGACGCGCAATGGTTCGGATTTTTCTAAGTCACCTATGCGGTGATGAAGACTGAATCAAGATCGCTGGTTAATTCTAAGCATTTCTAAGTCACCTATGCGGTGATGAAGAGAAATTATACCTCAAAAAATTCAGTTACGACAAGGCGTAGAGGGCAAAATACCCTATTTTACCCTCCATTTTTCACCTTATCGTAACTGATTGATTTCATTGTAAGTTTTTAAATAGTAAAAAAAAGGGTTTTTATGCTTAATTTTTGGGTAATTCGTCATTACCATTTAATTAGCTTACCAATGTGGAACGGTAACCGTGTCTTGCATACCATTTAAGCCATAAGTATTAAAGCTACCAGCTTGAGAGTTATCACAAGGCGACTGTAAAATGCTTAAACGGTAATTACTATTGTTGGTATGACTACGCATCTGAATGAATGGCAATGCCATCTCTTTTTTGCGTTTGGCGACAGTGACCATCGCCTCCTCATAACTGACTTTTAACTTATCTGCCAATGTCTGTGCTTGTATATCAATTGGTTTAAATCGGTAACGCTGCACACTGACATAACCAGTCGCTTTATCACCGACTTCTTTAATACCTTTAACATGCACATAATCTGACAGTCGTGACAGCCATTTATCCAGGTTTAGGGTGTCTAAGTTTTTTTGGTTTGGCGCAAAAAGGCGTAGTTTTAATCCCAACTTAGATGATTTCTCATTTTTATTATCGTAATGATAATCAGGGAAGCTGACACCTATGGAGTCGATACCGTGTTCATTTTTCAATGCCGCTAGAGCAATATGCAGCTGATTAAAGAGCTTACTCCAAATAAAGTAAGGCGCAATCTCGGGATCAGGGATGATAGTTATTTCTTGGTAATGGGTAAGGTTTAAAGTTGAATTACTCATACCTTACTCCTTGCCACTGGCACCAAACACACCGCCACGGATCAGCACACCCATTACATAATGTTGCTGCTCAACATCTGGTGCGTCACCTTTTAAAACCCAATTATCAAATAAGCTATAAAAATCCATCTTAGCTTTAGGCTGGCGGAATGCCGTGCCTAATGTCGTCACAGCACCGTAAGGCTCGATAGCAATAGGGAACTGGGCATCAGGATACCAAGTATCAATAGTACGAATTGCGTTGCTGACTTTCTGAGAGTGCATACCCGCATTGTCCTCAGAGCCTTTCTTATCACTAACGCGGTAAAGCACCTTACTCTTTTTACTGCCGGTATCGAGTATCAGTTCTTGTGAGGGGTAAACCTCTTGACCATAACCGATGATGGCTTGTGCTTCTACGTATAAAATAATGAACTCATCACCGTTTAGACCCGCTTTAATCCAATCAGCCACTTGTTTGATATGAGCATCATCACTATTAAAGTCTTTGAGACCATAAGCTTTTGCATCATCAATGGTAATAGTTTGTCCATTGCACTTAATGGTGACTTTAATACTTTCAGTGCCCACACGGTTGCGCCATAACCAACGCGCATTTAGCACGTTAATCGCATAGCGTCGTGCCAACTCATCGACACCCTGAGTGCTAATATAGTCAGTAACGACTTGCTCTAAAGCTTGTTGATAGTCTTGGTCGTTACAGACGTTAGGTTTGCCAGTAAAAGGCAGAACTTTGAGACTGAAGCGTGCGACTAAAGTATCGTTATTTTCATCTAATGATGCTGAATCTACTTTTTGTAAGTTGGCTTTTTCAGTCTCAGCATCTAATTTGGCAGGGTCATTGGTAATAGCGTTTTTTAAGCGATTACTAATCGTACCACGAACGGATTTTTCTTTAATAACCACAGGGGAGGGCGAAGCTGCTGCTTGACTATCGGTCTGCCACAGATAGGCGTCTGATACGTCTAAGTTACGCTCAAAAGCGAGTACGGATGCAGTTTTTAGGGCTGATTTTGACATAATGTTCTCCATGAGAATAAAAAATTAAATTGCATTTGTTATAAAACTGGATAGTTTTAAAAATTAAAAATAAGTTTAAAGATCTTGCTGCTGAGTGACTAGATAAACAGAGTCATCGGCATCGTAGCGATAACGCCAAAACGCATTGGCAATATCATGCTCACCACCGATGCGATTTAAACGCTGCGGATAAACCCATTTTCCAAGGCTATAAATGGCTTCGACATACTGGCTAGAATATTCAGGGTTACGCACGTTTTGCATGATGCCTGCTTCATAACAGTCGGACATACCTTGGTAACCTATAGGCATGGGCACAAGCCAACCGTGACCACTTTTACGCGACATAGTTGACCATTTGGTCTCGCCATTAGGCTTAGTTTCAGGAATTTGATACAGCGCACAAACGTCTATCAAGGCATCTAAAGGCGTTGCATCTGGATTGTCTTTTTGTACCTCATTTATAATTTGAGCAAACTCATCTTGTGCGTCCATCAGTACAAAAGCAGGCAACAGCTGTGGTATGACGGCACTAATGTCACTACTATCAAAAAACTGTACTGGCTCAAATCGAGCTAGTCCATGCACACTGCCACCAGCCATACGTTGTTGCTGAATCCACTGCTTTGTTTTTTGTATGGCAGACGCTTGCTGCTCAGCCGTTAAGTTAGTGTCTGCCAGTACTTCAACTACAAAGCTCATGACTAAGCGGCATTTGCCTTCCTCAATAATAGATGCTGTTTTGCCGTCCTTTTTGATAGGGTTGCGTGTTTGATTAAAAGTGTAATTGTTATAAGTGTTAGGGCGATACATTTGCGGCTGACAGTCATGGCAAGCTAGCAACACACCGCCTAGTGAAACACTTGATAATTGCTCATCATCCGCCATCTTGCGTGACATCGCATGAAAGCTACCTAAGAATCCAGTAATAGCTGGGAAACCATAAGTCAGTGGACTTGAGATAGTATTTGCCCCATCAATAATGACCTTCTTAAATAGCAAATAGCCAACTACGCCAATATCGTTATCATCGTCTATACGGCTCATAAAAATACTCCTTTGCCTGCGCGCTCATAGCGTTTTTGCATATCTTCAATCTCACGCTCCCAGTCTAAATGTTCCCCGTCGCCAAAGTCACTGGCAATTTCCTTAAACTCGGCTTGCATCAAAGTATTAAGCCAACGGGCAAAACGATGAACGATTTGACTATGCCAAGCATCATCTTGTTCACGCTCTGCTTTAAATTCTTCTTCACCCTCTAAATCAGCACGTTTTGGATCAAGCCAAAGCTTTTCTGTGCGATCAAGATCATAGTCTTTTGACCAGCCTGCTGGCATGGAGCTGCGGATATCTTCTGCGGCTGCAAATATCTGATAAAGCACTTCATCGATAGCAAGTTTACGCGCATCTCTAACATCGACGATATTACGAGTGTCTTTGATAGATTTAAAAATACTTTGAATCTCTTTACGCGCGTTATATTCCATACTGGTGCCAAAAATACTATTGGCAAATTTGGATAGTTTAAACGCACGCTCTTGCTTGATGATGGGTGGAAGCGAAGACAAAAGGTAGTTGCGACCACCTTGTTTACTCATGAGTAAGCTGACATTTTGAGGTTTTGTGCCGCCAAGCTGAAGCGTTGCTAAATTGTTTAAAGTGACATAAGGCCGCTGTTCAGCGGTTTTTTTAAAACGGTTATCGCGAGCAGCTTTATTTTCTTCAGAAAATTTAAGGTTATTAATGCGTTGATAAACTTCATGAGTAAGCACAGAGGGATAAAGTGGAATCACATTTATATAATCAAGCGCTTCAATATCCGTGCTTTCATAAGCGTTAGTCACCCATAGCGTTTGCTTATTACGCTCATGAGTTATAGGAGTGGTAATAATATTTTGTAGCGCCTTTTTAAAAGCCTGTTGATAAGTCTTTGCCAAAGCTTGGTCGCCTGCAAGCGTAGCAATAAAGTCAGCATTATCCGCTAGAATAAGGTCGCGTATTTTAGTCGTCTCATCCACCTCAAAATCAAAAAAGGCTGCAAGGGGCAGTGCAGCGGCATTTCCATTAGCATCGATATAGCTGCTGTCTATCGAATGCGTACCTACGATAGTCTGCGGTAAGTGAGTATCTAAGTTAAAGCTAACATTATCGCCTTTGGCATCAGGATGCACGCCTTTTGATATATGCGTGCCGAAGTTCAATTGGGTTGCCATACGCGTTGCAGCATCTGGAATCCAAGTGGCGACACTATATTTTTCTTGGGCGTCAGCTAAAGTAGCTTTCAATTCTGTAATTTTGTCAAAATCATTACTTTCTATTGCTTTAGCGAGCTGTTTTTGCTCAGTATCCGTTTTTTTATCGTACTGGCTAATAAGGAATGCTTTGACAACACTGCTTGCTAGCTCTGGGGATATATCAGTCAAGATTAGCTCCTTTTATAATGCACAAAAGTTTTTTATTTACAATAGTAAAGCATATAATGATTAACAAGTAAACCATGTTATAACTAGTATTATAAAATTAAATATATTGGTTATATTTATAAAAGACGCTCTGTTATAATTTGATTGCACCGCTTAGGTGGCTTAGAAAATGTTATAACTGGTATTACCTTTCACCACCGCTTAGGTGGCTTCTATCAGAAGCACGGTTAACGCCGTGCTTTTTTATGCCAATGATTTTAATAAGCTCAAGCCTATCCACGCACAAATCCAAAAAACTCATGAAACGTCCAGCCGCTACTATTGCTAGACTTGATGCTATCAAGCGATACCGATGAATAAGTAATCGCTAATGAGCGCATGCTTTTATCAGAATGTGAGAGTTGTAAATCTTGTAAGACATCATTTAGTGAAGTAATCAACCAAGGCTTTATTTGTACATGCTCAAAACTAAAGGCTAGTGGTTGAATGGTTTTATTCTGAGGGGTAGATTTGGCTAAGCCTTTTTCGAAGACATCCTCGCTATAGTACGCATCAAAGCCAGTGGTTGGTTGATCGATATCTTCGTCATCGCTGACCATTCGCGGAATTAATAACCAATCATCTTGCGGCGTTCCTGCCCGAAAAGGACTGATTTGCTGCAAATGTGTATGGGTGCGATTAGCCGTAGCCTTGCTATCCCAATAGGCATTAACGTAGTTAAGCTTGGGGCTATTTAATAAATGCTGCATAACGTGATGTTCAAGGTCGCTTAACGTCTCTATTGTTTTACTTTCAGAAGATAAAATTCTAGGTCTGGCATCAACGTGCGCTAACTGCTCTTGAGTCATTAATTCATTCAAATCGTAGCTTGGCGGCTTGAATAACGCGGTCTCAAATCCTGGATAAGTGAAAATAGGTCGCTGACCATTTGGATGTTTGAAGTAACGGATATTGTATTGCAACAATAAAATATTAGGTGTGTTAGCAACCTTATTAGGCCGATGACGCCAAACACGCCCAGCCAGCTGAATAATAGAGCGCATAGAAGAAGGTTCGACTATCGCCCAATCATAATCATGATCGCGTCCGACCTCGGCGACAGGAGTAGCGAGTACTATAAAAATATGATTTTTAGTAGGATAATTGGTAATGGCTTGTTTAATTTCAGGATGATTAAGCACGCTAACTTTATTGTCGCTACGATCTAGGATTCTATCGAGCTTATTTTCTAAAGCATTACGTAGTAGTAATAGCTGCTTAGCGTGATAGCACACCACATGTATTACCGTATCATCTGGCACAGTGATGCTATCTGCTTTAAAAAGCTGCATGGCAATATTAGTAATGTTGTTAATGTTAGCAACGCGTACCAGTCCGATACTCACTTGTGCGTTTACAACAGAGTTTTTCTTATCCGAATTAGTCAGCACTTCATGATGCTTATCATGCAAATTGACAGCCGCATCGACTATCGTTTGTGCTAAAGCGCTATAAAACTGTGTGGCTTTATCCTGAGTATATAATACTGAAAACGGCAGTATTTCTACTTGACGTCTAACAGGCTGCTTGGCTAAATAGCTGGCACGTTTATCGCAAAATTGTTTATGCTTGTCTTGGAATTCATCCATATCAGCACATTGCTCAGACATCATCGCTTTAGGTTGTTCATCGAACCATGCACAGACCACTCTAGGCATTGATTTGTTTTGGCTTTGGTTAAACAGTTTCCGACCTTCCATGTAAGCTTCAAATAACCCTGTTACTAAATCAGGGGTCAAAGTGGCAGAAGATAGCAGTACTCGTGTGCCAAATAGTCCAGCAAGATGCACGAGTCGAGAAAGCGCAGGCAAGTCCGCTTGGTCAAAATCGTCAGGCTCATCAAGTATCAAGTCACTACTAAGTAATCGCAGAATTGGTGCTATATATTTACCGCCACGTTTGCATTCGCTGGCTTGAATAATATGGTCAACAGTACAGGTCACAATAGGCGCAAAGATAAGATCGCGCGCTTTTGAGCTGGCAATAACGGTATCAAGATTAAGCGCTTCATAATCTTGATAATCAATATCGCTATCGACTATTTCATCTATTAAATCCTCACTAGATTCACTGCCGAATGTCTGTGATTCATTATCAGGCTCTTTATCATTTGCATGCTCACCGATGATCTCGGTAATGTCATTAGTCTTATTATCGTAGGCCAGCTCAAACAGTTTTTTATTGGCGCTGCCACCGACAAGTATTGCTAATTGATCACCCTTTAATTTCAAGTCCTTACGAAAGCTAAGTCCTGTCTGTAAAGTTAGAATCCGCAGACCTAAGGCAATAGTAAAACGTGCGCCCTTTTTTGGGTCAGCTAAAGCGTACATAATGCGAGCATTACCAATCGTTTTGCCTGCACCTGTTGATGCCATATTTACCCCAAAAAATCCATGTTCGCGTGTGGATTCTTGCAAGCCGTAGCACATCTTAAACGCTTGATTCTGCCATTTGAAACGCTCTATGCCAGTAGGTTTGGCTAGAGGATCATGATTACGTAGCGTCGGCATTTCATTAGCAATAATAGGTAGCGCTCGGCAGAAATGAGCTGTGAAAGTAGCTACACCTAGTAAATGCTCTTCAAGTGATTGTTTAACTGTGGGTATGTTAGCAGTACGATCCGTATTAGCCGCTAGTTTTTTAAATTGGCTGTTGACGGTTATACAGCGCGAGTCGTTTTCTTTGAGACTAGAATAATTGTGATCGCCTACCATTAAGCATAGACGTGATAAGTGTAGTAAAAATGGATCGCTGATAGATTTGTGAGATTCAACAGCTTGTTGGCTAATCTGAAGGAGGGTAGAATCGTTCAGCGCTTTTTTAGACCAGCGTCTAATATTTTTTTGCCAAGCAGAACTATTAATAACTAAGTGCTCGAATTGCCAAAAGCTTTTAAGTTGAGCTTGGGTCATCTCATCTAGCGATTTAGGATTTTTTACCCAATAATCAAAAGGTATTAAGTGACCATAAAACTGCTGTAAGTTTCGCTTATAAAGCGAGGTTTCTTTAGGCTGCTGCATACGCTGAATGGCAGTAGAGGAATGAAATACTTTATCAGCTGGTGGCAGGCGGTGATGAGTGACAATCAGCCAGGCGACCCATTGAGCTAGCGGTGGCATTGGTTCTATATCTACAGTGTTTTGATTAGCTATAGAGATCAGTTTCTCTATATCATTGACCTCTAACCATTTGTCCAGATGCATTAATCGATCAAGCCATGCCTCATCTGTGTTGCAATCTTTAATGATTAGCTCAAAAAGCTTTAGTGATATCCACTCATGACGATAAGAGTCACCTTGTTTACTGCCTTTTATAAGTTTATTTTGAAAGCCAATGGTTGATTTACCGATATCATGAAGTAGCGCAGCAATCGTAGCGATAATTTGAATACTACTGGCGTAACTCCAGTCATTTTCCCATTCGCTATGTAGAATGTTTCGTTTGGTTCGATTAACTGGCACCACGCCAATCTCATTAAACTTACGCTTATTACCCACAACCCATACCAGCTCCGTCAGCTGGCGCGTCTTATTACGATGACAGCTTACTGCCGTTGACTTGGTCGCTGATTTGCGCAGCAGTTTCTTGACAGTCGTAAGACCATCTTCGGTAATTGCCGTTTGCCAAACATTATCCCCGATACGATTGGCGAACGCGTCTAGAATACGCCGCGTGCGACTGAGCGACTTTTTTTCACATTGCGAAACAAAGGTGACAATCATCTACACGCTCCAGTCTTTAGTCATAGCAATCTGCTTAACCACTTCAAACTGATAGTCGAGTGCTTTGTGTTTAGTGAACATATTCAGGCACTCTTGCCGAAACTCTTGCTCGCTTAGGTTCTCGCTTGCACAGATAAAGGCAAGAGGTAGCACCAGTGCATCTTTAATAATATCAGCGATATCAAATACCAATGCCCCGCGCCGAGTCTTGCCATGCATTACTGCAAAGCCATGCGGAATGCCGAGCGTCCATGCCGTCGTTGCGCCAAGTCCGTATGCGAGATAATTGCCGTGATTCAAGAAGCCATTGGCCTTATCGATACCTTCATGCTCACGGGTAAAGCCGTCATAGCCGGTATTCTTGGCAGCTAGTTTATAGAGGTTTTTGGTTAACCTTGCTTCAAGCTGCAATAAATGCATGACCTCCATTTGCTGGTTTATCTGACGGACATTGTTTTCGATTAAGTCTCTAATCTCATCACGGCTGCTATCAAAGCCATGGCGTTTCAGTTCACTATCTTTGCTCCAAATGGTTTGTAGATAGGCAAGGCGAGCATGTTGTAACAGTTTGGCTGCCGCTAAGCGTTTATCATCATCCCACCACCAACTCATCCAACCTTGAATATATTCCGTTGGGCGGTATTCACTTTGCGGGGTCATCCATTCAATGAAGATTTCACGCTCTGCGCCCATAAATAGTGGTGATCCGCCACCGCCACAGAAGCCAACTAACACCCCAGCCTGTGACAATAACCGCATTGCCGCTTGAGTGATCGAAGTCCCTGTACCGAGTAGTAAGGATGTGGTATTAGCAATAGGAATGTTATAGAACAGATTGGCCTTGTCTTCTTCAGTGAGATAGAGGATGCGACCGTCTTTTTGCATGACACGGCAGTGTGATAAGTAGTAAATATTTGCACGTTTGGAATGTAGAATGGTTTTTAGGTCGGATGAATCAAAGCTGTTGTTAGTATAGGGGTTGGTTGATTTGGCCATAATAATTCCAGTAATATAAAACCATATTTAAGATAAGGTTTACTTTACTGGAATTATGTTTGCAAAACAATGGATAGCGTTTTCTCTGCGACATTGAATGTCGTCATAATTCAAAGATCAATAAAAAACCAGACAACCTAAATTATCTGGTGATTAGTAAAACACTTTATCTTGTTAAGTGCTTTAGTTGTCACGCCATAAGGCATGCTCACACACCTCACAACACCAACGCTCTTTTGAGCGCATAAAAGGAATGTCTGCAGGTGTTTCTAGAGGACAAACGTAACCACAGTACTCGCATCGCACATCATCTAAATAAGCAAAACACTCACCTATTGTTTGAAACAAGATATGAGAACTGATGTCGTACTTCTGACAAACTGATATTACGTGTGCAATATAATTACCTTGATTGTTGTATGCCCAGTAATCGCCACAGATATTTAAATCTCGTGTATTCTGCGTCATGCTAGGCTGAAGCTTAACACTCATAGTATTCTCCTCAGTACGCATAGCCAGGCTGCGGTAATAGCTCATAAAGCTCACCCTGAAGCTGCTGACACATATCATTAACCACATACCCAATATTCACGTCCAAGCGTTTCTGTACCCACACACGCATCGCCATATGATTATCAAAGTACGTTTTTACTTCTAAAAAGCGTGCTAGATTAGAACCAGGCTGAATACATAGATCATAAATCAATATGTTGGCGATAGTATTGGCATCCTTACTGACATAGCCGCTAGGTTTAAATGCCGCATACAATTTATCGTAATTAATGGATTTCATTGTGACGTCTCCTTGTCGGTAGATACTTGAGCAATCTGACTGCGATTGACCAGAGCCTCAAATGCACTGCCATCTTGGCGGGTCATATTTGGCACATAGCGGCTATAAGTATTGAATAGCATCTTGGTCGTAGAGTGTCCCATTTGACTGGCAATCCATTCAGGACTTTCGCCAGCAGCTAACCATAGTGTTGCTGCAGTATGACGAGTCTGATAAGCATTACGCTTCTTCAGACCCAGAATCTTAAGAGTAGGGTGCCAAACACGCTTATTCACGTTGTTATAGTCAAGTGGCTCACCGGTATGTGCACAAAATACATAATCAGAGCGTCCATAAGTAATAGTTTGCTGTTCTTTTAGAGCATCGTAGACCCAAGGTGACATTTGAATCGCACGGTAAGACTCTTGAGTTTTAGGAGGAACAATTTTGCCTTTAACATAAGCTTGTTTGATCACAATTTCACGTCGATTAAAGTCAATGTTCTCCCACGTCAACCCATCAATCTCACTCGTACGCATCCCTGTGAAAAAACGTACCAGATAATAATTGCGATAGTCTGCTCTCACACCATTGATAAACGTCCAAACCTCATTCAGTGTGAATGGTTGAATATCTGTTTTAGGCTCTTTGAGCGCATTGATATCGTAGTAGGGATTATCAAATTGATAGCGTTTAGCTGCTTCTTTTAGTATCATACCTAAAGGTACCATTATCGAATTGATGCGTGCCGCTGACAGATGTTTGTTAGCTTTTCCGTACGTTACTTTGGCGAGCGATGAACGGAAGGCTAATACATCTGTCTTTTTTATAAGATGAATGGGTTTAGTCCCAAACTTAGCAATCAAGTACATATCAATAATCTCCTTTATTTTGCGCTTATAAGTATCACGCCATTCAATTTCTTTTTCAGAAAACCATAATTTTGCAAACTGCTCAAAGGAAGGTGTATTAGTGTTGATACATTCCTTGCGATCGTTCAACGCTACCATTTCTGCCGCTTTATCACTTTTTGGAAAGTACTTAGCGTAGTTGAACAGTCCTAGAATGATTTCTGCTTCCATTTTCTCAATCACCTTATCAAGCTTCTTGCAATTCGCCGGCGTGTCTGTAAGGTTTGTCGTCTCCCGACAGCGTATACCCATATAATAAAAATCGACAAATAGCATATTGCTCCCTTTGCGCCTTCTGATACTAGCCATCCTATTTCTCCTTATTGTAGTGCCATGGCGTTGATGCTACCGGCAATGCCAGTGCGCATATCTTTTTCAATCTCTTCCCAAATGTACAAAATCTTACGACCACCGAACGGGCGTATATAATGAATGCCTTCGATAAGCACACTATCCTTGAGCTCATTACGGATAGTACGAGGGTTATATTTGATGAGCTCAGAAAGCTCTTGGGTAGTTAGGTAGGTATGTGACATAATAAATTCCTTGTAAGCCAATTAAATAACTAGGTTGTTTTATCGAGATAACAAATAATTCTATAAAAGTAATTTGTTATTCGATAGAAGTACTTTACTAGCTATCGTTAGTCGATGCAAGTACTTTTTTAGTCTATTAAGGAATTATTAATGATTTTATGTAATTTACCAGTGCTACTAGCTGAACGTCGTATGAAGGTGGCAGATCTAATAAGAATGACAGGAATTAGCAAGTCGACAGTGCACAAGATCTATAACGAACAGACTTCAAGAATAGATTTTGACACTATGGATAAAATTTGTGAGGCACTAGATATTGAAGTAGGTGATTTATTTACTTATGTACCTAACGACTCGCTAGATAAAGAGAAGTAAATTAATTTTAAAGTGGTTTTAGATAATCTAGGGTAGAGGTCGAAAGTGCTACTCTGAAAGAAAGGCAAAATAGAGAGCAGGCGCAACTTAGGCACAATTTAGGCACACACGTTTTTTGATGACGTTTGCGGAAAGTGAGAAAAGAGGGAATTTGCATCGACGTATAGTTTCCTTTTTCGCTACAGCCCATATATTACAGACAAAAAAAGCCCCAATCGTGAGATTGGGGCTTTCTAAATATTTGGTAGGCATAAGCAGACTCGAACTGCTGACCTCTACCATGTCAAGGTAGCGCTCTAACCAACTGAGCTATACGCCTATTTAGGTTGAGCATTTTAGCAAGTTTCTCAGACTTTGCAAGTGTTTTTTATCGTAATTCTAATTTATTATCATAATATTTGGTATTGAGGCTTATATTAAGAGTTTTAGAAGAATTTTTGTGTATATTTTCTAAATATTTAATTTAATTGGTGTAGTTTTTATTGTTAATAAGAGGGCGAACCTTAATGGATAAGGGCCTATAACTGGTATGATATCTCTCTAACTGAAGTGAGAGTCATAATAGTAATGACTCAAAGTAAGTCATGCTTAATAGCGTTGAATAGAAACGAGACATAGTCGGAGAATAACATGGGCTTATTGGTCGATGGACAGTGGCAGGACAAATGGTATGACACAGAAGCCAATGGTGGCCGCTTTCAACGTGAGAATGCCGGTTTTAGGAACTGGGTGACCGTGGATGGCAATGCAGGACCAACAGGTATTGAGGGTTTTAAAGCCGAAGCTGACCGTTATCATCTATATGTGTCGCTCGCGTGTCCTTGGGCGCATCGTGCTTTGATTTATCGTAAGCTCAAAGGTTTGGAGGATATGATTGCACTGTCTGTCGTTCATCCCTTCATGGGAGAGAATGGTTGGACGTTTGCAGCGGGAGAGGAGGTTATTGGCGATCCGAATATCCATGCAGACTATGCCTATGAACTCTATATCAAGGCCAAGCCAGATTATACAGGTCGCGTCACGGTACCTATTTTATGGGATAAGAAGACCAATACCATCGTTAGTAATGAGTCGTCAGAAATCATCCGTATGTTTAATTCAGCCTTTGATGATGTGGGCGCAGTAGCAGGTAACTTTGTGCCAGCCGAGTTATTAACAGAAATCGACGATATCAATACCTTTGTCTATTCTACGATAAATAATGGCGTGTATAAAACTGGATTTTCGACCACACAAGAGGCCTACGAAGAGGCAGTGGTTGAGTTGTTTGCAGCACTAGATACGCTTGAAGGGCGCTTAGCAACTCAGCGTTATTTGGTAGGCAGTACGATCACTGAGGCCGATTGGCGACTGTTTACCACTTTGGTACGTTTCGACGCCGTTTATGTTGGGCATTTTAAATGTAATCTGCGTCGTATTGTTGATTATCCAAACCTTTGGAGCTATCTGCGTGATTTGTATCAAGTCGAAGGTATCGCAGAGACGGTGAATATGGTTCACATCAAGCAGCATTACTACACCAGTCACGCCAGTATTAATCCCACTCGTATCGTCCCTGTCGGTCCTGTGATTGATTTTATGACAGCGCATGATCGTGAGCAGCTGTAGATACTCATAGTTAGTACACGCAATAAATCTTTTTGTTTTAATAGAATGTCAGCACAAAAAAAGCCCCAGCTACTCATAAGCGGTTGGGGCTTTTTTACGATATGAAAAGTAGCTAAATACTAAGCGTTGTTTAGCTGACGGGCTGCTTCTAGAGCAAAGTAAGTCAAGATACCATCAGCACCTGCACGGCGGAAACCAATCAAAGATTCCAAAATCACTGCATCACTGAGCCAGCCGTTTTGAATAGCAGCCATATGCATGGCATATTCGCCAGATACTTGATAGGCAAAGGTTGGCACGCCAAAAGTGTCTTTAACTTCACGAATCAAATCAAGATACGGCTGGCCAGGTTTAATCATGACCATATCAGCGCCTTCATTGATGTCCATGGCCACTTCATGCAAGGCTTCAGCACGATTGCCAAAGTCCATTTGATATTGCTTTTTGTGTCCACCCTTTAAGTTGCCAGCACTACCGACAGCATCACGGAACGGGCCGTAGTAAGCAGACGCATATTTGGCAGAGTAGGCCATGATAGCCGTATTGACAAAACCTTCGGCTTCGAACGCATCGCGCATGGCTTTGATACGTCCATCCATCATGTCACTAGGGGAAATGATATCAGCGCCAGCACGAGCATGTACGAGTGCCTGCTTGACCAATACTTCGATAGTCGCATCATTGATGACGTAACCGCTGTCATCGAGTAGACCATCTTGACCGTGTGAGGTATAAGGGTCTAGCGCCACATCAGTCATCACAACCATTTCTGGTACAGCGTCTTTGACCGCTTTTATCGTACGTGCAGTCAGGGCGTTTTCGTCATAAGCAGCTCTGCCGTCCGGTGTCTTTAGTGAGTTATCAATGACAGGGAAAATGTCGATGGTCGTGACACCCTCTGCTAATAATTCTTTGGCATGTTTAATCAGTAGGTCAATTGATAGACGCTCGACACCTGGCATACTAGCGATAGTTTCGCGTTGATTTTCACCTTCTAAAACAAAGACGGGTGCGATGAAATGCTTAGGATGTAGCTCCACTTCACGAATCATGGCACGTACATTATCGTTATAACGTAGGCGACGCAGGCGAGTGGCAGGGTATTGGCGATTAAAGGTATAAGTCATGATTTGTCCTCATTAGATTTTAGTCATTGTTATTTATCAGCTTGATTAAATAAGCTGTTTTGAAGCATATGTTTTTTTATATCACGGACATTAATAAGTGGATAAAAGTATGTGTAAGCTAATTTGTCTACTATAACTAAAAGCGCCTTACAAAAGCAAAAAGCCCTACCAAGTCGGTAGGGCTTTTTGTACTTATCGACTATCAATGTGAAGGAAATTACCTCACACTATTTATGAGTGTTTAAGGCTCAACGATCTGCGTGACCGGTACTTGCTCAACGCTGGTTTCGTTATACGTCGTCTGTTTGGTAACGACTCCTACGGCAGCATCTTTTTTGCCATCATTATTGACGTCAACGACAGCGGTCGGCTCAAAGGTAGCCGTTTCCGATGGTTGCGCTTGTTTAATGGCGTTTGCTTCTTGTGCAGAAGCAACTCGCGCTGAGCTAGCCGCATCGATAGCATTTGTCGCTTTTGCTTTATTGCTATTGGCAGGTAGATTCACTAGTTGCACTAAGTTTTTATGCGGTACAGGAATCGCCGTTGGTACATCCAGATTGGCACCGCCACCCAGCACTTGGTATAGCTCGACTTGGCTCACAATTTTTTGTAGCTCTAAATCCAAAATACCTTGCTGCGTTGAGAACAATGAACGCTGTGCATCTAACACATCTAGATAGTTGGCAATACCTGCTTTAAAGCGTGCATCTGCTATCTGGAATGTTTGTTCAAAGTTATCTTGTAGACGGTATTGTGCTTCGAGCTGCTCACCAAGTGTGGCTCGTGTCGCGAGTACGTCTGACACTTCACGGAATGCGGTTTGGATAGATTTCTCGTAGCCTGCGAGCGTTTGTTCACGCTCAATTTTAGCCACATCATAATTGGCGTCTAAGCGACCAGCGTCAAAGATAGGCACGCTAATGCTTGGACCAAACGACCAACCGACAGCGCCGCTTTTGAATAAGTCATCTAAACTGCCGCTACTAACCCCAATGCTACTGGCTAAGCTGATAGACGGGAAATAAGACGCGCGTGCCACTTCGATATTGGCACCAGCGGCTTTTAGGTTGTATTCTGCTTGCAGTACATCTGGGCGATAACGTAGCAACTCACTTGGTAAGCCTGCACTAAATATCTGCTGGCTAGTGATGTTGCTGACTGCTGGTGTTGGAATTAGATTGGTTGGAATCGGTCCACCCACCAAGAACTGCAAGGCGTTACGTGATTTTAAAATGCTACTTTGTGCCCGTAGGACAGCAAGTTTGGCATTTTCTAATGACGCACTGGCTTGCAAAGATGGCAGCTTCGGATCAATGCCTGCTTCAAAGCGTTTATCAGCGATAAACAGAGACTTTTCACGACTTTCAACCGTGGCTTCTGCCAGCTTTAACTGCGCCAAGCTATAGCTCAAGTTGGCATAGCTCTGAGCGATGTTACTAATCAAGCTGATTTGGGTCGAGTCTTTGGCCGCTGTAGTGGCTAAGAAATTCTGTAGCGCTTGATCTTTTAAGCTAGCAATTTTGCCCCAAAAGTCCAACTCGTAATTAGCCAACCCTAGGTTGACGTTATAACTACTATTGGGGTTTTTGTCGGTTCTATTTTGTGCTTGACGCGTGTATCCACCATTACCATTAATCGCTGGTAGATCATTAAGATCGGTAATTTGATACTGTGCGCGTGCTTTCTCGATTGCTAAACGAGCACTCTCAAAGTCTTTGTTGTTCTCTAGCCCTAAAGCAATCAAGCCCTTTAAACGTTCGTCACTATAAAAATTCTGCCAGCGTTGACCCGCAATACTTGCTTGATCAGCGCTACTAACTGTTTCTTTATCGAATGCCCCGTAGGTTTGTTCGATAGGGATATTTGGCTCAGCAAGCACAGGGCGCATATCTGCTTTTGGAATCGTGTTACAAGCAGCCATGCTCATCGCTAAAACGGTCAAGCCGATTAGGCGACCAGCATTTCTGCGCATATGTGAGCCCGCTGGTTGCGCAGTGATAGCAATATTTGCTACCGCTGCTGAGTTGGTGTTATATATTTTCTGAACACTCATTGTGTATTGTCTCCAAAGCTTGCAGGCTGATAATTCTCAGAAGGCGTTGGGTCTTGTGGGTCAGGCGTACCATGACCATCATCTTTATCATTTGGTTTATTATTCTCGTATTTGTACGGGAACATACTACGTACCCAAATATAAAACATGGGAATAAAGAAGATACCTAACAATGTCGCGGTCACGACGCCACCTAGTACACTAGTACCAATGGCATTTTGACTGCCTGAACCAGGACCTGTGGCGATAAATAATGGCACAACACCCAGTCCAAAGGCAAGCGAGGTCATGATAATCGGGCGCAAACGTTGACGCGCGGCTGTCATAACGGCTTCTCTCAGACTATAGCCTTCCTCTTGGTGCTCTTTTGCAAACTCAATAATTAAGATAGCATTTTTAGCGGATAGACCAACGACTGTGAGTAGACCTACCTGCAAATAAATATCGTTATTAAAGCCACGTAGCCAAGTAAAGATGACTGCACCTAATACCCCAAGTGGAATGACCAATAGCACAGAGAAGGGGATAGACCAGCTTTCATACAAGGCTGCTAGACATAAGAATACCACCAAGATTGAAAGCGCGTATAGCATTGGCGCTTGTGCACCTGACTTTTGCTCTTCAAGTGACATACCCGTCCACTCATAGCCCACACCTTCAGGCAGATTCTCCATCATTGCTTCCATCGAACTCATCGCTTCACCCGTACTTAGACCGGGTGCAGCACTACCTTGAATATTCATCGATGGTAAGCTGTTATAACGGGTCAGACGCGGTGAGCCAGATTGCCATTCGCTGCTAGAGAACGCATCAAATGAAATCATTTCACCTACATCGTTGCGTACATACCATTTAGCAATATCTTCAGGGTTAGTGCGGCTGCTTGGTTCACCTTGAACAAAGACGCGTTTAATACGCCCGCGATCGACGAAGTCATTAATATAACTTGAGCCCCAAGCGGTAGAAATAACGCTATTAATACTAGCAAGTGACAAGCCATAAGCAGCGGCCTGCTCTTGATTAATATTCACTTTTAACTGCGGTGCATCTTCTTGACCATTTGGACGAACGCCCGCGACTTTGTCGTTTTGCGCAGCCATGCCAAGCAGCATATTACGTGCTTCGAGTAGACCCTCATGTCCAAGGTTACCCGTGTCTTGAATCATTAAGTCAAAACCACTGGCGTTACCAAGTTCGGTTATGGCTGGCGGTACAATCGCAAATACTTGTGCTTCATTTAATTGGGTAAAGAAGTAACCCATGGCGCGATCAGCGACAGCCTGTGCAGTGTTTTCTTCACCAGGACGATCAGCCCAATCCGATAAACGTACAAAGGCCAGTCCCATATTCTGCCCTTGTCCTGCAAAACTAAAACCTGCGATAGTAAAGACTGAAGCGATATTATCGCCTTCTTGGGTACTGTAATAATCACTGACTTTATCGAGCACTTCTTGCGTTTCATCAAGCGTCGCACCAGCAGGTAACTGAACCAAGGTAAACATAATACCTTGATCTTCTTCTGGTAAGAACGAGCCGGGAATACGTAAGAATACCACTGCCATAATACCGATAATGGCAGCATAAAGAATTAAGTATAGCCACTTCAAGCGGAAACTTTTGCCAACTAAATTCTCGTAACTACGACTGACTTTATAAAACGAGCGGTTAAACCAACCAAAGAAGCCTTTTTGCTCTTCTGTATTGCCTTTGTCATGGCTCTTGCTACGCTTGAGTAAGGTCACACAAAGGGCAGGGGTAAAAATAAGCGCCACTAAGGCCGATAGCACCATACTGGTAATCAAGGTGATAGAGAACTGACGATAAATCACACCTGTTGAGCCACCGAAGAATGCCATCGGTACGAATACGGCAGATAGAATCAGCGCAATACCAATAACGATTTTACTAATCTCGCCCATTGATTGTACGGTAGCATCCTTAATAGAGATATCAGGATCTTCTTCCAAGATACGCTCAACGTTTTCGACGACGACGATCGCATCATCGACCAACAGACCGATGGATAGTACCATGGCAAACATGGTCAAGACGTTAATACTAAAACCAGCGATGTAAAGTACAGCGAAGGTGCCAAGTAGTACGACAGGTACGGCAAGAGTAGGAATGATAGTCGCACGCCAGTTCTGTAAGAAAACGAACATAACGATAAATACGAGAACAATTGCCTCAAGCAGTGTCATAACCACTTGTTCGATAGACAAGCGCACAAATGGTGTGGTGTCATAAGGGATAACGGATGTTAGACCTGCTGGGAAGTTTGCTTCCAGCTCTGCCATACGAGCACCAACGGCTTCACGAGTTTCCAGTGCGTTTGCACCACCCGCCAATGAAATACCAAGACCAGCTGCTTCTTTACCATTGTATAGCGACACTACGCCGTAGTCTGCACTACCAATCTCAACCTCTGCCACATCACCTAAACGCACTTTTGCGCCAGCGGTATCGGTTTTTAATAGAATGTTTTTAAATTCATCAGGCGTTTGTAGGTAGCTTTGAACCGTGACAGTCGCATTGATAACCTGTTGACTGGTATCAGCAGGTGCTTGACCTAGCTGACCGGCAGATACTTGGGCGTTTTGTGCACGTACTGCCTCAACCACATCCGCTGGTACCATGTTATAGCTACGTAAGCGCGCCGGATCTAACCAAATGCGCATGGCATAAGCAGAACCGAAAACTTGTACTTCACCAACACCTTCCACACGGCTTAACTGGTCAACAACGTTTGAGTTGACATAATCGGCGATATCCGCACGATCCATACTGCCATCTTCAGAGATAAAACCTTGCACCATTAAAAAGCTGCTAGAGGATTTATTAACGTTGACGCCTTGACGCTGTACCGACTCGGGTAGTGAGCTCATGGCGGCTTGGAGTTTGTTCTGTACCTGTACCTGTGCAGTATCAGAATCTGTACCATTTTCGAAAGTGAGCGTAATGGATGCAGCACCATTCGAGGAGCTCGATGACGACATATACATCAGACCATCAAGACCCTTCATGCGTTGCTCAATAATCTGAACGACTGAATCTTCAACCGTCTGAGCATTAGCACCAGGATAGCTTGCGCTGACTGAAATCGTCGGTGGTGCAATACGTGGATACTGCTCAATCGGTAAGTTAATGACCGATATCACCCCGATGAGCATGACTAAAATAGCCATAACCCATGCAAAAATAGGGCGATTAATAAAAAAACGTGACATAGTATATTCCTAGTCTTCCTATCTTTGAATGGAATTAGTTAGCGGTAGACTCTGCTGGTTTCTGAGCAGTGGCATCTTTGCTAGCTGGCTTATCCATCGCTTTAGCAGCTTGCGGCGGCGTCTGGGCATTAGGGGCACCTTCTTTAGCTGGTGCTGGGTTTGGATTCTCTAATGGCTTAACGACCACCTCTTGTTCAGGCTTAACTTTTGAGCCGCCGATAACAACTATCTTGTCCCCTGCTTGTAAGCCGTCAGTGACAACCCACTGGCCTTTATAAGTGCCATTAATAGTGACAGGACGTACTTGGATTTTATTATTTTCATCAACGATGTAAACTTGCGTCTCACTTTTTGGTGTACGCATTACGGCGCTTTGCGGTACCAATGCAGCATTGGTAATCACGCTTTGTGTCAAACGTGCCGTCACATACATACCAGGCAGCAAGATGTTATTGCTGTTTGGAAAAATAGCACGCAAGGTCACAGCGCCTGTTGATTCATCAACTTTTGCTTCAGATAAAGCAAGCTTGCCGCGTGCTGGGTAGACTGAGCCATCTTCTAATACCAACTCAACCGAATTCATACCCGGCTGTGCTTTGCCTTCAGCGATTTGCTGACGCAGTTTTAATAGCTCAGAGGAAGATTGACTGATATCAACATAGATAGGATCCAAGCGTGAGATAGTCACCAGCGGATCAGCCTGACCTGCGCTGACCAAAGTACCAGCGGTGACACTAGAGCGGTCAGTACGACCTGACAGCGGGGCACGTACGATGGTACGGTTAAGATCTAGGTTACTAGCATCTAAACCCGCTTGAGCAGTTTGAATGCCTGCTTTTGCACTTTCGATGCCTGCTTGTGTCTGTCCAACAGCGGCGGCCGCACTTTGTACCGCTGCTTGTGCAGTACGTACTTGTGTTTGTGCCTGCTCATACTGCTGCTTTGAGATGGCGTCGATACTGACCAAGCCTTGTAAGCGCTGTAAATCATTTTGCGCTTGTGCCAATGATGCCTGACGGCTGGCTAGCTCGGCTTTTGCATTGGCATTATTTGCTTGTGCTGTCTGGTAATTTGCTTGTGCTTGTTGCACTGCTGCCTGACCACTGGTGACAGAAGAAGCGTAGTTATCAGTATTGATACGATAAAGTGGCTGGCCTTTTTTGACGTTGCCGCCTTCACGGAACAATACTTCGTCAATAACGCCATTAACTTGTGGGCGGACGTCGGCAGTCTGATAAGCCGTAGTACGTCCAGAAAAAGTCTGTACTTGGGGTACAGTATCGAGCGTGACAGTCTGGACGTTAACAACCGCAGGCGGCATCTGCTGCTGTGCGGCATCTGCGCCAGCGGCGTCCTCGTTTTTGTCACAGCCAATCAGTACAGCTCCAGATAGTACAGATGCTATTACAAGCGCAAGAGTAGAGTGCTTCATCAATGTCCTCGGCAATAGGTATAAAATAAGTAATGACAGTATAAAAAGTTTATCAATAAATCTAAGCGTATTGAATATAAAAATGAGTGTTGATTCTAATGATCTTTACTTTCTCGGCTAAGTTTGTTCTTAATAATATGAATTTAGCCAAACATCACTATTAGAACCTCTAATAGCGATATAAGTATCAAATATCGGTTTAAGAATCTTAAGCATCAAAGCTGTAGCCAAACCACAACCTTGATTAGTAAAGTTAACGAGTAATTATAAACTATCGGGATAACCCCACAGTCAAGTAGTTGAGCGCAGGATTTATGGTTAGAAATCGTAATATCAGCTTTTGTGAATGCATTAAATGCTGTCATGGCAAGCGCCATCTTCATTAACAGCTAATGTACAGTCATACAACGGTCAATGAGAAATAATTGTAAACTTTTGTGAAAATAGCATATCCATATAGGCTGTAAGGTCTTTAACCAACGATAAATAAGGTTTGTCAACAAAACAAAAACTTTAGCAACTATTAACTGTGACCATTAACACAATTACTCATTAATGGTCTTTACCAACAGCTAATGGCTGCTAGCCGCAAGTATTGACAGCTGTTATGACGATACTGACTACAGCAAGCGTGCGCTAGCCAATTCAGTCAATTGATATAAGCCTGTGCGATAACGATTGTCAGGTAACGTACTCAGTGCTTGTTGCGCCAGCTTGGTTTCTTCCCAAGCCCGCTGCTTACAGTAATCTAATGATCCTGAGCGGCGCACTAACTCAATAAGTTGTTCAGCGTTCGGTGTCTTTCCAGTTTGTACAGCGACACGCAACTGCTCATAGCCTTCGGCATCGTTGTCTTTTAGCAGCTCAAGCGCTTTGATGGTCGGTAGGGTTGGCTTGCCTTCAGCAAGGTCGTCTCCTAGGTTTTTGCCCATTACCTCACTATCACCACTATAGTCGAGTACATCATCGATAATTTGAAAAGCATTGCCAAAGTGCTGACCAAAATCGCCTAAAGCCTGCATATGCTCTATTCTGTCTTGTAAAATTGCAGCGCCTTGAGTCGCCATCATAAACAGCCGCGAGGTTTTACCGTCAATAATGCGCAAGTAATCCTCTTCTGTCGCGGCAGGGTTGTGCTGATGCTGGAGCTGCAATACTTCGCCTTCAGCGATATCGCAGGTGCCATCTGAGAATACTTGCAACAGTGGCAGGCTTTGGAAGCCAACTAATAAATTAAAGGCGCGAGCAATCAGATAGTCACCGACTAGTACCGCGGTGGCATTATCCCAAGTGGCATTAGCAGTTGGCTTACCACGGCGCTGTCCTGACTCATCAATCACATCGTCATGAACCAAGGTCGCTGTATGCAGCATTTCAGTAATAGCGGCTAGATGCATGGCTTTTTCTGAGGGCTTGTCCTCAAACATGCGTGCACATAACAAGGTAATCAGCGGGCGCATTCGCTTACCACCAGCATTAATTACATGCTGTGAGACGCTCATTACCAGCTGAACTTTGGAATTAAGACTACCAAATACTTGCTTGTCCATAATCTCAAAATCATCCGCCACGATACTTTGGATATCAGCATAATTAGGCGTTGATTGAGTCATTGAATCTGTTTTATGTGAAGGGATGCTGGTCATAATAAATAGTCATATTAATAAGAATAAAGAGAATTTTTTATAGCCTTAGTTTTATAGATAGGTAAGGCATTATTTTCTATAATAGCATAGCTATGCCTTTAGATTGTGGGTTAAAACGTGCCTAAAACATCGCGCCTATCTTTCATATAAGATTTACTATATATAGAAATTGATATAAAAACTGTAAAAATTGGCTGAAACTTCATTAGAATTAATGGTCATTTATCGGCGATATCTAAGGTCCTTTAAGAGATGTATAAAAGGCTGTAAGTCGCTGATTATATAAGTTATAATAGCCGCTATTATTATATAGTGTTTTTTTGTTGGAGTAGCATCTTAGATGTGCTCCTAATCAGCAGTAGATATAATAAAAAGTGAGGTGGTTATTCGTGTAACTGCCTTACAAAAACCAGTCAAACAAGTGAGATAGACGGCTTGCTTTTATGAGCAAAAAGCCGTAAAATCTTGCCTTTAATTTTTCCCTGTCGTGTTCGTCGTAAAAGCGTTGGTATAACATCAGCCACGGCACACGGGTTAAACGGAGTCATACAATGTACGCAGTAATCAAAACTGGTGGTAAACAGCACCGTGTAGTTGTCGATGAGTTGCTTAAAGTTGAACTACTAAAAGCAGAAACTGGCGCAACAATTAAATTCGAAGATGTATTGATGATTGTTGACGGCGAAACTGTCAAAATCGGTCAGCCTATCGTTGAAGGTGCTAGCGTTGAAGTTGAAGTGGTTGAACATGGTCGCGGCGAAAAAATCCGTATCGTTAAGCACAACCGTCGTAAGCATTATCACAAAGAGCAAGGTCACCGCCAATGGTATACCTTGTTAAAAATCAAAGCTATTAATGCCTAATTATCCACTTAGCAATTACTGCTAAATAGTGCACTAAATGCTTAAGAGTTATCGCATCAGCGATAAGTCAAATTAACAAGGAGATTTTCCCATGGCACATAAGAAAGCTGCCGGTTCAAGCCGTAATGGTCGTGATTCAAACCCAAAAATGCTAGGCGTTAAAATCTTTGGTGGCCAAGCTATCACAGCTGGTAACATCATCGTTCGTCAACGTGGTACAGAATTCCACGCAGGCGAAGGCGTTGGCATGGGTCGTGATCATACTTTATTTGCACTGAATGACGGTGTGGTAAAGTTTGCGACCAAAGGTAAGTTCAACCGTCGTTATGTAATGGTTGAAAGCGCATAATTGCCCATCTAGGTTGTTTTAGTCAAAGACTAAAATAATCCGATGACTAAAAAGCCTCTATTACCGTTTGGTAGTAGGGGCTTTTTTTAGTTATTTTCGTAGTGGTTATGGATACTAAATTGGCTTTATGCTGATAAACAATATTAGTAAATAACGTTAGAAAATAATGAATAGTCAAAAAAATCACCATCCATGCGGTTTATTATTGTGTAGCCACTTATGATCACAATAATGGTCAAAAGAGTAGTTACAAGCGTGTATGGCAGCGGTAGTAAAGATTGCAAATCATGACTAGGCGTGTAATAAAAAAACTGGCACACTGTCGTCATGGTTTATTAGCAGCTATTTTATGGTGGCTAGATAAATATTTATGGAAAACAAAAATTTTAATAAGATGTCTTATTTTAAAGCGACAATTTTTAAGCGATTATGCATTTTTAGAGAGGATTTATGATGACTTTATTAACCAACAAAACAACTTTAAAACAAAAAATGATGAGCGGTGCTTTAGCTGGTGTATTAATGACATCGCTTGGTGTCGCAGCCCCGATGATGGTATTGACACAATCAGCTACTGCTGCACCAGCTGATAATTTGACCGCTGCCAAACGTTTAAACAAGCTGCTGACAAATACCAAAAGCATGACGGCTAACTTTAGCCAAACGACCAAAGGTGCCAACAGTGGTACTTTTACGGGTACGATGAGTGTACAACGCCCAAATAATTTCCGCTGGGAAACAAAGTCGCCATCACAGCAACTGATCGTCGCTAATGGTAACTCCATGTGGGTTTATGACAAGGATTTAGAACAAGCGACCAAGCAAAACGTTGACAGCCAAGTTGGTAATACACCAGCACTGCTGTTATCAGGCGACCCAAGCCAAATTGACAAGAATTTCAAAATTACCCAGCCATATGATAATAAAAATTACTATGTGCTGTACCCAAAATCAGACAGTGCCAGCTTTAAGAGTTTATCAATGAGTTTTAGCGGTGGTAAGCCAGTAATGATGGTACTAAATGATAGCCTTGGTCAAACTACTTCCATCAAATTCAGTAGTATCAAACTAAACCCAAGCATCAGTAGCAGTCAGTTTAAGTTTACGCCACCAAAAGGCGTTGATGTTATCAATCAATAATAGGCCGTTAGCAAGAGCCAATTATTAAAGATCAATTAAAGACTTTATTGATTAAATAAAAAAGACAGATCCTATGCGGTCTGTCTTTTTTTTGAATAAAGATTCTCTGGAGAATAATGCTAAATCTCTTCTATACTACGTTTTAATTGCTTAATGATTTTTAAAGGCTTCACGCTCTAAAGGCTTAAGACATCGCTTTGATGGCGCTGATATCTGGCATCGGTGGCAACTCGCTCAACTCACTCAGTCCAAATGCATCTAAAAATTGTGGCGTGGTCTGTAGCAATGCTGGGCGACCCAAGGTTTCTTTGTAACCTTTCTCTTCAATCCAGCCTTTATCAAATAGTTGACGCAGTATATTGCTTGATAGCGTCACACCGCGCACGTGCTCTATGTCGCTACGAGTCACTGGCTGCTTGTAAGCAATCACACTAAGCGTCTCAAGTAAGGCTTGGCTCAGGCGTTCTTGGCGCTGCGGGAAGACGCGTTGAATTAAAGCACTATAGTTATTCGCGACTTGCAGTCGATAACCGCTGGCAGTTTCGTGCAAGCTTAGCACGCCCATATCTAAGCGCTGTCTTAGTAGCGCCAAAACCTGTGTTAGCTCTTTAGCCGTTAAAGACAGGTGTTTTCTTAAGACAGTGGCGGTTAGGGGCGCTTCTGACGCATGTAATAGCACTTCGATATGCTTGCTTAAGTCTTCTAGATGCTGTCGCTGCTCGTCGGTCAATGACAGTAAAGCGGTAGATAATGAGGATGGTTTGTCATGATCTTGCTTGGTATTGTCAGTATCTGTCATTAGAAAGCGACTCTTTTTAAATGATGATGTGTATCGATATTTATAGGAATAGACAGGTGGATAATAACTATGCCAACCACTGTAACGTTAAGGGTTTAGTATGACGGTCTTCAGCATCATTATTGTCAGTAGTAGGATGACTTTTTAAATCAGTATTTACGATACCAACCAACTGTCGTTTTATCAGCTCTAGTATGGCGACGAAGCTGACAACCACACCTATTTTACCTTGTGTTTTATCTAGTAGCTCATAAAAAGAGTGCTCGCCATCCGTACTGAGCTGTCGGCTAATACTGGCAATACGATCAGCAAGAGGAACAGCATCGACTTTGATGGTATGCATTTGATAATCGGGCTGCAGTTGCATTTTAAATAGGCTGTCAATCAAAAGGTTTGGCGAATAGCTAGGTAATTCCGCATTCATGACGTCTTGACCGGGCATACTGACCATGGCCAAAAACACATCGCGCTCAAGACGCACCAGATTATCTAAGCGTTGACTTGCTACTTTGATTTGCGCATATTCTTCAAGGCGCTCAATCAGTTCTGCTTTTGGATCACGCTCATCGCTGGGAGTTTCAGGCTTGGGCAGCAACAGCTCGGTTTTAATGGCAATCAACGTGGACGCCATCAACAGATAATCGCCTGCCAATTCAAAATGCTCGGTATCTAATTCGCTGATGTAAGCCAAATACTGCTCCGTTATGGGTAGTATCGGCATTTGGGTCAGATCAACATTATTTTTTTTGACCAAATATAGCAAGAAATCTAATGGTCCGGCAAACTGCTCAAGCCAAATGGCAAAGGCTTGCGGCGGCACATAGAGATCTTCTGGTAGATGTTGTACGGATGTCTGGTAAATGCGCAAAGACATATCATTAATAAATGAGCCGTCTTGTGCGCGCTTAGTATCTAAAGAATCAGAGGCTTGAGGTAGAGTTAGAAGAAGAGCGGCTTTTGGTAAAGCCGCTTGTTCATTTTTTAGCTTAGTCTGCACGCTTAATATCCATCTTGGCTAACATAATCAAATGATTATTTAATTTTGGCAAGTGGACGGATACCAATCGCACGACGAGTCTTATCTAATTGCTTACGGCTATGACGACGGGCTTTTTCTGCACCCATTTGTAAGATTTCTTCTAGCTCTTTTGGGTTAGCCATAAGATGCTCATAACGCGCGCGGAAGGGTGCTATTTCCGTATTTATTTTCTCAAACAGGGCTTGCTTGGCATCGCCCCAGCCGATACCAGCGGCAAACTGCGCGCGCATATCAGCAATTTCTGTAGGAGTAGCAAAGGCTTTATAAATCTCAAAAATAGCCGAATCGTCAGGGTCTTTTGGCTCGGAAGGCAGTTGTGAGTTGGTCACAATTTTCATGATGGCTTTATGCATCTGTTTTTCGGCACTGACTTGCGGATTAGAATCACCAAATAGCGGAATGGTATTGCCATAGCTCTTGCTCATTTTGCGACCATCCAAACCCGTTAGTAATGGGATATCGTCATCTACAACGGCAGATGGTAAGGTAAAGAGCGTTTTATAGCGATGGTTAAAGGTACCAGCAATATCACGTGCCATTTCGACATGCTGAATTTGGTCGCGACCGACAGGTACATGTGTGGCATTAAACATCAAGATGTCTGCTGCCATGAGTACAGGGTAGCCAAACAACCCCATATTAATACCTTGATCAGGATCGACGTCTTCTTTTTTCATATTAATATCGACAGCTGCTTTGTAAGCATGAGCACGATTCATTAAACCTTTGGCACATGAGCAGTTCAAAATCCAAGCAAGCTCTGGTATTTCCGGCACATCTGATTGACGGTAAAAAGTGACGCGCTCAGGATCCAGACCACAGGCAAGCCAAGTCGCTGCAATGGCTTTGGTCGATTCATGAATAATAGCAGGATCATAACAGCCGATAATGCCATGGTAATCTGCTAAAAAAAAGAATGCTTCGTCATCACTGTTTTGGATAGACTGAATGGCTGGGCGAATCGCGCCAACGTAATTTCCTAAATGTAAGGTACCCGTCGGTTTGATGCCCGTCAAAATGCGCTTGGCTTGCGTTGAGTGATCAGGAGCTTGGTTGTCAGAACTTTGGTTATCAGAAATATGAGTGTTATTCATGGTAAATCCATTATTTGGTTCATCAAGGTTTTATTTATAAAAGTTTCGTTTTTCAATTTATTATAAATTCATTGTTATTTATATGTAGGTAATATAAAAAATATAAGCTGCAAAGTATAGCAAATTTTTTGGCGCTTTTTCGTAGCAATACACGCTTACTTATAGATGTCAGTACGACCATCAGGACCATTTTTGAAACGACGATGGAACCACATCCACTGAGTGGGATCAATACGAATCAATCCCTCTAGCAACTCATTGACTCGCGTCGCATCAGCCAATTCATCGTTACTTGGATAGTTTTGAATTTCTGGGGTAATCGTTAAATGATAGTGCGGGCGTTTGCCTTTGGGTAAACTATCTGGTGTCTGCCGGTAAGTATGCAGCGCCATTAATGCGGGTGGATGTGCCTTGTCACCCAATTTTGCCATGCGCCGTGATGCTGTAATAGTCGCTGCTGGCACACCAAAGAATGGTGCCATGACGCCTTGTTTTAGACCATAATCTTGGTCAGGTGAGTACCAAATCACGTGACCGGCTTTAATTGACTCAATAAAACTGCGCATGTCACGACTGGCTATTTGCTTGCTGAGAATACTGGCACGACCATTATAAACAAACCAATCAAGTAGCGCGTTATTCTGCGGACGATACATCCCATCCATCGGAAAAAATTGCGTACAGAGCATGCCGCCCAGATCAAGCATAGTATAATGAGCGCCCAGTAAAATGACAGGACGACCCTCATTCTGTGCATTGACAACGTGCTGTAATCCCGAAATTGAAACGGTACGAGTAAAAACATTTGGACGATACCAAGCACATAAAGTTTCAAACACACCAATGCATTGATTGACAAAGACTTGTTTTGCCATCAATTCGCGCTCGACGTCTGGCTTTTCTGGAAAAGCCAGTTTCAAATTGATAAGCGTATCACGCCGACGTGAGCCTACTATTTTATAGATAAATATGCCCAGCTGACGTCCCAGCCAAAACTGCCAACGTAGTGGCAAATATATGATGGGTAAGATCATTGCTGCCAATAGCCAAATGCCCCAATATTTAGGCAACAAAAACTGCCATTGAAAAGGCTTTTTTTCTATGGGTGCTGTGCGCTTATGATTTTGGGTAATCGTTGGCATGCCAGCAGGTATCGCTGGGGACTTAGCAGGCTGCTGCGTACTTGGCGGTGGCAGGCTGCTTTTGGTAGGTGGTTTGCTGGGGTCGTATTGTTCAGGCGCTTTCATAAAATTGTTACTAATAATGAAAAGTTATCATCATGATGGGGTAGTCAGCATTGCTTTGCAAGGTGAGTTACGCACAAAATCATGAGCAAATGCAAAAGTCATCAGCCATAAAAAAACCTTATAAGCTGCGGACAGCTTATAAGGTTTTGCAAATCTACTCTTTTCTTTAATATTATGACTGTCGCTCTGAGATAAAGACAACAGCCGTAAAAAGATAAGAGATAGCTTTGATTAACGTTTCGAGAATTGTGGACGTTTACGTGCTTTACGTAGACCCAATTTCTTACGTTCAACTTGACGTGAGTCACGAGTAACAAAGCCAGCTGCTTTTAGTGCAGGTTTGTTGGCTTCGTTTAGCTCAATCAATGCACGCGTGATGCCGTGACGGATTGCGCCAGCTTGACCACTAATACCGCCACCTTTTACAGTGATGTATAGGTCATAAGCAGTAGGTGAGTCAAGTAATTCTAGAGGCTGACGAACAACCATACGTGAAGTTTCACGGCTAAAATACTCATCAAGTGGCTTACCGTTAACAACGATGCTACCAGTACCTTTAGCTAAAAAGACACGAGCAGTAGACGTCTTGCGGCGACCAGTTCCGTAATTGCGTTCCATAAGTATATCCTTAGATGTCTAGTTCTTTAGGTTGCTGTGCAGTATGTGGATGTTCAGTACCCGCATATAGCTTCAGCTTCTTGATCATCGCATAGCCAAGAGGGCCCTTTGGAAGCATACCCTTAACTGCTTTGTGTAGAACATCTTCAGGCTTATGTGCAAGCAACTTACTGAAGTTGGTTTCCTTGATACCACCTGGGTAGCCACTGTGACGATAGTATTTTTTATCTTGCGCTTTTTTACCCGTTACCGTGATTTTATCAGCATTGATGACAACAATGAAGTCACCAGTGTCAACGTGCGGCGTAAAAGAAGGCTTATGCTTGCCACGTAAGCGACTAGCGATTTGAGTGGCTAAGCGACCAAGGGTTTTGCCGTCAGCATCTACGACATACCAGTCATGGGTCACTTCAGCTGGTTTTGCACTAAGTGTTTTCATGATAAAACCTTAAAATTAGAATTCGTTGAGAGTTTAGCTGGGAACGGGGCTCTCAAAAAACAGACTGCACATTATAAGCAGTAGTGCCTACGCTTGCAAGCTGCATTGGGGTTTATTTTCGCCTTATATACATTAAACTGCAGCGTTGGCCAGTTTTTAGCGGTTCTAAACATTTGTAAAATTTGTTAATGGCAGGCATTAACCCGACAATTATGACGATGATAAACGATAAAGTCCAGCAACAACTTGTCCAACCTTGGTCTGTTTCACACATTCAAAGCGGATTATTTGCTGAATAGTACCTGATTGGATATCTGGATTTTTATTAAGCGTCTCTTCCAGTTGTTTCAATTGGCTTTCTAAATCTTTATCTGCTTCTAGATAAATCAGTGTTGCACTATCAATTAACGACTGGGTAATCAGTGCTATTAAAATAGGTTGCCACAGATCTTGAGCATACGGTGGATCGATAAATACAATATTAAAAGGGCGCGGAACAATCTGCTCTTGCATCAATACTCTTTCTGCAGTGCCTTGGATAATTTGATGGGTATCAGTGCTCAGATGCAACTGTTCAGCACTTTGACGCAGCATATTACTTTGCGCAGGATTTATTTCGATAAAGGTTGCGTGCGCGGCACCACGAGACAGTGCTTCAAAACCTAAGACACCACTACCAGCACAGCTATCAAGCACATAAGCGCCATAAATATCAGCAAGTAGCCAGCTAAACAGCGTCTCTCGCAAGCGATCTGGGGTCGGACGTAGACCCTCTGCGTCAATAAAACGTACAACACGGCGTTTAAACTGACCACCAATGATCCGCACGTCGCCCGCAGCTATATTTTTGCTCTTATGATTGTTCCTATGCTCGCGGCTGCTTATAGATTTTTTCATAATATTTATATTTACCGTATCTCGTTTAGCGTACTTTTACTCAGAGGTCGTGGTGGCTGTGGCTGCTTCCACCTCTGCCTTTTCTTCTAGCGCTTTTTCTTCTTTTTCACGCTGGGCATCACGCATCAATTTTTCAAAAGCTTTTTGGCGCTTGATGACTTTTAGTTGATCAGCCGTTGGTGGCAAGATAGGGTCGTTTTTGCGCTGTAATATCCAGTAGTCAAATAGTGCGCGACCTATCGGTGCAGCGACTTTACTACCGCCACCGCCATTTTCGACCAATACGGCAAGCGCAATCTCAGGATTTTCTACGGGTGCAAAACCATTGAACCAAGCATGATCCCAATGGCGTTTGTCTATGGCAGATTTATCATAACGTTTGCCTTGCGCAATGGACTTGACTTGCGCAGTACCTGTTTTGCCCGCAATACGATAGCGCGGCGTATAAATCCCACGTCCGGTACCTGCCTTGACTGTATCTTCCATCGCATCATGCATACGTAACCAGTCAGAGGGTTTGCCATTGTAGTCAATTTTACCATCTGGTTTAGTGATTACGTTAACTTGTGCTGCACCATCGCTACTTTTTAGTAGATGCGGAGTAATGTGATAGCCTTTATTCGCTGTCATGGCGGTTGCATTGGCAATCTGTAATGGTGTGGCTAAGAAATAACCCTGCCCGATACTGACTGAGATGGTTTCACCCGGCAACCAGCCTTTACCATAGGTGTCTTTTTTCCATTTTGGTGATGGCATAATTCCTGATTTTTCATTGGGCAAATCAATGCCTGTCGGCTCACCAAATCCAAAGCGTGTCATCCAATCGTGTAGGCGCTGGATGCCCATCTCATAGGCCAATTTATAATAATAGGTATCCACCGACATCATAATTGATTTTTTAAGATCTACTGACCCGTGACCACCGCGCTTCCAGTCACGGAATCGATGTGAGTCTCCCGGTAAGCTAAAATAACCGGGATCATAGATAGTGGTTTCCCAATTACGCAGCCCATAATGAATGCCGCCTAAGCCTTCAAAAGGCTTAATAGTGGAGGCAGGAGGATACATTCCTTGTAGCGCACGATTATAGAGCGGCTGATCGAGATCTTCACGCAGATTGCCATAATCCTTAAAGGAGATGCCTGAGATAAAAGGGTTGGGGTCATAGCTTGGATTACTGACAAACGCCAATACATCACCATTTTTTGGATCGATTGCCACGATAGCGCCGCGACGACCGTCTAGCTGCTGCTGGGCGACTTGCTGTAAGCCATAATCTAAGCTCAGCGTAATGTCATTACCAGCTACGGGTGGTTTAGTGTCTAATTGACGCAAAATATTGCCAAGAGCATCGGTTTCTACCGACTGATAACCCGGTTGCCCTAGCAATATGTCCTCGTAATAATCTTCGATACCGATTTTACCGATAAGGTCAGTGCCAGCGTAGCGATCTTTGTCAATGCGTTTGGTTTCTTTATCATTGATACGCCCAACATAGCCGATGACGTGTGCAAATAGCTCGTCATAAGGATATGAACGTGTCAGCTTGCTTTGGATGGTTACACCGCGAAAAAAGGGTTTACGCTCACTAAACTGCGCCAATTGGGCATCGGTTAAGTCAATTTTAATGGTCACAGGATCGTTTTTGCTTTTACTCAGTCGCGCTAAAATATCGGTAATATTTTCATCTGTTAGCTCAAAAATAGGCGCAAGCAAATTTAGCGTACGCTCTGGATTTTCAACTTCATCAGGGCTTAACATGGCCGTAAATACGGGCTGGTTGTCTGCCAATATGATCCCATTGCGATCATAAATATAGCCGCGGCTGGGCGGTGCAGAGATCAGCTTAATACGGTTATTGTCTGCTTGCGTCGTATACTTATCGTGCGCATAGACTTGTAGGTAACCATAACGCACGATCAAGCCACTCAATCCAATGAATATCAGAATTCCAAGGATAATAATACGACTGGTGAAAACACGATTGACCTGTTCAGTATTGGGAGTTAGCGGTTTATTCATAGAAAGTAAGAGCCCAAACGGTCAGTGAGTCAATAAAAGAGAGTAAAAGGGCAGGGTCGTTCACCAAAGTGCGGCGAGCATAAAGGATAATAATAAGAATTTCAATTACATGGACTGAGATGAGTTGAAATAATAATCCCTCAATCTATATACAGCGATGTGCGGTCATACAATCACAAATTATAACAGAACAAATGAGCCGCCGCAGTACACCACCATTTATTTTGTGGCCGTTATTATCTAAAGCGCCTGTAGATGATATTAATATTATTGCTATCGAAAGTAATAGTAAAACGTGTCATCCCTAGTCACAACTTACCTAGGCTCGACGTGTGCTAATGAATGGCAAGTATGCTAAAATCAGGCGATTTATTTGATAATAATTATCATGGGCAGAGCGGCTTTTTGTTAAGCGTTCTAATTTGCTAATCCTCTTTAATTAGCGACGACAATTAACCTGTCAGGGGCAAGATAAGTCATGGATGCAACTTCATTGTGGCAGACAATAGCTGAACACCCAGAGTTTTTTGCCATGCTGACTATTCCGCCTGTGACTGCATTTGTCACATGGATACACGTGTGGATGGCGCTTAAAATGCTGTTCTATCCGATTAAGTTTCGGGGTATTCGTATTCCAAACTTCCCGTTTTTTGGGTTGCCGGGTATTGGCTGGCAAGGTATCGTCCCACGAAAGGCTGGCAAGATATCAGGCGTTATCGTGGATCAAACGCTGTCAAAGCTTGGCTCGCTTGATGAGTTTTTTCAGGCGATGGAGCCTGAGCAGATGGCGGTATTTATCACGGATACCGTGGACAAAAACCTTGAAGCATTGATTGATGAAATTATGCTGGACCATTCGCCAGCGCTGTGGGGTAATCTGCCTTATGCGTTGAAGCGCCGTATCTACGCTCAAGCGCATCAAGAGCTGCCCAATATCATGCAGTCTTTGGTGACTGACTTGACCCATAACGTCGAAGACTTGGTTGATATGCGCAAAATGATTGTTAACACGATGGAAAGTGATCGTCGTTTAATGGTCAATATGTTTTTGAAGGTTGGTCAAAAAGAGATCGATTTTATTTGGCATATCAGTGCTTTGATTGGTTTGGTCTTCGGTATTATCCAAATGTTTATATTTTTGGTGGTGCCGCAGCATTGGACAGTGCCGTTTTTTGCCGCGATTTGGGGTTTTCTTACCAATTGGATTGCTATTTGGATGGTGTTTAATCCTGTAGAGCCGCGATTTATTCCTTATGTGAAGTTTTTTGCTGTCCAGAGTCGCTTTCCCTTTATTAGACCGCAATTACCACATATCGCCCAGTATCGTTTGCAAGGCGGTTTTATGAAACGCCAAGAGGAAGTTTCTGAGGTTTTTGCTGAGATTGTCGTAAAAGATTTGGTGACGCTTGAGAACATCATGAATGAGATGATGTATGGTGACCGTGCTGCGCAAACGCGTGAGTTGATGAAGTCGCATTTATATAAAGTGCTAGAGTCGCCAGTGATTAGTACGACACTGCGCCTAGGCTTGGGTCGCCGCGAATATGGACAGCTAAAAAACACCATCATTGATAAGTCAATTGTTGCGACAATGGTGCCATTGCGAGATCCTGAGCTCAATGAAAGCCGTGCCAGTAAAATATTTGGGCTGTTTCGTGACCGTATTCGCGCGCTGACGCCAGATGAGTTTCAGAACTTATTACGTCCCGCTTTTCGTGAAGATGAAATGACATTAATCGTGTTGGGTGGTTTGACAGGGTTTTTAGCAGGCTGGTTGCATCTGGTCTTAGTGTTTTTTCCTGCGATTCAGTAATGACGCATTTTTTATGTCCTTTATACACATCGCATACAGAGTGGATACAGAAACGTGACAAGTTGACGCTAATGTACCTTGCTGTAAGCGCCCTCAGCTGCAATGGCTAATGGCGCTTTTATAATAAATGATACTAATAAAGACCAGCAGTATAAATACTCGTAGTAACGATTACTGGATACTTTCGAATATCCTAAAAAACCAATCCCTAAAATAAACAATGACCGTATTAAGGTAAACAAGGTTAGACCGTATGTTAATCACAGAATTGGGTTATTTTGCCTTGCTAGCCGCCTTTATATTGGCGATTTTGCAGGTGGTATTACCAACCGTCGGTATTATGCGTGACCACGTTGCGTGGCAGCGTTTGGCACCAAGTCTGGCGTGGGCACAATTTGCTGCCATGATCACATCATTTGCCGCGCTGATGGCAGGCTTTTATTACAATGACTTCAGCCTCGTCTATGTCACTCAGCATTCTAATACGCTGTTGCCTTGGTATTATAAGCTGTCGGCAACTTGGGGTGGTCATGAGGGTTCATTGCTGCTTTGGATGACCATCATGGCTACTTGGTGTGCGCTGGTCTCTTACTTTAGCCGTGGTTTGCCACTGTCTATGCGTGCGCGAGTGTTGGTAATTTTGGCCGGCGTGCAGATGATGATGCTAGCGATGCTGATTTTTACCTCGTCGCCATTTGATCGTACATTGCCAAACTTACCTGTTGATGGTGCGGATCTAAATCCTGTGCTACAAGATTTCGGTTTGATTATTCATCCACCGATGCTGTATATGGGCTATGTGGGTTTGGTCGTGCCGTTTGCCTTTTGTATGGCGGCATTGTGGGAAGGTCGTTTAGATGCAGTGTGGACACGCTGGTCGCGTCCGTGGGCATTGGCGGCTTGGGGCTTTTTGACCGTTGGTATCGCGCTTGGCTCATGGTGGGCCTATTACGAGCTTGGCTGGGGTGGTTGGTGGTTCTGGGATCCAGTAGAGAACGCTTCGTTGATGCCATGGCTGGCTGGTACAGCGCTGCTACATTCGCTTGCCGTCACAGAAAAACGTGGTGTCTTTAAAGCATGGACGATTATGCTGGCGATTTTTGCTTTTGCACTCAGTCTATTGGGCACCTTTCTCGTGCGTTCTGGCGTTATTACCTCGGTGCATTCATTTGCCGCTGACCCAACGCGTGGTCTGGTCATTCTAGTCATTCTCGGTGTGATCATCGGCGGTGGCTTGTTGATGTTTGCGGTACGTGGTTGGCGTTTAACGGTCGAAAGTCAGTATCAACTGATTTCGCGTGAGTCATTTTTAGTCATTAATAACGTTATTATTTTGATTTCGACTTTGGTTGTACTACTTGGCACGCTCTATCCTATCATTGCCGACTCCTTTAATTTAGGTCAGGTGTCTGTCGGCCCTCCTTACTTTAATGCACTGTTTGTACCGCTAACGTGGCTGATATTAGTGGCAATGGGTATGGGCTCGAACATTCGCTGGAAAAAAGACAGCCGTCCGCTATTGGGCGCTGGTATGGTCATTGCCGCCAGTAGTTTAGTGCTTGCCGCAGTTATCGCGTATTTTGTGAGCCCGTCTGCGATGCTTAATATTGGCGTTACCTTGGCGGTCAGTTTTTGGGTACTGCTATGGATGGTGGTTGATTTTAAAGACAAAACCAAAAACGCACCCAATTTTGTTAAAGGGTTACGCCAGTTACGTCTGAGCTATTGGGGTCAACAGACCGCTCATATCGGTGTCATTATTGCCGTCATCGGCGTCGCATTTACCAGTACGTTAAGTATTGAACGTGATGTCGCGCTTGGACCAAACGATAGTGTTCATGTTCAAGGCTATGACTTTACCGTTAAAGGCTT
Organism: Psychrobacter sp. P11F6; assembly: GCF_001435295.1. Lineage (NCBI taxonomy): Bacteria > Pseudomonadati > Pseudomonadota > Gammaproteobacteria > Moraxellales > Moraxellaceae > Psychrobacter > Psychrobacter sp. P11F6. The sequence continues at coordinate 2,432,646 of NZ_CM003594.1, read as the reverse complement.
TCGTGAAGTCAAAGGCAGTAACTTTGATGCCACCCAAGCTGAGGTTGAAATCAGCAAAGATGGCCGTGCTGTGACTACGCTGTATCCTGAAAAACGTAATTACATCATTAGTATGATGCCAGTCACAGAAGCTGCGATTGATGCTAGCCTCATGCGTGATGTTTACGTGGCACTGGGCGAACCTATCGCCGAAGATAGCAACGAATGGGCAGTACGTATTTATGTGAAACCGCTTATCCGCTGGATATGGCTAGGCGCTCTGATTATGGCGTTTGGTGCAGTATTGAGTATTCTTGATCATCGCTATCGTATTAAGAAAACCAAGACACCTGCACAAATTGCGGCAAATAAAGCAGGCTTTACCACCGTCGCCGATTTGGATGCGTCAGCATTAAAGACAGGGGATAATTAATATGAGCACATCAAAGCAATCCCCTGAGCAAAATGCAAAGCAAGATAAGGTAGCTGGCACGAAAACCATGAATAAAAAGCAACTTAAGCTATGGTTTTTGATTCCACTGATCGTTTTCATTGGCTTAATCATCATGCTATATCTGCGTTTGGGTAAGCCGACGGATATCGTTACCAATACGGCACTTGAGCGCCCAGTGCCCGCTTTTGAGCTGCCTTTATTATCAGATACCAGTCGTATCATGACCAATGAGAATCTGCCTGATAAGCCCTTTTTGATGAACATTTGGGGCTCTTGGTGCCCAACTTGTATTATTGAGCATCCTTTTCTTATGCAATTAGAGGAGCGCGGTGTCAATCTGGTCGGGGTCAACTATAAAGATGATATTGGCGATGCACTAGGCTACTTAAACCGAGGTGGCGATCCGTTCTCGATGTCTATTCAGGATTTATCTGGTCAGTTTGCTTTGGACTTAGGCTTGACGGGTGCGCCTGAGACTTTCGTAGTCGATGGTAATGGTATTATTCGTCAGCACATCATTGGTGAGATCAATGAAAGCAACTGGCAAAGTCGTATTACGCCTTGCTTGATGGTGCTCAATGAAGCCAATAATAACAACGTCAGTCCAGATCCGACTCAGGTTGCGGAGGCGTGTAAATGATAGCCAATAAAATAACAGCCGTTACGTTAAAAGTCTCGAGCTTATTAATAGCTTGTCTAATAAGTATGGCAAGCTATGCTGCTATTGAGGTCTATGACTTTGATTCTGTGCAGCAAGAAGCCCAATATCGTGGTCTCATCGAAGAGCTGCGTTGCCCAAAATGTCAAAACCAAAATCTTGCAGGATCGGATGCGCCCATTGCTCAAGATCTAAAGCAAAAAACCTATGATTTGATAAAAGACGGTCGTAGTGATGGCGAGATTCGTGCTTATATGCAGGAACGTTATGGCGATTTCATCACTTATAAGCCGCCTGTCCGTCCATCAACGTGGATTTTGTGGTTTTTTCCACCACTATTACTCATCAGTTTACTCATAGGCTGGTTCTGGCAAAGCAAACGACGTCAGCTTGTCGCTAGTGGTGAAAGCGGGGTAACGGTCAATAGTACGGCTGCTGCTCTGTCTGCTGCTGAAAAAGCCGAGATTGATCGTCTGTTATCACGTGCTTCGAGCGATGACAAAAACGACCATGATATTACAAGCCTCAAGGACAAAAAATGACCATATTCTCTACTGTGGGCTTATTTATTGCTCTAAGCTTACTCATCGCCTTAATACTCGCTGTTATTACTATCATGCCTTGGCTGCGAGCATCACGCTCGCCAGAAAAGCCTATGGACAATCAGCTGTTGGATATCAACGTTGCTGTGTTCCGTGAGCGTCTAACAGAACTGAAAACAGATAAAGATAATGGCACTATCGATGACAGCCATTACCAGAACCAAAAACTGGAGCTTGAACGCCAGTTATTGGATGCTCAGCGTGAAGTCACACCGATGGTCGCGCCTGGTATCAAAAGTCGATTGATCATTACTGTCTGGGTGCCTGTCTTGGCAGCGATGGCCTATTTGATGGTCGGCGATCGTACGCCTGTGTTCGAGCTTTGGGCAGCTGAAGACAAAGTGGGTCAAGTGGCTGATGACTTATTAACGGGTAAGATTGATCAGCCGCCTGCTTGGGCGATTGAAGATGGTCAACAGCTGATTAGTGCCATGCAGACCAATGTCTATCGTCACGCTGATGATCCAGATCGCTGGATGCGTTTATCAGAATTATTCTTATCATTAGAAGCGACGGATTCCGCAATTGAAGCCTTGTCGCGTGCTTATCGTTTGTCACCAGACAATGAAGAGATTGCAACCACTTATGCACAGATTAGTTTCTTTGCCAATAAAGGCCAATTAGACGCTAATAGTCGCCGAGTGCTACAAGACGTGTTGGCTAAAAATCCAGAGCATGAGGGCGCGCAAATGCTTATGGCAATGGGTGAGGCACGGAGTAGTAATTTTGATCAAGCACAAGGCTGGATTAAGCGTCTACGTGACAGTATTGCAGCTAAACCTGGTGATCATACCAAAGCATTGGCGAGTCTAGATGAGCTAAGTGCTAATGTCACCGCTCAGCAACAGCAAGCCTCTGAAGGTGTTGAAGTGACTGTTACGATTAATGCTAGCCTGCTGCCGTTAGTTAAAGCCGACGATGTGTTGTTTGTCGCCATACGTGATGTCAATGGTGGACCACCATTTGCTGCCAAACGTTTGCCGATCAGTGTTATCAAGCAAGGTGAAGCCAGCATTAGCCTAAGCGATTTGGATGCCATGATGCCTGAACGTACTTTGAAATCGGCGAGAGCGGATAAAGTTCAGTTGGCTGTCATCGCTCGTATCAGCCATAGTGGTACTGCCAGTGCAGAGTCAGGGGATTTGTCAGGTAATCCAGTGGTGATTAGTGCGGAACAAAATCAGGTCAATGTTGAAATTAATCAACAAATTCCATAGTATTTATATCTGTTGTTGTCAGCACCTCTGATGTAAGCGCTGTTGTCCGATACAGCAGCGCGCAACAGCATTATATGAACAGATAAGTCATGACAACTTATCACTGCAAATAATGAAAATACTTGAGCTTTGCCAAGCCACAAGGTAAGGTAGCTTGGCAAACAACCAATCCCTGAGTTTTATTAGTCCCAAAATCCTATCTATTAAGGAGAATCGTGTAATGATGCGTATTATTTTGCTAGGTCCACCAGGCGCCGGTAAAGGTACCCAAGCCCAGTTTATTTCTAAAGAATATGATATCCCGCAGATCTCAACTGGCGATATGCTGCGTGCAGCGATCAAAGAAGGCAGCGAGCTTGGCAAAAAAGCCAAAGACATCATGAATGCTGGTGGTTTGGTTTCTGATGACCTCATTATTAACCTAGTGAAAGAACGTATCGCTAAGCCTGATTGTGCCAATGGTTGTATTTTGGATGGTTTTCCGCGTACGATTCCACAGGCTCAAGCACTTGCAGATGCTGACGTTGCTATCGATCATGTAATCGAAATCAGCGTGCCGGATGACGAGATTGTCAAGCGCTTATCTGGTCGTCGCCAACATCCTGGTTCAGGTCGCGTTTATCACGTTGATCACAATCCACCCAAGGTTGAGGGTATCGACGATGTGACAGGCGAAGCGCTAATCCAGCGTGAAGATGATAAAGAATCTACCATTCGTGATCGTCTAGCGACTTATCATGAGCAAACATCAGCGCTTGTTGGTTTTTATCAAGACAAGGCCAAAGAAGGTGCCGATGCCCCTAATTATGATAAGTTTGATGGCACGCAAGGCATCGATGAGGTTAAGCAACAAATTTTATCAGCGTTAAAAGGTTGATCATCGATTTCGAATAATTGATGACGCGATTGAAGACCCTGTTTATTAGCAGGGTTTTTTTATGTCTAATGGTTTTAACTGTATGTCTCACAATATTACTAAGCAGAACTCTCATTGCTCAACGATTCTATTGAGTAAGCGCTTAAACAGCATCCACAAAAAAGCCGCTCACTCCTAATGAGTAAACGGCTTTTTTATTAAAATATACTGTGAATAAAGCTAGCACATTTTTGCTTAAAACTTATGCATTACCTTCAGCATCAACTTGTGCTTGTTGCTGGCTTTGCGCGTAAGCTTGGTCAAAGTTGACAGGGGCTAGCAATAACTGCGGGAAGCTACCACGCGTTACGATGTCGCTGATGACTTCACGAGCATATGGGAACAAAACGTTCGGGCAGTATGCACCTAAGATTTGACCAATTTGGTCTTCTGGGATGTCTTTTAATAAGAAGATACCTGCTTGATGCACTTCAGCGATAAATGCCGCTTCTTCCGCATTTTTTGCTGTAACGCTCACCGTTAAGATGACTTGATAATGATCGTCATCGAGTTTTTCAGCATTGCTAGACAAATTGATATCAAGCTCTGGGTTCCACTCTTTGGTGAACACACTAGCGCCTGGGACTTCAAGTGACATGTCTTTTACGTAGATACGCTCTAGTGCTAATTGTGGTTGTGCTTGTTCTTCAGCCATGATAAATCCTCTAAAAGTTAATCAAATAGTTGGACAAACTGTCATTTTAATAAAAGTTCATTGTAATATAAATCGAGACAAAATCTGGATGTTTTTATTACTCTCTTTTATCTTTGCCGCTGTCTATCATTGCACAGGCAAAGACAGACAGCAACGAAAAGTAGCAGATTAACCTGCTAATAGCTCGTCAAGTTTGCCTTGTTGGTTCATTTGATTGAGCTCATCAAAACCACCGACAAAGGTCTCACCGACGAAAATTTGCGGTACAGTGCGATAGTTATTGGTTTTTTTCATTAATTCTTGACGCTCTTCGCGGCTCATATCGTGCATGCCAATTTCTTCGTAGTCAACGCCTTTAGTTTTTAAGAGTTGTTTGGCGTTTGAGCAATATGGGCAGATAGGCGTCGTATAAACTTTAACAGCGACAGTCATGGTAAATCCTTATTTATAAGTTTAGAAGGTAATCGTTTTATTATAAAAAGTATTATAAATAATTATTTAATAAAAATTCTTATAATCCGTTACCAGCAAGTAAATTGAAGATAGATTAGGTAATGCTCGTTATTAAAGTGGGGATGAGCAGAGCAAATTCAAGATGTTTGAGTATAAAAGCTCTGACGGTAGCATAAATGCCACAAACAAAAAAACACCTATCAATAAGGTGTCTTTTTTATTTGTGAATATTCAACGCGCCTCAATCATATATCAATTGATACGGGCTGAATATTTTTTAAACAGCAGTATAGCGGACTACTTATGTAAACTTGGTTTGGCTTTGCCTTTATTTTTAGGCTTTGCATCTTTTAACCCAACCAATGGCATGCCCGCTGCTTGCCAGCCGCCGATACCACCTTCTAAGCGATAAACACTGTCCTTGCCGATCATCTGAATCGCCGCGCCTGCTTGCACACCCATATCACAAATGATAATCACTGGCTGCTCAATTGCACGGATTTCTTCTAAGCGGTCTTTAAGCTCGGTGAACGGTATGTTACGGCTGCCTTGAATGTAACCAGTCTCAAACTTCTTTTTGGCACGAATATCGATTAGCTGCGCGTTTTGCGAGTTAACCATCATGCCTAAGGTATTGGGCGATATTTTTCTGCCACTACGTTTGTTTTCAATCGTAAAAAATAGCACGGCAAGTACGGCTAATATACCAAATAAAAACGGGTGGTTGCCCACAAATTCCAGCGCACGATCCAAACCATACCTCCAAAAAAATAAGTGTTCGGTTAAGCTGAGAAGACAGCCTAACGATACTGAACAAGGCGCTATTATACCGATTAGACCATCCATAGTAAACGGGCGATGGTCAACCGAGCGATTAACGATCTATAAGGCAGCGATTAATAAGGCGGATACCAATAATGCCAATATTAATAGGGCTTAGTATCTGCCTCTTCCCTTAGAGTAACGAGGTTTTCCACACGGCGCTGTAATACCACGCCGTCAGTAACCGCTTGCCATAATGCGCAGCCTTTGCTTTTGTGAGTATGACGACAATCACGGAACTGACAGTTGCCAGATAACGGTGCAAGCTCCACAAATCCTGAAATGATATCATCGGGTGTGAGATGCCAAATGCCGTACTCGCGGATACCTGGCGTATCGACGATACCGCCTTGGGTTAAGTCGGCTGGATTAAATGGTAATAAGCGACTGGTTGTGGTGGTGTGTTGACCAAGTTTTGAGTTATCAGAGATGATATTGACGCTTTGTGCCGACTCAGGTAGTAGGGCATTGATTAAGCTGCTTTTACCGACACCAGATTGCCCCGCAAAAATAACCAGTTTTTTATCGATATAACGTTTTAATTCATCCAGCCCTTCTTGCTCATCACTATCCGCGACGTTTTCAGGGCAATCGACTGAGGTGAGAACGCTCTCATAACCGAGAGAAGCATATTGTGCGAGTAACTCTTTGGTATCGACGCCGTTTTCTTCTGCCAATAGATCGGCTTTATTAAGCACCAACAGCGGCTTTACGCCAGCATGATGACAGACGACCAAATAACGATCGATGAGGGTTGGCGCGGCAGCAGGTAGCGGCGCAAATACAATCGCCAAAATATCGACATTGGCGGCGACAGGTTTAAGTTTATGGTAACGATCAGGACGCGAGACCAGAGAGGTACGCGGCTTGACCGATTCAATACGTCCAAAGCCAGTATTAGGATCAGCACTCCAGCGTACTTGGTCGCCAGCGGCTAGCATCGGTAAGTTAGTACGCACATGACAACGCCAAATATCGCCTAATGCCAGCTCTTGCCAAAACGGCTCAGGATCATCGGGTGCAATCTCTGGCTGCACGGGTATCACCGCAGGCAAGCTGGTCACTTGTACTTCCAACTGCTTGCCATAATGCGCCATGACCACGCCATCCATCAAACTGTCATCGATGCTGTCTTGACTTGCCAGCTGTTGTTTGTCGATGCGACGAATCTGTTGCTTAGTCAGTTTGCGTTGCCGAATTAATGCCATGGGTTTTGAACCTATTAAAAAAATATTGCTAAGTGTAGCGTGAAAGTTTGATAACATACAGCCTAAAGCGCCTGCTGCAGACAGAGATTTTGTAACGTTTTAAGGGTTATAAATCAGTAGATGCAACGTTTTGCTACAGTTTGCTACTTAGGCATGAACATTAACAGGCGATTTATCTAATTAATATTGCTCCAAAGTTGTTTTAAACTTTATTGACCATAGGATATTTTATGAGTACCGGTGACCACCCCAACAAGATTAAAATCAGAAACCAAGGCAAAAAAGGGCTGGTATGGATTGACCTAGAAATGACCGGGCTGGATACCTTGAATGACGAGATTATCGAGATTGCTACCGTTGTCACTGATGAAGATTTGAATGTCCTTGCCGAAGGGCCAGTGTTCGCTATAAAAGTATCGGATCAAACGTTAAATAAAATGGATGATTGGAATACCAAGCAGCATGGTCAGTCAGGATTGGTCGACCGTGTCCGCCGTAGTACCGTGACATTGGCAGAGGCCGAAGCTGAAACCATTAAGTTTCTCAATAAATGGGTCGATAGTGGTAAGTCGCCAATGTGTGGCAATTCCATCTGTCAAGATCGCCGCTTTATGGCGCGTCAAATGCCGGAATTAGAAAAATTCTTCCATTATCGCAATCTGGATGTGTCGTCAATTAAAGAGCTTTGTTTCCGCTGGCGTCCTGATATTCTCAGAAACTTTGAAAAAGGTGGCAGTCACTTAGCGTTAGATGACATTCGTGACTCTATTCGTGAGCTAAAGCATTATCGCCAACATTTCTTTAAACTAATACCGTAAAGTAAGGCTAATACTGTAATTTAAGAACTGAGCTATCAATAGTTTGACACTTAAATTCGCATCAATCATGCAGTATCATTTATATAAAAAAAGGTCTGTTGAATTATCAACAGACCTTTTTTATTGTTCAGAGGCGCTCAAAAAAACGACATTAAATGAGCGATTTAAACTCAACCAATCTAAATTCAGCATCATTATTACTAAAACTGTCATTTGAATGCTCGTCGCCTGTCACTGCGCCGACCACCGCACTGACTTTTGGCTGGCGAGTATCTTTATCTAACAATCGCCAATCACCTAAGACATAACGTTTTTTATCATGAGTCGCGTGATGAATAGCCGGACGATGGGTATGTCCGTGCAGTAAAGCATCGCTATTTGCTATGGCTTGCAGCACAGCATTATCATTGACATCCATGATACGTGCTGCTTTATTGGCATTATTCTGCTGGCTTTTTTGCCGCATTTTATCGGCGATAGCCAAGCGTTTTTCTAGTGATTTATTGAGCAAATACCACTGGGTTAACCGATTACGCATGATTTTGCGAAAAAACTGATATTTTTTATCATCAGTACACAAGGCATCACCGTGCTCTAGACGATAATTTTGCTGACCGACAGTCAAAGTATACGGCTCATAAATAAGCTCGCCACCAAATAGATTGCAGAATGGCTGACCTAACAAAAAATCGCGGTTGCCATGCATGACCAAAATCTCGCAGCCAGCTATGCGCAGTTTTTTTAATTTAACGATAAGCGGAGTGAGCCAATGACCTTGTCGTTCCTCGTCGGATAAAGACAAATAAAAATCATCACCGAGCCAAACTTCAAACCAATCACCTAAGATAAACAAGCGTTTGAGCGCAGGAAGAGCAAGGCAATCATCAAGCAGCGCCAAAAAAGCCTGCACTAAGGCAGGCTCTTCAGGCGATAAATGCAAATCGCTAATCAATACTTGCCGCACTTCATGAGGGCTGGTGGTAATTAGGTGGTCAAAACTTTGCATTTATCCTTATCCTCGTAATTTTAAACAGTAACGATTCATAAGCTTTTACAGACTCATCGCTACTGAGTAATAACTATTGAAGAATGATTACTGAGAGACAGTTATTTAGTAGCAGTTACTTAGTAATAATAGTCGCTGAATTGATAACAACTGGCTCTTTTGGTACATCAGCATGCATGCCGAAACGACCAGTTGGGACGCCACGCATTTTTTCGATGACGTCCATTCCGCTTGTTACTTTACCAAATACGGTATAACCCCAACCTTGCATGTTTTTGCCAGAATGGTTTAAGAAATCGTTGTCTTTTACGTTGACAAAAAATTGGCTAGTCGCTGAATGTGGATCTTGCGTACGCGCCATAGCAATCGTGCCAGCGTCGTTCTTTAGACCGTTGTCTGCTTCGTTTTCTACTGGCTTGTTGGTGGCTTTTTCATTCATGTCAGCGTCCATTCCACCGCCTTGAATCATAAAGCCGTCAATGATGCGATGGAAAATCGTGCCATCATAATGACCAGATTTTACATAGTTTAAAAAGTTTTCAACGGTTTTTGGTGCTTTTTCTTCATTGAGTTCGATAACGATCGCACCCATACTGGTGTCAAGTTCTACTACTGGTGGCATGTCTACCATAGGATATTCCTCTTTATTGCAGCGCCTAAAATGACGCTGTTAAGTGGTGGATGAAAAGTTGGTGGATAAAAAGTTATGGCTAGTCTAACGGCTTTTTTATCCCGTGTCATGTATCAGGCTGTTAATGCGTTTGCAAAAGCTGATAGAATAACGCAACTTTACCCATTTCTAAACGATTTTGATAAAAAGTCATCATAGCTTGGTGTTTATAACACACTGTTTTTATAACCCAAATTTTTGTAAATTGGCTTAAATTTAATGGCTGAGGCTTGTTTTACGATATCGTTTTACTTTATCAAATATTTTGAATTTTCCGTGAGGCGTGATGGCACGTCGCATGAATTGACCATTTGCGTTAGGAGCAATGCCCGATGAGTGAGCACTCAAGCAATAATGCACAAAAAGACGAACACAAAAACGACTTTATTCGTAATATTATTCGTGATGATGTTAATGCGCAAAGATACCAACAGATTGTCACTCGTTTCCCACCTGAGCCCAATGGTTACTTGCATTTAGGTCATGTTAAATCCATCTGTCTAAACTTTGGTGTGGCTGAGGAGTTTGGCGGTATCTGCAACCTGCGCTTTGATGACACCAATCCAACCGCAGAAAAGCAAGACTTCATTGATAACATCGAGAATGATGTAAAATGGCTGGGCTTTGAGTGGGCAGGAGAGGCGTACCATGCTTCAGGATATTTCGACCAACTTCATGCTTGGGCGATTCAGCTGATCAAGCAAGGCGATGCTTATGTAGATTTGCAATCGCCTGAGCAAATCAAAGAAAATCGTGGCTCATTTAATGAAGCAGGCACAGCGTCGCCACATCGTAATGCCAGTGTTGAAGAAAGTTTGCAACTCTTTGATGATATGAAAGAGGGCAAATATGCCGAAGGTAAAGCAGTGCTGCGCGCCAAGATTGATATGGCAAGCCCAAACATGAATATGCGTGACCCTGTCATCTATCGCGTCATGCATCAAGCGCATCACCAAACGGGTGATAAATGGTGCATTTATCCGATGTATGATTTTGCCCATCCGCTCTCTGATGCACTCGAAGGCATTACCCATTCATTGTGTACGCTGGAGTTTGAAGATCATCGTCCATTTTATGATTGGGTCATTGACAAAATTGGCTTTGATGTACCACCGCACCAGTATGAATTTAGCCGCTTAAATGTAGATCATACCTTGACTAGCAAGCGCAAACTTAAGCAGTTGGTTGACGAAAATATCGTTAGTGGTTGGGATGATCCGCGTATGCCGACGATCGCTGGCATGCGTCGCCGTGGTTATACACCAGAGGGTTTACGTGATTTCTGTGAGCGTGTTGGTGTAACTAAAGTAGACAGCGTCGTTGACTTTCGCTTATTAGAATTTAGTATTCGCCAATCATTAGAGACGACCACAGGTCGTGGTATGGCGGTACTTAAGCCATTAAAATTGACCATTACCAACTTTGCCGAAGCGGTCAGCAGTTGGGAGTCGCAAAAAGCGGACAGCGTCAATGCTCGCTTTGATGATGCTTCGCAAACCTTATGGCTGACGCAGCCAAATCATCCTAATGTCGATATGGGCGAGCGTGAGATTCCTTTCACTGAGACCATCTATATCGATCAAGGCGATTACGAAATTGAGCCGCCAGCAGGTTATAAGCGTCTATCACCAGAAAAGCCAGAAATTCGTCTGCGTAATACCTATGTATTGGCAGTGACTGAGCACATTACAGATGAAGCGGGCAATGTGGTCGAACTAAAAGCGACGATTGATCCGACGACATTGGGTCAAAATCCTGAAGGTCGTAAGGTTAAAGGCGTGATTCATTGGGTATCAGCTAGCCAAGGCATCCCAGCAACGGTGCGCATGTATGAGCAGTTATTTAGTGTCGAAGACCCAAGTGGCGTCGCTGACGTCCATCAAGCATTAAATCCTAACTCGTTGACTGAACTCAATGCCGTGGTGGAACCGTCATTGGTGAATGCGGACGCTGGTACACGCTTCCAGTTTGAGCGTGAAGGTTACTTTATCTCTGATAGCGAAGACCATAGCACTGACAAACCAGTCTTTAACCAAATCGTCAGCTTGCGTGACAGCTATAAGCCAGCTTAATTTATCACTATTAGCGGCATTAGCGCTTATTTGAAAAACTACTGAACAATAGTAGTTTGCAAGCTTGCCCATTTCTAGTACGCTAGGGATGGGCTTTTTTGTGCATGATTATAAAGTGATTGATCGTAAGACTTGAGGAAATAATAATGGCAAAATTTTTAAACAGCAGTGGCACGACTTACCATTTAGAAGAATTGATTAAAAGTGCATCTGATAGGTTGATTATCATCAGTCCCTATCTAAAGCTGAATGAGCGTATTAAAGAGTTGCTAGAAGATCGTAATCGTCTCAAAATTGATATTAGAATCGTTTATGGCAAGAATGATTTGCACCCTGAAGAAATAAACTGGCTCAAAAATCTGACTTTTATTCGTACCAGCTTTTGCAAAAACTTGCATGCAAAGTGTTATCTGAATGAAAACGAATGCATTATTACCAGTTTGAACCTTTATGAATTTAGCCAAGTCAATAATAATGAAATGGGCGTGCTGATTTATCGTAATGAAGATAGTAAGCTTTATGCCGATACTTATGAGGAGGCACAGCGCATTATTCGTATCAGCGATGAAGTGCGCATGTCGCTTGAAAAAGTGACCGAATCTGATGGTAGGACTGATAATACTGCTACTGCCAGTCATACAATACCCAGCAATAATGCTAATACAACGGTCGCACCTACTGCTACAGAAGCGGCAACGCCTAATTACTCTAAGTTAACGACGGCGAAGCTTGCCAAAGAGCTGGGTTTTAAGACACAAGAGTTAAATGATAAGTTGCTTGCAGCGGGATATTTACAAGAGCAAGAAGGTGAGCTTACATTAACAGATGCTGGGCGTGCAGCAGGTGGTACCAGTAAAAAAGGTAAATTCGGTGATTTTTGTTTGTGGGATTCTGGAATGGTGATTTGATTCATTCGTTAAGTCTATGCTAAGTTACCTAGTAATAAACAGAATAACCGCATTACAATCCTTCACAAGACAGTCATAACCAGTTTGCTAAGATAAAATAGAATTTTTGCTGACGTGCTTTGAGTTATTGTGTAATATCTGATAGGGCACGTTGATAATAATAGAGCACGCAAATATCTTTGGATATTAGTGCTCATCACTAACATAGCTAAGGAATTAAGCATGGCACATTTACGTTTAGGCGATACCGCACCGAATTTTGACGCTGCAACCACAGAGGGTAATATCAATTTCCACGATTGGGCAGGCGATAATTGGGTCGTTTTTTTCTCCCATCCAGCTGATTTTACGCCAGTATGTACTACTGAGCTTGGTCGTGCTGCGGCACTGAATGGCGAATTTCAAAAGCGTGGTGTTAAGCCAATCTGTATCTCTGTTGATGGTATCGATGACCATCATGCATGGGCAAAAGACATTGGTGAGACTCAAGGTACTGAGCTAAATTTTCCAATCATTGCTGATCCGAACAAAGAAGTCGCTGAGCTATACGACATGATGCATCCAAATGCAGATAGCACACATACGGTACGCAGTGTCTTCATTATTGATCCAAATAAAAAAATCCGCTTAACGCTGACTTATCCTGCGAGCTGTGGTCGTAATTTTGACGAGATTATCCGTGTCATTGATGCTCTGCAACTGTCTGATGAATATAATATTGCGACGCCAGTTGACTGGAAAGACGGTGATGATGTCATCATTCCACCAAGTGTCAAAAACGAAGATATCGCGGCTAAATACCCTAAAGGTTATACAGAAATTAAGCCTTATTTACGTACCACGCCTGCACCCAATAAATAAGTAGCATGATTGGATGAATGAAATGAAGCCTCATGACGTAACGTTGTGGGGCTTTTTGTTGTTTAGTCTCTGATCAAAAAAGCAAGCCTAATAAGGCTTTGCTATGATGAGCAGAGTAGGATATAACTGTTGTATAAAGGATGGTAAGTCTTTATCTATCATCAACAGCGTAACAACCATAATAAAACCAGATAGCGTTGAGTCGCTTTTGTCCAATCTTACAAGGAGTTTGCTATGAAAAAACTATACGTCACACGTACTGCACCCAATCCACGTAAAGCCCTTATTTTGTTAGCATCAAAAGGTATCGATGTCGATGATATGGATGATGTGGACGTGATTGACATTGATTTTGCTGCCAATGAGCAAATGTCAGACAAGTTCACCAAAATAAATCCAATGCAGACCGTGCCAGTTCTAACACTAGGGGATGGCACGGTACTCAATGATTCACAGGCTGTATGTGAGTATCTCGACCGTGTCTATGGTGAGCGCTCGGTGATGGGGAATGATGTAATACAACGTGCGCAAGTGTGCGCTATGCGCCGCATTGCTGAGTTTGAGGTATTATATAATTTTATGCTGGCTTTTCAACACAGCCATCCGTCCAAAGCCCAACGCGTTGAGCAAGTCCCAGAGTTTGTCGCGCCATCTGTTGCACGGGCTGTTAAAGCCCTTGCTTATTTTGAAAATATTTTAGAAGGTCGTGAGTATTTGGTCGGTGAACAATTAAGCTTTGCTGATATCGTCCTATATCTCGGTTTGGATTTTGGGAAAGTCCTTAACGTAAATCCGAATGAGCAGGGCGAAAATCTTGCGCGTTTTTATCAAATGATGAATGAGCGTTTCAGTATTAAAAATATGGCAAAAGCCAAAATTGCTCATACAAACGAGTAAGACTAGCGCGAAAAATTAAAAAGGTGACATCATTGATGGTCTTGAATAATTGATGAAATTTCCAATTATCTGAGACCATTGATTTTTTATGGTACTTTTAAATATTAAAATAGCAGTTACGATGAATCCATAAAAATAAACACTTTGTTACAACCATGGTAATCAACGGCGCTATAGTGGTGAATTGTGACGCTTTAATAAAGTGGATATCATCAGCCCCTTATTGTTAAATATTTAACCTGATTTTTTAAATACTTTGACTTAAAAAAGGGATAACCACAAGGTATGACTGCTATGACCTCATCTGTTAAAAAACGGCCAATTCGATTCACTTTACTACCAAGTTTGTTGGCACTAAGCTTGGTAATAAGTGCTTGCCAAGATGCTTCTTTACCCAATGAAAGTGACGTACAAGAAGGCAATCAGACAAGCGCTGATGCAACACACGATGATGGCATAGATATGAACGCTGATGCAGTAACGGATGAAACTCAGATGGATAAGATGAGCGATGAAGAGAAAATGATTGCCAATCTTTCACGTTATCGTTGGACATTGATGTCTGTAACGGATAAAGGCGCACAGCCATTAAATATGCTGACGGATATTAAAGACCAAGTGCGTTTGTCTTTTAATCAATACCAAGGTGAGAATACGTTAAGTTATAGCGTTGGCTGTAATACTATGAGCGCTGGCTACCAATTGCAAGGTCACACTTTGACTATTGAAGAGGGTATGAGTACGAAAATGTCTTGTGGCGAGCTTGATAAGGCTGAAAATAGTTTAAATCAGCTGATGCAAGGTGAAAGCCAGTTAACATTAGTGAAAGCTAACAGTGCCAAAGATGGCGACGCTAAAGACAACAATTCTCAGGATGATAGTCTCAAGAGTGATAAGCCAATATTAACCCAAGTGACCAGTGTCGGAGCAACGTTGATTTGGGAAGGCAGGCTTACCTCACAAGCCAAGTATAATAGTAAAGGTGAGACCGTATTCTGGGCAGTAAGCTCGAAAATGATACCTTGCACCGATAATGGCTCAGAGATGTGTCTACAAGTGAAACCCATTACCTATGATGAACAAGGTATTAAAACGAGCGAAGGCAAGTGGGCAGTCTTTACGGGTGAAATCGATGGCTATCAGCATGATGGCATGCACGATGAAGTATTACGTTTACAGCGTTACCCATTAGACAGTGACGATAGCAATAGTATAGAAGGCGAAGAATATGCTTATGTGTTGGATGCAGTGATTGAAAGTGCCGTCGCAGAGTAGTCGATTTAAGCCGTTGCATTTTTATAGTAAAGCGATTTTACAGTAAAACTATAGTATAAATAACTTAGACAGTTTGAAAAACACGCGGCATTTGAACGCGTGTTTTTTTATGCTTGTTTTATAAGCGTTCTTAACGCAAGTTCCCTAGATCTTCTTCTGTCAAACGCCAGCGACCTTTTTTCTTAGACGCACTGCGCCCACGCATGGCGCTGTTTAATATTAATTTATTCATGGAGTGGCTTGAATGCGCATGACAGATGGCGCAGGCAAGACCATCGGCGGCATCTTGCTGTGGCACGACATCCAAAGATAGTATGCGGCAGACCATCTCTTGCACTTGCTCTTTTGCCGCTGCACCATAACCGCAAACGGCTTGCTTAATCTGGCGAGCGGTATATTCCGATACTTCTAAATCTAGAGCAACCATGGCGGCAATAGCAGCACCTCGCGCTTGCCCAAGTTTCAACGCTGAGTCTGGATTTTCAGCCATAAACACTTGCTCAATAGCCGTATAGATAGGCTCATTAGCATATTTCAAATGATGCTGGGTAATACGGGTCAAGCCATTAAAAATTCGCTTTAGACGTTCAGGCATCTCTTTGGTGTCTGTACGAATAGTGCCTGCGTCTATATAGGTGAGCTTATCGCCTGTCTGTTGGACGATGCCATAACCGGTCATGCGCGAACCAGGATCAATTCCAATAATAATTGCCATAATATTCCATCTTGCTTACATTTTATTTTCAATCCTATATAAGTTGGATACGGTGTCAGACTCGCTCAGCCTACTACTCGTAGTGCTTTTGCTCATCTTCCTTGTATCCAAATTATATTGTACCGACTATATGGCTTAAAAATCAGCCTTAAGTTTGATAGTATAGCAATCAATCCCCATATACATCATATGTTAGCCATCTTAATTTGCATGGCGCTCAATTTATTGGTTTTTATTTTATAGGACGACACTTTATGGGTCAGATAGTTGGTATTGCCATTGTTTGGTTTATTATCGAAATGCTACTTTGGTATTTGCTTGCTCAGTTTATGAGTGGTTGGTGGGTATTTATGTGGTTTATTATCGCCGCAGTCATCGGTATCTCCCTCTTGCGTAAAGGGATGGCTGCCCTCAATCCAATGGCACAGCAGATGAAAGCAGGTGGCATGATGAACCCATCAATGCGTCCGCAAGAATCAACCATGATGAAAAGTGTGGCCATGGCAGCGGCTGGTATTTTGCTACTCATTCCAGGTGTGCTGAGCGATTTACTCGCATTATTGGTGATATTGCCACCCGTGCAAAAGAAGCTCAAAGACTTTGCTAATAATTATGTCATGAATAATCAGCAAAAAATGATGGAAATGATGGCCAAGCAAATGGGTGGACAGATGGGCGGCGGACAAAATCCGTTTGGTGGCATGGGCGGTCAAAACCCATTCGGCGGCGCAGGTGGTATGAATAATCAAAATCCATTCGGTCAACAACAAAACCCGTTTGGTGATGGGTTTAAACAGCATACAACGATTGATGGGACAGCAAAAACCATTCCCAAGGATGTGAAAAAAATCACCAAATCTGCTAATGATGAATAGTTAAATTAATAGGCAAGCATAAGAAAAGCCCCTTTCATCAATGATAAAAGGGGCTTTTTAATGGTTATTACTAAGTCTTTATGAAATGGTAGATTATAAGTAAACCTATCAAATATTATTAGAATAATAATTAACCGAATAGAACAACCGAAGTGCCGCTGTAAGATGGTGACCCATGAACCGTGAAGTTCAGGGCGGATGCGTCACTGCCTCTGCAGGTTTCCTGATACACCGCAAGCGGTGCAGGCATACACAATGAAGCAGTAGGTACCACATCCTGGTAAAGCATTATCGGCTCAGGGAATAAACATCTACTAGCCAACACTTCAGAATATAATTATCTTAACGAATGGTTTGAATGATTGCAAGTATGATTTACAGATTGATACGTAGATTTAGAGAGTGGCATTATTGCTATTAAGTTTTAACCGCCTTTTCTACTGTATAAATGTGCTTTAAATAAGTATGCTTTAACGCTTAAGGGTGGGCGTAAAATGACGATTTTTCAGCTATTTTAAGATGTGTGTTAATATAGAGGGCTTTAAACATCCTAATATAGCATTATAGGCGTTCATTCACTTGAGGAGCGGTAATCCATGACCAATACCCAGCAACAATCAGCATTTATCGATGATAATCAGGCTCAGCTCAATAGTAAGCAGGATGGCGATCAAAATAAAAAAGTGCCGCATGTCTTAATGATATTAGATGGTTTTGGGCATCGTGAAGACGATAATGATAATGCGATTGCTGCCGCCAATATGCCAAATTTGGATAGGATTTATCAGCAATATCCGCATGGATTGATATCTGCTTCTGGAGAAGATGTTGGTTTGCCAGATGGGCAGTTTGGCAATTCAGAAGTTGGGCACATGAACTTAGGTGCGGGTCGCGTTCTGTATCAAGATTCGACTCGTATCTCAAGTGAAGTAGCCAATCGTGAGTTTTATAAAAACGAAGCCTTAGTCAAGGCGGTAAAAGCCGCGAACGAGTTGGGTGGTAACGTCCATATCATGGGTTTGCTGTCAGATGGTGGTGTGCATTCGCATCAAGATCACATCGAAGCGATGTGCCACTCGGCGTTAGTGCACGGCGCCAAAAATGTCTTTGTTCATTGTTTTTTAGACGGACGCGACACCCCACCTAAATCGGCGGATAAGTATATTAATCGTCTGCGGGACCATATCAATAAGCTTAATGCTCATTATGAAGGCGGCCGCGTACAGATTGCCAGTATCATTGGGCGCTATTATGCAATGGATCGTGATAATCGCTGGGATCGCGTCCAAAAAGCCTATGAGCTTATCACTGAAGGTAAAGCCGATCGTCTGTCTACGCGTGCAGATGGCGCAGTGCAAGCTGCTTATAAGGCACGCGAGACCGATGAGTTTATCAATCCAACGGTAGTCATTGGCCGTGATGAAGTGCCATATACCGTTGATGACAATGACGCGCTTATCTTTATGAACTTCCGTGCTGACCGTGCCCGTGAGCTGGCGCAAGCTTTTGTCTTGCCAGATCATGAGTTTTCAGGGTTTGCCCGCAATAAGCAGCCAAAACTTGCGGCATTTGTGATGCTGACCAAATATTCTGACGTTTTAGCAGACAATCCCAAAACTAGCGTTGCTTATTATCCCACGTCGTTGACCAATACACTTGGCGAATATTTGCAAGACAATGGTAAAACTCAGCTGCGTATCGCTGAAACTGAAAAATACGCGCATGTGACGTTTTTCTTTAGCGGTGGTCGTGAAGAAGAGTATGAGGGCGAGACACGTATTCTCGTACCCTCTCCAGATGTGGCGACTTATGATCTGAAACCAGAGATGAGTGCGCCTGAAGTGACCGATAAATTAGTGGCTGCCATTGAATCAGGCAAATATGACGTGTTAATTGTCAACTATGCCAATGGTGATATGGTCGGGCATACAGGGATTTTTGATGCGGCCGTAAAAGCAGTAGAGGCACTAGATGTCTGTGTTGGCCGTATTGAGTCAGCAGTACGCGCTGCTGGCGGTGATATGCTTATCACAGCAGATCATGGCAACTGTGAGCAGATGCAAGATTACGAAAGCGGTCAAGTACATACTCAACATACCACTGAACATGTGCCACTCATTTACGTGGGTGAGAAAAACTTACAAGTACGTAGTCGTGGTAAGTTGAGCGATGTCGCACCGACTATTTTGGCGCTGATGGATATTGAGCAGCCTGCTGAAATGACGGGCGAAAGCTTACTGGTTCCAGCGGTGTAAGTCAGGCATTTAATACTATTATATTGACAACTTACTAGCGTTGTTAGAAGTAATAGAAAGGGGAGAGATATTTATTGTCTCTCTTTTTTTTGATCTGTTTTTTAAGAGATATTTGATTGACTTTATTTGTCTTTAAATGTTTGGATAGTGAGAAAAATAAGGGCAAGCATGATATTTCGCCTGCTAAAAAAAATTGACACCGCTACTCATCATTTGATGAAATCATATCAGTTATCGTGAATGTTACTTGCAATACTCTCCTAGTCTTAGACTGGCTCTTGATGCTATCTTATGAGATAAATATTCATCCATATATCTATAAAAATAATTCTATTATTAAACGAGTTCTCTTATGCGTTCTATTTATTTTATGCGCTTACCAGTGACGAAGCGATTGGGCAAACAAGCAATGAAGGTATTCACTGCGCCGACTATTTTTAAACCTGCATTGATGATAGGTCTGCTTGGGCTCAGCACTACCAGTATGTACGCACAAGCAGCGAGGTCACCAGCTAATGCGACCATCAATAATCCCACCGCCAGTCTACAACTGATTAGCTTAAATGCTGATGAGATAGCCACAGAAGATGACACTAATAATTTATCAGATGTCGCTGATATGCTTGAGTCGGCCGACCAAGTTGACGATTCGATAGACAGTGTCGCAGATGAGAGTGCCTTGACCGACGATACGAACGAGATCGATGTCAGTATTCCACCTGAGGTTGCGCAAGTATCATTGAATGCCATTTCTCCAGAAACGCTCAAGACGTTTGTTGCGGTAGTGGATTTGGTACGCCGTGAATATGTGGATGCGGTCAATGATGAAGAGCTGTTCAATAATGCGTTGAGTGGTATGTTGACTAAGCTAGATAGTCATGCTGAATTTTTAGATGCTGAGGCTTATGAAAATCTGCGTGCTTTTACCGAAGGTGATGTGGGTGACGTCGGTATTAAAGTCAATTATCAGCCTACAGATGGCTATTGGGTGATTACAGAGGTTATTGATGCATCGCCTGCAGATAAAAAGGGCATTGCGGTTGGCGATTATTTACATCAAGTCGGTGATTTCAAGCTTGATGAAGATAAAGAAAGTAACGATATCGAGCAACTTTTGACAGGGATTGCGGGTACGCAAGTAGATGTTGTCACCTCAAAAGCTGGTCGCCGCAAACATACCACGAACTTGCAGCGTAATAACAGCCACCCTCAAACGGTCGAGGCAAGTCTCATTGACGGTATCGCTGTTATTAAGTTGCCTGCCTTTCAAAATAATAGTCGTGAAAAACTCTTGGAAGGCTTGATAGATCTAGACGCACCTATCACAGGTATCTTGCTAGATATGCGTGATAATCCAGGCGGGGTGCTAACGTCGGCGGTGAGCGTAGCCAGTTTGTTTATGAGCGACACTGATGTGGTACAAGTAAAGGGTCGTCAAAGTGATACGCGTACGCTATCCACTCAAGGGCTGGCGATACTTGAATCATTGCCAGTGGTGGTGTTGCAAAATCGCTATTCGGCGTCAGCGGCAGAGGTGCTGGCCAGTAGCTTACAAGCACAAAAACGTGCCACAATCGTTGGTGAAGTCAGCTATGGTAAAGGGTCGGTACAGTCGGTCATCCCACTGAATGATGAGCAGGCTGTTAAACTAACCGTCGCCAACTACATGACAGCGTCAGGCAATAAAATCGATGGAGTCGGGGTAGAGCCTGATATGACCTTGTCAGGAAGTGAAAGTACATGGGAGCAGCAAGCGCTTGCTTTACTAAAAACAAAAGCACTTGATTCGGGCATTCGTTTTGTCCGAAAACCTACCAAAGTCGATCAAGCAGTGGCAGGCAATAGGGTTCAGTAAGGCTCGCTTAAAGATAGGCTATCGCGATATATCAACGTTAAAATATCATCATTTATCGTTATTCAAAAATGGCGAATGCTATGGCTCAAATTGATCCTCAGCTATCTCTAGTTTTTTCATGCGATAGCGTAACGAGCGAAAAGTGGTGCCTAGTAGTTCAGCTGCTTGCGTTTTATTCCAAGCCGTTTGTTTTAGCGCGGTAATAATCAACTGTTTTTCTTGTTCTTGTAAATAGTGTTCTAACCCTTGAGAGGGTAACTGACCATCCTTTAATTTGCTTAGAATTGCTTTTTCATCACTTTCTTGCAGAATAGATCGATTGGTGACAGATTCTTCGTGATTGTGACGGGCTGTATGGTTTGAGCTTTTTGTATGGTTGCTTTCTGAACGCTGTATCATAGAAGGGTAGTGCTGAGCGTTAGTACGATAAGGGTGCAAGTTGGTCGTCACTTGCTTGACCTGTGGCGCTATTGTCTCATCCATAGATTGAATGACTTTTTCTCTATTTTCTATCGATTGAGCGACCATTTGATGGTTTGTTTGACGCTCAGAATATTGAGTATTATTGACAACCGCTGGCTCACTCTTCTGATCTTGAGAGACTGCGCGGTGATGGGTTATATCAATATCAGGCAAACCTAAGTGGCTGATGTCAATGTGCGGTGTCTCTGCTAGGGTTACTGCACGTTCAAGGACGTTACGCAGTTCACGAACATTGCCCGCAAAGTTATGATCTTGCAAACGTTCGCATGCCTCAACAGTGAGTATCGGTGGGTTCTCTAACTGCCATTCATCAGCAATTAATGCTAAAAAGTGCTTGGCTAATACAGGGATGTCATCACGACGTGCATTGAGCGTCGGTAGTTTTAACTCAATCACATTGATACGGTAGTACAAATCTTGTCGAAACGCACCGTCTTGCACCAATTGGTCTAAGTTTTTGTGGGTGGCGGACAAGATACGAATATCTACGGGAACCTCTGTGGTATCACCAATGGCTCTCACTGTTTTTTCTTGAATGGCGCGCAGTAGTTTTACCTGCATGGCTAAAGGCAAATCAGCCACTTCGTCTAAAAATAACGTGCCGCCATTAGCTTGCTGAAACAGCCCTTGCTTGTCAGCGACAGCTCCTGTAAAGCTGCCTTTTTTATGACCAAAGAACTCTGACTCCATCAGCTCTGATGGTATCGCCCCACAGTTTACTGGTACAAAGCTACCATCACGGCGTGGGCTTAAATCATGAATCAATCGGGCAACCACTTCTTTACCAGTACCCGAAGCGCCTGACAAAAATACAGGTGCTTGTGAGCGTGCCAATTTTAAAATAGTGTTTTTCAGTGGGTGCATCACTGCAGAATCACCAATGAGTCTACTGTCCAGCAGTTTTTGTTCAGGTGAGCATTCGGCTGTGGCTTTTGCTTCATTGTCTTGATGAATAACTTTTAAAGCATTTTCCACCAGTTGACGTAGGCGCGGTAACTCAAGAGGTTTATTCACAAAGTCAAAAGCACCAAGCTTCAATGCTTCAATGGCAAGATCCATACTGCCGTGAGCAGTAATCACGGCAATGGGCGTACTAGAGCTATTACTGATTTCTTTTACCAACTCTAGTCCTGACCCATCAGGCAGCTTTAAATCAGTCAGGCAAAAATCGTAATCATTGTCTTGCCAGTATGATCTTGCTTGCGACAGAGTATATGCTACATCACTTTTAATGCCCATTTTGGTCAAAGTAATTTGCATCAATCGGCACAGATCCACTTCGTCATCAACGACTAGCGCGGTTGTTGTCATACATCATCTCATCGTATTCAATAGCTATAAAATGGTAAAAACCAAGAGGCCTTAATGGCAAAGTATTCTATGTAATGTTAATACTTGGTAACGTTAATATTTATAAAATAGTGGTATTAACATTATGTTCAGTTTTATTTACATAAGTATCAGCGCCAATAGCAGGTGCTATCAAGCGAAAACAGGTTTTCTCATGTTCAGGAATATAAAGCAAACGAGTTTGGTTGGCCTCACAAAAAGCTTGTGATAGATACAGTCCCAAGCCTGTCCCTGCTTGATCTGTCGTAAAAAATGGATTAAACAAATGTTCTAAGTCTTTGGTGCTAACCCCGCGACCAGCATCCAAGATATCAATTATAACATCGTTATCCGCACAATAAATCTCGATTTCCACATAGGCATGAGGGTGGGCGTAGCTACTGTAGCGCAAACCATTGTTAATTAAATTGATTAAGACTTGCTCTAGTTGATGCGTGTCGAATGATATGGTCGGTTGTGTTTTTACATGTAGAAAAACATCGTGTCCTTGAAAGTAGTTCTCTAAAAATGTTGGCATCCAGTCTGCCAATATAATCGCCTGCTGGTTTGCGGTTTGCTGGCGCGACAGTTTTAGTACATCTTCGATAATACGATTCACACGTTTTGTTTGTGAAAATATTATTTGATAAAGCTCATGATTCGCTACCATATCATCACTTGAGATAGGCGGCGTTATCGTATTATCTGCCGTATCGACTTCTAGATTGGCTTCTATAACATCTTCCATTAATAATTGGCTGGCTTGTGATATCGCTGCCAAAGGATTCCTTATTTCATGGGCGATGCTCGCCGTCAATTGCCCTAAAGAAGCCAGTTTCAATTGTTGGGCGCTGGCTTGCTCGCGGCGTAAATCCTCTAACATTATCAATTTACTGTCATCTTTCAATGGAATGATTTGTACGCGCAGTTTACCGAATATGGAAGCGTTTGCGACTGCAGGCAAATCATAAATAAAGGTGCGTGATTGGCCTGCCGCTACTGACAAACAGGCTTTAAATAGCTGCGTGTGTTGTTGACCAAGCTGCTGCTGAAAGTTAGATAAGAGTGCACTGCGAGTATTGTTCCGAGTATCTTTTGTATCAATAGAGGTGTTGTGCAATGATGCGGAAGGGGTGTGCGAAAGGCTAAGTAATTGGTGAGCGGCAAGGTTTGCTAAAACGATATGCTGTTTATCGATGACGATGACACCATTAACCATTTGCGTGATGACTTCTTGGTTGATGACGTTTAATCGTTCAACTTCTTTAGCGTGACTCGCTGCTACTTTCTCAAGTTGTACCAAACGCTGTGAGATGGACCAGCTCAAACCACCAACCGCCAAAAAGCTGGCTGACATGAGCAATGCGTCCCCTAAATTTGCTAAGCTCATGCTATTGGCAATGGCATAAAAGAATTGCTGATAAATGACAAAAATAATAGCGAGTAGGGTAATAATTAAGGCTTGTGAGCCGTGTAGCAACATAAAACTCGCTGCGACGACCACCATATATAGCATGGTCAACTGTAAATCAGGCGCACCCGCTGTATATAGTAATAAGCTTAATATAATGACGTCTAATACTAAACCAAAGGCCAACTGCCGCCGCATTTGCTGATTAACGACATAAAACAAGCCAAGTAAAATAAGGCTAAGCAGGAAATAAAAGCTGAGCGTTGTTTGTTGTAAAAAGCTTGGTAGAGAGAGGCTGTTGTCAGAGTGAGCGGTGATATACACCATCAGTAGAGAAAACAGACTAACAGCAAAGCGGTAACTGCTATAAATAAGCCCCAACCTGCGCAATTGAGGTGGAGATAGCGTGTCATCACGATGCAAATAGTGAGTAACAGCAGAGACGATATTAGTAGCAGGCTTCATAGGTTGACCGCAATAAGGGAACAGTTGCTAGGGTGTATCTTCATTTTAAAATAGAGATAAAATGAGATAAATTACAATCAAACAAGGAAGATATCGCCATTAATATCAGGATATTTGAAGATACTTGATAAAATTTAGCCATTTTCAGCCCATGTAGATGTCCATCAATTGAATTAAGGACACGCCCTAATGAGTTATGGCTGAATTAGACCATGACGAATGGCCAAATGTGTTAACTTCACATCGCTATCAACCCCAACTTTTTCATAAATACGATAGCGGTAAGTGTTGATGGTTTTGACACTCACAAATAGTTGGTCAGCGATTTGCTGCGGGCTTTGACAGTTAACGACCATCATTG
Organism: Psychrobacter sp. P11F6; assembly: GCF_001435295.1. Classification (NCBI taxonomy): domain Bacteria; kingdom Pseudomonadati; phylum Pseudomonadota; class Gammaproteobacteria; order Moraxellales; family Moraxellaceae; genus Psychrobacter; species Psychrobacter sp. P11F6. The sequence goes on along the minus strand of NZ_CM003594.1, from coordinate 2,407,426 downwards.
CCACCTGTTTTTCGCGATCACTCAGTAAGTCAAAAGGTGAGTTGGCATTATCTGACAGCAAAACATCAGCCAGTTGCTCAGCGACATCTTGGCTAAAATAACGACCACCTTGATAGATTTTTTTGACAGCGCGAATCATCTCATCGAGCGGCGTGCCTTTAGTGATGTAACCGTTGACCCCCGCTTTGATAAGCATCGAAGGGTAAGGCTGCGCTGACATACTGCTGACGGCCAATATTTTGATACCCATATCCAGCTGAATTAAGCGTTTGGTTGCTTCAAGCCCACCAATATTAGGCATATTAACATCAAGCAAAACCACATCAGGGCGCAATTGTTTGGCCAATTTGATGGCCATGTCACCGCTGTCCGCTTCACCGATTACTTCGATATCGATACTATCTGACAACATGCGGCTAATACCCATTCTCACCAAATCATGATCATCTACTACCAGTACTTTAATCATAACGATACTCTTTGTTGTTTGTCAGAATGAAGGTTTTTATTGACGCTAAATGACAAAAAATAAAATCATTAGAGTCGTTTTTTTAGTTTTTGAAAAAAATAAAATATTGCTAATCTTTTAGATAGATACCATTGTTTAATATAACAAAAAACGAATAATTACAGTGTTCAAAGTTAAGATATATTGCTGCAATGTGAGTCAATGTTTCTGTAATATAAAGTGGTTGTAGTAAAATTTGAATTACACCAAAATAAATTATTAAATCAGCTTGATACATTAAACTTAAATGCAAACCATGATACACTAAAAATACAAAAACTCTATACGAGTACTTATAAACCCATTCATAAACGCTACGTACGTTGTTGCTATTGGTTAGTATGTAACTGATTCTCTAATTAACAGCATCGTGACAGCAGGAGGCATAATGAAGCAACTACCATTAACCAAACAGCAATTAATCGCTGCTATGATTTCATTGAGTTTGGGCAGTGTTGCACAAGCGGCACTTACTATTAATGGTAGCGCCGACACTAGCTCTAGTGCTCGCATGAGTTGGGGCGGTGCCGATAGTTTGTCTGAAGCACGCAATATCATGTACAAATCCAAAGGTTCAGCTATCAAGAAAGTTGATAGTGGCAATGGTACGACCAGTATCACCAACGCCAATAGCTTCGGTAGTAATAACAGTTACAATAGCAGTAACAGTTATAATACAACGTATCGTGGCTCATTTGGCAGCAGTAACATGATACCAATCAGCACTGATTCGCGTAGTGTTGCGGTCATCGATGCTGAAACGGGCGAATCTATTTATGAAAAAGATGCTGACATTGCGCGCCCAATGGCCAGTATCTCTAAAGTGATGACGGCCATGGTCGTATTGGACGCCGGTCTCGATATGCGTGAAGAGCTCACACTCGATCCAGAAGATTTCGTCGGCCCTAAGCGTGCCAGCTCTAACCTTAAATCAGGCGATCGTTTGAATCGTGCTGAGATGTTGCTGATGGCATTGATGAAATCAGAAAATCCAGCAGCAAAGAGCTTAGCGCGTAATTATCCAGGTGGCTATACTGCCTTTATACGTGCCATGAATCGTAAGGCTCAAGATCTGGGTATGACCACGGCTTTCTTTGGTGATCCAACGGGTCTTGATAAGCGCAACGTCGCTTCATCAAACGACTTGGTTAAAATGGTTCGTGCGGCGGGTAACTATGACGTGATTCGCCGTTTCTCGACCACTAAGAGCTATGACTTTTATGTGTCTAACTACTCAAGTGGTAACCGTACTTATAAAGCCAATAACACCAGTAGCTTGGTTCGTGCCGGTGATTATCCAATTGGTATCTCGAAAACAGGTTTCATCAATGAAGCTGGTCGTTGTGTAGTCATGGAAACGCGTGTAAATAACCGCCCAGCAATTATCGTTATCTTAGGAGCGAACAGCTCAGCCACACGTTGGGGTGATGCCAAAAATATTCTAAACAGTCTAGCGACACGCCGCACGGTATAACTTTACTGTTTTAGCATTTATAAAAAAGGCTGTTATTCGATATAACAGCCTTTTTATTGTGTTGAATTTAAAGTGTGTCTTTAATTTAATCAATGGACTTCTACATGGGCTAAAAATTTATCTCATTTTTATCTCCATTTTTAAAATGAGGACACACTCTAGGAAAAATAACATGACTCAAATATCGACTGTTATATCAGCGCCAAAGCTATATTTACTGACCAATGACGATGAGTTTGCGCTGCTGTATCGCAAATTAGAAGCAGCACTAGCAACAGGATTCATCGCGCTGTTACAAATTCGTCGCAAGCAGATATTGGCGCTACCTGATGGTGAGTCTCGTCTATACGAAGAGGCTAGACAAATAGTTGAGTTGGCGAAAGCGTACAACGTACCAGTCGTCATCAATGACAATATTAAATTGGCTGCCAAGCTCGGCGTTGGTGTGCATTTGGGTCAACAAGATGGCGAAGTTGCCGATGCTAAGCACGAACTACATGCCAACCAAATGATCGGACGCACTTGTCATGGCAAGATAGAACTGGTTGAAGCAGCAAAAAATGAGGGCGTAAGCTATGCCGCTATGGGTGCGATTTTTACCTCAAGTACAAAACCTAACGCCAATGTTATCTCGCGCCAGCAGCTTGTAGATGGCTGTCAGCAAAATATAGCGATATGTGTCATAGGTGGCTTGACGGCAGAAAATGTCACCGAACTCGCAGGTTTGCCCATTACTTACGTGGCGGTCGTTGGGGATATTATGGATTTACCTGTGGATCAAATCGCGATGCGCTGTAAACAATGGCAGCAGGCATTCTCTCAATGGAAAATGCCTACTTGATCACTAGAACTTTGATTTGGAATGGCTGTCTTAGAGTAAAATGAGTCGTTATTCAGCGTGTTCCATACATAGGGTAGCGTAAGGCAGTGCTTGTAAGCGCTGTTCTTCAATTTGCTTACCACAGACTTCACATTTACCATAAGTCCCATTTTCAATACGACTTAGCGCATTTTCGACATAGATCAAACTTTGACGGGCTTCAACCATCAAATTTGTACGCATGTCATTTTGACGATAAGAGATGGCTTGGTCTTCCCAATGCTCATTGAGGTCGTCTTGCGGGTTTTGGATATGATCTTCGATTCTATCGATACGAGTCTCATATTCTTCTTTAAGTGTTAGTAGGTTTTGTTTGGCAGCTTGAAGGTCGATACTCATTGGGTTCTCCTAATGGGTTATTTTTATTGTGGGTATTATTTATTATCAGTGCTAATAGCATCTTAAACAGCCTTATTACTAAGTGCCACCACGAAATGTTACTGATTTTTATTAAAATTTAGCCATTTGTTTTATTTTTATCCCCATTTTTAAAATAAGGACACGCCTGAGTAAAATTTAATAGTGCGTTCTTTATGAGCACTTGCTAGAAAACTGCTAGAATACACCGCCTCAAATTCTTGCTTGGTTACTTTTATAAAGCCACAGACAAGAGCAGCCGATTTAATAAATATTTTTAGCAATGAGTAAAAAGACAACCGATAGATTAACAAGAGATGATGCATAGGAGCAGGTAATGAATTTTTTGCGTATGAGTGAGCTGAGCTTAACGGATAAAGTGGTGTTGATTCGTGAAGATCTCAATGTGCCTATTAAAAACGGTAAAGTCGCCAGTGATGCACGCCTGCAAGCAAGTTTGCCTACGATTAAGATGGCGTTAGAAAAAGGCGCGGCCGTTATAGTTTGTTCACACTTAGGTCGTCCAACTGAAGGCAGTCCTGAATCGATATATTCGCTAGTACCAGTTGCTGAGTATTTAAGTGATAAATTAGCCACAGAGTTATCAAAGCCCGTTAGCTTAAACAATGACTACCTTACTAAAGGCGTGGCAATTAAAGCAGGCGAGGTCGTGCTATTAGAAAACGTACGCTTTAATCAGGGCGAAAAGAAAAACGATGCGAATTTAGCACAGAAATACGCTGATTTATGCGATGTATTCGTGATGGATGCATTTGGCACCGCACATCGTGCGCAGGCCTCAACAGAAGGCGTTACTCAAGCTATGCATCGAGCAGGAAAAAAAGCTTGTGCAGGACCTTTATTGGCGGCTGAGCTTGATGCGTTAAGCTTGGCACTTGAGACCCCAGCGCAGCCAATGTTGGCAATCGTTGGTGGTTCCAAGGTATCGACAAAGCTAGAAGTGCTGCACAGTTTGTCTGAATTATGCTTGCAGATAATCGTTGGTGGCGGTATTGCGAATACCTTCCTAGCCGCGCAAGGTCATAGCGTTGGTGCATCACTTTATGAAGCGAACTTGGTTGAGACAGCTCGTGACATTATGACTAAGACTGAGATTTTATTACCTGAATATGTTGTCGTTGCTGATAAAAATGAGATTGATTTTGCTGACTTCACGGGCTCATTACAACAAGCCACTGCGACCATCAAATCTGTCGATGCGATTGGCGAAAATGACATGATATTGGATATCGCTCCAGAAAGTGCTAAGCAATTAGCGGATGCTATTATCAACGCAAAAACCATTTTATGGAATGGTCCGGTCGGTGTCTTTGAAGTCGATGCTTTTGGTCAGGGCACACAAATCATAGCAAATGCCGTTAAAAACAGCGAAGGGTTTTCGATCGCTGGTGGTGGTGATACGCTTGCTGCAATTGATAAATATCAAGTGGCAGATGGCGTTAGCTACATGTCAACAGGTGGTGGCGCATTTTTAGAGTTTGTAGAAGGCAAAGTATTGCCTGCGGTTGCTGCTTTACAGATTGATGCGTAACGCTTTAACGATATTTAGCAGATGAGTAACATTAGCCGTACAATTTGGCCTCATCATCTCATGTACGCTGTATCAATAATATTTTGGCTACTATTCTTATCTTATTGTTTTAAGATAAATAAGAGTCAGTGGCCACTCATTATTATTAAGTAGTAATTATTTGTTTCTATACTGAAAATTATGATTGCATGTCTAATTTGCACTCTATAAAATAGCGCAAATCATGTATTTGACATGCTTTATTTATGAGGGATTTATTATGTTAAAACGCCATTTATTACTTGCTAGCGTACTTGCTGGTACTTTTGCAATCACTGCATGTAGCCAACAAACAGAAGAGAACGCCGAAGCTGCTGTTGAGTCTGCTGGTGATGATGTTGCTGCTAACGCTGATACTGCCGCTGCTGAAACAGAAGCCGCTGCTGCTGAAGCTGAAGTTGCTGCACAAAATGCTGGTACTGAAGTTGCCGAAGGCGCTGAAACTGCCGGTGTTGCTGCTACAGATGCACTAAAAAACACTGGTGAAGCAGTTGTGGTAGGCGCAAATGAAGCCGTTGCCAAAACTGCTGAAGTGGTTGCCGATGGCGCATCTGCTGTTGAGAATAAAGCCAGTGAAAACGCAGTAGAAGCAGAACAACAGTATTAATCATCAATACATAAGCAACTGAACCTAAGCCATTGAGCTACTAATTTATCGATTGATGAATAGCTTATTAAGCTGTTGGTTGCAGATATTGATTGCTGTATAAGCCCTCAAAATATTTAAAAAGCTTTGGTGATAGCCAAGGCTTTTTTGTATTTAAAATCACAATCTAGAGGTTAGGGTGTGTCCTCATTTTTAGCCCATTTAAATATCCATTGATTGAATTGAGGGTATGCCTTAGTCAGTCAAAAATATGGTGCACAAGGTTTATCCGTTTTTTCAATTAGCTGCGTATCATATGGAACTTATCAAGTTCCTTTATAAAACTCGCTAGCATGCTGTTTTATGAATCAAGCAAAGAAAGAAATAGTCGGTTAACCGCTACGAAGCGCTGGCAATTTTTGCTATAATCACGGCGTAATAATTACGATCAAAAAACACAAGTTTTTTGCTGGTCTGGCTATTATCAGGCTAGGGTTTTAGGGCAATTGTTGCAACATCGTATTTTTAAGAATGATTTCTTAATATCATATTCAAAATTTAATCAGAGAGCGTCTTATGGCTTTAATATCGTTACGTCAACTTCTAGATCATGCCGCCGAAAATAACTACGGTGTCCCTGCTTACAATGTCAATAATTTAGAGCAGATGCGTGCAATCATGATGGCCGCCGACGCCTGTGATTCTCCTGTTATCGTACAGGCTAGTGCTGGTGCACGCAGTTATGCGGGCTCTGCGTTTTTGCGTCATCTGATTATTGCTGCTATCGAAGAGTGGCCACATATTCCAGTCGTTATGCATCAAGATCATGGTATGTCACCAGCGATTTGCCAACGCTCAATTCAGCTTGGCTTCTCATCAGTAATGATGGACGGCTCGCTCGGTGAAGATGGTAAAACGCCAATGGATTATGATTACAATGCCAACGTGACTCGCGAAGTTGTCAAGATGGCACATGCGTGCGGTGTTTCAGTAGAAGGTGAAATTGGTTGCTTAGGTAGCCTTGAGACTGGTATGGCTGGTGAAGAAGACGGCTCTGGCGCAGAAGGCGTATTAGATCACGAGCAGCTATTGACCAGTGCTGATGAAGCAGAGCAGTTCGTTAAAGACACCAACGTCGATGCGTTAGCCATTGCTATCGGTACCAGTCATGGTGCGTATAAATTCACCCGTCCACCGACAGGCGACATTCTATCGATTGAACGCGTAAAAGAGATTCATGCCCGTATTCCTAACACGCATTTGGTCATGCATGGCTCGTCATCAGTGCCGCAAGAGTGGCTAAAAGTCATCAATGAAAATGGTGGCAACATCGGTGAGACTTATGGTGTACCGGTTGAGCAAATCGTTGAAGCAATTAAGCATGGTGTGCGTAAAGTAAATATCGATACCGATTTACGTTTGGCATCAACGGGCGCTATTCGTAAATTCCTTGCAGAAAACCCTAGCGAATTTGACCCACGTAAATACTTTAAAGCGTCTATGGTTGCGATGTCAGATATCTGTACCAATCGTTTCGAAGCCTTTGGTTCTGCGGGTCAGGCACATAAAATTCGTCCAATTAGCCTTGAAGGTATGGTCGATTTTTATAAATAAGCGTGTCGGTGAGATATGCTTATTTAATAGCATTTATCATTAAATAGCAGCTCAGTTCATTTTTTATAATAGCTCTAATAGAGGTAGTGGATTATGATTGGATTGATTAGTGGTAAAGTGCAGTATTTGATGGCACCGACTGCCTGTGTCATGACTACCTCTGGTGTCGGCTACGATATAGAGCTGCCGCTACCGTCATTTTGCCAGTTGCGTCTCAATGAGCAGGCGAGCATTTGGACGCACTTTCATGTGCGCGAAGATGCGCAGCTGCTTTATGGCTTTATCGATCGCAAAGAGCGTGACGTCTTTCGTCAATTGATCAAGATCAATGGCGTTGGCGCAAAAATGGCGTTAGCAATGCTATCTGCGATGTCAGCTGCTGAGCTAAAGATGCATGTCGAGCAAGAGTCAGAGACGGCATTAACCCGTATTCCCGGTATCGGTAAAAAAACAGCGCAGCGCTTATTGATTGAGCTAAAAGATAAGCTGAAAAATATCGAAGTCGATAGCAGTCATTTAGAGTTTGCCATGCAACCTGCTGAGGTATCTCACGAGGGCAGCATCATCGCTGAGGTAGAAGGCGCGTTGATTAGCTTGGGCTATAAAGAAAGAGAGGCACAGCAAGCGATTAAAGCCGCTAAGAGTAATGGTAATACCTTTGCCGATACGCAAGGTTTACTAAAAGCCACATTGCAACAGTTGTCAGGATTTTGATTCATTCAGCTCACTACCATCAATAAGTATCAATAACTCTTAAACAGATAAGCGACATTCATTGTCGCTTATTTTCGTTTTAGGCTGTGCTTTATTTAGTAGCTGCTTTATGATGTTTTGCATGACTTATACGTAGCGTTTGGTTATGCTATTTATACCTATTCTTTAAAAATAATGATTTAATATAATGATAAAACCTATGATGCAAGATCGTTTGATTAATCCATTTGAAGGGGCAGGCGATGCGCCTGATTCTAATATTCGACCGGCATTACTGGCTGAATATATTGGTCAGCCAGTGGTGCGTGAGCAGATGGAGGTATTTATTGGCGCAGCGCGTGGTCGAGGTGAGGCATTAGATCATACTTTGATTTTTGGTCCGCCTGGTCTTGGAAAAACAACGCTTGCCAATATTATTGCTCGTGAAATGGGTGGTAACTTGCGTTCTACCTCAGGACCTGTGCTTGAACGCCCCGGTGATTTGGCAGCCATGTTGACCAATCTAGAAGAGGGTGATGTGCTCTTTATCGATGAAATTCATCGATTGAGTTCCGTTATTGAAGAAATACTTTATCCCGCCATGGAAGACTTTCAGCTGGATATTATGATTGGTGAAGGGCCTGCGGCACGCTCTATCAAGCTGGATTTACCGCCGTTTACCTTGGTTGCGGCAACCACGCGAGCAGGATTATTGACCTCACCACTGCGTGATCGTTTCGGCATCGTGCAGCGGCTCGAATTTTATAATATTGCTGACCTGACCACGATTGTGAGTCGTGCCGCCCGCTTGATGCGTGTACCGATGAGTGAAGATGGCGCGGTGGAGATTGCTCGTCGCGCGCGTGGTACTCCAAGGATTGCCAATCGTTTATTACGCCGTGTACGTGATTATGCTGAAGTGAGAGGCGACGGTAGCATCAATGGCGCGATTGCGGGCAGTGCGCTCGATATGCTGGCAGTTGATAGACGTGGTCTTGATCATTTGGACAGACGTTATATTGAGATATTGCACGAACGTTTTGATGGTGGTCCAGCTGGCGTTGAAGCGGTAGCAGCAGCAATGGCTGAAGATCGCGGTACGCTTGAGGATGTAATTGAGCCATATCTTATTCAGCAGGGCTACGTATTACGTACTGCACGTGGACGTGTACTGACCCAGATGGCGATTGACCAGATGTTATGAAATTAGCCTAAAAAATGCGCCTACGTTTAATACTCTAGTTAAACGTAGGCGTATTTTTTAGGCTTTGATCTCTTATAAGCACCATTCGACAGTTAAACAGCGGGTAAAGGTTCAGGCCATATTTTACCCGGATTTAAGATGTTTTTAGGGTCAAGGGCTGATTTAATCGCTTGCATCAGCACTAAGGCATTACCGTGCTCTTGCTGCATATATTTTTGTTTGCCTTGCCCGATGCCATGCTCACCTGTACAAGTACCATCCATCTCAATAGCGCGGGTAGCTAAGCGGCTGATAATGCCGTCAGCGGTAGCGATTTCTTCAGGATTTTCGGTATCGACCAATAATAAGACATGAAAATTACCATCGCCAACGTGACCGACGATAGGCCCAATCATACCCGATGCTTCGATATCTTTTGCTGTTGCACTGACGCATTCTGCTAATCGTGAAATAGGCACACAAGCATCCGTCGATAAGGCGCTGGCTTCAGGACGTAGAGCAGAGCTGGCATGATAAGCGTTATGCCGTGCTTGCCACAGACGTTTGCGCTCGGCTTCATTGGTATCCCAAGCAAAGTCACGACCGCCGAATTCTTCGATAATATCCGTAAACAGTTGAGCTTGTTCAGCGACGCTGGCATCTGTGCCGTGAAACTCTACAAATAGGGTAGGCGTCTCATCTAGATCAAGATTGGCATATTGATTACAGGCTTTAATTTGCATGGCATCAAGTAGCTCAATGCGCGCAATCGGCAAGCGCATTTGAATGGTCAGCATCACTGCCTGACAGGCATCCTCAATCGTTGGGAAATGGCAAATACCGCTACCAATACACTCGCTGATGCCGAATAGTTTAAGCGTCACCTCAGTAATAATACCAAGTGTCCCTTCTGAGCCGATCATTAATCTTGTCAAGTCATAACCCGCCGCAGATTTTTTGGCACGGGTACCAGTGCGGACAATCTCTCCACTAGCGGTGACTATCTCAAGCGCCAGTACCACATCTTTCATCGTGCCATAGCGTACCGCATTGGTGCCTGAAGCGCGAGTGGCGACCATACCGCCGATACTGGCATTGGCACCCGGATCTATTGGAAAAAATAGTCCTGTATCACGTAAGTAGTGATTGAGCTGCTCACGTGTGACGCCTGGTTGTACGGTCACTGTCAGATCTTCATTATGTACCTGCAATATTGCATCCATCGCATGCATATCGATGCATAATCCACCATATGGGGCATTTAATTGACCTTCTAAAGATGAGCCAATACCAAATGCAATCACTGGCATTTGATACTGATTGCAAATCTCCATCGCAGCTGCTACCTCGTGCTTATCTTTTACTGTCAAGACGGCATCGGGTGGCTGATTGGCAAGCCACGTCATCGTATGCCCATGCTGCTCACGTACCGTTATATTGGTAGTAAGTTGTTTACCGAAACGGGTTTGTAAGGCAGCAATAGCCTCGCTGTGGTCTTTTTTAGCACTTGATATTTTAGCGGTAGACATGGGTGACTCCTATACATGGTGTCTTTTTTACCGAGCCAATGAGAAATGAGGCAATGTAAAAGCTAAGCTCTCACTCACTTTAAATGTCGCTAGAAAGCAATGAAAGTGAGTGGGAGTTTATTGAATAAATACTAGGGCGTGTCCCTAATCTGTAAAAGTAAGTATAAAGGCTTTAAAATAAAGAGACTATTTCAAACAGGGCTCTCTAAATTATGGCAAGAACAGTGCTCACCGATAATACATGGGAACAACTCCAAAGTACCATGAAGGCTCATGGCTGTCATACTTGGAAAAACGACAAACAAGTCATGGAAGCCATATTGTGGAAACTTCGTACAGGCGCGCCATGGCGTGATATACCGAGTGAGCTATGTCCATGGAAAACGGCCTACAACCGTTTTAATAGGTTGTCAAAAAAGGGGTTGTGGGAACAATTTTTTTTGACCTACGAGCAAGTATTGATGAAGAATGGGTATTCGCAGACGGAAGCTATATCCGCTGTCATCAGCATTCAAGCGGCGCAAGACGAGGAGAGCTTCGAGCCACTGGAAAGTCACGAGGTGGAACCACTACCAAGATTCATCTCGCCGTCGATTCGCATGGAAACCCGATTGATTTTAGAATCACTGGGGGTGACGTCCACGACAGCCAAGCGGTAGATGATATTATAGAGATGCTAACGGATGCGACCTACTTTATTGCTGATAAAGCTTATGATTCTGAAACCATTAGAACTAGGCTAAAGCAAGATAACATAAGCCCTGTCATCCCTAAAAGAAAAAACGCTAAACAACCAGATGTAGCGTTTGATCACTATTTATATAAGCTACGACACTTAGTTGAAAACACGTTTGCAAGGCTAAAGCACTTCCGTAGTATTGCGACTAGATACGAAAAATTGGCTCGTAATTATAAGTCTATGCTGTATCTAGCTTGTATTATGATTCATTGCAAACTGAATTAGGGACACGCCCTAGATAGTACTGGCTATTAACCAATACTTATTTTTATTAAAAATAACAAAGTGTTAGGCTAAAATACGCCAAACAACAACCAAAATAGCCAATATATAAAAGATAGGCGAGAGCCAGCCAACAACCTGTGTTGCAATGGCAATGAAAATGGCAAAACCTGACAGTGCTAGCCAATCTCGGCGTCGATCATTAAGCATATCCGCACGAATTTGTTGTATTTCTCGCAGTTGACTGTCTTGGCGTGATCCTTGTGAGGCAAGGCTTTGTAAGCCTTGATCCAATAGCTTTGGAATATCAGTCGTAGATAATAAAATCTCTGGTAACTGCTGACGCAGCTGTTGCAAATTACGCATCGGATCGAGCTGCTCTTTAATCCAACTGCTTAAGATCGGCTTGGCAAGTGACCAGATATCAAGGTCAGGATACAAGTCGCGACCAAGTCCTTCGACATGAACCAAGGTTTTTAGTAGTAGCATGAGTTGCGGCGGGATACTCATATGGTGACGACGGGCGATATCTAAAATTTGCATTAAGACACCGGCAAAGTCGATATCATTGATAGACTTTTGTAGCATTGGACCAACCGTGCGTTTCATATCTCGCATCAGGGCATGCTTATCTGTATTAGGCGGTATCCATCCAGCACGGCTGACGATATCAACCATCGCCGTAAAGTTGTTATTCATCACCGCCAATAGCATGCGTGCCACAATGAGCTGATCGTCTTTTGATAGCGTACCCATGATGGCGCAATCAAGTCCGATATAGCGTGGTTCATGCCCTAAGTCAACCGCTGCCATATCGGCAGTGAGTGTTTTAACCGGCGGCGTCTCTACAAACACATTACCTGGATGCATATCGGCATGGAAGAAGTTATCGCGGAATACTTGGGTAAAAAATATCGTTAAGCCTTTTTCTGCTAGTGCTGCTCGGTCATAACCAAGTTGATCAAACACTGCAACTTGCGAGATAGGAACGCCTTGGATACGCTCCATGACCATCACATTTTTGGCAGAATCATAGACTTCTGGTACATACATCAATGCGGAACCCAAGAAGTTGTTGCGCATCTGAGTGGTATTGTCTGCCTCTAAGGTCAAATCCAGCTCGTTTAACATCACTTGGCGATAGTCTTCGACAATATCTATAATATGAATGGCACGTGCCGCTTCAATACGCGCTGATGCCCAATTCGACAGCTCACGTAGTAGCTCAAAATCAGCAATGATGGTGGTACGAATATCAGGACGCACCACTTTTACCACCACTTCACGACCATCATGCAGCGCAGCAGTATGTACTTGGGCAATAGAAGCCGCCGCTAGAGGTTTGATATCAAAGCGTGCGAACAAGGTGCCAATCGATTGACCAAGACCGTGTTTAGGGTCTTGGATTTGGGTAATGGCCACATCAGAATTGAAAGGTTTGACTTTGTCTTGTAGCTGAACCAATTGTTCGATAATCTCAGGCGGCACTAAATCGCGACGCGTTGACAGCAGTTGGCCAAGCTTTAAAAACAGCGTGCCCATGTCTTCAAGCGCATATTTAATCGCATTGGGTTGGTGTTTTTTACCCCACGCCGCTGGATGTAGGCGAATCAAACGCGCCAAAGGTTGCAGCTGTGGCGCGTCTTCGATAGAAAGATGAGTATCGATGCGATAAGTGGCGGCGATACGCCAAAGCTCAAGTAAACGGGCGCGATGAGATAATAGCATGAGGTATGGGTACTCTAAAAAAAGTCGAAAATAGGGTGGGCACTGCACTTATTTATAAACTGTGCTTGTCCATAAATTGCACTTATCTATAAAAAGCGCTATCGATAATAGAATTTAGCGATCATCGACGATAACAGTTATTGATGAAATGAGTTATTGAGAAAACGTGCCTGTTCATCTTTGATAGCAGCAAGTTTGGCCTCTTCACGTTCGACATCAGCCCGCAGCTTTAACAGTTGCTGCTTAAGGTCGTTTACTTCTGCTGCCTCGGTAGGATCAGGAGCACTATTACCTGCCACCTCATTAGCCCAGTCGCTGACATCGTCAAAAGCGCGTTTGGCACTATGACGCCAGCTACCTTTTAGCTGTGATATAAGTAGATGTAACTGACTGGCCATCGGCTTACCAATAAATGGCTCAAGCTGTCCTGCGACATCTGGGTCGAAACCTGCGACCAGTTGTTTGAGCTGCATGAGCACCTTATAATCACCCGCGATAGGTAAATTGCCTTCGGCACCACGCATCAGATTCAGCAGTTGCGCTGGGTTATCTACAGTAATGGTACAGTCTGGACGACTATGACCAATCCGTGCGCGCTCCATACTGGCTTGTTGGTGCTCGTTCATCGCGCCACTTTGCTCAAACACACTCTCGGTTGTCACCGGCTCAAAACGTAAACGCTCATGAGTGAATAAAATATCCAAACGAATCTCAGGCATTGCCATATTGAGTCGCAACACTTTGCCAGCAAGCGGTGCCAATCCTGATTTGGTAATCTCATCACTAGCAATAGCAAGGTTAATCAGCTTTTCGGCACCCGCCAAAAGTAGAACAGTCAGCATAAGGCTCTCGCATAGTCAGTTGAGCGCCTTAAAAGAGCGCATCATTTGTAAAGGTCAGTTGCCACCACTTTACGTGATGGCATGTCTATTACGATGGTTTTTAACTTAATCTTACGCTTTAAAGCCGCGATGGACAGCGACAATACCAGCCGTCAAGTTATGATAATCACAATTTTCAAAGCCCGCTTGCTGCATCATCTGTTTCAGCGTCTGTTGATCAGGATGCATACGAATCGATTCGGCCAAGTATTGATAACTCTCAGAATCATTGACAATCAGCTTGCCCATAAGAGGTAAGGCAGTAAATGAGTATAAATCATAGGCTTTAGACAATGGCTCAAATACAGGTTTTGAGAATTCTAAAATTAATAAACGACCACCTGGCTTCAGCACACGGTACATCGATTTGAGCGCTGCGTCTTGGTCTGTGACATTACGCAGACCAAAGCTAATAGTGATTAAGTCAAAGCTATTGTCATCAAATGGCGCGAGTGTTTCTGCATTGGCAAGTACAAAATCGACGTTGTTGCAGCCAGCATTGATTAAGCGTTCACGACCGACTTCGAGCATGGCGGCATTGATATCTGATAACACCACATGACCGTTTCTGCCGACTTCACGGCTAAATACTTTGGCTAAATCACCCGTACCACCAGCGATATCAAGCACATGTTGACCCGCACGCACGCCTGACAAGCTAATCGCATAACGCTTCCATAAGCGATGAATACCGAAGGACATTAAGTCGTTCATGATGTCATATTTTTTGGCGACTGAGGTAAATACGTCCGCCACGCGCGCTTGTTTTTCAGCCTTATTGACGGTCTTGTAGCCAAAATGCGTTTCTTCATTACCATCAACATCAGGTGTATGCGGATTATTGATGTCATCACGCTGGTTAAAAAGCGTTTGTTTGGCGGTTTGTGTTTGTGCAGATGCATTGTCTACAGTGTTGCTGCTGGTATTGTTATTTGGCATAGTGGTTTGTTGGCCTTGTGGCGTTCCCGTTGGTAGGTCTTGGACTTGTGTAAAGTCATTTTTCTTGCTGTTTTCTACGCCAGCATTAATACTCGTATTAAGCGTGCTATTAGTTTCATAGCTTTGACGTGCTTGCACCTGTGCTGTGATATTTTGATTGTGGGTGATGCTATCTCTGACCAATTTATCTTGTAAATGACCATTGATGGTAGGTTTTTGATCGAGATGCGCATTGTTATTATGGGTATTATCGGTCATAGCATTATCCTGTTATTCACTTTTATGATTATTGGTTTGCAAGGTATAAAATAGCAGCTAACCAAGCAAATGATGCGTCTATCATACACCAAACGTCATTGGCTTACCGCCATTATCCGTCTCATGAACACGGTCAATAATCTCAAGCTCACGCTCACAAAACGGTTCAATAAAGCCGCTGACACTTTTTAGTGGTTTCATCGCTTTAAAGCCTGAATCGATAAATTCATACAAAGGCTGATAGTTGTAACGGTAGGCGGTGCCTTTTGCTAAGGCAAAGGCTTTTTGCAACATAAAAGAGTTTATATATTTATCAGTACGATAGCACACCTCTTTTAAGTGACCAATTTGGATACGTCTGGTGTCGGCTTCATTGACCGCACGATAGGCGTTCAGCATGCTGTCTTCGTTAACGGCTAAATCTTGGGCCAATAGCCATTCTGCTAAATGTAAATCTAGCTCTATCGCTAAGATAGCTGCTTGTATTGCCATGCTGCCAGTCTCTAAAGCCGCTGCTGGCGCAAAACGTTCAACTTTTTGCGCTTTAGGCACAATACGTTCTAACTGTCTGGCCAGCAATTTAAACTCATCGCCGCCATACAATTGTGTCAAAAAATAATCTGCCATCAGCTGATTTTGAGGTTGTTCAAATAAGGTTTTATGAGTGTTCTGAATACGATCTCGTTGCCAAGCTTGCACCTCGCTAAGTTTATCGTTTAATGCCAAATCTTCATGATAAGGCAGTGCCCAAAAACGGTTCAAATGTTGTTGTAAGTCGGCTAAAGAGGCCATGGTCAGTAAACCTGCATAAAAGTAAAGAGGATTAAAAGGTTGCGAATAAAAAGCTCAGGATAAACCGTGTTTTGTATTTTTGGTTTTTGTATTTATAGAGCGTGATTACAGCATGTGTCTGAGATTGTGTTCACCTTAAAAGAAAATAAAGCAGAATACAAATGTCAAACTGTTACATAGCAGCGTTATTTACCGAATTGCTGCAATGCTATGATGACGCTAATACGCTTTCAATCATAGGATGATGACAGTTATGAGCAAAAATAATAAGACGACTGAATCCACCGCACCACAAGCGCTAAGTACACAATTTAGTGAGCAAATTGTCGATGAGCGCCTAACCCCCAATCCCCTGAGCCAGTTTTCTATGGACAAAGATGCACTGAGATTGGCACTGGTCACGGCCCAATATGCTCTACGAGCAACGCGGCAACAGACGCCGCCAATCCTCAATAAACCAACAGGGCTATTAGTATTGGTCAATGGTATGGAGCAGGCAGGCAAGGGCACTGCTGTTAAGCAATTGCGCCAATGGGTAGATCCTCGACTACTTAAAGTTGAGGCAACCGTTGGTGATTGTCCCTTAGCGTATCAGCCGATTTGGCAGGCACATACCAAGGCATTACCCCGTCATGGCGATGTGATGGTTTATTTTGGCAACTGGTATGCGGACTTGCTTTATAACGTCATGCGTATGGCAACGTCAGACAATGACAAGTCTGCCAAAGACAAAGCGTTACCGATTGCGCAATGGCAAGCATATTTACAGCAGCAGCTTATTAAGCTACAAGCGTTCGAACAAGACCTAGCTGCCAATCAAACCCGACTGCTTAAATGCTGGTTCCATGTCGATATCGAAACGTTGCAAGCGCGATTGAATGACGATGAAGCCGATCCGCAGTTTTTATACCAAATTGACTGGAATAGTAAAAAAGTTATCGAAACCTTTAATCAAGTGGCTACCGTTCTGCTACGCCAGCAAGATGATTGGATCATCATTGATGGTGATAACAAGTCAGATGCGGCTGACCATTTTTGCCATGAAGTGCTACAAGCGATGCAAACCGCGCTAATGAGTAGTAAAATAAATACAGTACAAACCTCTGATAAGTCAAAGGCTAAGAAGCAAGTTCAGCAAGCACTCAAATCAGCAAAGTTTGAACCTGTAAAAATTCCTAAATGTTTAAAAGATATCGATGATGCAGAGATTGATAAGTCGGACTACCGTGATGCGTTAGTAGAAAAACAAGTTCGCCTTGCCCAGTTGCTGCGTGCGCGCAAAGGGCGTCATATCGTTTTTGCCTTTGAAGGAATGGACGCTGCTGGCAAAGGTGGCGCGATCAAAAGATTGGTTGCACCGCTCGACCCACGCGAGTATCAAATTTATAATATCAGTGCGCCAATGCTGTATGAGCTGCAACATCCTTATCTATGGCGTTTTTGGACCAAATTACCGAACGAGCAAACCGACCGTATTAGCCGTATTGCCATTTTTGATCGGACTTGGTATGGGCGCGTTTTGGTTGAGCGCATTGAGGGTTTTGCCACTGATGAAGAATGGCAGCGTGCTTACGATGAAATCAATCGCTTTGAGGCGGATTTAGCCGCGGCGGGGACAATCGTTATCAAATACTGGTTGGCTATCGATAAAAAAGAACAGCTTAAACGTTTTGAGGCACGTCAGGAGACACCGCACAAGCAGTTTAAGCTGACGGACGATGATTGGCGCAACCGTGATAAATGGTCGGATTATGTGCAGTCTGCGGCGGATATGCTGGCACGTACCGATACAGAGTACGCACCGTGGTGCGTCATCGCGATCAATGAGAAGCGTCAAGCACGTTTGGATGTTTTAGACCATGCAATTAAGCAACTATCAGCGGTGTGTGGCAGCTGATATGTGATTGGTCATTCAATTAGGTAGCTGGTTACAAAGCGCCATAATTATATATTTAACGTTAAATAAATTCAGGGAAAGAGAGTATAATGCGGCGTTACAGCAGGATGTTTTCTAACACATCTGCTGGCAGTTACAAATCTTGCAATATCATCATGCATTATGCGCTTATATTTAATATAATAGGCGCGTAATAGCTCCTGCTGTGTACGAAACTCACTGAGTGAGTAGCGTGTTTTTACCCTTTGACACAGACATTTTAATCACTCTGGTTAATAAGTTTGGCAAAGGTTCTTACAATAGCAGTTATTAGAATCAAAATTATTACTATGACATCTCTAAGCCGCAAGCTGCTGTAATCAGACGATTTGGCAATATTCCTTGCGGCTTTGTGACATATTGAGTGATGTGTTTTACCTTATTTACTGCCTTTACGTAAAATAAAATACGAGTAAGTAAAAGGTAAGCGCTAGGGTAGAGCACCAAAATAGCAGTAAGAAAAACCGTTTTTTAGCAAGCATATTGCGCGTTTCATATACGTTATATTAATGTTAGAAGTCATCACGAGCATTATTAATAGCCGCGCAATGTCATCAACCGCCTATAATTTCAATCAGCTTACGCAGGACGTATCAACGTATGGGTATTAGCAACAGTTCTACAGAGCCAGCCAAATCAGTCGGTTCTATGAGAATAAATCTATTTTTTGCCATTTTACTGATTGCGATGACCTCCTACTTTTTGTGGTGGGGTCTAGATTACACGATGCGTCAACAGACGACGCTATTTATTGTGGCCACCGCTTTTGGTGTCTTTATGGCATTCAATATTGGTGGTAACGATGTCGCCAACTCCTTTGGTACCTCAGTGGGTGCAGGGACGTTGACTATCCCGCAAGCGCTGGGTATCGCAGCGATATTTGAAGTGTCCGGAGCCGTACTGGCAGGTGGTGAAGTCACCGATACCATTCGAAGCGGCATTGTCGATTTAGATGGTCTTTCAGTAACGCCCAACCAATTCATTTATGTCATGCTGTCAGCGCTCATCGCTGCCGCATTTTGGCTGTTATTTGCCACTAAAAAAGGTCTGCCTGTTTCGACCACGCACGCTATTATTGGCGGCGTTGTTGGTAGCTCTGTTGTATTAGGTATCACGTTAGGTGGTACTGAAATGGCATTATCAACGGTGAATTGGAGTACGATTGGCACCATCGCGATTTCTTGGGTATTGTCACCGCTATTGGGCGGCGTTTTGTCCTATGTATTATATGGACAGATTAAGAAAAACATCATTGAATATAATGATAGAACAGAGGCGCACATTGCGACTTTGAAAGGCGACAAAAAAACCTTAAAACAAAACCACAAAGAATTTTTGGACGGTTTAACAGAATCAGAGCAGCTGGCCTATACGTCAGCGATGTTACGTGATCAAGAAATCTACAAAGATGATGATTGCGATGTTGAAGATTTAGAGACTGATTATTATAAACAGCTTTATGAGATTGAAAATGAACGCAGCAACCTTGATACGCTAAAAGCGTTGAAGCAATGGGTGCCTATCATTGCGGCTGCAGGCGGCGCGGTCATGGCCTCTTTGGTCATCTTTAAGGGTCTAAAGAATGTCAATAATGGCATGACGACGCTGCAAGGCTTTTTAATCATGGGTATGATCGCAGCGCTGGTGTGGCTTGCGACCTTTATCTATACCAAGAGTATCCGCGGTAAACATAAAGAGGATTTGACCAAAGCGACGTTTATTATGTTTAGCTGGATGCAAGTCTTTACCGCCTCTGCTTTTGCCTTTAGCCATGGCTCAAACGATATTGCCAATGCAGTCGGCCCTTTTGCCGCGATTATGGATGTTATCCGTACCAATAGCATTGCGACTGAAGCCGCTGTACCGCCTGCGGTTATGCTGACCTTTGGTGTTGCGCTTATCGTTGGTCTTTGGTTCATTGGTAAAGAAGTCATTCAAACGGTTGGTACCAACTTGGCAAAAATGCATCCCGCTTCTGGTTTTTCAGCTGAATTGGCTGCGGCTGCAGTGGTTATGGGCGCATCAACTATGGGGCTGCCTGTCTCAAGTACGCATACGCTAGTAGGCGCGGTACTTGGTATCGGTATTGTCAATAGAGACACTAATTGGGCGTTGATGAAACCTATCGGTTTGGCATGGATCATTACGCTTCCTGCAGCAGCGGCAATGTCTGCCATCAGTTATATTATTTTGGTCAATATTTTTTAACACGTACGCTTATTAAGGCTTTCGTTTAAGTCTTATTTAAGGTTATTTATAAGCACGTTTCAAATAAAAAACGCTTATCAGCATCATGCCGATAAGCGTTTTTTTATGTCAAATTAAGGTCTATTCGGTACCAAATTGTTTGCGCTTTTTGGCAAAGAAGCGATCCAAGCGATCCATGGCATCTTCTAAATCATGTAGGTTTGGCAAAAATACCAAGCGGAAATGATCGGGCTTATCCCAGTTAAAGCCTGTTCCTTGCACCATTAAGACATTTTCTTCAACAAGCAAATCCATCATAAATGCCATATCATCTTCGATAGGGTAAATATCAGGATCCATCTTTGGAAAGCAATAAAACGCGCCTTGTGGCATGGTACAAGAGATACCTTTGATCGCATTAAGTCGTGACACAGCCATTTCACGCTGCTTATATAAGCGCCCACGCTCTGACGTGAGCTCTTTCATGCTTTGATAGCCACCCATCGCCGTTTGAATGGCATACTGACCTTGGACGTTGGAACACAAGCGCATAGACGCTAACATGTCCAAGCCTTCGATAAAGTCAGTGGCATGGTGTTTTTTGCCAGACACCATCATCCAACCTGCCCGGAATCCCGCGATACGATGAGATTTAGATAATCCATTGTATGAGAGCACCAGCACATCATCAGTCAAGGTGCTCATTGGGGTGTGTACCATATCATCATAAAGAATACGATCATAAATTTCATCAGCCATGATGATTAAATCATGCGCTTTAGCGACCTCAATAATTTGTTTGAGTAATTCATCACTATAAAGTGAACCCGTTGGATTATTAGGGTTAATCACCACGATACCTTTGGTTTTAGAGGTGATTTTAGATTTAATGTCTTCGATATCAGGATGCCAATTGTCGTCTTCATTACAGCGATAATGTACCGCTGTGCCGCCAGCTAGGTTCGCCGCTGCCGTCCAAAGCGGGTAGTCTGGCATTGGGATAAGCACTTCGTCACCATCATTCATCAAAGCCTGCATGGTCATTACAATCAGCTCAGAAACTCCGTTGCCCAAATAGACGTCACGAACATCAACTGCCGATAGCAACCCCTTTGATTGATAGTACTGTAGGACAGCTTTACGCGCTGAAAAAATCCCTTGCGAGTCGGAATAGCCAGTCGCGTCTGGTAGGTTCATTGCCACATCGCGCAAAATCTCATGCGGTGCTTCTAAACCAAAGGGGGCTGGGTTACCGACGTTCAGCTTTAATATACGTTTGCCTTCGGCTTCCATCTTATTGGCTGTTTGTAGTAGCGGGCCGCGAATGTCGTAGCAAACATTTTGTAATTTATCCGATTTTTTTATTGTGTTCATAGTGTGACCACTCATAGGGTTATTTTGTGAGTTTGTATCTATAGTAGGAGTTGTAGTCGTTTGATTGGCTTGGGAGTCATATATCTTGTCAGTTTGAGCAAATGACATGTTTTGACTATTTTTGTTATGAGAATGAGCGCTTTTACTCACCTCTTTATTATTATCACTGTCGTTTTTTAGTTCGCCGCGTAACAGATAGCCTTCGCTGCAGCCTAAAATGTGTGCTAGCGTTGGTAGCTTAGATGACACAATACCATTGGTGCCACGCTCCCAATTCGAGATAGCACCGCGACTGACTTTTGCGCCTGCTGCGGTCATGGCTTGCGCTAATTGCTCAGCAGTTAGCCCTTTATCACGACGTAGCTGTACCAGTCTTTCGGCTTGTGTGCTTTTATTTTTGTCATCAGCCATAATCATTCAAGCCTTTATTCATTAGTTGGTAATGGAGAGAAGGAAAGCAGGCATTTGTTTTAATTAAGCCTTAATGCAAGATATTATTGCATTATCAGTATCAATGCAAGCTGTTTTTAAGGAAGGTATATTTATCAATGCAAGAATAACTTGCATTGATAGTATTATCGTTGCCTCATTGCTTCTCTACTAGATATTAAACTTCTTTCTGAGAATCATTGTCGTGGCTAAATCTATATTCATTGATATGTTAAGGAAATTTGCTGTATTTTATTTATCATAGCTTTTTCAATACCTTACACTATCGCTTGTTTATGATAGTTTTCTTGTAATGTATACCTTGAATATTGAGTGGATAAACAATAGATAAGGCCCATCGTTTTTATAAAAATATGGCGATAAAGTGTTAGTTAATAGCAGATAAAAGCTAATGCTAATGGACGAGATAATACATACCCAAATTAAGGATACATTATGCAAGACAATCAACTTAGCCAAGAAGAAATTAGCCAATTAACAGAAGCTGATTGGAAAGAGCGTTTGAGTGCTGATGAATATCACGTGATGCGTGAAAAGGGTACAGAACGCCCATTTACGGGCGTCTATAACGATGCGACTGATGATGGTATTTATCGCTGCAAAGGCTGCGGTGCGAGCTTATTTGACTCAAGCAATAAATTTGATGCCAGCTGTGGTTGGCCAAGTTTTGACCAAGGAGTTGATAACAGCGCTATCGAGGAGCATGTGGATAATTCGCTGGGCATGACGCGGACAGAAGTCACCTGTAGTAACTGCGGCGCACATTTAGGTCATGTCTTCCCTGACGGCCCAAGCGAGACGACGGGGATGCGCTATTGCATCAATTCTGTGTCTATTGATTTAGATAAATCTGAAAAGTAATTGTTAAAAAAAATTGCTTAGAGTATTTTAGAGTCATGGCAGGGAAGCGCGAGATGCTGCCTTGCCAGTGATTAGCATTATGAATGTTTTCACTGTTATTGAAAAATGAGCACGGCTTAAAAGAATATCAAAATAATAAATTAATCGACTTAAGGATAAATGATGAGCACGATTTACGATTTTACTGCTGAGCACATGGACGGTACTGCACAAGCGTTCTCTGATTATCAAGGTAAGGTGTTATTAATCGTCAATACCGCCAGCAAATGTGGGTTTACGCCGCAATTTGGAGGCCTAGAGGCAATATATCAGCAATATAAAGATCAAGGATTGGTTGTTATTGGTTTCCCTTGTAATCAATTTGGCGGGCAAGATCCAGGCAGTAATGATGAGATTGGCGCATTTTGTCAAAAGAACTATGGTGTCAGTTTTCCAATGATGGCGAAGGTTGATGTCAATGGCAAAGATGCTCATCCTATTTTTGATTGGCTTAAAGAGCAAAAGGGTGGTGTATTGACAGATGGTATCAAATGGAATTTTACTAAGTTTTTAATTGGTAAAGATGGACAGGTCATTGACCGCTACGCGCCAACCACCAAACCAGATGCCATAAAAATGGATATCGAACAAGCATTAGCCAGTAAATAGGGTCATGCTTGAAAATTTATTGGTTTTTTATAAAAATATAAATCTAATAAAAACATAGGCTTGTCAGATTAATAAATAAAAACCTATAAAATACGTTAAAAAACTGAAAATACTGTTTGACAGCTATGTGTAAATCTATATAATACACACCCACAGCAAGGGGACTTAATTAAGTTCAATGTTGTTAGAATTTTTACTGACTTAAAGCGTGACAACTTTAAAGATTAAACTTTCTATAAAATTCCCTTTAAGGAATTTTAACTTGCGAAGTTAAAATTGCAGTGCAATTTTTTAACGCTTCTCAGGGTGATTAGCTCAGTTGGTAGAGCGTCTGCCTTACACGCAGAATGTCGGCGGTTCGAATCCGTCATCACCCACCACTCTTTTTAGCGAGTGTCTCTGTAATAAGAGAAGATGCTAAGACGACCTAAGCAGCGGTAGTTCAGTTGGTTAGAATACCGGCCTGTCACGCCGGGGGTCGCGGGTTCGAGTCCCGTCCGCTGCGCCATATTTAGTAAAAAGCTAAAACAAATTTAAACTCTCGAGTTTAAGCAAGTTTCGCCTCAAACATAATTTTGTTTGGGGTTTTTTTGTGTCTAAAATTCTTCTTACAGCCTTTATCTATAAAGGTTGGCTTTTTTTCCCTTATCAACTCTTAGGGACTAGTCTATCTTCGATAAAGTATTCTCTATAAGTTTGTTTGCATACATTCTAACTTTTGAAAATCGCTGATCACCTCCTTGCTGACCACCTGCTCGGTGACCAAAAGGTGACCATTTCTCGATTAAACACGCCCTATGATTCTTTTAATAACTGTACGTTAACTTGAAAGTAATACTCATCCTTAATGGTAATACTGACTTTGCCGTTATGGGCATTGACGATCGCTTGTACGATGGCCAATCCCAGCCCTGTGCCCGAATGCTGATTATTGGATTTGTGATGACGATAAAAGCGTTCAAACAGTCTATCTGCTTCCGCTTGAGTTAGAGGCGTCTGCAAGCGATTAGTGATGGTGATGTTTAGCGATGGCTGCTGAGCCGTTTCTCTAAGGGCGTGAGCGTTATGTTTTATGAGGCTAGCAGTCTTAGAAACGGCGGTAATAGTAATGATACTGTCGCTGGCGGCGTAGTAAATCGCATTAGATATCAAGTTGGCAAACAGCCTTTGTAACAAGCTCTCATCCCCTAATACCACATCAAATGCCCCTTTTTTCTCAAAAGAGATACCGCGCTCTTCGGCTATCAGCTCAAAATAATCGATGAGCTTAATTATCAGTGAGTCGGTATCGACAAGATGACGTTGTGAGTCGTATAGGCCTTTTTGAGTTTTTGCCAGCAAGAGCATATTGTTAATTAGCAGGGATAGTTGCTTGAGCGTGTCGTGTTGATGATGTAGCTGCTCGACATATTCTTGATGGTCTCTAGGTTTACTGAGCATCACTTGAGTTTGAGTGCTTAACGTTGCCAGTGGTGTGCGCAGTTCGTGAGCAATGTCATCTGAAAACTGTGATAATGAGGCAAAGTTGTGTTCAAGTTTATCCATCATGGCATTATAAGCGTCAGCCAAGGGTCGCAGCTCGCTTGGCATTTCAGAGACGATGATTCTATCGTCTAACTGCTCGGCGTTAATACGTGCCATTTTTTGACTGATGGTCGCTAAGGGGGCGAATCCTAGATAGACACTAAAAGCTGCGACTGATACCAAGATAAAAGTGATCGCAATAAGTATCAGGATAAGATGGTGGTTAAACTGGGCAAGGTATTGATGATGCACATCAATCGGTAGCGCGATTAATGCCAAGCGATTAGAGTGCTCAATGACCAGCGCGCGATAATGACGATGATTAAGCTGCAAGTCAAAGGGTTGATCGCGGTGCTGCTGCCATAGTTTTTCGACCAATTGGGAGTCATTGAGTTTATCAATAAAATCCTTTGGCTGACTATTAATGACATGTCCATTATGGTCAGTGATAATTGTTTTGACTTCATAATCGGGTCGAAAGATATCTATCACGGATGATGCTGTATTGGCGAGATGAGCAGGGTCGGCAAGGTTGTTAGAGCGCTGATCATCCGATGTCACCTCTGTCATATACTGTCGTAAATTAAACGCAGCATGAGTCAGGATCTCTGAGTCCATTTGTTCAAAATGATCATTAACCGAACG
Source organism: Psychrobacter sp. P11F6 (assembly GCF_001435295.1). Taxonomy (NCBI): domain Bacteria; kingdom Pseudomonadati; phylum Pseudomonadota; class Gammaproteobacteria; order Moraxellales; family Moraxellaceae; genus Psychrobacter; species Psychrobacter sp. P11F6. Next base: position 2,381,827 of record NZ_CM003594.1, on the reverse strand, counting down.
CTGTATCCATATGTACAAAAAAGCTTGAGATATCAGCACACATACCGTTAATACTAGGGTAGTGCGCCACAGTAATGACAAGCGTCGATGCTCTGATTTATATGCCATGCTATTTTACTTCAACATGATTGAGTTTAGAAACCGTATTAGCCTCATTACTCATATCAATGTTGGTTTCATTATTAACTGTAACGGCGGTATTGTCCGCTTCTAGTTTATAGCCCATACCGCGTACGGTATGAATGAGCTTACTTTCAAAGCCATCGTCGATTTTACTTCGTAAGCGTCTTATCGCCACATCAATCACATTGGTATCGCTATCAAAATTCATATCCCATACTTGTGAAGCGATGACAGAGCGGGGTAATACTTCGCCTTGATGCTCAAGTAAAAACTGCAATAGCGCAAATTCTTTGGCCGTTAATTTGATAGAACCCTTATCTCGATGCACGCTACGTTTAGCGATATCCAGTTTTAAATCAGCCATTTGAAGCACTGTGCTGGCGTAATCTGCTTGATTGGCACGGCGTAGTAAGCTTTTGATTCTGACCAGCAGCTCAGCGAAGGCAAAAGGTTTGGTGAGATAGTCGTCACCGCCAATCTCGAAGCCTTTTATGCGGTCGCTAAGGTCATCTTTTGCGGTCAAAAATAATACAGGGGTGGTGTTACCAGCAGCGCGATAGTTACTGACCAGCTCAAAACCACTGACATCAGGCAGCATCACATCCATCACCACGATAGTGAAGTCCTCAGTCATCAATGCATGATACCCATCTAAACCTGTGGTTTTATGCTCAACGATAAAACCTGCCTCGCTTAAACCTTTTTTAATGTAGTCGCCAAGCGATAATTCATCTTCGACTAACAATACTTTCATAGCATACTCGCACCAATTATTTAGGATGAGATCAATATAAAATGTCTCTATTGTTATCAATCATAGAGGAATACTGGTAATAAACCTATGCTCAGTCTAGAAGATGACAAAATTGTCATCTTGGCGTCATCTGACTGTCAGAGTGGCTATGCTAGTTTGGCTTCAATACATCCTAATTTTAATATTCAACACTATGAAATATTCAACACTATGAGAAGCCTCTATGAAGCCTTTTACCGTTAAGTTTGTTCGAGGGTCAGCGGTCTTATTAACCGCTGCCATATTATCAGCGTGCGGGCAATCTGACAGCAATGCTTCTAATGCTAGCCTCTCTACTGCCAATGCCTCTAACGCCAGCAGTGGTGAGGCAAACGCTATACAGAGTAAGCAAACAGTGACAGAGACACCAGCCAACAACCCAGACCTGCTCAAGAACGTGTCAGCCACTGTCTATAAAGATGCCAATTGTGGCTGTTGTAAAGAATGGATAGGGCACGCAGAAGATAATGGGTTAACGACAACTGCACATGATGTTGCAGACTTGTCATTATTTAAAGAGCGTTACGGTGTACCTGCTGAGATGCGTTCTTGCCATACCGCCGTTACCAGTGATGGTTATGTCATCGAAGGTCATGTTCCTGCTAAGTATGTGGCTGAGTTTTTGCAAAACCCACCAAAGCACGCCATTGGTTTGTCGGTACCGGGTATGCCCGTCGGTAGCCCTGGTATGGAATATCAAGATAAGTTTATGCCATACCAAATTATGCAAATCAATAAAGATGGCACAAACCAAGTATACGCTGAGATTGAGTCCGCAGAGCAGCAGCTATAAGTTAATACTTTAGATAGTTTTTTAAATTTCAGCTACTTATTGTAGTACTGATAGCAGCATTGATGGAGACTGACTGATGAATCATGCAGAGCAAAAACAGATGAACCCTTACGTAAAGTTCACCCTCATGATTCTGACGTCTACCGTGGTGATGTATATCATGATGTACTAAAATACTTATGAGTGGGATCATATTTATTTTAGTGAGACCAGAGCCTATATGGCGCTATATATGGGCGCAGGCATGGCAGTGATTATGCTCGCCTTTATGAGCAATATGTACAAGAAAACTAAGGTCAACTTAATGATTTATGGTCTTAGTGTGCTGATGTTTGCCGTGGGTATCTGGGGCGTCAGATCTCAAGCAACCGTCGATCAAGTGGATTGGATGCAGGCTATGATACCGCATCATTCAATTGCGATCTTAACCAGCTCAAGAGCCGATATAGAAGACCCTAGAGTACAGCAACTTGCTGACGACATCATCGAAGCACAAAAACGTGAAATCCAAGAGATGCAGGCACTGATCGAAGCATTAGAATAAATAGCCTTAAAACACACTCCTCTTAGTACATAAATTAAATGATTTTTCCAACTGGTGGATCTTAGCTGATTTGCCAGTTTTTATATGAACCATAACTACCAAACGATCGTAATTAAGGACCTACTATGAAAATGATAAGAAACTCACGTCTTGCCATGCTTGCAGTTAGTGTTAGTGCCATGATGATGCTTAGCGCTTGTCAGCCGACGAATGACGTAACAGAGGCTACAGTCAAAGACAAAGCGGCTCCCGTTAATAATGCTACAACCGACACTAGCGCGATGGATGCTCATGTAGGTCATGATATGTCAGGTGATGCGATGACGGGCATGCATGGAGAGTATAACGACTCTATGACTAAGATGCATGATGAGATGATGGCAGGCATGGCATACAACGATCCCGATGCTGCCTTTGCCCAAGGAATGCTCGGTCATCATATGGGTGCTGTTGATATGGCAGAGATTCAGCTAAAGTATGGTAAGGATGCAGAAATGCGTCAGTTGGCACAAGAGATTATTGACGCTCAGAAAGCTGAAATTGAGCAAATGCAGAACTGGCTTGCCAACCATCCTGATGCTGCTGAGCCAACGTCTGATACTGAAGCCATGCAGACAGCTTATGCTAAAGGTATGGATACGATGCATAGTGAAATGATGGCAGGTATCGCTGACCCTAACCCAGATATGGCATTTGCTCGCGGTATGTTGCCGCATCATATTGGCGCAGTAGATATGGCAAAGATACAGCTAAAGTATGGCAAAAATGAAGAAATGCGTCAATTGGCACAACAAGTAATTAACGCGCAGCAGCCTGAAATTGAGCAAATGCAAAACTGGATAGCCAAGCACAATAGTTAAATAATGAGTGCTTAAGAGTGGAGGTATTTTAGATAAAAAGCAGTGTCTTAGATTTCTTAAGGTACTGCTTCTTCTGCTCTATATTTTTTAATCTTTTCTAAAATTTTGCTATTGCCTGTATCAATATTTGCGTTGCCACCTTTGTCTACCATAAGCCTTAAAAGGTTGAGTCTCTTAGGTACGCCATTGATATGAGTAAGACTTGCTGAGATAGTGTATCTGTATTTAAACCACCCGAAGGTGGCTAAGTCGTAATTAATCACTTTAAACTATCTAAATCAGGCAAGTTTGATGAATCTTCAACACCAAAAGCCATTTGTCCTAAGCGTTCGAAGTCAATATGTTGAATTTCAATCAAGTCGGGTAAAAGATTGAGATGGACAAAGATATTCATCTTATCAACATTCTTGATAGATGCATTGTCACTAATCGCAAGGGCGGGAACGAAGCCAAACATTTCATCATAATCAAGTGCACCAAACTTCTTGATACAGCGTTTGAATAGTGGTTTGTCGTTGTTGTCATATATATCTGTATGATCTAGCTTACTAAAACCAAAAAATAGCTCTAACTTTTTATCTGCGTACCCTTCTGCAATATCTTTTTTGTCTCCTTCTTCTTGATATACCCAACCACGAGTCGGAGTGATTGTATAGGCATGACCTGTTTTTTCTCCCCAAACGTAGAGCTTGCCAAAGCCACTACGAGCGATCACATAATAGTTATCTTTCCGCGTGATTTCTTCATCTAGCCAGATAGCTAATTCATCTTCATAATCAGCAGGATTAACCATCCAAAACAGCCCTTGTTTAAAGCGACAAAAACCAAAATGCTGCCAATAAAAAAGAAGTTTACTAGGTAACTTTCCACGATAATAATCTAAGGTAGCTTGATCAACCGGTTGTTGCCAATCAGGTTGACCGAATTTTTCTAAAAAATAATCAAATCCTTCATCAATAATAAAGTGACTCATTTTGTAATCCTTTAGATGTTTATTTGTACATATTAATCAGTGTCAATGATATTTGTTAGTAGGTATTGGCTTGCTATTTATTATTACTGTTTAATAATGCCTTATTAATTGCCCTGTGGTCATTTACTTCTCTATCAAGCCCTAGTTGCATCAAAGTAGCAGGATGATACTGGTAGTTGTCCTGTTTGCTATTGGAGTTCGAGCTTGATTTGAGAGTCATAAATATAAAAACCACCCGAAGGTGGCTTAAGTAAAATAATAACAAACTATCCTTCTTCACTGTCAAACTGTCAAACTGTCAAACTGTCAAACTGTCAAACTGTCAAACTGTCAAACTGTCAAACTGTCAAACTGTCAAACTGTCAAACTGTCAAACTGTCAAACTGTCAAACTGTCAAACTGTCAAACTGTCAAACTGCCAAATCACTTCACCCCAGTTATTATTGGGATAGTCTGGCATGATGTCGTCTTGCTTAAAGTAGGCACGACTGTTCGCTTTTGCTTGAGTGAACCAGTAGCCTGACTTAGGGCAAGGCTGATTTGCTGGACAACGCCCTTTGGCTTGACTAGTAATTTCAGGTTTAGCGGTAGGCTGGTTCTCATAATAAGGCGTCATGTCTTCACCCGCCTCAGAACGCTGCATAAACTCTTCATAAGTTATTTTGTAAGGGTCAATAGAGATAAACTTACTGGTGTCGATGCCTGTTTTCTCTAATATCAGAGGGAGGGTGTAGTCGGGTTGATCTTGTTGAACGTCTAAGCCTATCTCTAAAGCTTGAGTTTCAGCGTATAGTCTAGCTTGCGGTAAGTCTGGATAAGCTTCTATAAAAACTGATTCCATAGTATCGTTTGGGTTGTCATAACTGAGATAGCTGTTGATATGAATCTCTTCGGAGCTAAAATCTAAACTGATCATATAGACGTAATTGTTAATCTCTTCTTCAAAGTGGTATTGCATAGTAATATCTAAAAAAACATCAGTACCATTTCGTAGATCCCAAAATTGTAAGCTTGGTAGCTGTTTAAACTGATCAAAGGTTAGAGGGTATTGATAGTTTAGAAAGCTAGATGATACATTCTCATCAGTGACATAAGCATAACTATCTTGGACAGATATACGAGCACTAGTGACACGACGATCGTTCTGCCAACCTTGCTCTTCTAGCTGTTTAAACAGTTTTTGCACAGCGACATAGGCATCTTTTTTCGTAACAGCATAGCTACCTTGAGAGTTAGGGACGAAAAAATCAATTCGAACCGACTGTATACCTCGTTTAGGTTTATCATGAATATAGAAGCCTGAGGTCATACCAACATTATCAACAGTAAGTGATGGAATGTTAGGATAGTTGAAAGTCGCAGTCCCATTGTTAGACGGAAAGTTAATTTCGTAAAAAGTAACGCCTAAGCTGCCAATATTGAGCGGATTATCATCAAAACTCCAATACTGTTTAATGTCCTCATTATTTTTTTTAAAGGTTTCAGGGCTTTCTTCTACTGAAACATAAGCATGAGGCGGCATAGTATTTCCTGTTGTATCGTTTTTGCTGCAAGCTATTGTAGATAGTGATAATGAAACTGCTAGTAATACTGTTTTAAAAAGCCTATATCTAAACATAGTTGTTCCTAAGTCTTATTAATCCAACCTGCTATTTTAACCATCTCCCTCTCAACTTTTGCTCTTGTACTATCATTGTTCATAAGCTTGATATATTGGTCAGCAACACTGGTAATCCACTTCATTCTCTTAGTAATATCAGCCAATTCAATATCTGGTGGTGCAACATTCTTGAAGTCTAAATCGTCAGTATCTGCTTTAGAAGTATAGACCATTTGGATTTCGGGAATAGATGCCTTTCCTCTTCCAACTTCAGCTAGCCATAATCCTGCTTTAAAACCACTTTTCTGATAGATTATCTTTTGTAGCACTTCACGCTGCTCGTGATTAGCAAGCTTCATAAGATTTATTTTTTGTTCTACTTTTCTTTGTTCTCTATCTGTAGATGGTAACCTTTCAAATTCTTTGGTCGCATCAAAAGCAGGTTTGATGTATTGGCTTGCACTGAGGTTGCGAATTTTTGGTAGTACATCATATGCCCCATGTGAGTCATAGACCATTTTTTTAACTTCTGGGATATAGTGGTTAGTATTGCGTTGGTTGATACATGTACTAAAGTTAGTACTACATTGATTATATTCAAAATGCCATCCAGCGATATCTTGGTATAGCCAAAAGTTACCGAGCTTAAAGTTATATACAACACCTAAAGCTCCGCCATCTGCAGCACTTGACCAATGCCCTAATGCATCAGCAACAGTCTTACTGGCAAACGCCCCAAGACCCATCCAAAAATGACGCCCTTTAAACTGTCTATCACCATTGACATCGCTATGTTCCAAATAAAATTTAGCATACACCGCTGCTATTCGCCGCGCTCTTGCTTCGCCATCCTGTACTACTTTTAAATGAATAGTAGAAGATTTCTTATCCGAGTTTGTCGTAAGTTTCTCGAAACACTGATATTGAGCTATTGACCATGTGTAGCTACACGGCATTGTTTTAGTGGTACAGCTATTTTTTACTGTATTAGTATCGAATTTAAGTGTTGCCATTTCATACTCGCTATAAGTCTTTTAAACCCTCGATAGATTTAAATAATATTTTAGTTTCTAGCTTTTCTGATTTGGTATCCGTATCTGCTCTAACGGTTTTACCTTCGTCGTTTACCTTAGCTTTCATATTTAGATTCTTACCCAGTAAATGGTAATCAATGTTTTTTATAGGTAGTCCTGCCGTGTTTAGAAACTGCACCTGCTCATCAAAAAACTCTTTTTCTAGCAGCTTATCAAAAGGTAGCCGCGATAAATAACTACTATCAACCCCCCCACCAGCCCTCGTATGCTTACCACCTTTCTCCGTAAACTGCTTTGCCGCTATCGTAATATTTGCGCCATCCAAAGTGATACTCGCACCACCAGCCGTCAGCGTAATTTTATTCGTCGCTACTATCTCAACCTCTTTGGTCGAAGACGCCACGTTCACATCCTGCTTTGCAGTGGCTTCAAGCTTACCCGTATGGGCAGAGAGGGTGATATTCTCTTTGGCATTGGTCATACTAAACTCACCATCGGCTATGATATTTAGAGACTCGCTACTGACCTGGTTATGACTCTCTCCACTACTGATCACCATATCTTGCTGCGTGGTGGAGGCCATCTCACCCATGCTTCTGTGAATCAGTGTATCGTCACTGACATAGCTGCTGTCTGCTGCGCTATCGATTAACGCGAATGGCATTGTTTGATGGGTTTTGGTTTGCTGTTCCTCTGCGATAGTTTCAAGTTGCGTCTTAATCGCTTTATGGTCATTGACATGACGTCCAAGCCCTGTCGCCAATTGCGTTAAGCGTTCCGCTAAGTGCTGACCACCAAGACCAGTTTGGGTGAGAGTGGGAGTATGGTGCTGGTAGTTGTGCTGTCCAGATTGTGCGTGGGTTTGTGCTTGAGTGGAGAAGACGAGGGCTTCGCCTGATTTTATGTTGATTTGAGCGTTAGTAGCCGCATTGATGCCTTGACGCTTGGCGGTGTCTTTTGCTGGATTGATGATCCCCATCTTTAGGCTAGCAGCGATTTGTCCATCAACGACGTTAAGTTGCGAGTAGGCTTGTTCTATACGGTGATCAGTGACCCATTCTGCTAGGGTAGCGTCCCCTTTATGTCGATAGCCGCTTTCAATGGCTTGTGCGTTATCCGTGGCAAATAGGCTAGGGCGAGTCGATGACAATAAACTGCCAGTGTTAATTAGATGCTCGCTATCGCCGATAGATTGCATGAGGGTTTGGTCATCCGCTCTATGGGTGAAGTGTGTGCCGTAGTTCGCGCCAGCCTGAGCCTCAAGGCGACTGATAGGCTGGGCAGGGCTATCCAGTAAATAGCTGCGCGTGGGCGTCATATGGTTACGGCTATCCATCTCATTTTGCATTTCGGTGATACCCGTCATCGGCGGTAGGGCATGTCTGCTATATAGATGACCGACCCATGAGGTATCAGCGGTAATGAGGCGCAGCTGAGTCAAATGAATGCCAGCTGCTAATGTTGACGCATGACGCTGTTGGTGGCGTGAGCTTTGGGTTAGCCCTGTGACATGCGCTAGACTATTGCGAGCCAGATGCACGATATGGGTAGCACGGTAGTGCTGATTGAGCGCACTGTGATCGACAAGTATAAAGGTATCAGCAACACTCAAATCCGTAGCATGGGCTAGAGCATGATAGACGCTATATTGACTTTGATGACTGTTTGCCACGATGGTTGCTTCGTCTATGGTTTCAGTATCTGTTACTGGCGCAAAAGCAGCAGGCGTGTCTAATGTGAGTGTGTAGTTATTCGAATGGCTTATGTCATCAAGGTTACGGCTCATCGCAACGTCAGCGGACTGCGTTGGGTGTGCAACACTGCTGCTATTAAAACGCTGCATCGTTACTGAGTTTGGTTGGGTGATGACCTGCTCACTCAATGCCAATACTGGTGCATCGACACGGTCATGTAACACTTGCTGGTAACGCAGCGCGCCAATATTCAAGCTGATGCCATCGCTATCACTTGGACTATGCGATGTAATAACGAGCTTTGGTGGACTATGCTCGTCCGTTTGCTCATGGCGTAGATAGGCTGTCAGCCCTTGACGCGCGAGCCGCTTGCAAATATGTGTCCAGTCGCTTATTTGCCACTGGGTCATGCGTGCTGGTGACCAGTTAGAATCTTCACCATTGTTACTGTCATCGATGATTTCTATATCCAGCGTAGCCGTGCGCTCTGCTACCATCGCTTGTACGGTCAAATGAGTATCAATATGACCGCGTATATGCTGATGCAGGCGATAAGTGATGGGCTGGGCGAGCAAGCGATAATAGCCGTAGCTGCCATCATGATCTAGCTGATGCACAGCCGTTATATACAGATGACGAAAGCTTAGGCCACTTGGAATATCAAAGCTCAAGGTCAGAGGGCTACCGATGAGATTGGTTAATGGCGTAAAGGGAGGGTGATGCCGCTCATGGATATAAACATGTAGCACATAAGTGTCGATACCATGCTGCTGGTATTGGCAATTACCATTGGGGTTGAGTTGAGCAATGATATCGGCTTCATCAGCGCTATGCATGAGCTTATCTTGCCACGCACGATGAGCATTGACTTCTTGGCGAGCGCTCGGATAGGGCGCTTGAGTGCTGCCTTCACTGGCATAGAGCCGATCAGGGTGCATAGGCAGCACGGTATTGGTCAAGCGTAGCATAGTTATGTCCCTATTTTTTTAGCAGTGGCTCTCTTTTAGCATTGGTGTTTTTTGTAGCATCGATATCTCTAGTAGCAATGACAGTATGTTTTTCAGCATTATCAAACCAGCTATCAGTACTTAACCGTCATTGCTTAGTTGCCGTTATCGTCATGCGTTCTACATAGCGATGTTATTCATTAAGGGTAAATTCGATACGGCGATTGCGAGTGCGACCTTCTTCGTTGTCGTTACTAGCGATAGGATCTGAGTCCCCTTTACCAGTAGTACTGAGACGAGTCGCATTGATATTTCGACCGATCAAGTATTGTTTGACGGCTTCTGCACGCTTATTTGATAGGGCAAGATTGGCAGTAGAATTGCCGACATTATCGGTATGACCGGTGATAAGAACAGGCTTATCACCTACTCGCTGTAACACCCCTGCCATATCGTCTAAGATACCAAGGCCCATCGGCGTTAGATTGGTGCTACCAGACTCGAACTCGACAATACGGTTGCCTAGAGTCTCGTCTATGAGGCGTTGTTCACCTTCTACCACGACCAGCTGATTTTCTAATTGATAGAGATCAGTTAGGCGCGAGTGAATACGGTTTTGGATGGCTTGCTTTTGTTCAAGGCTGCTTACCTTGCCATGTAAGCTAATGGTCGTCCCATGAATGTCGATACGCCCTTGACGAATGTTAGAGATGTCGCTATCAATGATAGTCGTGGCTATCTGTTGCCAGTTGGTTGGTATACTGATGTTCGAACGTACTTCGATTTCATCTCTGACGGGTTTATCAGGATACTGTGCTTTTAGCTTGTCGAGCAATTGCTGCTTGTCTGAGCTGGTAGCGACCACACCTTTGATGACCACTGGCACGTTTTGTGAGTTATTTGTCACATGAGTGTCGTTATGTTCTGCAAATACAACGGCGCTCATAGGCAGGGTGATAGCAGCGGCTAATAGCAGGTTTTTCGTGTGATTTGTTAAGTTGGGTTTTGTTATTCTAGAGAGGACTTTCATTCAAGTACCTTTTTAATCTGTCTATGATTGAGCAGTGACTAATTGCAGGGGTATGATGCATGACGGCTACTACTAGCTGTTACGAATCAGCAGTTATCGTGAGCTATTATTTATTGTGCTAAAAAAGTTTTTTTAAACAATTGCCTAGTATCATACAGATATAAATTGTCTTGTAACAATACTTTATTGAAACGGGTCAACCCAATGTCTTCATCGATATAGCCTTGAGTCCAGTCGCTATGAGCGATGACCACCCAATCTTCAGGATAGTTTTTTTCACTTTCTGATATTTGCTTGAGTATGCGTCCATCGGGTTTAGTAAAACTCATGAGCAGGCGATAGCAATTAGCGACACGATATAAGTAGGTATTCAAGTAGAGCTGGTGTGGCTGATAAAAACCATTGATGAGATCGTGCCAAAAAGTGGCCATGTGTATCGAGTTTTCTCTATCAGAGGTAAGTGACCAGCAGATGGCTTTATTCAAGCCATGGAAACCCTTAGTAAAGGTCGGTAAAAACAACAGGCCAGTGGCAATGATTTGCTGTATCAGTTGCGCTTTATCGATGTTCATTAAGATCGCTATATCATGCAACGTAGTGGTATTGATAAAATCATAGTAGTAAGTACTGGCATTATTATCGATGCTGAGTTGGCTATGATTGAGATGCTCCATCAGATCGGTATTGTCAGTTTTGGATTTGGCCATACTTAAAACTTCATAAGTGTCATTCCAAAGCGCTGATGACTTGACGGGCAGATAGTTCATCCAGTTTTTCGGTTTATCGAGATGAAGCACGCCAAAACCTATCAATGGGTAATTTCTATAGCTACTATCGTGACTAGGGATCAAAACACCGGTAATAATCTCATTAGCTCTAGTATCGATATGACTGAAGTTTAAAAAGGCAAAGTTATGATTACTGACATTGTCTATCGGAATTCCGCTAAATACACTTTCCGACACGGCTAGCGCTTCGCTGACCCATTCATCAATGGCATTAGTCTCAGAGATATGAGCACGCGCCCGGACAAAGTCCCCGCGAGCAGGCAATTTTCCAAAATATACTAAAGGCAAGGAGTCTGGAGTCATGGCGTTTGCTCCTGCTGTTCAGTCACGGCTGAACGATCATCAGTAGCCGTCGTGGTATCAGTAGGCGGTTGCACTGGTGGACTATTTTCACTATTGGTATTAGGGACTACAGTAGATACGCGGGCTGGCGGCGTGACATTGCTTGTATTTTGCTCGCCAGTCGGTACTGGCTGATTGGTGCCAGAACCCGCATTGGGAGTATCGCCATCAACAGCATTATTATCAGAAATTGGCCTTGCTGTACGTGTGACACCAAGGGCAATAACCTCCTCTGGTAGTTTCATGCCGGTAAAGGGATTGGTAGAACGACCTTGACCGGTAGTGGTACTACTGCCGCTGCCGCTGATGATTCTAAAGCGTACAGAGATAGTGATACCGTCACCAGACCATGCCATCTCAAAGATATCATTGCCAAGTTCAGTACGGCGTGCACTGTTAATGAGCCTTTCTACCCCAAAGCTGCCTGCTTCTTCAAAGACAGTAAAGTCTCTGCCATCATAGTCCTTGGCTCGAATACTGGCACCAGGTTGGCTACTTGGATTTGGCCATACAAACGTTGTCCACGCTTGGGTTCCCATGCGATAACGCAACTGTTGACCATCGACTACAATGGTATATTCAGTCAAACCGCTGACGGGTAATGGCATAATTTGAAAAGTGGTTTGATTGGCAGCGCCACCAGCATTATTCGCACCAGCAGCGCCTGTGCTATTGCTGCCCATATAATTGGTAAAGTAACGGCCAAAATCAGCGACAAACTGCGGGTTGAGACCCAGACCTGCACCATTCCAGATTTTACTGGAGATTTGATCGCCGCGGCGAATGATAAAGGGCGATAACGTTTCGTTGACGAATCGCGCCACATAGCCATCTTCGCCGAAGAATTGACCGATCTCTGCAGGCGTCGCTTCTAAGTTTGCATTGGCGGTAAAGGGATACTTACTGCCTAAATTATCGAGGAAAGGCTTATAGACCTGCGCTTTCCAAACTTTATTAATCTCTGCTTTAGTGGGCGTCAGCAGCATGTTAAATGAACGAGTCAGTGGCTCACTCAACAACGGACGAACCAGTTGTTTTATTTCAGAGTTGGCTTGACTCAGGATCTGCTCATCTAATATTTGTAGAGATTTGGTTAACTCTGAGCCTTCGGGGCTAAGGGTTTGTGAGGCAAACAACAAGGCATCAGGGCCGATGTCGTCACTACGAGCGATATTGTTAAAGCGGGTTCTGATATCACCTAAACTGACTAAATAGCTGTCTAATAATGACAGATCCTGATTTTCTTCTCTCGGCGTTACTAGCGCGTGTATAGAGGAGAATTCTTGAGCAATCACACCTGAGCTTGCTTGTGCTACAGGCGCGGCGTTACTAGAGCTACCACCATTATTCATCGCAGCTTCTGCTTGTCGTAGCTCAGCAGGGCTTTGACGCAGGATGGTTTGCTTAAACCAATTGACAAATGAGCGACGAGATTCGCCACCATTGCCAGCTGCTTGATTGGCCGCTTTATTGTCCCATTGAGTTTGGCGATCTACTGTCTCAAACAGGGTTTTTAACGGTGACTCTGCGGCATTGGACAGCTGATTTAATAAGACCGCATGATCATCGAAGCCTGTGCTATCCCGAACATACACTTGAGATAAAAAACGTTTCCATTCACTGGTATATTCTTGCTTATAGCGATTGACCAGATATTGTCGTATCTGTTCAGGACTACCCGTCAAGGTAAGGTCATCTTGGCTGCTGGTGGCCAATACCCAGTCATCGGCGACCACTCTCGTAGTGGCAGCTTTATCAATCTCATCACTGACGAAAGCTTCCCATGCCTCTTTAGTAAAAGTGCCTGAAATGACATAACTACCAAGCAGTGCTTCATTAGCATTGTTTTGCGTAATCTGCGCAACCGTGACCGATGGGAAGCGGGCAGATGCGCGCATTTTAATCTCAGAGTAAACACGCTCACGAGCAGGTTGACCTTTGCTAACTTTGGATAAATTGCTGCGGGCTTTGTCTATCAGCCCTAAGTCATTTTGGATCAATGGAAAGGCGGGGTCGTCGACATGAGCCAAGGTAAAACTCAAGATACGCTCAGCTTGGCGAATCATCTTGTCACGCGGCATGTCAGCGCGATTGGCTTCGAGCCAGTTGCGCCAAAAACGGGTCATCTGATCACTCAAATGACTGGCCTCTAAATTGTCATGATTGCCAAGCATGAGATAAGCTTTGAGCGCGTTATAAGCATCTTCAACGTCTGTGGGGTCGGACTGGATATAGGCATCATTAACGGCAGCATCAGAGGTGTCATCAGTGCTTGAGTCTTCTGTACGGACTTCTAATTGATCGGCATTGGTATTTACTTCGGTCAAAAACGTTTCGATATTTTGTTTGGTTGGCGCTAAGACGATGATGCTGATGCCGTTATAATATTCTGCTAGCAATTTTTGCTTAAGTTTATCGCCTTGATAGAGGCCAAAACTCAAAGACAGCGGCTTGTCGTCTTCATAGCCTTCAAGCTGCTCGATTCGACTTTGTAGAATATTGAGCGACTCAAGCTGGGATTGTAGATCACCGTTAGAATTTTTTTGTAGCGCTGCGACTTGCTGTAAGTCAGCCACGACACGCTCAGTGAGCTGTTTATTATTGGCATAAGACCATGTCCACAGACCGACAGCCGCACATAAAGTCACGACAGCAGCTAGCGTCGCAAGCGCACGATGACTGCGCTTGTGTCGGTTTTTATGCTGCTTGACCAAATGCTTGTCTTTTAAAATGACTTTAGAAAATAGATCTTGTAAAAAATAGGGCTTGTCTGCGGTTTCTTGCTGCGCATTGAGCGGTATCGCAGGTGGGTGCAAATCGTAATTTTGTACCATTTGCAACGTCATTTGGCTGCTAACTTGTCCGTCCTGTAAGGCGCTGGTAAAGTAAAAGCCACGCAATATAGGCTTGAATTGGAAAGGGTTGTCCTCAAACAACGCATGCATCAGCGTCCGTATCATGGGACGTAATGACTGAAATTCCATTGGGAAAGTCATTAGACTGGGAGATACCGTGCGCTGATGACGTAAGGATAGCTTAGTGGTGCTCAAATCTTTTAGACCATTGACCAAGACACCAAAATGCTCTTCGAATACGTCAGTGATATTGATATTTTCTGGGTCTTCAGGGTAGGGGATGGTCGCGCCCCATACTTGACTGCGCTCTTCTTGCTCATAGTCATTAAAGAAGTCACGGAAGCCTGAAATCAAATCCATTTTAGTAAAGACCACATAGACAGGCGCATAGACTTCTAACTGTTCAGTTAAGTCTTGCACACGGCTGCGCAGATTCTTGGCCAAATCCAACGCATAGTTTGGGTCATTTTTGGTGAGTTCGGCGATACTGACCGCGATGATGATGCCATTGATCGGTGCTTTAGGTCGATTCTTTTTGAGTAGGCTTAAAAATGACAACCATTCTGAGCGATCTTCTTCATAAACGGAGTAACGTCCTGCAGTGTCGAGCAAAATACCTTCAGTCGAAAAAAACCAATCGCAGTTACGTGTACCGCCGACGCCTTTAACGGATAGCTTGTTACCTTGCTCCATAAAGGGGAATTTTAAGCCAGAGTGTAGCACTGCAGAGCTTTTGCCTGCCGCGGGATTACCAATGACCATATACCACGGCAGCTCATATAACGCCGCTTTGCCTGTTTGATCGCCTATCTTTGATTTGCGAATGGTTTTAATGGCATCTTGCATTTGCTGACGTAGCGCCTGCACTTCTTGAGCGTTTTCATCTTTGGCCACATGAGGGCTATCGTCACCTTGGCTCTCGTTGCCATTATCCTCCACTAAGTTTGCCAGCTCATCGGAGGCAAGCTTACGTTTTTTCCACAGGTAATAGCCAAGCGCCCCCAGCACCGTACATGTGATTAGGACACCAATGATGATGACAAAGGTTTTAATAGTCACATAATCATAAAGTAAGACTAGGGCGACTATGAGCCCCAGCGCCAATAATACTCTTGGGTTATAGATAAGATGAAAAAACCTTGAAAACATGCGTGCTACCTAGTGTGAACTTAAGATAATAAAACGAGTATTTACCACGACAAAGCACCATTAAAACTACGACTCAGATGCTTGAGAAGAGTCTAGCAACCAAAGCATATTGCAGTGCTTATGTTGAGTAATTAAAAATGATCTGTCTGACTCTTGTTGGTCTTCTTTGGCTAAGTCAATGAATAACGATAAGCTGATAAATGGCTTCAACCAATTATTCAATGGCATATAATGCCCTAAATGATGTTCATTTACCAGAGCGCCTTGTGCTATAAATGCTTCAAGAAAGCTCATATACGTTGATAAGTCATAGGGCTGCTTTAATGGATTAATGTCAGACATAGCGGTAATGGTCATGTCTGTTATAGCAACATTAGTCTTGTATTTTTCTTTGCTATTGATGTCAGACGATTTTTTTGCGGGCTTTACTGTCTGTTTATCAGGGGTTTTTAGCGTGGTCGTATCGGTCGGTGACAGTGAAAGAATATTGTCTATTAATAGGTTTTTGATAGTCGTTAAATGATTCAAATAGCGACGATTATCACTCAAAAGCTCAGTGCGATGAGCTGTACCTATCTCCGTTAATAAAATACGGGTACTAGCGTCAATATTGAGTAGCTCTTGAGCCGCTTGATTCGAAAATAGCAACAGCGCACCCGCCTCAGTTGGAACGACATTGGTCATTTGCTCAGCATACAAATGAGTGTCTAGCCATTCTTCACTTATCTGTGAATCTGCAATGATAATTAAGCAAAGATCAGGCGCAGTTGATTTAGATAAAGGCAGTAGATGTCTATTGATGAATTCTGTAGGTGTGGCAATGGTGCTATTGTTAGCGCCATTATTTGCTACGGTGTTTGCGACGTCAGTGCTGTCAGTTATGATGGTCGTAATAGCAATCCGTGTATCAGGAATACCGTAAGTTGCTAACTGTTCTTTTATGGTCGCGATCAAAAATGCTGAATCGGCGCTGGCAGGTAAGCATAGATAGATAGGAAGATTGGCTAAATGACCGGCAGAGGCTGCTGTCATTTTGTCATCACCGTTCTCTTTACGGCTGTTATTTTCACTACTTACTTCGTTGGCGCTCACCAAATAATGTTGCTGCCATTCGGGATGAATATGAATGGCTGCGTTGGACTGAGTCGTATCTTGTTGGTGATGTTGGTAAAAGTGTTCGGCAAGGCTAGACAGCATCTCCTCGCTCAAGACTAGCTGCTCATAAATTAATGCCTGTAAACGCAAGGTAGTATCATTTAACGCAGCTTTACGTTCAGTAAATCTCTCATCATCGAGATGGCTGTCTAAACTACTGTCTAAACTACTGTCTAAACTACTGTCTAAACTACTGTCTAAACTACTGTCTAAACTACTGTCTAAACTACTGTCTAAATTACTGTTCGAATCTAAATAATGGTCTGAATAGCTGTCGTCAAACTCTGAATCTGCTGAATAGGCATCAGACAGACTAGGATATGGTAGGGCAGCTGCATCAGGGAGTCTTGCAATCGGTTTGACCAACATTGGCATACCATCAATATCTGTCATATCCTCGCTCAATACGGTTAGGTCTGCATCATTGTCCACCACCTCAGACCAACAGTCTCCTTCTGGTAGGCAGACACGGCTATAGATGAATAACTGATAAGTATTGGGCGGCTTAATAGCGTCTGTTTTATCTGCTGTTCCATCAAGTATCTCTGGTGAATCGGTTGTTTGTTTATCCAGTTTTTTTTGCCACCATGAGAGCGCCATGATAGAGCCAAGAAACAATAAAGGGATGGTAACAAACCATAGTAATAAACCAGATGAGGTCAGCTGTCGCGCATTGTCTTTAAAGTACATCCAGACCAAAATGAGATACAACACCAAAAGCATGACTAAAACAGATCGGCCGTATGACAGTATTTTTTTTGCGCCCACTTATTTAAACTCCCTATTTGTTGGGTTTTATTATGATTATTACCATGTAGACAAGCTTTTCGATCCAAATTTGTGATATCTATAAGCTTATTTTTACTATAATAGTTAACTTTATTTGTCTTTTTTATGATTCGGTTGTAATGATAGGAATCACTTTGAAAATGTTGTTAAACTATAAATTCGATAACCAGTGAGGTTTTTAGGCATTATTAAGTAAATTTTTATAATGAAATGGTATTTTCAAGCTGTCTATAAATAAGCTAACGGATAGGAATAAATAAAAATTAGTGTAATTAAGTTAGCTTTATTTTAAAAGGAGATGATTTGTCTATATAATACTGACGAAATCGTAATTATCAACGCCTGTTTATTATTATTTTGTTTTTATCGTCTCAACTGTCGCTGACTCTTGCCTATGATTTACTTGACTGTATCGGTCTTTACATTGCTCTCTATCCTCATGATGGTCATGCTTTTTGATCGGCAGCTATGTGGGCGACTATTAGATAAGGTAATGGTGTTTTTTCATCGATTGTCTAGCCTAAAATTCAAGCGTCCATCAATAAAGACACCAAAGAAAGCATTTCATTATCGTATCAAGCAGTTTATTCGTTTTATTTCGGACATAGATGTTTCTCGTATTCCAGTGATATCGGCATTGTCTTTTTTGATTGTCATGGCAACGGTTGGATTGTGTTATGCCCTGATTACTAATCATTCTCTGGAGGTTTATCATGCCAACGATACCGTGGCTAGCACGACAAATCTGCAAATCAGCCAACTACTCATAGGAGAGCGTCTGCGTCCGCCGTCGCCTCCGCCAGAGGAGCTGTTTGCTGAACTAGAAGCTGAGATTGCAAGCTATCAAGCTGACAAGACAGAGGAAGGGTATTGGCCGGATAATCAGACAAATATACCTCAGATTGATAGGCCGCTAATGCTCCCTGAGCCTGACTTGTCTGACTTAGACACGCAAGATCATAGCACTGGCTATTCAGGTGACATGTTGGCTGCACATCTAAACAATGGTCATATCAATATCAAAAATGCTGACCGTAATTGGCAAAAAATGAACTCGGATTTCGTCCAACGGCTGTTGACTGTGTATAAAGTAATGAGTGATCAATATGGCTATGACATGGTGCTGTTAGAAGGCTATCGTAGCCCTGCAAGGCAAGCAAGACTATTGAAAAAAGGGACTCATGTAACGAAGGCAGGATCATACAAGAGCTATCATCAGTTTGGTTTAGCGGGCGATAGCGCCTTTATCAGAAATGGTAAAATTGTCATAAGCGAAAAGGATCCTTGGGCAATGCGGGGCTATAAATTATATGGTAAAGTAGCCAAATCTGCCGGACTTGTGTGGGGTGGTGATTGGCGTATGATGGATCTTGGGCATGTCGAGCTGCGCAAAAAAGGCGTGCTCGGTCGCCCAGAAATGGCTGAGATTTTGACCAGTCAATAATGATAATAAAAAGCTAAGGTAAACTGAAAGTATGAATAAATGTATGACATTGCCAGTATCATTAATCGCCGCCACTTGCTTGCTAACTGGTGCGATCGCCGGATGCAGCACTGATAAATTGAGCAAGTCAAATGACAAGGTATCAGCATTGGCAGGCGAGACTCCTACTATAGATGCCATGAGCCATATCGTTGATAATGGCAAAAATAGTGCCGATTTGCAAAGTCTAAAAGCACAGCTAGAACTGCAGCAACAGCAGCTAGCGACCATGAGTGCTGAGCAGCAAGCATTGCAAGAAAAATTAAAGCGTCAGCAGATTACCCTAAATATCAAACCCACCACTAATGCCAATGCAGGGCGTACCAAAGTAGGCACAGCAAGTACTGCCTATATCGCATTTTTGGAGGAGGAGAGTCAGTTTACGGATATTGAAGCACTGGCTGCCAAAGAGATCAGTATTATCCCAAATCGTGAGAGCAGTCTGACTGTGAACATTCCACAAGACGCGCGCTTTATCGCTATTAAAGTGGGGCTGAGATATACCAAAAAGCGCTCACAGTTTCTTATCCCACTTGGCAGTCTCAATTTTGATACGCCACTGGCGATCAATATTGGTGGATGCGATGTCAGCATTACTGAAGGTGTTGACCCAGCACTGGCACCTACATTTACCACCAAACTTAAATATTATCAGCAGCCACTAGTCAGCTGTTCTTAGGAGATTGTCTTGAGTAAACACAGGGTATTATGGGGAGAAGGGTTGTTTTTGCGACCCCAACATTTTCAGATTCAAGACACTTATCATGACTCGCAACGCGCTTTGAGTATGATGCTGGTGCATCCTTATGCTTATGGCGTATCTGATGTTCAGATTGATAAGCAACTTTTGGAAAGCAATTTACTAAGCTTTCAAAGTATTTATGCGGTATTGCCCGATGGTACGATATATCATGCGCCTCGTACCGACACCTTACCGAAAGCCATTACCTTAGATACCCAAGACAATGGCGATGAAATTTTCGTATTTTTGAGTTTAGAGATTGTCCATAGTGGCGGCAGCAATATACAGACGGATCGTAGTGACAACCCAGCACGCTATGCAAGGGGTGCTATTGAGGCACAAGATCTATATAGCCAAGCGGCTGAAGCAGTCATTGACGTGATTAAGCTGTCGCCAAGTTTGCAATTAAGCCATTCTGCGCAAGCGCCTAGCCAAGATACCGTGTCCTTATTGGTAGCCAAGCTCGTGCGTACCACTCAAGGCGTCTATCAAGTCGATGATGATTATATTGTCCCAAGTGTGCATATTACGAGTAACCCTGCGCTTATTGGTCACGTATATCGTTTGATGACGATGATTAATACCAAGTCCACGTCACTGTATGACCATCATCGTCAGTCTAACAATGACTTACTGGAATTTCGCTCCTCAGATATTGCCTCTTTTTGGCTATTACATACGCTAAATACCGCATACTCTCAGCTCAGTCATCTATATAATAATGCCAAACTACATCCAGAACGCCTTTATGAAGCATTATTAAATGTCGCCAGCCAATTGGCTACTTTTAGCTCATTATATAAGGTGGGCGACTTACCTTCTTATCATCACGATAATGCCAATGACTCATTTGTTAGTATCATTTTGATTATTCGTGAGCTACTCAATACCGTCATTGCCAGTAACTTTATCTCGATTCCATTACGTCAAAATAAGCCATCTTATTATACAGGCGAGCTAAGTAGTGACAAGATCACGCGTGGCTCACAGCTGTATCTGTCTGTTAGCTCATCATTGCCGATGCACGAGCTCATCGATATCGTACCACGCCGATTTAAAATTGCGACGCCTGACTCAGTAGAGAAACGTGTGTTGTCAGCGCTGCCAGGCTCTTCTATTTCACATGTCAGCCAAGTACCCAGTGCGATACCAGTGAGACCAGGCTTTAGCTACTTCACCATCGAACCGGTAGGCGAGCTATATGACGAAATGCTCAAATCTGAATCTATCTGTATTTATGTGCCAAATGGCTTTGATGATTTAAAAATAGAGCTGATGGCTATCGTACAGTAGTTCTTTTTGTCTCTAGAGGTGCTGAGGTTACAAGATGAGTATGCACTAGGGCGCGCTCTCATTTTGAGGATACGCCCTCAATAGTATTTGAAATAATAAGCATTAGGAATAATCATGTCAGGGAATAATTCAATGGGTTCTGCACCTTCGTTGTTAGATTCAGGCGAGGTGGCTTCAAAGGTCTCAGCAACTGGTCTAGATAAGCGTATCAGTAGTCAGTCGCTGGTAGACATCATGTATGACGGCTTTTACTTGGTGTTTTTATTGCGTAATCATTATTTCAGTACAGAGCCGCGACAATTTCGTCAAAAAATATATGATTTTTTAGATAAGTTCGAGATGAATGCGCGCAAAAAAGGATTTCTGTCAGAAGATATCCATGAAGCCAAGTATGCGTATTGTGCGTTGATTGATGAGACCATCATGACCTCGCAAGAGCCCGAGTTTCAAACTCTCAAAGATGCTTGGGAGCTAAATCCTTTGCAGTTAGATTTATTTGGCTCACAAATTGCTGGTAATGAGTTCTTTGAGCGTTTAGATGGGCTACGCGAGCAAGGAGAGAGGCGTCTACCTGCTCTGGAGGTCTATCACTATGCGATGCTACTTGGTTTTCAAGGGAAGTATCGTTTAGAGGCGCCAGAGAAAATTCGTTATCTTATCTCACGCTTAGGGGATGAAATTGAGCATCTACGGGGTAATAAGAACGAGTTTTCGCCTTTTTGGGCGATACCCGACCAAATCAAACACACGCTCACGAGCGAAACGCCATTATGGGTCATACTCACGGTCATGGCAGTGTTGTTGACCGCGATATTTGCTACCATGTGGCAGTTTACCAATAGTTTCTCGAATGAGCAGCTGTCAGCATACGACAATGTGATTCAAGAAAACAAAGAGCAAGCACATATCTCAATTTTCCTACCTTAATTATTTTCCTTACTTTAAATGCTAACTTCTTTAACAGTTTTTATTTCAGCTGCATACGTTGTGCTGAAATAGAAACTGTTAGGACAGCCCCGATTGTTATATCGTTGGCTACTTATTTTTCTACTGAGTTTTATATAAATTTCTTCATGCCAATAAAAACAATAGCCATAAAAAAACCCTCATCAAAGAGATGAGGGTTTTGGCAAATGCCATAATTGAATTAAAGATAATTCAAGAAACTTACAACTAAAATGTGGCTCTCCAACCTGGGCTCGAACCAGGGACACACGGATTAACAGTCCGTTGCTCTACCAACTGAGCTATTGGAGAATAAGCTGCAAGTATTTAAAACCTTACAACGAGCCTTAGAAGCCTCTAACGAGTTCTTGCTAAGTGGGGCGTATTCTAGCAAAAATAAAAAATACGTCAAGCCTTTTTTGCATAATTATCAAAGATAATTATTTTAATAAGGGGATAAGGCGTTTTTCGACGTTTTTTGCCAAAAAATCCATCAATCACGAGATAAATAAAAAAGACGCCACATAGAGGATAGGTGGCGTCTTCGTTTATAAGCACATGTTTAAGCACATACTTAAGCGTAGTAATTTTAAGACAGTGGCTGTTTATTTATTATTCAGCAATGTCTAAATCAGCTACCGCTTTTTCGATACGTGATAAGGCGTCTTTTAGCGTTGCTTCATCAGTCGCGTAAGAGATGCGCATATAGCCACCAAGACCAAAGGCGTCACCAGGCACCACTGCTACGCCAACCTTCTCTAACAGCCATGCTGAAAATTCAGTACATGATGACAGACCAGCGGCTTTGATGAGTGGTTTGATGTCAGGATATACGTAGAAAGCGCCATCAGGACGCAGGCAGGTAATACCTTTAATCTCGTTCAAACCATCAACGACTAGATCACAACGCTTTTCAAAGGCTTCTACCATCGGCGTGAGCACGCTTTGATCACCACTGATAGCGGCTTCGGCAGCCACTTGGCTGATCGATGTTGGGCATGAGGTTGACTGTGATTGTACTTTTTTCATCGCCCCAATCAGCTTGGCAGGGCCACCAGCGTAACCAATACGCCAGCCAGTCATCGCATATGCTTTTGACACGCCATTTAAAATAATCGCCCGCTCTTTTAGCTCAGGTGCGGCATTCAGAATATTGTAGAACTTATCACCCGTCCAGCGGATGTGCTCATACATATCATCTGAAACGACATAAACTTGTGGGTGCTTTTTCAGCACGTCAGCGATTGCTGTTAGCTCATCCAACGTGTAAATCATACCGGTTGGGTTAGAGGGGCTGTTCAATACCAGCATTTTAGTTTTGTCAGTGATGGCGTCTTCTAACTGCTCAGCGGTGATTTTGAAATCTTGCTCAGCGGGGCATTTGACGATGACTGGCACACCTTCTGCAATGATGACCATGTCAGGATAGCTGACCCAGTAAGGTGCTGGAATGATGACTTCATCACCTGGATTGATAAAGGCTTGCGCAAGATTAAAAAATGATTGTTTACCACCGACCGATACTAGGATTTCATTGGGCTCATAGCTGATGTTGTTATCACGTTTGAACTTCTCAATGATGGCTTTTTTGAGCTCTGGCGTACCATCGACAGCGGTGTATTTGGTAAAACCGTCATTAATGGCATCGATTGCTGCTTTTTTGATGTGCTCTGGCGTATCAAAATCAGGTTCACCCGCACCCAGACCGATTATGTCTTTACCAGCTGCTTTTAGCTCTTTGGCTTTATTGGTAATCGCTAGCGTAGGCGATGGCTTGATGTTGTTGACGCGGTCAGAGAGTTGCAATTCGCTCATGAGAGATCCTTTTTATAGTGGAATGGGATTGGTGAAGCACTATCATTAATTGTATAACGTTTGAGATGTTATTAGGACACGATATCAGGCAGCTTCAAAAACTGTCGCAATGGAAGTTGATTTTTGAAAATAAATAACCGTTAATAAAGACAAGCGCTTTTAACAGGTTGGATATTTTCATGATAAATACGCTGACTAATCAGCCCTTTAATGTAAAGCTATTTTTGATTTTTAGTATTGTAGCATGCCGTAATTAGGCTGTCTTATAAGGCTAGTAACATAAAACGACAGACCTAAGAGCAATTTTTCCAGTGCGCGAGAGTAGACAGGTTCAGTCAATTGAGAGACGCATTGATTGCGAAACCACAACAATAAATTGATAGCCTTGCGCTATGATTGTTTAGATTTAATAAATAAAATGGATGATACCTTAATAAAAAAAGGTTAATGCCATCAGCTGACTAAAGATGATAAGCAAGTATTTGACACCTGAATGCATGGTAAGTTTTGTACTATCAGCACACATAAAAGGACGTTTACGATGACTGATTCTACTAAGAAATTACATATACTTATTACTGGCGCGACGTCTGGTATTGGCAATCAATTGGCAAAAGACTATCTACTAGAAGGTCATCATGTCTATGCCGTTGGTCGAGACGATAGCGCATTGGCTGAGCTTGAATCGTTAGGCGCAGAAACGGTTGACTTAGATCTCATGGATCGGGATAAAGTTATCGACGCTTTTGGAAAAATTGAAGAGGTTGATTTGGCGATTTGTGGCGCTGGCATGTGCGAATATTTGGACATGCCAAACTTCGATAGCGCCTCGTTTATGAAAGTGATGTCGGTAAATATGGGTACGTTGTCACATGCTATCGAAGGGATATTGCCAAAACTAATCGCCTCAAAAGGTCGCTTGGTTGGCATTGGTTCAGCATCTGCTTATGTGCCATTTGCTCGTGCCGAAGCTTATGGCAGCTCAAAGGCTGCCATCCATTATCTAATGAAAACTTTGCAAATTAGCCTTGCACCGCATGATGTGTCGGTAAGCTTGGTCGTACCTGGTTTTGTCGAGACGCCAATGACTAAGCAAAACGATTTTCCCATGCCCTTTATCCAAACAACAGCGCAGGCAAGCCAAGCTATTCGTGATGGTATCGCGAGTGGTCACGATGTGATTGAATTTCCCAAGAAGCTCACATTACCGCTAAAGGTATTGGGTACGTTGCCAGATTTGGTGTGGCAGCAAGTCAGTGAAAAAATTAATAAAAAATAGCTTATATTGAAAAACGGCTAAGAACAAATTACTAAAAATATGGAAAGGAACGCATCAATGCTGTTTAACTGCCGTAAACGTAAGAACCTAGAGACAGTCTCTCATGAAGCCAGCAGCCTCTCAAAACAGACGACTAACGCTCAAGCTAAAAAACGTATTGCTATCATTGGCTCAGGTGTATCAGGATTGACTTGCGCTCATTATCTGGTAGCGCAACATGAAGTGACAGTGTTTGAGGCTAATGATTATATTGGCGGTCATGTAAATACCATCGATGTGGCGCTACAAGACGGCAAAAAAGCAAAGAGCAGCAATGTGGAAAACAGTGCCATAGATACTGGCTTTATCGTCTTCAATGAGCGTACTTATCCCAATTTCTTTCGTCTACTGCATGAGCTGCAAGTGCCGTTTCAATCGACTGACATGAGCTTTTCGGTAAAGAATACGGCGCGCCATTTTGAATACAATGGTCACACGCTCAATACTTTATTATCGCAGCGTAAGAATGTTTTCAATCCAAAGTTTTGGCAATTTATCAAAGATATTCTACAGTTCAATAAACATATCAAGCAGCTACGCCAAGACTACGAAATAGCACGTGTTAAAGGGCAAGATGTTAGCATTTTTACTGAGCAAACACTGGGCAGCTATCTCACAGAAAAAAGCTATGGCAAGCTGTTTATAGGCAACTATCTGCTGCCAATGGTTTCTGCCATTTGGTCAACCAGTCTGCATGAAGTACAAGACTTCCCACTGGTGTTTTTTGCACAGTTCTTTGACAATCATGGCTTGCTCGATGTGGTTAATCGTCCGCAGTGGTTTACGATCAAAGGTGGCTCAAAACAGTACGTCAATAAGTTGATTCCACGCTTCATCAAAGCGGGCGGTAAGGTGAGAGTAAACAGTCCCGTACAGTCTGTGGTTCGCGATGGTGAGCAAGTATTATTGACGGTTCAAAATAAAGGTGTTACTGATAATAATATCGAAAGCTTGAACGAAAAATTGGTATTTGACGAAGTTATCTTTGCTTGTCATGCAGACACCGCGCTCAAAATTTTAACAGACGCCAGTAAGGATGAATATGAGGTACTCAGTCATTTTCGCTTTACCAAAAATACCGCCGTATTGCATACCGATATCAGTGTCCTACCGAACAAGCCATTGGCATGGGCCAGCTGGAATTATCTGATAGATGAGAATCTCGTAAATAAAACTGCGCGACAATCAGCTGCTGAAAACCATACTAAAAAAGCACAAACATCAGCAAAACCAGTGCTGACTTATCACATGAATATTCTGCAACGCCTGACCAAAAAGCACAATTATTTGGTTACGCTGAATCCAGAAACCGCTCATGAAAATGTTGATGATAAGCACGTCATCAAGCGCATCGACTATAGCCATCCTGTGTTTGATAAAGCGATGATTAAGGCGCAAAGCAAATGGTCGAGTATCTCTGGTAACGGCATGCACACACATTTTTGCGGTGCCTATTGGTTTAATGGTTTTCATGAAGATGGTGTACGTAGCGGTCTACGTGTCTGCCAGGCACTTGGCCATGATATTGCCATAAAAGACGAGGTTGATCCGACTCATCTGCCTGATGCCGAGAGCGCACGTACGCCGTTTCGTTATAAGGACCTGCCGGTAAAGGCAGATAGCAAATTGCGCACACTTAATAAGCGTGAGGTGGTCACGGCGCTCACCAATCAAGAGCTGATTGAGTACATTGAACGTTTACAATCGCCTGTTAAAAGTGATGAACCAAAGCGAAAGCGTCGCTTATTCGGTCGTCATAACGTGCAGTGATTTTGGCCGTGAGATCAACGAACACTATTGAAGAGAATGCTATGTCTATTGAAACCGACACGCCTAATAAGCTGTTACCCCATCAGTTGTTTCATGGGACGACTTGGCACAGTCGGTTACTGCCAAGTGTACATAAATTTGCGTATCCATATCGTTATTGGGGCATCAATATCAGCGCATTGACTAAAGGGCTGGAGCTTCCTGAAATAAGTACAGGTATTAGTAGCAGAAATAAGCTTTTAAAAAAGTTGCTTTCAAAAGGACGGCTGGTCAAAGGATTGCCATTATTTTCAGCAAAGAAAAAAGCCTTGCAGCAGTTTTGTCCTGATGATTACTTACAAGGTCTACCTTTACAAGAGTCAAATAGCCTAAGTAATTTATCAATGAATAATAAGCAGGATAATTGTCGTTCAAATTCTGTTCAAGCACTTAACCATCGCTTAAACCAATCGTTTACTGAGCAAACGGGTAGTGCGCCAACAGGCGATATTATTGGGATGCTCGTTTGCCGCAATGCGGGCATATATTTTAGTCCAGTCAATTTTTACTTAGGTTTCGATGAGCAGCAGATACCATCCCATTTATTGGCTGAAGTCTCTAATACACCGTGGGATAAGCGCCATTATTATGGGTTTACACTCAATGGTGGGAATACTGAATTTTGTCATAATAAAGATTTTCATGTCTCACCTTTTAACCCGATCGATCAGCTATATCGTTGGCAAGTTAAGGTAAAAAAGCAGCCGGATAATTGCTTGCAAGTTCGTATTGCTATCGATATCAGCGATGAGCGCGGTGAGGTATTAAAAACGGGTATAAAAATGGCTGGCGTTCCAATGACTGCCACAACGATTCGCAACAGTTTGCGAAAAAATCCGCTAATGAACATGACCTCTGTAACCCGTATTTATTGGCATGCTTTCAAGCTTTATGCGATTAAAAAAGTGCCTTATATTCATTATGATGAAAAACTGGCCGATAGCCAACAGAACAAAGCACCGACTCCAAAAGATATTCTTTGATAGTTGAAGGGCTAACGATCAGCCAAAGAAATTTATCAGCTTAACGCTTAAGCATAGAGCATTTAAACAAGGATGAATATACGATGTCAGCACGACCAACCGACCGAGCACCCGTTTCGACATTAGGAAAATTGACCGCACAGATGAGTAAGGTCGTCAATGAGAGCGCCATTTTTCAGCCCGTCAGTGCGGGAATGAATCAATTGGCAAGAAAATTCATCTTTCGCGCATTAGCGCATATCCAGTTTGGTAGCTTGACTATAGTCGAAGTATTCGATGAGCAAGCACCTAATACCGTCAGCTTTGGTAAAGTATCCGATAGTGTCGCGAGCAGTTCGGCAGTGGGTCGCCATTCACTACACGTTACCTTGATGATTCATGATCCTACTGTCTATCGGCAGCTGTTGCTTGGCGGCTCTATTGCGCTAGCAGACAGCTATATCAATGGTGAGTGGGATACGGACGATTTGACAGGGCTGATTCGGTTGGCAGCGCGTAACTTGGCGGTGTTGAATAAGTTAGAAAATCGCTTTGCAGGTGTGAGTAAGGCGTTTGAAAAAGCGAAGCATCGGCTACGTAGCAATGATCAGTCTGGTGCCAAGTCCAATATTTTAGCGCATTATGACTTGGGCAATGATATGTATCAGCGGTTTTTGGACGATACGATGATGTATTCAGCAGCAGTCTATCGTACGCCTGATGTATCACTGAGCGCAGCGCAGCAGCATAAACTGGCGCTCATTTGCCAGCGATTACAATTGACGCCTGATGATCATGTGATAGAAATTGGCACAGGGTGGGGTGGTTTTGCTATTTATGCCGCCACACATTATGGCTGTCACATAACGACGACGACCATCTCTGACGCCCAGTATGATGAGGCGCAGCGCCGAGTCGATGCGGCAGGACTGTCTGATAAAATCACCCTGCTGAAGCAAGACTATCGTGAGCTGACAGGGCAGTATGACAAGCTAGTCAGTATCGAGATGATTGAAGCCGTTGGGCACGAGTACTTACCGACGTTTTTTGCCAAATGTAATAGCTTGCTCAAACCCACAGGGCTGATGGTGCTGCAAGCGATTACTTTTAACGATCAAAACTACCAAGATTATGTTAATTCAGTTGATTTTATCCAGACGCACATTTTCCCTGGTGGTTGTTTGCTGTCTAATCAAGAGCTGAATACACAGTTTACGGAACAAACCGACATGGTCATCAAGCAGCTACATGATTATGGTTTTGACTATGCTCATACCTTGCGCGACTGGCGTGCAGCGTTCATGGCACAGCGTGAAGAAATTAAGGGGCTTGGTTATGATGATGCCTTTATTCGCTTGTGGGATTTTTACTTTTGCTACTGTGAAGGTGGGTTTTTAGAGCGCACCATCGGCGTGGTACAGTTGACTGCAGTGAAGCCGGATAATATTGATGTGATGCATTTCTCTGATTTGTCTTCTCATGACACTCTCACCGATGAGCAAAGCAGCCGCCTGATTCACGATATTATGAATTCTAATGAAAGCGGTAATGCCAACAGTGATGGCCAAGACGCCTCCAAACGACATATAGCGTCTTAACAAGTTGCGTTTCAACAGGTAGTGTCTTAACAAGCACTGACTTAACAAGCGCTGATGAAAATAAGCTGAGATCAAAAAACGCTAATTAAAAGGATGTGGTTATGGGTTATGTATTTATATATCTGGCTGCTGTGCTTATATTTTTGGGTATTGACGCAGTTTGGCTCAAGACTATGACTGGCTTATTTTATGAAAAGCGTATCGGGCATCTGCTTGCCGATGAGCCAAACATGATTGCTGCTGGTGTGTTCTATATGTTTTATCTACTGGCTCTCTGTGTCTTAATTTTATATCCACAAATCAAAGCAGGCGCTTCGATTGGTCATATATTCTTGCTTGGTGGCCTAATAGGGCTGATGGCTTACGGTACTTATGACTTTACCAGTTTAGCGTTGTACAAAGGTTTTACACTGGATACAGCGTTGGTTGATTTTGCTTGGGGCGGTATCTTGACAGGTTCAGTGAGCGCCATTGTTGCTTGGCTTGCTTATCGTTTTCATTGGTTGAGCTAAAGTTAAATAGCTTAAGATTTACATAACCTAGACCATTCAATGACAGAGTGCCGTTTGTGCTCTATTGTGAGCTGCTGTATAAATGATACTTACTATCAACACGCCCTAAATCATTCAAGGATTTTTATGCCGCAATACAATACCAGCTCGACTGCCAAAAAAGCCCCATTAAATCATGAGCTATATATGTCGATACTTATGACGCCTGATATGGCGAATTTTATTGGCAATGTGCATGGTGGTGATTTGCTTAAGATGCTGGATCAAGTCGCTTACGCTTGCGCCAGTCGCTATAGCGGCAATTATGTGGTGACGCTGTCTGTCGACCAAGTGATGTTTCGTGAACCTATATATGTTGGCGAATTGGTCACCTTTGCGGCAAGTGTTAATTATGTAGGGAATACTTCAATGGAGGTCGGTATTCGCGTCGAAGCAGAAGACGTTCGAGCCCGTACTGTACGCCATACCAACAGCTGCTATTTTACGATGGTCGCTATCGATGATAATGGCAAGCCCACACCTGCGCCGCCACTTGATATCAAAAATCCCATGCAGCAATGCCGCTCTGATGCCGCACTAGAGCGTAAAAACCTGCGTCTGGAAAGCTCACATCGACCCAGTTGTGATATCGGGGATATGGTTGGTGAGCTGGCTAGTCCTCATGATCGTTAAGACAAATAGACCCTGTAGAGTCAGTTAAAATGCTTTCAATATATGGTCTATTGATCTGGTTAAATATGTAAATATCTGCGTTCAAAAAGCCTATATCGAGATTATTATGAGCTTAAAACCATCGGAAGCCGAGTCACACGCTCCTATTTCTCATCAGCCAGCGCCGCATAATAGTCGTGCTCGAGGCGCTGGCAAGCTCATTACAGACGCCACTTCTAATGGTAATTCTCATTCTGTATTAGACGATTCTGCTAAGTCGACAACCAATAAAGACCAGCAGCATTCCGCTTCATTGGTAACGGTATTAATTGCCGTTGGAGCCAACATTATCATTGCGATTGCCAAAACGGTAGCAGCATTTATGACGGGTTCTGCTTCTATGATCGCAGAGTCAGCGCATTCGTGGGCAGATGCAGGTAACGGTACTTTATTAATTGTCGCCGAGAAAAAGGCGATCAAACCTGCTGATGAAAGCCATCCCCTCGGCTATGGCAAAGAAGCTTATGTCTGGTCGATGATTGCCGCTTTTGGTGTCTTTATGGCAGGTTCGATTGTCTCCATTTATACCGGTATCACCGAGTGGAATGCTGCGGAAAGCGAGACCAACTATACCATCGGTTTTATTGTATTGGCGATTGCGTTTGTGCTCGAAGGGTTTTCGTTAGGGCAAGCTTATTTACAAAGCAAAAAGCATGGTGAAGCGATAAATGTTAGTGCCATTGGTTATGTGGTCGATACGTCAAACCCAACTTTACGTGGTGTATTCTTTGAAGACTTGGCAGCTGTCATCGGCTTGGTTGTCGCTGCTGCTGCCATGGGTATGCATGCTTATACGGGACAGCCGTTTTGGGATGCGCTCGGCTCCATTATTGTCGGAATATTATTGGGTGCGGTAGCCATCTTTTTAATTAGCCGTAACCGTGACTTTTTGGTCGGTTATAAAGTATCAGAGAGGATACATGGCTATGCATTGAGCGAATTACTCAATCATCCAGATATCGATAGTGTGTCGTACTTACATTTGGAGTGGGTGGGACCCAAAAAGATATTTATGGTGGCAGCAGTCGATATTGCTGGCAATCAAAAAGAAAAAGAGATTGCCCAAAAATTCGAAATTATTGAAAGTCAGTTCCGTGCGAATCCTTTATTTCAGGAAGCTATCCTGACATTATCTGTACCCAATGCTAAAACTTTGAGCTTACCCAATAGTTATAATCAAGATGCCTGATAAAGAGAAACCAATATGAAACTAAGTCTTCAGTCTGCTATAGAGAGCCCTGTTGGGCGTTCAATCATGGTTCGCTCATTAAGTATGGCCGTTGTCACTATTAGCGCATTAGCCAGTCTGACTCAAGCACATGCTGAGCTGGTAATTCATAGTGAGCCTGCTCAACAGCAGACAGTAAGTATCAATAGAATAAGTGCGAATAGCGCTTCTATTAACAATACCGCTTTTATGAATAATAATATCTCCCCAACAGATACGTCTATCGTTAAGCTGATGGAAGTGATGCACATTGATGAGCAAATAGAATCTATCGTTAACGGGCAACAAGCGGCTATTAATGCTATCAATGTACAAACGCAAAATCGTACTGAGTCAGTAGGTAATGGTAACTTAAATAAACGCCAACAGGCGCTACAAGAGCAGATTCAAAAAGTTCTGGGTCAATATGCCAAGATAATGACCAATACTATCGGCGATACCACTGACAGGCAGACGTTGACGCAAGCTTATATCAGCGCAGCGAAGACTTACTATACGCAAGCAGAAGTTGATGCCCAAATTGATTTTTATGATACGGTGATGGGTCAAAGTATCTTATCGAAACAACCACAGATTACAGCGGCATTTCTAAAGCAATCCTTGCCTGATGATACCAGTGAAACTGAGGCACAGCTGGATGAGCTTTTACCGCAGATGCAACAAATAATCCAAGGTGTTTTTTAACTGACAGCTAATAACTGATAATTTAACTATTTTAAAGCCCGCTTCTGAGCGTGAATCTTAAAGTTATTACACATAAATCATTACACATAAGTTAGTACATATAAAAAAGGTCACTATAAAAGTGACCTTTTTTGCTGATATAGACTGTCTTATTGATATACCTAGTTTGAGTACAAAGATATTATTTCTTTGGCGCGTTGGCACCGATGAACCATGCATCTTTATCGACAGTACGGCTTATTTCCGTTAATAAGTCAGCGGTGTCTTCGTCACCCGCGTCACCAGCAGTATTAATCCCTTCACGCAATGATGCCGCAATGGTCTTATAACGATTGGTAAGCTCACGGACATGCTGATCGACTTCAGTGATATCAGTAGGGTAAGTCTCTAGGATAGAGTCCTCAACGACACGTTTAGAGATACCATTGGCTTTACCGCCAAGGATAACAATACGCTCAGCAACCGTATCATAAGCTTCAGTTAAGCGACCGTAAGTATCATCTAATAACTGATGAACACCGATAAAGCCAGTACCTTGCAAATTCCAATGACATTGCTTACTGTCCATACTCAAATCAATGAGATTCGCTAGATTAGCGTTCAATAAGTCGATCATTTTCTTTGCGGTAGCATCATCTATCCCACTTGCGTAACGTTCTCTCATGTTCTACTCCGTTATGTGTATTATTTTAATGAAAATCTCATTTGTTGTTATTGGTATCTTAGTAATCAACTACTTGTTGATTCGTTATAAATAATAGCAGCTTAAATGAAGATTGAAAGCCTCAAGCGTTAGGCTTTATTAGGTGGTCGTGTAATGAGTTTGTTAATCATGAAAAGCTTTGTAAATTTAGTAGTTGCTGTGTGCGTTTTTTATAACGAAGGTACTATTTATTCGTTATAAATAGGGCGCGTGACGTCATGTCTAGATGCTAATATTGTAAGAGAAGATGACAAGATAAAACCCTTAATTACCTTTAAAAACCCTAGCTTAGACCCCACATTGTTATAAACCTTCAGAAGAAGAAAGCCATTATGCGAATGCCTGAACCGCGCTCGTCGCGTCAGTTAAATCAATTGGCCACTCAGCTACAGGGCGAAGCTGAAATTAGTGGTGTCAATGCGTCTGGGACGCAAATATCAAGTCGTGCTTTTGAGATGGTCACCGAATTTGAGCCAGCAGGAGATCAACCCCAAGCGATTAAAAAGCTCGTCAACGGTATTAATTCTGGTATGGATGAGCAGTTACTTCTGGGAGTGACGGGCTCTGGTAAGACCTATACTATGGCAAAGGTCATCTCTGAGACGCAGCGTCCAACTATTATTATGGCTCATAACAAAACGCTTGCCGCGCAGTTATATGGTGAATTTAAATCGTTCTTTCCAAATAACGCGGTTGAGTATTTCGTCAGCTATTATGACTATTATCAGCCGGAAGCCTATGTCGCGGCAAGTGATACCTTTATCGAAAAAGACAGTGCCATCAACGATCATATCGATCAGATGCGTCTGTCAGCGACGCGAGCACTATTAGAGCGCCGTGACGCGATTATTGTTGCCTCGGTATCGTGCATTTATGGTTTGGGTGATCCAGAAAGTTATTTAAAAATGCTGCTGCACGTCGTCGTTGGGGACAAAATCGATCGCACTGCTACCATTAAACGTCTCGTTGAAATGCAATATACGCGCAATGAGCTAGACTTTGGACGCGGTACGTATCGGCTGCGTGGCGAGCTGTTAGATATTTATCCTGCTGAGTCTGAGCAGCTGGCGGTACGTGTGCATTTATTTGATAATGAAGTGGAGAAAATTACTTGGTTTGATCCATTAACAGGTAAGACGGTACGTAGCGTGCCACGTATTACTATCTATCCAAAATCACACTATGTGACGCCGCGTAATAAACTAGAAGCGGCTAGTCATACGATTCGCGCTGAGCTTGAGCCGCGCTTAGAATATTTCCGCGATAATAATAAATTGATTGAAGCACAGCGTCTCAAAGAGCGTACCCAGTATGACCTTGAGATGATTCAACAGCTTGGCTACTGTAACGGTATCGAAAACTATTCGCAGCATCTCTCTGGTCGTCCATCAGGGGAAGCGCCACCGACCTTGTTTGATTATATTCCAGAAGATGCGCTACTGTTCCTCGATGAGTCGCACGTCACCGTATCACAAATTGGCGCGATGTATAAAGGCGATAGATCGCGCAAAGAAAACTTGGTCAATTACGGCTTTCGTCTGCCAAGTGCCATGAATAATCGCCCGATGAAGTTTGAAGAGTGGGAGCGTATCAAGCCTAAGACTATTTATGTGAGTGCCACGCCTGCATTGTATGAGCTTGAGCACAGCGAGCAAGTCGTCGAGCAAGTCGTGCGTCCAACGGGTTTGATTGACCCTGAGATT
The DNA here is from genome assembly GCF_001435295.1 of Psychrobacter sp. P11F6. NCBI lineage: Bacteria > Pseudomonadati > Pseudomonadota > Gammaproteobacteria > Moraxellales > Moraxellaceae > Psychrobacter > Psychrobacter sp. P11F6. The sequence continues at coordinate 2,346,852 of NZ_CM003594.1, read as the reverse complement.
GAGATTCGTCCTGTATTGACGCAGGTCGATGATGTGTTATCAGAGATTACCAAGCGCCGAGAAAAAGATGAGCGCGTGCTGATTACCACGTTGACTAAGCGCATGTCAGAGGATTTGACCAGTTATCTAAAAGAGTACGATGTCAAAGTGGCCTATCTGCATTCAGACATCGATACCGTTGAGCGGATGCAGATTATTCATGAATTGCGGACTGGCGTGCATGATGTATTGGTCGGTATCAACCTATTGCGTGAAGGGTTAGATATGCCCGAAGTGTCATTGGTTGCGATATTTGATGCTGATAAAGAAGGTTTCTTGCGGTCTGAGCGCGCACTTATTCAGACCATTGGTCGTGCTGCGCGTCATATTAATGGTAAAGCCATTCTGTATGCGGATCGTATTACCAACAGTATGCAAAAGGCGATAGACGAGACCGATCGTCGCCGTGAAAAACAAGTGGCATTTAACCTTGAACACAACATCACGCCAAAAGGGGCACGTCGCAGTATCACCGATAAAATCGATACGGGTGACGATCAGAATGCCAATGACAATCAAGTGATTCCAATCAAGAGCAATCTGCCTGATGTTGATATTAGCATCTTACGCAGTCCTGATTTGCTGGCGAAAGAAATCAACCGTCTTGAAAAGCTGATGAAGCAAATGTCACGTGATTTGAAGTTTGAAGATGCGGCGAAAACGCGTGATAAAGTGCTAGAGTTAAAAGCGCATTTGATTTAGATGGTAAGATTTAGAATATAAAAACAGTAGGCGGGTTAACAGATAGTTAGCTCGCTTTTTTTACTTAATAAATATATTAGATCTGATTTGATTTTCTAAATAGTTCTTTTCTGAATTTACCTAGCTGTACTGTCCATTCACAACACAAATCATGAAGTTGGTGCGCTAATGGACGACAACATTCAGGGGTAAAGAATTCAGGATTTGTATATTCCAAAAAATTACCATGGCAAAGATTGTGTCTTATCCGCACTATTTCCACATCAGTTTTATTTGGTTTTTTAGAGTTTAAATTGTCCAAAAACAGACTTTCTTCTGGAAAGGCTAGGGCTTCTATAGGCAGCCCATTATTTTGAGCTGCTAGTAACAGGCTATTGCTTAAAGTAGGTATGTTATCAAGTTCAGTTACTATATATGGCTTTTTAATTTGAGACATAGTTATTCTGAGAGAAGCTTCAATGCCATTTATAAAGCTTGTGCAAGCTGGTAAATAGAGCTCGGAGTCCAATGCCGAAAGTGCTTGAGTAAATAACCAGTGAACTTCAGCACCTAAATTATGATTCAAGAAGAAGAATTTTCTTTCATGTTCTATGCGTATTTTTTGCAAGTAAGACTCTTCTTCGCTCATCATTTCATATGCTCCCTTCATACTTATATATTTCAAAAAATTCATGTGGTCATAACAAATTATAACTATTATATACTCGCTAGTATTAAACGTAGCTTTAAATTTGCTAACTTAAGGCAGGTAGCTGCTCTATATATAAAATCAAAAGGCTGAACGATCATAGCTTGAAAGCATTTTTTTGGTAATTTGCGTCCTATTTTTCATAGCAGTATAGGTGACAACAAATGACTGTCTGTTGTGTTGGACTAATATTAGGATTAAAAGGAAGTGCTTTATAGGTATGGATTAATAACTAATAATTGGTTGTATCAAAACTTGTGTTTATACCAAATGCCCCTTAATATGATATCAATGAGCAATATGAACTTATAACAACGGACGTTGAGGCACATAATCCATCATGCAAAATAACAAATTCTTAGAATTAAATGCGAATGAAAACTCACTAGGCATGGCAGATTCTGCCAAACAAGCCATTATAGAGTCTTTAGGTGAGGGCTTTCGTTATCCAGATAATCCACGCGCGGCGCTCATTAGCAAAATTGCCACCATCCATGGTGTGGCAGAAAACCAAATCTCCTTAGGCAATGGCTCGACTGAAAATATTCGAGCTACCTTACAAATGTTGCAAAACAAAGCATTAAAAGAGGGCAAGCAGTTTCAAATGGTGATTCCTGTGCCAACGTTTGATTGTGCAGAGATGTATGCAAATTCCATTGGCGTGCCTGTGGTCAAGATACCATTAACCGCTGAAAACTATGATTATGATTTTGATGAACTGCAAAAAGCAGCTGACGATTTTGATGGCATCAGCCTACTTTATATTTGCAATCCGAACAATCCAACTGGCATCATTACATCAACTTCAAGGCTTAAAACTTGGATAAGTAATGCACCAGATAGCCATTACTTTTTATTAGATCAAGCTTACTTAGAGTACGTATCAGATCCAAGCTTTGAGAGCGGTATTGAGTGGGTGAAACAAGGGTTATCCGACAATCTTATTGTTATCCATACTTTCTCAAAGTTATGTGCCTTAGCAGGTATGCGAGTGGGCTACGCAGTTTCTAACCCGCAAGCAATCGAGGCTGTCGAAGCGTTTATGTCTATGGACAACACCAACTTGTCAGGTGCGGTTGCTGCTATTGCGACGTTAAATGATGCCAAGTTTTTAGCGCTAAGTTTGCGCAATACCAATCAGTCGCGCCAGATGATTGAGGCAGTATTAAATGATCTTGGATTGCGTTATTTACCTTCACAGACCAATTTTATTTTTCATGAAATAAAAGGTGATTTAAAAACTTATATCGATAGAATGCGCGACCATGGCATCAAGGTTGGTCGCGAGTTCCTACCTGTTACAGGGTTCAATCGCTTGACGCTTGGCACGCCTGACGAGATGGCAGAATTTATTAAAGTATTAAAGCTGTTCCGTGAAAAAGGCTGGGTCTAAGTAGTGCATTACAAAATTGCTAATTTGAAATATCGATAAACTAGCAAGACTAGGGCGTGTCCTCAATTCAATCGATTACTTGCTAAATGGGCTAAAAATGGCTAAATTTTGCCAAACATCGTCAAATAGCTTTTTAATATCTCGATATTATTTGCGCTACTTTCCTTGTTTGACGGCAATTTATCTCATGTTTATCACCATTTTTAAAATGAGGACACGCCCTAGTATTAGCAAAAATGCTAAGAATTTTACAAAGTGAGCTGCCTATAGGGTGGCTCTTTTTTATTTAATAGATACTATCAATAAATGAGCATCTTACTCATAACAGCTGCTAACGAGTTTCATCGCTCAGAGCGCTTATAATCAGGGTAGATGCCACTTACCATAACCATTATTATCAGAAGGCATCTCACCATCCATATATAAACCTTACTAAATAATCAGAGTAGCAAAAAGACGAGCACAAGTGCTACGTCCGCTGGCTGAGCGAGTTTGATATTATTCATCGCATATTTGGTATGGGTATCAATTAGGCGTATTACTATTGTGCTTACCAATCCATTAATAGAATTAAACTCTAACGAAAACTCACTGGGTATGGCAGACTCTGCCAAAAAAGCGGTTATCGATGCTTTAGACATCGGCTTTCGTTATCCAGATGACCAGCGTGCAGCCTTAATCACTAAAGTTGCGAAAATTAATGACGTGACTGAAAGTCAAATATCTCTAGGCAGTGGCTCCAGTGAGAATATCCGCACCGTCGTACAAATGCTGCAAAACAAAGCGTTAAGGGAAGGCAGAAATTTTCAAGTAATTGTGCCGCACCCAACCTTTGCTTATGCGGAACTATATGCAACCTCTATCAATGTGCCCGTGGTAAAAGTAGCACTGATGCCTGAAAGCTATTCTTTTGATTTACAAAATATGCAAAAAGTGGCTAATGATTTTGATGGTATAAGCTTGTTTTATCTCTGCAATCCCAACAATCCTACAGCGACGATTACTAACACAGATGAGTTAAAAGCGTGGGTAGGAACGGCACCAGACCATCATTATTTCTTGCTAGATGAAGCCTACTCAGAATATGTCACTGACCCAAGTTTTGAGAGTGGGATTGCGTGGATAAGAGAGCAGCGCTCAGACAATATTATCGTGGTTCGGACTTTCTCCAAACTGTGTGCGCTAGCGGGTATGCGTGTCGGCTATGCCGTTGCCAGTCCGCAAATGATCACTGAGCTAGAGGCGTTTATCTCAGTAGATAATACCAATCTGTCTGGTGCTGTCGCTGCGATAGCAACCTTGGATGATGAGGCATTTTTGGCGTTGAGTTTGCATACTGCCAATCAATCGCGTCAGCTGGTTGAGCAGACGTTGGATGAGCTTGGACTACGCTACTTACCATCACAAGCCAGCTTTATATTTCACGAAATCAAGGGCGATGTACAAACCTATATCGATAGAATGTGCGACCATGGCATCGCTGTTGGTCGCGAGTTTGCGCCTATCACTGGCTTTAATCGCTTGACGCTTGGCAGAGCTGATGAGATGGCAGTGTTTGTTGAGGTGTTGAAATCGTTTCGTGAGAAAAGCTGGGTGTGATTAAGCCAGATAGAGTAGTTTCATCATTAGAAAAGGGGAGTTGCCTAGTTTGCCACTTCCTTTGTTTATTGCAATAGGATTAAGGAGCTACAGCTAACATTCTATTTTTACCAACATCAAACGCAGTTTTACATATCCTGTCTTAAAAAATATCACGTCATCTTATAGTATTGATTCATAAAGCACGAATGAACAAGCATGCAGTCGAATGCCTGGTAATAGTCATAAAATCAGGCGTGCTAACGTATATTATAATTTTAAGGTCAGGGATATATCCATGTTTGATATCAAATCATTTTTTAAGAGAGAAGTAGAAAAAAAACTCATCAATGTAGACGATTATATTTTTATGCCTGAGCGAGTAGAGATGGAGCTAGAGGGCGGAGTATTAAATTGTGTACTCAACAGTGATGGTCGAGTCGATATTTTTTATAGTAAGCAAGGCGTGACAGAGGTCGGCTCGGCATCACGTAAGCATCCCTTTACGGCATTCGAAACTGAATTATATCATGGCGTTTATGATGACGTTATTAATGATTTGATCAAAGAAGTAGACAAGATTATTGATAGCTCTTCTAAGTATTTTAGTCGCAGCAAAATACTGCCTTTTACAGCAGCGCTGTCACAGAGTCCAGTTGACAAAAACAAGTTCTAAGCCAAGTTAATAAGATAAGTGGATGGTACAAAGACTTAGCAATAAAAAGGGTGCGTTATTTATAACGCACCCTTTTTATGGTTTTATTTTAATGTCTTAAAACTTGAATGTTGTACAACTATATCTACTGTACATCAGTAGATATATCATATTTTATTTCATAAAACTGGTATAGCAGCTTTGTAGAGATTTTGCGACGACTTTCGTGACCAGCTGTGTGCGATATTGCGAATCGATAGCAGCATTGCCCAATTCAACGAGTGTCACTTGCTGCGGCGCTTGCTCACTAACGCAGCCACAGACGTTGGTTTTAACAGTTTCTTCCTGAGCATCAGTCATCGCAATACTAGCAACCTGCCATGCAGTTTGCTTTTCAATCTGACTGCGGCATTGGTTATCAATCGCTGATTTAAAGACATTCATACCAATCTCATTTGCAGTACCGATAGCAGTACCTGCATTATTATTCATGCCACCAGTCGTTGTGCATCCAGATAGAGCGAGGGTAGCGAGCATAGCCGTTGATATTAAGATTTTTTTCATGGGTCTGATCCTTTAATATTTTCATTGGTTTTAAGGTTTATGCTTAATAGAAACTGGCATTTGGTACGAGTTGATGTTTGCTAGTTGACATGTATTTTCTCCAAGCAGGTCGTATATTATCAGCAAAATCAGTGCATGACATTATTAACCACTACTAGCACAGAATGAAGCCATTTTTTATAGAGGATCGATATTATCAATCCAGCCACGCATAAGGGTGATAATATGCATAGGCTTTATAAACAATATAACCAGCAATCATCAATAAACCACCGACGATAAATAACCAAGTGGTGAGGTGTTCCCACGAACAACCATCAAAACGGTGATTAAACGCCGCAGAAATACTGGCGATGAAAAGAATGATGCAACCCAATAGCAATATCAGTGTTGACGTGAGCTCATAACTATCTACGCTAAAGTGCAGCATACAAGAATCCATGAATAAAATTTATCTTACTTTAACGAGTTCATTAACCGAGAGAGGTGAAATATTCATGAAGTATTGCTATATTTGGTGGTGATTTTTGCCATTTTCCACTGTTAATGCTATTTAGCTTAATAGCATTCTGCGCAAAGCAGCCGATTCAAACCCATATATACGTAACTCAGCACAAAAAAACCAGCTAAGGCAATGGCTCTTAGCTGGTTTTATTTTATAAAGTTGATGTCAGTTTTTTAACTGTTTTAGACATTTTTACCGTGTTGCTTTTGCTGAATATCTTTTGCAAGCTTGTAACACTCATTGATGTGGTCATTGGCGATTTTTTTGAAAATCATATAGCCCATTGTAGCAGCAACCATTTGACCCCCTAGTGGGATAAATTTCGTTACTTGTTTAGCAGCGATACGACCACCGAAGCCTTGTACGGTCTTTTTAACAATACCACGTGTCGCCATCAACCCTGCAAAATCGACAGTACGATCTTTTAATGCGCCCCAATGAATGGCTCGTGATTCTAAATCAACTGCTGCCTTACGGTCTTCAAGTAAGCCAAATCGTTCGCTAATGTCAGGTAATAGTTGAGTAAGCATACCTGCATCTACTGCAACATCAAAAAATGGCACAGGAACGATGGCAACACCAGCAGAATATTTGGCGCGTTTTTTAACCAACTTTTGACATTCCTTTTTTACTTGTTCGAGATCCAAGCTAGGGTCAATGGTATTTGGTAGTTTTTCAGCCAGTGGTGTGGTTTTCATAAAACATCCTTATAAATGGTTAAAATAAAAAATCAAATAAAAAATCTCAATAGATAGCAAGTATCTCAGTTGTTTACCATTTTATGGATTTCTGAGCGGCATACAATCATTGCTTTGTAGCAAAATGCAGAAAAATGCAGTCGCTATGCACCGTTTTTGTAAATGAAATATTATGCGTATAATATGCACAGAGTATGAATTATTTGCTCCATGCTAGTATTAAAATATGGCTTATCACAATGTACTGCAACAAAAAACGATAAACCAAGCCACCAAAAATTGTCATTGTGACCCTCTGCCAAAGCCAGTAGAATATGCACATGCTAAATTTAACCCCCCGTTATACCAGCACTCGCATCGACGAGTTGCCCGCCGCGCTGCAACCACTTGCCGCCCAATCATTGACGCTTGCCCGCTTATACGCAGGTCGCGGCATTACTCAGCCTGATGAGCTAGAGACGCAACTTTCTGCGCTATTGCCAGCTGAAATGCTACATGGTGTCACAGGAGCAGTGCGTCTGTTAGACGTCGCCATCGATGACGGTCAGCGTATCCTTATCGTGGGCGATTTTGACTGTGATGGTGCGACCAGTACCGCATTGATGATGCGCGCGCTCACAAAAATGGGCGCAGTCGTTGACTTTTTAGTGCCCGACCGTTTTAAGTACGGCTATGGTTTGACACCAGAAATTGTCGAATTGGGTATTGAGAAATATCATCCTGAGGTGATAGTGACCGTCGATAACGGTATCTCAAGCCATGAAGGCGTGGCACGTGCGCAAGCCGATGGCATCACCGTGATTATTACTGATCATCATTTGACGACTAAAGAAACACCGCCTGCGGAGGCTGTGGTTAATCCCAATCAGCTCGATTGTCACTTTAGCAGTAAAGCGCTCGTAGGGGTGGGTGTGGCATTTTATGTGCTTGGACGCTTAGCCAAGCTGCGCCGCGAAGCCGGTAAATCTACCGTGCAAGTGAGTCAATATTTGGATTTGGTGGCATTAGGGACGATTGCTGACGTTGGGGTGCTTGATAAAAACAATCGCATTTTAGTGCATCATGGACTGGCGGCTATCCGCCAAGGGCGCTGCTCGCTCGGTATCTTGGCACTCCTTGAACAAGCAGGGCGGGATTCTAAGCAGTTGCAGGCACAGGATTTTGGGTTTGTCTTAGGACCTCGTATCAACGCCGCTGGTCGTATGGACAATATGCGCATCGGTATTGAGTGTTTGTTGACGGATGACTGGAGTACGGCGCAGCGTTTGGCGCAAGAGCTTGAGCAGTTAAACCGGACGCGTCGACAGGTAGAAGGTGAGATGCGCGCGCAAGCGGATAGCATCGTACAGACATTAGCCGCTGCTGATACAGACGTGGACGATGAGGCTACGGCGGATAACAATGAAAGCGGCGATATTATTGTTCAAAATAGATCTGAGAAAAAGACGAATAATAATCATAAACGCAGTATCGTTTTATACCAAGATGATTGGCATCAAGGCGTCATCGGCATCGTCGCTGGACGGTTAAAAGAAAGTCATTATTTGCCAAGTATCGTTTTTGCACCCGCGAATACAGAGCGTACTGCTGAAGATGACCTTATCAAAGGCTCGGCGCGTTCTATCGCTGGCGTGCACATTCGTGATGCGATTGAGCAGGTTGCCGAGCGCCATCCTGATTTAATCAGTCATTTTGGTGGTCATGCGATGGCAGCAGGCTTAACGATCAAACGTCGTAACTTTGATGGGTTTGTTATGGCTTTTAATGACGTCATGGCACAGATGGATAATGAGGTGTTTGCTGAGCAAAAATTCACTGATGGCGCGTTGCAGGCGAGTGACTTTAGCTTGTGGTTTGCTGAACACTTAGCTGATGCCAATATTTGGGGTCATGGCTTTGCACCGCCAATATTTGACGGGGTCTTTGAAGTGTTAAGCTTTAAGATATTAAAAGACAAGCACCTTAAACTGTCGCTGCGTTACCCTGATGTGCAATATCCGATTGAAGCAATTTATTTTAACTTTGATAGCGAGATATGGGATTATCGTGCAGAAAAAGTGCATGTATTATTTCAGCTAGACATCAACGAGTGGAACGGCAAACAAAGTCTACAATTGATGATAAGGGATTTAGCAGTCGTACAGGAATGATGGCATTATCTTATTATAAGATACTCAACCAGTAGCAAATATAGCGTCGACTTTGTTTAAGGTTGACGCTTTTTTAGTATTTCCATTCGATGGTTGGAAACTGCCAGTCATAACGAATAGCGAGCATGCGTAAGGTAAAAATCGTACCCATAGTAGCGATGTCAGCAATCCAAGCTGTCACACCCAGATTGTGTAGTGCAAAATAGAGGATGCCGCCAACCAAGGCTGCCGAAATATAAATCTCTTGCTGCAACACCAGCGGAATCTCATTGCAGATCATATCGCGGATGATACCGCCGACAATAATGGTGATCACCCCAAGTAATAATGCCACGGGCACATTTGCACCCATACTATCGGCAACCTTGATACCGATTAAGGTAAAAACTGACAGTCCAATAGTATCTGAGAGTTTGAGGAACTTATTAACGCGTTTAGAGTTGGGGTGAAAGAATATTTGCATCACTAATGAAGAGATGGTGATAACAGTCAGGTAGCTCATATCCACCATCCAAAATAGGGGATGGCGATCTAAAATGACATCACGCACAGTGCCGCCACCGATAGCGGTGACAATAGACACCAGTAAACAACCAAAAACATCGAAATTTTTATGTTTTGCCAGTATCGTGCCTGAAATACTACAAGCGATAATACCAATCATATCAAAAAGATAAATGAGAGAGCGTGGGTCAAACGTAGTGATTAGTGCTGAAGGGTTCAATGCGATAGCCAGCATGAGCAAGTCTCACTAAGTTTGTATGATGATTGTCTGATTATTTTTAGCCCATTTAGAAAGTAAACGATAGAATTGAGGACACGCCCTAGTGTTTAAACCATATGAATCGGTCTTATTTTACCAAACGTATAGAAGGCAGGTGCCAATCAAAACGCAATGCTAGCATCCGTACAGCAAAGATAACGCCCAGCATAATAAATTCATTCAATCCAGCATCTACACCCAAACGGTCAAGCAGCAGATAATTGATCGAACCTACAATACTAGCAGAGATATAAATCTCGCGTTGAAGTAACAGTGGTATCTCATTACAGATGATATCGCGTAGCAGACCACCAATAATAGCCGTCCAAACCCCCATCATAATAGCGATAATAGCTGACATATCTTGTGTCAATGCTATCTTAAAACCAATCACGCTAAAAGCCGCTAACCCAATGGCATCAAACAGCTTCAATGCCTTATCAATCTTATGATACAGATGAAAGAATATTTGTAAAATAAGCGATGTCACTGTGATGACGATCACATAATTGAGGTCAGTCATCCAAAAGAGCGGATGACGGTCTAGCGCCATATCACGTAGTGTACCGCCGCCGATAGCATTGACCATCGCAACCAAGATACAGCCAGCAATATCAAAGCCTTTGTGCTGTGCCAGCAGTGTACCTGCGATCGCACAAGCAATCACACCAACCATATCTAATAAATATAATAAAATATCAGGAAAAATTAAATCATTAACCATGATTATATTACCAATATAATGGCCATCAAAATAGATTGGCTGGGCTGGGCTGGACTAGTTTGGTTTTGAAGTTGTTTATATCAATAATTTAAATAGAGTTAACCTAACTTTAGGTAGTAGTTTAGCCATCTTTTGCAAATAGAATAAGCCCAACGATAATCAGAGCAATACCTATTAAGCCCATAGCTGATGGCAGGGTATTATTGAGCAATAGCATACCGCCAATTAAGGCAAATATCACTTCACTTGCCTGAGTGGCATCAACCCCAGCCACTTCGCTTGAAGTTTCCGCTTTTTCACGGGCATATAAAAAGATACTGGTTGCCGCCACACCTGCCAATAAAGCCACAAGTAAGGTATTGAATACCTGTTTAGTATCAGGCAAATCCGGATGAACGACAAGACCCAAAACCAACCAAAATGGCAGACTGCCCAAGGTCATTAACCATACTTTGTTAAAGGCATTTTGTAGGAGGGTGGTTTTGATAGCAGGTATACGTGCGATTAAAGTTTGCAGCAAAGAGCTCGGCAAGGTTTGAGTGGGGTGGTTAAGGTTTAAGGAATCGACCGCGTCCGCCGTATAACTCATATCGGCTGACAACGCAGGTGCTTCTGTAATAAGTGAGGTTGTTTTTTTACTAATCTCGTTGGCTTGGATATCAATTTTTTGAGTGCTAGTAGGCGCGGCATTACGCTTGCGAGCGTTGTAAGATACCTGCCAAACCAACTGGTTACCAATGGGATAGCTAAAGGCAGCTACTAGGGCAGGCACGGCACCATAAAGCAGCATATCTTTCATAGGCACTGCATCAGCATCTAGCAAAGAAGCAGCATGCAGTCCTTCACTGATATTGACCAGTACCACGCCAGCAAATACTAATAACGCATATGCAATGAATTTTTTATCAAAACGTTGTCCGAATGCTAGCAAAACGAGTAGGCTTGCGACCACTGTAAACATAAAGGTCGCGGCGACTACCCAGCCTGCGACATGATCAGCCGCGTAGCATATTCCTGTATAAAAAATTCCAAAACCAATACTGCCCGTAATACACCAAAAGCCCCAATGTTGACGGAATATAGTCATCAGCTCTGTAATACGCCCAAAACCATGCTGCATAATTATAATAGCCGTGAGTATTAGCCACATAAATGCATAGCGAAGGCTAGCTGACCAAAACCAATGCCCACCAGCCGCACTCATAACTTCGTTTAACACAAACGTCGAGCTAAAAAATGCCCCCGATAATAAGCCCAATAAAATGAGTTTGACCATACCTATATTCCTATCCTTGGGTCGCTATTTATGTTGAATATCCATTTAGATGATTGGGCTATTATTTGCCTTTAGCATCTGCCCAGATGATTTTATGCAGTTGCAATTGGAAGCGTACGGGCAGAGCGTCAGCCAACATCCACTCTGCGAGTTCGCGCGCCAACAAAGGTACATCGGGGCTGCCGTCGTCGCCGATATCCTCTGCGACATTAAACATCGGAGAGAACCAAACCGTTCCGACCAAATCGTTTAGCTCATGCTCGATCAACATAGCTTTTGCCCAGTCGTAATCAGTACGGTTCATGATGACAAACTTGATTTGGTCATGCTGAGTGAGGTGGTCGAGATTTGACCATAGATTCTTATCGACTTCGCCTGAGCTTGGCGTTTTGAGATCCATGACTTTACTGACCGCTTTTGGCACGTTTGCTACCGTGAGCGCGCCTGCGGTTTCAAGCGAGATTTCATAACCGTCGCTCAGTAAGCGCTTCATTAGTTCAATGGCGTTCGGCTGAGCTAAAGGCTCTCCGCCAGTCAGACAAATACGCTTGCAAGGATAGCTTTTGATGGTCTCTATAATGGTTTCTAGCGACTGCCGCTCGCCGCCAGTAAAGGCGTATTCAGTATCGCAATAGACACAGCGAAGTGGACAGCCAGTCAAGCGTACAAATATCGTTGGCAAGCCTGAGGTCAGCGCTTCACCTTGCAAAGAATAAAAGATTTCTGTCAAACGTAGACCCGCTTCAGGATCAGTGACAGGAATGGCGGCGGTGCGTAATAGTGATTCACTCATAATATGTCAAATACAGTTAAAGATTGCTAATGGGATGAGGCATTTATCAATGGTAATAAAAAGGCAAGTTCTGGTATGGGCGTTTTGCGTTTGGATAAAGCCAAACCAAAAAAAGGGATTATAACGCACCACCCTCTATTAAGCTGCAAAAAAGACGCTGAAGTTTTCTTCAGCGTCTTTAATAAAGAGGATCTGTCGCTGTCCGTACGGTTTGGGTACGAAACTCTAAGTATCAAAAATACTAAGCTAAACGTAATAACTCATTGACTGATGTTTTAGCGCGGGTTTGTGCATCGACTTTTTTGACGATGATAGCAGCATATAAGCTATGCGTACCATCTTCTGATGGCAAGCTACCCGGTACGACAACAGAGCCTGCTGGTACACGGCCACGATGAATTTCACCCGTTTCGCGATCATAAATGCGCGTTGATTGACCAATAAATACACCCATCGAGATAACAGCGCCTTCTTCGACGATTACGCCTTCAACGATTTCAGAACGTGCACCGATGAAGCAATTGTCTTCGATGATAGTTGGATTCGCTTGTAATGGCTCTAATACGCCGCCGATACCAACGCCACCTGATAAATGGACGTTTTTGCCAATTTGGGCACATGAACCCACGGTCGCCCACGTATCTACCATCGCGCCTTGATCGACATACGCGCCGATGTTGACATACGACGGCATCAATACCGCGCCTGCTGCGATGAACGAGCCTTTACGAGCAACAGCGGGTGGTACAACACGTACGCCTGATTCTTTGAACTGTGCTTCGGTCCAGTTGGCAAACTTAGTCGGAACTTTGTCATAGAATTGCACATGTTCGCCCGCTGCCTGAACATAGTTGTCGTTTAAGCGAAAAGAGAGCAAAACGGCTTTTTTTGCCCATTGATTGACGACCCATTCGCCATCCTTTTTTTCTGCAACGCGCAATGTGCCGTTATCTAGTTGCTCAAGCACTTGATTAATAGCATCACGCACGTCTTGTGGCATCGTGCTTGGGCTGTATTCATTGCGTTTTTCAAAGGCTTGTTCGATGGTTTGTTGTAATGACATAAAGGTTCCTAAAGTTAGTGGAAGGTAAAGCATATATTATCGTTAAATAACTCGCATGACTTGGCGTAAAAACTTGCTTACCGTATTGTCGCTAATTTGGCGACTTTTAGCAAACGAGTTAACCGCCAAGATGAGCGCTGCTGTTAATTGTCTGAGCTATGGCTTTCTATCCATTCTAAGATATCTTCATAAACGGTTTGGTGGTCTTTTTCATGCAAAGGCTCATGACGCATGTTTGGGTAGAGTTGGATATCTACTTGACTGAAATTTTGCTTGTTTAAGCGCGTGACAATTTTGCGGATGCCGTTACCCATATCTCCAATAGGATCATCTTCGCCGCTGATAAATAGCATCGGGAAGTTTTTTGGAATAGTCATTGCCCAGCCTTTGTTTAAGCCAGTTTCCATCAGAAAGAATAATGTCATAAAGCCATTATTGGTGAAATCAAAGCCCGTTAAGGGATCTGCTTCATAGGCTTCAATGGCGGCAGGATTTTCAGTTAACCATGCAAATTCTGATGAAGAGATGCGATCTTCAAGCTTACTATTCAAGACTTTATTCATCACCTTGGCAAACATTGCATTTGGTTTTTTGGGTGCTACTTTTGCCAGTACTTTATTGACTGGGAGTAGTACTTTAGTCAAGGGGTTGGCATCTGCTGTACCCATCAAAATAGCACCTGTAAAATTGTGTGCATGGTGCTTTAGGACATTACGCACAATAAACGAGCCCATAGAGTGACCCATTACAAAGTGTGGCACGTCAGGATGGCGGTTTTTTAAGCTATCTGCCATGACAATGACGTCTTTTAGCAGGGACTGTACTGGATGCTCTTCACCAAAAAAACCTAAATCTGCTGATGTTTTGACGGTCTTTCCATGTCCCAAATGGTCATAAGTTGCCACTGCGATACCATTATCCGCTAAAAACTGAGCGAAGTCTGCGTAACGTCCGCTATGCTCTGCCATACCGTGGACAATCAGTAACGTGGCTTTTACCGCTGTGTTTTCATGGCTTGGTTCAAAAAAATCATGATGCAAGTAATGAATATTATCGGAAGAGAGAATGTGGTCGTTACCTGTATCGGTGTTGGTACTCATATAGGGTTCCTTAAACAGTTTTAATGAATGTTTTTAATAAATAGTTTCAATGGTTCATCATCTTAATAAATAGCAGGCATGACAATTTGAAATCGCCTGCTAAAATTTGGCTTATTATACGGCGCTTACCATGAACTATTGTACTGGACGTTGGTAAATCGTTTGACCTTCTTTAATGGTTGTGATGACTTTGATGTCTTTGAGCTTGCTTGCCTCTATGGTTAATGGGTTGGCATCTAAGATAACCAAATCAGCCAGTTTCCCTGGCGTCAAGGTGCCTTTGCTGTCTTCTTCAAAATACTCATAAGCGGCATTGCTGGTAATGGCCTTTAACGCTTGATACGGCGTCGCTCGCTCATTTTTACCAATGATTTTACCTGAGCGCGAAGTGCGATTGACTGCTGACCAGACTGAAAATAGCGGATCGACAGGTGTCACTGTGTCATCAGAGTGATTGGTATATTTAAGTCCCATTCTATCAGCAGTGGCAATCGGGCTTGAAAAGTCGGCACGTTTTTTACCTAAGTTTTTAACGTGTACATCACCCCAAAAGTAAGTATGGTTGGTAAAGAAGGACGGCAGCATATTGTATTTTTTGAATGCGGCTAGCTGATCAGGTCGGGCAAATTGAGCATGAATGGGCACAGTACGGCGATCTTTATCAGCTGCTTGACCAGTCTTTTTGACCGCATACTCGTGTGCCTTGATGAGCATATCGGTTGCGCCATCACCATTATTATGGATAAAGAGCTGATTGTCACGCGCATAGGCTTTGACAAACATCTCGTTCAGCTCATCTTGGCTGACACTTGGTAGACCGCGGCAGTCCTTTTCACAATCTGGAACTGGCGTGAGATAAGGTTGGCTAAAATAGGCGGTCTTGCCTTGTGGCGAGCCATCTGCGACGATTTTGGTACCCTGTACTTTAAAACCGTTTTGATAGGTCTTCCAGACGAAGTTTTTATCAGCCAAATTCTCATCTAAGTCACTCACTCCTGCCAGTGCGACCAAGTCAATTTTAAGTTTGCCTGCATCGGCTTGTTTTTGAAAAAACTGAATAGTGTTTCGAGCTGTCGAACCGTTATGCGCCGTCGTTATGCCATTCTTTGCATAATACTCTTGCGTCTGCTCAAAGAATTTGCCTTGATTCGGCGCTAACACTTCTAGCATATTGCGCACGAACGGATACATCGCCGTTTCTTGTACGAGACCGTTTGGTTCATTAGAGCCTTTAATTCGAGCAATATTACCGCCTGCTGGGTTTTCACTGTTAGCAGTGATGTTCATCATGGCCAGCGCCTTACTGTTTGCGACGCCCATATGACCACTCGTGTGTTGTAAATACACTGGATTGTTTGGCAATACTTTATCAATTTCGCTTTTAGTCGGATGACGCCCCTCAGCGAGCTGAGTTTCATCATAACCCCAACCAAAGATCCAGTCGCCATCAGCAATGTTATTGTCCACTTTATAATCTTTTAGCGTTTGCATCATTTTGGGAATACTATCGACTTGACCGATAGGCGGCGGGTTGAGATTGACCTGACCCATGGTATTCGACACCATATCAAAATGACTGTGCGGATCGATAAAGCTGGGTAATAAGGTTTTATCTTGTAGATTAATCTGCGCGGCATTTTTATATTTCGATTGCGCCTCTTGTAAATTGCCCACATAGGCAATCTTGCCCGCTTGGGTGACTAAGGCTTCAGCCATTTGTGGCTGATCGCCCTCCATCGTGATGATGTTGCCATTGTAATAGACAGTTGCTGAGTTGCTCATATCCTTGGGCGCAGTCTGCATGGTAGTGCAACCTATGACACTCATTAATCCAATGCTCAGTACAGTTGGTTTTAGTAATGTGCTCATATTCATTACGTTATCCTTAAAGGTGATTTGATGCTTACATCCTTGTGTCATAAGCATTGGTACGTGGTGGGCTTTCTATATTCTAAAAGTATTCATATTTTATCAGTGCATGTTGTTTTAAAAGATATGAATGTTGCAACCAATTTAGCGATAAAGCCTTGTGCGGTCAATGCTATTTAAGAGTTTTGCACTGACAACTGTGGCATTGCTAATTGGATGAGAAGGTCGCTCTATAAAGCTGCCGAATATAGTATCTTAAAAGCCAAATTGACAATTGCTGTATGACATCCTACGAGACGTCATGCTCATTTGGCATAAAAGGTGAAAATTACGATATTAGTTGTCAATATTGTTTCACAATCAGGTATGATTAATTAGATAAAACACAAAGTGATAAGTCTAAAAATGAGATGATAATTTTATGAAATAGTCATAAGAAGCAATTGCTTGCGTGTGAATTTGTCTTTTTTTAACCTTTTATTTTTGCGTTATTCTTCTTGCTTTAGAGGTGCTACTAACAGGGTTTTATACCATTATGAAATCAACTATCGAATTACTCGAGCACACGGATTTCCCAGCGATCAAACGTCGTGAGTTAACCACGCTACAGGTCAATATGGGTTACTTATGCAATATGTCTTGTGTGCATTGTCATGTGGCTGCCAGTCCTTACCGCACAGAGATGATGTCGCGTGAGCTTGTTGAGTTGATTCTAGAAGTCTTGCAAGCACAAAATATTGAGACGCTTGATTTAACGGGCGGTGCGCCTGAGATGCATGAAGACTTTAAGTATTTGGTCACAGCCGCACGTGCCTTGGGTGTAACAGTAATTGATCGCTGTAATCTGACTATCCTGATGGAAGACGGGTATGAGGACATGGCGCAGTTTTTGGCAGACAATGAGGTCGAAGTGGTGGCTTCAATGCCCTGTTATTCATTAGAAAATGTCGATAAGCAGCGCGGAAAGGGTGCATTTGATGACAGTATATTGGGATTGCATAAGCTAAACGGCTTAGGTTATGGCAAAGTAGGTTCAAAATTAACGCTGAACCTCGTTTATAACCCGCAAGGTGCCACGCTGCCGCCCAATCAACAGCAGCTAGAAGCAGATTATAAGCGCGAGTTAAAAGAACATTTCGATATCGAATTTCATCAGTTATTTGCCTTGACCAATATGCCGATTCAGCGTTTTGGTGCGGTGTTATTGGCCAAAAACCAATTCTATCCCTATATGGATTTGCTCAAAGCCAATTATGTGGCTGCCAATTTAACCGAAGTCATGTGCCGATCGACCATCAGTGTTAATTGGTTAGGAGAGTTGTTTGATTGTGACTTTAACCAGCAATTAGAGATTCCAGTGTCCAACAAGTCCCGTCGGCATCTAAGCGATTTGTTAACGCAAAATCCTGCTGGCGATGACATTGCCATTGCAGACCATTGCTATGGCTGTACGGCAGGGCAAGGAAGTAGCTGCGGTGGTGCGCTAGAAGAAGAGACAACAGATCAGACGATAGAAAAAACATCATCGATTTAACTGGAGTCAATCATGTCAGTATTTAATAGTACAAGACTTAATAGTAAAAGCCTTTTTTTAAGCAGTGGTTTATTAATCAAAACGGCAGTGACCACTTCTATCCTGTTAGCCAGTATGGCAAGTTATGCGGATTTTAATCATAGCACTTGGGATAGTTTACTGAATAAAAACGTCACTATGACCAATGGTGGCAAAGCCTCAGTCGTTAATTATAACGGTATGAAAGCGGATCAAAGCAAGCTTGAGAGCTACATGGCAGCAACTAGCAAAGTCAGTCAATCAGAGTTTAATGGTTGGCGCAAAGATGAGCAATTGGCATTTTTGATTAATGTCTATAATGCTGGCACCGTAGAGCTGGTGTTGACCAAGTATCCTAACATCAAGTCGATTAAAGATATTGGTGGAATATTTGGTTCGCCATGGAAACAGGATTTCGTCACGCTATTAGGCAAGAAGCGATCGCTTGATGACATCGAGCACAATCTAATCCGTGGCTCTAAACGCTACAACGAACCGCGTATTCACTTTGCGGTGAACTGTGCGAGCATCGGCTGTCCTGCGCTATTAAATGATGCTTTTACAGGCAGTGAATTAGATAAACAATTAGAGCAAGTGACGAGTAAATTCCTTGCGGATAGCAGTCGCAACCGTCTCAAAGGTAATACGTTAGAGATATCGCCAATTTTTAAATGGTATAAAGAAGACTTTGAAACCAACTGGCGCGGTACTAACGATTTAAAAGGGTTTTTGGCTCGTTACAGCTCGTCTTTAGGGCTTAATAAGTCGCAAACGGCTGAGCTAAAAGCAGGAAAAATGAAGATTGGCTATACCAATTATAATTGGAGCCTTAATAAGAAATAATGGTAACAACAAGTAAGAGTACTGCTAACTATGACGGCTATGGCGACGGTTTCTATTATTATTCCAGTACTCAATGAGGCAAATAATTTGCCTTTATTGTTTGATAATATCAATAGGCTAAATCCAAACCCGCAGCAAGTGATAGTGGTCGATGGTGGTTCAAACGATGATTCTATTGGCATAATACAAAGTTTTATTAATGAGTCAAAGCCTGATAATGATCGTAAAATTGATTGGCAAATGACTGAGTCTAAAGCAGGGCGCGCGCTGCAAATGAATACAGGCGCAGCGTTAGCAACTAGCGATGTATTACTATTTTTGCACGCCGATACGAAATTGCCAATGGATGCTATAGAGAGTGTTTCTGAAGCGATGAAACGGGCAGAGTGGAGACGTTTTGATGTGCAAATAGATAGTCGTCAACCGACACTGCGATTGGTCAGTCAAATGATTAATTGGCGCTCACGGTTGAGCGGAATCGCGACAGGCGACCAATCTATTTTTATTAGCCAGTCTTTATTTAAGCAAATCGGTGGCTATCCTAGCCAAGCGTTGATGGAAGATGTCGAGCTTTGCAAACAGCTAAAAGTTATTGCTAAACCTGCTTGTTTAAAAAGTAAAGTCATCACATCGGCAAGACGTTGGCAACAGCATGGCACTTGGCGGACGATTATTTTGATGTGGCATCTACGTTTTGATTATTGGCGCGGCGTATCAGCTGATAATATCAAAGCGCGTTATTATAAATAAAAGAATAAGCTCTTACCATGAATCAAAACCAACAAACTTGTATTATTCTCTTTGCCAAATTCCCCGCACAGGGTATGGCAAAAACGCGCTTGCAGCCGGCTCTTGGCATTGAAGGTGCCGCGCAAATGGCACGTAAACTACTATTGCATAGTATAGAACAAGCCATTGCTACTGGCTTTACGGTTGAGCTATGTGTCAGTCCTGCGCCGACAGATCCATGCTGGCAAGCGCTTAATTTGCCTGACTCGCTGCAATGGTCAGCACAAGCAGATGGTGATTTGGGTTTGCGTATGTTAATCGCCAGTCAGCAAGCATTAGCACGTTTCGAGCACGTTATCTTGATAGGTACAGACTGTCCTAGTCTTACAACCATTCGTATTCGACAGGCTGCACAGCAATTAGAAACACAAGATAGCGTCATGATTCCTGCTTTTGATGGTGGTTATGTACTGTTTGGTTTTAAGCAAGTTGCTGCTCGTTTATTTAGTAATATCGAATGGAGTACGGCGAGCGTCGCAAAGGTTACTCAACAGCGCTTGGCAGAATTGAGCTGGTCTGTAGCGTTGTTAGCGCCTTTGCCTGATATCGATGAGCCTGAAGATTTACCGTATTTACCTGAAGATTGGCTTGATGGTTATAAAGTTATTAAGAATTGAGAATGCCTTATCATTCGAGGTTTTTAGGTATGAAAAAGCCATCGAGCTATTTTGTTGACCCTATTAGGTTGATTATAGTTCGATGGCTTTTTGACAATCATAAACTGGTATGGCTAAGGCAGTAATGCTGAAAGTCTGGTTTTAGTCTCTTCACTCATCGCCTCTACTGGCGTGACTAACGCTTGTGCTAAAGCATTATGAGCAATAGAGTCAGGCTGTTCTGCTGCTAGTAGGGCGACCGCTTGCTTAATAACGTGCTGCGCATTATCGGCGTTTTTCATCAAATTCTGAATAGCATAATCGGCACTAACGGCTTCCTCCGTCGGATGCCAACAATCAAAATCTGTGACCAATGCTAGCGTTGCGTAAGCCATACTTGCTTCACGAGCAAGCTTAGCCTCTGGCATATTGGTCATACCGATGATGTCCGCTTGCATCTGCCGATACCAGTGTGACTCTGCACGAGTGGAAAACTGCGGCCCTTCGATACAGACATACGTGGCTTTTGCATGACATTGACCTTCGGCTATCTGCGCCTGAGTATAAGCACGCGTTAGAATATCCGCGACTTTAGGACATAAAGGATCAGCCATCGCGACGTGTGCTACTGCACCTTCCCCAAAGAAACTGCTGTTTCGATGCTTAGTCATATCGATCATTTGATCGGGAATGACCATATCTAAGGGCTTAAGCGCTTCTCTTAGCGACCCCACTGCCGATACCGAAATGACGTAGCGTACGCCCAAAGTTTTGAGGGCATAAATATTGGCACGATAAGGCACTTCGGAAGGGGTGAATTTGTGACCTTGACCATGACGAGTTAGAAAGGCGACCTTTATGCCATTTAATTCACCTAAGACAATATCATCAGAGGGTTTGCCGTAAGGCGTCGATATGCTGACACTACGTTTATTGGTTAAATCTTGCATCTGATAAAGACCACTACCGCCAATGATGGCGATATCAGCGGATACCGATACTGATACTGCCGCTGACTTTTCTACACTAGATATTGTCATAAAGGTTTTCCATATTTTTAGAGTAATAGATAACGTTGCCAAGATATGTGGTGACGAATTTGCAAATCTAGACGGTATCTACTTTAAGTAAGCTGCCTTATGAGACAACTGCTTAGGGTTTATATATAAAATATAATCAAGCCTACAGTATGATGAAAATGCATTAAGAACGACCATTTAGTCATTTTATATCAGTATTTTTTGGTCAAATGATCTCGTTTGTATTTAGATGATTATAAAGGTTTACAATAGACACAGACTTTGGTTAAATGAATTGTCTAATGAAACATTGTTCCGCATAGCAAAACTATATTTGGCTATTGATTCATTACAAGAACTGCTGCGCCTTCACTTAAATAGCTTCGCATATAAAGTGTGAGTGTAGAGGGAATCTGGAGGGCAGTTTATTTATAGCAAGAATTGCTATATTATTACAGGTCTGTAACGCATCACTATTGATATATTGATGCTGTTAAGTGTATTAACTCGATTATTTCAAGGATGAATTCAATGCTCAACTCTCTAAAATCCCCGTTACTTTTATCAGCAATGTTAAGCGCCACTTTAGGTCTGACGGCATGCTCATCACCAAGTTCAGAAAGTACTGACAGTACAGCAACAGATAGCGCTGCCACGGACACTGCCGCCGACAAGCTTGATACCAAGTTTCTGACCATCGCCACTGGCGGAGCATCTGGCCCTTATAACATCATCGGCACTTCATTATCAGAGGTCTATGTCAAAACCTTTGGGGTCAACTCAAAAACGCAAACCACTGGCGCTTCAGTCGAAAACGTCAACCTATTAACCCAAGGTAAAGTCGATATGGTGTTGGCGCTCAGTGATGTCGTCACCGACGCGGTCGAAGGCAAAAACAACTTTGATAAGCCGATAACCAACATCCAACAGATTGCGGTTTTATACCCTAATGTGGTGCAAATTGTCACTACCAAAAAATCTGGCATCAAAAATATTGAAGACCTACGTGGTAAGCGCATCGCTGTGGGCGATCAAGGCTCTGGCACAGAAGTAAATGCTCGGACGCTATTAGAAGGGTTTGGTATCACATATGATGATGTTACCGTTGACTATTTAGGCTTTGCGGAAGCAGCGGACGGTATGAAAGCGGGTAAAATCGAAGCGGCTTTCTTTAGTAGTGGTCTGCCAAACTCTTCATTGATGGAGTTAGAGCAGGGTTTAGACTTACAGTTGATCACCATCAATCAAGACAAGCTAAAAGAAATCATCGCAACCAAGCCTTACTTTAAGACTTTTGAGATTCCTGCTGGCACTTATGGCAATGACGCCGCGATTCCAACCGCAGCAATCATGAATGCTCTATTGGTTAGCTCTGATTTGTCTGAAGCAGATGGTTACAAGCTGACCAAAGCGTTATTTGACAATTTAGACGGTCTAAAAACAGCGCACCAAGCGGCCAATGATATTAGCTTAGCAACCGCTCGTGAAGGTATGGTCGCACCTATCCATCCTGGCGCTAAAAAGTACTATGATGAGCAAGCAGCTAAATAAGCGATTAGGGTTATTAATTGGCGTGGCAGGCATTGCTGCGCTGGTTTTTTTTACGCTATGGCATCTCTTTGTTCGTCAGCCTGTGGTGGAAGTGCGTGTTGCAGGCGTTGATGGTGCTAATGATAAAGTTTGCTATTTTGTCGAGCCAAATTTTCAATTGCGCTGGATACACTCTGTAGAAAAACAATGGTGGGAAGAGCAATACCAACGTATAGACAGCAGCAGTACAGAAGACGCTGAATTGCTGCTGACCACCACTTATTTTGAAGCTTTTGGGGCGGGCACACCCTCAACCGAAGCGCTTGCTACGATACAAAAACCTGGCTATCTGGGTTATCAAATCAATGAGAAATTGCCTAAGCTTAATTGGGTGGTCTCACGGCTTACCAAAGGTGAGATTGACTATGGTAATTACCAGATGCTCATTCATCGCTGGGTGCCAGACTATTCTGAAGTAACGATCATGCCGAAAACGTATGGTTTCATTGATAGATTTAACAAGGATTTGTGTCATGAACTCCCAAGTGATGGATCACAATAATGTGACAACAATGTCAGATAACCATATCAATAACGACTTGCCTATACATTCCAACACGGATGCTGATACTCATGTCGACGCTGAACTTGAGGCGCAAGCCCACAATAAAGCCATATTAGAAAAGTATGATAGAGAATCCATCACACGGCACATCACTCAAGGTCCAGTGAAGTATTTTATCGCTGGACTTTGCATTTTATATTCACTGTTTCATTTATATATCACCTTTAATCCCATGCCAGCGCTGCTACAGCGCTCTGTACACGTGGGTATTGGTTTTGCATTAATTTTCTTAATTTTTCCAGCGAGCAAAAAAAGCAGCCGTCAGCGCGTTGCATGGTATGACTGGATTTGGTTTGCCCTGTCATTGTCTGGCATGGCTTATCTGATATATGAATATCAAGATATCGTGACCTCACGTGGCGGTATGGCCAATCAGATGGATGTGATATTTTCGCTGATTACAGTGGTCTGCGTATTAGAAGGCAGTCGCCGTATCACAGGTTGGATTTTACCGATATTGGCAGGGATATTTTTGGCGTATCCGTTTTTCAGCCATTTGGATTTTATGCCTGACCGGTTACTGACGCGTCCTTATGACATGGGTGATATCTTTGGTCAATTATTCCTAAAAACCGAAGGCTTATACTCTGTTGCGATTGGTGCATCGGTCACTTTTATCTTCTTATTCATTCTTTTTGGTGCATTCTTAGCGCGCTCGGGAATGGGGCAGCTGTTTAATGATTTGGCATTGGCAATTGCGGGTCATAAAAAAGGCGGGCCTGCAAAAGTAGCGGTGATTTCTAGTGGTTTTATGGGCAGTATTAATGGCTCTGCTTTGTCAAACGTAGTCAGTACTGGTGCCTTTACCATTCCGCTCATGAAAAAGGTTGGTTACCACAAAGATTTTGCGGGTGCCGTTGAGGCAAGTGCCTCTGTGGGCGGGCAGATATTGCCACCGATTATGGGTGCTAGTGCATTTATTATGGCAGAAACAACAGGCTTGCCGTACAGCACGATTGCGTTGGCAGCATTATTACCCGCGATATTGTATTATCTGGGCGTCATTGCGCAGGTGCATTTTCGCGCTGGTCGTCGCGATCTAAAAGGTATCGCTAAAGAAAGCTTACCAGCCGTGAAAGAAGTGTTAAAAGCCCGCGGTCATATGCTGCTACCGATTGTATTTTTGATTTTCTTATTAATTAGAAATGTGCCCGTTGGTTATGCAGCGGCTTATACCATTGGTTTTACTGTCGTGGTTAGTATGCTGAGAAAAGAGACTAGAATGGGTTTCTCTGACATTCTGGGTGCATTAGAAGATGGCGCACGCCAGTCGCTCGCGGTAATGGCTGCCTGTGCAGTTGTCGGTATTATCATCGGAGTCGTGAGTCTAACCAGCTTTGGAACGGTGATGACCTCATCAATTGTCACACTTGGTGCAGGGTCATTATTTTTCACGCTCATTTTGACCATGCTTGCCTCGATGGTATTGGGCATGGGACTACCGTCTATTCCTGCCTATATTATTACAGCAACGATGGCAGCACCAGCCTTAGCTGGCTTTGATATTCCAATTTTATCAGCGCATATGTTTGTTTTTTACTTTGGTATTTTTGCCAATATTACACCGCCTGTGTGTCTAGCCGCCTTTGCTGGTGCGGGTATATCTGGTGGCGATCCGATGAAGACAGGATTTTTATCGCTGAAACTAGCTTTGGCTGGATTCATCGTGCCGTTTATGTTTATCTATAGTCCAGCGATGTTAATGATTGATCCTACTGGGCTTGCGGTAACTGCTAAGGACTTCCCGCTACCACCTATTATCGATATTATCACGGTAGTATTGACGTCAATTACGGGTGTTCTCGCACTTAGTGCAGCATTAGAGGGTTATTTTAAAAGCGATATGAGCCCAGTAACACGCGTTATTTTGGCAATCGGAGCTTTGCTATTAATCTATCCTGGAATAACGACTGGTCTAGTGGGTGGCATGATCGTTATTGCTATCGCCATCCTTAATACTAGAAACAGTGGCGAGCCAACGCCAACTTTAACCATTTAAGGCGTTTCGGTTGAAGGTTTTAATAATTTATTAAAGTCATAAAAAAGGGTGAATAACAGTTTATGTTATTCACCCTTTTTACATGCTCAACTTAATTTTTAAGCATTAGCTCATTAAACCCCGACACTTAGCAGCCAAGTTTGCCTTCTGCTGCCAATGCTTTTTTACTACGGATTGGCGCTGGGCAGTCTTCGCCGTAATATTGACGATCGGCAAAGTAGCTTGAGCGTACCATTGGGCCTGCCCAAATGTTAAAGAAGCCAATTTTTTTACCATAATCCATATAACGCTGGAACTCGTCTGGATGGACATAACGATCGACAGGCGCGTGGTTTTTACTAGGTTGCAGATACTGACCAACCGTAATCATATCCACATTGTGCGCTTTTAGGTCATCAAGCAGCGCATAAATCTCTTCTTCGGTCTCACCAAGGCCAACCATAAAGCCGCACTTGGTTGCGATATCAGGGCGACGCTCTTTATAGAGTTTGAGCAAATCTAACGAATGCTGATAGTCAGAACCTGGGCGGAAGGCTTTATATAAACGAGGCACGGTTTCGATGTTATGGTTAAAGACATCTGGCGGTGTTTCAGTCAACAAGTCTAATGCTACTTCCATACGACCACGGAAATCTGGTACCAATATTTCAATGAGGCAATTCGGGCTAAGTGCGCGAGATTCATTGAGCACTTCGACGAAATGCGCCGCGCCGCCATCTTTTAGATCGTCACGATCCACAGAGGTGATTACCGCATACTTAAGCTGCAAACCTAAAATAGTCTCGGCAGTGTGGCGCGGTTCATCTGCATCTAGCTCATTCGGACGACCATGACCGACGTCACAGAACGGACAGCGACGCGTACAGATATCACCCATAATCATAAAGGTCGCGGTACCATCAGCGAAGCACTGCGGCAGGTTAGGGCAGGCCGCTTCCTCACAAACGGTATAGAGCTTTTGCTCACGCAAGGTGGCTTTGATACGAGCTACTTCAGCGGGCGAGGACATTTTAACCCGAATCCAATCTGGCTTTTTCTTTGCCTCGATGGTCGGAATCACTTTAATTGGGATACGGGCAACTTTATCATAGCCACGTAGTTTTTCGCCTTGAATGGCTTTTTTAGGTTTGACCTTAGCAGCAGGCACATGTGTTTGTACGGCAGTTGTCATAATAAAGTATCTCTTAACCCTTTATAGCATAAGGGTTTATGGAATTATTAGAATGTGTTGTGAGTGAGGACATTATAGCAGAAACTTAGGGGCTAATTTTCAATGAATAATGTTTAACTGATCATTTTGAGGTGGATCATTAAGGCTACTATGGTTTGTCTCGCAACCATAGTTTTAAATATCTATATCAATATTCAACTCATTCAGGGTTTCTATGGCAGCACGAAATGCTTCTTGGGTGGCAGGCGCACCGCAGTAGGGTAAACTGTGCATTAATACTTCTCGAATCTCAGCGACAGTTGCGCCATTATTGATGGCACCTCGAATGTGTCCTTTTAGCTCAGTTGGGCTTTTTTGCGCAATTAAAAAAGCAATGGTGATTAATGAGCGATATTTGCGCGGCAATACTGAGTCATCTTGCCATGTGCTGCCCCAAGCGTGTTCGATAATCCAATCCTGTAATGGCTGAGTGAACCCAGTCGCGCTGTCAAGCGAGCGTTTGACGTGCTCTGCACCCATGACCTCGGTGCGAACTTTGAGACCGTTTTGATAATTAGCGTTACTCTTTATATGGCTGTTTTCCATATCGCTGTTTTCTCTATTTTTGTTTTCCATTGCACTACTATCCATATCATCATCCTTAATGTTTATTCGTTTAGTATATGGTTAATAAAAGCTGTTTTTTCAAGCGTTATTTTTCTAAGTGATATTTTCTCTAAGCTATCGTATCAAGATGACATTTTATCAAATAATATCCTACAAAGCGTCTAGCAGTCACAGCGTATTTATTTACTCATAAATCGAGCGGTGCTTGACTAAAATGACAAGCTGTATATCGATTGTGCAAGGCTGCTCAATCATATTGTTGATGGTACTATTTATATAATAAATGTTCAATATGAGCCCTTTATAACCGCTTTATGAGCCTTTTAAAGGCTGAGCCATTAACATTCAGGGCGTTTTAAGCTATGATTGCACCAATAATTATTCCATCTAGTATATAGACGCAGGCGGTCATGCTGACTACCCACGTAATGTACTAATACTCCCAACTGACGAGGACGACTATTGTGTTAGAAGCTTATCGTAAACATGTCGAAGAACGTGCTGAGCTAGGAACGGTTCCGCTACCACTGAATGAAAAACAAGTAGCAGAGTTGGTTGAACTACTAAAGAATCCACCAGCAGGCGAAGATGCGTTCTTGATGAACCTGCTAGAAAACCGTATTCCTGCTGGCGTTGACCAAGCGGCATACGTTAAAGCGGCGTTTTTAGCAGCGATCCTTAAGGGTGAAACCTCTTCACCACTTATTAGCAAGCAAAAAGCGGTTCAAATCCTAGGCACGATGCAAGGTGGCTACAACGTTCAACCATTGGTTGCGGCACTGGATGACAGCGAAGTTGCACAAGACGCTGCTGAAGCGTTGAAAAAGACGTTACTGGTGTTTGACGCGTTCAATGACGTGACTGAAAAAGCAGAAGCGGGCAATGCTATCGCTAAAGAAGTGGTTCAATCTTGGGCTGACGCTGAATGGTTCTTGAACCGTGATGCTGTACCAGCAAAGACGACTTATACAACGTTTAAAGTGACTGGCGAAACCAACACCGATGACTTGTCGCCTGCGCAAGATGCGTGGAGCCGCCCTGATATCCCATTGCATTCATTAGCCATGCACAAAAACTCTCGCGACGGTATCACTGCTGACGAAGAGGGCGTTGTTGGTCCAATGAAGCAAATCGAAGCACTAAAAGAAAAAGGTCATCCACTTGCTTATGTTGGTGATGTGGTTGGTACGGGTTCTAGCCGTAAGTCTGCGACCAACTCAGTATTGTGGCTCATGGGCGATGATATCCCTAACGTGCCGAACAAACGTGGCGGCGGTCTCGTATTAGGTAACAATATCGCTCCTATCTTCTTTAACACCATGGAAGATTCTGGCGCATTGCCAATCGAAAAAGTAGCGGTTGATAACCTAAACATGGGTGATGTGTTTGACATCTATCCGTATGAAGGCAAAATCACTAAGCATGATTCAGATGAAGTGTTGTCTACGTTCAAATTGAACTCACCAACATTGCTTGATGAAGTTCGTGCTGGCGGTCGTATTCCATTGATCGTTGGTCGTGGTTTGACCAATCGTGCCCGCGCGTACATGGGTCTTGGACATTCAGATATCTTTGCTAAGCCAGAAGAGCCAGTTGATACGGGTAAGGGTTTTACCCTAGCACAAAAAATGGTTGGTAAAGCTTGTGGTCTAGAAGGCGTACGTCCGGGCATGTACTGTGAGCCTAAAATGACGACAGTTGGCTCTCAGGATACGACTGGTCCGATGACTCGTGATGAGCTAAAAGATTTGGCTTGCCTAGGTTTCCAAGCAGACTTAGTAATGCAGTCATTCTGTCACACTGCCGCTTATCCAAAGCCAGTTGACGTTGAGACTCAGCACACACTACCTGACTTTATCATGAACCGTGGCGGCGTAAGCTTACGTCCAGGTGATGGTATCATTCATAGCTGGTTGAACCGTATGCTACTTCCAGATACCGTCGGTACTGGTGGTGACTCGCATACTCGTTTCCCAATGGGTATCTCATTCCCAGCAGGTTCTGGTCTAGTAGCATTCGCAGCAGCGACTGGTGTTATGCCACTTGATATGCCTGAATCTGTCCGTGTCCGCTTCGTTGGCGAACGTCAGGCTGGTATCACGTTGCGTGACTTGGTTCATGCGATCCCTTATCAAGCGATCAAAGAAGGTCTATTGACCGTTGATAAGAAAGGCAAAATCAACGAGTTCAATGGTCGTATCTTAGAGATCGAAGGTCTAGAAGACTTGACCGCTGAGCAAGCATTTGAGCTATCTGATGCCTCAGCTGAGCGTAGTGCTGCTGGTTGTACCATCACTTTGTCTGAAGCATCAGTGACTGAGTATTTAAACTCAAACATCACGCTTCTAAAGTGGATGATCTCAGAAGGCTATGGCGATGCACGTACTATCAGCCGTCGTATCGAGCAGATGCAAGAATGGCTAGCGAACCCAAGCCTATTGCGTGCTGATGCTGATGCAGAATACGCTATCGACATGACTATCGATATGAGCACTATCAAAGAGCCTATCCTTTGCTGCCCGAACGATCCAGACGATGCAAAAACATTGGCTGATGTCGCTGGCGATACCATTGATGAAGTATTCATTGGTTCATGTATGACCAACATTGGTCATTTCCGCGCTGCTGGTAAATTGCTACAAGATGTCCCAGCAGGTAGTTTGAAAACTCGTCTATGGATTGCACCACCTACTAAGATGGATGCGCGTCAGTTGATGGAAGAAGGTTACTACAACATCTACGCTCAAGCCGGCGCTCGTACTGAGATGCCAGGTTGTTCACTATGTATGGGTAACCAAGCACGTATCGCACCGAAGTCTACGGCGGTATCGACGTCAACTCGTAACTTCCCGAACCGTCTCGGTCAAGGCGCTAACGTATACCTAGCTTCTGCAGAGCTTGCAGCCGTAGCAGCGGTACTTGGTAAGTTGCCAACCAACGAAGAATATCAGCAGTACGCTGGTATGCTTGATAGCATGGGCGAGGAAGTGTATCAGTACATGAACTTCGATCGTATGGATTCTTATACTGAAGAAGCCGACAAAATTAACGTTGCTCAGTTGACCTAGTTTTGGTTTGAAAATTTAGATTATTTAAAACGAACCTCGTGTCTTATGATGCGAGGTTTTTTGTTAAGGATAAAAGTTCAAAAATATCAATAAGTCTTTGCAAACTTTTATTGAGTAATTATAATGCAAGCTGCTCATTAATTCTTAATCAGCGACTTTCACCTTTAGAGACTAAAAATGACAAATCCGATAGAAAGTAGAAGTATGCTTGATAAAGCGACGCCGCCACCTTTGAACAACTCTGTAATGGCTAATAATCATAGCGCTGAAGCAAACTATGGCATCATCGACTGGTTCAAGAAAGGCTTGAGAAATTATACCAATTTCTCTGGGCGCGCTCGCCGTAAAGAGTACTGGTATTTCTTGCTTATACAAACAGGGTTAATGATTATTGCTATGATCCTAGATACGATCATCTTTGATACGGGCGTAGGGTTGTTTTATATACTAGTTGCACTCGGTTTGTTCATACCAAACTTAGCGGTTACTATACGTAGATTGCACGATACCAATCGCTCAGGATGGTGGATTTTAATATCACTTATTCCATTATTAGGTATTTTATTGATTATATTTCTTGCAAGCGACACTAAGCATGAAACAAATCAATGGGGTCAACCAGCAAAATAAGCGATTTTTGATGTCTGATTTTGACATAAGCACTAACTGATTTTCCCGGTTATATTAGGTATAATATAGCAGCAGGCGGAAACCGTGGCTCTGTAATGAATCTATCTTTTCTATCTCGGGACGGACCGATACTTTGATAGGCACTTTTTGTTTACGCTCAAGTGCTTTGGAGTCTTGGTTGATTACTTTATCCCCACTCAAACGTCGTATCGTCTATGTGACTATTTTCGAGCTTATCGCTATCATTTCTTCTACTTTCGTATTGATGAAACTCAGCGATAGCGACGCGGCAGAGTCTTTACCGGTCGCTGTGATGGTGTCATTGGCAGCAGTGATTTGGAACTTCTTATACAATACAGCTTTTGAAGCGTGGGAACGTCGCAAGCAGGTGGCAAAGCGTACCTTACTCATTCGCAGTGCGCATGCATTAGGATTTGAAGGCGGATTGGTGTTGATTTGCTTACCACTTTATATGATCTGGTATGATGTTGGTTTAATCAAAGCCTTTATGATGGAAGCAGCGTTACTGCTATTTTTCTTGGTTTATACCTTTATCTTTACCTTGGGTTTTGACAAGATATTTACTTTACCGCATCACTATAAAATAGCCTCTGATTCTTAAGAGTTAAAAGTGTTACTTAAAGATATGTTTAATACAGAATTTTCTTGATATCGTATGACCTAAAAAAAGGCTGCCATTAGGCAGCCTTTTTGATGATAGCGCAAAACAAAGTGTGATCAGGTTATTATTTACCTTGATAAACAGGCTTACGTTTTTCCATAAATGCGGTAATACCTTCTTTAAAATCATCCGTTTTAGCAAGCATGGTCTGTTGATCCACTTCCATATCGAGCGCTTCATTGAGACCCATATAAGCGTGTGTATTAATCATATGCTTCATTGATGCCAATGCTTTTCCGGGCAGATTGCTCAGGCGCGTTGCCAATGCCAGTACGCTAGCATCCAGCTCGTCGCTACTGACCACATCATTAACCAAGTTTAAGCGTGCCATATCTTCCGCTTTGAGTTTATCGCCAAGCATGACCATCTCAGTGGTTTTTGCCACACCGATCAATTGATTCAGTAAATAAATGCCGCCAGCATCTGGTATTAGACCGATATTGACAAAGGCTTGCACAAATTTGGCATTATCAGCGGCTATGCGAAAATCACAAGTCAGTGCCAAGTTCATGCCAGCACCTGCCACTGCGCCTTCTAATTTAGCGATAATAGGCTTATGAATATTACGCAACTTTAAGCTAATCTCAGCGACTTCGCCAACCATAAAGTTTAGCTTATTCGACAGCGCCTCGCTTTCCATGCCGTTTTCTAACATCTCACCGATATGCCCGCCACTTGAAAAGTTATTGCCTGCGCCTTGCAGGATGATGACTCTGACGTCTTTATCTTCATCTGCGTTCGTCAGTGAATTCATCATGGCATCTTTGAGCACTGTGCTAAAGGCATTCAGTGTTTTGGGATCGTTCATCGTGATGGTTGCGATATGGTTTTCTACTTGATATTCGACGAGAGGGTGTGACATGGCTGATATCCTTAATTGAGTTTTCTATAAAACATTTTTGGTAACACTAGCTATTGGCAGTAAATGTGACAAATAATGCAATGCCAAATACTATAGCAGTTTGAGCTTATTATAAAAGCAGGATGTGTGCGCGCTTAAGACATGATTCAGGTATGGTGTTTTTTGCTGCTATCATATTGCTAAAATTATGAAACCTACCATTCAAAAATAAGGCTACTATCTGTAGAAAGGTTGAATTATGCTAGGGTATGTCCTCAATTCAATCGAGCATTCTCTACATGGGCTAAAAATGGCTAAATTTTGCCAAACTGCGTCAGCTAGCTGATGAATATCTCGATATTATTTGTGCTGTTTTCTTTGTTTGGCGGCAATTTATCTCATTTTTTTCACCATTTTTAAAATGAAGAGACGCCCTAGAAGGCAGGTTTTAAAGACTGATTTTTTATTTATTAAACCAACAAGGAAGTGGTTATGCCAATTATTCATGTCAATAATGTTGAACTTTATTATGAAGACAGCGCGCCAAACGATAAGCAAAAACCCGTCATGGTATTTGCCCACGGTCTGCTGTGGAATACACACCTATTTGACAAGCAAGTTGAGTATTTCAAAGCCGGTTATCGCTGTATTACGTTCGATTTTCGGGGACAAGGTCAGTCTGAAATAACCAAGTCTGGCTATGATATGGAAACCTTAACCGAGGATACATTGGCATTATTAAAGGCACTAGATATTCATAAATGCCATTTGTTAGGGTTGTCGATGGGTGGATTTGTCGCCCAGCGTGTCGCACTCAAACGCCCTGAGCTATTGCTGTCGCTTACCCTGTTAGAGACTTCTGCTGATCCTGAAGATGCCAAAAACGTGCCGCAGTATCGTAAGCTGGTCAAAGCCATTCGTTGGCTGGGTCTCAAACGCGTGAGTAACAAGGTCATGCCTATTATGTTTGGCAATACTTTTTTAACAGATAAGTTGCGTAAGTCTGATCGTAAGCAGTGGTTAACGATGCTACAAGGCAATCGCAAAGGCGGAGTCATTAAGGCAACGATGGGCGTCATTGAGCGGTCAGGCACCTACGATCAGCTAGGAAGTATTACGGTGCCGACATTAATTGTGGTCGGTGATGAGGACACAGCAACCCCTTATTCAAAGGCTGAACGTATGCATTTTGCGATAGCAGGGTCTAAATTGGCAGTGATAAAGGGCGCTGGTCATACCGCAACCGTAGAAGAGCCTGAGCAGGTCAATCGAGTGATTAACACCTTTTTAGCGGACTGTGTCTAATTTTGAGTTGGTCTTGAAATAGCCTTAAATAAGGCATCGTTTTAATAATAATAGAGTGATGGAACCTTTGTGCTAAAAAAGCCGTTATCTTGAATGTGATAACGGCTTTTTTATTGAGCGCATGTAAAATATTGATTTGAAACTTAGGCGCTTTCGTTCAGATTGAGGGCATGCCCTATTAACCTTAAGATTCTTATTTATAACCGTGCCGTATAGTCATTATTACCGTCATCAAGGGTGCCACATGCCTCGGCACGATTGACAATTTCGGTTGCCCAAGCGCGATGGGTAGCAGGCTCTAGCATAGTATTGTTATATTTAAACACCGCTTTTGCCTCGCTATGCAAGATTGCTTGCGCCTCATCTAAAATGCTCAATGGTACGCAATAGGCTTGTTGCACCAGCGCAATTTGGCTTGGATGAATGACTGTTTTGCCGACCAATCCTAAGCTAACATCGCGGGTTAGCTCTTGCATAAATAGCGTTGGCTGATCCAAATATTCAAAGACAGGCGCTGTTAAATAAAAGCCATGCGGCACAAAGCAGCCGAGCAGCTGATAGGCAAGGGTGCCGATAGGGGTATCATAAACGATGCTGTTTTTGGGACGTCGCAAACGCAATGCTGCAAACAAATCATTGCCACCGATACGCAAGGCAAATACAGGCTGGCTAAAAGCTTCTTTAAAACCAATGGCCAATTCCTGATTATGATGTGGATTAAATAGCGCTGCGGTTTCAAGCGTCGGCATCAATAGTTGCTCAGTACTCAGATTTTGACAAGCCATACGCCAATTAGACAGACTATACATATCGACTTTTGGCATGACAAAGCCATCAATCAAATCGATATGGGCAAAACCTGAGAGCTGCTCTAACATCGCTGGATGACGCGGACGTATAAATACCAGCGGGCGTGTTGGTTGCTCAATCTGAATGTCGGCATGTTTTGATGGGTCATTGATGCTATCGACATGCGTCGCCCATGTATGCAGCAACGTTTGCAAGCGCTCAAGTGCCAGCTCAACATCACTATGGCTGACGGCATCTTCTAGGCAGATGATAATACTATTAATCGTTGGTAATTTATCACGCTTAATGACTTGCCAAATATCTTGGCGAGTTGCTGGCATGTATAGGCTAGCCCCCAACTGATACGGGTGATGCGCATGTGGTTTTAGCATCGCATGACGCTCAGTAATAAGGTGAGCGTAAGACTGGGTGTTTTGATAAAGAGTAGACTCGTTGTTTTGCATATCTGACATAATTGGCATCATCAATAGTGATAAGTGAATGGTTATAAAATCTAAGAAGTATCATCAAGTAATATGGCTTAGCAGCAATGACCGCAAACCCAAAAATACGTTTGGTAATGTCAAATTCGTTTAGCCGACAAGAAGGAGTAGTTTTACCTTTTTCTTTCGCTTTTCTTTCGCTGCTTTGAGTTTGAGACGGGTCTGGTTTATAAAAACCGCGAGTGTAGCAATGATTAGTGGTCTTCGCTACGTTGCTTGATAAGCGTGATGGCTTGATAGGGATGTATTTTATCACCTAATACACTAATAATGATATTTCGCTGGGCACATAAATGTCTTAGCAGTATGGTATCAGGATGATCAGCGCTGGCTAATAATATGCGTTCAGGGTCACGGCGTAATATCGCCCGTGTTGCCTCTGCAATCGTTGGCTTAATGCGGTTACGATTGGCGATATCGTAGTCTGCTGCCAGCTTGTCGATTAAAGCAGCTGTCTGATAGCGCGGCTGCTGAAACGTCGGCAAGCACTGCAAAGATGGGGCTAATGCACGGCGCGCTGTATCTATATGAGTGATGAAAGCTAAGCTATGGTCGACCTCAATTAAGCTATCATAAAACACGCTGCGGTGTAGCCCTAATGCTGGCTCGGTATATAAACTTCGCGAAATCAGTCCTGATACCGTACTATTTAATAGCCCTGAGGGAATCAGCCAGTCATCGATGCTAGCTGCAAGCCAAGCAACGCCAGCTGGATCAGCCAGCGTTAATAAGGGAATAACACCTACGCCTTGATGAAAGATATTGGCAAAGTTTACATGGCTAGGATCGCTAAATTTTTCTAAACTATGAGCAAGCTCTTGATAAATCGCGCCTTTGCCCGTCCAGCCGTCAACAAATACGATAGGACTGTCTGGATGAGCATTCAATATCATTTGTAACGCAACTGGATCAAGTCCGCGGTCGCGAATGATGCTGATTCCATAATGCACGCTCGGCAAAGCATAGCTACTATTAACGTCTGCTAACGCACGCTGCAACAAAACGCCAACTGGCAAACCTGCGCGTACCAAACTGACTAAGACTAGCGGGCGCTCATTACTAACGGTATGTTCATTTCGAGATTTTTGAAAAATGTGATGTAGCGTATAAGCCAAATTAGCAATGTCAGTGGCAGTCCTCTCAGCTCCTTGCTCTAATGCTTGCGTGTAAAG
Organism: Psychrobacter sp. P11F6; assembly: GCF_001435295.1. Classification (NCBI taxonomy): domain Bacteria; kingdom Pseudomonadati; phylum Pseudomonadota; class Gammaproteobacteria; order Moraxellales; family Moraxellaceae; genus Psychrobacter; species Psychrobacter sp. P11F6. The sequence continues at coordinate 2,310,572 of NZ_CM003594.1, read as the reverse complement.
CTGCTCATGCATAGCAGTAGGCGCTTGCTCCAAGGTCAACATATCAGAATAATGACGTTGCCCACTTTGAATGAGCGCTTCTTTTTGACTGACTGGTACATCGGCGACCGCTTCTTTAGCGACTATATCGAGCAGTACGGTCACATCACTGGCAAGATAGCTGCCTGAGCCATATGCTTCTAATTTTTGAACATTAGGGTTTGTTATATGATGGGTCATAAAATAATTTCTACTTCTATAAACGGGGGCGATTATTGTTTTTATTTAGGAGAGATTAAGTGTTTAGAATGATTGAGCGCTAAGTCGTTCATGTAACTGACCATGATTGGGCATACCATACCAGTCAAGCAGCTGTAAAAATGGTAAATCTGCCAGACTGTCACCAAAGCCAAAACTTGGTCGCTGACTGTCTAAATGATTAGCTAACAAGAACTGTACCGCATGGCGCTTATGAACTGCGTGCGGCAATATAGCTAGATTATTCGCATTCACGTGCACATAAAAATCCTGCTCAAAGTCTCGTATTAACGTTGGCAGTTTTGCAGCGAGATCTACTAATGCTTGATGGTCTTTTTGCGCATGTTTGATAGCCAGATAAATGGTTAATTCTTTATTATCAGCGCCATCACTAAAGCTATCGATATGTGGTGTAAAGACCAGCTGGCTATTGTCATTTTTGCTGTGATTCGCGAATAGCTGGCTCAGCTGCTGCAATTTTTCTTGCAATGGCGCAAGCTTATTATACATATACTGTTGCCACTGGGCTTGTAACGCACCGTCTTTGTCAAGAATAATCGCGCCATGAGTCAAAATTTGCCAGCTATCAAAAGGCAGTTTAACACGCTCGATTTCACTGCGGTCGCGTGCCGTCACTACGATTAGATCAGTGCTAGCAAGTAGCCAGTTAAAAAACGCCGCTTGGCGCTGACTCATAAAGCTTAATGGCTCGCCTTGTTTGTTAACGGTTGCGCAAACTAAGTTTTCAGCTTCAGTGGTGGGTAAGTCCCATGCGTCAATTTTACGCTGAGTTTGAAATAGCGTGTCGTCCAAATCCATTAGCGCGTAAGGCTTAACGATATCAGGATTGGCTTGAAAAAATGGGCTGGTCATAAAGGTGTCCGTAAGGGTTGAATGTGAAAAGCAGAGCGGGATTTAGAGGATAGTTGTAAGAAGACAGTTCTTATAAAATAATTTACAGCGTCGGACTCACCACCAATACATTCTCCAAACCTTTCCACATAGTATCAACGCTATCAGCGGACGTTTCCACACACAAGACAATCAAATCCCAATTGCTAGGTGTAACGTTGTACGCAAAGTTGGTCATACCAAGCCCATAATTATCATTAAAACTTAGCATCGAGGTAATTGCGCCACCAAGCGCAATCGGTGAGCGGGTTAACGCACTAAAATTAACCGTATTCTTACTATTCTCTATATGCGTATTTTGCGCAAGCCATTCAGCCAATAAAAACGGTAACCAAACAAACTCATTACTGCCCAATACTAAGATACGCTGTGGCAACTGTTCTTTATCAAACGGCTCTTTCTCAGGTTGAGCTTGCTTGTTAAAAACGTTAAAGGCAGTTTGAAATCTCAAAAGATAATGATCAAACCCGTCGGTGCTATCTAGGGTTGGGAAACGTCCCCAATTGCCAGTATTACCTAGAGACTGACTGCCTGCTTCAGTTGTATCAACCGATGGCATCGTTATCGGTTCAGGATTGGGCGCATCTGTCCAAGTCCATGCACCAGACAGTAGATGATGACGTTGAAAGTGGATATTGGGCAGGCGTTTTGCGATTTGGTCAGACACAGCTTCATTGGCATCGGCTGCATTCTGATTCTGGTTTAAAGACCAATCAACCAAAGTGGTAAGATGTACTTGCTCTAGTTGGTCAAGTCCTGCGTTACGAAGGGCAGTGACGACATTGACGCAAGTATTGCCCGTCGACGCTTCATCATCCACCATAATCAAGGTCTTGCTCGCTAGTAATTGCGCTTGGGTCACTGTATCTGCACTTTGATAAATGAGATGCTGGCTGGCATGACTGTGGTCTTCGCTGAAAGTGGTTAATAAAGAGTCACTGCTACTGTCATGACTGTCATCATGTTGCGCATGACGCGTAGAGTTTAATAGTAAGGCATTGGGGTAACGCGTTTGTAGCGCTTGATGTACCCCCGCAGATAAGCCAACGGCTGTCTCTGCCATACCGATGACTAAAATCGGCTCAGGCAAATCGCTAGGAACCAAATTCGCCAAGTCAGTAAAAGCATGACGCATGATGCTAGGAGCCACTGGAATATGACGACCTAATACTTTTGAGACAAACAAAAAGGCACGTTTTGGGTTAATGCGTTGTGCAAAGCCAAGCAAGCCTTCTAATTGATAATCATTACTTGGTTCTGCCCCATTTTTCGTAGTGGCTGAATTGGTTTGATAGGTTAAATCAAGATTGCCGCGTGGTAGGGTAATGGTGCAGACATAGCTTTTTTTCATGGAAATACTGTTTGTAGTCATATAAAGGTTTCAACGTTATTGAGTGCTAAAATCGTAGTGTTTCTTTTGCAAGGTTTAGTTCTTGAGCTTTTTCTTGAAGTACCAGTTTTACAGATTCAGGTAAGTGAGTGTATTTGTCAGGATGAAAGTCTTTGATCTTTAATCTATAAGCTCTACGCATTTCTTCGATAGTAGCTCCTTCTAACAAACCAAGAACCTTTAATGCTTTTAGATTATCAGAAGCTTCTGTAGGTTTGTCTTGGTTTTTAAGGGTTTCAAAACCAGAGTAAACATCCTCTAATATTTCATTGCTAATGCCCATTAATTTGCTCAGATTTTTAATCTCTGCTAGACCTTTTTCTATATGCAACCATTTTCCTGACTCTAGGTTATTGATTATTATCCGAGCTGATGCATAGAAAATAGTATTCTTGTCATTAGTAGTATTTGCTCTATTATTGAAATCCTTAACACATTCTCTCAAATCTATTGAAGTACCTGATAAGATTTTCATTTGATTTTTTAAAAAATCTCGTTCTTCTGGATTGTTTTCTATGTGATTTGAAAAAACATTTTTGATAATTTTGATATTGTCTTTGGACCAAGATTTTGAATCATTAGAATCACCTTTTTTGATGGAGTAGTAAGCCAAAATTTTTATTGTAGGAATGAACCATTCCATAAGTAAAAAAGAGCTAGAGCTTATACGAATTTCCTCTTGAGATTTGAGTTTATCGAGAATAACGCCATCTTTTAAAAGCGTAATATTAAACTCTAAGGTGATATCTTTATTTCTAGGCAAAATTAAAGCATTGATAGGCACACTTATTGAGTAAGGACCATTATTATCGTTATTGCGAGCACCAGTTATAAAGTTGCCTTCTTCATCATTAAAAATATCATAATAACTTTTTACATTTTGTCCCTGATAAGCAAGTTCAAGAATAACAACTTCTGTTCCATAAGGAATAGTATCCATACTTAAGTGTAGATACTTGCCCTCTAGCTTCGTAGTGTAGGAATAGTTTCTAGTGGCAGTATTATCTGAAACACTTTCATCATCATTTGACAAAGCACCTATTATGAAAAAAACAGCAACTAAAATTATTATATAAATCATATCTATTTGCTTACTTTAGTTATTAATTTTTATTGGAATTTTTTCTTACATTTGTACTAAAATTTTTGCTTTGTATATATAGTTTTAAATAAAAAAGGTGCAAGTATTATCACATGCTACTAGAATTAATGCTCTGTGCTTGCTGTACCTACGTAGATAGAAGTTGCTAAAAACTCATTTGAGTAGCGGTGTATACTTTTGAAAGTTGGGTAACTATAACTTTCTAATTATTTAGGTTAGATTTTATCAAGGTTAAAATCTTAAAAATATAGTGTAGCTCAACACTTGTTATTTCTAAGCCGGGTTATTATGATAGCGCGTATCGAAATAATCAACTACTAAATAAATCAAGTGTTTAGATGTATTTATTTAAGGTTTGTCGACACTATAGTGAATCATTAACCCTGACAACCTACTAACCACAAAGCTCCGCGACTTTGTTTGCTTAATTGCGGCGTGGTCAGCGGCGCAGCTGTCGTGCGTAACATGCCAGATGAGTCAGATAAATTATCTAAACTAATTCCAGCGCTCGCGAGTAGGGCGGATAATAACTGAAATTTCACCGCATAGTTCATATTTTGTGCATGCTCATGGACGAGGCTGGACGTTACCATGCCGATAACTTCGCCAGTCGGCAGTAATAAAGGGCTGCCACTAGAGCCTGGCTGAATAGGCGCAGTAAATTGCAGATAGCGAATATCATCGCCAAACCCTGTCAGTCCTGAGATGCAGCCTTGCGTTACTTGTAATTGGCTACTCAATCCTGATAACGGAAATCCCAAGGTGGTGATGGTTTCACCCAAATTATCAGTACAACGCTGTGCTAAGGGTAAATAACTTGGCAGTGGCTCACTTACTTTAATAATGGCTGAATCACTACCAATATCGCTGAGTACCACTTGCGCCTCATGATCGGGCTGCCCTTGCTGACGCACACCAATCATCGCCGCCGATTCAATGACATGATAACAAGTCAGTAAATGATAGGGATCGATAGCAAACGCTGTCCCTGTCCAAGTTTCACCATACTGAACTTGTCTGGGCGGACGCGCATCACTGTTAGGATAACCTTGCTGCTGTGCGCGCTGGGCATCTTGGATAAGGGCATGCGTATCTGGCGGACGCATATCAAGGCTCACTTGTACATGATGCTCAAGACTTGCCAGTCCTTGGGTGGAGCTTTCACCAAGGGCACGGCATTTAAATTGTCCATTGCGTCGGTATATCTCTAATATGATCGCCGCCTTGACATGGCGCTCACTTGTGGTAAATTCATAACAAATATCGCCCTCATTGAGGGTTAAGTTTACCTTGCTCAATTCAACGGCAGGTAAGTTTAGGCTTGGCTCATGATAAACATAAGCAATCAGTTGTAAAAAGCTTGCACCTTGTTTATCAAACAATGCAGGCAAATCCAATTGCCATGCATTTGGATTATCTTTGCTATTGAGCTGCGCCCATTCCTTCGGTTCATGAAGATAAGCAGGACTACAAGCGGCTTTTCGATGCTCATCCAAAGGCAGCCATAGTAGCCCAAGCTGCTCGCCAAACTTTGACTGATTTGTCGTCGAAAAGGCGACCGAAAAATTCGATGTCGCGATGACCGTATTTTCCCCTAACACTAACGTGGTTTGTGCTGTCATCGTTTGCCTCTTATTGAATATATTCGGTTGCCATGGATTTATTATTGTAGGTTTATTGCCGTCAGCTTTTTATATTATTATTTTGACTTATTCAGTGATGTCTTCTTCAACTTTTACACCGACCATAATAGAGCGTACTTGGCAGGGGGTTATTTGTTGCGCGATATCAGCCAGTATCGGTTTATCGGTTAAGCCCAGCCAATAGGCAAATCCAACTTGGGTCAAATCCACACCGCTATGGGTGGTGTAGTCGATGCCACCAGAAGGGCGACTATTAATCTCAAGCACACGGTGCTGACCGTCATCGTCGGCTTTGGTTTGGACACTGACGATGCCATCGCAGCCAAAGGCTTTTATTAGTGGAATGACGACATCCATGACCGCTTGCTCGTAGCCGATATGCTGAATTTTCCCCGTTTTATAACGGGTGACAGCAGCCAATACTTCGCCATATTCACAGACGACATCGATAGAGTACTCTTGCCCTGACAAATAAGGCATTAGCAGCATGGGAATTGGGCGTTCCTGCACCATGACACTGTTTGCATAGGCATTAATAAATTGCGTGGTATTGATTTTTTTATCTTCAGTAAAATATAAATGCTCAAAGCTATCGTACTGTTCCCCATCATTTTTTGCTAAATCTAGTCGCCAAAACCCTTGAGCGAAAATACCCGTAACCGGTTTGACGCATAATGGTTGGTGACCGTACGTAGCAAGTAATGCTTCAAGCTCTGCGACATTATCAAAGCGCCACGCCTCGGCAACGGGAATATCATGCTCATGACACTGCTGCATAAAGGCAAACTTATCATCTATCACTTCTAACGCTGCCACACTCGTTGCACCCGTCAATAAACGAATGCCAGCCGCGTTAAACGCCTCACGCTTGTCTTCGTAATCAATACCATTGCGTCCAGTGAGCAACACTTTTACATTGTTTTTCTGCGCTTGTTCTAACACAAACTGCCAACGCGGCATCAATGGCTCAACAGATTCCAGCACTGCTTGCTCATCGTTATCTGCGGTGCTAGTAGAAGGCTCGTGGTAAACGCTGTCAGCAAATTCAAAAATCTCAGGTCTATTGTGGCGGTGTGAAGCGATAATGTTAAACGGAGTATCAGCGTGATTTTTTAGGGTTTGCAGGCTGGCTAACATATCACGCTGGCTTGACTGACCTTCAGCTAACCAAACGGCAGGTGATGCGGCAGTTGATGTTATATGATCGTTATCGTTAGCAGGGGTTTTCATAATTCTCTCAGCATTATCGTAGGTTTTAGATATAATTGAATAATTCACTATCGTCATCGCAACACCATCAGGAATATAAGCAAGCCTCAAACAGCAATAAAAAAACAAGCCGTAATATTGCTAATAGTAGGGGCTATTATATACAAATGCTAAGCGTTATAAATGCTGCTGACAAAATAGCATGAAGGATTTGTAAAAATATTTTTTAGGGTCATTGGCATGTTATTGAACGGTCGTACGCTTTAAAAATCAGCTGCTATCCATGCTACTATATGACAATTATTAGCATAACAAACACACGCACATAATAAATAATTCAAAGGATGTATGATGAGCCAAATCCAACCTCAACAACTGATTGCTGGTGCCAATGCGCCACTGCCAACAGATCATATTAGCATTCGTATTTTAAGCCAAAGTGCAGTCGATTGCGCGGCATATCGCCTGACAACTGACGGTAAAGTACGCGGCGATGGCGACATGATATTTTATGGGCAGACACGTAGCGATGATGGCAGTGTGAGTTTCCGTGGTCATGATAGCGATGGGTTTTTTGATATTAATTTACCTGCGCAGCCTGCAAATATTGAGAAGATAGCGTTAGCGTTTTCTAGTGCGCAGCCGCTTGCGCAAGTTGGCGATGTCGATATTCAGGTATTGCAAGGCAGTCAAGTGCTGATGACTTGCCAATTAAGTGCAGCTGGACGTAATGAAAAAGCGATTATTTTAGCGGAATGTTATCGCCGCCAAGGTAGCTGGAAGTTCCGTTTTATTGCCCAAGGCTTCGAAGGAGGGCTGAAGCCTTTGTCTGAGCATTTTGGTGTAGAGATTGCTGATGAAGCGCCCGCTCAAAGCCCTGTACAAGACCAGTCACAAGGTCAAGCTCAGCCCATCAATACGCAGCGCCCAATTAATACGCAGAAAGCAGGTAGTGCACCTCAAACAAGCACGCCGCCGCCAATTCCTACAGCTTCTCCAAATCCGTCAATTAACCTAAGCAAAATCACTTTAACCAAAAATCAGTCTAGCATCAACCTAAAGAAACGTGATGACTTTGGTAAAATCTCTGTTAACTTAAACTGGAACCAAAATCCGACTGCCAATCAGCAAGCACCCAAAAAAGGCTTGTTAGGCGATCTTTTCAAACAACATAAAGCGGGCGGTATTGACCTTGATGTTGGGGCGATGATTCATCTAAAAAATGGTGAAAAAACCTTGATTCAGGCCTTGGGCAATCGCTTTGGTAGCTTAACATCAGCGCCTTACGTTTGTTTGCGTGCTGATGATAGAACGGGGCAGGTGAGCGGCGGTGAGTGGCTAGATATTAACGGTCAGCAATGGTCGCAGATAGAAGAGGTGTTTATTTTCGCCTTTATCTATGAAGGCGCACCCAATTGGGCGCAAACAGATGGTGTCGTGACCATTCATGTACCCGACCAACCACCGATCGAAACGCGTTTGACAGAAGGAACAGGTAATCTACCAATGTGTGCGATTGCGCGCTTGGTCAATCAAAATGGCAGTATCAACGTTGAGCGTATTAATGAGTACTTTAAAGGCCATCAAGAAATGGACAAAGCCTTTAATTGGGGCTTTAGTTGGAAGCGTGGTAGTAAGTAATAGCTTCGATAATATCCTGTAATGCAAAAAAGCCAGCCCATCTAATGATAGATGGGCTGGCTTTCTAAGAGTCATTAATTATTAGTTGTATTACTTGCTCTTTTTATTTTTTAGAAGTGTTTTTATTTTCATACCTATCTAATTGACTTTGTAACTGTGTTAGCTTTTTATTAATCATTTCACGATTTTTTGCTGACTTCATCCAATTGGGTAGTCTTGAAGGCATGCTGGCATTACCAGCATCGGCTGTTCTTTCTCTTAATGTTGCATTGATATAACTATGTAATTCAGTTAAATGGTTCTGATTAAATGCCCAAATTTTGCCAAATCGGCAGGGTACTTGTAAGAAAAGAGGAAGCCCAAAATCAGCGTCAATAGCTAACCTTGCATCATAACGTTGGTATTTATTCGCTCTTTCTACGGGTACTGTATTGGTTTTACCACAATTTGAGCAGTCAATAGCAATAGTAGAGGGTAAAGCTTGTTTATAGGAGGATATTATTTCTTCATTAGCAGTCAATCGTGTACCACAAAAGCTACACGGGCAATCTCCTATTAAATTACATTGACCTACCCAGTCGGCTTAATCTTCATTTTTTACTAATGATAATTGGCAGTGTTTACAGACAAATTTAGCACACCAAACTTTGCGTTCACTTTCTATTCTGTATTGATGTTCATTTTCAACTTTACCTACAGTGCCACATTCGATACAGCATACTATACTTTGCTCGGCATAATAAGTTAGCCTGTAACCGTTATCAATGTGTCTTGCTTGCATATCTCTTTCACACTCTGAGCTTATTTTATTCATATTATAATAATCAAAAAAACAGCTCAACGAAAGTCGTTAAGCTGTTTGTATTGAAAGTAATGAAATTTAAAAATAGATCAAAGATTATGCGTGCGGCGTGATGGCAGGCATCAAGTCATGAAAAGTACGACCAGAAGCCGTTTCACCAATTGCATGCATTTTCCACTCATTATTATGACGATATACTTTTGCCATAATCATCGCGGTATGCCCACCTTGCGCTGATAAATTGTAGCGCGCGACTTCCTGATTGTTATTGGCATTGACGATACGACAAAATGCATTTTCTACCGTTTCAAACGTTTGACCAGTGAAACTATTGACCGTAAATACTAGAGAGACGACATTGGCAGGGATTTTTGAAAGATCGACATTGATAACTTCGTCGTCACCATCGCCGTCACCAGTGCGGTTATCACCAGTATGGACGATACTGCCATCTTTTGATTTCAGCTGACTGAACCAAATCGCATCGATGGCTTGTTTATTGGTATCAAACATGATGCACGAGGCATCTAAGTCAATCGAGTCGCCGCCGCTACCACCACCGAATAACTTGCCCAGGAACCCACCTTTTTTATCTTGAGGGTTTTGAGCAACGTCCCAGCCTAGACCCAGTTTTACTTGGGTAAGCTCGCCGCCCGCTTCTTTGCTTAGGGAGATTTTCTGACCTTTTTGTAAACTAACTGCCATGTGATATTCCTTATACTACAGTGTTATAGTAATTGTGAGTAGAGGGTTAAATAAAGTCTATGATGACGAGGAGTCGTTGTAACATAAAGCTTTAAAAACATAATAATAGCTATAAGATATTGCCAAGCAAACTGTTATTGCCGCCGCGACCGCCTGAGCTAGTACCTAAGATGCTTTGTAGCCAGCCTTGGTAACTATCACGATTACGAGAGCAGATAATGACTTTGCCTGAGCCTGAGAAGTTTAAAACCATACCTTCGCCACTGGTGACCGAATTGATAATATTGCCCATGAAGCCTTTTTTCTTACTGGTGGCGACTGAGAGTTTGTATTCCAAACGCGAGTCCCAACAGACTACATGACCGTTATCAATGATGACGTCTTTACCAGGTTCGACATCAATCTCAAACAATGAGCCAAAACCCGATACCACTACCTGACCTTGACCTTGCGTCTGCATCACCATAAAGCCGCCAGTATCACCAAAGACTGCGCCACCTAGATTACGTTGAATCTTAGCCTTCACATCGACACCCGTTTGCGCTGCGACAAATGCGCCATCGCTTAATGTATATTGCTGCGCACCGCAATCAATGATTTGCATATCACCGTCGAGCGTTGGCGCAAGTAAACAATCGCCTTCACTGTTCACGGCTTCAATCTGCTGCTGAAACAAGGATTCATCATTGGCAAAACGGCGCATGAGTGATTGCATCAGACCGCCTTGCAGCTTACCTTTTAGCTCAAGGTTTGATTCCATCATCACCATTGCATTGGCTTCACAATAGATGGAGTCGCCTTTTTTGAGGTTACAATGAAGAAATGGTTCAATGGTACCGATCAAGCTAAACGTGGCGGTCATAGGGTGCGAATCCTTATATCAGTATTCTATATGTTTGTAAGTCATGTCTGTAAGTCGGCTTAACCATAGATTTTCGCTAGCCTATTACTTTTAAAGCCATCAAATGCGATAGTAGGGCACACTTGATGGCTTTTCGGGCTTATATTATTAGCGCTAAATGTTAGTCAGCTCTTAAACATTAACGCCATAAGAAGCCGCTAATGGTCCAAGACCACCGCTGAAGCCTTGACCAACGGCACGGAATTTCCAGTCACCACTATGGCGATATAATTCACCAAAAATCATCGCAGTTTCGGTGCTACCGTCTTCTGATAAGTCATAACGTGCGATTTCAGCATCGCCATTGTCGTTAACGACACGGATGTAGGCATCACCCACTTGACCAAAGTTTTGATTGCGGCTTTGACCTTCATAAATAATCGCACAGATAGCGACTTTGCTTACGTCAGCTGGAATGCTAGCAAGGTTGATTTTGATTTTTTCATCATCGCCGTCGCCTTCACCAGTACGGTTATCACCTGTGTGCTCAACCGCGCCATTGTCTGACTTTAAGTTGTTAAAAAAGATGAAATCTTGGTCATTACGTACTTTGCCTGCTTCATTGACCAAAAAGCCAATTGCATCTAAGTCAAACTCTTGACCGTCAGTAGCACGTGGATCCCAGCCAAGACCGACTGTAATATTGGTTAAACCCGGCGCTTCTTTTGATAAGTTTACGTTGCCGCCTTTTGTTAAGCTAATAGCCATATAAATATCCTTTTGATTAATAATTGAGTGGATTGAATGATAAAAAAAATAAACTAAAATAGTGCAGTGGTCGATATATAAATGCAAGCAATGAATAAATTTACTCGTATGCCACGCCCTGCATATCATTACGATTTACTATACTAAGCGATTGCTTACTAAGCAAGGCGTATTTTGTGTGATTACGATATGATTACTAAGGGACATATCAACGCTGCAAGTCTGATACTTTTTAACCGTCCGAGCAACAGTCGTTAAGGTGTTGTTATCAAAAAGTAAATTAGATCGTTAGGCAGTGCAACATAAAAAAGCACTTATTCAACGGGTGTCAAATAAGTGCTTTAGAGCAAAAACGGGTCATACCAACTGCTTTGGTACAACCCGTCTATTTTTAAACTAACTTTATCTATCCACTTTATACTGTTTGATATTAAAAATTTTTGCTTGGGTTTTTAACATCGAACGAGCATCAAGTAATTGATTTGGCTTCTCGCTTACGATAATTGAGTGAAGCGACAAACGCCCAACCAATAAAGGTAATACCAATCAGACCAGTGATAAGCTCTGGTACATGGAATTTCACTGATAGCAGCATGATGATAGCTAAAGCACCGATAGCATAATGCGCGCCATGCTCAAGATAGACATATTCATCCAAGGTGCCTTTGTCGACCAAGAAGATAGTCATCGAACGTACAAACATCGCACCAATAGCCAGACCTAGCATAATAACGATTACGTCATTAGTAATCGCAAATGCGCCAATCACGCCATCGAAACTGAATGAGGCATCAAGGACTTCTAGATATAAGAAACCGATAATACCACCTTTCATAATCGCGCTAGTTGCAGCACCAGTACTATTACCTTGAGCGTCTAGTTCTTCTTCAAGATCACCCTCTAACATACCAGAAACCACTTGTACGCCAAGGTAAACTAAGATGCCCCATACGCCAGCGATTAGGACCGCAGCTGATTGCTCAGGCTTGGCAAATGATACGGCAATCATCAAGACGATAAGCGCGACAAACACGCTCATGGCATCGACTTTGCCTAATTTTGCCAGACGGCTCTCAAGCCAATCGAACCAGTGTACTTCTTTTTCATCAAAGATGAAGTTTAAGAAGACGAGCAATAAGAAAATACCACCAAATGCTGAGATTTCAGCATGATGCGCCAATAGTCTGGCTGAGTATTCTTTAGGATCGTTCAATGCCAAATCGATTACTTGCATCATACCAAGGTCGGCAGTAACAGCGACGATAACAATAGGGAATACCAAGCGCATACCAAAGACGGCGATTAAAATACCCACCGTTAAAAATATCTTTTTCCAAAACTCATCCCAGCCTTTAAGGACTGAGGCGTTGACCACCGCATTATCAAACGATAATGAAATCTCCATGACGGCCAAAATAGCGGTAATAGATAGGGTGGTTATCATACCGCCCATACCGCCATGTGAATATCCCCACCATGCCGCGACCGCTAGGGCGATGGCGGTGAAAATAAAGTCTAAATAAAAATGTCTCATGACACATCCTGTCTGGTTGCATAAAGCTAAGGTCGGCCTACTATAGGCACAAACCACAAAAAAAGCGGTTATCGCTAACCACTTTTTTTGCATAATTCTAAACGAAACATAAAGCATTACTAGTCATTTAGCTATGAATAATTGTGACTATTTTGCAACCATATTTTACAGCCATTATCATTGCTAATGGTGAGTACAAATAGAGGGCTAATACTTGCTTTATATTTTGAGTTTAATGGTCATATAGTAGTCTAAGCATGAATAAGTTATCACATTAGATAACAACGCCATACTGTTGACACATGGCTTGCAAGCCGCCTGAATAGCCTTGACCAACGGCACGGAATTTCCACTCACCGTTGTGACGATAGACTTCGCCAAATACCATTGCTGTTTCCACAGAGTAATCTTCTGCCAAATCAAAACGTACGACTTCAGTGCCTGTCTCTTCATTCACGACACGAATAAAGGCATTGGCAACTTGACCAAAGTTTTGACTACGAGCCGCCGCATCATGAATAGTAACAGTGACGACAATTTTGTCCACATCAGCTGGGACTTGGGTGAGATTTACTTTAACGACTTCATCATCTCCATCACCTTCGCCAGTGCGGTTATCACCAGTATGCTCAACCGCGCCATTATCAGACTTAAGCTGGTTATAGAAAATGAAGTCATGGTCGCCGCGTACTTTACCTGCTGTATTCAGTAAAAACACACTGGCATCAAGATCAAACTCAGCACCAGAAGTTGCGCGTTCATCCCAACCAAGACCGATAAGCAGCTTGGTCAAATTTGGGTCAGTTTTGGTAAGCGATAAGTTACCGCCTTTATTAAGTGATAAAGCCATGGGGTTATCCTTGTTATTAGAGTGATTAAGGGTTTAATAGTTAAGTTATATAAATAAAAACAATCGCAATAGTGGGATTAAAGCGCTCGTAAATCTACGCTTCACGGTTGCTTAGCTATTACTTAGCTAGTATTTAATGACGCTCTATCATAACAACAAAAAATGACCCAATCAAAGCCGATTGGGTCATTGTTATGTGTACGACAAGACTGACTATAAAAGATGGCGTCTAAATGCGGTGGTTAACCTTTATATCCATCCATAAACCTAAATTATCAGCCCTGACGATGACGAATCTCAAAGCTTTGATGAATAGGCTTTTTAATATCAAAATCAAAACCAATGGTTTTTTGCGTGATATCAATAATTTCATAACGCTCAGTTAACTGCTCATCGAGCTCAAAGCGGGTAAAGTTATTTGAAAAATACAAAATCCCGTCAGAGGTCAAGCGATTCATCGCGCGGTTGATAAGAGCAGAGTGGTCGCGCTGCACATCAAAGGTACCTTGAAACTTTTTCGAATTCGAAAAGGTCGGTGGATCGATAAAGATGACATCAAATTGTTCAGTATTGTCTTTAATCCATTCAAAGATATCGGCTGCGACGAATTGATATTTATTGCGGCTAACGTCCAGACCATTTAATACAAAGTTTTGCTTACCCCAGTCTAGATAGTTCTGTGACAAGTCAACGCTGGTGACTTTTTTCGCGCCAGCAAGCGCTGCATGTACACTTGCCGTACACGTATAAGCAAATAAGTTCAGTACGGATTTATTACGACTGTTGTCTTTGATACGGGCACGCATATTACGGTGATCAATGAACAAACCCGTATCTAAATAGTCCGTAAAGTTGACGTAGAAATAAGCACCATCTTCACGTGCAACATGAAATTTACCACGCTTTTCTGTAGTGTTCTGTTTGCTATATTGGTCATTACCAGACTGGCGTGCACGGGTCTTGATAAATATTTGTTCACGGTTAATACCAAAAACTTCACGAATACCCATTAATGCCAAGTTGAAGCGTTTTTTAGCAGTCTCAGGTGGAATGGTTTTTGGTGGCGCATATTCTTGTACGTGCACATAGTCGCCATATAAGTCGACGGCGACTTTGAAGTCGGGCAAGTCAGCATTGTAAACGCGCAAATTACTAACCTTGTCTTTTTTAGCCAACTTCTTCAGCTTGGACAGGTTTTTTTGCAAGCGGTTGATAAAGTCTTGTCCCTCTTCCACTTCAATTTCACGTTTTTCGAAGCGACTAACGAGATTGCCCGTTTGTCCCGCAATCAACGTGCCATAGCGGAAATAAACGGTGATAGCACCATTATGACAGCGTAAGGTTTTTGGTTCTTTAATCGGTAAGATATCAACTTGCTCAACATTAGATGCCAATATGCCAAGCATCGGATCGACGCCGCTACCAGCAAAGCTATCTTGCAAAATAAGTCCAATCGCCTGATATAACGGCTTAATCATCTCTTCGTCACCCAAACGCTCACCATAAGGTGGGTTGGTGATGATTAGAGGATTGCTCAATCGACCGTCATCGACCAATGGCTTCAGGACAGTGCTCAGCTGGTCAAGCGCACGCGTCTCAAGATCAAGCAGTGGTAATAAATCTTGCAAACCTGCGGCAATCAGGTTTTTCTCTGTTGCTAAAATCGCGCCGCTATCAGCATCAAACCCCAAAATCAGCGGTAATGTATCTGGTTGCTCATTAGCAATTGCTAAGGCTTCGCGAAAACGTGTCTGGGCATCATCGATCATCTGTTGCCATAAGGCATCGTCATGATGCCGCCATTGGTAAAAACCAAATTGATTGGCGGCTTTATCGATACCCACAGCATAATCGCAATGCATGAGTAGTGCTTCAATAATAAAGGTGCCAGACCCACACATTGGATCAATTAGCGCATTATAAAAAGGTGCATTATCAGCTTCATTTTTCTTGTGCCAGCCTGCACTATATAGTAGAGCCGCTGCCAAGTTTTCTTTGAGTGGCGCTTCAGTCATTGCCACGCGATAACCACGGCGATGCAAACTGGTGCCTGATAAATCTAAATACAGCTCAGCTTGCTTATCATTCACAGTTGCAAATATCGAAAAATCTGGATTTTTACTATCGACGTTAGGACGGCTGTCGTAAACTTCATTGAACGTATCTGCAATCGCATCTTTGATACGTAGCATCGCAAACTGTTGACTGACGGCGACACGCTTGTCGACCGACAGACGAATGGCAAAGGTTTGCTCTAAACTAAACTGCTCAATCCAATTGACCGATTTTGCCAAGCCATAAAGTTGCTCAGCCACATCGTATTCGGCATTGATATTTTTGCGTTTAATGAGCATTAATACCCGCGAGGCGACACGTGACCACAAACAAATGCTATATAAGTCACGCAAAGTACCAGTAACTGCCAGACGGCCTGTACTTTTGATTTCACTTGCAATACCAAAACTTGTCAGCTCAGTTTGGAGTGGTGCCTCAAGCCCATCGGCACAGGTGATAATAAGGTCAAGCGACAATTCTGGTGAAGCTGCTGTTAGAGGTGCGGGCGCGGTTGTTTCGGTCATACGGATACCTGTGGGCTAAATTGATAAGTAATGCACATCATAAAATAAGATGTTTAACCGCCAATTTTACCATAATTCAGGGCAGGATGGTTTAAAGTGGTGGTGTTTATCAAAGAGAGATTCAGCAATGTCATCTTTCACAAAATCATGCTTATCATACTAAAGATGAAAACCTTGAGCCTAAAAATTGTGGGGTAAATTGTCCAAGGGATAAATAATCTAATGAGCTTATTTATCCGCTTTGCTCAGTGGTGGCGTTTCTGACACGACCTGCGTTGTAGTTGCAAAAGGTTTAGTGGCAATAGGATAATCCACATCCTTTGGCATAAGCAGACGCATATGAGGGTAAGGAGTAGAAATATTAGCGGCATCAAAGGCACGCTTGATATCTTCTTTTAGACCTTCTTTAATTTTGGGCATGCGCGCGACAGCAGCAGGCTTGACCCAAAAACGCACAATAAAGAACACTCCGTATTCACCAATTTCATCCACGGTGGCCGAGGTTTCAGGACGGCTGAGTACTACATCGGTATCAGTAAGCACCTGCAAAATTTCCTTGCGAGCAGTATCGACATCATCTTCAAAGGCGATACGCACACGAATATCGAAACGTATGAAGTTCTTGGAGGTTAAATTGGTCACCTCAGAGGAGGCAACGTTAGAGTTGGGAATAATGACGGTGATGTTGTCTCGAGTCAAAATATGGGTGGTGCGTAATGCAATGAGTACGACGCGACCCTCATTGTCATTGATATGAATCCAGTCGCCAACCTGAAAAGATTGTTCGAGTAAAATGGTAATACCCGCAATGAAGTTAGCAAGCGTTGATTGGGCAGCAAAACCGACTGCCAAACCCACAATCCCTAAACCTGCGACCAATGAGACGATATCGAAACCAAATTGCGCCATGACGCTGGCAAGTCCGAGTACCAATAGCAGCACTGACAAGATGTTTTGAAGCAGCTGCTCTATAGAAGCATTGAGACCATAATGCTGTAACACCTTATGGATAATCTGTCCAGATGACGCCCAAAGTACATAATAAATCCCCGCCCATGTACTGGCTTTTGCAGTGGCTTTGATAGTCTCTGGTTCAAAGTAAATCTGGCTCATAATGGCAATCAGGCTGGCAACTATCCAGATATAACGCAAGACTGAACGAACAATCTTGGTACGGCGCTCATTCAGGCGGATTTTTGTCCTACTTTGCTTAAGGATGTAAATGGCAAGCCAATAAAAAAATCCCAACACTGCCAGCAGTATTAGGATTTTGATGGCAGTACTAGCGAGCTCTACCGCTTGAGACGACCAATCAAGTGACTCTTCATCGACAGAGCCGCCAAGCGCAAGGTAGAGGCTAGTATGCAGGTCACGAACAATCTCTTTAAAAAAATCAGTAATACTAGCGATTGCCATTTTTTGGTCCATGCAGAGTTTTTTAAAGTATCTCAAGTCGTCAGTGCTACCAAACACAACATGAGTGATGATTAATACGAGACATCCTTGTTTTGAAAGTGTAGCTGAGCTGATGCTTAAAAGCTATCTTCCTGTGTGTCTTGGTACTGATAAGGTATTGCCATTTTGTGTTGAACATCGCGTAACGCGGTACGTAAGCCTTCTAATATCGTAGGATGATAAAAAGGCGTATCGAGCATGGCCTTAACACTCAAATCATTGGTAATCGCTGCCGCTAAAATGTGTCCAATATACTCGGCATCAGGACCCACCATACTAGCGCCTAAGATTCTATCAGTTTTTTTACAGCCATAGATATGTAGCAGGCCACAGTTGACGCCCATCACGCGACTACGGCCTTGATTGTCGAAGCTGACGCTACCGATGACATATTCTAAGCTTGTATCCTGCTGAATGTCTGGTAGAGACATGCCGACGTTAACGATTTGTGGTGAACAAAACACAATCGAGAAGGGCGTGGCGGGCGGGCGAATATGAGCGGCGTCTTCATTCTCGCAGACCATACTTCCAGCGCTATAGCCTTCATCGCTGGCCACATGCAATAGTGGAAGGTTGGCGTTGGCATCACCAACGATATAGACATCTAAATCACGAATCTGACCTGTTTTTTTATTCAAGTGCTTTGGACGATCTTTGTCGTCAAGCTCAACGCCTAAATGTTCGACTCCCAGCGGTTTGATATTATTACGGCGACCAGTGGCAACCAGTACATACTCACCTTGCCATTGTTGCGACTCTCCGGCACTGTCTTCATAATTAATAAACGCGGTTGAATGGTCATTATCCGTGGCTATTTGCACGCCGACATCGTTGATTTTGCTGCCCAAATGCATGGTCAATTCGCGGCTTAAGCAATCGATAGCTTTGTTATTGATATCATCGTCTTTGAGACCTGCAACACGTTTGACACGATTAAACAAAGTTACTTCTACGCCTAAGCGTTTAAAGGCTTGCGCAAGCTCTAATCCGATAGCACCTGTACCGACGACGGCCATTGTTTTGGGTAAATTTGTGAGCTCAAAGATCGTATCAGAGGTGAGCATGGTGTCACCAAGCTTATCTGCCCAGCCATCTGGAATAAATGGAGAGCTGCCCGTGGCGATAATGATTTTGTCAGCGGCAATCAGCGCATCATTGACTTCAATGAATCCTTGGTTATTGATATGAGCGCGTCCTGAGATTTTTTTGTGATCAGGCCAGCTATCTACTTGAGCTTTGATGTAGCTAGCAAAATGAGCACGCTCGTCCCGAACGCGCTGCATGATTTGCTTGCCATCTATCTGGACGGTGGCATGGACGCCAAATTCAGCAGAGTGATTGGCTTCATACGCACGATCAGCGGCGGCAATCAATAGTTTGCTTGGCATACAGCCGACCGCAATACAAGTGGTCGTCCAGAATCCGTCATTAATAATAACAACATCATCACGGGTTTTACTGGCTTGACGAAAAGCATTTTGCCCAGCAGTACCTGCACCGATAACGGCAACAGATACTTGGCGAGTAGCTTTGGATGCTGTGTTATCCGCTGCAGTATCGGATTGTTTATTCATATTACTCTCAAGTTATAAGATGTTTAGTATTCAGGGCTGTTTTTTAGATGAGTTTTTTAAGAGATTCCTCTGATAAGAGATTGCTCTAAAAGATAGTCATTCAAAAACTACTTTTGGCCTCTGTTATCCAGCGTTTATCGTAATGATTATTAGCGTCTATTTTAAAATTCTTTTTTATGACTCTTAGTTTTATTGGTTAAGGTGCTAAGGTTTCAAGCAAACGTTCAGTGTAGCCTTTGGCACGTAAATTTCGCTGAGCATGGGTCAGCTCGCCATCTTTGTTAAAAACGAACGCTGAGCGGACCAGCCCTAACGTTATTTTGCCATACATGTTTTTTTCCTTAATCACGTCAAAGTATTGGCATAGTTTTTCATCAGTATCGCTGATAAGGGCAATGTTTAAATCATATTTGGTGATGAATTTCTCATGAGATTCAACACTATCACGTGAGACGCCGATAATGTCATAGCCTAAATCATCAAACTCATGGAGATGAGCAGTAAATTCGGTTGCTTGAGTGGTGCAGCCTGGCGTACTGTCTTTTGGATAAAAGTACAGAATAAGCCCTTTATCAGTATTGGCAATCATCTCTTTGAGATTGATTTCATCATGGATAAAGTTGCCGGCAAGCTTTCGTACTATCGTCACTGGAAAGTCAGGTAAGGTTAGGTTTTCTGTGGTTGGTTTTGCCATTATAAAATCCTTATTCGTTTTTGTTTATGTCAGTACTTATATTCGTGCTTATGTCGATTGGTAATCTATACTGTGTTCTTATTATAAGCAGATTAGCAGCGATTCATAATCAGTTTTACACTTTGCGCCTGTATTGACAACAAAAAAGACTGGCAATAGCCAGTCTTTTGTATATCAAACGAGATGTGTATTATGCTGGTTTTTGTGGCTGTTTTAAATCTAAGCCAACAGTACATTGCTGCAAATCTTTTTGCATTTTTTTGACGTAAGGCAGTCCAGACGGATCTTTTTTGTCTTGGGCATAGCTCTCAATTTCCCACATCTGACCGATGGTCATGTTGCTACGCACACCAATAGTGCAATTGCATAGTTTGGTCGCATCGCCTTTGTCAGCGACTTTATATTTGACCGCACCATTAACGCAGGTATTGATGTTATTTTGCTTAATATCGGCAGCGTTTGCTTGTGGCATCACAAAAATGGCAGCTAAAGCTAGGGGTAATAATGGCAACAACTTCATAAATATCCTCTTACGGGTAACATCAATTTTCTAAATTTTGTACTCAAAGTAAAGCAAAAGTACTCATAGTCCGTTGACTAATGTGGTTACTTATATCTTGTGATAAATGCAATCGCTCATACCATAACAAGTATGTGAGTTAAAATACAACGGCGGCGTGCTGTGTTAATGCAAGCGAATGTTTCGCTAATGTTGATTGCTATCACGCTTTCATGCAAGTGCAATCCCATCATTCATTAAGATTGATAATGGGTTGGGTCAGTGATGCCAGCCTGAGCAAATCCTTGACGGCGTAAGGCACAGCTATCACATACACCGCAAGCAAGACCTTGTGCATCGGCTTGGTAGCAAGATATGGTTTGCCCATAATCGACGCCCAATGACAATCCAAGCTCAATGGTTTTTGCTTTTGACAGTTGCTGTAATGGCGTTTGAATGGATAAGTGATGACCGGTAACGCCCGCTTTGGTGGCAAGATTGGCCATATGCTCGAAGGCGGCAATATACTCTGGACGACAGTCGGGATAGCCTGAGTAATCGACTGAGCTAACGCCAATGACGATATGATTGGCATCGGTCACTTCAGCAACGGCTAGCGCATAAGACAAAAATATCGTATTACGCGCAGGCACATAGGTGTTGGGAATAGCGTCGTTATCGATCTCATCACGCTTTTTATTAGGGAACTTATCCGTATCGCCATCAGGAACAATCATACTGTGATCTGTCAGCGAAGAGCCACCAAGCTGAGCGATATCAATATCAATAATCCTGTGATTGACCTCGGCAGTCTCAGCGATGGCTTTTGCCGCGACCAGCTCACTATTGTGGCGTTGACCATAGTTAAAACTGACCGCAGTCACCGACGCATAACGTGCCTTGGCCCAATACAAACAAGTCACCGAATCAAGCCCGCCTGACAGCAGCACAACGGCATTTTGGCTTTTATGCAGAGCATTTAAGTCAGTATCGAAGGCTTGATTATTAGAGGCGCTTTGCGAAGTAACATTAGTCATAGTGGTATCTATTATTGGTTTGCGAAATTGGTTTGCGAAAAACGCCTATTTTAGCAAAAATACGCTCATTACAGAACCACGAAGCCATTATAAATACGATATGAAACCTTAATCAGCTCAAATAAGAAATTTTTTTATAAAAGTGTGGAGCTATCAGCAGTGCTATGGTCGAATGTTCACCATACCTTAAGCTAAGCCATAAAAAATACTGAATATTTAATCTGATAGTTTAGGGCGTGTTGAACATTCAAAGTTTCAACCAAAGATAAGCACAAGCGAGAGCCACCGTATTCTCATAACTTTGCTTGAGCTTATCAAATCTAGTTGCAACCGCCCTGTAGTTTTTTAACTTAGCAAAAGCATTTTCTACTAAGTGTCGAGCCTTGTACAAGTGCCAGTCCATATGGTTATTGGTGGACTTAGTATTCTGTTTTCGAGGAATATTATTGAAGCAACCTGCTCGTTCAATATGCGCTCGCAGTGGATCAGAATCATAGCCCTTATCGGCACATAGTATGTCTGTACTACTTAAATTAATCTCATCAATTAAGTCTGGAGCCACCTTTACATCGTGAGTCGTGCCATCTGATAGGATAAAAGTAATAGGGTTGCCATGAGCATCAACTGCTAAATGAATCTTGGTTGCGCGTCCTGCCACACTTTTACTAATGGCTTGTTCCACCTCATTGCTACCATTACTGTGCTGATGTGCTTTAATGTGTGTGCCATCGATAAACACCCATTCACAGTCTGAGTCTTTAGTTAATAAAGCGAACAGTGCAATCAGTTTATTGCTACGAAACCAGCGCTGATAAGCCTTGTAGACGGTATTAGGCTTACCAAAGTAAGGTGGCAGATCACGCCAAGGACAGCCAACACGCATCCGATATAATACGCCTTCAAAGGTTTGTCTAAGATTCCCTTTGTCATAGATATTAAGTTCTAGTAATATAGGTCTTAGTCTTGTCCAGTGTTGATCTTTGAGCATTGTACGAGGCATAGCAAACGATGTCTTTTTTGTGTGAGAACTTAAAGACTAACCGTTTGCTATTTTTTTGCTACTATTTTATTCCCAATGTTCAACACGCCCTAATCTCATCTTTTCAATCTGTTAGCAAATTTTGTTATAATCGCTGCTTTTAGAGCCACTGTGCTATTACCTCCTTGCTAAAGGCTTTATGCTTCCATTTTTTAGCAAAATTCCCTTGTAAAGATATTGAGTAACTTATGACCGCAGCAACCTTGTTTACGCCACAAATTACGCCTGAAACCGATGATATGTCAGCTGATACAGGTTTGGATAATCATGCTTGGGACACTGATGGCGATAGTATGGAATATGAGGATGTTGCTGCCGATCATACAAATGAAGACAGTATCGCCGCTGCACCGTCAACGTCTACTGAATCAGCAGAGTTCCGTAAGCTGCAAAAGAAGCTACGTAGACAAGTCTCTTGGGCGATTCGTGATTTTAATATGATCGAAGACGGCGATGTGGTGATGGTCTGTGTTTCAGGTGGCAAAGACAGCTATACCTTGCTGGATATTTTACTATTACTCAAGCGTATCGCCCCGATTAACTTTGATATCGTCGCGGTCAATCTCGATCAAAAGCAGCCCGGTTACCCTGAAGATATTTTGCCGGCGTATTTGAACGAGCAGGGTATCGCGCATTATATCTTAGAAAAAGACACTTATAGTATCGTTAAGAGCGTGGTGCCAGAAGGCAAAACTTATTGCTCGGCGTGTTCACGTCTGCGCCGCGGCTCGTTATACGGTTTTGCTAAGCAGATTGGCGCAACCAAAATTGCGCTGGGTCATCATCGCGATGATATGTTGGCGACTTTCTTTTTGAATTTATTTCATGGCGGCACTCTTAAATCGATGCCACCGAAATTGCTCAGTGATGACAAGCAAAACCTACTTATTCGTCCACTGGCTTATGTCGAAGAAAAAGACATCATCGAATATGCTCGCTTAAAAGAATTTCCAATTATTCCATGCAACTTATGTGGCAGCCAAACCAACTTACAAAGGGCCATTATCAACGATATGTTGCGGGAATGGGATGATGCTCATCCGCAGCGTTTGGCCTCTATTTTTAAGGCCATGCAAAATGTTGCGCCCTCGCAATTGGCGGATCGTGAGTTATTTGACTTTGAAACCTTGAGTCTTGATCGTGATGACAATGAGCGTTTGTTTGAAGGGGATAACATTCAAGCTGGGCAGACCGAGAGCTTGACTGAAATTGGCTTACCTGTATCGCCAAAAACCCAAGCGTTCAATCCGAAGTTTGATCGTAAGCTGCTTTCGACAGAGTCTGATAATTCAGCAGAAAATAAGCATACGAATCAGAAAATTCCAACAATAAATCCTGTTATTTAACGATTCGCTTATTCGATAATATTAAGTGACATTTATAAAAAATAGCATAAACCGTTAGTGTAAAAAACCAGCTCATTATTGATAAATGGCTGGTTTTTTTTATGTGTTAATAAATTGATTATTAATCATGGTTATAAAAGTAGTTTTTATAAAATCAACTTTCTGCAAAAACAGGTAATGGGTCAAAGCTAACTTTTGAACGTGGTAATTTCGCCACATCTTGCATGCGCCAGTCATCTTTACCATCACTACTTACTTGTAGATAATATTTTGCTTTTAAAGGATCTATATCTACCTGCGCACTGTATTTATTGCCTTCGACATGTTGAAGTACGACATCGTGATCTTTTTTGATATCGGTTGCATGCGAGATAGACAGCTCTAGTTTTTCAGGATAAGCCAGAGGACTACCATTCAGCAGTTTACCTGATTGCAGACTCTGTTCAGGATAATTTAGATAGAATACAACATCACCATTATCTGCAAACTGCATTTCGCCGTGCAAATCTAAGTCATAAGTCAGTTTGTCACGTGATACATCATGATAAAGCGTCTTACCATCCATATACCAGTCGTCACGTACCACGCTATCCCGAATTTGATAAGAGTAATAAACAAAAAAGATACAGGCCACTACGACAAATGCTGGCATGCCAATAACAAAAATAACCACCATGTAATTCTTATACCATGGCTGAGTATCTTGATGCTTAAAATTTGATGCTGGAGTAGACATAAAATACCTATTAATCAGATATCTGTTTATCAGATATCTATAAACTGTATCAATGGATAAGCTGACAGCGAAACAGCTGCCAGTTTAATGATAAATCGTCCACCTGCTAGCCACTGACTCACAGGTGAAATATAGAATTATATACTAGGGCGCATCCTCAGTCTGAATGAAAGCACCTAAATGGATTAAAAATGGTTAAATTTTGCCAAACAGCTGGTTAATATGCCGATATTATCTATACTATTTTCCCAGTTTGGCTGCCATTTATTGCATTTCTATTACCACTTTTAAAATGAGGACCTGCCCTCGCTAAGCTATTAATTGCTTATAAAAACCTACTGCCCTTGAGTAGTAAATACGTTTTGTTTACTGACTTTATACTGACCATCTTCACTGGTCACATTTAGGGTCACTGATGTTTGTTCAAAATCGATAACCTTAGGATCGCCATAAATACTCACAGGCATATCAAAGCTTTCACCTGCTTCTAATGGTACATCATTGAACCGCAGCTCCAAGCTCAAACCTTCTTGTGGAGCAAGGGTTATTGTATAGGTATGCGGCTCTTGTGTTTTATTAGTCAGCTTGACGATATAGCTGTTTTCAATCATGCCTTGATTATTCACTGAAGACAACTGATTACGGTCACGGCGAATATCAATCTCTAACGGTACACGGTCCGTCAATGCATAAATAACGCCACCACATAAAATAGTAATAACGGCTAAATAAGCAAATAGACGTGGACTGATGACGCGGGTATTTTCTTTTTCTGACAACTGTCGTTCTGTCGTATAACGAATGAGTCCACGTGGATACCCGACTTTATCCATAATTTCATTACAAGCGTCAACACAAGCCGCGCACTGTATGCAAGCGACTTGCAAACCATCTCGAATATCAATGCCAGTCGGACATACCTGCACGCACATGGTGCATTCAATACAGTCGCCTAAATGTTCAGGATGCGTGCCTTTTTTTCGTGCCCCGCGAGGCTCACCGCGTTCATAATCATAGGATACGACCAAGGTATCTTTATCAAACATGACGCTTTGAAAACGACCGTATGGGCAGATTTGGATACACATCTGCTCACGCATATAACCTGCATTGACGTAGGTAGCAAAGGTGAAAATAAACATCGACACCCATACCCATGTTGGCCAATCAGGAATAGGAATAAAACCAACGGTTTGCCAGCTTTGATATAAATAATCTGTTCCAGCGACATAACTGACAAAGGTTGCCGCGGTAATCACTGAAAATACCAACCAAATAAAATATACCAAAGAACGTTTAAAGGCTTTTTTTGCGCTCATCGGTTCTTTATCAAATTTGATACGCTTGTTGCGATCGCCAATCACCCATTTTTCAACATATTGATAAAGATGTGTCCAAATCGTCTGAGGGCAGGCATAGCCACACCAAACACGCCCCGCATACACAGTCACCATGAATAAAGTGAATGCGGCAATAATCGCAAAGGCGGCAATGAAGTAAAAATCTTGGGTCAAAAAAGTCATGCCAAAAATATAGTAATGCTGCGAGGGAACATCAAGCCATATTGCTTGCCTACCATTATAACGTAACCATGGCAACAGCAGAAAAGCGGCTAAAAGCGCATACATCGTGACGACACGAATGTTTTGATAAAAACCGGTGACAAACCTAGGGTGAACTCGATGCTTGGTCGCATCAAGGTCAATTTGCTGTACAGGGATTTTATTGGGTTGTGGTGCTGACATAAACGTGCCTCTTTTAAAAAAGAATCAGTTTGCTGGCATGATGAACAAACATCTTTAATCATCAGATGTATGAGTGTGTGATGTTATCAATGTCAGTAAGTAGCGGATAAAATATTGAACAGAAAAATATTTTAACCCATCTACCAAATGATCGATTGCAAATAGCTTAATGAGAATGGATGACTATCTTCTAAATTCGCCACTAATAAGTGGTTTTTAGGTATTATCATTTTAGCATTCTCCCTACTATAAATGGGGTAATAATCTTAAAAACCAATCAATATATCAGCATAATGATCGATATATTGGTCGTGCTCTATGTAGTATTTAGCTACATTTTATTTACCACTCAAATTTTGACAATGCGGTAGCAGTTAATAAACTCTCATCGAAGAATTTATAAAAAAAGGAGAACTGCAATAACAGTTCTCCCTTTATCAAATCTTATCCACTGATGCTATGACAACCATCTTTAAATATTAGTTAGCCGTCGTTTCTACAGTGGTTGCTACTTGAGTAGCGGTTGGTGCTTTAGCAGCAGGTTGAGGGGTTTTATCTGATAATGAGTAAACATAAGCTGCAATCAGCATAATACGCTCATTACCCAGTTTGGTTTCCCACTCAGGCATCACACCAGCACGACCATAACGTAAGGTTTCGCGGATGGTCTCACGATCACCGCCATATAACCAAATGTTATCTGTCAAGTTTGGCGCGCCAGTAGAAGTCATACCTTTGGCATCTGCACCATGACAAAGTACACAGTTAGTCGGCTCATTGAAGATGGCCTCACCTTGAGCGACTTGAGCTTTATCAAGCTCGTAACCAGGTTGGTTGCCAGATATTGACAGCACGTATTCAGATACCGCACGTACCCCATCTTCACCGATTTGATCACGCCATGCAGCCATACCACCAACTCGACCTTTATGTAGCGTGGTCAAAATGTTTGACGCTTCTCCGCCATATAACCAGTCATTGTCAGTTAGATTTGGATAGCCTACCGCACCTTTGGCGTTAGAGCCATGACAGACCGCACAGTTCTGTAAGAACAAACGACTACCAACCTTTAAAGCATTCGGGTTTTCTGAAAGCTTTTCTACATAAGGGGATAGTTCTGCAGTTTTCTCATCAATTTGAGCTTGCAGATCTGCTGGTGGTGTTTCACTGCGACGCATCGTTGCTTGTAACTCAGCAAGTGCCGCTAAGGTCTCTGTCGCACCACTAGCATCCGCTTTTGCTAAGATGTTTTTCTCAAAGTTATCCGTAAATACTTTGTTATTACTCTCAAGCTCGCTATATAGCTCGTTCTTAGAGGTCCACGGTACCGTTTCGCCATCGACTTCTACAGTGGCAATACCTTCCCATTTTGATGGGAAAATACCTGGGAAAAATACCCAATAGGCAACACCCCAAGCGATAGAGCCAAAAAATATTACGAGCCACCATTTAGGTAATGGCTTGTCGTACTCTTTGATACCATCATAAGCGTGGCCTGTTGTACCGTCATCTTCTAGTTCTGGCTTGTACTTCAATACCATTAGTAAGACACCGAGGATAGCAGCCCAACACATGATACTTAGTATGGTAATCCAAGAACTCCAAAAAAATGTCATCGTTTATCCTTATTGCGCTGCTCTTCAGACAGAGATTTTATATCCTCGTCATCAAGCGCAAGTTGTGCATCTTCTTCGAAGCGTTTTTTGTTTTTTGGCGAATACGCCCACCATGCAACACCTACGAAGGCAACAAAGGCAGAAACGGTCGCAATTGTTTGTAATTCACCAATACCCATTAGCGCTGTCCTTCCATCGCGGTGCCCAGTTGCTGTAGATAAGCAACCAAAGCATCAAGTTCAGTGGCACCAAGTACAGCATCTGGTGCTCCTTCGATATCTTCTTCAGTGTAAGGTACACCAAAGCGATCACGGAATAGACGCATTTTAGTTTGAACGTTTTCACCATTCACTTCGTTGGTAGCAAGCCACGGGAAGCCAGGCATTACTGATTCAGGTACTAGTGAACGTGGCGCAATTAAATGCTGCTTTTGCCAGTCTTCAGAATAACGACCGCCAACACGTGCTAGATCAGGTCCAGTACGTTTTGAACCCCAAAGAAAAGGGTGATCCCACGTAGATTCAGCAGCACGTGAGTAAGGTCCATAACGTTCAACTTCAGCACGTAGTGGACGAATCATCTGAGTATGACAAACGTGACAACCTTCACGAATATAGATGTCACGACCCTCAAATTCTAGTGCAGTCCATGGCTCCATAGAGGGCAGGGGAGCATTCACCCCACCTTCTTCAGGACCCTTGTTGTCATATATCAATGGTACGATTTCAACTAGCGTTGCAAAGCTAATAGCAATAACGATACCGATAACCAACAAGCCTGTATTTTTTTCAATAATTTCATGCGGTGTACCAGACATGATCGCTCCTTATACGTTAGCTGCTGAAGGTTTATCAACACTAGGTTCATGATCAGTAGGATCTGCGATATCGACAGGCTTACCTTCTGGCATTTTAAGTGTTTTATAAACGTTATATGCCATCACAAACATACCCGATACATACAATAGGCCACCAAAAGCACGACCAATATATGGGAAATGTGAGAACTCAACTGTATCAACGAAGCTATATACCAATGTACCGTCTGGATTAGTAGCCAGCCACATCATGCCTTGGCCAATACCTGAAATCCACATAGATACGATATAGAAAATAGTACCCGCTGTCGCCAACCAAAAATGCGTGGTGATTAAGCTGATAGAATACATCTTAGGTTTGTTATAGATACGTGGTAACAGTACATATAGCGAACCAATGGTAATCATACCTACCCAACCAAGTGCACCTGAGTGTACGTGACCGACTGTCCAATCCGTATTATGCGATAACGCATTCACTGTCTTAATCGACATCATTGGACCTTCGAACGTCGACATCGCATAAAACGACAATGCCACAATCATAAAGCGAATGATCGGATCGGTACGCAGCTTATCCCAACTACCTGATAGTGTTAGTACACCGTTAATCATACCACCCCAAGATGGCGCAAACAGGATGATTGAGAATACCATTGCTAGAGACTGTGTCCAATCTGGAAGCGCTGAATAATGCAAATGGTGACCACCAGCCCACATATATGACGCAATCAATGCCCAAAAGTGAACGATAGACAAACGGTAAGAATAAATAGGACGACCAATCTGGACTGGAACGAAGTAATACATCATTCCTAAGAAAGCTGCCGTTAGATAAAAACCTACCGCGTTATGTCCGTACCACCACTGCACCATCGCATCGGTCGCACCGCCAAATAACGAGTAAGACTTAAATGCGCTAACAGGAATCGCCATGCTGTTTACGATATGCAGTAATGCAATCGTAATAATAAAGGCTGCAAAGAACCAGTTAGCCACATAAATATGTGAGGTTTTACGTTTGATGAGCGTACCGAAAAAGACAATGGCATAAGAGATCCATACCAAGGCAATCAAAATATCGATTGGCCACTCAAGCTCAGCGTATTCCTTGGTCGATGTTAAACCTAAAGGTAGGGTAATAACCGCTGATACGATAACGGCTTGCCAACCCCAAAAGGTAAACCAAGCTAAATAAGGAGCAAATAACCTTGTCTTACAGGTACGCTGAACAATATAGTAAGACGTTGCGAACAGGGCAGAGCCACCGAACGCAAAAATGACCGCATTGGTATGTAGCGGTCTTAAACGACTAAATGTCAGCCATGGAATGTCAAAGTTAAGTGATGGCCATGCTAACTGTGAAGCAATGAACACACCAATACTCATGCCGACGATGCCCCATACCACGGCCATTATCGTAAAGAATCTTACGATAGTAATTTCGTACTCACGGTCAACTGGGGCGACTGCTGTGTTTTGTAAACTCATTGGATGATTCCTTTACAGCCCGAATTATCAACAGAATTAACTAACTCTCCGCGCTATCTGCATCATAAAAGTAATAGTCAGATAAAAATAGAATCGCGGCACATGCTGTTTTTTTTCTCGCTTATCACCACAATATTATTAACTATCAATCTAAGCTTTCGCTTTATATCAGCTGGTATTGAGGCATAAAGGCGTTTTAAACGCACGACACTCACAGCTGGTCGATAGTAGGATTGTTAATAAATCATTAAAGTGGATAAGAAGATGCGCCGTTTTTGAGCATCAAACATCTAAAGAGGTGAAGTATTTATCTTAATTATTACCAAAAATTCTGTACTAATGAAGATAGATACCAATATCCATAGGGCCATAAAAACTTACTGACCATAGACGTATGCTAGCGGCGGCTGACAAAAAAACATGTTTGCGTAATGTTTAGTTAAAACTCCCGACTCTGTTTAAGGGTATTGTAACGCAATCCTAATCAAATATCATCAGAACTATGCGGCAAAATACAAACTCTTTGGTAAAAATCTTAGCAAGCAACTTATTATAGCTTTGCAATTTGTATATTTTATACCCAATTTTATCACGATTCTAGAAATACATTTTGGTGATAGAGGGACAGTAATTACTACGCTTAGATATCATGACCAGCAGCATTTTTGTAACAATGGCCGCATAAGCACTCTAAATAAGTTTTACTTATCATCAAGTCGACCCTTATAATGAGGCTAAATATAAGTGATGATAGCAGTTTTTGTACTGCTATTATGAGCAACTATTTTATCACTTGATATCCAGTCAGGCGAGTGAGCCAAACAACGGTAGCCTGAAATAACATCAATTAAGGACAATAATATGGCAGTTTTTTTGACAGATGAGTGGTTTGAGCAAGTTGAGCAAATGGGTAATGAGGCAGGCGAGCTAAATTTGCCGCCAGCACTGGCGAATATGATCGTCAACCTAAAAGTCTCTGATACTGAGCAAGACATCGAAGCAAACTTTGCAAACGGTTTATTGCATCGCGGCTTGAACGATGCAGCGACAACTACCTTGTTGCTTGACCGCAGTATCTTGCAATCAATCATCACTGATTTCGATACCAATGAAATTATGGGTGCCTTTATGGGTGGTAAAATTCGCGTTGAAGGCGATATGTCACAACTGATGGCAGTACAAACGGCACGCCCAAGTGCTGAACAAAAAGAGCTATATACTCGTATCAAATCAATGACGACCATGGCTTAATTTCATATTTTCAGGGTTTTATCCCGACGATTGTAAAAAGACAAAAAGCCCCTAATGCTTATTAGGGGCTTTTTATTTGATGATACATTTAATGGTCATTATTAAAAGTAGCGGATGACTCGTAAAGTAGTTAACTGGCTTTTGATTGCTGCGCTGCACTTTGCTGGTTTTCTTTATAGATGGCAGCTTGTAGCCAGACGTTCGCTTGTACGTAGTCATGCACTTTAATAGAAGCCGTCTCTGGCGTGTTGAGCGCGCCGATACGAATCACGAAAGGATCGGCATCTTGTTCGCGTAGTATCACGACATCAAACAGAATAATGGATTTATCATTAAATACGGTTTCTTGCTTGCCGAGCACCTGACCTTGGCACCATGCTTCATCTTCTTGTCCCAAAGTATCACCAAATAGATAGGCGCACATGTGACCCAAGTTGATCTCAACTGGCGCCATTTGCGCTTTGGTCTCTGGTTTCCATTCTTTGATTTGCTCTTGCAGGTCATCGGGTATTTTTCCATCATTGGCGGCAACGATGTCGTTAAATGCACGGTGGTAGCGGATCGCTTCTTGATCTTCAACCATAATGACTTCGTTTTGCTCACTTAGCTTAATCTCATGTGCCCAAGCACTAAAGTTCACAAAGTAAGACGTGTCTCGCTGATATAAATGGCGATTGGTGGTGTAGAGCTGGTCAAAGGCGTAAATAATACTGCCATCAGCGGTACGCAAGCGTAATACAGCATCGTGTGAATTGTCATTGGCAATGATGCGCTCAATCTTACAATTGAGTCCATACGGGCTATCGACACAAGGATAAGCATTGATAAAGCATTCAGGCTTACCATTTTTCATGGCTAATACTTGATTGATATGACAAGGCTGGTTTTCAGACAGCAATAGGCAGCTGTCTTGAGCGCTGACATTACTATTGAGACCTTTAGGCATGGCCGCCTTTTCGATCATTTTTTGTAGCCATTCTGGCACGTCATGACTCATGTCATCGGTCAGAATACTCCAATGATCGGCGTGACCTGCAGATTGCTCATCAGTCATGGTGATTTTGGTGGGAGATTGGACGTTTTTATATTGATAATTAATGGTCATGAAGATACTCAAAATTAGTCAGCGTGAGGTTTGGACCTGAAACGGCTATTGCTGGCTATCATAAGGCTTTATTTAACACGATAGATTTATGATAGTTGGCAACGTTGTCATCAGTAAAGGGTCAACAAACCACAATGAATGGTTAATGACAATTGTCCTTAGCATACAATATATAGGTATTGACGCAAGTAATAGCAAGCCCCTCATAAAAAATAGTAACAAAAGC
This sequence comes from Psychrobacter sp. P11F6, assembly GCF_001435295.1. Taxonomy (NCBI): domain Bacteria; kingdom Pseudomonadati; phylum Pseudomonadota; class Gammaproteobacteria; order Moraxellales; family Moraxellaceae; genus Psychrobacter; species Psychrobacter sp. P11F6. The sequence goes on along the minus strand of NZ_CM003594.1, from coordinate 2,277,728 downwards.
CAGTTTTTTATTAAAAAATACGCCCAGTTTTTGCTAATGACTGGCACATATCAGCCAAATTGTGTCAAACTAGCTCCCTTTTGACGGCTGTCTTTGGCTCGTCTGAAACCCTGTTTTTGTGTTCGATTTATATGTGACTATGGCAAGTGCAGGTGTGAGATGCATTTGCTGTTGCTCGTTTTATAGTATATATAAAGTCGCACGTAGATAAGATAAAGAGTTTGAATATGTTTCGTCCTTTAGCGTTGTTTATCGGCTTACGATACACCCGAGCAGAGCGTAGTAATGGTTTTATCTCTTTTATCTCGCTGATCTCGATGATTGGTTTGACTCTTGGGGTTGCCGTATTGATCACGGTGCTATCAGTCATGAATGGTTTTGATCGGGAGTTAAAAACCCGTATTTTGGGTATGGTCCCGCAAGCAACGGTCGTTTCCACCGAGATTATCAGTGATTGGAAGCAATTGGCTGATAAAATTAAAGAAGATCCTGAAGTGGCAGCTGTAGCGCCCTTTATTCAACTGCAAGGGATGTTGACGTCAAACGGTCAGGTTGCAGGGATTATGGTCACTGGTGTCGATCCTGAATACGAAAAAGATGTCTCTATTATCAATGAACATATGGTTCAAGGCAGTATTGATACTTTACAAAGTGGTGAGTTCAATATTGTACTGGGTGAAGAGATGGTACAGTCTCTAGGGCTGCAACTGGGTGATAAAGTGACGCTAGTGCTGCCAGAGGCATCGCCTTCACCAGCTGGCGTGATACCACGATTCAAGCGCTTTACCTTGACAGGTATTTTTACCATCAGTCCAGAAGTCGATAGCCTCATGGCATTTATCCCGATGGGTGATGCGGCAAAACTGTTGCGTCTGCCAGATGGCGCGCAGGGTGTGCGTATGAAGCTCAATGACATCTTTACCGCTCCGATGGCAGCAGAAAAAGCCGCCGCTATTGCCCCTCAGAAACTGTATCCTAATGATTGGACACAAACGCATGGCAACCTATTTGGCGCGATTCAAATGGAAAAAGCCATGGTCGGATTGCTGCTATTTTTAATTATCCTAGTGGCTGCTTTTAATATTGTCTCCAGTCTAGTAATGCTCGTAACTGATAAAAAAGCGGATATTGCGATTCTAAAAACTTTTGGTGCGTCTCCTCGTTTGATTACCCAAGTGTTTATGGTGCAAGGTGTGGTCATCGGTGTGATTGGTACGATTGCTGGTACGATACTGGGCGTGATATTTGCGCTTACAGTGAGTGATATTTTAGGCTTTATTAACCAAGTCTTTAATTTGAACTTGTTTGATGCGTATTTTGTTAATTATTTGCCATCAGAGTTGCGTGTACTAGATGTGGTATTGATTACAGGTGCGTCTTTCGTACTGAGCTTTTTGGCAACCATTTATCCAGCACGCCGAGCGGCTAAGATTCAGCCAGCACAGACGTTGCGTTATGAATAAATGATTTTATATGTCGCTTAAGTTTTTATATACAGTTTAAGTTATTACCAATGCTTGTTAGGTAAAATTAATTTTAATGCAAGTTTAGGCTGATATATTGTTTGTAGCACTGAATAAAGCATCAATACCAGTATAAATAGAATAAAGGAAAAGCCATGTCTGCCATTTTAGAGGCGAAAAATATCAACAAGATATATGATGAAGGGGCGGTTAGTACGCAAGTATTGACTGGCTTGGATTTGACCGTCCATGCTGGCGAGCGCATCGCCATCGTTGGCACCAGTGGTTCAGGCAAGAGCACTTTGCTACACTTGCTTGGTGGTCTTGATACGCCAACCAGCGGTGAGGTCTGGCTACATGGTCAATTGTTAAATAGCATGAATGAAACTGAGCGCGGTGCCATGCGTAACAAGCATTTGGGATTTATTTATCAGTTTCATCATTTATTAGCCGAATTTACTGCCATTGAAAACGTTGCAATGCCGTTACTGATGCGACCAGAGGTCTCAACGACTTCAGCAAGAGAGCAAGCAATTGCGATACTAGAAAGTGTCGGACTTGAGCACCGTCTGGCGCATAGACCTGGTGAGCTATCGGGCGGCGAGCGTCAGCGTGTGGCTATTGCCCGTGCTTTGGTTACGAAGCCGTCGCTTATTTTGGCAGACGAGCCAACTGGTAATTTGGACTATGACAATGCGCAAAGCGTGTTTGGACTATTATCAGAGCTGCAAAATACCATGCAAACCGCACTATTAATGGTGACACATGATCGCAATCTCGCGGCGCTGGCGGATCGTCAGTTATTGCTACGTAATGGTCATTGGGAGCAGTATTAACTGTTTTTTAACGCTTTAAGTTTAATAGCGTAAATGGTTATGGTTGCTAACTAGTAGGGTGTGTCCTGATTTAAGTCAATTGATATCTACATGGGCTAAACTTTATCAAACGTCGTTGAACTGAACTGCTGATTAATATTTACTATGATCTGTGTTATTTCTCTTGTTTAACGGTAATTTGTCTTGCTTTTATCATCATTATTAAATGAGGATATACCCTAGAAAGACAAGATTATGTTCAACAGACACTAAGTTTTTAATAAAAATAAACGCAAAATGGGGCTGAAAAATGCCGCCAATTTATTAAAGAAGGATTATTATGATGGATAGAGATGACGACCCAATCGCTGCTTTTGGCAGTGCCGAAGAAGGCAATGAACCGTTAAAACCCTATATGGATGTGACGTTATTCGAGACAATTGATAAACAGGAACAAATAGATCTATTAACACCCGTTTTTGATGCCATTACTTTGGCTGGCGTTGATTATGATCTAAAAGCTCAAGACAGTGCAACGGGCAAACGTTATACATTGCTTAAAGATGAAAAAGTGGTTGAAGTTTTCGAGATGAACACTAGCCTTACGGACAACATCCTTGCTGCCATAGAAAAGAATAAAGAAGCAGAGTGACTGGTATCAACAGAGAAAATGGCTTTTGTTTTTAAGTCATAGCCAGCTTAAGGTGATATCGAGACATAGCATAGAATAATCGAGGACAGATGGTAACCTAGATTGCTGGCGTTAGCGAATGGTTGAAAGTAAAGGGTGGTTCGCTACGTTATGGTTACCATGACTTGAGAACAGCAGCATATATTAGGTTTTAGGTGATTTATCAGAAGGTTCTTGCTGACGTTTTTGCCAGCTCACGACGGTTTTATATCGCCAAACAGCCTTAAATGCCAGTCCACAAACGATGCTGGTCACAATCGCTAATATCGTCAACCCTATGCAAAAAGCAGCAATCGATACCGTGCCGCGATAGGTAATAAATGGATTTGCACCATCTGATAGTGCCCATAAGCTAAAATCAGCAATCATCCTGCCGATAAGCCGCAAACTAATCATCGGTACGTCAAGGATTTTGGCACCGATATAATAGCCTGCATAAAAGATGGGCAAGCTCGTGAGTGGATTGGTAATCCAAGTCAAGCCGAGTGCCATGGGAACATTGGCACGAAAAATCAATGAGCCAACTAGAGCCAGTAGCATTTGCCCTGGCAATGGGAAAAATGCACTAAGCACCCCGATATAGACCGCTTTATTTAAGCTATGTCGATTAAAGTGCCATAATCGTGGATCAGCCAAATGCGGTGCGAACAGTTTTAAGGTGCGACTTTCTAAGATTTTCTCTGGCGTAGGAAGTAGGTCTTTCAGACGTTTTTGGGGCACAGGATCGCCTTTTGTAATCGTTAGCTAAAGTCCGCTCAATCTCATTGATGGTCTGCTATAAAGTAATATTATTCATAAAGTGTACAGCTGAGAATATAGAGGATAATGATGTTAGATTATCATCATCGCAATATGTCAGTCAGTATAGGGTAATAGTTATATAAATGCTATTGCATGACGTATCAGTTGTTGTTTCTGGTTTTAGTATCAATCTGTGTTTTAGCATTCCGGTACATTTTCGTCGTATTAAGTGGCTATTTATCATAATAAATGGCTTTATTTAGGCAAAAACTAATATTCACCTCATCAAGCAAGGAGCGCTGGTGTACTGGTTGATTGGTAGCTTGATTATTATCGCCATGATGGGCGTTTTGGCAGTCGCAGATAGTATGGCGATACCCACTAGTTCATCGTTAATGGATATATTGAATACTCCCACCTTATCTTTGTCGCTCATTATTTTTGCTATTATACTGATTGTTATTGCCCAGTTTAATGTACCTTCTGCAAAACCCAGCCATTTATCGCAACATACTGCGGGTCTCTCTTCACGTAATCCTTCATATAATATTTCACATAAATCTAAACTCTTCTTTCGTATCTTGACTCATGTTTTAGTTGCTGTATTGGCAATTGGATTAATCATTGGCAGTGGGCTGCAAGCCCTGATTAGCCATCAGCAAGCAGAACTAACAGAAATCACTGAGCCAATGCGTGTACAAGCATTAGTCACCATCGAAGGAATAAGTGACAGCGTTTATGACGTCGCCACGGACAGTGGCTATCGACAAGTTGCTGTCATTAGTGATATATCACCCTTGGTGTCGGCGTTGGCGGTTGAAGATTTAGATGCCATGACCAGTAACTTTCTAATAGATGAAAATAATAGCCTAAGCAATAATAGATTGTATGAAAATAACTTAAATAACAATAAAAATAACAATAACAATAACAATAACAATAACGGTAAGGATGGCACGTACCGTGTATTGCTCAATGGTTATCCAAAAAATCCATCAAAACAATCATCCAAGAAAAATTTGGACAACAATCCGTTTGACCGCTTAAATTACTTACAACCTGGCGATCAGCTGTTTATGAGTTTAGCCCTTGCACCACTGGCGACCTCTGAGCAAGCGTTGAGCAATCCATCTGGTTTTGACAGTTATCGCTGGCTGCGAGGTCGTCATATTGATGGAGTCGCTAATATATTGACCGTTGGCACATCAAATGTCACCAATACTGAGGTATCAAAGCCAGCATTTTCCTCTTCTTCATATCTGCAGCGTTTTCAGACTTATATCAACCAAGGACGTTGGCAATTACGCCAGTATTTTTATCAAGATTGGTCAACACAGACCACAGCAGCGCAACAGGCAAAAGCGGTCACTTTAAGTTTGCTCACAGGTGATCGCAGTTTAATCAATCGCGATACCAAAGATCTATATCAGCTGGCTGGTATTTCACATTTGCTGGCTATCTCTGGCACTCATGTATTGTTTTTAGCGATTATGCTGGCGGGTGCGGCGGTGTTGCTTTTTGATCGGTTATGGCCAAGGATTTATCGTTATGTACCGCGTTGGCAAGTGCGCTGGTGGGTGATGATCGCTGCTGCTTTTATTTATGCGTTATTTACTGGTTTTGATGTACCTGCTGCTCGTACCGCATGGATGTTATTCGCGATAGGTTTGGTACGTTTAACATTATTGCCGGTTAGTACGATGCGGGTGTTGTTTGCCTTGGCAGTGTTGATGGCATGGCTTGATCCCTATGTATTATGGCAGGCAGGGTACTGGCTATCTTTTATCGCAGTGGCATTACTCCTTAAATATGATGATGCATCATATACGCAATCAGCTGTCGTATCAGAAACGGCATCTGCTCATAATGCCAGTGTAGTAGAGACTGCGTTCAAGCATATTTGGATAATAGGCAAACGTGTATTCAAATTACAATTTTGGCTATTTATTACTTTATTACCTATTACATTGCTATTATTTGGCAAGGCGTCGCTGTGGGGTCTTGTCATCAATCTATTTGCTATCGGTTTATTTGGTTGGGTGATTGTGCCACTTAATCTGTTGGCAGGGCTTTGCTATCTTTTATCACCTGCTATTGCTGATAGTATTTGGCTGCTTGTTAGCGCCATTGTCGCGAAATTGCATGAACTGATAACGTGGTTAACCTCATTACCAGTATTGTCAGAAGCGTGGCTTTATACCCCCGTGAATGTCGCCATATTGCTGATGGTACTATTAAGTATGTTGCCATGGCTACTACCACGAGGATTTATCAGTCGTTGGCTGGCACTGCCGCCGCTAACCTTATTAATGATGACAGTATATGCCAATCAGCAATCACTAACGACGATACCGACCTTGTATATCTTACCAACGGGTGACCCCTATATAAGCGCTGCTTTGTTACAGTATCCTGTTACCAATAATAAGCAGTCATCCACAACAGATACGCATAAGAACAACATCAGCTGGCTATTTTTATCTGACCACAGACCCAATGTCGCACGAACGATGCCCAGTAATCTAACGGCGAATAAGCTGTCGATGACATTGGCGCAGCAGCTGGGTAGCTTGTCAGTTGATACATTAGAGGGTATGGTTGTGCAGAGTAGTAGTGCTGGATTGACGGATACGCTTGCTACTGATAAGAAGTATTTAGCTTCTAATGCTAATGCTTCTACTAATGCTTCTGCGCTGTTGCCTTTGACGGTTTTTCAGCTTAATCAGCGTTTACCTATTAGTCAGTATTGGCAAGCAGGACGCTCTGATCGTTGGTCTGCATTTCAGCAAGCCTATAAAGTCACTAGCCAATCCAAGGACATGACGAATATTAGTGTGCAACGCTGTGAACAAGGCAAAACGTGGCAGTTGGGCAATGGTGATTTGTCCATACAAGCATTGACAGGGTGGAGCAAAATAGACAGTCCGAGTGTTTGGGATTGTACGGTGGCTATAGATGCCAGCTTGTCCATAAGGGTGTTAAAATATAATGCGGCTGATCCACTCAAATCAACACCTGCTACTGTGCAAACACTCACATCAATTAGCCAGCCACCGACTCATCAAGCCAATATGCCTCAGGCACGTCTGATATTAAATGCAGATACCCATCAGCGTATTTGGCAAATGTGGATATTGTTATGTCCAGTTGAAATACCTGAGCAACCACGCCCTTTTCGTAATGTGATATGGCTAGGACATAGCACATCACAGATAACTGCTGAGGTGATAAATCGTCAAACCATCAATGAAATGATCACTTATGATGACAAAATGCCAGAAGCAACGTTGTCTCTCAATGCAGCAGTAGATACTACCAATACGACGCCATAAAAATATCGCTTATCTAATCAATGTTACAATATAGTGATATTTCCCAGTTATACTATTGAACCATGATTGAAATACCACCATACTTAGCAGCCTATGAATATAGATGACTGTGACCGTATTTGGAGTGAGAAGCAGCTCCTTATTACTGACTGTATTTCTATCTTCTCTTTTTATTGCTTTAGACTGTTTCTGACTTAGGAAGTTATATGCCCAACTGGCCACCAGACCCTAACAAACGTCCTGACAATTCGGCAAATCAGCCAGTACCGATGTCGCCGCCAAGCCAGCCGAGTGGACAAGAATGGCGATTGCTTGAAAACACTTTATTGGCTAGTGTGGTCGAGCAACGCCGCGCCCGTCGCTGGAGTATCTTTTTTAAACTATTGACCTTTGGTTATATTTTACTGATATTTCTGACGCTTGGTCGTAGTTGCAGCAGCAGCGCGCCAACGGGTTTAGATGGTGTTGACACGAGCAAGCCGCATTTAGCTGTGGTTGAGCTACAAGGTGTCATTAGTAGTGGCGATGTGGCCAACGCTTATGATGTCAATGAGGCATTGACCCGTGCTTTTGAAAATAGCAATTCAAAGGCGGTAGCATTGGATATCAATTCACCTGGTGGCTCACCAGTACAGTCTGATGAGATTTGGCAGACTATGATGGATTTGCGTAAAGAATATCCAGACAAAAAACTCTATGCAGTGATTGGTGATATGGGTGCTTCTGGCGCATATTATATTGCTTCTGCGGCGGATGAGATTTATGTGAACCCATCAAGTTTGGTTGGCTCTATCGGCGTGATTATGCCAAGCTATAACATCAAAGGTTTGATGGATAAAGTTGGCGTAGAAGATCGTACGATTACTGCTGGTGAATACAAAGACATCTTAAGTTTGTCACGTCCGTTAACGGACTATGAAGAAAAACATGTCGAAAAAGTATTGGACAACACCCACAAGCATTTCATTAATGCAGTGAAAGAAGGGCGCGGTGATCGTCTCAAAAATCCTGAACAAAATAAACTGTTCTCAGGATTATTCTGGACAGGCGAGCAGTCGATTGAGCTTGGCTTAGCCGATAAGAAAGGCAGCATCGCTAGCTTAGAAAAGCAGTTAGAGCTGGATAATGTCATCAATTATAGCCCAACAGATCCGTTCCAATTATTCATGGACCGCTTTGCTGTTAAATTGGGGGCGGGCATTGGCTCTAGTGTCAGCCTTGATGTTTTACCGCAAGAAGAAGGTAATGCGCAGATGCGTTAAGCGTTTTATGTTTGAGATTTACTGTGTATGATTGTTGAGGCTGAGCGTATGATTATGCTCAGCCTTAATTGTATATGAGATTCAATGATTATAAAAAATACCCTAAATAGCGACTTAAATCGAAGAGAGCTTGTCATGAGTGATGAAATTAATTTGCCAACTTTTACTGCTTTACCTGTCTCTACAATAACCAACAAACCTGTCCTGCATTTTGCTCATGCTAATGGGATGCCAAGTGCGGTTTATCAACCATTTTTTGAGAAGTTAGCAGAATTTTTTACTATTGAATATATTGCCATGCTGGGTGCAACGCCTGATTATCCAGTCGATGATCATTGGCGCAGCCTTACACAGCAGATTATTGATAGTGTCAAAAATACCTGTGAGAAGCATGGCGTGTCGCAAGTAGTGGCAGTGGGTCATTCGCTTGGTGCGATGTGTACCTTGCAGGCATTGTATCGTGCGCCGCAGCACTTTGCCCAAGCGGTACTCATGGATCCGCCTTGGATTTATGGCAAAGTGAGCTTGCTATGGCATTTGGCAAAGACGGCGGATAGATTGCCGATGATGAATAACCGCCTGATGGATAAATTGTCACCAGCTGGCGTGTCTAAGCATCGCCGTGATGTCTGGGAGAGCCGCGCAGATGCGTACGATAAGATGCGGCATAAAGGCTTTTTCAAAAACTTCGATGAACGTAGTTTTCAAGGCTATATCGAGCATGGGCTACACGAACGTGCGGATGGCAAAGTGACATTGGCGATTCCGAAAGCCAGTGAGGTCGCTGTCTTTCGCACCAATCCATCTTGGTATTGGCTGGCACCAAATCATGGACCAAAGCCGCCTGTTACTTTGATTATCGGTCAAGACAGTATCTTTTTAAAACGCCGATTTCCGCAACAAATAAAGTCGCGTTTGGATATTCCTTATGAGACCCATGTCGGTGGTCATATGTTCCCACTTGAGTATCCAGAGTCGGTCTCTCAGCAAGTATTATCATTGATTGAGCAGCAACTACCAACATAATCGCTGATGACTATTTCTGCTCATTATTGCTTATGCTAGATGCGATCTGACAAAATATCCGTTTGAGTAATGACTTTATGCTAAAAAATGCTACTGGTTCGCACAATCTTAATACACTGCCTAAGCGCACGCCGCTATTTTCACGATTGGGTGTATTGCTACTGACTATTGGTATACTGATGGCATTTTTTATCAGTCAGCTGCTAGGCGTATATATCGCTGGCAAGCTAGTATTACCGGCTTCTAAAAATTCAACCATGGCTGATATCTTCTTTTTTGGTAGTAACGATGGCACCGTGGTCAGCCTCTCTATTATCATAGGCTGCGTGCTATTGATTGCTATTAGCCTTTTAGTGATCCGTGTAAGAGGCGGCGATAGTGGGCAGTATTTAGCGCTAAAGCCGTTCTCATTTGCGGTGGGTATGGGATTGCTTGGGCTGCTATTGATATTTATGATTGGCAGTCAGGCATTGACTTATTTACTTGATAAATCGCCACTGCTCTTCGTTGACCCTTTATATCAGTCTGTCAGCTCAGTATGGCTGTTGATATTTGCAATGGTCATTGTTGCGCCAATCTATGAAGAGCTGATATTTCGTGGTCTATTATGGTCAGCGATCGCAGAGCAATTTACCTCGTCAACTTATTCAAAGCATCGAGGGGCGATCGTAGCAAGTGTCGTCACCAGCTTGATATTTGCGGTGATCCATGTGCAGTATGGTATTTATGAAATCAGTACCATCGTGGTACTGGCATTGATATTTTGCTACGCGCGTATCAAGTCAGGCTCGCTGTTGCTGCCGATATTATTGCATATCGTGAATAATGGGGCGGCGATGTGGCAATATATTGCGCAAACCGCCTAAATAAATAATGGTATTTCGGCGTTATTATTACACTTTTATAGCTGTCATCATAATGATGAATTTTCTTAAGCATCAGGATTTAGTAGTAACACCTCATCCGCTGCCCGTTTAATATCATCGATTGTTAGCTGAGGTTTGCCACTTAACGCCTGTCGCCATTTGCGCGCACCCGTCAGTCCTTGAAACAGCCCTAAATAATGTCTTGTCATCGTTGGCAGTGCTTCACCTTTAGCAATCTGCGCCTCCATATACGGATACAGCTGCGCTAGAATATCTGAGCGCTTAGGTGCTGGTTCGTTCCATAAGCTATTGGTTTCTGCTAATAGGTAAGGGTTGTGATAAAACGCGCGACCAATCATCACGCCATCCACATGTTGCAAATGTGCTTCGATGTCTTTAACGGTATCGATGCCGCCATTAATCTCGATATCAAGCTGTGGAAAATCTTGTTTGAGACGATAGACATCCTCATAACGTAGCGGTGGTATCTCGCGATTTTGCTTGGGGCTAAGCCCTTGTAGCCATGCAGTACGTGCATGGACAATAAAGCGTGTACAACCCGCTGCTGCCACTTTTTCTACAAAATCTACCATAAACTCATAACTGTCAAAATCATCAATACCAATACGATGCTTGACGGTTACTGGGATATCGACCGCCGCTTGCATGTGCTTAACCAAATCGGCAACCGTGTGCGGCTCTGCCATGAGGCAAGCACCAATCTTATTATGCTGTACGCGATCAGAGGGACAACCAACATTGATATTGACCTCACTATAACCATGCTGCTGCGCAAATTCAGCACATTGCGTCATCTCGCTAATATCTGCGCCGCCCAGCTGTAGTACAAGCGGATGCTCAAGCGTATCAAAGCGCAGATGCCGTGCTCGATTGCCATGTATCAGCGCGCCCGTACTGATCATCTCGGTGTACAAATAAACATGCGGATTAAAAAGCCGAGCAAAATAACGATAATCCGTCGTTGTCCAGTCGATCATGGGTGCAACGGAAAGACGTTTGTTGGTCATATCAACCATGGTTTTGAGCCTTAATATTTTAATATTGGTGTCTTAAATAAATGAACAAGGTGCAATGTATGAGACATACGATTGCACCTTAATTTTTAATTTCAATCGTTAAGCAGATAATAGGCAGCTATTAACTAAATAATGTGGTCGATTTTTTTGAATTCAGGCAAATTATAAAAATAAATACCCATTATTATGCCGATAAAACCGATAAATGCAATGTAGAGCGCTGGTGAGAAACTCACATACAAAGTGGCATAACCCAGTCCAAAAGGCACAAGCACTCCAACAATACCGTAGGCGATATTATAACAAAAAGCCATTCCTGTTAGTCTTACATTGGTCGGAAATAACTGTACAAGGATGGCAGGTATCATCCCAACGATGCCAGCACAAAAGCCTAAAAGCGCATACATAATGAGGATGTAGTCACCGCTGGCTTGCAGATGGTAGAAAAAGGCAAACATCTGAGCGATTAAAAGAATAGAGCCAACTGTCAGAATCTTACCGAAGTTTTGATGGTTGGATATTATCCCATAAAAAATACAACCAAAAACCATGAACACAATACCCAGACTGTGTGAGAATCCAAATAAATCGCTGTCTAAGGTAAAACGTAATTCAATCAAATCGGGTAGCAACAGCACAACAACGGTCGTGATGCTAGAAACAATAAGCGTGAGAACCATGCCGATAAATAGCGAATGTTTGCAATGCTTAAAGAGTAAATTAAAGGGTTTGGCAACATAATCGCTTGGTTTTGAGTTTTTCATTTCCAGAAAAAAGGGTGACTCATCTATCCATCGCCACGCCAGTAATGGCAATAAACTCAGAATAGCCGCGATGAAAAATGGCAAGCGCCAGCCGTAATTAGCCAATTGCTCAGTCGTCATAGAATTGGTTAACCAAAGAAAAAAGGCATTAGAAAACAGCACGCCTACATAAAAACTGGCGGTGACATAGCTACAAGATACTGACGAATATTGGCGCGGTACATGCTCTGCCACAAAAACCCAAGCGAGTGGCACATAAAGACCAAATGCCATGCCTTGTATCAGCCTCAAGACTATAAATAAGGTTGGTGCAATCAACCCCCATTGCCCATAGGTCGGTAAGCATGCCATCGCCAACAAGCTGACCGCCGTCACTAATATACTAATCAATAGTATGGGTTTTCGGCCTTTGATATCACCATAACGACCAAAGATGATACCGCCAAGTGGGCGTGCCAAATAGCCAATTGCAAATAGACCAAGCCCTTGCACCTTTGTAATAGCTGGGTCGATATTAGCAGGGAAAAAAGCGGTCGCCATGATATCTGCTAGATATAAATAAATCAAAAAATCAAAAAACGCGACTGCGCTGCTAAAGCAGATAAACAGTACGGTGTTTCTGTCTTTAGAAGACATCATTGCATATTGAGAACGAGAAGGCATAATAGGTCGCGCATCCACATATAATAGTATTCGTTAAGCCGATTATTATCTGGATAACCGGCTATAATAAAAAACGACAAATCAATATGAAAAATAATGATTTGCCGAAAAAATAAAGACGTTTGAGCTAAAATTTATTGAGCAACAAGCATCGGCATTAAGAGCACTTGAATGAAAAGTGCTCAAACTAAAAAGTGCTCAAACTAAAAAAAATGGGCAAAAGAATCACTCGATAACGCTGTTATTATGTACATATGACCAGGTTTTAGAGTATTTTTGATGGTGGCAGCTATAGTAACCAATCAATAGGTAGCCATGACATGATGGTCAGCCAGACATGATCGCTGATATCGACGCGTGGCTCTGAATCGTAAACCACTTTTTTATCGTCTTCCATAGTATGCCACTGTAGCTTACCATTATCTGATAGTTTGACTTCATAAGCTTGGTTTAGCAGGTCATCGCTCAGCGCACCATGCAATTGTTTTGCCAGCTCATCATCATTGATGATCACACCCATTTCTGTATTGATATTGGCAGAGCGAGGGTCGACATTATAGGAGCCAATGAATACTTGATAGTCATCAACGGCAAACGTTTTTGCATGTAAACTGGTTGAGGATTGACTACGAGCTTTCCAAAGCTTGTTTTCGCGTTTTTCTTCAGAGGCAGTGGATTTTAGCTCGTAGATTTTGACACCAGCGCGCAGCAAGTTAGGTCGCCATTGACTATAGCCAGAATGCACAGCAGTCACGTCGGTCGCATCAAATGAATTGGTCAAAATCTTAATCTCGATACCAGCTTCAGCCAATTGCACTAAAGTATTGACACCATCTTTGGTGGGTACAAAATAAGAAGAAATGATGGTTAGCTTTTTGGTTGGGCTGCCTAATAAGGTACGCAATTGATGCACCAAATTGGTATCCGCTGGTACCGTTTTAGTCAGCTTGCCCACATCATCACTCAAAAACTGCATGTCTGTCCAGCGAAAAGGCACGCGTTTATTGACCAAGTCACTGTCTATCGTTGACTCTTCTAGCGCTTCTTTATACACCGTCAAATGATTGTCGCTACCTTTTTCGTCCTGACCGAGCTTGTCCAGTGCCGCTAGGAAATCAGGCGCTGTATTGTTGTCAGGTTTCACTAGCGTTTCGATGTCAAATGACAAAGGCGACGACCAATAGCTTGAAAAACTGTTGTCAATATCTGCGACGACTTTACCGATGAGTAAAACATCCAAATCCGCAAATTGACTATTTTGGTCATTGCTTAAATATTCATTGCCAATATTACGTCCCCCAATGATGGTAATCTGCTTATCAAAAGTCATGCTTTTATTATGCATGCGGCGATTGATACGTGGCAGACCTGTGACGTAGTTTAATGTTTGAAACTTACGGTGCATCAGCGGATTGATGATTCGTACCGCGATATTCGGATGACTGGAAAAACGTAATAAATGCTGATCGAAAGTGGCATCATTATTAAAATCATCTAATAGTAAGCGTACAATGATGCCGCGTTCAGCCGCTTCCCACAGATCTTTCAATAGTAGCTGACCAGCTTGGTCATTATGCCAAATATAATACTGCGCATCGATATTACGTGTGGACATGTCCGTTAATATGCTGCGAGAAGCAAAAGCATTGGCACCAGTTACAATGGGGTGGTAGCCAGATAAATCTGGGTGAATATCATTCTGCTCGCTAATCGATGCTACCAAATCAACGTCATTGGTTGCTACTGTGTCACTTTGTCCAGTTTCTTGATTGTCTTCTTGCTGATATAAGTCATGTACTCGTGCTGATAATGCTTGGCTCTCAGGTAAGTGTGGCTGTTTTGGCAAAACCTGACATCCACTAAGACCTAAGGTTAGTCCGAGTGTTAGACTCAACGATAAGTTGCTTGGTTCTATACTGAACATCGACATAAATGAATTACCTTAGTGAGCCTTACATAAAGAAGTATTTGTTAGAAAGTAAGCGTGAGGGCATGTCCTCATTTTTAGTCCATTAAAAAGACTATCAATTGAATGAAAGACATGCGCTAGTGCATCGTTTATTTTACCGATGATAGCACTGATTACGAAGCGTATAACAATATCGCCCAAGGCAAAAATTAAATCGCCGCTAAGCTTATCAGCTGTCGTCATCTATGCCTATTATAAATACGTTATTTTTGTTAGATTCAGCGACTTATTCAATCATTATTTACTTATCGTCTCTCTTTCATCTGTTATTGAGAAAGAGATAGATGTGTATTCAAAAATAATATTTAGCCATCGCTTGAAACCAGCTGTGTGGAATAAGTTGACATGATATGATAACGCTGATGCATTCGGTCAATAATCAGAAGAATAAGCAGTCATTTTATATCAATCAAAATACCAATCAAAGCAACGGAATATTTATGAGTCAGTCGCAAGCCCATGATGATAAAAATGTAGATAAATTAGATCCAAACTGGCGCAGTGACGCGCTCAACTTAGATCTCGATTATGGTATGCAAACCATTGCTGTACGGGCAGGGCAACATCGTACCGATGAGGGTGAGCACTCAGAGGCTATCTTTACTACCAGCTCGTACGTGTATACCTCAGCGGCAGATGCCGCGGCACATTTTAATGGAGACAAGACGGGCAACGTGTACTCACGCCATACCAATCCAAGTGTGCGTACCTTTGAGCGTCGTTTGGCAGCGCTTGAAAACGGTGAGCGCGCAGTGGCGACAGCCTCTGGCATGGGCGCGATTTTGACCATGTGCTTGGCATATCTGAAAGCGGGCGATCATTTGCTTGCTGCCAATCAATTATTTGGCTCATCGATTGGTCTATTTAATAATTATATGGCAAAGTTCGGTGTGGAAGTCAGCTACGTTGATTGCTTCGATAATGAGGCGTGGGCAAACGCCGTTCAACCAAACACCAAAGTCATTTATTGCGAAAGCCCTAGCAATCCATTGGCACAGATTTGTGATATTGGCTTTTTAAGCCAGCTGTGTAAAGCCAATGATATCTTATTGGTCGTTGATAATTGCTTTGCTACCCCAGCTTTGCAGCGTCCGCTTGATTTGGGTGCCGATGTGGTGATTCATTCTGCAACTAAGTATCTAGACGGTCAGGGTCGAGTACTCGGCGGCGCATTGGTCGGCAGTGATAAGCTCATGCAAGAGGCGTTTACCGTGGTACGCTCAGGCGGTATCAGTATGAGTCCATTTAACGCATGGGTATTTACCAAAGGGTTAGAGACGCTGAAACTGCGTATGCAAGCGCATTGTCAAAATGCTAATCAAGTAGCAGAGTTTTTGGTCAATCATCCCAATGTTAGTGCCGTACATTTCTCAGGTTTGAGTGATCATCCTGCTCATGAGCTTGCGACGCGTCAACATCATATGACAGGTGGCTATGGTGCTATCATGGGTTTTGAAGTGAAACCGTCGGCTAGCTCTGATTCAAAAGCTGCCGCGTGGCATGTCATTGACTCGACCCAAATGGTCTCTATCACTAATAATTTAGGTGATGCTAAAACGACGATTACTCATCCTGCAACCACCACTCATTTTCGCTTGAGTGCAAAAGAGCGCGCAGAAGCGGGCGTCAAAGATGGTCTTATTCGTTTGTCAGTAGGCTTAGAAGATGTAGAAGATATCATCAAAGATTTGGCGCGTGGTTTAGACAGTTTGTAAAGATAACGGTATAATCGCAGTTAGCACTTTATATTAGGGCGTGTCCTTATTTCAAAAATGGTGATAAAAATGAAATAAATTGCCGTCAAACGAGGAAAATAGCTGGTTAATATCGGGATATTAACCAGCTATTTAACGATGTTTGGCAAAATTTAGCCATTTTTAGCCCGTTTAGATATGATCAATTGAATTGAGGACATGCCCTAGTAAAATATCAATCATTTATGATTAAAAAACAAAAGAGGTAACTATGAATATTCAAGCATTAATGCAACAAGCACAAACGATGCAAAAGAAAGTCGAAGCAAACGTTGAAAACGCTAAAAAAGAGCTTGCGAATAAAGAAGTACAAGCTGAAGCGGGCAGTGGTCTGGTAAAAGTCACCATGACGGGTCGCCATGTGGTTAAGCGTTTAACCATCGATCCAAGCTTGCTTGAAGATGAGCCAGATATGATCGAAGATCTTATCGCTGCTGCCATCAATGACGCCGTTCGTCAAGCAGATGCGCTATACGAAGAAACCATGGCTGGCGCGACCTCAGGTATGGGTCTACCACCTGGTATGCAAGGTATGTTCTAAGTCGTTATTTTTTAAGCCAAACACGACATATTAAAGACAAAATGGGGTTGTTATCGACACGATACGACCCCATTTTTATAGCTACGATTTATAAATTAAGTTAAATAAAGGAAGATGCTTTGCTGACAGCCAAATTTGATCAGCTGGTTAAACAGCTGCGTATTTTGCCGGGTGTGGGTCAAAAAAGTGCCCAACGTATGGCGCTGCATTTGCTCACCAAAAAACGTCCACAAGGCATGGCACTTGCCCAAGCGCTTGATGAGGCGATGCGTGATATCGTCGAATGCCAGCGTTGCCACAGCTTCAGTGATGATCAAATCTGTCCGCTGTGCCAAGATCCGCGGCGTGATGATGCCTTACTATGTGTGGTTGAGACCGCAGCAGACGTGATGGCTATCGAACAAACCGCAGGCTACCGTGGCCGCTACTTTGTGTTAGGTGGTCATTTATCGCCGATTGATGGCATTAGCGCTGATGATTTGAATATTGAACAACTGGTCTGGCGGGTCAAGCAAGAGCCTGTTGAAGAGTTGATATTGGCGACTGGTACGACTGTCGAAGGGCAGACCACCGCGCACTTTATCAGCGCAGCGGTTAGTCGTCATGTTAATAAGGTCACACGTTTGGCACAAGGTGTACCAATGGGCGGCGAGCTTGAATATCTTGATAGCATGACCCTTGGACAAGCGATGCAAAATCGTTCATTTTTATAGCACACTGACATTTTTTCTATAACTTCTTTATAAAAACCAAGTCTTGTCCATTTTATTTCATGAAATTGTTATAATTGATTCACTAGTATCTTATTATTTACTTTTGTTGAGACGCCCTTTAGCGTTTTATTTTTTCCTATTTATGCAGGTATCTGCCCGTGTCCAACCATGCTCCAACAGCTTCAACTGCTGCCATCCAATCAAACCTTGCAGACAACATTACCATTGCTGCTTCTGATGATTTATTAGAATCATCAATTAATTCTAAAATAGAGTCAGCAGATCTACCGTCAGAGCCAGATATTGATGCGCTGCTAGATAGTGCCGACGAAGCTGCTGTCACGTGGGTGCGTGCGCAAAATGGTTTGGCTGAAGTTATCGATGCATTGGCGACTTGTGGTCGGGTGGCGTTAGATACCGAATTTATCAAACGTGATACTTATTATCCGCGCTTGGCATTGGTGCAGCTGAATACCGGCAATCATATTTATTTATTAGATGCCCCGCAGTTGCAACTGACCGAACTGTGGCAGGCATTAGCCAAAGTTGATGTAGCGATTTGGCATGCCTGTGGTGAGGATTTAGGGATTTTTTATCTACTCTCTGGTTGTCCGCCATTGACTAATATATTTGATACGCAAATTGCGTTGTCTTACTTAACGGGTCAATTGCAAATGGGCTATCAGCAAGCGCTTGACGACCAGCTAGACATGCACATTGATAAAGAACAAAGCCAGTCTGACTGGCTGCAACGCCCATTATCAGATGAGCAAGAGCAATATGCGATTGATGACGTACGCTTTTTGCCAGCACTCTATTTGAGTCTTGAATATGCGCTAAAAAAGCAAGGTTTGTATGATTATGTATGGGCAGATTGCCAGCTTTATGCCAGTGATTTGTATGATGCTCAGCATGTTGAAGACAATGCAATGTACCTAACAATGGCAGATTATCGTTATACTTCACAGCAGATGGCGATACTGCAAGCGGTTGCGACGTGGCGCGAGGAGCTGGCGCGTTCGACCAATCAGCCACGTACGTTTGTGATTAAAAAACAAGCAGTACGTGAGATCATCACTGAAAGACCAAGTAATATGCGAGAGCTTGCGCACAAAACCACGATGCATCGCAGTATGTTACGCTTATACGGCGAAGAGCTGCTAAAAGTGATAAATCAAGCAAAAAACTTGCACCCTGCTGAATATCCTGACTGCCTATTACCGCCGTATCGCTCAAAAAATAAAGTACTGTCAAAAGCAGTGCAGCAAGCGATCGATGATCACGCACGAGCTATCGGCGTACCTGACAATGTATTGATGCGTAAGAAGTGGCTCGGACAATTGTATGAAGTAATTGCTTTTGATAAAGATTTAAGCGAGTTGCCAGAAGGCTTAAAAGGTTGGCGGAATGACTGGGTCATGAACACCCTGATTCCAGTCATCAAAAAACATAAAACTGAGTTGCAGCAGGGTATGGGTATCAATGTTAGATAAGCCATAAGATTCTATCATTGATAAAAGATGATGCTTTTCTCAAGACGTAAGCTTGTTATGCTCGAATTGTCCATGTTGTAAAAAGTACTTGGTTTGCGCGGCCACGGTTTTATCGACCAGCATCCCAGTATGCGACACTGGTAATACGATATGATCCGTGGCTGCCTCTATTTTGGTTTCTGCTACATATACGGTGCCATCATGTAGCAGATGTTCTACTGATGGCATATTATCTGCTCGACGCAGTTTGCGATTATGATACTGCAAAAACAACTGTCCTAGGCCATAAGGACGATTACCCGCAATTACGCCTAAGGTAATATGCTCGGGTAGGGGTGCGACCGTTCCATCTAGCGCATCGACGTACGAGCACCCCACCACAGCTGGGGTCAAGCGCCAAATGTAGTCAGCACATACACTCCCTACATGCGGTGTCCCAAGTGTCACGCAGCGTCCTATCTGCCATTGCGGATATGTAGTGACAAAATCACGAATAATCAGGCCGCCCAAACTATGACCGACCAAATCTATCGGTTGGTCAGGGTGATGATGGTTTTCTAGCCAGCTATTTAGGTGGGCACTATTGGTTTTGATACCGTCACGCATACTACGATAGCCAAATTGATGAGTGTTAAATCCTGCTGCTTGCAAGCGTTTGGCCAGTGGTCGCATGATCCAAGCGGTTTGGTGCAGACCATGAATGAGAATGACGCAGTTTTTTTGTGGCATGGCATTTTCCAACAAAGTAAAAATAGTTTTGGTAACATATGAAAAAGAATGCTAAAAACATGAAGAACCAGTCTTTATAACTCATATAATCTATGTATATTAAATCTAGCTCAAGTTTGACTCATTTTACGGAGTTCTATTCCCAACCTTATATGGCAATATATAATAAGGATAATTGAGCAAACCACTGCCCAACCTAGAAAGCTTAGTAAGTACTTATCCCAATGTTTATAGATAACAAGTTGGTAGTTGTGATTCAGCTTTCTGTTTTCTGCAATTTCTTGATTTTCTAAGTAATCTATAAAAGCGCCACTATCATCATATCCAAAGCAGTTTTGTTTCCACCATTCATTAGAATGCTGAGTTTTCCAAATTACTTCTCCATAACTACCATATAATTGAGCTTTGCACAGCTTTTTTTGGAAGTTGTTACTAACTGCGCTAGGACTTCTGTTAAAAACTAATACTCCTAATATATTAGCAGTAGTAATAGGTTGGTCATCAAATAATACAGTCTTCTGGTCAAGTAGGTTTACTTTAACAATTTGGCAGATTGCTATTTCATCAGGTCGTTTTTTTTCACAGCTGATGTTTAACTTATAGTCATTAAAATAGATACTGATAACTGTGGCTAGAGCAGCAAAAAACATGATGCCTGCTATGAGTATGACACCTTCAAGCTGAATGGGCTCGTGATTAGACACTGTCGTATTTTTATTTGCACGAGTCATTTTAGCTATTCCACATAAGATTAAATGAGAAGATCATTATAAAGCGTTTGCTTATAGACACAATTATAATTTTAACTAACTATAGTCGATTAAATTTAAAAAGAATTAAGTGCTGCTGAGATAAGTTTTACGTAGCATCTACAGTGACGAAGTCGCACAGCAAGCAAGGAAAATATGTATTAGTAGCAGGCTATTCTGATCATCTTTTGTTTTATTTAGAGTTAATCATGCTAAGAGCATAACAAGTCAGATAAAGTACATACAAAATAAAAACCTCCAAATCAGCTGCTGACTTGGAGGTTTATTTTTATATCAACTGTTCATACTTATTTGAAAACTACATATAGTTTTCGATACTTGGGCAAGAACACATGAGGTTCTTATCACCATAAGCGTCATCGACACGTGCTACGCTTGGCCAGAACTTATGGGCGCGGATATAAGGCAGTGGGAATGCTGCTGTATCACGGCTGTATGGGTGCGTCCATTCGCTGTTGGTGACCATCGCCGCGGTATGCGGTGCGTTGACTAGTGGGTTGTCTTCTAACGTCCAACCTTCTTCGCCAGCTTTGGCTTTCATTGCTTCGGCTTTGATAGATTTTAGGGCACTGATGAAACGATCTAATTCTTCTTTAGATTCAGACTCAGTTGGTTCAATCATCAAGGTACCCGCAACTGGGAAACTCATCGTTGGTGAGTGGAAACCGTAATCCATCAAGCGCTTAGCAATATCGCTTTCACTGATGCCAGTCTCTTCTTTCAAGGGACGAATATCGATGATACATTCGTGCGCGACGCGACCGTTTTTGCCCGTATAAAGGACAGGGTAGTGGTCTTTTAATTGAGCAGCGACATAGTTAGCATTTAATAGTGCAAGCTCAGTTGCTTTTAGCAGACCATCACGACCCATCATGGCAATGTACATCCATGAAATTGGTAGGATGCTTGCTGAACCATAAGGGGCTGCCGATACGGCCGAGCAGTCTTTTTGTGCATTATGCACAGGGCTCAATGTATGGTTGGCCATAAAGGGTGCTAAATGCGATTTCATGCCGATAGGGCCCATACCTGGACCGCCGCCGCCATGCGGGATGCAGAAGGTTTTATGCAAGTTCATGTGCAATACATCAGCGCCAACGTCAGCTGGTTGCATCATGCCAACCTGTGCATTCATATTGGCACCATCCATATAAACTTGACCGCCATGTTTATGAATGAGGTCACAGATCTTACGGATGCCTTCTTCAAACACGCCATGCGTCGATGGATAAGTAATCATCAATGCACCTAGATTGGCGCTGTTTTCTTCACACTTAGCAGTTAGATCATCGATGTCAACGTTACCATTGTCATCGGTTTTGACCACGATTACTTTCATACCCATCATCATAGCTGTCGCAGGGTTGGTACCGTGCGCTGACTGAGGGATTAAACAAACATCACGGTCAGTTTCACCCAATGATTCGTGATAACGGCGAATCGCTAGCAGACCAGCATACTCACCTGAAGCACCAGAGTTTGGCTGCATAGACACATCATCAAAACCAGTAATGGCTTTCAGCTGGTCTTGCAAGCTATCAATCATGGCAACGTAGCCTGTGACTTGGTCACGTGGTGCAAAAGGATGCACATTAGCAAATTCAGGCCAAGTAATCGGTAGCATCTCACTGGTGGCATTCAGTTTCATGGTACAGCTACCCAATGAAATCATGCTGCGGTTCATTGCCAAATCTTTGTCTTCAAGCGATTTTAAATAACGCAGCATTTCATGTTCGGTATGATGTGAGTTAAATACTGGATGCGTCAAGATAGCGTCAGTACGCAAGTGTGCACTATCAAGAGAAACACGAGCGTCTTCTGGTAGGTCATGTGCTTTACTGACAAACAGTTGAGTTAATACATTAAAGTCATGCTGATCGCTGGTTTCACTAAACGCGACGCTTAATTTGGTTTCACCAAGACGCCATAAGTTATAGCCTACATTGTCCGCATTTTCGAAAATTTGAGTAGCCAGTTTTTCTGATCCACAATCAACGACGACGCTGTCAAAGAATTGGTCATGTACGACATTTAAGTTGCTGTCGTTAGCATTTTTGATGACATCAGCAAAGGCAGTGGCAAATGCATGAATACGAGTCGCGATACGCTTTACGCCGCCTGGACCATGATAAACAGCATACATACCGGCTAGGTTGGCGAGCAATACTTGTGAGGTACAGATGTTTGAGTTGGCTTTTTCGCGGCGGAT
The DNA here is from genome assembly GCF_001435295.1 of Psychrobacter sp. P11F6. NCBI lineage: Bacteria > Pseudomonadati > Pseudomonadota > Gammaproteobacteria > Moraxellales > Moraxellaceae > Psychrobacter > Psychrobacter sp. P11F6. The sequence goes on along the minus strand of NZ_CM003594.1, from coordinate 2,254,890 downwards.
ATGCTGCTCACGAGTTTGTAGTGCCATACGTAGGGCAGTATTGCCTTGCGAATCTTTAGAGACGCCGATGATACGACCAGGTGCTGAGCGTTTGGCTTTGTCAGAGAAGGCAAAGTAGGCGGCATGTGGACCACCAAAGCCCATTGGAATACCAAAACGCTGCGTGCTACCTAAAGCGACGTCTGCGCCCATATCTGCTGGTGATTTCAATAGCACCAAACTCATGATATCACTGACGACACTCACATAAGTTTTGTTTTTCTTCACCGAAGCGATGACGTCGGTTAAATCTTTAACATCGCCTTCAACACCGACGTACTGGAATAGCGCACCAAAATAATCGCCTGATTTAGCCAGCTCGAAATCACCAACCACCACTTCCCAACCAAAGTACTTGGCACGGGTATTAATAACATCTAAGGTTTGTGGATAGATACGGTCATCAACAAAAAACTGCGTCGATTTGCTTTTGCTGACACGCTTTGACATTGCCATGGCTTCTGCGGCTGCGGTTGCTTCATCAAGCAATGACGCGCCAGCGAGCTCAAGACCAGTCAAATCAATACATACTTGTTGGAAGTTAAGCAAGGCTTCTAGACGACCTTGGGCAATCTCTGCCTGATAAGGCGTATAAGCTGTGTACCAGCCTGGATTTTCAAGGACGTTACGCTGAATGACCGCAGGCATACGTACTGGCGAATAGCCTTGTCCGATATAGCTCTTATTAACAGTGATGTCATCTGCCATGGTACGCAATTTGGCAAGCGCGGCATGTTCACTCATCGCCACTGGCAAATCTAGCTCTTTATGCAAGCGCACTGGCTCAGGCACGGTATCATTGATGAAGCTCGCCATGTCTTGATAACCAACGGCACTGAGCAGGTCAGCTTGCTTGGTCTCATTAGAGCCTAGATGACGATAGACAAATTCAGCTTCGTTGAATAAACCTTTAAAGGTATCAAACGTTGGGTTTTGCGAGATAGTCATGACAATCCTTGGTTAAGGGAGTAATAAAGGGATGGATAAAATAACTAGTAATAATAACTAATGACGGTTTAAGATTTTATACGTAATGAACAAATTGCTTTTGGTCAAAGCGGAACTGGCTGTTGTAAACGCCATTATCAGCGCGTTCGCCAGCACCAATCATCATAATGATATGTTGATCGTCGCTTAAATTTAATAAGCGCTTCATGGCAGGCTCATCAAAACCACCCATCGGACAGCTATCAAAGCCATGCGCGCGTAGTGCAAGCATTAGGTTTTCAGCCGCAAGGGCTGTATTGTTGGTTGCCCAGTTTTTGGTGTCTTCAAAAGTATAGTAAGGTGATTTAATCGGACCTTTTACCCGTCTGACCACTTGAGTCGCACTCCATTTAGCCGCTGATACCACATTGGCAGGTCCTCGTAAGAAGTCCATGGTCACGACTTTGTTATAATAGTCTTTGACTTTTTTTGGTACTGGCTTATCAGGGTATTCGCGCAATATTTGCTTGGCATGATCATGCCACACATCGGTGCGAGCAACGACTGCGATTAAACGAGCGGCGCTTTTTGCTGCATTTTGATTCATGCAGTTTTTCACCGCACGTTTGCGCTTGTCCGCATCATCAATCACATAAAATTCCCATGGCTGTAGATTGCTAGAGTTTGGCGCAAGCATGGCCAAACGCAAACAGTCTGCTAACACATCATCAGGTATCTTTGTATCGGTAAAGCGGCGGACTGAACGACGTGATTCAACCACTTCGCGAAACGCTTGCAGCTGCGGTGTATTATCAGGCGTGGCAAATTTTTCTTGAGAACTTGCTTGAGCGTTTGCTTGATTATCAGTGTCAGGGGTCATATGAGAATCCATGCTGGAGATTAAGTGATCAACTTGGGGCAGTATTGAGTACGTCTCTTTAATAGCGCCTGACAAGTAATTGATATGAATAAATCAGATAGCGATTGGACGCAATAAATTGAGCGATAAGCATTCTAAGAAAAAGCGTACAGATATCAGCTGACGCCAATATCTGTCATAACAAGCTATGTTTTTTAAGGTTATAAGTAGCGGCATTTAAATAAAACACCGCTTTTAAAGCGAGAGAGTGAAGATGCTATTACAGCTCGTTTTCGTATTCATCAGCAGTTAGCAGTGCTTCATAGTCAGCGATGTTGTCAGGCTTCATTCTAAAGAACCAACCTTCGCCATATGGGTCAGAGTTAATGATTTCTGGATCGTCTTCTAGGGCTTCGTTGATGGCAACGACTTCACCTGAGATAGGTGCATAAACGTCAGAAGCAGCTTTTACTGATTCAACTACAGAGATTTCGTCATCAACAGCGATGATGTCGCCCACGTCTGGCAATTCAACAAACACCACGTCACCCAATAGGTCTTGAGCATGGTCAGTGATACCAACAGTGATAGTACCGTCGTCTTCTAAGCGTAACCACTCGTGGCTGGCGATGTATTTTAGTTCTGCTGGGATATTGCTCATGGTCTCTCTCCTAAATGATAGAGGATGGTTAACAAAAATAGTGGACGTTAATAATAGGGTTTATAATGCCTACGAGTCAAACTGCTGTTTGCCATTACGGACAAACGGTAGCTTAAGAACACGCACATCAACGAACTTGCCTTTGCCGCGCAGATCGACCTGAACGCTATCATCATCTGATACGCTGGCAGGTACACGGGCAATCGCAATTGAATTTTTTAGACTAGGGGAGAATGTACCACTGGTGATAATGCCAGTTTGTTCATTGTCAGTGCCTTGATTGATGGTGACGGTCATGCCTTCACGCAATACGCCGCGTGTCGTTAGCAGCAAGCCAACTTGCTTCATGGCAGAGCTATCGTCTTTTGACTGTTGGCGTTTACTAACTAAAGCATCACGACCGACAAAATCACGCTCGTCTTTAAGCGCGAGTGTCCAGCCCATGTTGCACTCGTAAGGACTGACGTTGTCGTCCATGTCATGACCATAGAGGTTCATGCCAGCTTCCATACGCAAGGTATCACGCGCGCCAAGACCGGCAGGTTTTATGCCATTGGCTTTTAATTGTTCAAAAAATGCTGGTGCATCATCACCATGCATAATGACTTCGACGCCATCTTCGCCAGTGTAGCCAGTCCGAGCGACGAACCAATCTGCGCCTTCGATGTCTGTTAAATCAGCACCAACGAAAGGCTTAAGGCCAGATAAGGTATCTGCCCAGCTAGGTTTGGTTTGCGCGAGTTTTTCAACAGCGTTTGGTCCTTGCACGGCAATCATCGCAAGCTCTGGACGCTCGGTGATGCTGATGTCAAAACCTTCGGCGACTTTGTCAAATTGTGCCATGTCTTTATCACGAGTAGCAGCGTTTGAGACGATACGGTATTCAGTAGCGTCTTCGTTCATTAGATAAACGATTAAGTCATCGATGACGCCACCTTGCTCATTGAGCATGCCAGAATATAGCGCTTTACCGACGGTTTTGAGTTTATCGACATCATTGGCCAGTAGCTTTTGTAGCCATGCTTTGGTATCGCTACCTTTAACATCAGCGACGACCATATGTGAGACATCAAACATACCAGCATCAGTACGCACCGCTTCGTGCTCTTCGATTTGCGAACCATAATGGATTGGTAATTCCCAACCAGAAAAATCCACCAGCTTGCCGTCACTATCAACGTGAGACTGATAAAGAGGTGTGCGTTTAGGGGCTGAAGTGTTGGCGCTTTGAGCAGTATTATCTTGAGTAGTGGTCATAACAAATCCTTATGTGGACATCAGCTGCATTCGATAACCAGTCGTAAAAACAAGTATCAAAGTATGAGGGCTGATGTGCCTTATCATAGTAGCGAGAAGCAATATTGCAAGGTGCAAACATTGCAACCAAGGGTAGCACAGAAAAATAGCGCAATCCGCCAAACAGACGCTGAACGTCGGTTTAAGCAAAAGCCCTATCTGTCCTGTAACCTGAGATTTTCAACACGAACCATCATTGCACGTTTTTAAAAGCATCAGCCTTAAAAAAACAAATTAAATGATGTCGCATTTTCTCCCCTTCGGTGGGTAAGGCGTCGTCCGTCCTTACCGCTCTCCAGATTTGTTATGCCTTATGTTTGGATGTGCTACGCAATTGATGGTAGACAGTGAAACAGTCGTGACATGTGTTTTTCAGTCCTTTTACCTGAGCGATTGGCAGGGTGGATGCGCCTTCGGTGGTCAAGTAGCAACTATCAGCGCCAGCTCATTAATATGAACGCACCTGATATTGTGCTCAAGACTCTCTCCTGAAAAACGCTTTTATTATGAAAGGTTCACCGCGCTTTTACAAGTCATCTAGGCGATTAAAGTGAATAATTTTGGCAAAAATGATTTTTTGTGAGAATAATCAATACCGTATCGATAAGTAAAGCGTTTTACGTTTGGTAGGCAGTAGTCAATTTAGCATGAATGCCCATCGTAAAACGTAAAGCGACTACTGATATTCACCCAAAATATGCTAATCTATGGCGATAGTTTCTGATAGGTCATTATTATGCATTGTGATATTTATAAATTCCCCAAACATAACGATATGTATGTCTATATTGCCCGTCCTGATTATCCTGACGATACCGACGAGATTAAAGATTGGCTTGGCGTATTACCAAAAGATTTCCGTGCCAGTTTAGGGCGCAGTAAATTTGTGATGCACTTGGACTTAGCCAATACACCGACGCTTGCGCGCGTTGATAAAGCAGAGGTACTGGCAAAATTACAGTCGCAAGGGTATTTTGTACAAATGCCACCGCAAGATGTGATGCGTCGCCAAGCGGAATTACGTGCGCGTGAAGCACAAGACAATATTTATGATTAATGGGTATTTTTGAAGCGAGTTTTTAATCAGCTTCTTTTGGCTATGTTGCATGACAGCCAGTAAGAAAAAGTTTACGACACATTTGCGCTCATGCATTTTGGTAGAAAGTCGTGATAAACTAGCAGGCTATATGAGTGACAAGACAAAAAATACGTGGCGAGGCAAAAGGTCGTGTTTCAAGTGCTTATGTCTTAATTGCTTTTGACGATAATGTATTCGATATTATGGTTCGTTGAAACAGCACACTGTCTATCGTTAAGCGCGTAAACGCGCTGCACAATTTATAAACGCAGGTAACTACACACGCATGGACTGGTTAAAAGGTATTATAAACAGCTTACCGCTGGAAGCCATTAGTGATATTCTCGGCGAAATTGCTATTTGGTGGGGACAGCTGGTAAAAGACGTGCCACCCGCAGACTTACCGATGTATGCGTATCTGGGTGGTGTCGTTATTGTGTTGGTATTGTGGTTGCTGGTCGCTCGTATGCTGCCGCGGCCGTTGGGCGGTATGAGTTGGATGATATTGTTTGCTGTGTTATTGGCACCAGGTACTGCCCTTGGCGATCCAAGTGTGATTGCCCCCGCTAGTATCGCTGTGGTTTATGCAATTATGATGAAAGATACGGCAGGCGCGATTACCAATATGCTGCCGATACTTGTGGTGTTAGTGGTCGGCTTGTTTGTGGGCTTCGTCTGGCAGCTTATTCGCGGTGCTTTTGAATCAAGTCTAGACAAAGCGCGCAGTCGTACTGCAGAAGATACACAAGCGACCATGCAGCTGACGACTGGCAATTATTTGACAGAAGGCACGACTTTAACCGATCAAGTCACTGTTGCTGAACCGTCTAATAAAACGCCTTTAGCGGCTAATCCTAAAGCAGACGTTAGCTTAAAAAAAGACAGTAGTTTAGCTAAAAAGCCTAATATGGAAAAGCTTGATAAGTAGTAAAGTAACATTAATAAAGTGTCATCAGAAAAATGACGTCAGTAAAGTGATATTAAAATTTCGCTAGCGATGGTTGGAGCTTTGCTTTTATAGTAGCTATACAAAAGACGCTATCAATAAAAATACTGTGAATGAAAAGCACCATAAAAAAGACACCATGCGTGTCTTTTTTTATGAAAAAACGTTTTATGACTGTGCCGATCAACCGTCAAAAAGCGTTCAAGGCATCTATTGTTTTTCAACAACTGCGAACGCATGAGTATTTTGGCAATCAATCATGCTGTGCTAATCTAAATGATTATTTATTTGCCATCAATTGCCTTTAAGCCTTTTCTGGCTCTTGATAGCCCTAATCTATAACAATAACTGAGACTTGATTATGAGCACGACTGATAAAACGAAAAAAAGCTTTACTGGTACGCAAAATTATATTGCCACTGACGATTTGCAGTTGGCGGTCAACGCCGCGATGACGTTACAAAAACCACTATTGATTAAAGGCGAGCCAGGCACTGGTAAGACATTATTGGCGGAGGAGGTCGCTGAAAGCTTAGGGCTGCCACTGATTACGTGGCACATCAAGTCAACCACCAAAGCGGAGCAAGGGTTGTATGAGTATGATGCCGTATCGCGCTTGCGTGACTCGCAACTGGGTGATGATAAGGTTTATGAGATTGGTAATTATATCAAGCCCGGTAAATTATGGGAGGCATTCACCAGTAACGAGCGCAGTGTGTTGCTGATTGATGAAATTGATAAAGCTGATATCGAGTTCCCAAATGACTTGCTGCATGAGCTTGATAAAATGTCTTTTTATGTCTATGAGACAGGCGAGACCATCACTGCTGCACAGCGTCCTGTGGTTATTATCACCTCAAACAATGAAAAAGAGCTCCCAGATGCTTTCTTGCGTCGCTGCTTTTTCCATTATATTGACTTTCCAGAAGAAGAAACCATGCGTCAAATCATTGACGTGCATTTCCCTAATATCCAAGAAAAGCTAGTCAATGATGCGCTGGATATTTTTTATAAGCTGCGTAATGTTCAAGGGCTTAAAAAGCCACCATCAACGTCCGAGCTTGTCGATTGGTTAACTTTGCTACTGGCTGATGATATGGCACAAACAGAGTTAGAAGAAAACTTGCGCGGTGAGAAGTCTATTCCACCATTATATGGCGCGCTGCTTAAAAATGAAGCCGATGTGAGCTTGTTGCAACGCTTTGCTAATATAATGCGTCGTTAAGCAACAGACTATTTTCAAAATGACGACACGCCCTAATAAAACGGCTTCACTCGTCACCATATCAGCCAATAAGCGATGCGACTCTTATGTTTATCAAATTGTTCTATACCTTACGTACTTATGGTGTGCCAGTCAGTACGCGTGAGCTGCTTGACCTAAATGCCGCATTAGATCAAGGGCTGATGATGCAGCCGCATCCTGAAAATCCAGAGCTGTCTACCTTTGCCAGTCGTGAGGATATGTACCGGCTGATTCGGCTTTGTATGGTCAAAGACGAGCGCCATTTTGATAAATTCGATCGAGCAATGGCAGATTATTTTGAAGGCGTCGACAGTCTAGATATGGATGAGCTATTGGCTAAATTTACGGACATTCCTAAAGAATGGCTCGATTTAAAGCTTGATCCAAAGAATTTGACCGAAGAGCAGCGGCGCTTGCTGAAAAAATACGGCTCATTAGAGGAGCTGATGAAAGCGCTTGAAGAGCGTCTCAAAGAGCAAAAAGAGCGTCATCAAGGCGGTAGTAAGTGGGTTGGTACAGGCGGTACATCGCCATTTGGTGCCTATGGTGACCATCCAGAAGGCGTGCGCGTTGGCGGTGAATCACGTAAACGTAGCGCCGTAAAAGTCTGGGAGCAGCGTAAATACCGCAACCTTGATGATGACAGTCAGCTTGGTACCCGTCAAATTCAAATGGCACTACGAAACTTGCGCCAGTTTGCCCGTACCGGTAGCGCCGATGAGCTAGACATTCATGAGACTATTAAACGCACGGCAAAAAAAGGCGTGCTCGATATCCATATGCAAGCTGAGCGCCGTAATCGCGTCAAAGTATTGATGCTGTTCGATGTGGGCGGCAGTATGGATGTCCATGTTGAAGCCTTAGAAAAGCTATTTTCAGCGGCTAGAAATGAATTTAAAACCTTAGAGTTTTTTTACTTTCATAACTGTTTGTATGACTATGTTTGGAAGGACAATAATCGTCGCCATAGTGCGCCGATGCCAACGTATGAGCTGCTCAATAAATACGGTCGTGAATATCGCGTTATCTTCGTCGGCGATGCGTCAATGTCGCCATATGAGCTGATGACAGTTGGTGGTAGCGTTGAATATATGAACAATGAGGCGGGTATTGTTTGGTTAAAAAGGGTATTGGCGCATTTTGATAAAGTCGCTTGGCTCAACCCTGAGGATCCAGCATACTGGCAATATACCCAAACCATCGTTGAAATTAAGAAACTATTCGACAATAAAATGTATCCGATGACCTTACATGGGGTAGAAGAGATGACCAATTATCTAGCGCGCTAATTTTGACGTTTGGATAAAGATACGCCCTAACTTAGAAAACCTGTTAATCCTCATGTTTTTTGATAAAAGCAGCCGTTATGACAGCATAGCGGCTGCTTTTTTGTCGAAAATAATCAGTTTTGCAGTCACACGGCATTGGTATGCTAAGTAAAGTGTGATAACATTCATTTAAAATGAATGTTATGGAAGCGTTCTGACTGGTTCGGCGAAAAATTTGATGACAAGAATTTGATAATCTTTTGTAAAAATCAGTCGTCGTTGCTTATTTAAGCACTTCATTTTTCATATGTTAATCAACCAATCAATGTAATGAACTTATGCCATTTTCAATCATTTTAGTAGCAAAAAGCGCGTGCAAGTACTACATTCAGTAGACTACACGAGTTTGACGGTGCTCCTCAGATATTTTGGAATTGGTATTAATAAGAGAGACAGTATGGCTTCACCAAAGACTTTAGAAATCGTCACCGCAACTGTTCCCGTCCTTGAAGAGCATGGAACGGCAATCACCACGGTGTTTTATAAAAATATGTTTGAAGAGCATCCCGAGCTGTTGGACATATTTAACGAAACCAATCAAAAATTGGGTCGTCAACAGACGGCTCTAGCAACGACCGTGTTAGCTGCTGCTAAACACTTGGATAAATTGGCGACGTTATTGCCACAAGTCACGCAAATCAGCCATAAGCATCGTGCTCTACAGATTTTGCCTGAGCATTATCCTATCGTTGGTAAGCATTTAATCGGTGCAATCAAGGAAGTGCTGGGCGAGGCTGCCAATGACGATATCATCGATGCTTGGACTGAAGCTTATGATGAGATTGCCTCAGTATTTATCCAGATTGAACATGGCATGTATGAGGAAGCAATGTGGCAGGGTTTTGCGCCTTTTGTAGTGACTAAAAAGGTAGCAGCTGCTACGGATATTGCGGCTTTTACAGTTGTACCAGTCAGTGATAATGCAGAAAGTCATCAAGAGATCGACCTGAGCAAATTGACTTTAGCCGCGGGTCAGTACATCACGGTGAAAACAGATCCAAAAGACAGTGACCATGTTGCCCTGCGTCATTACTCTTTGTACTCTGCTAGTACCGATGCAGGCATTCAGTTTGCGGTCAGACGCGATAACCGCAATGAGCATCATGGTTTGGTCTCTAACTATATGCACGACCAATTAGAAGTGGGTGACACGGTTTTATTATCGGCACCAGCAGGTGACTTTGCGCTCAATCCAGACTTGGTACAGCAAAATGAGATTCCGCTAGTATTGATGAGTGCGGGTGTTGGTGTAACTCCTGTGCTATCTATGTTGGAAGCACAAGTATTAGCCAATCCAAAACGACCTATTATCTGGGTTTATGCTTGCCAAAATGATGCGCATCACGCTTTCAATACTGAAGTGGAGACGCTGTTAGAAAAGGCTGAGACTGTAGAGAGGCATATTTTCTATTTTGAGTCTGGACAACTATTAGATGAGGCGTGGCTTGCTCAATTACCTAAGCCTGCTGATATTTATGTCTGTGGCTCGATGCCATTTATGGAAAGCATGATCGATGGGCTAGTGACGCTAGATCACGGTGTTGATAGCGTTCATTATGAACCGTTTGGTCCCAAGATGAGTTTGGGCGGTTAATTTCAGCTATTGTTAGCCATTAACTGTTGCTATTAATAAAAAAAGCACTTGGATGACAAAGTCGTCTCAAGTGCTTTTTATTCAATGCAATTTATCTTATTTTTATCACTATTTTAAAAATGGATACATCGCCTAATCTTTATTTTCAACCAATCCAACCATCACACCCATCTCTTTTTTATCATGCTTATCAATGCTGGGCGCATATAATGCCGACGCAATCCCGCCATCTAAAAACAGAGCATTCGGACAGTTTAAGTCATTCTTAAATAACGATGCAAATTGATAAAATGTCACCGGCTCATCGCTATTGACAAATTTTATGTGGCCGTCATCACAAACACCTGCGCCATTACGAATCTTGAGTGAGGTGCTATCAGGATTAAACTGTGGATGTATCTCGTTATTGATAACCAACATAGGACCTGATTGGGTGGCATACCAAGGCTTCGCTTCGCCACTGTTAAGCTGCTCGTTTAAGGCGGTACTTTCTGTGATATGTACTTTTCCAACTTTATCCCACCACAGCACACCATTGGGCAATAAATGGAAATTGCCACCGCCTTCTTTAAGATTTAGCGATTTGATCTCTTCACCATCAATGATGGTATAGCCAATCGGTGCATAGTTCTCATTGTACATGCCAGCATTCATGGCAAAGTTCAGCGCTTGATTGGAGGGCAATGTGGCTAATAACGTCTCGAATGTGAGCAACGATTTCGTACTATCAGGCTGCTGCCAAAACAATTTCAGTGAATAGCGGCCATCCATCAAGGCTTGAGCGTCAATGCTACAAACACTATAAGAAAATGGTGCATCCTGAGTCTGGCATGACCAGTTTTGTGTCTTGTTGTCAGTAGCATCAGTGCTTATCGGTTGGCAAGCACTGACACTTATCAAGAGTAGGGCGACTGCTCCTAAAGGTAAGGGAAGAGCGAAATTTGGCATCAATGATATATCTTTTATAGTATGGAGTGAGATATAAATAGTCAGGGCTCACGGATTTTTAATCGCTAAATCTCAATCATTGTTAAGTGGAACATCGCGAAAAGTATTGTTGACGTTGCCGATTAACTGCCCACCGCCAGTGATACTTGCAAAGTTGCCAAGGCTCTGTTCCACCGATGTGGTGGTTTCCCTACCTTTATCCCGTGAGTCTTTATTATAAGCAATGAGGGCATCATCATTGGCTAAAAAGCTATCTGGGTTCGCCATGACCCACATCTGATTAAACACATCTGCGCGGGCGCTATTATTGAGTAGCGCTCCCTTATCTGTAAAATAAAAGAACTTCGATAATAGTTTTATCTGCCCATCATCGAGGCGGCGCGCGATATGATACGGTTGTAATTGGCTTGGGTGTTGTAAGCCGACCGCACCGACGATACTGGCTAAGGATTTCAGGGTGTTTTTATGGAAGCTTGCGACGCGCTCAGCTTTGCTAGGGACGTCCAGCGCTTTTTGACGATACGGGTCTTGGGTGGCAACGCCCGTCGGGCAAGTATTGGTATGGCACGAGCGTGATTGAATACAGCCAACAGCAAACATAAAGCCGCGCGCTGAATTACACCAGTCTGCGCCCAAGGCAATCATACGGGCAATATCGAAACCAGAGACGATTTTACCGCTCACGCCAAGTTTGATCTTATCGCGAATGCCTGCGCCGACTAAAGTATTGTGTATTAATAAAAATCCTTCAACCATCGGCATGCCGACATTGTCCATAAATTCGACAGGAGCCGCGCCAGTACCCCCTTCTGCGCCATCGATGACGATGAAATCAGGATAGTTGTCGGTTTCGATCATGGCTTTCACAATCGCCATAAACTGCCAAGGCTGACCAACACAAAGTTTGAAGCCCACAGGTTTGCCGCCTGACAACTCACGCAGTTGTTGCCAAAAAGCCACCAATTCTCGCGGGGTGCTAAAGGCTGTATGCGACGAGGGCGACACACAATCTTGACCTGTCGGTACTTGACGGGTATTAGCGATTTCTTGGGTGATTTTCTCCGCGGGTAGCACGCCACCTTTACCAGGTTTTGCCCCTTGGGATAATTTGATTTCAATCATTTTTACTTGCGGATCAACCGCTTTTTCGGCAAAAGACTGCGGGTCAAAATTGCCACTATCATCACGGCAACCAAAATACCCTGTACCTAGCTCCCAAATCAAATCACCACCGAACTTGCGATGATAAGGGCTGATAGCCCCTTCACCCGTATCATGAGTAAAGCCGCCCATTTTTGCGCCTTGATTGAGCGCCATAATCGCGTTAGCTGATAAGCTGCCAAAGCTCATCGCCGAGATATTAAATACCGACATATCATGCGGCTGCTGACACCGCTCACCGCCAACCATAATACGAAAATCTTTGTTTTCTAGAGGTTGGCTAATCGCTGATTGTAAAAACCATTCTTTACCATTGGTGTATAAATTATCTAGCGTACCAAAGGCGTTAGTGTCACTGACATTCTTAGCACGTTGGTAAATTAGCGCCCGCTGCTGGCGTGAAAACGGTACTTGCTCTTTGTCATTTTCTAGTAAATATTGACGAATTTCAGGACGAAAATCTTCAAGCACATAACGAATATGTCCGGCAACTGGATAGTTTTTCAAAATAGCATGCTTTGATTGTATGACGTCATAAATCCCCAAGCATACCCCAAACCCACCGAGAATAATTAACCACCAATTTAGCAATAGTAGACCTGCTAAAAATATTAATATAGCAGCGCCAAAGGTGCTATAGCGCAGCAATAAGCCGACCAAATACGGAGAGTTGGTTTTAGGTTCAGGATTTAGATTGGTACGAGATTGGGGCATGGCTACACTCAACAGTAATACATAAATATTAAAAAGGTGACAATGATTCAAAGAGAGAGTAGGGTAAAAACCACCCTCTTATGACCATTATTGTTAGACACTGACAAAGCGCTCAGATTTATCGCCTACATCATACACATATGATATCACTGCATAGCAGTAATTGGGTAACAGAGTGCTACTGTTGATGTTGCTAGTGGCGTGATTTTAACAGATAACTTGTACCAAAGTTTTCTGCTCATCGATTACTTTAAGCTTAATCTCAACGGGCAAAAATTGCTGAATGAGCCATGCTTGGGTTTCAGTGTGCTTACTAACAACACGCGCGGTAAACTCGCCACCGCCTGCTAAAGCCAACGGTAAGAGTAATTGATCGGTTAAGTATTCATCGACCAGTGAGTCGGTGTTAAATACATAACGTTTGACTAAGCCTGATAAACGACAACCTATCTTTTCCGCTGAGCTGCGTTTTTCTCCTAGTAAAGTGAACACCTCGGCGTGATATTCTTCATGATTTTGGGTGTCAGAAACCTCATGAGTGACTTGTGCATAGCAGCTATTGCCTTCACCTATACCTTGCAATTTATGACTATGAGTGGTTATCAGCGTTTCATCAATTCCCGATTCGACCAATGATGCTTTTGCGCTGGCAAGCTCACGTTTGCAAATGTCGTACTCTAGATTGAGCACGCTCGCGACCAGCTCTATACCGATAAGCTTACCGCGTTTAGTCAGGTTAAATTGTGAAGCGCTTGCATGGCGCATAAATGGCGTTATCGTCGCTTTAATCATGCCGCCACCAATAGGCGCAAACCCTGCTTGTACACACTCGATATCCATGTGCATACCCAATTTCGCTAATGCAGGGACGAACGCTTGCTGCAAAAAGTCCGTGGTTGGCGCGAGTGGATTGTGCGTACCACCTTTGATAGTCACGGTAGATGGTGATGCTGAACCAGTATTGGCAAAAAGCAGGGTGGGTAAAAGCGTTTGTAGCACCAAACTGGTGCTGCCTGCTGAGCCAATATCAAAATTATAATCGCCCGATTTCACTGTGCTTGGCGTAAAGGTGAACGCCATACTGCCCAAAACTGCACCTGTCACGGTGGCATTTGATATTTGCTGCGAGGCTTGTACACACATCAAGTGCTGACGCATCAATCCTGATTTGGTTCGCCCAGCGCGAATATTGGTGATCTCGATTGGTGTGCCTGTGAGCATGGATAAAGACAATGCAGTACGGATAATTTGTCCACCGCCTTCGCCTGTACTGCCGTCGATTTTTAGAGTTTTTGGTTTTGTTTTAGTCATGAGTATTTATTATCTTTATTGGCAAATGAGTAGGGCCTCTGCGAGCTTCATTTTGGTACTCTCTTATTCTTCATTTTCTAAGTATATTTTTTTTGTTCAAGAAACTTATTTTGAATTAAAATATCAGGGATATTGTTAAGAGCTTCCTTCTCGGCTTTGATCCTAACTGCAAAGACGAAGGAAAAAATGGCTGAACGTGTCAATTGCAGGACATGCTCGGCGCTCTCAACAAATTCGGACTCTGAAATAAAAACTGGTTCTTCATAATAGGCTAATGAGGTTTCAATATCTTCAGGTTTTTCATTCTCATAAACAAATACAAAACTATGCTCCAAGGCATTTCGCCACTGCTTGTAAAAACTAAGCTCACCTTCTAGCTTGTGATTTAAATCACAAGCTATGCTATATAAACCAATCAAACCTTCATTATCATAAGCTTCGAACTTTTGACGTCTGTCTTCGTTTTCAAGTTCCCAAAAGGTATGAAAATATGAGGGCCTGACTTTACCTTTATTGGTTTTAAGTTGTAAATCAAACAACAAAGCAATGGCATTACCTATCTTATCTAGTATACCAAAGCAAATTCGAAAAGCAGTACGAAGCTTTTCGATGTTTGTTCCTAGCAGCTCGTTGTCATATAGCTCCGCATAGCAAGCATCATCGTCAATATCGTTATCTTTCTTATCAGATTGATGTTCATACAACATTAATCTAGCAAGTCCAAATTCGGATTTAAGCCTATTTAATACCTTCTCCATCGGTAATATAAAATCTCCAGCAACTGCTCTAGTGGGCACTGGGATATTCAAGTTATCACGCGCACTTCCATGACACTTACAATATAAACCATGTTCACTAAGGCTTAAAAAATTATCTAAACACCATCTACGATATTCTGACAAAGATTGATATTCCTGTTCGTCTAAATGTTTGTCATCTTCTATATCTATACCCAAATCCAAACAATAATCTTCGATCTCTTTTTCCGTGTGTTTAGCCTTATTGAAAAAGTTATTTTGCCAGTCATAAGGAAATTCACTCGAAACACTAGCATGATAATAGCCTTGAGCTACCTCTTTATATTGTTGGATCGAGAATACTTCTGTAATCTGATTTAATAGTGCTAAACATTCACTGCGATTTACCCAAGATTCTGGAATGTCTAATCCCATACAATTGACCTTGTCAAACAAACTTAATGCTTCTGAAAATCTATACTGCAGATATAGATTTATTCCCATATTAACCATAACCTGTGGCGACAAAACATCTTTATTTTTTCTACGAATCATAGTTGCTTTGAGAAGTAATGACCCTACTTCTGAAAATCTTTCTATCTTACTGACATCAGTTTTACAGTAGTTATTGGAATCACTTTGAGTCAAATTACCTTTAGCGTTTGCTAAGCAGTAGTAATAACTATCACGAGTTAAACAGTGTTCAAAGCTATTAGACTCCATTATTTCCAATCCGATTTGAGAAGACTCTAGGTTGGAATCCCTATTACCTAAATCAACAAATAGTCCAGCAAGTCTAAAAAATGCGTAGGAAAAACTAGGGTCACTGAGATCATGGACTTTTTCTAGAAGCTCCTTTAAATATAAGCATAACTTATAGCTTTGTTCAAACTGCCCTTTATTAATCATTTCAGATGCATTATCTAACTGCAAGTTTGTATATATAAGCTTAGACTGGATGGAATCTTCCATAATTTTATCCTTGTGATATTAGAAAATAATAGTTCCTACCTATCCTTTAACACAAACCACCTGACGCAGCGTATGTACCACTTCTACCAAATCACTTTGCGCTTGCATCACGTCATCAATATTTTTATAAGCCGCTGGAATCTCATCAATTACATCCGCGTCTTTTCGACATTCTACGCCCTCGGTCTGCGCAATTTGATCGGCAACTGTAAATACTTTTTTGGCCTCAGTACGTGACATGATACGACCTGCACCATGCGAGCAAGAGCAAAACGACTCTTCGTTTCCTTTACCGCGCACGATGAATGATTTGGCACCCATCGACCCCGGAATAATTCCGTACTCGCCAACGCGGGCACGTACTGCGCCTTTGCGGGTCACAAATACTTCTTCACCATAGTGCTCTTCTTTAGCCACATAGTTGTGATGACAGTTCACCGCTTTTACGGCAGCATCAAAGGGCTTAGGTATGATGTAGCGTAGTGCTTTGATGGCTTTTTCCATCATAATTTCGCGGTTTTTAAAGGCAAAACGCTGCGCCCAGCCAACCGCAAACCAATAGTCATCGAAATGTTCTGTACCTTCGGCAAAGTAAGCCAAATCTTTATCTGGCAAGTTGATAAACCACTTGCGCATGTCCTCACGTGCCAGCTCAATAAAGTAGCGACCAATGGCATTACCCACACCGCGTGAGCCTGAGTGCAGCATGATCCAAACTTGGTTGGTTTCATCAAGGCACACCTCGACGAAATGGTTACCCGTACCCAGCGTACCCAAATGGTTAAGGTTATTGGTATTTTTAAGTTTAGGGTGCTTTTGGGTTAGATAATTAAAGTCATCAACCAGCGTTCCCCAACCGTTCATTACGGTGTCGTCAGGGTTTGCCCACGCGCCGACATCACGGCGTGATCCGCGACCACGCGTTTTACTACGACCATGCGGAATGGCTTTTTCAAGCTCGGTACGCAGACCAAGCAAGCTATCAGGCAAATCGTTCGCGGTTAGGGTGGTTTGTACTGCCATCATTCCGCAGCCAATATCGACGCCAACGGCAGCCGGAATAATCGCTTCTTTGGTTGGCAATACCGTACCGATAGTCGCGCCAATACCGACATGCACATCGGGCATCACTGCAAGCCATTTATATACAAACGGCATTTTTGATGCTTTGATCAATTGATCGTGTGCTTTTGGATCGACAGGCACGCCCTTGGTCCAAAGTCTGATAGGCGTTCCACCGTCTTGAATGATGTTATGAGTGGTTGGTTGCATGTTGTATTCCTTAGCGTTGCAAAGTTTGTTTATTATTGAAGATAATTCTTACTTTATATAATGCTAAGGACATGCCAAGTTTTTAAGATATTCAGTATTTAATCATAAGTAATTGATAGTAAATGGTTTAATTTTTGTATTTTTTTCGAATAAAAATATTTATTTAATCATGAGTTAAAAATATATAGAAATATATCTAACTGAATAGAAAATAATATATTATTTACTAATGATACTCAGTGATAAGTAATATTATGAATAGTGATCCAAATAACAGAACCGCCGTCATCGGCTTCCTCGGCACTACCTTAGATAATGGCTTTAATGACAAGCGTTGGCAACGATGGCGACCAACCGTGAGCTTAGGTATACATGATGAGCTATTGGTCGATGAGCTGCATATCTTATACAGTAAACGAGATAAGCGGCTGTTTAAAATAGTAGTTGATGACGTCGCAAAAGTGAGTCCTCAGACTAAAATAATTGGTCATCATGTGGCGTTGAGCAGTCCGTGGGATTTTGCCGATGTTTATGCTGAGCTGTATGATTTTGCTACAGGGTTTGATTTTCAGGATAGTACCGATTACTTGCTGCATCTGACCACGGGTACGCACGTGGCGCAGATTTGCTGGTTCTTGTTGGTAGAGGCGGGCTTTATTCCCGCAGATTTGATTCAGACATCACCTTGCCCAAGACCTGACCAAGCTGATCCGCAAGGTCGCTATCAAGTGATTGACCTAGATGTCTCGCGTTATGATGGTTTACGTGAGCGTTTTGAAGCGGAAAAACAGCAACATTGGCAAACCTTGCAAGCCAATCTAGTCACCCAAAACGCCGCTTATCAAAAGCTTATCTCCGATATCGAAAAAGTCGCTACTCGATCAACTGCTCCCATACTGCTGATGGGCGCAACAGGGGCGGGCAAGTCTCAATTGGCAGGCCAAATCTACGCGCTCAAAAAAGCCAAAGCTAACAGCACGCAAGGCAAAAACACGCTTGAACAATTCGTCGAGGTCAACTGCGCCACGCTGCGTGGTGATACCGCCATGAGTGTGTTATTCGGTCATGTAAAAGGTGCATTTACGGGAGCTGCAACGAGCCGAGACGGGCTGCTAAAATCAGCCGATGGTGGTTTGTTATTCTTAGACGAGATTGGCGAGCTTGGGCTTGATGAGCAAGCGATGCTATTGACCGCACTTGAGGAACAACGCTTTTATCCGCTCGGTAGTGATACGCCGATTAGCGTGTCATTTCAGCTGATGGCAGGCACCAATAAAGACTTGCGCCAAGCAGTCGCAAATGGCGAGTTTCGGGCGGATTTGTTTGCGCGTCTCAATACGTGGACGTTCTTTTTGCCATCACTCAAAGATAGGTTGGAAGATTTACCTGCCAATATCGATTATGAGCTAGCGCGTTTGGGTAACGAGCAACAGCAGCACTATCGATTTACGCCAGAAGCAAGGCAGCGTTATGAAACTTTTGCAATGAGTCAGGATGCGACATGGCAGGGGAATTTTCGTGATTTGACCGCCAGTATAATTCGTTTGACTACACTTGCTGAGAGTAAAGTGATTCGCAATGATGATGTGCAAGCGGAGATTGAGAGGTTAACTTATCTTTGGGAATTACCTGACAGTTCAAACGGCTCTAATAGCTTAAATGGCGGTAATGTCAGGACTAAAAATAGCCCCGATACTACTCTAGATAGTGAAACCATCAAGCAGGGTAGCCATAATATTTTAAGAAAATATCTCGATGAAGAGATTCTGACAACTATTGATCCGTTTGATGCGGTGCAACTGGCGTATGTGATTGAGGTGTGTATACGTCATAAAAACCAAGCAGCGGCTGGGCGATATCTGTATGCCAACTCACGCGATAAGCTAAAAAATCCAAATGATAGCGACAGATTGCGTAAGTATCTGATGAAATTTGGGCTGCGGTTTGATGAGTTAAAAGGAAGCATTTTTCATAAGATAAAACCCATCAACTAAGCCAAGATACTCGTACTATAGCTTTATGGTTTATTCTCTTTTAAACCCCACCACCAATCCGCTCCGCCAACGCCTGCAATTTTGGCACAATCATCGCTGCATAATCGTCGCTTTGCCAGTTCGCACTTGGCACACTGGCATTAAGCGAATACGCATACTGTCCAGTCGCGACATCAAAAACCCCAACCGCTACTGCCAATATATCAGTAGAGAACTCCCCATCAGACACCGTATAACCATATTTATCATAATGCTCTGCCGCGCTGTCTAGGGCAGTTTGGGCATGGTTATAATCTTCTGTAGATAAATGCTCTTTTAAGTTACCTTCAATGACAGCCTGTCTTGCTGGCGAGCTAGCCGCATAAAAAGCGCGTCCAATCGCAGTACGGGCGACGGGCACTGCCGAGCCAACTTGCAAATTGACCGATAGGCGAGCAGGGCTACGACAGCAGGCATGATAGCGCATCTCTCCTTCGACTTCGGTCGCCAGATTCACTGATACTTCATTCTCACTAGCAAACTGTCGCAGTAAAGGCTCAGCCGCTGCGACCATATCATGGCGACTCCATGCGGTAGCACTTAGACGTACAGCACTACTGCCTAGTTGATACTGTCCGTGCTCAGTGACACGTAAAAATCCAAGTGTCATCAAGGTATGGATAAGGCGAGTAATAGTTGCCTTTGGCAGATCGGTCATCTGACATAGCTGCTGATGGGTGAGCCGCTCATGATGTTCAAACGCTGTCAGTATGATTAGTCCCCGTCCCAATGCAGTCACAAACTGTCGATCATTATCGTCTTTACTTTGCTCAAGAATGGTGGTCATTCGATCGAGTAGCGGAGTAGCTGTTGATATGTTTTTTGTCATTTTATGCTCATTTTTTTGGATAAAGGTTTACAGCGACCCAAAACTTTGTTTTAATGAATTTAAATTATGAAACTAAGTTTCGCACAGCGGAATTGGTAAGTCAATAAACTATTAAGCTAATTTATTCATTAATCACTACTCGTCGGTCAGGATGACTGATATCAAGGAGATCCACATGGCAACATCTACGCGTCCAAGTTTCGATTGGGAAGATCCGTTTTTATTACGCGACCAGTTGACTGATGAAGAGCGCATGGTCACGGACAGCGCTCGTCAGTTTTTCCAAAACGAGCTCATGCCTGGCATTGTTGAAGCCAATCGTAACGAGAATTTTGACCGTAATATCATGCGTCAAATGGGTGAAATGGGTCTGCTTGGTGTCACGATTGAAGGTTATGGCTGTGCTGGTTTGTCTAGTGTCGCTTATGGTCTAATCGCCAAAGAAGTTGAAGCCGTTGACTCAGGCTATCGTTCAGCGATGAGTGTACAGTCAAGCTTGGTCATGCATCCCATTTGGGCATACGGCACTGAAGAACAAAGAGAGAGGTATCTGCCTAAGCTTGCCACAGGTGAGTACGTCGGCTGCTTTGGTCTGACTGAGCCAGATTCAGGGTCAGATCCAGCCTCAATGTCGACTCGTGCACGAGCGGTTGATGGCGGTTATGAGCTGACGGGTAATAAGATGTGGATTACCAACAGTCCTATCGCTGATGTATTTGTGGTTTGGGCAAAAGATGATGCTGGTGAAATTCGTGGTTTTGTTTTAGACAAAGGCATGAAAGGGTTATCAGCGCCGAAGATTGAGGGTAAGTTTTCATTACGTGCTTCAGTCACGGGTGAGATTGTGATGGACAAAGTATTCGTTCCTGAAGCCAATGCTTTCCCAGATATCCGTGGTCTAAAAGGTCCATTTGGTTGCTTAAATAAAGCCCGTTACGGTATCGCTTGGGGAGCGATGGGGGCAGCTGAATTCTGCTGGAAAGCAGCACGCCAGTACACGCTAGATCGTAAACAGTTTGGTCGTCCGCTCGCGGCAACGCAGCTAGTACAGTTGAAGCTTGCCAATATGCAGACTGAAATCACGCTAGGTCTACAAGCCGCGTTACGTGTGGGTCGTCTGATGGATGAAGACAATGCGGCGCCTGAGATGATTTCACTGATTAAGCGTAATAACTGCGGTAAGGCGCTCGATATCGCGCGTATTGCTCGTGATATGCATGGCGGTAACGGTATCTCTGATGAGTTCCACATTATCCGTCATGTGATGAACCTAGAAGCGGTTAATACCTATGAAGGTACGCACGATATTCATGCGCTCATCTTAGGTCGTGCGCAGACTGGTATTCAAGCGTTCTTTTAAACTGAATGTAATTTAAATGCAGAGATTTAAAGAGAGTTTTGACTAACGTACGTTATTGTTTGGCTTTTTAATAAGCTGTTATAGATAGTAGCGTGCGTTTCTGATTTTTATACATCGTTTTTATGCATGGTTGTTATTCATCATTTATTTATCAGTCTTTATTATCTAAAAATTTCAATGAAAAGTACCAAAAGATAAATGATGCATAGCAATTTTTTATCAAAAATATGCCACACAATAAGGGATTATTATGACGGATATGGCAAAAGGTGCATTGCATGGTATCAAGGTGCTTGATTTATCGAGAGTGTTGGCAGGTCCTTCTTGTACTCAAGTACTCGCAGATTTGGGCGCTGAAGTCATCAAGGTTGAGCGTCCGCATATCGGTGATGAAACGCGCCATTGGGCACCGCCAACATTCAGCGATGACACCTCTGCTTACTACGCTACCATCAATCGTAATAAAAAATCACTCACGGTCGATATTAATACCCCTGCAGGGCAAACCATTATCAAGCAACTTATCGCGAACAGCGATATCGTTGTTGAGAACTTTAAGGTTGGTGGTCTTAAGAAGTACGGCTTAGATTATGACAGTCTGAAACAAGACAATCCGCGCCTGATTTATGCCTCATTGACGGGCTTTGGTCAGACAGGACCAGATGCCAAGCGCCCCGGTTATGACTATATTATTCAAGGTTTATCAGGCTTGATGAGTATTACGGGTCCGAGCGATGGTGAACCGCATAAGGTTGGCGTGGCAGTGGTTGATTTGTTTGCAGGTTTGCAGCTGACGATTGGTATTCAAGCGGCTTTGATTGCTCGTGAGACTACTGGGTTAGGGCAACAGGTAGACGTTGCACTTTTAGATAGTGCGCTTGCCATGCTGGCTAATGTTGGTATGAATCATTTGGCATCAGGTCAAATCCCGCCCAGACTGGGCAATCAGCATCCTAATATTGTGCCTTATCAAGTATTTGCAGGGCAGGGTGACGCGCACTTTATTTTAGCTTGCGGCAATGACAGTCAGTTTGCCAAACTGTGCGATATACTTGCAGTTAATTGGCATATGGATGAGCACTTTACGACCAATCCTCAACGCGTTGCCAACCGCGAGCTGCTGTGTGATGAGCTGAGTAATAAATTTGCCGAGCAACCTCGTACTTATTGGTTAGAGGTGTTGGATAAAGCGGGTATTCCGTGCGGTGCGATTCATAATATCGCTGAGGCCTTGGTAATGCCACAAGCGCTGGCACGCGAGATGGTGGTTGATTTTGCCACGCAAGGCAGTCCGGTAAGAGCACTTGGTAGTCCAATCAAACTATCTGCATCACCCGTCACTTATCGGTCACCGCCACCGAAGTTGAGCGAGCATACTGACAGCACGCTTACTGCTTTAGGCTATGACAGCGACATGATAGCCAAGCTTAAAGCCGATGGGATTGTTTAGTTAGGCATCAAAAAAAGCGCCATTGGAAAAAATGTTAAACAAAGGAATGTTGAGCATGAAAATATATAGCCATGAAAACCTAAGCTTGCACAGACCACTCCCTTATTTTTCTTATGGAAAGATGCATGAGCCGTTAGAGATACCAGAGCGTATGGTTGAGTTCTTAAAAGCACCAGCAGCGTTAGGGTTAGAGGTGACGACAGCTACCGATATTGGCATTGGGCCTATATTAGCGGTTCACGATTTTGGTTACGTTGAGTTTCTCAAACATGGCTATGATGACTGGATAGCAGTCGAGGAAGACTTGGGCGCGCAGGTACAGACGGGGATTTTTTTGCCGTATGACAATCCCGGTATCGGTATCATGGCAAAAGCAGCAAAGTATCAAGCGGATGATAGCGCGCCTATCAGTGAGCATTCTTGGACATCTATTTATTGGTCGGCGCAGACTGCACTCAATGCAGCTGAAGCATTGCTGAACGATGATTTGTCAGATACCGAGCGTGCCGAAAGTCATATACAGCTTTGCTTCTCACGGCCGCCTGGTCATCATGCTCGCAAAAGCGCCGCTGGCGGATTTTGCTATCTAAATAATGCAGCCATCATCGCTGAACATCTACGCCAGAAATATGCAAAAATCGCCATTATCGATACGGATATGCACCATGGACAGGGTATCCAAGAAATATTCTATGACCGTAAAGACGTGCTTTATACTTCAGTACATGGTGACCCCGTTAACTTCTATCCCGCAGTGACAGGGCATGCGTTTGAAAGGGGCACAGGCGTGGGTGAAGGCTATAACGTTAACTTTCCAATGCCGCACGGCACCGATGAAGCTGGGTTTTTTGAGTATGTTGATAAATCTATCGAAGCGATGACACTATTTGACCCGGATGTCATCGTTCATGTCTTAGGATTCGATGTTTATGAAAATGACCCAGAAGCAAGATGTGCCGTGAGTACGCAAGGGTTTAAAATATTGGCACAAAAGATGAAAGCGCTAAATAAACCACTGATTGTTTTAGTCGAGGGCGGTTATTACTTGCAAAAGCTCAATGACAATTTGCAAGCATTTTTATCAGGGCTTATTTCAGAAGATTAACAGTTACCACCAAAATAACTGAAAGAGTTTGAAGCAAGCAAGAAACTAGCAGTGTTTTAACTTTATTTATTATCGATAAAACCCAAACGCTGCTCAATTTGCTCGGCTAATTCAATCAGCACAGCACTGACCTCAGCACGCTTGGACTCATATTCGCCTTGCAAAAAGCTAACTGCCATACCCGCAACGGCATTGCCTGACGCATTGCGAATATAAGTACCCAAACAATACATCCCTTCGCGAAGTTGCCCATCATCGAGTGAGATGCGACTGTTTTGAATGGCGGTCAACTCGGTGGACAAATCGCTAAAGTTATCAACACCGTGTTGGGTAATAGGCGTAGGGAAGCCAGTAGCGTAGATAGATTTGATACTGTCCATAGAGAATGTTGAGAGCATGGCCTTGCCCGTGGCAGAGAATACCGCTGGTACGCGAACACCAGCGCGAAAGGTAAAGCCAAGCGGGGCAGGCGCTTCATGACAGGCTAAAAACACCACTTCACCTAAATCAAGCTTAGATAAAGTAACTGTATGTTGAAGAAGAATCGGATACTGGACAATAAGGTCTTTAAATAATTGGATGACGCCTTGCTGCTGCTCATACTTACCTGCCCAATACATCAAATAAGAGCCTAAATGAAAGCGGCTATCGCTGTCTTTATAGATGACATGCTTAGCCAAAAGACTTTGCAAAATATTGTGGGTTGAGCTACGTGGTAGATTGAGCTCTTTAGCAATATGAGCTGCGGTTAAAGGCTGTGAGCTATCAGTAATTAAATCTAAAATCTGAAAGGTTTTGTCCAAGGCAGGAACGGCAGTTGAGCTCATAAGGAACCTATAAAAGTCAGTAGAATTGGGAAAATATAAAAATAACACGATAAATCATCATTAAAATGAGAATAGGGGTTGCAAATGGCTGGCTATCATTCTTATAATGATGTCTCATATATAGAATAGATGTTCAGTATATTGAACGCTTAACAAGTTATCAATAATTATTTAAATCATAACCTTCTATTTATTGTCATTCACTTATCGCTATAAATCTGCGAATCCTATTTGCA
The DNA here is from genome assembly GCF_001435295.1 of Psychrobacter sp. P11F6. Taxonomy (NCBI): domain Bacteria; kingdom Pseudomonadati; phylum Pseudomonadota; class Gammaproteobacteria; order Moraxellales; family Moraxellaceae; genus Psychrobacter; species Psychrobacter sp. P11F6. The sequence goes on along the minus strand of NZ_CM003594.1, from coordinate 2,229,961 downwards.
AACCTCAATTGACAAGGAGCGTCACAATGTCACAACTGTCACAGTCTACGCTACAGCTATCGAACCCAGATCTACTTAAACAGCAGTGTTTCATCAAAGATGGCTGGCATGCCGCTAGTGATGAATCGACTATTGATGTGAGCAATCCTTTCAACGGCGATATCATCGGTACGGTACCAAGCCTAACGACCGACGATGTGAACGACGCGGTTACCGCCTCTCATGAAGCCCAAATCCTTTGGGCAGCCAAAACCCCAAAAGAGCGTGCTGAGCTACTACAAAAGTGGGCAGACCTCATCGATGCCAATAAAGAGGACTTGGCTATCATTATGACCGCTGAGCAAGGCAAACCTCTAAACGAGTCACGCGGTGAAGTGGGCTATGCCAATAGCTTTATCCGCTGGTTTGCCGAAGAAGGCAAGCGTGTTTATGGCGATGTTATCCCTGCCAATCAGTCACAACTGCGCCATGTCGTCCTAAAGCAGCCCGTTGGCGTTTGCGCAGCGATCACGCCTTGGAATTTCCCAGCAGCGATGATTACCCGTAAAGCCGCGCCAGCATTGGCAGCAGGCTGCACGATGATTATTAAACCTGCGACTGAAACGCCATTTTCTGCATTAGCACTGGCTGCATTGGCTGAACAAGCAGGTATTCCAGCAGGCGTTATCCAAGTAGTGACGGGCAAATCATCAACCATCGGCGATATCCTAACGGGCGATGCACGTATTCATAAGCTTTCATTCACAGGCTCTACCGAAGTCGGTCGTACCTTGATGGCTCAATGCGCGACAACCATCAAAAAACTGTCATTAGAGCTGGGCGGCAATGCGCCATTTATCGTCTTTGATGACGCTGATCTGGAAAAAGCGGCTGAAGGCTTAATCGCCTCTAAATATCGTAACGCTGGTCAAACTTGTGTTTGTGCCAACCGTGTCTATGTGCAAGACAGTATTAAAGATGAATTCCTAGATGTGTTTGTGAAAAAAGTCGCTGAGCTAAATGTCGGTAACGGCATGGATGCAGGCGTGGATATTGGTCCTTTGATTAATCAAAAGGCGCTAGAAAAAGTGCAAGCGCTACTTAAAGATGCTTTAGACAAAGGCGCGACACTTATCGCTGGCGGCAGCACCAATGACGCCTCCAAGCTTACTTACAATCCAACGGTCATTACCGATATCAGTGCTGCGATGGATATCGCGCACGAAGAAATCTTTGGCCCTATTGCCACTATCTTTACCTTTAAAGATGAGGCCGACGTTATTCGTCAAGCCAACGATACTATCTACGGCTTGGCTGCCTATTTCTACAGTGGCAATTATGCACGTTCATGGCGTGTCACTGAAGGTCTTGAATACGGCATTATTGGTCATAATACGGGTCTGATTTCTACCGAAGTCGCCCCATTTGGCGGTGTCAAGCAGTCTGGCTTCGGCCGCGAAGGCTCAAAATACGGCATTGAAGAATATGTCGTGACCAAATACTGGTGCTCTGACGTCAGCTAATCGTTTAGCGACATGCGCTCTCTTTTAAGGTTTTAATTGTCACACCGTATCGAACGGGATTCAGCACCATGAATCCCCTCTATAGCTAACAACTAACAACTAACAACTGTTAACTATTAGATAAACCATTCCTCAAAACCGCCATTCAATCATTGGCACTTATGTTAAAAATAAAGAAAAGGACATTCCCATGACGACTACCAATAAATCACTACTTGAGCGCCGTAAAGCTGTTTTACCAACAGGACTTGGCGTTGCCTATCCCATCTTTGCAGAAAAAGCCAAAAACTCAGAAGTTTGGGATGTTGAAGGCAATCGTTATATTGACTTCGTTGGTGGTATCTCAGTACTGAATACTGGTCACAGCCATCCAAAAATCACCCAGCGCGTGCATGAGCAACTTGACAAGTTTACCCATACTGCGGCGCAAATGATCAACTACGAATGCTATGTGGATCTTGCCGAAAAACTTTGTGAAAAAGCCCCTATCAGCGGTGAGAAAAAAGCCTTCTTTTTAACCACTGGTGCAGAAGCGGTCGAAAACTGTATCAAGATTGCTCGTGCGAAAACTGGTCGCCCAGGCATCATCTCTTTCGTTGGTGGTTGGCACGGTCGTACTTTAATGTGCATGAGTTTGACGGGTAAAGTGCTGCCGTACAAAAAGAACTTTGGTCCAATGCCAGGCCCTGTATTCCATGCGCTATTCCCAGCTGAAGAGCTAAATGTCACAGAAGCACAAGCATTGCATAGCCTTGAGATGATTTTCCAAGCGGATATCGATCCTAGCGAAGTAGCGGCGATGATTATCGAGCCAGTACAAGGCGAGGGTGGTTTTCATCAAGTCACCCCATCATTTGCTAAATCTCTACGCGATATCTGCGATGAGCATGGCATTGTCTTGATTTTTGATGAAGTGCAATGTGGTTTTGCCCGTACGGGTACGTTGTTTGCCACCGAGCAGTTGGGTGTTGAGCCTGACTTAATGACCAGTGCCAAGAGCTTGGCGGGTGGTTATCCTATCTCTGCCGTTATCGGTCGCGCTGATATCATGGATGCGCCGCAAGTCGGCGGTTTGGGCGGTACATACTCTGGTAACCCACTGGCTTGTGTGGCTGCACTCGCTGTCATGGAAGTCATCGAAGAAGAAAACCTACTTGAGCGCAGTATTGAGATTGGCGACAAAATCGAAGCTTTCTTAAAGGGCTTAAACTTAAGCAGTATCGGTCATATTCGTCATAAAGGCGCGATGCTCGCGTTTGAGTTAATCGATAGTAATGGCAAGCCTGATGTGGAAGCGACGACTAACCTAAAAGCGAAAGCATTTGAGCAAGGTTTATTATTAGCGTCTTGCGGTATGTATGGCAACGCCATTCGCGTGATGGTGCCATTGACGGTTGAAGATGAAGTGCTCCAAGAAGGTCTAGATATTATCAAAGCTATCCTAACCGCTTAATAAGTATTCAGTATTTATTTATAGTGAAATACATCACTTTTAATCAAGCCTCGATCTTGGTCAGAAGGTTATCTTTAATAGCACAGCAAGATTGCCCATATGGCACTCGCTTTGAGTACATTTTTTACAACGGCGCCTTGCAAGTCAAGACGCCGTTGCTGTTTGTACTATTTGAATATGAAACAAGTAGTGCCGAACAGCCTGGATCAAAAGGTATATATGATAATTATGATGGGTACTATCCCACTAAACAAAAAATAGTGTGACCGTCAAGGGTTAACACGGATGACACACAGACAAGGAGCAGGTTATGTCTGAATTAAAAAAATCGTTAGGGACGCTAGATATTATCGCCTTAGCATTCGGTGCTATGGTTGGTTGGGGCTGGGTAGTCTTGGCTGGTGGTTGGATTTTATCTGCGGGGACGTGGGGCGCAATGCTGGCGTTCTTGATAGGCGGCTTGGCAGTGATACTGATTGGTGTGACTTATGCCGAGCTTGCCGCATCGATGCCGATTACGGGCGGTGAGCATACCTATACGCATAGAGCACTGGGGGTAAATGTCTCCTTTATCTGCTCATGGAGTATTCTGTTTGGGTATTTTTCGGTGGTCGCGTTTGAGGCGGTTGCCTTGCCGACAGTCGTAGAGTATTTCATCCCCAATTACAATCAAGGATATCTCTGGACCATCGCTGGTTGGGATGTTTATGCCACTTGGGTGGGCGTTGGGATGCTGGGCTCAGTCATCGTCACTTGGCTAAATATCCGCGGTATGGAAGTCAGTGCGTGGTTCCAAAAGACGGCCGTATTGGGCATCTTATTTGTTGGTACGTTGCTGTTCATTGGCGCAGTCATGTTCAATCCTGAAGGCTCGAACTCAGTACAAGCACCTGCATTCATCGGTGGTATTGGCGGTATGATGGCCGTTATTGTCATGGTGCCGTTTATGTTTGTCGGCTTTGACGTTATTCCGCAAGCGGCAGAAGAAATTGATCTAACTCGTCCTAATATTGGTAAATTTTTGATTTTATCGATTGTCGTTGCGGTAATGTGGTATGTGGGTATCGCTTGGAGTGTTGGCACGACCTTGCCACTCTTACAAGCCGAAAACTCAACGCTCGCCACTGCGGATGCGATGACCAATGCTTGGCATGGCAAGTGGGCAGGTATTTTATTAGTCATTGGTGGGGTACTGGGTATTTTATCAAGTTGGAATGCCTTCTTGATTGGTGGTAGCCGCCTACTTTATGCCATGTCAAAAGCACGTATGTTGCCCGCCTTTTTAAGCAAGCTGCATCCAAAGTATAAGACGCCGTCGAATGCCATTTTATTGATCGGTGGCTTGGCGACACTAGCACCTTTGTTTGGTCGTAAAATGCTGGTTTGGATTGTCGATGCTGGTGGTTTTGGTATCGTTATTGCTTATACCTGTGTCGCTATCTCATTCTTAGTACTCCGCTACCGCGAGCCTGATATGGTACGCCCATTTAGAATACCAGCAGGTAAGCTGGTTGGTATGATCACGATTGCGCTAAGTTTTGGAATACTCATGCTGTATATGCCAGGTATGCCATCCGCGCTAACCCCTATCGAGTGGTGGATTTTCTTTGGCTGGACAGTCTTAGGTATTGCGTTATATGGTTATGCAAGGGTGAAATATCCAGGTATTAGCGAGTCAATTATGGCAGAAGAGCTACGTGAATTAAAAATCGTCAATCAGTTGTGGTTAAAAGATAATCCACCTAAGCAATAGTTTTTTCGATGGGTTATTTTTAATAAAATTGTCCTACAAAAAAAGCCTAACAGTCAATGTTAGGCTTTTTATTTTTCTAAAAATGACTCTATCGATTACGACTTATCACGAATCAATTTATAATTTAAAAACTCAGTAATACCAAGAGTGCCAAGCTCGCGACCAAATCCTGAGCGTTTAACGCCGCCAAACGGGGTATTGGCTTCGCTACCAGAAGGCGCATTGATAGTGACCATACCGACTTCTAATTTGTCAGCAATCTCAGCGGCTAGCGCAGCATCTTGCGTTTGGATAGAAGCGCCAAGTCCGAAAGGCACATCATTAGCTATCTTGATGGCATGATCGATATCACAAGCTTTGTAGACGACCGCCACAGGACCAAATAGCTCCTCACGATAAACATCCATAGACTCAGTTACATCTGTCAATACCGCAGGCTTAAACCACGCACCCGGCTTGTCTTTGACCATGCCGCCTTCGACCAATACGGTCGCGCCTGCTTGAATGGCGCTATCGAGCTGTTCTTGCAAGTTAACTGCGGCTGCCTTTGAAGACATTGGACCAATGAAAGTATCTTCATTAAGTGGATCAGCGAGTGTCATGTTACTGACGGCATTAGTAAACCCTTCAACGAATTTATCATACACAGATTCGACGACGATAAGGCGTTTGGCAGCATTACACGCTTGTCCTGTATTGCCAAAACGACCAGAAATAGCCCCTTTTATAGCTTGTTCGATATCCGCATCAGCTGCAACGATAAAGGCGTCTGAGCCGCCAAGCTCTAGCACGACTTTTTTCAGCGCGCCGCCTGCTGTTTTAGCAACCGCTTGCCCAGCTCGCTCAGAACCTGTTAGCGAAACGCCTTGTACGCGGTTGTCTTCGATGATAGTCGCTGCTTGCTCATTGGTGGCAAACACATTGTTATAGACACCCTCAGGTAAGCCAGCATCTTTTAGGATATCAGCGATGGCTTCTGCAGTCTTAGGACATTGCGGCGCATGCTTTAGAATAACGGTATTGCCTGCCATAAAGTTTGGCGCGACAAAACGTGCCACTTGATAGTGCGGGTAGTTCCACGGCATGATACCTAATAAAGCGCCCACAGGACGTTTTTCTACCGAAGCTGACCCTGAATCAACATCAATGGTACTAGGTGCTAGTAGCTGCTCAGCGTTGTCTGCATAGTAGCGATAGATATCGGCAACTAGACCAATTTCACCTCTTGCTTGTGCAACGGGCTTGCCCATCTCATTGGCAACGACGCGGGCCAGCTCATCTTGACGTTCAAGATAGATATCGGCAATTTTATGAAGTATGGCACTGCGTTCATCCAATGAAACCTGACGCCAGTCTTGATAAGCGGTATCGGCTTGTGCAATAGCGTTCTGGATGTCCTGCTCAGTTGCCGTAGGGTAGGTGGCTTCTACTTCGCCAGTGGCTGGATTATTAACTTGATAATCGCTCATAGCTATGTCCTTTTTTAAAATATTATTGGGTTCAAAATCCATTTGGGTCTATATTTTTATGCGGGTGCTTTTGGTTAATGCTTTTAATTGATGATTTTGGCTGCTGCTGAGTAATACAGTGAATATTACCACCGCCAAAGACAACCTCCTTTGTGCGTACTCCCACTACCTGATGCTGAGGAAATACTTTTTCAAGCTGCTCGATGGCTAATGAATCATTTTCATCATCATATTGCGGTACGATGATAGCCTCATTACAAATTAAAAAATTGGCATACGAGGCGATACAAACATCGCCAGTATGACGCGCCTTAGCATCGTCAGACTGCTCAATATCATAGTCCTCAGGTAAAGTAACAGGTTGCTTGGTACAGCAAAGCTTATGGACTTTTAGTCGGCGACCTTTGGCATCGGTCATATTAGATAGCTGTTTATAGGCTTTTTGCGTTGCTTCATAAAACGGATGCTCAGAATCATCAGTGTATAAACAAACGACTTCACTAGGGCGTGCAAAGCAGGCAATATCATCAATATGACCAGTGGTTTCGTCAGGATCGATACCGTCATCAATCCACAGTACTTTTTGCGCATTAAGATAGGCTTCTAACTTGTCTTCAATTTGATCTTTGGTTAGGTGCGGGTTACGTCCAGGACTGAGCAAACACATACGTGTGGTCAGAACCGTGCCTTCACCATCGACATGAAATGCACCGCCTTCTATCACAAAGTTATCCGTTCGATAGCGTTTGATATCTAGATGGTCACATAAGCGTTCAGACAGCTTATCATCGTCATCCCATGGCGAGTATAGTCCATCATAGTCGCCGCCCCATGCATTGAATGTCCAATCACAGGCGCGTAGCTCACCTTTATCATTGATTAAAAATGTCGGGACAGTATCACGCGCCCAAGCATCATTGCTGGGCATGGATATGACGTCGATGTCAGCAGGTAGACTATCGCGGCATGATTGATAGTCATCAGGATTGACCAGTACGCCAACCTCACAAAATCTGTTGATTGCCAATGCGACATCAGCATAAGCTTTCTGAGCAGGAGCGGCTTGTTGTCGCCAGTTATCAGCACGGTATGGCCATACCATCCATATTTTTTGTATAGGCTCAAATTCTGCTGGCATGTAAAAGCTGTCTTGTTGTGGTGTTGTGCCAGTGATTAATCGGTTCGGTAATAATGACATATAGAGCACCTTATTTGACGATAGCGCGAGTGAGCTTGCTTGTTAACAAACTTTATCCATGAGTCAGCAACGTGCCATACATCGATGGACGACGATCACGGAAAACGCCCCATTGCTGACGTTCGATAGCCAGTTGATCTAAGTCAAAAGTCGTACTAAGTATCTCTTCTTTATCTTTAGATGCTTCTTGGATGATCTCACCGCGACCATCCGTGATAAATGAGCTACCATAGAATTGCATAGTGCTGTCGTTGCCATTTTGGCTGATGGTTTCAGTGCCAATACGATTGGCTGCTATGACTGGCATGAGATTAGCGGCAGCATGACCTTGCATACAGCGCTGCCAATGGCCTTTTGAGTCGATGTCCAATGTTGGTTCATCACCAATCGCAGTCGGATAAAACAGTATTTCTGCACCCATTAATGCCATGCTACGAGCACACTCAGGGAACCATTGATCCCAGCAAATACCGACACCGATTTTGGCATACTTGGTTTGCCAAACCTTGAATCCAGTATCGCCGGGGGTAAAGTAGAATTTTTCGGCATAAGGAATACCATCTGGTATATGCGTTTTACGATAAGTGCCAAGTATCTCGCCATCGGCATCAATCACGGTCACGCTATTAAAAAAGGTATTGCCTGATTTTTCATAAAAGCTAATCGGCAATACTACCTCTAAGTCTTTAGCCAACTGTTTGAAGTGATTGATGGCCGCATTATCTGCAACTGAGGTCGCAAGGGTAAAGTAATCAAAGTCATGAACTTGGCAGAAGTAAAGCGTCTCAAACAACTCTTGTAGCAAAATGATATTGGCGCCAGCGTTGGCGGCTTTGGTGACCAACTCAGTAGCAGTGGCAATATTTTGTTGTATATCCCAACCACATGCCATTTGAGTCGTAGCAACGGTAACATTGCGCATGATCTAAATCCTTATCGTATTTATTAGTGACTACCATATAAAAGGGCTGTTTTTATTGACTAACGAACCATCTCTCATTGCCCGTTAGTCAATGATTAAAATAATAGCGCTAAGGTTGGCTTAAGCCATCATATAACCCAATCCTAAGAAGGTGACGACGGATAAACCCGCACCGAGCATAGCATAGGGGAACTGGGTAAAGGCGTGCTGCATGGGGGAGCAGCCAGCACCTTGCGCGGCAAGTAGCGATGAATCACTAAAGAAGCAAGCATGGCTACCAAATGATGATGCTGATAACAATGCGCCAATCATAAGAGGAGTGCTAACGCCTAATGCAATAGAGATTGGAAAGACAATCGGCATGGCAAGGACATACAGCCCCCAGCTTGATGATGTGGCAAAAGTTAAGAAAGCCATGACGGCAAAAATGACGGCAGGGAAAATAATAATCGTCATATAAGGCGTGATAGCCTCAATCACATATGAGGTCATACCAAGCTCATCATTGATGGCTTTTAAGAAAAAACCGCCGATGACGGTTGAGAGCGGATAAAGCATGACTTTAAAGCCTTTAAAGATGGCTTCAACTTGCGTCTCAAAACTTAAAATGCCTTGCATCCAATAGACAACGACGGTCACAAAACAGGTCAATAATGCACCGCGTAATAGATCGATTTCGAAGTAGACCGTAGAGACAATCAACAAAATCATTGGGAAAGCAAAGTTTGCGATATTGGCTTTGAACGATAGCTTACGCTTGGCTTGGACGTTTGAGATCAGTTGCTCTTCGACAAAGGCTTCAGGAACAGGATTACCCGCTTTGGCGCGTGCCTCGGCTTTTTTCATCGGTCCCCAGTCACCCAAAATGCCATACGCGACCAAGAATACAATCAAAAGTGCAAACCAAGCATATGCCATATAAGGAATCGCGCTGATATAAAGCCCAATACCTTCACCATCGCCAGCCACGCCGTTTTCTTCTAAAAGACCTGCAAAGTAGACCGCCCAAGTAGAAATAGGCACGATAATACACATCGGTGCGGCAGTTGAATCGACGATATAAGCAAGCTTTTCACGAGAGACGTTATAGACGTCAGTGAGTTTTTTGACGGAGGTTGATACTGCTAGACAGTTTAAATAATCATCAATGAAAACCACCACGCCCAAAGCAAAGGTGGCCAATAATGACTGACGGCGCGACTTAATGATTTTTTGTAGCCATTCACTAAAGCCATCTAGACACCCGCTAATCTCAAGCAGTTGAATGAGACCGCCCATTAGACCACAGACAAGAACAATCCAAATAATGGTCTCATTACCTAGCACCATCGACATGTTGTCTGCAAAAGGGGAGACTAAATCAAAAGGGTTGAGCATCACAAGGCCAGCGACACAGCCTGCGATCATGGATTCGAATGGTCGCCTAGAGACAATGGCAGTGACTAATACCAATAATGTTGGTAGTAAAGATAAGGTGCCCCAAGATTGGTCTGGGGCACGGCTGGTAGATAGCCAAGCAAAAGCCAGATAGATGACGACGGCTACTATGACGGTGAGAAATACTCGCTTATTATGATACTGTCCTTCGACAGCATCATTGAGCTTCATGTTCATATTTACGCTCCCTGTAAAACCTCATTGTTTTTTTAAACAAGCTCTATTCTATGGTTGACGCGCGACAGACAGTAGGACAGTAGCGAATCAATTGTCTATCGCGCCCCATCACAACAATCCGTTGCTATGATAGGTCACTGTAACGGCCGCTTTTAAAATAAAAACACCTTATTCAATGTTTATTATCCAAAGTTTTTATGCGTTTACATGCCAGTGGTATCTTTTAGCGCATACCACCATGAGCCCATAACCGAGTAAGGGACTCGCAGCGCTCGACCACCTGGGAATGGAATCCAAGGAATTTGTGCAAAAGCATCGAATTCTTTGGTTTTACCATTGATGGCATCGGCTAATATTTGTCCAAATAGATGCGAGCCTGTCACGCCATGACCACTATAACCATGGGCGAAATATACTCGCTCATGTAGTTTGCCCATTTGTGGTACGCGGGAAAAAGACAACGCAAAGTTCCCACTCCACGCATAGTCAATTTTGACATCACGTAACTCTGGAAAAATCTTAGTCATGTTTGGTCTAATTTTAGCTGTGATGTCGGCGGGGTCTTGACCACCGTAGACTGTACCGCCGCCGAATAACATGCGCTTGTCTGCTGAGAGGCGATAGTAATCCAAAATGTAGCGGACATCTTCGACACAAACATCGGTTGGCAGTAACTGATCTGCTAAATCACCCAGCGGCTCGGTGGCGATAATTTGCGTCGATACAGGCATGACACGGTCAGTCAGTTTAGGGATGACTTTATTGAGATAGGCATTGCCGCATAGCACCGCTTGCTTACAAGTTACGGTGCCAAACTCGGTGATGACTTTGATAGCATCGTCAGCATACTCAATATCAACCACTAAGGTATTTTCATAAATAGTACCACCGCCTTGCTCAATGGCCGCTGCTTCACCTAGAGCAAGATTCAATGGATGGAAGTGTCCACCGGAGTGATCGATGACTCCGCCCACATAGGCATCTGATTTTATATGCTCTTGGATACCGCGCTTATCGAGCATCTCTCTATCATGCATACCATGGCTCTCCCACAGTGCATGCGTTTCTTGCAAGTCTTTTAGCTGTCCGTTATTTAATGCCGCAAAAATATTTTTTTCTTTGAGATCACAGCTGATATCGTAGTCTCTAACAAAACGACGAATGATTTTGCCACCGCGGGTCACGAGTTGACCGACGAAGTTTGCATTTTCTTGACCATAAGACTTTTTGATTTTTTGTAGGCTGGCATTTAGACCATTGACGATTTGACCGCCATTACGCCCTGATGCGCCCCAACCAATTTGCGCGCCTTCCAGTACCACGACTTCATGATCGGTTTCAATGAGATGCAGGGCAGTGGATAAACCGCTGTAGCCGCCGCCAACCACACATATTTCCACTTGGATGTCATTTTTTAGCGTTGGTCTATCCGGCTTAGGATTACGACTGGCCGCATAATAGCTATCAGGATATTGCCCTTTGTCTGAATAATGCGGGATATTGCGCGTATTATTCGAGGATAGGTTTTGGTTCGTTGCTGTGTTGCCGTTTAAATTGCTACTTGAGTTGCTATTTGACATATCAAACATCCTGTAAATAGGTGAGGTATTCAAGGTTGGTCACTTGCTGAGCAAAGCGTTTGGCTTCTTGCTTTTTGACCGCGATCAATAGCTCAATCATCTCGCTTGGGAACAGCGAATCAATCACATCACTGCTTTCAAATTTGCGGATAGCGGACAGCCAGTCAAGTGGCAAGGTTTTAAGTTCTGCTTCGTCGTAAGTAATGCTATTAATGGGTTCTGGCGCTTCCAGCTTGTTTTCGATGCCATACAGCATACCTGCCAGTACCGCACTACAGACCAGATAAGGATTGGCATCTGCCCCAGAGACACGGTGCTCGATACGGCGTGCTTTTGAGTCACCACCGGGGATACGTACTGCCGCCGTGCGGTTTTCATAACCCCATGACACATTGTTTGGTGCTAGCGTACCGGGTGTAAAGCGGCGATAAGAATTCACATGTGGGGCAAATAGCAACGTGCAATCTGACATGGTCTTTAACAAGCCAGCGACTGCATGGCGCAAGATATCTGAGCCTTCATCTGACTCATCATCAAAGACATTATTGCCGTCTTTATCTAATAAGCTGCAATGCACATGAAAACCATTCCCCGATTGTAGACCAAAAGGTTTTGCCATGAATGTCGCGGTGAGTTTACGGCGAGCAGCGACGGCCTTGACGACCTGTTTGAACAAAATGGCATCGTCAGCGGCTTTTAGTGGATCATCTACGTGTAATAAATTAATTTCAAACTGACCACAGCCATTCTCTGCCAACGCGGCATCTGCTGGGATATCGAGCTTTTTGCACTGTGCATAAACTTCGTCTAAAAATTCATCGAATTGTAATAGATCATTGATACTCAAAATTGAGGTTTTATTCAGTCTTAGCCCGCTTTTGGGGCGGATAGGTGGTCTTGGGGTTTCGCCTTCAGTATAGTCAACCAAATAAAATTCCAGCTCAGTGGCCATCACTGGAGTCAAACCAAGCGCTTTGAATTTTTTGCTGATGTAATCCAAAACGTGTCTGGCATCACCGTAATAAGGCTCGTTATTTTCTGTATAAAGCCAAACAGGCAATAGCGATGAAGGCGCACTGGTATTGAGAAGTGGATAGGCGGCACGACCAGTAGGACGGGCAATGGCATCTATATCGCCATTACATTGAGAAGACTCGATGACATCAGCACCCCAAATATCAACGCCTAAGATAGATAAAGGCAATCGTATCGCACCGTTTTCTGCTTTTTCCATTTGATTGAAAGGGATGCGCTTACCACGAAGTAAGCCATTAATATCACCTGCCGCAACATAAACGTATTCTGTGTTGTTTGCAGATTCGACCATTCCATTGGTTGTCGTCATGTCTATTCTTCCTATGAATTTTTAGAATTACTGGGATTATTGTCAATACGGATACTGCTGGCGCATCGTCTTTTAGTGATATTTCTAACCAATGCTTGGTAAAACAGCGATTGATTACCTCTTATTTAAACAGTCTCTATGTGTCTCTTTATATTTCTCAAAACAAATTTTATTAATAATATGAATTCTTTAGATTTCGCTGTTCTTAGCCCTTAACATCGAGATATAAACGTCAACCCTTGTTTAATGTCTCGCTGATGACTTCCAATATAGGTGTGAAAAATATAGTTGTCAATTTTTATTTAAAATTATATTAAATTAATGCATTTATTCGATTTTATTATTAATATCGGCAATATTGAAATTTATAGTTTACATTTTATGAGGTGCTGTGTTAAATTTCAGCTAAATAAAGGATTGAGCAATATAGACGATGAGGTCTATTTGTTATAACTAGGGAAGACGGTATGAAAAATTCTAGACCTATTATTGCTATTGTTTCTTGTCATAAGATGGTTGATGGGCAGCCAGCACAAGCGGTGTATCAAAAATATATCGATGCCGTGAATTTTTATGGTGGCAATCCCATACTGCTGCCAAATACTGCTGCCGATAGCGAAAACTTTGAGGCGCTACTGAATATCGCAGATGGGATTTTGTTAACGGGCAGTTATAGTAACGTGGCACCAACGCGCTATGGCGCGACGCATATCGAAGCGAAACAAGACTTGGGTCGTGATGAGCTTAGCTTTAAGTTATTGGATTATGCAGACAAGACTGGCACTCCGCTATTGGCGGTTTGCCGAGGTTTGCAAGAGATGAATGTGCATTTTGGTGGCACGCTACATCCTGATTGGCGGGAAGTAAAGGGGTTTTATGAGCCACATTTAGAGGACAATACTCAGCCACTTGAAGTGCAGTATCAGCCAGTTCATGACGTGATTATTCAGCCAAATGGCAGGCTTGCTGCCTTTGGTGAAAAATGGCACGTTAACTCGCTACATAAGCAAGCAATCCATAAAGTAGGCGCGCGTTTATTGGTTGAGGCTCTAGCGCCTGATGGTTTGGTCGAAGCCATCAGCTTGTTGCAACATCCATTTATGATTGGTGTACAATGGCATCCTGAGTTAAATTATGCACAAGACGACTTGTCCAAATTTCTATTCACGGAATTCATTCACTATGCCAGCAAACCCCAAACTGAATAGCACTACTGAAGGCAATGTAGACAATGCCAGCACTGACATTGATATTAATAACGGCATTGACGCTGATGTTGCCAGTGATAAAGCGGCTGATATCGATACAGATGACGACATCAGTGGTGATGATGAAGATGAGCTGACAGACTCTGAGACAGCGATGTCAGCCGAAAATGACGAGTCGCCAGAAGAGGATATCGGTAAAAAGATCAATCAGCTGCGCCTCGCAAAAGGCTACTCGCAACGTAAGCTTGCGAAATTGTCGGGATTAACCAATACTTCTATCAGCTCCATTGAGCGCAATAAAGTCAGCCCAGCAGTGAATACGCTAAAGGCGATTTTAGCGGTGCTGGGTTCTGATTTGACCACGTTTTTTAGTGATGAATGGAAGGAACCAAAGGCGAGAGTCGTGGTAACGCCAAAGGATTTGTTGGAACTGAGCGAACCGAGTAGCAGAGTGTCACTAAGACAGGTATATAACTGTAGTACCACCAAGAATTTGGGTTTTTTGATTGAGGTGTATCAACCGAACAGCTCAACGGAAGAAAAAATCGCCCACGAAGGTGAAGAGATTGGCACCGTTATTGAAGGCAAGATTCTTATCCGTATTGATGAGACGACGTATCTATTAAACCAAGGTGATAGCTACGTGATTGATACCATTCGCCCGCATACTTTTATCAACCCTACTGATGGCGTGACTCGCATTGTTAGTGCGCACACCCCGACGACTTATTAGGTGAGCATTTTAATAGCCATTTAAGTTGATGTTTAAATAACCATAGTGATTTTCCGCGCGGCTTCTAAAAATAGAAGCCGCGTTTTTTTGTATGAAATAATTCATTGTGAAAACACGCCCCAGCAAGCTGTTAGATATTAGCCTAAGTAATAAAGTGATAGGCTTACAGGTCTTTATGATCTTGAAGCGTGTCTGAGTCAGTAAGCGGATTTAAGGGACTCATCGCTTTAGGTTTTTCTTTGATAAGCTTTACTTTGGTTTGTTTATCGGCTGGTTCTAGCGCGACATAAGCAGACTCAGGCTTCTTACTAGTGGGTTTAGAGGATTTTTTTAGCGTCTTTTTAATTCTTTTGACAGCAGCGGCATCGCTCGCAGCTTGTTCCTCTGCGAGCGAGTCGTCGTATAAACCTTGGTAGACAGCGAGGGTTTCTTCAATCATCTCACGCATGGTGAATTTGTTGGTCATTTCAGGGCGCGTAACGCTTTCTAATTGGTTTCTGACTGCTTTGCATAGCGCATTGGCATTGTATTTTTTGACCAACCCTTGAGGATATAGCGGTTGTAAAATCTCACTAAATGCGGCCTGATCCCAACCAATAACGGGCGTGCCTAAATGAATCGCTTGTAAGGCGTTGATGCCGATTGATTCAGGCTCATTAGCAAGCGCCATCACGATATTGGCGGCTGAGAGCCATTCACGCATGTCATTACGTTTGCTACCTACATAAGTAATTCGATCAGCCAACCCTAATGTATTAGTGCGTTGACGAAAATCTTCGTGTGCGACGTCACCATCTCTATAATCATCATCCATGATAATGACGTGGATGTTAGGGAACTGCTCTTGCAAGTTGCCCAAAATATCAATCAGCCATTCCTGACCATATTCGTTGCCAATAATGGTTGGAAATACCAGCCACTTTTTATGCTCAAGCTCAGGATATTCAGCAAAAGTATGCCGTAGCCAATAAACAGATGGATTATGACGATAAGGATAGCGGCGCGTATCGATACCACGGTAGATGCGTTTGATGACTTTAGGGTCTGCATCTTCTCGGCGCAGGCCTTTTTTTAGATAATTGGTCACACTATCGGAGACGGTAATGATGGTATCGACATCGAGTAAGGCTTGAGAATATTTATTGATCGGATAAAAACCATACATGGTTGACACTAGCTTTGGTATCCGCTTGACGCGGGCGCGGCGCAATGCCAAATGCAGTATCCATGCAGGTGTGCGTGAGTGCACATGGATCACGTCAGGGTCGTACTCTTCAATTAAACGCCGCAGCGCCGTGACTTGTAGTAACGACAGCCAAGACTTTTTATTCATGTGTAGCTGATGATAGTTATTGCCATCACGCTTTAGGCGTTTGACCAGATCATTATCTTCATCGGCGCTAGAGACGATGATGGAGGTATGGCCATTTTTGACCAATGCGCGCCCAAGATGAAAAATACCGCGCTCGGATTCATCATGCTTTAAAGACGATAATAGGCGCATAACTTTCATAATGGCATTGGTGACCAGTTCATAATAACAAGTGGCTATTGTCAGTTAAAAGCCGCCAAAACTCAACCATCAAGATAAAAAGATAAGGTTATATGGTCGAGTTTCTAAGAGAGAGACGCATAAAGGCTTGAATAGAAGGATAAAAGTCATTAGCGACGTTTCTGTAAATGCTCAGCATTGGGCAGTACTTGTTTTTCGCTTAAGTATTTCCAATAGCGCTGCGGCAAGTATTGCTTATGCAAACGTAGGTTTTTACGCTCTTTGATGTTGACGTTAGTAAAGTAACCTTGCCAAAATTTTTGATAGCGCTGCTCATCCTCGCTATGAATACTGGCAGGATTGCGCAGCACGGTATCATCTAAATCAGTGATAGTTTGCAAAGTCGCAGGTCGTGATGGCGTGCTTTGGCTCTTGTCATAATAAATGCCATAGCCACGGGATAAATCATAAATCGCCCAGTGTTGGTCTTGGTAGCGCTGACGAAAATGCTCACCAATCAAAGGCAAGACATTAAAATCAGGCTCTACTCGCGCAAAATAGATATCGTCAGTGGTATGCTCAAAACGTACAAAGGCTTCCATACGATGCTTCTCACGACCAACAGACTTGACCGTTTGCACCAGCTCTAAAACATTAAGATTACCCAAATCCTCCATGATAGAGCGATTAGGGTAGTCAATGGCATATTTGACTACCTGAAATAAAATCGTACCGATATTGTCTTTTTCGGATAAAAATCCCCAGAGAATATTGCGCATACCGGAACGACCTAAGAGCTGATTAAGCTTGGTCAGTACGCGTTCGGCATTGTCTTCATCAGTAGTAACGCTAGTCGCTTGTGCGATTAATGAAGGTACATAGCAGTCTTGGGCGATTAACTGTAGAGAATCATCGTTTTGCAGTTTATTGGCATAGACATAAAATACCGCACTCAGCCAACCCTCAAAACTTGGCTCATAAAGCACGATGCTGGGTGTTAAGTGACCGACAGTATAGTCGTGGCTTTGCAGCAGTTGTGACATCTATATTCCTATTTAAAATAGTAATCATTGAAACAATGCTAATTACAACAGTGCTATTTAAAACAGCGCCAGCTGTCCATTACGTTGATCTTTATACTTGGTCTGCGTCTGTGCCAATACATATTGCCGGAAGTTATCACGCGTTAAATGCGCTAAATGTTCGTTTTTTCCGGTAGTTGCGATGAAGTATTTGGCGCGATTGACAGCCGCGCCCATTTTTTTGAGATGATAAAGTGTCAACTGGTTAAACTTGCGCGCCTTCACTATCTTTTTAGCCGTTTTGGTGCCGATACCGGGAATGCGGACAATCATCTCATAGCTTGCGGTTTGAATATTGACCGGAAAATGCTCGCGATGGCGGATTGCCCAAGCAAGCTTTGGGTCGCAGTCTAAATCTAAAAATGGCGAGTCTGGTTCAACGATTTCATGCGCGCCAAAACCATAAAAACGCATCAGCCAATCCGCTTGATACAGACGGTTTTCACGTATCATTGGCACAGGCGTCCCAATCGCTGGCAGGCGACTGTCAGACAACATCGGCACATAGCCTGAATAGTAGACGCGCTTCAAATCATATTGCTGATAAAAATGACTCGATAGCTGAATCACTTGCAAGTCAGTCTCGTTACTCGCGCCAACAATCATTTGACTGGTTTGACCTGCTGGCACAAATTTCGGTGCTTTTTTATGGGTTTTACAGCTCTCTTTGATCGTAATAATTTCAGTTTTAACGGTTTCCATCGGTGCTTTTAATTCATCATGCGACTTCTCTGGTGCGAGTAAAGCCAAGCCAGATATCGTTGGAATCTCGATATTAACGCTGAGACGATCGGCGTATAATCCCGCTTCTAACAGCAACTCTTTTGATGCACCCGGAATGGTCTTTAAATGGATATAGCCATTAAAGCGTTCACGTGTCCGCAATATCTTAGCGACCTCAACCAGTCGCTCCATCGTATAATCGCCACTCTTAAAAATACCTGAGCTAAGAAATAACCCTTCGATATAGTTACGGCGATAAAACTGCATGGTTAAATCAACCACTTCCTCGACGCTAAAAGCAGCACGCGGCGTGTCATTGCTTTTGCGTGAGGTGCAATAAGCGCAGTCGTATATGCAATGATTGCTTAAGAGGATTTTTAACAAGCTGACGCAGCGACCATCTTCAGTATAGCTGTGACAGATACCAGTTGCAGAAGCATCGCCCAGACCACCGCCTTGGTTTTTGCGCGTGCCACTCGATGATGAGCAAGAAACATCATATTTAGCAGCATCCGCTAAAATATTGAGCTTGCCTTGTAGTCGTTCATAATTGATGGTGGCCATAAAATTACCAATTCATTTATTGGCTATTATTTTAGCAAATTGTCTTGTAAGTCACTGTAATTATTGAAGAAATATTTATTTCATGCGACAACTGTTGTCGTGCTATTTATGAAATTTTTTTAATTATGAGAGCAGGGATTAGGCAAGGTTTGAACCACTTCTTCTGAGAAGTATTCTTTGACAATGAGACGTCCTTTTTTATCAAACTCGACGTTGTACTTGGGGTAAGCTGCAAAAGCGTCAGGGTCATAGGTTGAAGGAAAATCGATTTCTTTATCTGAAAAAAATCGGCTAGCCGTCCATAATTGTTTATCATTATTATATCCAACGCTACACCGACTGTTTAGGTCAAAGGTGAAATAACGGCCAAAGTATTGCTCCTTGCCGCCACGACCAAATAGCATATTAGCACCGCACGGGTTGCCACAGCCGATATAGACATGATAAGTATCTTTATCGATTTTTTTGAGCGAAGTATGGTTCCAGCCGTAATGACCTATTCCATTCATAAGCACGGTTTCTATTACTTCGCCATTATTTAACGTTTCGCTTTTAAGGATATAACCATCATCGCAATACTCATAACCGTCTTTACTCATATATGCAGTACAAATTTTTGACATATAAAAGCTAGCGTCAAATTTTGGTTCGGCAGCTTCAGCCCAAGATATAGAACTAAAAATACAGCTATAAATGATAAAAGCTAATGAATAGAGAGCAGTAAATTTATACATGGAAATAATGACCGGATACTTGTTTTGAATTAATTGCACTATAGCAAAAGGTTAGTTGTTAAGGAATAAGGAACACTCATCAAAAAGGTCTTGCTGACTAGGAAATTAGCCGGCAAGACCTTTTATTAATTTTAATTTTAAGATTTATTAAATAACAATATTTTCAAATCTAAACTTTCAAATCTAATTTTTACTGAACCTTCGCACGTATAACAACCGTTTGCGGTGCGTTAGCAGGAAGATCTACTAAGTTCCATTTGAGTCCAGAGTAATTTTCTGTGATGACTACAGTGTTGCCAACTTGTTGGATAGTCTGATAACTGTCGCCACCTGTTGTCGCAAGCGTTGGTAGTGGGCTATTCAATGATACCAATTGCACGCCATTTGGCAGTGATACCATGGCATTGATGTCAGTGACGGGTTGTGCCGTGGTATTGGTATAAGTGGTGTGGTATTCGATGATGTCGCCAGGTGCGATATGGTTCGCAGGTACAGCCACTTCGCGACCATCTTTATTTTTTAATATTTTCATCACTTTGGTTTGTGCATTCACCACGTCAGGCGTACTAAAAGTCGGGGTCAGTTGCAGAGCATCTAAAGACGTAGATACTATTTGCGTCGTTGCAGGTTGGTTCGTTACTACGGTTGTCGTTGGTGTATTGATGACTGGCAATTGGGTAGCCGTCGTCACAGGCAATACTTGTGTCACGCTAGTCGTCGGCACAGCTATGACATCAACCTTGCTGGTTTGATTGGTGACTTGGTTGGTCACAGGTACGCTCGTAACCGTGGTGCTGCCTTGGGTGACGACCGTATAGCGTGGCACATTGGTTACTTGAGTCACCGCATAAGGCATGCCGTCTTGCATAGTGATGCCATGTGGTGTCGCTGTAATGGTCGCGGTTTTACCGTCAGAATACTGCTCAACGACGGTAGTACTACTACCAGCAGACGAAATGGTGGCGATCTCAGGCGCAGCATGTGCGGTAGATACTGTCAATAAAGCGCCTGCTAAGATTGTTGGAATAGCAGTGCTTATCACGCTTTTTTTGACGAGGCTGTGCTGGGTAAACGCCTTCTTATTTATAGTCAGTAACGCTGGCATATCGATGTGTATGGTCATAATAGATTCCTTTAAAATAACAGTAAATAAAGCCGCTAATGTAGTAGCAGAAAGCAAAGCGTAAAAAATAACGCTTAGAAAACAACACCTAGAAAAGAAAAACCCCCGTCAAATGATCATGTAAACCATGTCAAATAACGAGGGTAAAGATACTAATGATAGCCAACGTTCGCTATCTCTCCATCATTATTTTAGTCAGTTGCTAAGCACTGATGTCTAATGCTTATAATGAGACACTTGTAATAGTCACAAGGCTCAGCATCTATACTCGAGCAATTATGCGCTAAAACAAATAGACTAAAAAAGCAGCGTTGTGTAACTTCTGCTCTATTCATAATGAGGTTGTGTACTACTTTCTACGCTCATTTGCTAGGCGAATTGCCAGCTGATTCACGTTAAAATACTGCTGTCATCAAAAGCTTTTTATTTATCAAAGAATTGCTATCAAAGGATTTCTATTCAGATATTTCTCAAATCGGGAAAATTAATCGTAAATCACTTTCATGATTTCGTATTCGACCACGCCTTTTGGCGTTTCAATACGTGCTTCATCGCCTTCAGACTTACCAATCAAACCACGTGCGATCGGTGAATTGACTGAGATTTTACCCGCTTTAAAGTCTGCTTCATCATCACCAACGATTTTGTATTGTTTTTCTTCTCCGGTGTCCATGTTTTCGATAACGACGCTCACGCCGAATATCACACGACCATCTTTTGGCAATGTTGCAGGATCAATCACTTGCGCGCCGCCAAGTTTGGCTTCGATATCACGGATACGCGCTTCACAAAAACCTTGCTGTTCGCGAGCAGCATGATATTCAGCATTTTCTTTCAAATCGCCATGTTCACGGGCTTCAGCGATAGAAGCAGTGATGCGTGGACGGTCGATGCTTTTTAACTGTTTTAATTCGGCTTCTAGAGCCGCATGTCCTTGCGGAGTCATGGGATAACGTTGCATGTTTTTTCCTTAAACCAATAACACCACACCATCTCCTACTCTTAGTGAATAGTGAGATGGTGTCAGTGTTGTTGCAATGAGTATGTGAAGATATAAAAAGAATGAGGTTTAGACTGCGTAACAACTAAACACGCGCTTATCTGTGAGCATGGATACACTGACAAACAAGGCACTTTAACCTTACGTAATAAAAAGCATAGTCGCAGTTTAGCCACTATGCTTTTTAGGTCTATCTTTTTAAAACTTTATTTTTTTAAAGTACTGCTTTTTTAAGCCGTACGTTTTTTTAAAGCCCTATTGTTATATGAAAATCGATAACAAGTTTTGCATCCGCTGTTAAACGAGCGTTGCCGTTATGCTTAATCTACTGAAATTATGCTGCTAAGTCAATAGAGCTAAGCAATAGTCTTTGCTTGTTCGTGCAAATCTTGTAGCTTATAGACCTCAAACGGTAGGTCAATGGCATAAGATTTACAAACCGCGTCTGCCGCCCCTAAAGTCGTCACATAAAATACTTTACCTTGCAGGGCGCTACGGCGGATAGAGAATGAATCCTCTTGTGCCTGTTTGCCTTCAGTAGTATTGATAATAAGGTCGATTTTACCATTTTTCAAGGCATCGACGATATGCGGGCGACCTTCGGTAACTTTATTGATTTGCTTGCACTCAATACCGGCGTCGCTCAATATTTTTTGCGTACCAGTGGTTGATACAATGTTAAAACCAAAGTCGACAAGCTGGCGAGCGATAGGGGCGATTTGTGCTTTGTCACTATCACGTACTGAGATAAAGACAGTTTTGGTTTCGCCTTCGGTCGGTAGACCTGGCAGACGCTCATTACTACCGATAATGGCTTTATAAAATGCTTCGCCAAAGGTTTTACCAACGCCCATCACTTCACCGGTTGATTTCATCTCAGGGCTCAAGATTGGGTCAACGCCAGGGAACTTCGCAAACGGGAATACCGCTTCTTTGACCGCGAAAAATGCCGGAACGATTTCAGTGGTAAAGCCTTGGTCTTTTAATGAGGTGCCAGCCATGCAGCGTGCCGCGATTTGCGCTAGTGAAGTACCGATACATTTAGAGACAAACGGCACGGTACGGGCAGCGCGAGGGTTCACTTCTAAGATATAAATCGTTTCACCTTTTACGGCAAACTGTACGTTCATTAAACCTACAACACCAAGCTCTTTTGCCATGGCAACCGTTTGCGCGCGCATCACATCGCACAGCTCATCAGACAATGAGTAAGGTGGCAATGAACAGGCTGAGTCACCAGAGTGCACGCCAGCTTGTTCGATATGCTGCATGATACCGCCAATCACGACGTCTGTACCGTCGCTAACGCAGTCGACATCGACTTCGATCGCATCGTCTAAGAAGCGGTCTAATAGTACGGGCGCTTCGTTTGACGCTTGTACCGCAGTACGTAGGTAATGTCTGAGCTCATCTTCGTTATATACGATTTCCATCGCGCGACCACCAAGTACATATGATGGGCGTACTACCAACGGATAGCCAACGTCTTTTGCCTTGACCAAACCATCTTCTAAGCTCGTCGCTAAAGCATTGGTTGGTTGGATAAGGTTCAATTGCTGAATCATATGCTGGAAGCGTTCGCGGTCTTCAGCGCGGTCAATCGCATCTGGGCTAGTACCAATGATTTTGACGCCAGCAGCTTCAAGAGCGCGCGCCAGTTTCAATGGCGTTTGACCACCAAACTGTACAATCACGCCATCAGGATTCTCGATACGGACGATTTCAAGTACATCTTCTAAGGTGATTGGCTCAAAGTAGAGACGGTCGGAGGTATCATAATCGGTCGAAACCGTTTCAGGGTTACAGTTGACCATGATGGTCTCGTAGCCGTCTTCGCGCATGGCAAGGGCTGCGTGGACACAGCAATAGTCAAACTCGATACCTTGACCGATACGGTTAGGCCCGCCACCGATAACCATGATTTTCTTGTTATTCGTTGGGTTGGCTTCACATTCGCTATCGTAGGTTGAGTACATATAGGCGGTGCTGGTGGCAAATTCTGCCGCGCAGGTATCGACGCGCTTATAGACTGGATAGACGTTTAAGTCCCAACGTTTTTTACGTAGTTGCTTTTGTGAGACACCAAGGAGTTTTGCTAAACGCAAATCTGATAAACCTTTACGCTTAAAGCTGCGTAAGTTCTTCTCAGTTAAACCACCAAAACCTAACGCTTTAACTTGTGCTTCAGTTTTCACGATATCTTCGATTTGTACCAAGAACCATGGATCAATTTTGGTTAAGTTGAATACTTCATCGACGCTCATACCGATACGGAAAGCATCAGCGATATAATAAATACGTTCAGGCGTTGGAATGGTCAAACGATTGGTAATCTCGCTACGTGCCTTTTCAATGCTCAGATTACCGTCTTTGATAGCAGCAAAGTCAATTTGTTCATCAAAACCATCATTGCCAGTTTCCATCCCACGTAAAGCTTTTTGCATCGATTCTTGGAAGTTACGACCAATCGCCATGACTTCACCAACCGATTTCATTTGGGTTGATAACACACTATCTGCTTGTGGGAATTTTTCAAAGTTAAAACGTGGAATTTTTGTGACCACATAATCAAGCGCTGGCTCAAAGCTGGCTGGCGTTTTGCCACCAGTGATGTCATTTTGCAATTCATCAAGCGTATAACCAATGGCTAATTTTGCCGCGATTTTAGCAATCGGGAAGCCCGTCGCTTTTGAGGCTAGGGCAGACGAGCGTGATACACGTGGATTCATCTCGATGACGACCATACGACCAGTATCAGGGTTAATACCGAACTGAACGTTTGAGCCGCCTGTTTCAACGCCGATTTCACGTAGTACTGCCAATGAGGCATTACGCATGATTTGGTATTCTTTGTCGGTCAAAGTTTGCGCTGGCGCAACTGTGATTGAGTCGCCAGTGTGCACGCCCATTGGGTCAAAGTTCTCAATCGCACAGATGATGATACAGTTGTCGTTTTTGTCACGAACCACTTCCATCTCATATTCTTTCCAACCGATTAACGATTCATCGATGAGCAATTGATGGTTTGGTGATAAGTCAAAGCCACGCTCACAAATCTCGATAAATTCATCGCGGTTATAAGCGATACCGCCACCTGAACCACCCATGGTAAATGATGGACGAATGATACAGGGATAGCCCATTTTTTCTTGTGTTGCAAATGCTTCTTCCATGGTCTCAGCGGTTTCAGCGCGCGGGCATTCAAGGCCGATACGCTTCATGGCTTTATCAAATAAGTTGCGATCTTCTGCCATCTCGATTGAATCTTTGGTCGCGCCAATCAACTCGCAGTTATACTTGGTCAAGACGCCGTGTTTGTCTAATTCTAAGGCACAGTTTAGAGCGGTCTGTCCGCCCATCGTTGGCAAGATGGCGTCAGGGCGTTCTTTAGCAATGATTTGCTCAACGGTCTGCCAAGTAATTGGCTCAATATAAGTCGCGTCCGCCATGGTAGGGTCAGTCATGATGGTCGCAGGGTTTGAGTTGACCAAGATGACGCGATAGCCTTCTTCTTTTAGCGCTTTACAGGCCTGTGCACCCGAATAATCAAACTCACATGCTTGACCGATGACGATAGGACCTGCGCCTATGATAAGAATGCTTTTTATGTCGATACGTTTTGGCATAGTTAGGGCTACCTTCGTTAGTATGATATTTTAATTGATTTATATTCGGCTAAACTCGTATTTGAACAGTGCTATATTTTAATAAAACAACACTTTAATAAAACGATATTTTGCGTGGCGCAGCTTAAACCATCATGCGTGATCTAAGCTGTATAACGAATACTTACTGTTTGCTAATGACTGATACTTAAAAGCTGATTAACTGCTTAAGCTTTAGCCGCTGCCATCATATCTGCAAACTTATTAAACAGTGGCGCACAATCATGCGGGCCGGGGCTGGCTTCTGGGTGACCTTGGAAGCTAAAGACAGGCTTGTTGGTCAGCTCGATACCTTGGTTGGTGCCGTCAAATAATGAGCGATGGGTAGATTTAACGTTATCAGGCAGCGTGTCTTCATCAACCGCAAAACCATGGTTCTGACTGGTAATCATAACTGTGCCAGCTGCTAAGTCTTGAACTGGATGGTTGGCGCCGTGATGACCGGTTTTCATTTTAATGGTGTTTGCGCCGCTAGCTAGACCAATCAACTGATGACCTAAACAGATGCCAAAGGTTGGCACATCAGTTTTTTCAATGATATGACGCACGGCATCGATAGCATAGTCGCAGGCTGCAGGGTCGCCAGGACCGTTTGATAAAAAGATACCATCTGGATTCATCGCCAGCACATCTGCGATAGGCGTTTGTGCAGGAACGACGGTTACATGACAGCCGCGATCAACCAGCATACGCAGGATATTGGTTTTGCTACCGAAGTCGTAGGCGACGACATTGTATTTAGAATCGATGTGAGTGCCGAGTTGCTTAAAGAAGCCGCCAGTACCGCTATCATGGCTGCCAATGGCATCACGGTTAAGTAAGGTATCTGATAAATCCCACGTACCTGCTGTCCATTCGAAGCGCTCTTTCGTGCAGCATTCTTTTGCCAAGTCCATGCCTTCGATACCAGCAAACTCTTGTGCTAATTTGATGGCTTGTTGCTCGTCAGCAGCGCTGATTGTCTCGCCGTCTGAGGCGGTCATAATACAGCCGTTCTGTGCACCTTTATCACGTAGTAGACGAGTTAATTGACGGGTATCAATCTCAGCGATTGCAACGGTATCGTTACGTGATAAATAGTCGCTTAATGATTCTGAGTTACGGAAGTTTGATGTGACCATTGTAGCATCACGGATGATAAGACCGTCTGCCCATACCTGATGACCATTGCCAGACTCAGTGTCCTCGCTATTGGTACCGGTATTGCCAATGTGCGGATAGGTTAGGGTGACCAGCTGGCGCGCATAACTTGGGTCGGTTAGGATTTCTTGGTACCCTGTCATGGCTGTATTAAACACCACCTCACCGACACGATGACCGAGACTGCCGATACTCACACCGCGAAAAATCGTACCGTCTGCTAATGCCAAAATTGCTTGTATTTCTGCCGATGAATTCAAGGGTTGCCTCCGCTGTTATTAGTGAGTGCCATGATTTTCATGATTAAATGTTAGATTAAAAATGGCTTTTTTGTATCGCAAAAATTGCTATTAATGGATACTAAAAAACACCTAAACCCAAAATTTTTCCACAAAAAAGCGAGAAGACATTATTGATGGAAACTACAAAACCCACTAGATAGTGAATAGGTAACTTGCATCATGTCCGCTCGCTTAGGCACAGATTTTGCGCATTATATACAATCTGCCCGCAGATAGCCAGCCGATTTTTAGATTGAAAAGTATGCCTTTAATTATTAGCCGTTAATAGCGCTGGATTTTCCCTTTTGGCTTTGCCACAATGGACAGCAAATCGAGATATCTGGTCTTTATGATTCGCTTTCATGACTAATTTTCATGACTGACCTATTTCATTACTATATATAACAAGGAGCCGTTATGATTTATCAATATTTAGACAAGGTACCCGAATTCGCGGTACCTTTTCATGGTTGGGTCGCAGACTCAGCACGAGTGATAGGCGATGTCTATTTGGGTCATCAAGCTAACGTGTGGTTTGGGGCAGTGATTCGCGGTGATAATGAGCGCATCCATATCGGCGATTATAGTAATGTGCAAGAAAACAGCGTCATTCATACTGATGCAGGTATTGAGGTCAAAATCGGCAACTATGTCACCATTGGTCATTTAGCGATGCTGCACGGCTGCGAAGTCGGTGACAATAGCTTAATTGGTATTGGGGCAGTGGTATTGAATAATGCCAAAATTGGCAAAAATTGCATTATTGGTGCTAAGGCATTGGTCACTGAAGGCAAAGAGATTCCAGACAACTCACTCGTCATGGGTGCGCCTGCAAAGGTGGTCAAAACCTTAACGGACGAGCAAGCAGCGATGTTGAAATTATCAGCGATGCATTATGCGGAGCGTTGTCAAAAATTTAAAACGGGCTTAACAGAAGTAGCCATGCCTGATTAAGCAGAAATTTATAAAGAATCCTTGAATTGTCTGATATTGATCTGTTGTTTTTATATGAATCAGGCAAACCTTCCTTACATAGAGGCTTTTTATGCTAACAATTTATGCCATGAGCATCATAACCAGCCAAATAATGGCAAAAATGATAATACCAATAATCAGTCCACGAAAAATATCATGGCGTATAGAGTAGTCATTAAGGTAAGCATTATGATTGGTTGTTTCATTGATATTGAGCGCATTGACGCTTTCAGCGCCAGCATTTTTACCAACGATAAAACCCATGATTGCGCCCACGACCAACATAAATGGGGTGAATAACAAAAAAACGTCGCCATTACCTATACCAGCTATTGAGCGAATGACAACAATGGCAAAGTCGATCAGTAAACCGCCAACTCCGTACATCACACCATTTAAGAGCGCATACAGTATACGGTCGAAAGGTGATTGATAGCTTTCACCCAGCTGACGTTGTCTGATTTCTTTGATCGAACGGGCAGGGCGACGCGTTTTACTTGGCAAAACATTTTTGACATCAGGCGCTTCCATGCGATTCTCTATTTTTATGATGAAGTAAGCAAAACAGATACTAGGGCGTGTCACCATTTTTAGCCCATTTGGGCGCTTTCGTTCAGAGTGAGGACACAGCCTAACCACAAGTTATATAAATAAATTTACCATAATTTTGTTTGGTAAACAGTAGCATTCAAGAAAAATTATTGAGAAATTTTTTATATCATTATCTATTTCCAAAGCGGAAGTTATTAAAAACCAGTTGTATTTCTGTCCTTCAACAAACAATAATAAGGTCTCATTATGCAGGCAACACAAGCACAACTTTCTCCAAAAGAGCTGGCACTTTTTGATTTAGATCATACTTTGCTCGACGTCGATAGCGACTATTTATGGGGCGAGTATATCGTCAAACACGACCTCGTCGATGAAGCGCAATACCGCACGGCCAATCAAAAGTTTTACCAAGACTATATCGAAGGTACGCTTGATGCGACGGAATATAATGAATTTGTGGCGCAGTTTTTAAGTAGCTTGCCGATGGATAGATTGCATGAGCTACGCGAAGATTATATTAAGACGGAAATCGAGCCGCACATTCGCCCAAAAGCGATGGAAGTGCTCTGTCAGCATGTTGAAAAAGGTCATGAGGTGGTGATTATTTCTGCAACCAATGATTTTGTGGTATCCGCCATTGCCAAGCGTTTTGGTATCGAAGGTGCCAATGTGCTATCAACGCCGCTTGAGATAAAAAATGAGCGCTATACGGGTAAACTTACCGACAAGCCAAACTTTAAAGAAGGTAAGATTTATCATCTTAATAAATGGATAGATAAGCAAAAATCAGCGGGTGTTGAGTTTGATAAAACTTATGCTTATTCAGATTCCAAAAATGACATTCCGCTGCTTGAGTGGGCGGATGTGGCTATTTGTGTGTCACCTGATGACGCGCTGCATGCGCATGCGTTAGCCCATCGCTGGGCGGTTGAGGATTGGTCGATTTAGGCTGTTTAACGTTATTTAATATAAAGCCAGTCATAATTAGCCAACTATTTATCGTCAATCTCATTTAAAATAGCGCCATATCAGTGAGATATTTATTTAAAAAGACAGGAAACTTTATGGAAATCAATCCGTATCAAGAACGAATCAAAGATTTATCAGAGCGTGGGCAGGACTTGCGGAGGTATCTTTGACTTCGATGGTAAGCAAGAACGCTTAGAAGAAGTCAATTTAGAGTTAGAAAACCCCGAGCTATGGAATGATCCAGAGCGTGCGACTAAGATTAATAAAGAAAAAAGCCAGCTTGATGGCGTCATCGATGTTGTGGTGTCGCTTGAGAGCACATTGGAAGATGCGTCTGCCATGCTGGAGCTGGCGGTAGAAGCAGAGGATGAATCCTTGCTGGCGGATGTGCAAGCAGAGCTCGACAATGCGGAGAAACGCGTTGCTGATTTAGAATTCCGTCGCATGTTTAGTGGTGAGATGGATCCTAATAACTGCTACTTAGATATCCAGTCGGGTAGTGGCGGCACCGAGGCGCAAGATTGGGCGGAGATGCTGTTGCGTATGTATACCCGCTGGGCGGAATCGCATGGCTTCAAAGTTGAAGTTATTGAAGTGTCTTCTGGTAGCGTGGCTGGTATTAAATCAGCAACGATTGAGATTAAAGGGGATTACGCTTTTGGTTGGTTACGTACCGAAATCGGCGTGCATCGCTTAGTCCGTAAATCACCATTTGATAGCAATAACGGTCGTCATACCTCGTTTGCTGCCGTTTTTGTGTCGCCTGAAATTGATGATAATATCGAGATTGACATCAATCCAGCAGATTTGCGTATTGATACTTATCGTTCATCTGGCGCAGGTGGTCAGCATGTGAACACGACTGATTCTGCGGTACGTATCACCCACGAGCCAAGTGGCGTGGTGGTCACTTGTCAGAACGAGCGTAGCCAGCATGGGAACAAAGCGACGGCGATGAAGTTGTTACGTGCTAAGCTTTATGAGCTTGAGATGCAAAAACGCATGGAATCTCAGCAAGCGGTCGAGGATGGCAAGTCAGACGTCGGTTGGGGCAGTCAAATTCGCTCTTATGTACTCGATGATTCACGTATCAAAGACTTGCGTACTGGCGTTGAAACCTTTAATACTGGTGCGGTACTCGATGGTGACCTCGATCAGTTTATCGAAGCGAGTCTAAAAGCGGGATTGTAAAATAAAATAGTAATTAATATTTAATTAAGGAAAATTATGCCAAGTGTTAACAGTTATTTTGATAATAAAGTCACTTCTATTGCCTTTCAAACGGCAACTAAGCCTGCAACAGTTGGCGTGATGGAAATTGGCGAGTACGAGTTTGGTACCAGCGAATTTGAAACCATGAGCGTGGTCAGTGGTGCATTGACGGTCAAATTGCCAGAAAGTGATGAGTGGCAAACCTTTAATGCGGGTGAGCAATTTACCGTTGAAGCCAATCAGAAGTTTCAAGTAAAAGTGGCAGTAGAAACGGCTTATTTATGTGTTTATGGTAAATAAGCATTTTTAGAGTAGTAGTCAACAGATTAACGCCAAGTGTTTAACGCTTGGCGTTTTTTTTATGATTGCATTTTGAGATAAATTTGAGTCATAAAGTATTGGACAACCATTATAAGTTCTTACGATACTGCACCATGTCTGTTTGAGTGGCGATGGCGTCATAGAGTTTGCGCGCCGTGGTGTTGCCCTCTTGTGTCGTCCAATACACACGGTTGCAGTTTTTACTACGAGCGAACTCATACACCTTTTCAATCAGTACTCGTCCTAAGCCTTGTCCGCGTAGCTGTTCATTGACATATAAATCTTCTAAATAACAACACTCAGTGGTATTCCAAGTATTGGGGTGTAGCACCACATGGGTGATACCTACTAACTTGTCGTCCTGCCAAGCACCAAAACCATAAATCGGCATGTTACTATCGAGCAAACTGTGCCACGTGTTTTGGATGGTACTTGATGGCAAACTGGTCTCATAAAATTTTAGATAGTTTTGCCACAAAGGTAACCAAAATTCGTAATCGTCTTTAGATAATGCTGCTATTTTTATAGAGGTATTTTTCATTGTATTTTATTCAAATTAAATTGTGATTGTTATCAAATTATGGCTCAAAAGCTCATTATTTAGAACCCTTTTTAAGCGTGTTTTTTTACACATTGATTACACTTTGCTCTTGGCAAATAAACAGCAAAAATAATCGTAATTCATTATGCTAAAACGACTATTTTATCAATCGAGTATGTATTATGGCGACGCTAAATGACCAAACAACCACGCAAGACATACGCCATGATTATGAAAAACTCGCTCGCCTTGCTAATCTGCGCTATGTCAGTGATGATGAGCTTGGGTTTACGCGTAGGCGTTGGGGGCGCGGGTTTACTTATAAAGATGCCACAGGCAAAACGGTCAAAGACAAAGCCTTGCGACAGCGTTTTAATGCGCTAGTGATACCGCCGATGTGGTCAGAGGTTTGGATATGCCAAGATGATAAAGGGCACTTGCAATCGACGGGGCGCGATGACAAAGCACGAAAACAGTATCTGTATCACCCTGAGTGGGATCGCGTACGTGACCAAGCCAAGTTCGATGCCATGATAGGCTTCGCTAGAGCATTGCCGAATCTACGTGCACAAGTCGAAAAGGACTTGAAAGCCAAATCATTATCCCGTGAAAATGTCTTATCAGCAGTGGTCAAACTATTAGAAACGACATTGATTCGTATCGGTAACAGCCGCTATGCCAAGCTCAATAAAAGCTATGGTTTGAGTACTTTACGAAGTAAGCATGTGAGCGAAACTGATAACGGACTGGCGTTTGATTTTGTCGGTAAAAGTGCCAAAGAGCATCATATTGAATTGCAAGATGAGCGTTTGATTGAGATTGTACAGGCATGTTCTGATTTACCTGGTTATCAGATTTTTAAATATTTAGATGACGATGGTCACAAGCAAGTCGTCGACAGTAGCGATATCAATGACTATCTACGCATGCATACTAGCGGTCATAGTCATAGTCATAGTCATAGTCATAGTCATAGTCATAGTCATGACAGTGAGATGTATAGCGGTAATTTATATAGCGCAAAGGACTTTCGTACTTGGATGGCCAGTGTCCTTGCTGCCAGTTACCTGCATGATGAGCTACAAAGCGCTCAGGGCAAAGCAATATTAGCCAGTGAACCTGATAGCAAAGAACGTCAGCAACTGGTGACTGATATGGTAAAAAGCGTCGCTGATGAGCTGGGAAATACGCCAACGGTGTGCCGATCTTCTTATATTAATCCCATTATTATAGAGCGCTTTTTGGCGGGGCAGTTCTTTGAACCTTATAAACAAGCGCGCCGTGGTCGTACTAAACAGCATCAAAGTTATGAAGAAAAGGCGCTGCTGGGATTTTTAAGTGGCTGCTGAGTGCTTTGAAATAAAGTTCCATCAAGAGTTTGTGATTGAATCATAAAAATGATACGTTATGTATTGAAATAAATATTAAAATGCGTTACTAATAGAGTCTATGCACATTGATATGTGCGAACAAGCAGAAAAAACAGTTGCTAGGATATGCCTGTTTTTCTGCTGACAATTCTCTTATTTCGCTCGTTATCTGCTATTGCTAAAGGATTAGCTTATGAACACCTCTTCTACAGACCTATCAGTTGTAAATACCACTTCAAATCATACTGCACACCCGCCAATGAGCTATAGCGATTACTATCATAACTTTGATATGAACGCGCTATTGACAGAGATATTTGGCGAGCATTTAGACGATCGCTTGAACGCTTATATGGCATGTTGTGGTCGTCATGTGCGTGATGGTCGCGGTGATAATATTGCACTGGTGCACGAAGATACGTCGGGCAATGTAACGCGCATGAGCTTTGCTGAGCTTGATAAGGCAAGTGCACAAGTCGCCAATTTATTGTTGTCTTATGGCGTAAAAGTTGGTGACCAAGTGGCGACCATGTTACCTCGCACCCCTGAGCTGCTTACCATTGTACTCGCGACTTGGCGGATCGGTGCAGTTTATCAGCCATTATTTACCGCTTTTGGCTATGATTCGATTAAGTATCGGATTGACAAAGCCAGTACCAAAGTGGTTTTTACCAATCAAGAAAATCGTGGCAAGTTTGACGACTTAGCGAAGCAAACCAAAATGGTGCTGGTTGGTAGCAAAGTAGATGCGCAAAGTTGGGGTGATGATAACTACGCTGAAAAGGTCGCAACGCAGTCGCAAACGGTAGACGCGGTTTCATTAGATACCGATGCACCCTTTCTGCAAATGTTTACCTCAGGTACAGTAGGTAAATCAAAAGGCGTTAGTGTGCCATTAAGCGCGCTCTCAGCGTTTTATCTTTACATGCGCTATGCGATTGACTTGCGAGCGGATGATAATTACTGGAACATGGCAGATCCAGGCTGGGCATACGGTCTTTATTATGCGATTACAGGACCTTTGTTATTAGGGGTAACAACGTATTTTAATGAAGCGGGCTTTGATGCTGCCAATACCCGCGACTTTATGGTACGTCATAAAATTAGTAATTTGGCATCCTCACCGACAGCGTTTCGGATGATGAAATCGAGTGGCGTCTTTGAAGCTGCTCACAATGACAAGAGTAATGACAATGAGGCTAAACTATCACTACGCTGTGCCAATTCAGCAGGCGAGACCTTAAATACCGAAGTGGTCAATTGGGTTGAAACCTATTTGAACTGTAAGGTCTGCGATCAGTACGGGCAGACCGAAACGGGTATGACTTGCTGTGAGCATCATGCATTGACACATGAATGTCCAGTTGGCTCGATGGGCATGGCGCTACCGGGGCACACATTGGTAGTGTTAGATGATGACATGAATATATTAGCTGATGGCGAACAAGGACAGCTTGCCGTAGTGGTCAGTCAATCGCCCGCGTTTTATTTCCGCGGTTATAGCTGGAACGAAAAAGACGCCTTCGCTGATGATTACTATTTAACAGGCGATGTGGTTGAGCGTCACAGTGATGGCAGCTATTGGTTTTCAGGGCGTGATGACGACATTATCATTACCGCAGGTTACCGAGTTGGACCAACCGATGTTGAAAACACTGTGCTGGAGCATGAGGCAGTCGCAGAGTCTGCTGCTGTCGGTGTGCCAGACGAAGTGCGTGGTCATACCATTAAGTCGTATGTGGTACTAAAAGACGGTATCGAAGGCACGGACGAGATTGCCAAAGAGATTCAAGATTTGGTGCGCAGACGTTTATCAACTCACGCTTATCCACGTGAGGTTGAGTTTGTAAAAGAGTTGCCAAAAACCCCAAGTGGTAAAATTCAGCGCTTTTTGCTGCGCAGTTTGTCTGCGGCTTAATGAAGCAATGCACTCATATTGTCAGGTTAAGATAAAAATCGATGACTGATAAAAATAACAGTAAAAACATTAATAAAAGGGATAATTATGCACATTGAACAACAGAGCTTTTTGGTCACAGGCGGTGCATCAGGTTTGGGAGAGGCAGTGGTTCGTGCTATTGTCAAGCAAGGCGGTAACGTCGTCATCGCAGATCTTAATGAATCAGCTGGTCAAGCGTTGGTGGCGGAACTAGGCGATAACGTTCGCTTTACACGCTGTGATGTGACCAGTGGTGATGAGGTGCAAGCGGCTGTGGATACGGCTGAAAAAGAATTTGGCGGTTTGCAAGGGTCTATCAACTGTGCGGGCATCGCTGTGGTACAAAAGCTGCTGGACCGTGATAATAACCCAGCAGATCTCGATGCTTTTAGTCGCGGCGTCAATATTAATCTTGTCGGTTCTTTTAATGTCGCGCGTTTGGTCGCAGCCAGTATTGCAAAGCGTGTAGCAAATGCCAATAACGCAGACGGCTCCATAGAGAAGAACGCTGATAATGGCGTCATTATTAATACGGCTTCTATCGCAGCTTTTGATGGGCAAGTAGGACAAGCAAGCTATTCATCGTCAAAAGCAGGTGTCGTCGGTCTGACCCTGCCGTTAGCACGTGAGCTGGCACGTCATGGTATTCGCGTGATGACTATCGCGCCGGGCGTCTTTGCCACACCGATGATGGAGACTATCCCTGAAAAAGCGCGCGAACAACTAGAGGCGGGCGTACCTTATCCTAAGCGTCTGGGCAATCCCAATGAGTTTGCCAAGTTGGTCATGCATATCATTGATAATGCCTATCTCAATGGAGAAGTCATTCGCTTAGATGGCGCAATTCGTATGGTGTAATGGCATTAACGAAGTTTCTATGTTCAAAAGATCCTAATGTTATTCATGAAATTTTCACAAAAACTGGCATGGTGCTTTGGTAAATTAATAGCGTGGTATGTTGCCATTTCACTCTTTAACGCCAAACGGAGTTATTAAAGCCTATGTCATTTTTTCCTCTAAACTTCAGCAAAAAGCCGCGTCGATTGTTTGTCGTGATAGGACTGGGACTGACCACCATTATGAGCACCAGTGCGATAGGGTATGTCAAAACAGCCTCCTCGGATGCAAAAAGTACAGGCAATAATGGTCAGCCTATTTCTAGTATGGTGGTTATCGATAAAGTTTTTGTCGATAAATCCGATCGTATTTTGCAGCTGTTGAGTGGTGATCAAGTCATTAAGTCTTATCGCATTGCGCTAGGGGATAGTCCGGTTGGTCATAAACAGCAGCAAGGCGATGAGCGCACACCCGTGGGGGCGTACATCTTAGACTATAAGAATGAGAACTCTATTGCCCATCGCTCCATCCATATAAGCTACCCCAATGCTGCGGACAAAGCTCGGGCACGATCACGCGGCGTTCATCCTGGTGGTGATATTATGATTCATGGGCAGATGAACGGCTTCGGTCATCTAGCGTGGATTAACCAACAACGTGATTGGACCGATGGTTGCATTGCGGTCACTGATAATGAGATGGATGAGATTATGGCGGCAGTTAAGGTTGGCACATCGATAGAAATTGTAGAATGAGCGTTATGTTAATGCTGGCTATCGTGTAGTACATTTCTAGCAGTTACAGCGCATTAAAATCTTTGCTATAGCTGTCTCTTGCTTGCCTTTCATTGTTGAGCAAGCTTCTCTTTTAGTTGTTTTTTTTATTTATTCTCTTGAAATACTCTCTTAGTGTGCCTATTGATAGTTTGTGATAATATCATTGCTATGAGTAAGGTTTTTGCATATATAAAATCTTACTATTTTTCAGTATTTACTAATAAGTCATAGATATTTATTGACAACTTGCATAAGTAGGTTGAAATCTTGTATGTTATACCCTATATATAACAACTAACGGTGATTGAAACACGATAAAATTGACGATAAGCGCTATGTTTTAAATGCTGCGCGTTCGGTATTTTATGTTGCATCCACTGACTGATAATACTAATTATAAAAGGACACAATTATGAGGTTCGAAAAATTTACCCAGAAACTACAATCTGCCATTCAAGAAGCACAGAGCCTAGCATTGGGACGTGACCATACAGGTATTGATCCTGTGCATCTGCTTGCAGTATTGCTACAGGATGAGTCTAATTTATCTATCTGCCAACAAGCAGGCGCGTCTATCCCTGCGCTAAAGAATGGTGTGGCAAAGGCGCTCGACAATCAAGCAACGATTAGTGAGCCAACAGGTGATGTGAATTTGAACCCAAATTCGGTTAAAATTTTGAACTTGGCAGACCGTCAAGCGCAAAAAGAAGGCGATGATTTTATCGCTACTGAATGGGTGATGTTGGCGCTCGCTGAGCAAGGTGAAACCAAAAAGATATTTGAGAGTGCGGGCGTAACAGCGAGTAAATTAAAAACAGTCATTGAGCAATTGCGAGGTGATGATACCGTGAATAATCAAAATGCTGAAGATCAGCGTGATGCGCTGAATAAATATACGATTAACTTAACTGAGCAGGCGGAACTTGGTAAGCTTGACCCTGTGATTGGTCGCGATGAAGAGATTCGTCGTACCATTCAAGTACTGTCACGTCGTACCAAAAATAACCCCGTACTGATTGGTGAGCCAGGTGTTGGTAAAACGGCTATCATTGAAGGTTTGGCACAAAAAATCATCAATGGTGACGTACCAGAAGGACTACGCCGCAAAGAAGTGTTGTCGTTAGATTTGGGCTCATTGATTGCGGGTGCAAAATTCCGTGGTGAGTTTGAAGAGCGACTCAAAGCGGTACTCAGCGATTTATCAAAGCAAGAAGGCAATGTTATCTTATTTATCGATGAGTTGCATACTTTAGTAGGTGCTGGTAAAGCCGATGGTGCGATGGATGCCGGTAATATGCTAAAACCTGCGCTTGCGCGTGGTGAGCTACACTGTGTCGGTGCGACAACTCTCGATGAGTATCGCCAGTATATCGAAAAAGATGCGGCGCTTGAGCGTCGTTTTCAAAAGGTACTGGTCGATGAGCCAACGGTCGAAGATACCATTGCGATTTTGCGTGGTCTAAAAGAGCGTTATGAGCTGCATCACGGTGTTGATATCCAAGACAGTGCGATTATTGCTGCTGCGCGGATGAGCCATCGTTATATTACCGATCGCAAGCTGCCAGATAAAGCGATTGACTTAATTGATGAAGCGGCAAGTCGTTTACGTATGGAGATGGACAGCAAGCCTGAAGCCTTAGGTAAGCTTGATAGTCGCTTGATTCAGTTGAAAATGCAGCGCGAAGTGCTCAAGAATGAAGAAGACGCTGGTGCGCAAGCCGAGCGTAAAGTGCTTGATGCACAAATTGAAGAGCTAGAAAAAGAGTACGCTGACCTTAATGAGATTTGGCAAGCAGAAAAAGCATTGGTCAAAGGCAGTCAGCAGCTAAAAGACGAGCTTGATAAAGCGCGTATCGCCTATGACAAAGCCAGTCGTGAAGGTGATTACGAGACCATGAGTAAGCTGCAGTATGAAACGATTCCGCAGCTAGAGCGCCGCATTACTGAGTCTGACTTGGCAGAACAAAAAGAGCAGACAGGCGAAGGTAGTGGTGTAAAACTACTACGTAATAAAGTCACGGATAATGAAATTGCCGAAGTCGTAGCGGCAGCAACAGGTATTCCTGTGAGTAAAATGATGCAAGGCGAGCGTGACAAGATGCTAGCGATGGAAGAAAAGCTCCATGAACGCGTCATCGGTCAAGATGAAGCAGTCGAAGCGGTCGCCAATGCGGTACGCCGTAGCCGTGCTGGTTTGTCTGATCCGAATCGCCCTTCAGGTTCGTTCTTATTCTTAGGACCAACGGGTGTCGGTAAGACTGAATTGACCAAGTCACTGGCGAACTTCTTATTCGATAGTGAGGATGCGATTGTTCGTATCGACATGAGTGAGTATATGGAGAAGCACAGTGTCAGTCGTTTGGTGGGTGCGCCTCCAGGTTATGTGGGCTACGAAGAAGGTGGTGCATTAACCGAAGCGGTACGCCGTAAGCCTTATAGTGTGATTTTGTTTGATGAAGTTGAAAAAGCGCACCCTGATGTGTTCAACATCTTGCTACAAGTATTGGACGATGGTCGCTTAACGGACTCACAGGGTCGCGTGGTGGACTTCAAAAACACGGTCATCATTATGACCAGTAACTTGGGTTCGCACAAAATCCAAGAGATGGTCGGTGAAAGTTACGAAGACATCAAAGCTGAGGTGATGGAATCAGTTGGGCAGCATTTCCGCCCAGAGTTTGTCAACCGTATCGACGAGATTGTGGTATTCCATCCGCTCGGTATGTCGCAGATGTCCGGTATTGCTTCGATTCAGTTGGATCGCTTGCGCCAGCGCTTGCATGAGCGTGAGATGGATATCGAGCTATCAGCTGATGCGATGAACAAACTGGTTGCGATTGGTTATGATCCTGTCTATGGCGCACGCCCACTAAAACGTGCGATCCAACAGGAAATTGAAAACCCATTGTCATTGAAGCTATTGGCTGGTGATTTTGGCGCAGGAGATATCATCAAAGTCGATGTCGGCGCGGATGATAAGTTGGTGTTTGAGAAACGTAGCATGAATTAATATCTAACCCTAACTGACCGTGGTTTAAAACCAACCTCTTACTTGCCTATTTTTTCTACAGGCAGGTAAGGGGTTTTTTTGTGCGCTATTATTATTTACGGTTTGAGTGCTTTGACTATGTTATAAATAAACTAAGCACTAAAAACTAAGCAATAGGAATTAAGCACTAGGAATAAGACATCAACAGTTACGGAGACGACAAAATGACGATCATCAGTATGCAGCACCTAAGCACGCCATTAATGTTACCGATAATGATCAGCGCACTGCTGTTTAGTGCTCCTGCTTGCTCCAATCAAACTGCCGTCGATACCCATGAAGACCTAACAGACTATAAAGAAGGGCAAGTCTCTGCTAGTGAATCGCTAGCAAGTACCGAAAAACCTACCTTTATCACCAAAAAAATAGCCACGTTTGATGAGCCTTGGGCAATGACAGCATTACCTACCGTTAATAATGAGCCCCCTAAATTACTTGTCACCCAAAAGACAGGAGGGTTATTCATTGTTGATACGGCAACAGGGGCTAAGACAACCATCAGTGGTATACCGAAAGTGGCTTATGGTGGGCAAGGTGGTCTTGGCGATATCGTTCTTGCACCAGATTTTGCTACTTCTAATCATGTCTATATGAGCTACGTTGAAGCAGGGAATGGCACTGATAATAATAAATTTGGTGCCAAAGTTATCAAAGCGACATTGATAGGATTGGATACAGCTACGCCACGTTTGCAGGATATTACGCCCATTTGGGAGCAAATACCGAAAGTAAAAGGGCAGGGGCATTATAGTCATCGCTTGCTGTTCTCGCCTGACGGAAAATATTTATATATCAGTTCAGGTGAGCGCCAAGAAAAAACACCGGCACAGGATATGAGCGTCAATTTGGGCAAAATTATTAGATTAAATCTTGATAGCTCAGTGCCAGCAGACAATCCTTTTGTAGATAATAGCAATGACATTGCCGCACAGTTTTGGAGTATAGGTCATCGTAATGTATTGGGTATGGCATTCGATGAAAAAGGTAGGCTTTGGGCGCATGAGATGGGACCACGGGGCGGTGATGAATTTAATCTGATTGAAAAAGGTCATAACTACGGTTGGCCAATCGTCTCAAATGGGCGTAACTATACAGGAACGGATATTCCTGACCATGAGACGCGTCCTGAGTTTACGTCGCCCAAAATTAGTTGGAAGCCAGTGATATCGCCGTCCTCGATGAGTATTTATAACGCTGGACAATATAATGATTTCCCAGCGTGGCAAGGTAATGCGCTCATTAGTGGCTTATCATCTAAAGCGCTGATAGTCGTCGATTTTGATGAAAATAGCCGCGCGACTGAGCGCTATCGCTATGATATGGGCGAGCGTATTCGTAGTGTGTTAAATGTAGATGGACAAGTTTGGGTATTAGAAGATGGCGATAATAGTGGATTATTACAATTGATTCCGCAGTAGTGATTAGTAGCCATTGCTCTTCAACTTTCCGAGCGTTTGCACTATTGTAGGTTAGGCTGCTAAATGGTTTTGGTCTATTTCTATCAATAAGAAAAACGTAAATAGCTAATTAGATTTGATAGTTGAGAGGTATCTTGTTAAGGTATTCTTCCTAAAAAACTAAGGCTAACAAACAAATGGATCATGTAAAAGTTGGCAGGTTAGGCCCTTTTCCACGGGTAAGTAAACCTGTGTTTATTACTTCAGCGCTACTTATCGTTGGATTTATTATCTTTGGTGCTTTCTTCACTGAAACCGCTGGTGCACTATTTAGCTTTTTGCAGAATTTTATTACGGATAAGTTCGGCTGGATGTTTGTTATATTAATGAACGTTGCGCTGGTATTCTGTATTTATCTAGCAGCGAGTCGTTATGGTGACATCCGTTTAGGTCAACAAACAGAAAAACCGCAGTACAGTTTGTTTTCTTGGATAGGGATGTTGTTCTCTGCTGGTATCGGTATTGGACTGGTATATTGGGGGACGGCTGAGCCCTTGTATCACTTTATGGCACCACCACTCGGTGAGGCGGAAACAATAGAAGCCGCCAAGCAAGCCATGAGTATCTCATTTTTACATTGGGGACTACATGCTTGGGCGATTTATACCATTGTGGCATTGGCCCTGGCTTACTTCCACTTTCGCCGTGGACTGCCATTGTCGATTCGCTCGACACTATACCCGTTATTAGGCGAGAAAATATATGGTCGCTGGGGTCATACGGTAGATATTCTAGCCGTGTTCGGCACGATGTTTGGTGTGGTAACTTCCTTAGGTCTAGGGGTTATGCAGATCAATTCAGGTCTTGAAAATTTATTCGGTATACCAAATTCTTTAACCGTACAGTTTATTATTATTGCCTTTGTGACTGCGTTGGCATGTGGCTCATTGATGCTTGGTCTTGATAAAGGTATCAAGCGCTTAAGTGACATCAATATGGGTTTTACAGGTGTGCTCTTGGCATTTATGGTCATCTTAGGGCCAACCTTATTTATTTTTGATAGTTTTATAGAAAACATTGGTAATTATGTTGTTGCCATGATTCCGTTATCAACATGGGGCGAAGCTTATAGTAATACGGATTGGCAGAGTGGTTGGACGATATTCTATTGGGCGTGGTGGGTAAGTTGGGCACCGTTTGTCGGCGTATTTATCGCTCGCATCAGTCGCGGTCGTACCATTCGTGAGTTCGTATTGGGTGTCTTATTGATTCCAATGCTGATTTTGTTTTTCTGGTTCACCACTTTCGGTGGTGTCGCTATCCATATGGAGCTTTTAGCGGCGCTTGATCCTGCTATGGCCAGTCCAGGATTGGTGGAAGCGGTGCAAGCAGATACGGGTAGCGCTATTTTCAAGCTGGTTGAGTATTATCCATTCGCGAAACCAATTACCTTGCTCATCGTTATTATGATTGTTTTATGGTTCGTGACTTCATCGGATTCAGCAAGTTTCGTCATTGATATGTTGACGGCGGGCGGCGATACCAACCCACCTAAGATTCAACGTTTATTTTGGGCGATTATGGAAGGTTTGATTGCCGCTATATTGTTAGCAGCAGGCGGATTAGGCGCATTGCAAGCCGCCGCTATTGTGGCTGGACTGCCATTTGCTTTAGTGATATTTGTCATGATGTATGCCTTACTTCGTGGCTTAAGCCGAGATCGATTGATACTGTATCGTGCTCAGCAGCACTTTATCACCGAAGAATCAGCAGATCATAATTCAGCCAATGAGTTTGCTGATGA
Organism: Psychrobacter sp. P11F6; assembly: GCF_001435295.1. Classification (NCBI taxonomy): domain Bacteria; kingdom Pseudomonadati; phylum Pseudomonadota; class Gammaproteobacteria; order Moraxellales; family Moraxellaceae; genus Psychrobacter; species Psychrobacter sp. P11F6. The sequence goes on along the minus strand of NZ_CM003594.1, from coordinate 2,187,638 downwards.
GCACTTGTTAAAAGGACCACCTAAAATTGTAAAAGGTGATTAGCAGGTTCTATATATCAGCTTTAATACTGTTTTTATGAAATGAATCAGGCAGTTAGCTTCTTCTTTTTTTACGTAAAAACACAATATAACAATTGTGATTTGAAATCCTAAGATGCATCGTTATCTTAGGATCTTTTTATTTGCTAACCAATAGCAAGGTTATAAAGTGTCTGATTCGATTTGATAGTTGTGCAGTATCTTGTTAAGGTGAGCCCCTTCAAAAATTGAGATGACTAAATGGATCATGTAAAAGTTGGCCGCTTAGGCCCTTTTCCGCGGGTAAGTAAACCTGTGTTTTTAACTTCAGCGTTATTAATTCTTGTGTTCATTATTTTTGGTGCTCTTTTTAATGAGCAAGCAGAATTGTTGTTTGGTCATGCAAAAGCATTTGTGTCTTTGCGTTTTGGCTGGTTCTTTATTGTGGTGGTCAACTTAACGTTGGTGATGAGTATTTACATGATATTTAGTCGTTATGGCGATATCAGGCTTGGTCATCAAAATGAGAAACCAGAATACAATCTAGTATCTTGGATCGGCATGCTATTTTCCGCGGGCATCGGTATAGGCCTGCTTTACTGGGGGACGGCTGAACCCTTGTACCATTTTATGGCGCCGCCGTTAGGAGAAGCTGAAACAGTGGCTGCCGCCAAGCAAGCGATGAATATCTCGTTCTTGCACTATGGTTTGCATGTGTGGGCGCTCTATGGCATGGTCGCGTTGTCATTGGCTTATTTCCATTACCGAGTGGGCTTACCGCTGGCCATCCGTTCGACACTATATCCTATATTGGGCAAAAAGATTTATGGTGGCTGGGGTCATACGGTCGATACACTAGCGGTATTTGGTACGATGTTTGGAGTAGTGACCACTTTAGGTCTTGGGGTGTTGCAAATTAACTCAGGTCTTGAGACGTTATTTGGCATACCCAATAATATTACAGTGCAAATTATTTTGATTGCCTTAATCACTATGTTGGCAGGTCTGTCTCTATTTATGGGGCTAGATAAGGGGATTAAGCGCTTAAGTGATACCAATATATTATTTACTGTGATATTGCTCAGCTTTGTGATTATTTTAGGACCAACCCAGTTTATCTTTAATAGCTTTGTAGAAAATATTGGCAATTATTTGCATCAAATTGTGCCATTAGGTCTTTGGACAGAATCGTATGATGGTCAAGAAAACTGGCAAGCGTCATGGACGATTTTCTATTGGGCATGGTGGATAAGCTGGTCGCCTTTCGTCGGTGTGTTCGTAGCTCGTATCTCTCGTGGTCGAACCATTCGTGAGTTTATCTTAGGGGTGTTATTAATTCCTATTACTATTTTGTTCTTATGGTTCACCGCTTTCGGTGGTTCAGCCGTTAATATGGAATTAATGGCAGCCGCTGATCCCAACCTCATTAGTCCTGGCTTGATTGAGGCTGTCCAAGCAGATACTGGCAGTGCCATCTTTAAACTGATGGAATCTTATCCATTTACGTCAGCTTTGAACTTGCTTATCGTAGTGATGATTGTGCTTTGGTTTGTCACATCATCGGATTCTGCCAGTTTCGTCATTGATATGTTGACCTCAGGTGGCGATGCCAATCCACCGAAAATTCAACGCCTATTTTGGGCGGGTACAGAGGGTGTCATCGCTGCCGTACTATTAGCAGCAGGTGGCTTGAGTGCACTACAAGCGGCTTCCATTGTGTCAGGTTTCCCTTTTGCGATTGTGATAGTCGTTATGATGTACTCCTTATTACGCGGCTTGAGTCGAGATCGTTTGATACTGTATCGCAACCAGCAGTGGTTTGTCACCGAAGAGTCAGCAGAGCATAATTCAGCCAATGAATTTCGTGATGAAGATTTACTGACAGGTCCACCTGATATTGAAAAACCTGAAGGTTAGATTTTATCGATCTAAAAGATCATAAAAAAGCACCCGCCTATGATTAAGCGGGTGCTTTTTTATATGATTTAATTGTCTTTTTTAGTTTGATATAAAGTATTTACACAAAGTTATGAAGCCAAAGTTATAAAGCAAGGTTATGAGCACTGTCCTTTAACATAACCTACTGCTGCCGTTGTGCCACATGCCGAACATGAGTTGCCCGCAGTGCGATAACTAAATCCTGAGCTGGTTTTCACTTTGACACAAACAGGATCGTATTGCGCGGTGCACATCGTTTGCTCAGGGTTGTAAGGTGGGCACTTGATGAAAGGGTTGTCGCTGTTCTGTTGGCTGTGCCCAGTGCTATGAATAGGGGCGGTGTCAGGCGTATCGATGCTTTGGATGTTATTACAGCCAGCTAAGGCAATAGTGACTGATAACCCTAATAATGACAGGCATAATCGCCATGATTTGAATAAGTGGTTCATAATCATATGTCCTTATAAATAGTGTTCGGTAAGTCCCTGTTATCGATAGCTGGTTGCAACCATGTGATGAACAAGGTGGTTTCAATTGATAGTAGCCTATTTATCAGCAGTCATCTACCAAATCATGATTAATAAAAAACCCAAGCCTATGATTAAGCTTGGGTTTGAGCACCACTATAGTCATTCCACTATAAAAATATTACTGCGTTAACCTCGCTTGAGGTATTAAATATACATCTACACTCGGTTGCCTCGTACTACTTTTAAATTGAACCGACTATACTAGCCGTTTTATAAATGCCAGCTAAAGGCGATAGAGCTATTTGGCTGCTTTGTCATCTTGATTAAGCTGAACATATTTATCAAAGTTCTGCGCATAATCAGTCAGGTTGTCGCTCAGCATTTGGCGATACTGTTTGACATAAAATTCAACGATATCATCTTTTTCTTTGGCAAAGTCATCGCCTTTGACAAAGCCGATAGAAGCGACAGACGCGCTATAACGTGCGGCTGCATAAAGTAGTGATGCACCTACTTGTCCTGAATGCGCTTCAGAACCCAACTGACTGTTTGCGATACCAATAATGGCATCAGCACGTTGGTAAAATGCCTGCATTTCAGGGGTAATCTCAATGTTAGCGTCAACATTGCTTTCTTGAATGTTGCTGTCTTGCATATTGTCTTGAGACATAAGCGACTCCTAATAAGTGTCGGTAATTTTAAATTTATAAAGAGGGTTTGTAAGGGGTGCAAAGTTATATTTTTACAAACCAGCGTCTGCTTTTAAGATCTCAGCTTTGTCTGTTTTTTCCCACGTAAAGGCAGTTTCAGAGCCAGGACGACCAAAATGACCAAAAGTCGCTGTTTGCTGATACATTGGTTGTAATAAGTTTAGCATACGGGTAATGCCATAAGGGCGCAGGTCAAAATGGGTGCGAATCAGACGGATGATTTCATCATTGCTGATTTTATTCGTACCAAAGGTATTGACAGAGATAGAGGTTGGTTCAGCGACACCAATGGCATAACTAACCTGTATTTCACAGCGCTCAGCAAGTCCTGCCGCAACGATGTTCTTAGCCACATAACGTACGGCGTACGCAGCACTACGATCGACTTTCGATGGATCTTTACCACTGAATGCACCGCCGCCATGACGCGCCATACCGCCATAAGTATCAACAATAATTTTACGACCTGTCAATCCAGCATCACCTACAGGACCGCCAATCACAAACTTACCCGTTGGGTTGATATGATAGCGCGTGCCAGCATGCAATAATTCAGCAGGCAATACTTGTTTGATGATAGATTCCATTATTGCTTCTTGCAGATCTTTTTGCGAGATACTTGGATCGTGTTGCGTTGATAGCACCACGGCATCAATGGCAACAGGCTTGCTACCATCATATCTTAAGGTCACTTGCGCCTTGGCATCTGGACGTAACCACGGCAACTCGCCTGCGCGGCGCAGCTCAGATTGGCGTTCCATCAAACGATGAGCAAATTCGATAGGGGCTGGCATCAACACGTCAGTTTCATTGCTGGCATAGCCAAACATAAGACCTTGGTCACCTGCGCCTTGCTCTTCAGGGTCGCTACGATCGACACCTTGAGCGATTTCAGGAGATTGTTTGCCGAGCATATTGATGACCGCGCATGTTTCGCCATCAAAGCCTAAGTCTGAGTGGTGATAACCAATACCGTTTACGGTATCACGCACGATACGCTCAACATCGATATTTGCCGTCGTGGTGACTTCACCTGCTAGTATCACAGCACCTGTCTTAACCAAGGTTTCGCATGCCACGCGTGCATGCAAATCTTCACGTAAGATGGCGTCAAGGATGGCATCTGATATTTGGTCAGCCATTTTATCAGGATGACCTTCGCTCACAGATTCTGAGGTAAATAAGTTGTATTCACGCATAATGGGATCGCTTAATTGCAGGGACTGTATTCTACGAACTCAGTCATTATTAAATGTATATAAAAATAAAAGGCGAAAACGAATAAAAAAATTAGCACATTTTACCGTGTATCGAGGTAAAACTCTAGCGATGGATAATACTAAGAAGTAACTAGGCATGGATTAACCATGGTAAAAGTCATCAATCTCGCTATTTTCTTGCCAGCGATATTCAGTATAGTGAGCGATCTGGCGCGCTGTATCGATGTCATGTCTGTCGGCGATAAAACCAAGCGCCATGTCCATACCTGCACTGACACCTGAGGACGTATAAAATTTGCCATCAACAACCCAGCGTGCTTGCTCGGCCCAATGGACTTTGTCAGATTGCGCTATCACCCATTGCCATGACAGCTTATTAGACGTTACGCGCTTGTCATCTAAGACGCCAGCCTTAGCCAACAATGCGCTACCCGTACAAACGCTAAGTACCCAATCAGCATGGTCAACCAAGGTTATTAACGTCTGCAAAAATGGTCGGTGATTGATTTGCTGGCGAGTACCCATGCCGCCAACCATCAACAAGATATCAGTCTGATGCGCTAACTCGCTGACAGCGACTGTTTGCATCGCAACGCCATGCTTACTATGGATAATGCCGCCGTTTAAGGAGGAAAATTGCAGACGATAATGCTCAGGTAAGCAGCCAAACATCTCGATAGGTCCAAATAGATCTAAAGTCTCAAAATCATCGAATAATAGCGCGGTCAGTGTCTGCATCTGGCTTCCTGATTTTTAAATAATATTTACAAAAGTAAGTGGGCGTCTACTGCTTTTTTAACCACGCTATTTATGTTTTATTCATATAAAGTAGATAAATTAAACCTTTTATAACTAGAGCAGTTATCGTTCTAAAAATTATAGCTCCAAAAACTTGGCTTTGTCTTTAAACATACATTCGTCATAAACAGGACACGCCCCGCATTTGGGTGTACGGGCTTGGCAGGTATAGCGCCCGTGCAAAATAAGATAATGATGCGCATCCACGATGAAGTCATCTGGGATACGTTCGACCAACTTATTCTCAACGATCAAGACGTTCTTGCCAGTGGCAAGTCCTGTACGATTACCTACCCGAAAGATATGAGTGTCGACCGCCATGGTTGGCTGACCAAAAGCGGTATTTAACACCACATTGGCGGTTTTACGCCCAACGCCAGCGAGAGACTCTAAGTCTTTGCGGTTATCAGGGACGGTGCTATTAAATTTCTCAATTAAATCATGGCAAGTTTTGATGACGTTTTTGGCTTTGGCATTATATAAGCCAATATTTTTGATATAAGATTTTAGACCGTCTTCACCCAATGCCAAGATTGCTTCAGGTGTATTTGCTACGGGATATAATTGCTTGGTAGCAATATTGACGCTCACATCCGTCGCCTGCGCAGACAAGATGACCGCGATCAGCAGCTCAAAATTACTCTTATAATTCAATTCCGTAACCGGCTCATCAATCGTCGCTGCTAGCTTTTCAAAAAATGGACGCACGTCACGATTGGGCATTCGCCGCGATGGCGGGGTATCGGCAGTTTTGTGCTTGACGGTTTTACTCATAGTATTCTTACTATTTTTTGGCTATTGATAGTTAATAACTGATACAAGATATCGGGATAAATTTATTTTAGCGATGTTGGGTAGACTGTCTAACAAATGATAATTACGCTGTTAAAGCTGACTTAACTCTACTTGCAACGCGTCAAGCTCTACTTGTTTGCTCTCATTTGGACGGACACTTAGCTGCTTTTCTAGCTTTTTAATTTTACTACGAAGCTTCGCTGCGGCAATGGTATTTTTTGCCTGCGCTTCGCTGATGTTCAACGATTGACTAGCGGCATTGTTCAGTTTTGCTTCAACCATGCTGACCACAGGTCTACTATTGCTACTATCAGCCAGCTGCTCGGTGACGCGTCTTAAATGAGTATGATAGCGCTGTCTTAAATCTTCTTGCTCTGTGGTACGTTCAGAGCTAGACAGCTCCCGTTCAACAGTGACCAAGTCGATACAGTCTACTGGACAAGGAGCGATGCAAAGCTCGCAGCCCGTGCATAAATCCGTAAAGATAGTATGCATGTGTTTACCAGTACCGACAATAGCATCGACTGGGCAGGCAGGTATACATTTGGTGCAGCCGATACAGTCATCTTCACGGATCACCGCACGTACCTCAGTCGGACGTTCAGAGGTCGCATCTATTGGCCACTGAGAAGGCGCAGCGCTAAGTATCGCTTCATGACTATCTATATGAATGATTTGAGCGATAGCATTGGTAACGGGTTGACCACCGGGTACACATTTATTGTATGGCTCATTGTCAAGCACGATAGCGGCGGCATAAGGTAAGCAGCCGTCTGGGTGCTCGCAAAGTCCACATTGTGTTTGCGGTAGACAAGCATCAATATATGAGATTTTCGCTTGTATGTCCGCAGGTAAGCGCTCTATATCCAAAGTGTCGAACAAGGTTGGCAAATTGGTGAGACGGATGTGGGTGCTATTTTTACTAGTGCTGCTTTGCATATGCTTTAAAACCTTAATATCAGTGCTAAGTGCTAAGTGCTAAGTGCTAAGCGTGCTCTGAGCGCTGACATTAGAATAATAGGATAATAACGATATTGATAAATGCTGCATTGATATTATAGATTAAAGCAAAATACCTTGCTCATTGGCAATTTGTGCAATCAGCTCGTAAGCAATGCTACCTTTTGAGGGTATTTTTGGCAAATTTGATAGATCAAAAAAATCGGCGTGCGACAGCTCATCTTCTTGGATAACAATTTCGCCAGCTGCATAAGAAGCGCGAAAGCCTAGCATTAAATTAGACGGAAATGGCCATGGCTGACTGCTGACGTAACGAATATTTGATAGACTGATATTCACCTCTTCTGCCACTTCGCGCACCACCGCGTGTTCTAGGCTTTCACCCACTTCTACAAAGCCTGCAATCAAACCGTATAGTAACGGTTGTGGCGACTGTAATAAATGAGGCGCTGTTTTTTGCTGTCCATAACGATGATGATGGGCTAGCAAAATCTGCATTTCACCCGTTTGCGGATTCGGGCGAGTAATAGCTGTGATGACACAGGGTTGTACACGTGGGTACTGGCGCAATCGGCACACTGGACAGACCATCGCACGCTCATCTCGTTTGGCATGAATGGTTGGGGCAGCACAGCGACTACAAAACTGTGTATCTGTTTGCCAGCGCAATAACTGTATCGCTTGGCTAAGCTGATCGGACAAAGCCACGGGCAACTGAGTAATCAGCTGGCGGTAAGGAACAAACGCATTGCCACTGCCCTCAGCGAGGATGGGCAGTGCAATATGATGTGCAATTGCATAGTCATAAGTAATGGCGCTAGCCGCTTGCGCAGTAAAGGTGTGGGCAGTATTAATCGAACTGTCGGAACTTTCTAGAGTATCGGAACTTTCTAAAATATCGGCATACTTCAGAGTATCTACACTCGCGTTAGTATGATTGACATCAGGCGACCAGTGACGCGGTGCTAGGCTTTCGAGTAGTGTGACATGACCAACTTGATAAGCAAGCTGGGTCTCCTCGTCTGAATGTGTAGCGGATGGGGATAATTCAAGCTGCACCGGCCACCATCCATTAGGTCGCTGGTGGCATAAAACAGTATCATCACTAAATACAAAAGCGCTGGTCATAGGTAAAATTCCAAACCGGTTACGGTCAGTACGCATCAGTGTTGATACAGACTTTTTTTAATTGAAGTAAAGTCAATCCAATATCATTCGGATACGGTGTCAGTCAGGCTCGCTTAGCACTACTATTCGTAGTGCTTTCACTCACCTTGTTTATATCCGGATTATATGGGATCGACTATATATAAATGAAGGGCTATGGCAGCAAAGCCGCCATTTAAATATCATTTTAGTGCTTAAGTATGATAAAAATTAGGCTGCGAGTAAATGACTCAAGCTCTGCTGTCCCACATCTAATGCTTGTTTGCTGACCGGACGATTATGCTCAAAACCATCTAGATGATGATCGACGGCCATAATGACATCAGCGATACAGGCAAGCGTACTGTCTTCAATACGTTGTCCACCTTCGATACGTTGCTGAAGATAATTGGCCAATTGACTGAGCATGCTGGCAGGTGTTGGCAGCTGTAAGAAGCGCACAGCCCCTGCCACTTGGCGCATCATCTCAGGTATGTTCTGGATATTGAGCATATCGCGCTCTGGCTCAGCCAAATAATCGTTAATGGCTTGTTCTGCACTGGCAATAGCGGAACGACTTTCTTGTATCAAAGTATCATTAGCCGTATTGAGCTGATGTAAAGAGATATGCGGGTTATTCAGTGGCAAATAGATGGCCCCTGGTGTGTGCATTTCTGCCATTGCAATGGTGGCGTTTTCCGCATGCATTAATGCCAACAGCAAGTGATCGAAATCTTCAGGCGAGGGCGTTTGCCAATGACTAATAGCTTCTGCTGCTATGCTGAGACTATTGGCTGCATTTGATAAACCAAGCAAGCGTAACGCTGAGCTCAATTCTGTTAGCTCTTCGATAATCTGTGCGGTTTGCATATCGACAGGGTTCAATGAATCACCGCGTGCGTAGCTATCCACATTTTCTTTGATGGTATTAATTTGGGTCTGAATGATGGTGTTCAGCGTATCGGTCAGGGCGCGATTAGGACCGAATAAGAAACGCTTCATTTGCTCAAGTTGCGCGCTTTCCAAGTGGTTGCTGGCGTATTGCTCACGCAGTCGTTGCGCTGCATCACTGTCACGCTGGCAAGCAAAACTGACCAAATCAGCAAAACGTTTGTCCATCACAGGCAAGTAGCTTTGGAATTGCTGCTCTAAATAAATCAGTGTGTGTTTTTGACTCAGATTTAGCGGTAATATCGTGGCAATGTCAGTGACAGCTGCGGTGGCTGCTTGCCAAAATAGACTGCTGGTGTTCGATGCTATCAAAGCACACGCTGCACTCATAGCGTCAAGTTTCTGCTGATCGTCTGGGCTAACGTTGCCATCTTGATTGAGCAGAGCGACTCCAAGACCACTACGATAAGCATAAGTTAGTAGTTCAGTGTCTAGGTTAAGCTCGTCAAGTGGTTGGAAGTTTTGTTCAGGGTTGGCAATGATGACACTACTGCTACCAAAGGCTGCAAAATAGTCTGCTGTGATAGGGGTTTCTTGCCCGTGAGCATTGAGTTTATTGATGACAGGTAGTAACAAGGTTGGCTCTACCGACTCTGTCAAAAGTACAAACTCGATATAGCGATCCAGTGTCATAATGGCTTCTGATAAGTCCATAATCAAGCTGGTATCGTTATTATCGCCATTATCATAGAGGCGCTGTAAACCATTGACAATAGCGGTATTCAAAGCCTCTGCACCAACCAAAGATATCAGCTCAAAGATGCAAGACAGCTGCTTTAGCACAGTGATAGAATCTAATAATAAAGGGGCTTGACTATTATCATCATTAAATTCACTCAGATGAATCTCAGTATCTTTTAAGGTTACGATGATCTCATCATGCAACAAATGTAGCGATGGTAGATTGAAATCAGTAACACTAAGCGTTGGGGCCGTTAACTTCATTTGCGCAGACTGGTTCATAGGTGTTTTTCCATAATGTACTGATGAGAATGGCGATGGTTTAAATGATGATCGAAAAAGCACTTGCTGGTAACGTTTTAACGCTTAATATAACAATAATCAAGCCTATATTATACAAATGTTATTGCTCAAAGATTGATATCATCAGCTTATACGGCGACTACATATTGGCTTTTAGCTCAGGATACGCTTCAGCGAGCGCGGCATACCACTCTTGATTGGTATTTTCATCCGTAGATGACTCTAGCAACAAAGACGCTAAATTAGCAAAACTGGCGTGTGCTGTCTGCCCACCATCTGTTTGCGTGTCTTCTTCGATGGCGAGTGTAACCTGCCCACCTGTCATCGCCAGATAAACTTCTGCTAAAATCTCTGAATCAAGTAAGGCGCCGTGAAAAGTACGATCTTGCTTCCCCACATTTAGGCGACGCACTAAAGCATCTAAGGTGTTTTTTTGCCCAGGATATTGCTGCTTTGCCATGACCAGCGAGTCAGTCACTTGTACGCGCTCGGCAAAGTCGTTCATACCAACTTTGGCAAACTCCATGTTTAAGAAGTTCATATCAAAGGTGGCGTTATGAGCGATGATTTCTGCGCCGTCCATAAAATCATAGAGCGACTGAGCAACTTGATCGAAGGTAGGCTTGTCGGTCAAAAATGCCTCAGAAATACCATGGATACGAATGACTTCATCATCCATGCCGCGCTGTGGATTGATATAAACGTGGAGCTTTTCACCCGTAAATTTACGCCCGATCATCTCCACGATACCGACTTCGATAATACGGTCGCCTTTTAACGGATCAAGACCTGTGGTTTCAGTATCCATAATGAGCTGGCGATCAGACTCATGACGATGGATAGGTTTGGGCAGCAGCGGTATGAAATACGGATTGGCACGGCTGGTGTCGCCGTCGAATTTTGGTGTATTAGCTTCTTCTATGCCAGTAACGGTAGCAGGCACATGATCATTTATCGTCGCATCAGTCATAGACGTTTGGGTTTCCGGCATCTCTATTTTACTCATTGGTTTGCTAGCATTATGCTGATAGCGATCGGCTTCTATTACAGCATCTTTACTCATCATCTCATCGGCAGGGTTTGTATCGTTATCAGTGTCTATGACATCTTCGTCAAGCTCATCATCTGTCATATCCAGACCCAGTGGATCGAAACTTAGCCAGTCATCGTGAGCAGAATTTTGCGCTGTATTAGGCATTATTTGCCCTTTTTTTTTAGCCGTGTCTTCCGGCTCTATGCTCGATAATTCTTCACTGCTGGACGTCACGCCCAAGTTTGCCAGCTCGTCCGCTTTTTCATTGCCTGCATGTCCTGCGTGACCTTTTACCCAATGCCAGTCAACATCGCGCTGCTGGCATAGCTTGTCTAATTGCTGCCAAAGGTCTTGATTGGCGACAGGTTTTTTACTTGCCGTTTTCCAGCCTCTTTTTTTCCAACCCTCTATCCATTCGGTGATGCCTTTTTTGACATAGCTTGAGTCTGTCCAAATCTCGAGGTTGTGCTCATGCGGGCTATGGGTCAATGCTTGTATCGCGCCCATCAACTCCATGCGATTATTGGTCGTCTCTTTATCACCGCCGTACAAATCTTGTGTACGTCCATCACTAAAAATGAGGTGTGCGCCCCAGCCACCAGCGCCTGGATTGCCTTTACAGGCACCATCCGTATAGGCCACGGTGGTGTTTAATTTGGCGGCCAACGGATTCATCGCGTTACTGGTGTTGAATGGCTGCGCTGAGGTGCGATTGTCTGACATAAAAAATTATTGACCTAAAAATTGATAAACATAGGGAGGGTTGGAGGGATTTTGCTAGCGTTGTTTTTACACCAGCGATTCCGTTATATTTTGGGAATGAGTATAACAAATCTATCGTTGATGTGGGCAATCGTAATGCACAAAGTCGCCAAAAGCACAGATCATAATAGTAACCTTGCTATTTTCTGTTAAAATGAGCTGTGTTGCGACACACAGTATCAAACGGTATTGACTACGCAGCAGAGAAAATAGCAGTTTTCTTGCGTCAGTTAGTAGCGCAAATCATTCGACAGTGCCAATAGTTAATGAAAACATGCCCTAGAAAATCACGTTAATAGCAAGATTGTCATCATCACTGTTTAAAGGTAGTTTTTTTAAAGACAATTTTTCATAAAAGTTTAATGCATGAATGCAGGATAACCCTATTATGTCCTTACGCTCAAACATTTTTTATAAAAGGCTGATGTGCTTACCAGTCGGCATAGCGGTGAGCAGCGCGCTATTTTTAAGTGCTTGCAACGATAGCAACATTCAAGCTGATACCGGACTGGTCGAAGCGGCGACAGACTTATCGGTTTTTGAAGGTTGTTACACGGTTAGTCATGACGAGCCTGCCCAAATAAAAATCAGTCAACAGGATGGCTCGTGGGTGATGCAGATGAAAGAGCCGGCAAGTGCGAAGCGCGTTTGGGATGACGCTGAGCCGCTAGAAGTGATTGAAAATAGCGAAATTCCGCAGTTTTTCTCTATTGACCCTGACAATGTCGATGCGGTCATTGGGCGTCCTGATCGAGTGCTAGTACTGGCTCATGTTAAGCCTGTCTATGCCAATATCGATCCACTCTTAGATAGTGAATATTTATCCTATATTTATCGCGGTGCCAATACCATCTATCGTGTCGAGTGTGATGATGTTAATACCGATATTTTAGCCAATCCACATGCCAATATTGTGATTGATAATGTTAATGAGAGCCTCTAAAAAAGCATGGCTCATAAACAGAATTTATGATCGGTAGTGTTATTTTAAAGAGTGTTTTGCTATAAACCATATGTTATTAGAGTTAAGCAATATGAATTTTTTTAGTTACGTGGTATTGGGCGGATTTTCTTATGCAGCGGGTTGGGCAATCAGAACCTATGTACTTGATAAGAAGCCTGAACCTGAGCAACCTTATAATCTAAAGCATCCTGCAATTTTGGCGTACTTAGGCGGTTTCTTTATTATTATGCTGATTGTCTCGTGGCTGATTGGTCGCTATGCGCTTGGGCATGCTGCTATCGATTTGCCGTTTATTATTATCAATAGCCTCGTTGCAACCTTTGTCTATTCGTTCGGTCTCAATCCAGAAAAAGCGCGTTATGATGTTCCAGATTAACTCACATAAATAATTGCTATTAATGAATAAAAAAGCCACGGCTGATACATTGATTGTCAGTCGTGGCTTTTTATAACGATTATTTTTTATAACGATCATTTCAGGATGATAGCTTGTACAAAGTTACTTGTTTTTCTTTAAGTCGGTAGCGGTTTTGATAGCGGTTTGTTTTTTCTTCCAAGTTTGATATTTTTGCAAATCTTTTTCGACCAACTTCAAGCAAAAGGTGAGTACTAGCGCATCGTCAATATGACCGATAAAAGGTATGAAATCTGGAATGATATCGATTGGGTTGAGAGTATAGAGCAGTCCAACCACACCTGCTGAAATGGTCTTGTAGGGAATATCGCGATAGTTTCCTTGATAATAATCTTTAATCAAGCTCATGAATAATATCAAATCTTTGGCAAAACGCTCAAGATGGCTACTGTCTTTTAGCTTTTCTTGCAGTTTTTCTTCTTCGTTGATGAGGTACTCTAAATCGGTATCCAATATGTCCTCTTTTTTCTGTTTATAAATCGCTTTCTCAGCCATTATTATTATCCTTATTTAACCGAAATCGGTATTCTCATACTACAACAAAGTCGCGGAATGTGCCAATAGTGCTAGGTTTTTGGTGTAACATGGCGAAAAATTAAATAGTGGTAAGGGTTGGGCAACTACCATAGCCAAAAAAGCGTTTACAATATGCTGCTGTGTGGTTTAAGCAAGTAGACTGCAAAAATAAAGATGATGCAAAAATATATCAAAATAAAAACGATAAGGTGGCAGAGAGAGATGTTTTCCAAGAGTCAGTTATTAACAGATGATAAAAATAAAAATGGTCATACAGCGATTGAAACAACATCTGGGCTAAACCGTCGGCAGTTTTTGCGTCGAGTGGGTATCAGTGCGGGTACTGCGGCATTGGCGACCCATAGTATTTCTCAAGTATTTGCCGCCAGCCCTATCGACCCTAATAATAGTCGGCAGCTCACCAAGGATGATTTGCCAACCGCGTTATTGGATGAGCGTTCATCATCACAGCCGTTACTCACGCAAACACGCTGTATCACGCCAACGATTGAAACGCGGCTTTTTGCCAGCTCTAATGTGGGCGGTAGCGATGACCGCAATCAATTGGCATTGGAGCGTATGGCCTGTGCAGGTTTCAAAGTAAATAATCCTACGATTACCAATCGGCAGTATCTGCGTTTTGCTGGTACGGATTCGCAGCGAGCCAGTGATTTACAAAACCTCGCTACTGGTGCAATAGCCGCCCCAAAATTGTTACTCGGCGTGCGCGGCGGCTATGGTGCAATGCGCATATTACCGATGATTGATTGGTTGACGCTAGGACGGATTATGCAGGAGCGCGGCACGATACTGGCGGGCTTTAGTGATGTGACTGCTATTCAGTGCGCATTATTGGCAAAAGGTGATATGAGTTCGCTTGCAGCACCGATGCTCTATAGTGAATTTGGAAAAACTGTCCCTGATCAAGTCAGCTGTCGACAGTTTGTTGAAGCACTAACCAATCCTAATCTGGTTATTGATATATCAGACGCTACCTTAACCAGTCCAAATTTACCGAGTATTTTGACAAGTACTGAGCCAAAAAATATAACGGGCACTATATGGGGTGGTAATCTAAGCGTGGTGTCAGCGCTGGCAGGTAGCGAGTATTTACCGCGCATTGATGGCGGCATTGTTTTTTTGGAAGACGTGGGCGAGCAACCTTATCGTATCGAGCGCATGCTATATGATTTGTATCTGGCAGGTGTCTTTAAAAATCAACAAGCGATTGTATTTGGGGCATTGTCTGGTACAGGAGAGGACAGTTATGACAAGCGTTATGATGTCGCGACAGTCATTCGCCAGCTGCATAAATTGACCGGATTACCCATTTATAGCGGCATGCGCTTTGGGCACATTGGACAAAAACACAGCTTTCCACTAGGCGCAAAGTGTCAAATTAGCTCCAATACAGCTGGTGGCTATCAGTTGGCATTTAGTGATTACCCAACCATCAAGGCTGATGCTATCCAAGTAGAAGGCTTGTGGAAAACTGCTTAAACACTAATCTCTAACTACTATGCATTGCCATGACTAAATCGCTAATCGCGAAAATTTATCTTGATATTCTTTGGGAGTTAGCTCTGTCGCACGTTTGAATAGGCGTGTAAACGAGGAGATATCATCATAGCCAACTTGCTCGGCAAGCGATTTTATGGTCACATCGCCTAACTCTAGCAGGCGTTTTGCCTGCTCAATTCTGACGGCTTGAATATACTCAATCGGGCGCATAGCAACAGCAGATTGAAAGCGCCTGTTCAATGTCCGCGGGGTGATATTGACCATGGCAGCCAATCCGCTCACCTGAATAGTCTGATAAAAATTTTCCTCAATGAATTCTTGTACCTGCTTGATCAGTTGGTCTGAATGGGGTTTGTGCAAGGTCACATTGGTATAGCTGTTTTGACTGCCTCTCTTGCTATCAATAATTTGGGTTTTGGCTACTTGAGTAGAAATCTCACGTCCGCAGTAGCGCTCTATCAATAACAGTCCTAAGTCAAAAAAAGCACTACCACCCGCTGCACAAAATATATTACCCGACTGGCTGTCTGACTTGCTCTTTGAATGAGTGACAAACTGGTTTTCTTGTAAATCAACGAGCGGAAAATCCGCCTTGAATTTACTGGCGTAACCCCAGTGCGTAGTGGCGATTCTGTTATCTAATAATCCTGCCTTTGCCAAAAAGAAAGCACCGCTACAATTGCTGGCTATATCTGACTTGGTGTCTGCCAACCGCGTTAGATGGGGTATCAACGCTGCATTTCGGCTCAGCACCTTATCGATTGAATCACCAATCGTCGGAATCAATAGCAAGTCGCATTCCGCCACGTCATGGATATCGCAGTGTGCTTGCATGATTAAGCGGTTGCTACATCTGATATCTACGCCACCAACGCTTGCTATCTGCACGTTGAACCGTGGTTCTACTGGCTCATCTAAAAATCGCTGCCAACTGACACCCGTAAATGAAAATAAATCTAATGCGCCTGTCAATGCGCTACCGAGCACACCATCGAATCCGATAATGATGACTTTAAACGGTTTGAAATAGGGCATAGGTGTCTATCCTTCTTTTAATTCTAAAACCGAAAATATCAAATTTTTATCTGAACTCTCGAAATATAAACGCTATTTATGTCATATTTGACCATAATTATGTCATAAATGACAATACGGTAAGACGTTAAATTAGCTTAATATCGATTGATAACCAAATTTAATCAGTTAACGAGAATACTATGGCAGCAGATACGCTTATCAATGACTTTGAGTTACCGTTCCAATTATATGATGTATTGGGCACTGAAAATTTAACCAAGCATGCTAATTTTGCAGAGCATAGCCGCGAAACGTTTGACGCAGTACTGGATACGGCCAATAAAATTGCGACCCAGTTATTTTTGCCGCATAACCACGTAGCAGACAAGAATGAGCCACAGTTTGATGGCAAAAAAGTCAGCATGATAAGTGATGTAAAAGTCGCTTTTGATGCATTCCGTAAGTCAGGGTTTATCGCAGGTCGTTATAGTTTTGAAGATGGCGGAATGCAGTTGCCTGAGACAGTGATGACAGCCGTGGCAGGTTATTTTATGGCTGCCAATCCCTCAACCACTGCTTATCCATTTTTGACCACTGCTGCAATTAATGTCATCTCGCATTTTGCTAGTGATGAAATTAAAACTGCCTTTATGCCGCGAATGCTGACAGGTGAGTTCACCGGAACGATGGCATTAACAGAGCCACATGCAGGTTCGTCACTTGCTGATATCAAAACCACTGCAGTAAAACAAGATGATGGCTCATACCGCGTCAAAGGCAGCAAAATTTATATCTCAGGCGGCGATCACGAACTGTCTGACAATATCGTCCATCTCGTATTGGCCAAAGTGCCAGGTGGTCAAGGTGGGGTCAAAGGTATCTCTTTATTCGCCGTGCCCAAGTATCGCTTAAACGAGGATGCATCGGTGGGCGAGCGCAATGACGTACATTTAACAGGACTCATTCATAAGCTGGGCTATAGAGGCACGACGTCGACGGCATTGAGCTTTGGTGATGACGGCGAGTGTTATGGCTATCTAATTGGCGAAGAGCACTTTGGCTTGCGCTATATGTTTAAGATGATGAATGAGGCACGTATCGCTGTTGGTTTTGGTGCAGCGATGATTGGCTATCGTGGCTATCAGTATTCGCTAGATTACGCCAAAGATCGTACCCAAGGTCGCATCGCACCAAACAATAAGCCTGAAGATGCAGCGACTGCCATTATTCAACATGGCGATGTCAAGCGAATGCTGCTCGCGCAAAAGGCCTACTCTGAAGGTGGCATTTCATTATGTCTATATGGTTCAAACCTAATCGACCGTATCAACACTTGTGAAGACGAAACGCTAAAAAATGAGCTAACAGAGCTATTAGATTTGCTGACCCCAGTACTAAAAGCATGGCCGTCTGAGTATGGGCCGAAAGCCAATGATTTGGGTATCCAAGTATTGGGCGGGGCAGGCTATACGCGTGAGTATCAAGCCGAGCAGTTTTGGCGTGACAATCGTCTAAATCCTATTCATGAAGGCACAAATGGTGTGCAGGCGCTAGATTTGTCATTCCGTAAGTTATGGCAAAAAGGCGGTCTGGGCATTCAAATCCTAAAGCGTGAAATCACACAAGATTTGGAAAGCATCACTACACCTGAGAGCGCTCAATTGGCGGGTAAACTGATGCCTTATATGGGTCAGCTACATGAAGTATTAGTTCATTTAAGCAAAGTATTACAGACAGAGGAAGCATTAACGCTAACAGGTAATGCTCAAGCACTGATGAATATTTTTGCCTCAATTATACTGAGCTGGATTTGGATTCGCCAAGCCAGTAAAGCCGAGAAGCTACTGAGCACTACCCAAGATATTGAGCAGCAGAATTTCTACAAAGGCAAGATACAAGCGGCCAAATACTTCATCGATTGGGAATTACCATTAATCAAACGCGACATCGAATTATTAACCAATACCAACTCGGTTTGCACGGATATGCAAGCGGACTGGTTCTAAAAACAACTCTAAGGAAAGAGACATGACAACGATAAATAAACAATGGCGCTTAAAAGCAAGACCGGTAGGCGAGCCTAGTGCTGAGACTTGGGATTATACCGAGAAAGAAATCCCGACGATCACCGATGGTCAGCTACTGATTAAGGTTGAATATATCTCTATCGATCCGGCGATGCGTGGTTGGTTGAACGATGCCAAATCTTATATTGCACCGGTACAGATTGGTGACGTCATGCGCGCTGGTACGGTAGGCGAAGTGATAGAAAGTAAGCATGAGAAGTTTGCCGTTGGTGACTATGTCGCAGGTCACGATGGCGTGCAATCCTATGCCGTCAGTGATGGCGCCAATCTGTATAAAGTTGATCCAAAACTTGCACCATTGTCTTATTACTTGGGTGTACTCGGTATGCCGGGTATGACAGGGTATTTTGGTCTGCTAAAAACAGGTCAGCCAAAAGCGGGCGAGACCGTTGTTGTCTCTGGCGCTGCTGGCGCTGTCGGTAGTTTGGTTGGTCAAATCGCCAAGATTAAAGGCTGCCGTGTTGTCGGTATCGCAGGCGGTGCTGAGAAATGTAAATTCTTAGTCGATGAGCTTGGGTTCGATGCAACGATTGACTACAAAAACGAAGATGTGAAAAAAGCATTGAAAAAAACCTGTCCTGATGGCGTCGATGTGTATTTTGACAACGTAGGCGGTGATATCCTGAATGACGTGCTCACACAAATAAACCTGCATGCGCGTATCGTCATTTGCGGTGCGATTAGTCAGTATAACAACACCACAGAAGTCAAAGGCCCATCGAACTATTTATCATTATTGGTCAATCGTGCCCGCATGGAAGGCATCGTGGTATTCGATAATCTCAAAGAATATCCAGTCGCCATGAAAGACATCGCTGGCTGGATTCAGTCAGGTGATATGAAAGTAAAAGACCATATCGTTGAAGGCATCGAGACGTTCCCAGATACCTTAATGATGCTCTTTAACGGTGAAAACTTCGGCAAACTAGTACTTAAGGTAGAGGGATAGATCATGACACTGAATACAAACGGAATTGCATCAGATGTAACGGGTAAACGAATTTTAATCACGGGCGGCGCCTCTGGCATCGGTGCGGCTAGCGCGCTATTACTGGCAAGTCGCGGTGCGAAAGTCGTCATAGGCGATTTAGCAGAAGAGATGGGTGCTGCGGTTGCCAAGCAAGCTCAAGATGCTGGTGACAGTGTCGTCTTCAAAAAAGTAGATGTGACCAGCGGTGATGAAGTACGTGCGTTGTTCGACTTCGCAGTAGAAACGCTTGGCGGTCTAGATGTGGTGGTAAACAATGCTGGTATCGACCATAAGCCTTCGCCCATGCATGAGCTAAGCGATGATGACTTTGATCGCAATATCGCCGTGAATTTAAAAGGTGTTTGGCACTGTATGCGTGCTGCCGTCAACTGTATGCTACCTAATGGTGGTGGTCATGTGATTAACGTAGCGTCTATTGCTGGTCTGCGTTCAGCACCGATGATCTCAGCCTATAGCGCGGCTAAACATGGTGTTATGGGTCTAACCAAGTCTGCTGCCCATGAGTACGCGCGCGCCAATATTCGTTTTAACGCGGTCTGCCCAAGCTTCATCGATACGCCAATGGTACGCAATACCATGGCAACGATGGATGAGCGTACGCAGCAAGCAACGGTTAAGGCCAGTCCAATGCGCCGTTTGGGAGACGTTAACGAAGTGTCAGGCGCGATTGCTTGGCTGGCTAGTGATGAAAGCAGTTTTATGAATGGTCATGCGTTTACCCTTGATGGTGGCATGTTGGCTTAATAGTCAAATAACTGCTAAATCATTACGATGTTAGCCTCGCTCGATGTACTATGCGTACTATCTACGCTCAGCTGCCTTGTAATGGATTTGCAGTTTTTCGACTATAATTTATTAAGTGGTTACGATAAAAAATTGAAAACTGAATAGCTAATTCAAAATATAAGGAACAATGATGAAAGATTTATTTGATTTAACCGGTAAGGTCGCTTTGGTTACTGGCGCAAGCCGCGGTATTGGCGAATCTATTGCTCGTTTATTGGCATCCAGAGGCGCACATGTAATCGTCTCAAGCCGCAAAATCGATGCTTGCCAAGCAGTTGCTGATAGCATCATCGCAGATGGTCACAAAGCCAGTGCCTTTGCTTGCCACGTGGGCGAGATGGCACAGATTGATGCGATTTTTGAACATATTAAAAGCGAGTTTGGTCAAATCGATATCTTGGTCAATAACGCCGCAGCCAACCCATACTACGGCCATATCTTAGATACGGATTTAGCCGCTTTCGATAAGACGGTTGAGGTAAACATTCGTGGTTACTTCTTTATGTCGACGGCAGCTGGCAAAATGATGCGCGAGCAGGGCGGCGGCGTGATTTTAAATACCGCATCGGTCAATGGCTTGGTTGCAGGCGACAAGCAAGGCATCTACTCAATCACCAAAGCAGCGGTCATTAGCATGACTAAAGCTTTTGCCAAAGAATGTGGCCCACTCAATATCCGCGTCAATGCGTTGTTGCCAGGTTTAACAGATACCAAGTTTGCCTCTGCCTTGACGACCAATGATAAAGTCTTAAAAATGGCGCTACATGCTATTCCACTAGGACGTGTTGCGAATCCTGACGAGATGGCTGGCACAGTGTTGTATCTAGTGTCTGATGCATCAAGTTATACCACAGGCGCGACTATCGTTGTCGATGGTGGTATGTTGGCTTAGTTAGCCAGTCAGAAGACTTAGAATACCAGTTAAAGAAAGCATGACTATTAAGAACTGCATGAGATTAATTTTCATGCGGTTTTTTTGATTTTTTTTGATTGAATATCTAAGTAGCCTTAGTTTTGTGCTATAGGGTGAATCGCTAATTTTGAATGGGGATCAGCGATATAGTGGCATAATAAAGGTATTAACAGCTACTTGAATAATATGGGAATCAAGCATGAATTCAGTGACCAATCATAAAATAAATATAATCTCTCAAAATAAAACATGGCTATTCGTGCCAGCGACTCGCATTGATAGAGTAGCCAAAGCCTTTGCCAGTAATGCAGATGCTGTCATTTTAGATTTAGAAGATGCTGTGGCTCTAGAGGATAAAGACCAAGCCCGTGCAGCGTTACAACAATATCATGACAGTGCAGATTATCAGCCGATTTGGCTACGTATTAATAAAGCAGGGGGCGGAGAGTTTTTTAAAGACATCGTGCTTTGTCAGAAAATGCCTAATTTGGCTGGTGTGTTGTTAGCCAAAGCTGAACAAGCATCAGATATTGAGAGCGTGCACCAGCTTACTAATTTTTCTGTAATTGCCTTGATTGAGAATGCCATTGGATTGTATCAACTCGATAGTATGGCAAAAGCAGTTGGGTTAGCCGCGTTTAGTTATGGGTTTTTAGATTTATGCAATGATTTGCGGGTACAAGTAGGTACGCCTGCTGCGGATGTCATCGCCAATCAAATCCGCTATCAATTTATTCTGACTTCAAAAGTGCACCAATTGTCCCCACCGATTGATACTGTTTATCCTGATTTTAATGATGAGATAGGACTAAGCGCCCGAGTAAGTTTATGGTCACAGATGGGTATGTCAGGAATGCTGTGTATTCATCCCAAACAAGTAGCTGTCGTCCAGCAGGCATTAAAGCCGACTGACAAAGCATTGTCATTTGCTCAGCGTGTGGTCGAAGAGTATGAGCGCAGTGGACAGGCAGTGTTTGAGATAGATGGTCAAATGGTAGACGCGCCAGTGATTGAGCGTTGTCGCCAGCTATTAGGTTATTTATTGACGAAGTAGAAGGGGAGCAAATAATGGTTTATTATGCATCATACTTATTTATGATTTAAAAAGAGCTCTATGATTTTTATTAGTAACAGTATTAGCCTGAATGATAGTGATGTCGAGATTAGCGCCATACGCGCACAAGGCGCTGGTGGACAGAATGTCAATAAAGTGTCGTCTGCTATCCATCTGCGTTTTGATATTCATACCTCAAGCCTAAGTGATGAGCACAAACAGCGTTTATTGGACAGTAAAGACAGCCGAATCACCAAAGAAGGCGTGTTTGTGCTTAAAGCGCAGCAGTTTCGTACGCAAGAGCGGAATAAGATAGATGCCTTTGAGCGGCTGCAAAGCTTTATTATAAAAGCCACTCATGTCAATCAAACCAGAAAGCCGACTAAACCTAGCAGAAATGCTAAGCGTAAACGCGTGGATCAAAAGACCCAGCGCGGCAAAACAAAAGCCTTGCGCGGTAAAGTGAATTTTTAAATGGGTGGCTTATTTCTTATTTTTAAATGAACGAGAAAGCAAAATGCCCGCCCATTTAAGTGGCTGGCATTTTTTATGCTTATTTACTATCAAGTTTTTAGCTAACCAAGTCTTCTGCTTAATTCAGGAAAGCGCTTTATCATAAATAACATCAAGAGCAGCGACACACTGGCGATAGCGGCGCCGACATAGCCGACGCTTGATATTGAAATATGGGTCACTGCATAACCACCAAACAGCGCACCGGCGCCAATTCCTAAATTAATAATGCCTGAGAACATTGACATCAGCATGTCTTGTGCTGTGACATCGACCATGATGACTTTGGCTTGCATGGAGATAATCAGCAGCATAAGCGCCGCGCCCCACAGTAACGCAATCAAGCTGAGTGCCCAGATGGAGGTCACGGCAAACAATAGAACCAGCATAGAGATTAACATTAATATTATCGATATCAGCATCAATCTGGTATTAAAACGATCACCCCAGCGACTGAATATCACACTGCCCGCAATTCCTGCCACCCCAAACAATAGCAAGACAACAGTTGCGGCGTTTTCACTGATAGCGCCGACTTGACGCATAAAAGGTTCGATATAAGAATAAGCGGTATAGTGGGCGGTAAAGACCAGTAAAATGAGTAGATACAAACAGACCAATAAGGGGTTTCTAAGCAATTCTGGAATCTTTCTAAACGAGCCTTCAAACATACTTGGTAGCGTTGGCAATAGCCTTGCTTGTAGAATAAATACGATGAAAGCAATCACGCCAATACCACCAAATGTTGCTCGCCAGCCAAACCATTGACCGACCAAGCGCCCTAATGGCACGCCAAGTACCATCGCCAATGAAGTGCCGGTCGCAAGCACACTAAGTGCCAGTGCTTTTTTGCCTTCTGGTGCTACGCGTATCGCAATCGCCGCGGTGATTGACCAAAATATCGCGTGTGATAGCGCAATACCAACACGACTAATAAGCAATACATCAAAGCTCCAAGCAAATACGGACAATACATGACTGGCAATAAATACCACAAACAAGCCCAAAAGTAAGCTTTTGCGCTCAAAGCGGCTGGTGAGCAGCATCAATGGCAATGACATCGCCGCGACAATCCACGCATACAGCGTCAACATCCAGCCAGTTTCTGCTGTAGTGATGGAAAAATCTTGGGCAATGTCACTTAATAGGGCAACGGGGACAAATTCGGTGGTATTCATAATAAAGGCGCTGACGCCCATTAAGAATACTTGGAAATACTGAGTTCGGCGAGCATTTGCGCTCACCTCAAGGTTATGTTTCATATGATCCAATACAAATAAAGAAGGCGCTAATAGTGCAAATTAGCTGAAAAATAATTCATGAGTTTAAGAATAACGGCGGCATAGGTCGTAATGATGAAAAAGAGGAGGGCAAGATAGCAAATCAGTTGCGGTATGTGAGAGCCTATCATCAGACCCTACTATTTTATCAGCAATCGACGGTGTTTTTTGTAGGAAAGTCTTTAAAATTAGTGACCGAATAATTGGTTGAATGCTTAAGTAAATCCGATAATGACATCAGTGTCAGTTACATAGTGCTTATAGTGAGGTATCGCTATTTACGCTTGAGTATAGGTATGATGACGCCATAGGCTAGGAATGCCTGATAACGTGATTTTAAATAATCATTGATATTTTATTAAGATGGGATAAAAGAAAAACAATCTATGAAAACAGACACCAATAAACCATTAGCCTTTAGAAGATACCCTTCAACGACGGCGCTGCAATGTTTTGAGACCGCTGCCCGTCATTTAAGTTTTACCAATGCGGCGCAAGAGATGCACATGACCCAAAGCGCCATCAGTAAGCAAGTGGCGCAGTTGGAGGAGATGCTAAACCTGTCTTTGTTTTATCGGACGCCGCACCGGATTTCATTGACCCCTGCTGGCAAGTCATATTATCTTGAAGTGTTAGAGATTTTAAAACATATCGAGGTGGCAACCACCAATTTGATGTCGCATAGTAGTAATACTGAGCTGCTAAAAATTGTCTCGCATCCGACATTTTGTGCCCGTTGGTTGATTCCAGCACTCAGTGGCTTTAGTCAAAAATATCGGCTTATCAACCTAGATATCAAAGAGCTGGTAGGGCCGTTTTTTTCTGAAGACCAAAATGTTGATATTGCTTTTTTATATGGCGATGGCATGTGGGGCAATATGGAGGCCATAAAATTGTTCGATGAATATTGCGTTGCGGTCTGTCAGCCGCAGTATTTGCGAGATAAAACACTGAGTACCGAGTGTTTAGATGACTATGTCCTATTGCAAATAAGCTCGCGTTTAAGTGCGTGGTATGAGTACTTTAAGCAACAAGATATCAGCGTCGACGGCACCTTTGTAGGACCACGTTTTGAGACTTTTCATGCTTGCATCTCTGCCGCCTTACTGGGCTATGGTATAGCCTTGGTGCCGTTGCGTTTGGTTGAGCCTGAGCTACAATCAGGCGCTTTAGTCATGGCGTGGGATTATGCGGCAAAGGGTCGCGGCAGCTATTATGTGACTTATCCTGTTTCTTCGGGACAATCGCATAAGGTCAAAGCAGTTTTAGAATGGATTACGGCTTATTTAACAATCTCAGATCAGCGTGAAAAGGCGTTAGGGCTTGCTTTATAGTTTATATCTTATTATTGTATTCTACAAAGTTATCTGCTGTAAGAATTTAACAAGCTAAACAAAAAAACTGCCTTAATACGCAGTTTTTTTGTTTTTTAAAGGATTCGTTTAGGAAGTTGATTCACTGGTAATGACAAAAAGGAATGCCACCACAACTATTATTCGTTTGCTGCCGGAATGATGTTTTGTTGAAATGAGTCTAACTCAAGGAAGAGATAGAGATTCATCATGGACAAGTTTTATAACGTGACCGATGCCTTTACGATGGTGCATCCGCTCACGCTCGTCAAAGGCAAAAATGCCAGAGTTTGGGACAACAATGACCGCAGCTATATCGATTTTGTTGGCGGAATTGGTGTTTTAAACTTTGGTCATTGCCACCCTCACATCGTTGACGCCATCATTCATCAAGCCCAGTCGCTGATTCACTATGCCTACAATGCGGCAGCACATCAGCCTTATCAAACCTTTATGCCTCGATTGTGTGAGCTGGTGCCTATCAACGGCGAACTGGCAGGCATGCTGACTAACTGCGGTGCAGAAGCGACCGAAAATGCCATAAAAATCGCTCGTCTAAAGACAGGGCGCACAGGTGCCATTGCCTTTGATGGTGGCTTTCACGGGCGCACACTGGCTGCTGTCAATCTAAACGGTAAAGTTGCGCCTTATAAGCGCGGGCTTGGTGCATTAGGGAGCGGCGTTTATCATATTCCTTTTCCCAGTCCCGATAACAATATCAGCGACGAGCAAGCGATTGATGCGCTCCAGCGTTTATTTATGGTAGAAACCGATATCGACAATATCGGTGCCATTATCGTCGAACCTGTACAAGGGGAAGGCGGTTTTCAATTGCTGTCGCCCACCTTTGCGCAGTATCTACGTAAGTTTTGTGATGAGCATGGCATGTTACTTATCATGGACGAAATCCAATCCGGCTACGGCCGTACGGGCACGCCGTTTGCTTTTACCCATTTAGGGATTGAGCCTGACCTTATTTTACTTGGCAAAAGCATCGCAGGTGGCTTGCCCTTAGGCGCAGTTATAGGCAAGGCTAGTGTGGTCAATGGCCTACCCAAAGGCAGCTTGGGCGGCACTTATTCGGGCAATCCAGTTGCTTGCGCCGCTGCCAATGCCACGCTTGATATCATGCAAGCCGATGACGTTTGGCAGTCAGCCAAGCATTATGCCCAGACGATTGAGACGACCATCAGCCAATGGCAACAAGAAGGTATCTCACCTTGGTTATTTGGTCTTACGGGTATCGGTGCGATGCGCGGCATTGAGCTGCGTCATCCTGAGCATGATGTGCATCCGAGTGTGATGGCGCAAGTATTAACCAAAGCACGTGAGAAGGGATTGCTGCTGATGCCAAGTGGGCAATATCGCCATATCATTCGCTTATTACCGCCACTCACCATAGAACCTGACACCCTAAAAGAAGGGTTGGATATTCTAAAAGAGGTGCTCATCGCGCTTCCTGATGGATTGCCTGCCGCTTAATATTTAGGAGTGATTAAGAGTGATTAAGAGTGATTAAGAGTGATTAAGAGTGATTAAGAGTGCTTAGGATAGACAGCGCATCGTCATAACCAAATGCTCGAAATCAAATACTTATTATTAAGCTAAAAATTTATTAACTCTATTACAAGGATGTTTATTTGTGCAAAATAGTAGCGTCAGTCCAGATAAGGATTTTATCTGCAGCGATGATATCCGCCATCATTTCTCTATGGCAATGTCAGCGATGTACCAAGATGAGGTGCCGCTATACGGCGACTTGGTTGATTTGGTCAGTGATGTCAATGCCGAAGTATTAATCTCACATCCCGATATTAAATCACAACTGCTGCATACGGGTGAGATTGAACGTCTAAGCATGGAGCGTCACGGGGCGATTCGACTGGGTACCGCAGCAGAGCTGAGTATGATGCGCCGTCTTTTTGCCGTGATGGGTATGCACCCTGTCGGCTACTACGATTTAGCGCCTGCTGGCGTGCCGGTGCATTCAACAGTTTTTCGCGCACTTGACTCGCATTCATTGCATAAAAGCCCCTTTCGCGTTTTCACCTCGTTATTGCGTTTAGATTTGATTGCCGATGAAACCTTAAAACAAGAAGCCACGGCCACACTGGCGCAGCGTCAGATATTCACTACTGGCGTTATTGAGCTCATTGAGGTTTTTGAGGCGCAAGGTGGTTTAACTGCTGCGCAAGCAGAGCAATTTGTCCAAGAAGCGCTAGAGACATTTCGCTGGCATGATAAAACGCCGGTGGCAAAAGCGCTCTATCAGCGTCTATTAAATCAGCATCCGCTGGTCGCTGATGTGGTCGGCTTTAAGGGTCCACATATCAATCATTTAACGCCTCGAACCTTGGATATTGATGCGGTGCAACAAGGCATGCAAGCTCGCGGTATACCCTCAAAGGCCATCATCGAAGGGCCGCCACGTAGAGCGTGTCCTATCTTATTAAGGCAAACCAGTTTTAAAGCACTACAAGAAGCGGTTGGCTTTAAAGTTGCTGATACCTCAGACCCTAGCAATGGGGATTATGAGCAAGGGCACCATACCGCGCGCTTTGGAGAGATTGAACAACGCGGTGTGGCGTTAACGCAAAAGGGCCGCGCGCTTTATGATGAACTATTGGCCGCAGCTCGCCGCCAGCTTGGTGTTACCCCAAATGAGGACAATGCGGCTCAATACAATCAAATTTTAGCCGAAGTATTTACTGCTTTTCCTGATGATTATCAAACTCTACACGAAGAGGAGCTAGCGTATTTTTATTACCAGTTGACGGATAGCACCCTTGATTCTGAGGACGGTCAAGCGTTGTTGGCCGCGATCTTAACACGCGATGATTTGAATAAACTGCCTAATGCGAAGCTGACTGCTCTGATTAATGACGAGGTGCTTCGCATTGAACCCATCGTTTATGAGGATTTTTTGCCCGTCAGTGCCGCCGGTATCTTTCAATCAAATCTGCAAGAGGCGCAGCCAAGCCAATATGACGGTTACTCAAGCCAACAAAATTTTGAGCGTGATTTGGGGGCAGCCATTTATGATGAAATGGCATTGTATGAAGCGATGCAGGCGCAAAGCCTTGAGCAGTGCTTGTCCACCGTCAGTATTTAGTAAAATTTAGGCTAAAAATAGCCAGCTTATAGCCGACTTATTAGCACGTCATTCCAAAAAGGAATGGCTGCAAGAAATTTATTATTTTGCAACTTAGTAGGTAGCAGGGTAATTTTATAAGTCAGTCAAGGACGTAGTAAACCATTATACCAATATGCAAGGGATTGATTATGATTAAGCAATATATGTCTGCAATGGGCGTAGAAGAAGCACACTATCAAAATGGCGACTTTGAAGTCACCACCCCAATTGATGGCTCAGTTATCGGTAAAGTCACATTAGATACAGTCGCCGACGTCGATACTAAAATCCAAAATGCCAAACAAGCCTTTCAAGAATGGCGTGTCGTTCCTGCCCCTAAACGTGGTGAGTTGATTCGTCTGTTGGGTGAAGTACTGCGTGAGCACAAAGAAGACCTAGGTATCTTAGTATCGTTAGAGGCCGGAAAAATCAAAGAAGAAGGCCTTGGCGAAGTCCAAGAAATGATCGATATCTGTGACTTTGCCGTGGGCGTATCGCGTCAGCTTTATGGTCTAACCATCGCCTCAGAACGCCCAGGTCACCACATGCGTGAGACATGGCATCCACTCGGCGTCATCGGCGTCATCTCTGCCTTTAACTTCCCCGTTGCCGTTTGGTCTTGGAACACGGCGTTGGCCATCGTCTGTGGCAACCCTGTCATCTGGAAACCTTCAGAAAAAACCCCACTTGTCGCATTAGCGTGCCAAGCGTTATTTGAAAAAGCATTGGCAAAATTTGGTGAGGCACCAGCACATTTATCGCAAATCATATTGGGCAAAACTGATATCGGTAATGCCTTGGTTGAAAATAAAGACATCGCCTTGGTCAGTGCCACCGGCAGTACACGCATGGGCCGAGAAGTCGGGCCAAAAGTCGCTGAGCGTTTTGGTAAGTGTTTGCTTGAGCTTGGTGGTAATAACGCCATGATTTTGGCACCCACTGCCGATTTAGATTTGGCGCTCCGTGGCATTCTATTCTCAGCAGTAGGAACGGCAGGGCAGCGTTGTACCACCTTACGCCGTCTGTTTGTTCATGAGTCGGTCAAAGACGATATCTTACCGCGCGTTAAGTCTGCTTATGAGACGGTGAGCATCGGTCATCCGCTTGAAGGCAATTTGGTCGGTCCACTGATTGATGAAGACAGCTTTAATAACATGCAAGCGGCGTTAGAAAAAGCCCGCAATACTGGCGGTAAAGTCACAGGCGGAGAACGGGTGCTGATGGATAAATTCTCCGATGCTTATTATGTGACCCCTGCGATTGTTGAGCTTGATGAGCAAAATGACGTGGCACGTAGTGAGACGTTTGCGCCGATTTTATACGTCATGCCTTATAAAGAATTTGACGATGCGCTAGCGATGCAAAACGATGTGCCACAAGGGCTGTCATCTTGTATCTTTACCAATGACTTACGTGAAGCTGAAACTTTCCTCAGCGACCGCGGTAGTGATTGCGGTATCGCCAACGTCAACATCGGCACCAGTGGCGCTGAGATTGGCGGCGCATTCGGCGGCGAAAAAGAAACCGGCGGTGGTCGTGAGTCAGGTTCGGACGCATGGAAAGCCTATATGCGTCGTCAAACCAATACAGTCAACTACTCAACCGAGCTACCACTCGCGCAAGGCATCAACTTTGGCTAATAGTAGTTTGATTTGACGTGATGTGATGTGATGTGATGCTTGTTAAGTAGGCTCAGCGCTTATTTAGCAAGCCAATTATTAGCTATTTTGGTCGCCAATTATTAAGTATTTATTGTTTTAGTATGAAAGCCTGCGGAAGTGATGAATAAATATTCATGACTTCAAAAACAGGATTTTTTTACCCCCTTTTCAGTACTCTTTGCAGCGCTTTTTTAGCATTATCGGCAGCCATGGATTGGTTGTTTCCACTACTGTTATTTTTATGGCAGTAGTTTCCACTACTAAGGAAGGTAGGTGTCTTATGATGGATGATAAACCTTATGACGAAGCTAAAGATGGCTACGGTCCGTCTTCTAGTTTTTTATTAGATATTGCACCTCTGGTGTTGACTGCCATTATTCTGATGGTGCAGTTTTTCGTATTCAAAGATTTTACCCCTCACATTCCCTTAGCTTGCGGTATTTTAATCACTGGCTTGTTTATGAAGCTGCGTGGCCGTGACTGGGATGGCATGGAACAACGCTTTTTAAAGGTTGTCAAAATTGGTCTACCAGCCATGATTATCTTGATGGGCGTTGGTATGCTCATCGGCGCTTGGATTATCGCTGGTACGGTTCCCACGATTTTATACTATGGTTTTAGCGTTTTCTCTCCTTCATCATTCCTAGTCTCTGTCTGTATCATCTGTGCCATTATTTCTGTCGCTACAGGCACTTCGTGGGGCACGGTTGGTACGGTTGGTCTTGCCATGATGGGTATTGGGCTAGGATTGGGTATTCCGCCGTCACTAACGGGCGGTGCTATTGTTTCTGGCGCTTTTTTCGGTGACAAGATGTCTCCTTTATCGGACACCACCAACTTAACCCCAGCAGCGGCTGGTGTTGATCTTTGGGAGCACATCCGCGGTATGTTGCCAACCACGGTACCTGCCATGGTAACTGCATTGATTATCTATGCTTGGATTGGTATGGGTTACGGCGCAGAAAATGTCGATTTAACTTCAATTAAAGAAATTCAAACTTCGCTAGCGGCCAATTATAACTTGAGCATAATTACGTTATTACCGGCTGTTGTCGTTGTCATTGCAGCGGTGATGAAAATGCCAGCTATTCCAACAGTCTTATCTGGTGTGGTGGTCGCAGGATTGGTCGCGTTTTTTATGCAAGGCGTGGGTGTGCACGACATTTTTACTGTCCTACAAAATGGCTTTATCAGTGAAACGGGATTTGCTGTCGTGGATCAACTGCTGTCTAAAGGCGGCATCATGTCGATGACATGGGTTGTGACCTTGACCATCTTTGCTTTAGCATTCGTCGGCTCAATTGAGCATTACGGTACGCTAAAAGCCATCATGGCAAAAATTAATAAGATGGTGAAATCGAGATTTGGTTTAGTAATGACCACTTATGCCAGCACGCTTGGTGTTGGTACGCTCATCGGTGACGTCTATACCACACTGGTGTTGCCAGGTCGTTTATTAAAAGACAAATATCAAGAAATGGGCTACAAACGCACGACACTCACACGTTCTATTGAAGATACCGGAACCCTGTTATCTCCACTTATTCCTTGGAACATGGGCGGTAGTTTCGTCGCGGCAACACTAGGTATTGCGACCCTCACTTATGCACCATTCGCCTTTGCCTGTTGGTTATCACCGCTATTTGGTTTGTTATGGGTATTCTTAGACAAATTTATCCCCCGTGAAGAACCTATTGTTAATAACGACACAAACACGCTCTCCACTGTAGACAACGTGTAATTTAGAAGGAATATAAGATGTTGCAAGAGCAATGTTTGTGGAATATGACAGCCCCCATTATAGATACCTATAGCCAGATGAATAGCGATACTGCAGCGACTATCTGTGTTATAGGTGGCGGTTATACAGGGTTATCGGCGGCGATTCATTTGGCCGAAAAAGGCGTCAAAGTCATCCTTTTAGAGAGCCATACGATAGGTAGTGGCGGCTCTGGTAAAAGCGTAGGGCTAGTCAATGCAGGTACTTGGGCGCGCCCTGATGATTTGAGCGTCACTTTGGGTAAAGCATCAGGTGAGCGTCTGACTGAAGCACTGGGGCAAGCGCCAAGCTTAGTATTCGACTTAATCAAGCGTTATAATATCGATGCCCAAGCCACCCAATCTGGTAATATCCATATGGCACATAACGCTAAAGGTGAAGTCGATGTTGATATTAGATACGAGCAGCTCAGCCGCCGTGGTGCGAATGTTGAGGTATTAACCGGCAGCAAATGCCATGAGTATTGCGGGACGACAAGTATCAATAAAGCATTACTAGATCATCGGGCTGGTACGATAAATCCGCTGGCTTATGTCAGAGGACTCGCAAAAGTAGCAAAAGATCTTGGTGTTACTATCTATGAGCATTCTGCGGTTGAAGCATTAGAGAAGGTGGATGGCTATTGGTATACAAGGACGTCTAAAGCGCGCGTGAAATCTGAGCGCGTTATTATTGCGACCAACGCTTATACCGAAGGCGAGTGGACAGAAATCACAAAGACATTTTATCTGGTTTATTACTATCAGATTGCATCTGAGCCACTGAGTGGCGAGGCGGCAGATCGTATCTTACCTTACAAAACAGGAGCATGGGATACTCGTTTGGCCTTGTCTAGCTTTCGCCGTGATGACGACGATCGCCTATTATTGGGAACGGTGGGTGGTACACAGCTTAAACCAAAATCCTTTTATCAATCATGGGCCAATGCGGTGCAAAAGAGCTATTATCCAGATTTGCCAGCATTTAAGTGGCAGTATGAGTGGACTGGTAGTTTTGGCTTCACGCAAGATCATATTTTTCGAGTCATGGAGCCCGACGAGGGCTTGCTGACAGCAACGGCCTATAACGGTCGCGGCATTACCACAGGCACGCTAATGGGTAAGTGCTTTGCAGATTATATAATGACAGGTAATAGAGATAGTATTCCCTTACCATTTAAGACCTTAGAAGAGGCAAAAGTTTCTTTTGGCGGGATGAAATCTGGCTTTACTGAGTTGGGACTGACTTTATATCATGCAGGACAATGTCTAAAAATAATTAGATAGCTTTGTTGAGTCATCGTCTGATTTTTTCTACCGTTTTTAAATATAAAGGTATTCAGACTTTGACGGCGATAGAGAGACCGTAACAATCGTGTGATTACCAAAGCGTATTAATATCAGTATTTATTTTCTATTATCTGATATGCTATCATCTTTAAGTCATTATCGTGGGTTTAACAGTTTTGTCATTGCCAGCCATTATCGTTATAAATGGTGGCGTACAAACCTTGCAACTTCCAGCACGATATAAAATAATTCTGGTAAAGCGCATGAGCCTGTACTCCGACATCCTCATTTGTGCCTGATTTTATTTGCCTATTTGGGCGTATTTCAACCTTTTTCGTCGGAGTTACAGGAGTCTAAGGTGTTCAATATCATGAGCCACATTGCTAACCAATCCAAATATACCCGTCATTACCACCCACGTCACCTTCTTGCCCAGTATGCGATCAATCAGATAGCGACACTTGAGCTGCGTTCGCAAGATATTGTCAAAGCCATGGGTTATCCTATCAAGCATACCATCCCTGCTTGTGAGCGACTGCGTCATGTATTATCGAATAAATACCTTGGGCTTGATGGCAGCTATATGGATAAATATTTTACCGCTGAAGAATTTCTAGCCGCGCTATTTGCTGTGCTGGATATCCCTCATACGCCGTTTGCAGAAGACATTGCCCAGATCAAAGATGCTGCTGTGCAGGCTCAGCATGATAATAAAAATTCATCCTATGGCAGTGTGAGCAATGGCTATCAACAGATGAGTGAACAAGATTATGAAATGGTTGATAGGGTAGAAGAATATAAGCTAAAAAAATCTAAGGAATGTTGATTTTTAAGCATTAGTTTTTAAGCATTAAGTAAAGCCTCACTACAAAGTGAGGCTTTTTTCGTTGTGATTTTTAATTGTGAAATGGAAAAATTGGCTGGTATGAATTTTCATAATATCGTACAAGTTATTGTATATCGAACTGACTATATGTCAGGCTTTGATATGGCTCGCCATAAAATCACGAATAACGCATCAAACTCTGCATTAATGGGCGTGTCAGTCTGGCGAATGATATGCATCAAGCCAAGACGACTGATAAAACCCATAAACACATCAAAAAGTATATAAAGGGGCACGGTGTCATTTAGTACTCCGCGGTTTTGACCATCTTCTAATACATTCAAAAATGCGCCAATCAGCTCTTTATTTTCATAAATTGCAATATTACGTATACGCGATGCCGATACCGAAGACAGCACCATCACGGCATCAGGATGCGAATCTACAAAGTCAAAACAAACCCATAATGTCTTGCGCAGCCGATCTTGCACACTATCAATACCTTGCAAATGATCCATGATGCGCGCCGCCAACCTGCCCAATACAATATCCATGATGGTATAAAACAGCGTTTGCTTATCACCAAAATATTTATACAGCGTCTGTAGTGAGACATTGGCAGATTTTGCAATTTGTGCCATGGTCACCTCATTAGAGTCAAAACCTGCAAATACTTTACGAACGGCTTTTTCAATTTTTTCTAAAGTAGCAGGGCGCATATCGGATAAGGGTGCCAAAGCTCGGGCTGTATTCATACTGGATGTCTGATTGGTAGATTGCATGCTTGATGATCCCTGTGCGGTGAGAATTTTTAAACTGTGCTACAGCGTCTTATTTAACGGCTTAATAAGCTAGAGTTGAAACAGGTAATATAAATTACTATTGTTTGTTAATAGGTTGCGCATTGTCTTTTACTGTCCTAGTATAAGTTTCGTATGATATTAAATATAAAGAATGCTTATATTGTATATAACGGTAATTAAAATTACCATAAGTAATATGTTTACACTCAATAGTATTTTATATTAGGGCGTGTCCTCGTTTGAATTGGGAACACGTCCTAGCCATTATCAACTTCCCATCGTCAAGGACAGACAATATGAGTATTGAAAAATTCACCCCGAACTGGATGACCGAAGAACATCAAATGGTGCATGACAGCGCGCTTAAAATGTTTAAGAGCTGGGAGCCAAAGGATGAGCAGTGGCGTAAAAACGGCATGATTGACCGCGCTGCGTGGGAAGAGGCAGGCGCGATGGGTTTCTTATGTGCATCGATTCCAGAGGAATATGGCGGTGGCGGCGGTGACTTTGGTCATGAAGCAGCGCTTCTTTATGCGCAGGCTGAGGCCAATCAATCTGGATTCGGTGGCATGGTACATTCGGGTATTGTTGCGCCTTATATCTTGAGTCATGGTACGGAAGCACAGAAAAAAGAATGGCTACCTAAGATGGCGACGGGTGAGTATGTGGCTGCGATTGCTATGACCGAACCGGGTACTGGCTCAGATTTGCAGAACATCAAAACCTATGCCGTAAAAGACGGTGATGATTACATTATTAATGGCTCAAAAACCTTTATTACTAATGGTCAGCATGCCAACCTAATTTTGCTCGCGTGCAAAACAGATCGTGAAAAAGGTGCGCAAGGTGTTTCGCTTATCGTGGTAGAAACGGACAAAGTAGAAGGGTTTGAGCGTGGTCGTAATCTCGATAAGATTGGTCTGACTTCACAAGATACTTCGGAGTTATTTTTCAGCAATGTACGTGTGCCGCAAACAAATTTGCTTGGTACAGTAGAGGGCATGGGTTTTATTCAAATGATGCAAGAGCTGCCACGTGAGCGTTTAATTATTGCCTTAACGGGCGTTGGTGCGATGAAGCTGGCGATTAATTTGACCCTAGATTATGTCAAAGGTCGTGAAGCCTTTGGTAAGCCTATTTGGAAGTTTCAAAATACGCGCTTCAAAATGGCAGAATGCTACGCTGATTATCTCGCTGCCAGCACGATGTGTGATGCCGCTGTCGATGCCATGTTAGAGGGCAAATTAACCGTACCGCAGGCGTCTTTGATTAAATATTGGGTGACGCAAAAGCAATGTGATGTGATAGACGAATGCGTCCAGCTGTTTGGCGGTTATGGTTATATGACGGAATACCCAATCGCTCGCCTATATGCTGATGCACGAGTACAAAAAATATACGGCGGCACCAATGAAATCATGAAAGAGCTGGCGTCACGCTTTATGTAAGCGGCTGATTTGCTTTTTGGTTCTACTTCTTGATTCTAAGAAATAGATTATATTGCCATCATCCATCATGGTTATTTATTCAAAAAATAAAAAGGGATTTTTATGACTGAGACTGCTTACATTTATGATGCTATCCGCACCCCACGTGGTAAAGGCAAAAAGGATGGCTCCTTGTATCAGTCGTCACCGATTTGGCTTGCCCGTACCTTGTTAAAGGAAATGCAACAGCGCCACCATTTGGATACCAGCTTGGTTGATGATGTGGTGCTTGGTTGCGTGACGCCCGTTGGTGAGCAAGGTTCTGATATTGCCCGTATAGCCGTCATTGATGCAGGATGGGCGCAAAGTGTCGCGGGTGTCACTTTATCTCGGTTTTGTGCCTCAGGTCTGGAGTCTATCAATCTAGCTGCCGCCAAAATCATGTCAGGTATGGAGGATATGGTAGTCGCAGGTGGCGTTGAGTCCATGAGCCGCGTACCGATGGGATCTGATGGCGGTGCATGGTATATGGATCCACGGGTTAATGAAGCGACGCATTTTGTCCCGCAAGGCGTTGGCGCTGATACCATAGCGACGCTAAAAGGCTTTAGCCGCACCGATGTTGATGCGTTTGCTACCGAGTCACATCGCCGCGCCGCGCATGCTTGGGAGCAGGGCTATTATGATAAATCGGTCGTTCCCGTCACGGATATCAATGGCATGACGTTATTGGATAAAGACGAAACCATTCGTCCTAATACCAATATCGAAACCTTAGCAGGTCTCAATCCTTCTTTTATTATGCCGGGTAAGATGGGCTTTGATAGCGTTATCTTGGACAGATATACCACCATTGAAAAAGTAAATCACGTGCATCATGCGGGCAATTCTTCAGGCATCGTTGATGGTGCCGCAATTTGCTTAGTCGGTAGTGCAGTTGCTGGTCAAAAAGCAGGTCTGAAACCACGTGCTAAAATCACTATGGCTGCAGTCATTGGCTCAGAACCCGCCATTATGCTGACAGGGCCAACGCCTGCCTGCCAAAAAGCGCTCAAAAAAGCAGGTATGCAAGCTTCAGATATAGACCTATGGGAAATCAATGAAGCCTTTGCTGCCGTTCCGCTGAATACTGCCGATGACTTCGGCATCTCGCTTGATATCGTCAACGTCAATGGCGGCGCTATCGCGATGGGTCATCCACTTGGCGCAACTGGCGCGATGCTCATGACTACTGTTCTTGATGAATTAGAACGTCGCGACCTAAAAACCGCGATGATCACTTTGTGTGTCGGTGGTGGTATGGGCATCGCTACTATCATTGAGCGCGTATAGTGCTGATAGCGCTAATAGATTTTAGTGATTGTCATTAGTTTCTAGTGACTGATATCGACATAGAATAATATAAAAAGGATTTGAAATGAGCACAAACAGCGTAGACGCCATCAATGCATTGAACCACTTTTCTGCCGAATCTGATAATGGCATTATCACCGTCACGATTGACCAAAGCAGCCGCAAAATGAATGTCATCGGTGACGGTTTCACCGATAGTTTTGCAGTGATGGCTGACAGCTTTATTAACGACGCGTCCGCCAAAGGTTTGATTTTAACCTCTGGCAAAGAGACGTTTGTGGTCGGTGCCGATATTGATCAGTTGGCTAATATTAAAACCGCTGAACAAGCCTTTGAGCTGGTCGAAGACCTAAAAGCTACCTTACGCAAACTAGAGAAATCAGGTAAACCTGTCGTTGCTGCTATGACTGGAACGGCACTTGGCGGTGGTTTGGAGTTGGCATTGGCCTGTCATTATCGTATCGCGATTGATTCGCCTAAGACTAAATTGGGTTTACCTGAAGTCAAATTGGGCTTGCTGCCGGGCGGTGGAGGTACTCAGCGTTTACCGCGATTGGTTGGTATTCAATCAGCGTTAGAGCTTATGACCCAAGGGAAAGAGCTGCGTCCAACTGCCGCTAAAGAGATAGGTTTAATTGATGCCATTGCCACTGACAAAGCAGATATGCTCAAGCAGGCGACAGACTGGATTACAGCCAATCCCAGTGCCCAGCAGCCATGGGATAAAAAGGGTTTTAAAATTCCCGGCGGTGATAGTAAGCATCCCAACATCGTGCCAGTGTTTTCTATTGCACCTGCCATGGCCAACCAAAAGTCACACGGCAATTATCCAGCCATTACTCATATCATGTCTTGCGTGTTCGAGGGCTGCTTAGTGGATATCGATACGGGACTTGAGCTTGAGTCGCGTTACTTCGCGGCTTGTGTGCTGTCTGTTGAATCTAGAAATATGATTAATACGCTATGGACTCAGCTGAATAGTATTAAAAAAGGTCAATCTCGTCCAAATGATTTTGAGCACTATAAAACCAAAAAAGTTGGTATTTTAGGTGCAGGCATGATGGGCGCGGGCATTGCTTATGTCACTGCAAAGGCGGGGATTAACGTTGTACTCCTCGACACTGATATAGCAGGCGCTGAAAAAGGCAAAGCATATTCTGCCACCATTTTGGATAAAGTCATTAGTCGTAAACGCTCCACGGAAGAGAAAAAGCAGGCGTTACTCAATCGCATCAAGCCAACAGTGTCTTATGAGGATTTGGCAGACTGTGACCTTATCATTGAAGCGGTGTTTGAAAATCGTGAGATTAAAGCCAAGTGTACTGAGCAGTCTGAGGCGGTGATTTCTAACACGGCTGTCTATGCATCTAATACGTCGACACTGCCCATTACTGGATTGGCTAAAGCCAGCACCCGCCCCAATCAATTTATCGGGCTACACTTCTTTTCGCCAGTCGATAAGATGCCGCTGGTTGAAATTATCATGGGCGAGCAAACGGATGACGCCGCTTTAGCAAAAGCCTTTGATTATGTGCTGCAAATCGGTAAAACACCTATCGTCGTTAATGACAGTCGCGGTTTTTATACCTCACGAGTATTTGGCACTTATGTGTCAGAAGGGGTGGCGATGTTAGGCGAGGGCGTCCATCCGCGCAGCATCGAAGTTGCTGGCATGAAAACTGGTATGCCCATGCCGCCATTGGCATTGCAAGATGAGGTGTCATTAAGTTTGGCGTTGCATGTTAGCGAACAACAGCAGCTGGATATGGCAGCTGAAGGTAAACCCATTGCTGTGCGTCCTTCATACGAGATACTGAAAACGCTGGTCAAAGAACACAATCGCGAGGGCAAAAAAAATGGTAAAGGCTTTTATGAGTATGCCGATAATGGCGACAAATACTTGTGGCCTGAGCTGATGAATTTATACCCTGCAAAAGCCGCGCAGCCATCACAGCAAGATTTAATCGATCGTTTGATGTTTATCCAAGCCAACGAATCTGCTAAATGTTATCAAGAAAACGTCGTGCGCTCTGTCGCTGATACCAATGTCGGCTCCATTTTTGGTTGGGGCTTTGCGCCACATCAAGGCGGTACGCTACAGTTCATCAATGCCATGGGGTTAGAGGCGTTCATCACCCGTAGTCGTGAACTCGCGGCTCAATACGGTGAGCGTTTTGAGCCAGCACAGATTGTGCTAGACATGGCAGATAAAGGTGAGGTGTTTTCTGATGACTGAGCTGATGGTTAATTCTACGATTCATTCTATGCTTGATTCTGTGACTAATACGAGCACTGGTTCAATGATAGATTTAATGGCAGATTGCTTACAAGGGCTGCGCGTCGTTGATTT
The DNA here is from genome assembly GCF_001435295.1 of Psychrobacter sp. P11F6. NCBI lineage: Bacteria > Pseudomonadati > Pseudomonadota > Gammaproteobacteria > Moraxellales > Moraxellaceae > Psychrobacter > Psychrobacter sp. P11F6. The sequence goes on along the minus strand of NZ_CM003594.1, from coordinate 2,147,843 downwards.
GACTCGTAATTTACCGGGACCCTTTGCCACACGTTTGCTTGCAGATTTGGGCGCAGAAATCATTAAGATTGAACCTAAAAATGGTGATCCTGCCAGAGCCTTTGGCGAATTGTTTAAAGTATTGAATCATGGTAAAACTACTGAAAGTCATGACTTCCGCGATCCTCAAGGTATTGCTGCTATCAAAGCGCATCTTAAAGATGCTGATGTGCTGTTTGACAGCTTTCGCCCTGGCGTCCTAAAAGGTATGGGGCTAGATGCCAAAACATTGCATGCGATTAATCCAAAATTGGTCATGGTATCGATTACTGGTTACGGTTTGGCATCTAGCGATTCGAAAACTGAGATTAATCATGACTGGGCTGATAAAGCTGGTCATGATATTAACTTTATGGCGATGAGCGGTGTTTTAGACCAACTAAAAACGGCAGATGGCGAGCAGGCGATGCCTAACGTTCAATTTGCAGATTTGGCAGGCGGCAGTGATACCGCTGTGATTGCACTGCTAGCTGCTGTATTCGCCGCCCAGCGGACGGGCAAAGGTCGTCATGTTACCGTTAGTATGACGCACAGCTTGTATCAGCATATGATCATGCCAAAGGCAACCGGAACACTGGTGAAAAGCTTTTCAGGACAACAACCAGCACCGCAGCATGATTTTTTGGGTGGGTTATTGCCTTGCTATCGCCTATACAAAACCTCAGATGCACGCTATATGGCCGTTGGTTCGCTAGAGCTGAAATTTTGGCAGGGCTTGTGTGAAGTATTGGATTTGTCTGCGCTCAAAAATAGCCATTGGCAACTTGGGGTTATGCCAAATACCTGTGAAAGCCAAGCGGCGGCTAAGACGGTAAGCGATAAATTTGCCAGTCAAACACTTGAGCATTGGCAGCAAGTTTTTGCGCTCGTTGATGTCTGTGTCACCCCTGTGCTTAGCCTCAGTGAAGCAAAAGCACATCCCTTATTTGCCCATCAAGATGCGTATGATGCAACGTCAGGATGGCAGCAGGTTCAGTAGCTAGGTTTTTTATGAGAAATGCTTCAAAGCCATTGAGTTTTTCATAAGTTGATTACCAAGGAAGGTAAGTTATGGATCAGTTTTGGACGCAGCATTATCCTAAAGGGATACATGCACAGATAACGCCGCCACATAATACATTGATTGACATGTTTGATGACAAATTAACAGAATATGCCAGCCATGAATTTATCACCAACATGGGTGTTACTTATACTTATGGGCAAGTGGATAGCCTGTCATTGGCTATTGCGGCTTGGATTCAAAGTCTGGGTCTAGCAAAGGGTTCGGTCATAGGCATCATGATGCCCAATGTCAACCAGTACCTGCCTATTGTCATAGGAGCAATTCGTGCTGGTATGGTCACAACGCTCATCAATCCGCTGTATAGTCCTCGTGAATTGAGACATCAATTGGCTGATTCAGATACTGCTGTATTATTTATATTAGAACCATTTTGCAAAACGTTAGAGAAAATCATCAAAGACACGCCTGTTAAAACCGTGGTCATCAGCAAGATTGGCGATATGTTAGGAGTAGTGAAAGGTGCGCTTGTTAATATCGCTGCCAAATATGTCAAAAAAGCCATTCCCCGTTATCAGTTGAAATCCAATTCTCGTTATACCGTGATTCGCTATAAATCCGTTTTAAAACGCGCCAAAAAATTAAGCTATTCTCGTCCTACCATTCAAGCGGACGACTTATTAATGCTGCAATATACCGGCGGTACGACAGGCGTTGCCAAAGGCATCTTGATTACCAATCAAAATGTTGTGACCGCCACTTACCAGTTTGTCGAATGGTTCAAGCCAGTCTATGACGCCATGTCTGATAGTACTCAAATAAATACCATTGTCGCTTTACCGCTGTATCATATTTATGCGTTTATCTGCTCAATAGTTGGGTTGAGTGTGGGTCAGCATCTCACACTGGTTACCAATCCACGTGATATTGAAGGGTTTATCAAGATATTGCGCAAGCGTCCTTTTCATCTATTGCCTGGTGTCAATACTTTGTTCCAAGCCCTGCTGATGAATCCCAAATTTAAGGAGCTGGATTTTTCTGCATGCCAATTAACTGTAGTTGGTGGTATGGCAGCGACTCCTGAAACCGCTAAGCGCTGGCGTGAAGTCACAGGTCTGCCTATCCTCGAAGGCTGGGGTATGTCTGAGACGCTAGGCGTGGGTACCGCCAATCCATTTAATAGCACTGAATATAGTGGCAATGTAGGGTTACCACTGCCTAGTGTCGATATCAATATCCGTGATGACGATGGAAATATTCTCGCCATAAATGAAGTTGGTGAGATGTGTATCAAAGGTGACAACGTCATTACTCATTATCATAATATTGACAATACGACGTTTTTTACCGCTGATGGTTACTTAAAAACAGGTGATATTGCGTCTATGAACGAGCAGGGTGCTATTAAGATATATGACCGTAAAAAAGACATGATTATCGTCAGTGGTTTCAACGTTTATCCTAACGAAGTAGAAAACATCATTGAGGAGCACCCTAAGGTTGCCGAATGTTCAGTGGTGGGTATCGATGATAAGTTGCAGGGTCAGTCGGTCAAAGCCTACGTTGTAAAATCTGATGACAGCTTAAATGAGGATGATATTAAAGCGCTGTGCCAAGCAAATCTGGCCGCCTATAAATGCCCGCGCCATATTGAATTCATAGACGAGTTACCCAAATCAACTGTCGGAAAAATACTGCGTCACAAGCTGAGAAAATTGGCTCATGAAGCGTAACAACTACTCAACAGACTCTCATCAATAACATCTACGTTTAACGCATTTTGTCTGTCATCTATTGGCAGGCTTTCTGTTTTTAGAAGACCTCATTTAATGGTATTAAATGGGGTCTTATATTTTGAAAAATGCTCATGGGATTGTTTTCGATACTTTATCTAGGGCGTGTCCTCATTTTAAAAATGGTGATAAAAATGAGATAAATTGCCGTCAAATAAGGAAGATAGCGCCGTTAATATCGAGATATTAATAAGCTATTTGACGATGTTTAACAAAATTTAGCCATTTTTAGCCCATTTAGAGAGTAATTGATTGAATTGAGGACACGCCCTAACGTTGTTTGATGTCATCGTATTGTCATGGCTCTTTAACCAAAATGTCACAACTACTGGCTACACTGCTGACCTAGGCAATACAAATAATAAATGATCAGGTTGGTTGATATGTTAGAGCTTAGAGGTGTGACGAAAAAGTATGAGAATAAAGTCATCTTTGAAGATATTTCCCTCAAAATTAATAAGGGCGAAATCGTCTCAATCTTAGGGCCTTCTGGCTGTGGTAAAACGACTTTATTGCATATTATCTTAGGTTTGACAGGTATCAATGGCGGTCGTCTTGCTTATAACGGCGAAGACATTACACGAGTGCCGATGAAAAAAAGAGGCTTCAATATTGTCTTTCAAGACTATGCACTGTTCCCCAATCTAAATGTCAAACAAAACATCGAATACGGTCTACGCAATAATCCCCATATTAGTACGCAAGCAGAAGTCGATGAACTGGTCGACTTACTCGATATCAAAGCCCACCTAAATAAACGCATCAGCCAATTGTCTGGTGGTCAAAAGCAACGCGTGGCACTCGCACGCACTTTGGTGATGAAGCCTAAAATTCTGTTATTAGATGAGCCTTTATCTGCGCTAGATGGTGTCATCAAAGAAACCATCAAAGCACGTATTCGCGAGATTTCCGTTCGCTATCAGTTGACGACTTTAATAGTCACTCATGATCCAGAAGAAGCCATGACGTTATCTGATCGTATTTTACTGCTCTCAGATGGCAAAGTGGCACAGTTCGCGACACCAACGGAAATCATTCGCAACCCAGCCAATGATTTTGTCAAAAACTTCATTCTCAATCAGCTCAATATTAAGCGTCGCAATATCTTAAGTTTATTCGCGGATGATGGCGCAACTATCGATCCCTTAAGCAAGTATACCCAGCGCCAACATTACGGTCAGAATGACAGTGAGGTGACTCATCGTTATGACGATATCGATGGTATGGACATTATCGACAATACCGACGATCTTAACGTTATCAAAGACAGTCATCAGCAAAAACGAAAAGATGCCACCATCAATTAATATTGATTAAAAATAAAAATGCCGTGAATGACCGTATTTGACCATTTGATCGTCTTGGATATTTATGAAATTGAGCAATTCACCCCTCATAAAAGCAATTTGGCTATTCGTTGCTGTTTTATTCGTCATGTTTATGTTTGTGCCATTAGTCAAACTGCTGGCACTGTCTTTGAATGTCGGTGATGCATTAGGGCTAGAAAACTACACCAGTATTTTGAGCAGTGATGGCTTTTTGCAGACCATGCAAAACAGCTTTTTTGTGGCGACGATGAGTGCGCTTAGCGCGACGTTTTTGGGCTTTATTTTGGCTTATACCGTGCATTGGACCAATTTGCCCAAAAGTTTTAAACAATTTATTAAGCTGGCGGCATTATTTCCTATGTTGTTGCCAACCGTAACCTACGGCTTTGCCATTATTTATACTTTTGGTAAACAAGGCTTGCTTACTCAGATTCTTGGCTTTCAGCTGTTTGAGGACATATATGGCTTTTATGGCATGTGGCTTGGTTATACCATTTATACCTTGCCCATTGCTTTTTTATTATTGAACAATACGTTCCAGTATTTGGACAAAAAGTTCGTCGTTGTATCAGAGTTGATGGGAGACTCTCCTTATCGCCAGTTTGATATGACTGTGGTGCGCCCTCTAATCGGTACCTTTGCAGCAGCGATGATTCAATGTTTCTTTTTAGCCTTTACAGACTTTGGTATTCCAGCGTCGATTGGGGGGCAATATAGCGTCATCGCCACTGAGCTTTATACCCAAATCTTAGGCGCGTCACCGTCATTCGAAAAAGGGGCAGTGGTTGCGTTATTTATGCTGGTGCCATCCATCCTAAGCATCGCCATACTATGGTACGTGGCACGCTTCAATGTGCGCTATGACTCAGTTGAAATGATTGATCTGCCCACCTCAAAAATCAAAGACCGTGTTTTGGCGGTGTTATCGAGTGTGATTTTAGCCTCACTGTTACTGGTATTCGCCGTGATATTCATTATCCCATGGATTAAGTCATGGCCTTATCAGATGGTCTTCACCACCGAGATTGTCAGCGAGGCTTTAGAGTCTGCCAATCTGATGCGGGTCTATAAAAACTCATTACTTGTGGCGGTATTAACGGCGGTGTTTGGCACCTTGATTACGTATTTTTCAGCCCTGTTATACGAGCGCTCAAGCCTGTTTAAACTGGGTAAATTCAGTATTGAAAGCTCAGCATTGGTAACCAATACGGTGCCTGGAATGGTCGTAGGTATTGCCTATTTGATGGTGTTTTCGGGGTCGGCGGTCGCCAATACTATTTTTATCATCGTGATTAGCAACATCATTCATTACTTTGCCACGCCTTATTTAATGAGTAAAAACGCACTGTCTAAAATGAATTTGGGCTGGGAGACGACGGCTGGTCTGTTGGGTGACTCATGGTTTACATCGTTACGCCGCATCGTCGTGCCCAATTCGTTTTTTACGCTGATTGAAGTCGCTTCATTCTATTTTATCAGTGCCATGGTGACGATTAGCGCGGTTATCTTTATTTCAGGTGCCAAAACCATGGTACTCACCACCAAGATAGTCGAGCTACAGCACTTTGCGCGCTTCGATGAGATTTTTATCCTGTCACTAATGATATTGCTGACTAATATTGGCGCACTGATGTTGTTTGCTATTGTCCGTCATATTTATAGCAAAAGGCTCTCTGGTACAACGGCAATAAAAACCAAGAAAAAACCTAAGTCAATGGTGGTACCAACGTCTTCTTAGTCTTACTCATCGGTCAAGCGCATTGATAAGACTTATTTTCGTTTTATATTTTAAGCAACAACTTTTTCATTATTAAAACCTCAACAAATAATAGGACAAATAATGTTTTTATTTAAAACGTTAGTGGCAAGTTTCGCGTGTGGGATCGTCTTAGCAGGTTGTAGTTCACCTGAGTCGGAAGGAGGTGCTTCTAGCAACGTCGAAGAAGTGGTCATTTATAGCAATGCCGACGAAGAAGCGGTCGAGGTCATCCAAGAGGTTTTAGACGAAGCAGGCTATGAAGGTCAGTATGTCTTTCAGTCTTTTGGGACAGGGGAGTTGGGTGGGCGTTTGCTGGCAGAAGGCGATAATACAGAGGCTGATATGGTGACGATGAGCTCGTTCTACTTAGAAAGCGCCCAAGCCAAGCATCCTATGTTTAAAGAATTGACCTTTGACGTTGACCCGCAAGTGGCGGTCCCAAATTACTATGCACCAATACTGGGCTTTACGGGCGCTATTATTTTAAACACAAAAGAGATGGCGGCGCAAAATCTGCCCAGACCAACCAGTGCCAAGGATTTGGCAAACCCGATCTACAAAAATAAAATTGCGATGGTGGATCCTAATGGCTCATCGACAGGTTGGCTCTTTATTCAAGACGTCACCGCTACTTATGGAATGGGCGCTGAAGGGCAGAAAATTATGAACGATATCCGCACCAATGCGGGTCCAAACTTGGAGTTGTCAGGCTCAGGTCCGATCAAAAAAGTGATGGCAGGTGAGGTGCCGATTGGTTTTGGCTTGCGTCATCAAGCAATCGCAAACAAAGCACAAGGCTTGCCCATTGATTATGTTGACCCAAGTGAAGGAAATTATACGCTAACGGAATCGGTAGCCGTTATTGATAAAGGCGAGAACACCAATCCAAATGCGATGAAAATGGCTGAAATCATTGTTAAAAATGCGCGTCCAAAATTATTAACGATATACCCAAATGTGATTTATGACGGTGAAACAGTCGCTCCTGACAATCAAATAAAAAACAGTAAAACGTACGGCGAGCCACTGACGGCTGAGCTGCTAGACAAGCACAGAGCGTTTTTCCATGGACAAACTGAACCGTAAATGAATCCATAAAAACCGTGATGAGTAGTCATTGTTCAAATGCACTATTTCATTGGCTAGTGAAATCCTTAAAACATGGATTGAGCCGCTAAAACATAAATTGAGTATCATTTGTAATCAATCATAAAGAAGAAAAAAGCTATGATAGGGACAAGTAAATTATCAAATAAACAGTATGATGTGGTCGTCGTTGGGGGCGGTATCGTTGGTCTTGCCAGCGCTTATGCTGCCGTAAAAAAAGGGCTGAAAGTGGCGCTGGTAGAGCGTGAAGCACAGAATAAAGATGCCTCGATTCGTAACTTTGGCTTTGTGACGGTTAGTGGTCAGCGTAGCGGTGAACATTGGCAACGTGCCATGCACTCACGCAATATCTGGGCGGATATCGCGCCAAAAGCCGGTATCAAGGTTGAGCATACCGGTCTGCACATGCTGGTTCAGCGCCCTGAAGCGATGAGCGTTGCCGAAGCATTTTTGAAGAATGAAATGGGCGAGTCCTGTCGCTTATTGAGCCAATCAGAAATACAGGAGCAGACGCCTTATCTTAGAACAGGTTTGGGCGTTTTATATAGCCCGCACGAGCTGAGAGTCGAGTCAAATACCGCGATTGGCAAATTGGCGGACTGGTTAGCACAAGTGCATGGCGTGGATTTTTATAACAAAACCACGGTTCAGGTGGTTGACTTGCCCACTGTTCATACCAGTCGAGGGACATTACATACGGCGCATTGTGTGATCTGTCCTGGGGCAGATTTACAGGGCTTATATCCTGATATTTTAGCGCAGTCTGATGCCAAACTCTGTACCCTCAATATGATGCGCGTGATGCCAAGGCAAGCGTTCAAACTAAATGCTGCTGTCATGTCAGATCTGAGTTTTGCTCGTTATGATGGGTTTGCCCAGCTACCAGAAGCCCGTGCGCTTATCAGCTTACTAGATGACACCCAAGCTGCTGAACGCAAGGCTGGCGTACACTTAATCGTTGTTCAATCAGCGGATGGCTCACTTATCATTGGTGACAGTCATGATTACTGTGATAAAGAGCTGCCCTTTAGAGACACTTATCAAGATAACTTAATCATCAACGAGTTCAAAAAAGTCATGGATATCGGTGAGGTAGACATCACTCAGCACTGGTTAGGGGTCTATCCAAGTGCCGACAATGTCGTGTTTAAAGCATCACCAGAATCAGGAGTTGCCATCGGTACCATCACAAGCGGCACAGGCGCATCAACGGGATTTGCCTTTGGTGAAGAGTTAATTAATTTAGTATTGGAGTCAAAATAATGAATACAGATATTCATCGTATCAAAGCGCCATTCGACGCGATCAAACTGTGTGTCTTTGATATGGCAGGCACGACCGTCAATGAAAACAATTTGGTTTATAAGACCGTATGTGATGCGATCAATCACACCCTACAACAGGTTGGTCAAACAGACATTCAGGTTAATCTAGAGGTGTGTTTAGAGTTTGGGGCTGGCAAAGAAAAGCGACAAGCCATTAGCGATATACTCAATGAAGTATGCAAAAATGACAATACCGCGACCGCTGATAGTGAAAAATGGACGGATGCTGCCTTTAATACGTTTAAATCCGCGTTGGCATCAGCCTATACCAAGGACACGGTAGCAACCTTCGATGGTATGCTAGACTTTTTCAATCAGTTAAAGCAGTCAGGTAGAAAAGTCGTGCTAAATACCGGCTACGATATTCAGACTGCCAATAAGATATTGACCCTTTTAGGATGGTCAGTGGGTCGTGATATTGATGCTTTGATTACAGCGGATGATGTGCACAATGGTCGTCCTGCACCAGATATGATTACCCTTGCTATGGACAAGTTTGGGGTTGAGCATTCGCAACAGGTACTGAAAGCAGGGGACAGCGGTATCGATATCGAAGAAGGCAGAAACGCCCATTGTGGTCTATGTGTTGGGGTGCTTACTGGTGCTCAAACCCATGTGCAACTGGAGAAATATTCACCAGATGTCGTGCTTGAGCAGCTCACGGATTTAGCGGCATTGATCTAGAGTATGTCCTCAATTTAATTGAGGCATCTATATGGGCTAAAAATGGCTAGATTAAGACATGGGCTACTTTAATGGCGCATTTCAGAAGGAGAGAAATCATTAGATGGTTTCTCTCCTTCTGCTTTTATAGAAGTAACGATAAACATAAGGACAGGCAGGCTTATCAATTTTCAAACAGCCTAATATGTGGAATATTTGTCTTAAAACTTTAGCCCGCGCTAATGCTGCTCTAATGCTTTTAGACCTGCTTTGGCGATGTGTACATCTTCGCTGCCATGTGCGCCGCCCACCCCGATACCACCGACTACGATACCATCGATATAAATGGGTACGCCGCCATCTAAGATAAGGATGTTTTCATCCAGATAGCGTAGGTCTTCAGGAATCGTGCCGTCTTTGATGCCTTTTGCGATGACCGCCGTTTCTCTTTTTTGTGAGTTTGCGGTATAGGCTTTTTTATAACTGGCACGCACGGTATGCACGCCAGCGCGGTGATCTCTGAGCACTGCTAAGGTTTGTCCAGAGGCATCAACGACGGTCACAGATACCATCAAATTGTTGTTTTTGGCTTCTAATGCAGCGGCATTCACCATGTTTTGTGCCATCTCGCCAGTCAATAATGGAATGGTTGCCATCTCTGCTCCTTGAGTTATTACGTTTGGTTTAATTGCTTGAACTTGATACTGTGAGTGTGAGGTGTTGGCACACGCGGAGATGGACAACAGTGAAGTTGCAAGCGCGGCATAGATAACGAGTTTTTTCATAATCAATCCTTTCATAGTTAATCCTTGAGGTTGTTTTGAATATCGCATGACGTGACTCAATACGCCTTAATCAAAGCTTAGACAAGCTAATTGCCTGATGATAACTTGCTGGGGCAAACTTGATGGTGACAAACAGCATACCGATAAGGCTGATCAATAGCATCCACCAAACCGCTTGAAAACTGCCAATCGACTCGCGTAGCACACCTGCGATATAAGGCGCGATGGCGGTAATAATAAAGCCAATGCCTTGGACAAATGCTGCCAGTGCCCCAGCGAGTTTGGGTTTTGACAAATGATCTAACGCGACGGTCAGTGTCAATGAAAAGCAGGCACCAAGACCACAGCCAATCAAGGCAATCCACAAGATGAGCAAAGCTGTCGGCATGGTAATCAAACCTATAAATCCAGCGATTTGTATGCCTACGGCAAAAAACAACCAAGGTCGGCGGTCGAGACGATGAGCGGACAACATTGGAATAACCAGAGCACCAACGACCTGAAAAATCGTCATGATACCGATCAGCTCGCCACTATTTTGCGCGCTCCAGCCCAAAGTCTGCGCATAGCTTGGCAACCATGCAATCATACAAGCATATCCGGCGTTTGCCAGACCAAAATAACTTGCCAATAGCCAAGCACGGCGATTGCCAAAAAAGTTGATTTTTACCCCATCGTCTCGATTTTCTATCTGCTCAGAGGGGCGCCGCCACCACAGCACGAGGGCACAAACTGGCACTATCAGCCAAATACCCAAACCGGATTGCCAACTGCCGTAATGTTGAGCGACTACCGGACTCAAGATAGCGGCAACCCCGCCACCAGTCATCAGTGCAGCAGAGTAAACGCCCATAGCAAGTGGTACACGCGCAGGATACCAACGCTTAACTACACCAGGTGCCATTGCTTGCACGATGGCGATACCCGTGCCGCCTACTAAGGCACTGGCAATTAGCGTCCCTCCAGTATCTAACCACAAGCGCCATAAACCCGCTAAGGCAATCGAAAACAGACCGCCTGTGATCCACGCGCTTTCACTAAATCGTCGCCCAATCCAAGGCAACAGTAGCGGAAATATACCCATACACAGCATCGGCAGCACCACCAATAAAGAGGCGGCTTGCAAACCCATACCTGTGCTTAGGCGAATCTCTGTCAGCAACGGACCAGTAGAAGTGATCGTTGGGCGCAGCGTCATCGCCAACCCAGCAATCACCAGCATAGGAAACAACAAGGTCAGTATCGACGAACGCGCCGTGGAGGAGATATGATCGGTACTCATGAATAATATAAAATCCGTATTAAGAAAGGCAGTACCAAAAAATCACCGCCTGAGTCGCCAAAAAAGCCGACGTCACTATATGCCGAACGTCGACTTTTTCAATAAGTGCTACTTTTAAAAACCGCTGATTAAACTGCTATTTAATGCATCATTTAAAAAGGTTTGAACGGTAGGAACTTACCATCTAGAGTAATCACTGCGCGGTCACCACCTTCAGGATCAGCCACTTTTTTGATATCCATTTTGAAATTAATGGCACTGATGATACCATCACCAAATTGCTCATGAACCAAGGCTTTTAGCGTGGTGCCATATACCTGCATCATCTCATAAAAACGGTAAATTGTCGGGTCAGTAGGAATCTCACTACCAACGCTGCCTCGTGATGGAATGCATTGTAGTAACGCGATGGCGTCCTCATCAAGTCCTAAAGTTTCACCAACTTTTTGGGCGGCATCAGCAGGTAGCGGATGCTGACCTAGTAAAGCGGCAGTGACAAAGACATCACTCAAGCCTGTTCCTGAAGCGATTTGCTCAAAGGAGAGATTTTTTGCCGCTTTGGCAGCAATGATGGTATCCGTTAATGTTTGGCGTGCGGTGTTGCTCACTTGAGACTGAATCATAATAATACCTTTTAAGATTGTTAGTGGTTATTGGGCTAATGACTCTTGCGAATCATAGGGGTTAATTAGGTTTGTGCTGGTTTATTAATATCGGTAATAACTTGTCATGACACGCTAAACGGCGACTGCAAGTGGCGATATCGGATAAGCGCGAACCTCAGTGTGCGTGGCCAATGAGACAAATTCATTGGTCACGCCATCTAAGGCATCGATATCACCGGACTCGATATCGTAAACCCAGCCATGTAGTGCCAAACGATTTTCTCTTAGCGCCAAACGTATCGAAGGATGGGTTTTGATATTTTCGATTTGAGCGATGACATTTTCACGAACCATAGAGGCGACCCGCTCGCTATCACTGTCATGTTCACGGGCTTCATTGACCACCCGTGCTGAGTCAGCGTAGCGTAGCCAGCTGCCTACCGCTGGCATATGATCCATGCAGGTGCAATTAGCAATGGCGGTCATTGCGCCGCAGTCTGAGTGCCCGCAAATCACCACATCCGTGACTTTTAAAGCGGTAACGGCGTACTCAACTGACGCCGATACACCACCAGGCTCAGGACCATAAGAAGGCACAATGTTGCCCGCATTGCGAATCACAAACAGACCACCGGGTTCGTGTTGAGTAACAAGCTCGGGCACTAAGCGGCTGTCTGAACAAGAAATAAACAGCGTGCGCGGGTTTTGTTTGGTCGCCAAATTTTTGAATAAATCGGCGCGCTTAGGATAGGCGTCACTGTGAAATTTTAGAAAACCTTCAATAATATCTTTCATCGCGTTGGTCTCTGTGTAGTTGATGAAAGGAATGATACGCCGCTATCGTTATAAGGTAAAATACTAGTATATTATGATGTCGATAATAATTACTTATGAGAAAACCTTGATCAATCCCTAATCCACACGAGATGACCCATGATTCTTCGGCACATTAAGTATTTCTTGGCAGTGGCAGAGCACCAAAGCTTTACCCAAGCAGCAGCGTCTTTGTACGTGTCACAGCCGGCGTTATCACAGCAGATTAAACAGTTGGAAGAAGGTCTAGGCGCGACTTTATTTGATCGCTCTGGTCGCCGTGTCACATTGACCGATGCCGGTGACGTCTATGCGCGCTATGCCCATAGAGCCTTGCAGGATTTGGAGGAAGGACGGCGCGCCATTCACGATGTGCAGGATCTCAGTCGCGGTGCGTTGCGGATTGCGATTACGCCTACCTTTACCACGTATTTGCTTGGACCTTTAATCAAAGCATTTCATACTCGTTATCCGAGCCTCACGCTAAGCGTGCAGGAGATGTCACAGGAGCAGATGGAAAAGCAAATACTCGATGATGAGTTTGATGTGGGTATTGCTTTTGAAGATGTGCAGTCTGCCGATATCGATACACAAACCTTGCTGATAGAGACGCTCGCACTGGTTGTTAGTAAACATCACCCTCTTGCCAAGCAAGCGGCGATTGATTTGCCAACGCTAAACGCGCAGTCACTGGTATTGCTGAGCCGCGAATTTGCCACGCGCGAACAGATTGAGCATTATTGTCGCCAGCATGACATTGCGCCAAACGTACTGATGGAGGCAAATTCGCTCAGCGCAGTGATCGAAATGGTTCGCCATACCCAACTGACCACCTTATTACCTTCCAACATCGCTCATAATTATGATGAGCTGGTGGCGATTACCTTAGCGCCGTCTTTGCTCCAGCGTACAGCGGTATTACTACAACGAAAAGGCGCGTATCAGAGCGCTGCTACCAAGGCGTTTGTTGCGTTGGCACATGAGGTTTGTTCGAACACGGTTGAATCCAATGCACTGTTTTTCAAATAGAATAAACTTAAAAAACGAACGGTCACGATAAGATAGGCAAAAGGTCAATGACGCAAACCTTAATTCACTACTTTTTTCACTTCGGCATGCCTTTAATAGTTGCCTATGTGTTTTTCCGCAATGATTATAAAAAGGTTTATCTGATACTGCTCGCCACTATGTTGGTTGATTTGGATCATCTGCTAGCAACGCCTATTTTCTCGCCCAATCGCTGTAGTATTAACTTTCACCCGCTGCACAGTTATTATGCAATGGCAGTATATGTGGCTATGTTAGTGCTGCCTAAGCCATATAGAGTCATAGGTTTGGGCTTACTGTTGCATATGCTGACGGATCTGAATGACTGCGTTATGACGTATGTCCAAATCCCCCAAGCGTTGGATGATGCGCCAGCTCGTGAGCTGGTAATCTGGTTTGCAAATAGGTTTAAGTAGTATTTTTTAACTTTCCATCGGCTGCTCATTAATTCCGTATTTATTATGGGAACCTTATATTTTCTAAAAAATCGGATTATTTACTGAGGATTTAGTTCTGCACTAAATCTAAATTCCGTATTCAGATAATAAATATAGACAAAAAAAGCCTCACTTATTAATAGTGAGGCTTTTTTATTGAGTGGCTAGTTTAGTACTCTATACGGCAATAACTATTTAGCAACCGCTTTAAAATTCGCTACTTGGTTCGCATTGGTAATGGTCAAGACAGGCACGTTATTGGCATTTTTGCTCATGCTATATTTACCATTTACGGTTGCTAGTGCGGCACTATCAAAGCTGGCTTGTGGGGCAGGGCAAGCCATTCTTGTGCTTCTTACTGGACCCAAGGTTACCTCGCCATTTACTACCTTATATTCAGCACTCATATTGTTACAAGTATTCATCAAAGTAACGATATTGCTCCCATTCGCCGTCACAAAATCGAGGGTTAATGGTTCGGCTGGATTAAAGAATAATGGAGTAATGGTCTCGCCCTTGGTGTTTTTGGCATCCACGAGTTGCCAATGATAGGCTTGTAATGCATCCGAGGTAATAGGCTGGGTAACGGGTGCACTTGGCGTAGATGTGGTTTGACAACCTGCTGCCAATGTTCCCACTGCTAAAACGCTTACCATCATTATCTTGGTCATATTTTTCATATAAAGTCCTTTATTGCTTCAATTATTGTATAGAAATATTTATCTCAAAATTATTGTGCTTGCTGCCCCAATAACTGACATGAGACACTAGCAGATGCAGGCATTATTACAAAGCAATGATAGCGATACAAGCGCAAGTAACCATTCAAATACCAAATTGTTTTTATGTTGATATAGTTGGTTCAATATAATTTGGATACAAGGAAGGCAAGCGAAAGTACTACAAATAGTAGACTAAGCGAGCCTGACACCGTATCTGATTTATATAGGATTGACTATAAATCTTTAGCACGGCTCATTGCTATTAGGCGATCACATCATTACGTTGAGATAGCAGATGGTTTGCTGGAATAGGAAACACATTGTCATAAATCCAGTTATAAACAAAAGCATGTACCAAGTAAAAAGTAGCCATCGTAATATCCATGATAAAGGCTTGCCAGAGGCTGATGCCTAAGTGCCACGCAATTATTGGTAGGAATAATAACAGTAGACCACCTTCAAATAAAAACGCGTGCAACATCCGTAGTGGAACCGTCTTATGTACATTGCCGCGTAGCTTCAGCATGCTGTGGTCAAATAACAGGTTATAAAAGTAGTTCCACAACGTCGCGATAATCGAAGCAGCCACGGCGATAAGGCCTATCGACTGAATATCAAAGCCAAATAACCAGCTTGCCAACGGTACAAATATAATTAAACCTATTATCTCAAAACCCAAGGTATGACGAATACGATCTTTCACGGTGCGCATGAAGCTTCCTAGTTGAATCAGTTATTTTCGCGCCTATTGTATCTGTTAAACTATTATAACCAAGTTGGAACCTATAGGATTTTTAGATAGATGAGCCTTTCATTAGAGCAACTGCAAGCCTTTGTCGCCACGGTAGAGACCGGTTCTTTCTCAGCCGCCGCCCGTTATCTAGGCAAGGCGCAGTCTGCTATTAGCACGGCGGTATCAAATTTAGAAATTGATTTGGACAACAGCTTATTTGTCCGCAGTGGACGCTATCCAGTCCTGACGCCAGCTGGAGAGCGCTTGCTGGTAGAGGCGCGAGTGATACTAGAGCGTTGTGAGCATTTTCGCGGGGTGGCCAAAAGTCTGGGCGAAGGAGTAGAGAGTCGATTGGTACTGGCGGTTGATGAGCTGTACCCCGAAGCAACGTTGGGCGGCTTGATGGAAGAGTTTTCGCGCCGATTTCCTAGTGTGGAGCTGGAACTATTGTTTCCGCTGATGGAAGATGTCAGCCGCTTGGTGTTAGAAGATCGCGCCGATTTAGGCATTATGTGGCGTCAAGAGATACTACCTTCAGCGCTGAATTTTCATGGGCTTGGTTGGGTGTCGATGAAAATGGTGTGCGCGCCGAACCATGAGCTAGCTCATCAGCCAGTGGGGTGGGAGGAGTTGAAACGCTATCGGCAATTGATGGTGGCAACACGTAACCATAGCGAAGAAAAAGCGCGATTGCGAATAGCATCTGATGTCTGGTGGGTCGAGAGCCAGTGGGTCATTGTTGAGCTGGTACAGCGTAATTTAGGCTGGGCATTCGTGCCTGAACATGTGGTAGCCAGTGCTCTGGATAATGGTTTTTTAGTCGAGCCAATATTGGACTTTAACGATCATGATTGGCCAGTGGCTTTAGAAATCGTATGGCACAAGCAGCGTCCTCTAGGTAAGGCAGCTGCTTGGTTGAAGTCGGCTGCGATTACGCTAAATAAGTAATATTAAGCGGTCAATAATAGCGAGTTTTAAAGGGTCGTCCATTTATTGCGGGTGTACTATCTATAAAGTTCATAATTTGCCGATAGATTTTAATAGTCTATAAGTTTGAGTAGGTTATAAATTTAAACGGTTTTTAATATATAAGCGCTTTAGTGATCAAGTTATACTCTGCTTCAATCCAAATTATGTTTTTAACTTAAGTATTCGATACCGCTGAGCGACAGCAGTTGTCGCCCGCTTTAATTAGACGCTTTATTTTTCTCGATTTTTATATTATAGTTACTGAGTTAGGATGTTATTTAGTCAGGAAAACAGCAACATAGAGTTAACCTTCGAGGCGCAACGCTTCACCCTATAACTTCGCTATTGCTGTTAAATATCAACACTCTGACTGGCATTAATCATTATTTTTCTAATCAACTAAACCCAAGCTACTCATAAATTATAGCTGTCATATCAATGATGGCACAGATTTCGTATTGTTAAAAATAAGTTTAAATAACTTCTAAAATAATCATTGAAACACTCATTTTACTTTTTAACGTTGCTCTAAAAGCGGCGGACACGCTCGTCTGACTTAAATTTGATCTGAAAATTAAAAAAAATTAAAAATACTACAAGCTACTGATATTCAAAATAAATTAAAAAATAAGGACAATATTATGATAAACACAACTAACACTTTTGAGCAAAAACGTATCGATAATTTAAATTGGTCAAGTGGATCAAAACTGCCTAAATCCATTCAAGATAAGGTACAAACTAAACCAAAGATACCGTTGTTTTATCTGCATAACGAGTCTATCAATAACTATGAAGATGATATCTACTTTGTGAATAATAGCGATGAGACATTGAGCTTTGTTGCTCCCTATGAGCTGATGAAGAGAGATCCAGATTGCTCTGAGGTAGTGGTTGCTGCCGAACCAAGTGAACGTGACATATCCCTCACTTATACCGATGTCTTGCCCAAGCAAGGCGTGAGAATTGATCGTCAACATATCATCTATGATAGTGATTATCTCAATCAAATTATTGTCTATACCATGAGTCGTGCCAGCAAGGAGATGTGGGGAATATGGCGTTTGAATGTGTGCGAAAAAGGCATGTTTTCGTCTTGTCCATTGCTATGGGAAGGTGGCGCCAAACCCTTATCTGTTGTGAGTGCAGACAAACGAAATGATCTTAAAGATCGTCCTATTTTACCTTGCGTATTGCCCATACGTCAGCAGTTATACCAGCAATGGACGGAACATTATGACCACGCGAGTGCAAGCTTAATGAGGTCTATCACCGATATCATCTATCGTTATGACTTTGGTATTGTGGGATGTTATTACAATGATACTTGGGATGAGTACAGCAGTGAGGCGGAGCAGATTGCTAACATGCTGATTAAGGAGGGTGCTGATAGCGCCGATGAGGTTCTCGCGATGATGACTAGGGTCTATGACGTGTCATTTGGTGCTGGATATACGAGGATTCCTATGGATGTCGCTGAGCGCATTTATGGTCTATGGTTGAATTATAAAAGTAATGCTAATAAATAAAAGACACAATGATAAAAGGAAAAGGAAAAAGCCATGATGTTTCCCATTGAAAATAATGACACATTTTTACTATTCTTTCACGGTCTTGATTCAAGCAATGAAACCACTAAATATACTTGTATTAGCCGTGAGCCCAAAACCTGCCAAACCGTCAATTATCGAGATAATTTCAACGAGATTTTCGATATTTATGAGGCGTTAATTTTAGAAAAAATGCGCGAGTATCCTCGAGTCGTCTTGGCAGGGCACTCACTTGGTGGCTGGTTCGCCAATCATTTCGCCCATAAATACAATTTGCGTGCGCTATTAATAGCGCCTTGCATTTATCCCAGTGAGGTTTTAGCAGACCGCATACCAGACGTGGCTGATATGAAATTGTCATTTCCGACCTCGAATACTGAGATGATAAGAGTCATGGTTGAGGTTGATGATGAATGCTTAGATGTCGCCGTCGCCAGACGCACGCTCATCAACTTACCTGAGAGCTGGGAAGTAGAGTATTTTGAACGTGGTCATCACCGTATCGCCCGTAGCGAAGATATTTGGTATCACTTGGTACATCTGTGCGAAGACCCCATTGTCTGGATGGATGACGCGACATATCATGGTGAAGATTAAATACCATCAGCCTTGAAGTAAGGCATTATTAATTACTATTATAAAGAACTAAAAACTATCGTGGGTTTAACGGTTTGCCAAGTTCTTCAATAATCACTTAGCAAACATTGCAACTTCCAGCACGATATAAAACCACTCTGGTAAAGCGCATGAGCCTGTACTCCGACAAGGTTACCCATGCCTGATTCGATGAGCCTATATAAGCTTATTCTTATTGTCGGAGTTCAGGAGTCACCGATGTCTCATATCAATAGCCAAAATCTTACGCCTTCCAAATATACTCATCGTTATACGCCGCGGCATCCTTTGGCAAAAGAGGCGGTTAGCCAAATAGAGAAATGTGAACGACGTTCGCAAGATATTGTCAAAGCCATGGGTTATCCGCCAAAACACATCATATCTGCCTGTGATCGTCTGCGTCATGTATTGTCTAGCGACATACTAGGACTTAATGCGACAGATATTGATAGCTACTTTACTGCTCATGAATTCTTAAAAGCACTATTATCCGTGCTCGATATAAAGTACGACACCTTTGCAGAGGATATTGCGCAAATCCAATATGACTTGGCGCATTATCCTTATCCGCTACCGCAATATCAATTGCGAGCGGTCATCGACTTTACATGGAGTGAGGGCGCTAACTGGATGTCGCGCGGCGTGGCTAGCAGTAAAGCTGTTGCGTATTTACCGCAAAATATCGCCAAAATGAATGCGGCAAAGCGTGAGTCGGTGATTCAACAATGTCTGGCTGCGCATTATGCAGAATATAACGGTCACTTGCCGTATAATGGCGTGATTAACGGTTATCAACTTATCATTGAACAGCGTCATGAGATGGTTGATAGCATCGAGTATGATCTGCCGCAGTGTGAGTAGGATGTGATACATCACTCATCAATTGGTAGCATTAACATTTAACACAGCATACCCAAATAAAAAGGCCGTCCCCAATGACCGATACTAATCCTGATAACCCGTATAATTTTGCACCTTTGCAGCCAACTGGTAGAAACGAGACCAATACTGCCAATACCTATGCGCCTGAAGACATGATTAAAATATATGAGCAGCAGTTTCTTATTCCAGTACCTGAAGAAAAGCTGACCGAGTTTTTACCCGCGCTAAAAAGCTTCTATGATATCGACGATCATACGTTAGACGTCAGCGCCATTATTTTTGACGCAATCGCAGAGTCCGCTATCATTTACAACCATAAAATCAAAGTGGGCGACTATCAAATACTAGGTGGATTGATAGAGGAGGCGATTGAATACGATGAAGACAGTGATGAAAACAATAAAGATGACCAAGCCACTGAAGACCTATCCGTTGAAGACAAAGACATTCAAGCCTATACACTAGAATGTAAGCGTACTTTTTTCATTAATGAGGTAGAGATACCTTATCATTTCAACTTGTTTATTTATGGTGATGGCTATTCTACTTTGACCAAAAAAGAAACCGTGCTAGAAAAAATGTACTGGTTCGTTAGAGGAAGATTTGAAGAAAATCTATTAGACGACACTGAAGATAATGACAGTTTAGACTCGATCAATGAGCAGCTAGCCAGTTTGAGTATTCGGGAAATGGATTTGACCACGATAGACGAAGTAATAAGCTATGTGGAAGACAGTATCATAGATGATGCCATGGTAGAGGCGCTTAACAAGTTATTAGATGCTGCTGAGTAGGTAGCTATCCGTAAAATTGATGTCAGAACAACACGTTTTAACGTCAATTTTTATAAGAGCCGTTGTAAAAGAATATTTATATAAGACTAGCTATAAAAGACTATTGATATAAGGCACATTGCTATGCAACAAACACAGAATTCTGTGGATCAAAGACAAGATATTGTAGAACACAGACCCGTATTTATGCCGAGAACCAACAGTGATAATCTGGTAAAAACAGACATGGTTAGGTTTGAGCGGCATGTGGGATTTGCCAGTCGCCAGAAGAAAAAATCCATCAATGATATGCATCAAGTCATTCGCAAAAAGTATGGCTTTAGTCATGTCCTTGAGCTATCGAGCAAGTCTGGTAATAAATTGAGTTTTCCGCTGAGTCCATTGAGCTTGAAGCTAACAAATGAACAAGATGCGCAGCAGTACAGTGTCGAAAATGCCTTTCAAAGCAGTATGGTTTTTGAGGATGGTGGTCCCTATACTGACTTGTTAAGTGCGCCGCCAAGACAGGCCAGAAAGGACGAGCGCTTAATGACCTCGGGTGAACTGATTGGCTATAATTATTTTGGCATGGAGTGGAGCGTAGAGCCATTGACCACATTTTATGATTGGCTCTATGTGAATGCCCTAAAGCAAAACCCGCATTTGCATGAAGAAGTTATGCAATATCAAGCCTTTACGGATCGTGAGTTTAATCCTAAAAAGTCTATCCATTGTGCGGCTTATGCACTGGCGATGTTTGTGGCGCTCAATAAACGCGAGTTGCTCGATAATATTGAAGACCCTGCGGTATTTTTTAATTTATATCATGAATTCAAAATAAGTAATACTGAGCAGCTTTTAGAAGCGGGTTGGGTTTGATCGTTAGAGCGGTAATTTATGTAGTAAAAATTATCAAGATAAACTTATGCTAACCAAGTGACTTTATGATATATGAGAATAGCCAAGCTTGTCTTGGCTTTTTCATGCCTAAAAACTTTTGATACTTAAAAACTTTTCATGCCTAAAAAATTAAGCACCTTAGTCTGATTGATTTTAGTGTTATATATTTCAACAGAACGCTTATTACTCTTAATTATGTAGATGCGATGTAAGCTTACGAATACTAGGGCGTGTCCTCATTTTAAAAGTGGCGATAAAAATGAGATAAATTGCAGTCAAACAAGGAAAATAGCTTCTTAGTATCGAGATATTAAGAAGCTATTTGACGCCGTTTGGCAAGATTTAGCCATTTTTAACCCATTTAGATAATTATCGATTGAATTGAGGACACGCCCTAAGTATGACTATAATTCTAGAAAATTAGACAAAAAAATCCCCACTTCTTATTTAAGAAATACGCGTTTTAGAAATATAGAAGAGGCGTGACAAGTGACCTATCCCGTCAAATCCGTAGACCTCAATTTGGGAAACTTTAGCTACATGATATGAAAATAGGTGTAGTGGTTAACTGCCTTAGTATATATAAAAATAATGCAAATACTAATGATAACTATTATCATTAGTATTTGCATTATTTTTATAATGTTGCTAAAGTGTGCACTCTTTATTAATAAGCATCGATCAGTTCTTTGCGTGCTCTATTTTCAAGGTCTTATCGATATCAATGCTTCATTTATTCTGTTGTTATAACATTAAAAAATAACCACTTTTGCATGCTTTTCTAGTGCTTACCCATAATGTTATAGCGAATCTGCTCTATCAGAAAATTTGCAAAGTATTGGTAAACACTAAATATTTCTAGGATTTTCATCTATGCCAACATTACCAATTTCTTCTGCTTCTATAAATGCTCTTTACCTACCAAAGCCGTTACGCTTAGCGACTGGCAAAGCTTTGCTTGGCATTGCTATCGCCTCTATTTTGAGTACAACTGCATTCGCTGCTGAGATAGATAGCCGTAACGTACCACAAATAGCAGCGCAAGAAATTGATGAACAGCAGGCAATGCCTTCTGTTGAGCTAGATACCATTGTTGTTAAGGCGGCAAGAGAGGAGCTTGAACAAGCAGCTGGGCTTTCAGTGATTAGTGAAGAGGCTATCAAAAAAGCTTCTATTTCCAATGATATTGCAGAGATCGTGCGCAAAATGCCTGGGGTTAACCTATCTGGCTCGTCTACTTCTGGTCAGCGCGGTAATCAGCGCCAGATTGACCTACGTGGTATGGGCCCGAATAACACGCTGATTTTAATCGACGGCCGTCCTGTTACTTCTCGTAATGCCGTTCGCCCTGGTAGGGCTAGCGAGCAAGATACCCGTGGAGACTCGCAATGGGTGCCGCCGAGCGCTATTGAACGAATCGAAGTATTGCGTGGTCCAGCCGCGGCTCGCTATGGTTCTGGTAGTATGGGCGGGGTAGTCAACATCATCACTAAAGCGCCTACTAAAAAAGAATTTTCGGTCACTGGTCACTACGAGTCCCCAGAGAGTGACTTGGAAGGTAAAGACTGGCGCACCAATATCAATATGGCTGGTTCTTTAAGCGACAAGCTGTCCTTCCGTACTACGCTTGGTTACCACGAGAGTGAAGGCGATGACCCTTATATCAATGCCGAAGACGCCCAAATTGTAGATGGGCGTGACGGACCAGTCGCTTCTATTGCAGCTGGGGTTGAAGGCGTAGAGAATATAGATGTCCGCCAGCTTTTTGAATACGCTATGGATGCGATGAACACGGTAGGTTTTGAAGTCAACTATAGTACCCAGGATAATCGCTGGGCGGGCGACTCACAATTTCAAAATGTCAATAATGATTTGGTCGAAACCTTAGCTGGAGAATCTACCAATAAGATGCGACGCTATGGTGCTGCCATCACGCACCGCGGTGACTATGATAATACCCGTAGCAACAGCTACTTAGAGTTTAGCCGTACTAATAATGAGCGTTTGGCAGAGGGTACCGCGGGTGGCGGTGAAGGTCAAATTAAACCGCCTGTCGAAGGAGAGGATTATCAATGGAACAAAGCAACCTATGACACACTAAACGCCAAATCAGAATGGGATGTATTTTTTGACCGTCATACTTTGACTGCAGGAGCTGAATTCCGCGGTGAAAAACTGACCAATCCTTTAGTGTCCGACTTAACCTTTGATGATGGTTTTGACTTCGGTGATGTCGAAACCGATCCTGCTAAGCGCGATCCAAAATCAGATGCCTATCTTGTCGGTGCTTATGTAGAAGATAACTACCAAATTACTCCAGATTGGTACGTGACCCCAGGGCTACGTTTTGATTACCACAGCGAAGCTGGTAGTAATTGGTCGCCTAGTATAAATACTACTTGGGACTTTAGCCCTAACTGGTCATTAAAAACAGGTGTAAGCCGTGCCTTTAAGGCGCCTGACCTCTATTTATTAGACTCTAACTATATTTACTACACTAGAGGCAATGGCTGTCCTTCTTGGGTTCCTGAAGATCAAAGAGGCTGTCAAGTATTGGGAAATCCTGATCTTGAGCATGAGACTTCTTGGAACAAAGAGCTGACTTTTACTTATGATGATGGTACAGGATTGAATGCTGGATTGACTTATTATCATAACGCCTATGATAACCGTATTGGTGCAGGTGTAGACAGGGTGGCAGTCGATGGTGCAACGAACCGCTCTATTTTCCAGTGGGAAAACCAAGGTGAAGCCATTATTGAAGGTCTTGAAGGATTTGTGAAAGTTCCAGTGACTGATGCGCTCTCTTGGTACACCAACGTCACCGGAAATCTGCGTTCAGAACGTAAAGATACGGGTGAGCCGCTATCGCTAATTCCTAAATTTACTGTCAACTCCAATGTTAACTGGGACATTACCCCTCGCTGGAATGCCGACTTAGGCGTCAGCTATTATGGCACCATTGATGCACCTGAAATTTCGGTTACTACTGGTGATGAACTCACCACCTTAAATCTTGACCGTAAGCCTTATGCGCTGGCAAATATCAGCACGCGCTATAACTTGACGGACGGTATTACTGTTGGCGCAGGGATTAAAAATCTATTTGATAAGCAAATTAAGCGCGAAGGCACGGGTACCAATGCGGGTGCTCGAACCTTTAATGAGCCAGGCCGTGCTTATGTCTTTGATGTTAGTTTTGATTTCTAATCTTTAGATATAGTATTTTCTTTAGGACGCAAAAAGGTCTGAACTAATTGTTCAGACCTTTTGATTTGTACAACCAATCTTACTTATGATCTTACAAACAATCATTAAAACAGATAACACATAGCCATCATCTTGTAGTTCTTAATTGAATTTGGTTGAAAAAATAGTTAACAGTCATTTCTATTAAAATATTACCTATATTTTATGAACAGCATTTCTTATATGGATTCATCTTTTTAATTTATTAGACAGCAGGTTATAAGCTATCGACAATCACTGGGCGACCTTGATGATTGAGTACGGTAACATCGACGTTATACAGATCCTTCATGGTTGTTTGGGTGATGACCTCTGCAGGTTGACCGACAGCCATTACCTGACCCTCTTTCATAGTGACCACGGTATCGGCGAACTGCGCAGCTTGATTGATATCGTGCAGCACAATGACCACGGTTTTTTGCTGGCTATGACTCAATTCGCGCAGCTCACGCATCAGGCGACCAGCATGATACATATCTAAATTATTGAGCGGCTCATCGAGCAATAAGTAAGGCGTATCTTGGCAAACAATCATCGCAATCAATACTCGCTGACGCTGACCACCTGATAGTGTCGATAAAAAACGCTCGGCTAACGGCGCAAGCTCAAAACGTTCGATAATTTCTTGCACTTTTTGCTGATCATCAGCCGTCGGTTGCCCTTGATGATAAGGATAACGCCCAAACATCAGCAGCTCATGCACGCGAAGTCGTCCTTGTACTTGGTTGTCTTGTCCAAGCATCGCCACAGTTTTGGACAAGGTTCGCGCATGACAACTAACAATATCACGTTCCTCATTATCTACAGCGAAACTGACCTGTCCCGACTGTAGCGGTTGCAAGCGTGCCATGACCGAAAATAAAGTAGATTTACCTGCGCCATTGGGACCAATCAGGGCAATCACTTGTGCGCTTGGTAACGACAACGTAATGTTATGAAGAATTTGCTGTTTGCCAATATGGTGCGAGATGTTATTGAGTTTAATCATAGTGGTTCTTATTTTTACAAAGGATCTGATTTTTCATTACTATATCAATGGTTTTTAGATGATTGGCTACTAGGTCAGTGATGATTAAATAAGCACGATATTAACGACGCTGAGTCATAAAAATTAATATTAAGAATACCAAGCCACCAGCCAATTCAATGACGACCGATAGCACACCCGCCATGCCCAATAGTTGCTCAAATATCGTCTGACCGAGTACCAAGCAAATCATCGCCACCAAACAGACCAATATCAGACGCTCGCTGTGATACATATGCCGAGCGATACGATTGGTTAGCGCACAAACCAACAGCCCAAAGAAGGTCACTGGACCGACCAATGAGGTTGCCGTGGCGACCAATACCGCAATGACCGTTAATAGCCCAAATGCCAAGCGTTGATAGTTGATACCGAGGTTAATGGCTTGTGATTTGCCAAGCATCAATACGTCACATTGATAACGCCAGCGCCAGATAAACAGTGCGCTAATGGCACAGATAACAATGCTGATACCAAGCAGCTGAGGATTGACTGTATTGAATTGTGCGTAACTGGCAGATTGCACGACGACGAAATCATCAGGATTGATCAATCTGGCAATCAGGGCTGATAAGCTACGAAACAAGACCCCATAATAATGAGGCTGCCCGTGTTGATGACCCACGGCGGTATAGAAGCACGGCGATTTTTAGAACTTAGACCACGGCTTGCGCTTTTTTGCCAACTCGTTGATGCGGCTGGTAAAGTAGGGCGGGCTTTGACGCTGGTCTGCGCACGAGAGGAAAATAATGGCATATCAGCTACTGGCTTAAAGTGAGGGTTGGCAACTGACAGTGATGACAGTTGCCTAAAAACGAATGACGCTTATTTAACATGTTGCTTGTTTAGCATATTACTTATTTAACGCATCATTTATTTAGCGTTAGCAAAAGCCTCTTTAATGGTCGTCAAATCCTGCATCCATTGATAATAACCGCCAAAGGCAAGGTATGAGTCTGGGCTAAGATAGACCACTTGATTGTTACTCCATGCGTTGGTTTGCGCGACCAATGGATTGTCCAATACGGCTTTGGCACCAGCACCATCTTCACCAATGGCGGCACTGCGATCGACGACGAATAACCAGTCTGGATTGGTTTTTTGTATGTATTCAAACGAGATTGGCTGACCGTGATTACCATCTTTAATTTGATTATCTGCTATTGGGATATTAAGTACGGTATGAATAAAACCATAGCGTGACTCAGTACCATATACGGACATTTTATTGCCATTGACCATGACCACTAAGCCTTTACCTTTATCTTTGGTGGCAGCTTTGGTTTCTGCTAACAGACCATCGATGTCACCTTGTAGTTTTGCCGCTTGCTCGCTTTTACCGAATAAAGCGCCTAAGTCAGACAAGCGACGTTTGCTCGATTCATAAATATCGGCAGTATCGACACTCATATCAAGAGTAGGAGCAATACTTGCTAATTCATCATATTTTTTAGCAGTGCGACTCCCAATCAATATTGCCTGTGGTTGTAGTGCATTCAAGGCTTCAAGATCCGGTTCAAACAATGTACCTACTTCTTTTGGCTCCGGTTGATTTTTTGCTTGCAGATTGTCTAACAACATATTGCTTGGCATACCTTGAATAGGTACTTCAAGAGCCGCTAAATCTTGCATTAACGTCATGTCATATACTGCAATGGGTGACGGATTAACTGGTAAGCTTATCTCACCTTTTGCAGTATCAATTTTTATACTAGTGGTAGATTCGCCATTATTCGTAGCATTCGATACGGTATCTGCCGTTTCATTCTCTGTTGTAATCGTTGCAGTTTCAGAATCGCTAGAGTCGGGTGAGGTACAGCCTGTCAAGCTGGCGGTAGCTATTAATGTTGCCATCATAGTTGTTAATAAAGGACGTTTGAATACGGGCACTGGTATAGAGAGTAAATTAGTAAACATAGGTAACTCATTATATTACAAGTTATAGAAAGTTGATTAATCAAATGACTGCAAAATATGGGATGGTTAGTAAAGAGGCTGCATAGCAGTATTCATAACGGCGCTCTTCGCCATTTAATTTGTCTTTAAGGCTATTGACTACTTCAGGATTAATGCTTACTTGAACTTTTTTAAAGTTCAAAAGAGTAAACAGCGATTATCATAAAGTAGTTAACAGTATTTATCAATGATAATGAGAATTATTATCATTTTTGATTTTATAGCTTCATAGGCTGAGGTATTTAGCTCTAGCGAGAATTTTCAGTAGTGACTTAGTGGTAGGAAGAATTCTTCTTGAGTACATGAAGATGAGAGAGGGTGCTTTGTAAGCGGGAATAAATATTTAAAAGATAGTTATTAAATTTATTGATAATAGTTATCATTTGCATTAACATTGCTATTACATTTTGTTTAATAAAATTATTAGGCTGTTATGGGTTCAACAAGTTTCAATATGCCATCAGTTAAATTAACATCCACAGTTATGGGTTGTGTTGTCGCATTACATTTGCTGACAGCAATCGTATTGGTGATGGTCAAAACCCCTGTGATTACTATTAAGCCACTTGAAATAACACCGCCTATAGAAATACAGTTTGTGTCAGAAGTTACGACAATTGCAGAGCCAGTGATGGCAGTCGCAGAAGTCGAACCTATTAAAGCGCCTAAACCACAATCTGTTAGCGTACCTGAGGCAAAACCAGAGCCAAAAAAAGCAGTGCAACCAGTTGTGAGGAAGGAGAAACCAAAGCCTCAGGTTGATACTAAGCCAGATACTACGACAACAAAAATAGTAGAGAGCAAGCCTGTCATCAAACAACCAATAAAATCACAAGAATCAGACGCAGCAGCTCAAGCAAGCGCTTTAGCAGCCGATAACGAACGTAAAATATTGGCAGCACAGACTGAAAAGGCTAATCAACAAACGCATGCTAAAGCTATGCGCGAGGCTCAGGCTGCAGCGGATACCAAAGCAAAGGCAGATCGTGAAGCGCAAGCCGTATCCGATGCCAAAGCTGCACAAGCCGCCCGTGCAAAAGCTGAAGCCGCGACTCGTGAGAAAGCTAATCAACAAGCTGCTGCTGCAAGTAATACACCAGTCAATTTCACTGCGACCAACGCTAACTGGGCATCAGCACCGAGTTTTAGTTTTCCTGCTCGTGCCAGACGAGGTGCTAGATCAGGGGAAACCTTTAGAGTTGTCTTGGTACTACAAGTTAATAAGCAAGGCAGCATAGATAATGTGAGCTTAGCGCAATCTTCTGGCAACGCCGCACTCGATAGGGATGCTCAACAACAAGTACTTTCTGGTAAATTTAAACCCTTTACGAAAAATGGCGTACCAGTGGTGGGTAATGTAACTTTACCTATCAGTTATGCAGCACCATAAAATTTAGTTATTTAACGAGCCTATTATTTTTAGAGAATCATTACTGATGATTTTTCATGATAAGTGGATATGCGGTACTCGCAACAAACTCATATGATTGCATAACATATTAAGGAGTCTGATATGGATTTTACAAGCTACTGGCAATACAGCGATTTGGTGACCAAAAGCTTGTTTTTCTTGCTATTGGTCTTATCGGTGCTCTCTTGGGTAACTGGTATTATTCGTATATTACAAAGCCGAAAATTGGCCGCCTGTGTTGCTGATGATTTGAGTCAGCAGGTTGAGATGAAGCGTTCAGCTGTGATTAACTCTGATGCTGCTATGCATCGATTAGTCATTGAGCAAGCATTATTAAAGCATATCGGGCGTTACCGTTTTGCTAGCGAACGCGGCCTACCTATTTTAGGTACCACTGCAGCGATCGCGCCATTTATTGGGTTATTTGGTACAGTGTGGGGTATTTTTCACGCGTTACATAATATCGGTACCAGTGGGCAAGCAGGACTTGGACAAGTGGCAGGACCAGTTGGCGAGGCGCTCATTATGACAGGTCTCGGTATTGCCGTCGCAATTCCAGCAGTGGTGTTTTATAACCTTGCCGTACGTATCAATCGACGGGTAATGTACCATGCCAATGATAGAGCCCATGATTTATTGGCGCAGTCTGTTGATTTAGCAGCAATGCACCCTTCAATGGAGCCTCATAATGTAGCTGAAAAGCAAGGCATAACCACTAATGTCACTTTTAGTAAGAGTGCTCATAGCAATAGTAGTATTCATACTGATACACAAGAGGCTTACCAACAGTAGCATTGCTAGATTTTATTTATAGTCAGAGCACTTTTAAACCGCTACGGTGTTACCCGCCCTAAATGTACTCAATGTACTATCTGCGGTCGGTCGCCTTGTAGCGATTCTAAAATTCCTTGACTATATAAAGTTGTTGTAAATGCCAGCGCTGGATGGTTTTTTTAAAGCAAAAGTTTATGATTTTGTATAAGACTGACACACGATAGAGAATATTATGGCATTTCAGTTAGGTAATGATGACGTCCAAAGTATGAATGAGATGAACCTCATTCCACTGATTGATATCATGTTGGTATTGATGATTATCTTTTTATTGACAGCGACTGTTTTGAATCCAACAGTACCGCTTGATTTACCCAAAACCAGTGCGCTAATCAATGAGCAGCCACCTGAAGCAATCCAAATTAGTATAGATAAAGATGCTGGTATTTTTTGGGATAGCGATCCTATTAGTATGGAAGAACTAGGGGTGCGTCTACAACAGCAAAGTGGAGCTGGTAAAGACCCTTCCGTGCTATTAAGAGCAGATAAAGAAAGTAGATATGAGACGGTGGCGCAGGTACTGGCGGTAGCCAGTCAAGCAGGGCTGAGCAAAATAGCCTTTGTAAATGAATCGTAATGAAAACTAGGAGCTATTTAGCATAGTTGGCTTTCAATATAATCAATCCCGCTATTATTAAATACAAATAAGATAATAATAAACATAAATATCATAACAACCTTTCTCTCCCGCCTTGCTTGGGTAACCTAGCGAGGTTTTTCTTATCTAGTAGATAAGGTCAGAGTGCTAAATGTATCTTGAACATACTCAATCTTAAAATCACTCATCGCTAGGAGGTCTAAACCATAATTATTAAGGTAATGATTTTTTAAGAAATAGGTATCATTCCAATTGATAGGGGGAGTTGAAGAGTCTTAAAGTATAAGTTTTAAAATATCTGCTATAGATCAATAAGAATAAGCCTACAGTTTTTCTATTAAAAGTCAGTCTTAGAAACGTTTTAAGCTCTCCAATAGAGAGGTTGTAAATACTTCTCCGTGTGATTGATTGTAAAACTGATAACTACAACTCTTCTCAAAGTGGTCACAGACTTCCTTGGCGAATTCTTTTTTACTCATCAGAGCGGGCGCTACTACTGGCATAGTGGTTTGCTCTGCAGAGTAACCAAAAGTGAGTCGTATCTGTTTGTGTTTATTATTGGATATATCTGCAAGTTGCGCTTCAGGAAGGTTTTGATACGCTTGCCAATAGTTAATCATCTCTCCATCTTGCCACCATAGTGAAGGATCAGCACTGAAGTACTGCTGATAAGCTTCAGGGTGCTTGAACAAATTATACAATACAAACAAACCACCGTAAGAGTGTCCCCAAATGGCTTCTTGCTTCGGTTTCTCGCCCAACTGTTCATATACCCACGGCTTAATTTCTTTTTCTATCAGCCCATAAAAATGCTCTGCACCACCATTTAATCGCTCTATACCTTCTTCTGTAAACGCACTGTTATCTATAGTGTTGGCTAATAATGGTGGGGTATAGTCGTAGGCGCGGGCATCGACATCGAAGCGATAAGGTGTTTGGTAACCTATAAAGACTAAAGCAGGCGCTGATTTTTTTGGCGTAGACTTGGATAAGGCGCGCAGCGTTTCTTTATCTAAATGATCAATAGCCGCATTACCATCCAGTATATAAAGTAATTTACTAGGAGTTTTTACAGAATTGTTAGAGAGTTGATGATCGGTTGTTTGCTCAGGAATAGCTAACCATACTTGATAATGACGAGGTTTTGCATAGGCTTTCAGCGTTTTCAATTGTGAATCTGTTACGCTAGAGGAGGGTAGTTCTGGTGCAGGTTTAATGAAGGTATGATATACGAAACGATATCCGGTATCTTTGGCATGCAATAAGCTCATATCTACTGTCTTGGTCAAGTCAGGTTTAGCATAGCTTGGTGACATCATTACTCCTGCTATGGTTATCGTTATAATTGCAAATTTTGTCTGAAATTTTGACATACCTATCCTTTATCATATTCAAAAAGCCTTGAGCATAGTATTGCTTATATGAAAACTGTAAGAGAATTAACAAATGTATTTTATATCCTTGATAAGGATTGACAACTAGTTACATTATCGTAATAATAATACATATGATAATCGTTATCAATTACAATTTTTTTCTAGTAGTTCTGCATTTCACAAAAATCCTTCTTATGAGATTAAATTATGTCGCGTTCAACTCAGTCATGTTTCAGCAAAAATCTATTATCTAAATTTTCAGTTTTATCTATTGCGCTGTTATCTTTAGGGATTATAGGATGTCAAAATACGATGTCACCATCGAGCGTAACGCCTGTATCTACCTCTCATTCTGTGACCAACGGTCTCATGAAAACGCAAAGCAACTATGCCGATAGTCGTTATTTGACGATTGACGGCAAAGACTATCCCGTTTCTGAAAACTCTGCTCGAGTAGTCATCAATAAAGCGAAAAATGCACCAGAATTGGTCGCAGATATTTTTGATGGAAAAGGTAAAGTTGCGGTACCAGGTTATAAAGTGATGTTGATGGCTCGAACCAATTCAGTCGCTGTAGAAGCCAGAAAGCTAGATAATGGTAAAGTTATCGATAATCGCATGATTCACCGTGGCAGCAAGTCTCTTGTTGGTATTCCTGTTGTCAACGGACAAGCAAAACTTGATCAGGCACAATTATTAGATTTCGATATTATTTATGATGATTTAACGAAAGTCGTTGCAGAGGGCGAAGTGGTCAAACCACGGGGTACAAAATTAACCAAAGCAGAGACACCCATTACCAATAAGAAAGTGGTCGTGCATTCACTGACCTTGCCGAACATTGCTAGCGGTGAAAGTGCAGGTGGTGGTGTTAATTTCGAAGCCAGTGCAACGGTAGACGGTAAAGTTGTCAAAACTGGCGCTAATAGTGCCTTCAATATCTTTTATACCGCTACTAGTGATAATGCTAGAGGATTTTAGTTGTTGAGTGCTAACCGGTAAGAGCAGGCTCTGACTTCACTAGATGAAGTTAGAGTTGTTTTTATTTAATAGCTATCTGTTTTTAAAGCCATTAACAAACCCAATGGGTTATCTACTATGGCTTTAAGGAATACTAACGTGGTTCGTAATACCTCAAATCAATCCTCGCATTTTAGACTGTCACCGCTGTGCTATTCTATATTATTTTTACTCTTTATGTCGTTACCAGCGATAGCGGCTGAATCAGAAGATAGTGCTGATGCATTACCTAGTACCACTTTAGATACGATTGTGGTAACCGTGAACCCTTTATATGCCATTGATCCAAGTGAAGATAATGACTTATATAATGCCAATGTCGCGACGGTCGGTACCAAGATACCAGATTATCTAGAAAATATTCCCCAGTCTATCAGTTTGATCACCCAAGCAAAAATTGATGACTTAAATCTTGATACGTTAGACCAAATTGCTAAGCGCACGACCGGTTTACGAGTTCTGAAAGATGATGATGGGCGCTCATCTATTTACTCTCGTGGTTATTAATATGATCAATATAGTATTGATGAGCTCGCATCTCCCATGGCAAGTATCAATGGCACCTTGCCTAACTTAGCCGCATTTGACCGAGTAGAGGTTATGCGCGGACCTTCTGGCTTGTTTAACTCAGCGTCAGAGATGGGCGGTGTGGTGAATTTGGTTCGAAAGCATGGTAAAGCCAATATTAGCAATCCAGAAGGCTATGGCGTATCTGCTGGTCTTCAGGGCAGCTTGAGCGCCGATGACAGTCTCATTGGTCGCACGGGGCTGCAATACAATCAGCGCTCCAATCCAGTAGTTGATGACATCGGTGGTAAAGACAATCAAAACAGTACGGCCTACGTCAGTGTTGATAAGCAATTGAATGATACCAGTAAATTTGGTCTGGGTTATTTGATGTAAGATCGACAAATCACCCCCAATAATGGTCTGCCTACCTTTGCTGATAAATCTTTAATCTCCCTACCTAATAATGATTTTTATGGGGCTAAGTGGAACGACTTTAACAGTCAGAGCCATGATGTGTTTGCTGATTTTGAGCATCGTCTGGCTAGTGCTGGTGTCATAAGTGTCGGTATTCGCTATTCTGATAGAGAGGCTGATTATCATTATACCTAAGTTGCAGGTATCTGGTGGTTATAGCTATCTAGATAGTGATATCAAACAGACCTCAATACCGGTCAATTAAACGTTTATAACCTGTTAAATAAAGACCGTTATGTCCGCGTCGGCTCACTCAATACCTTTACTATGCCAGGTGATGAGCGTGAAGTAAAAGCGTCGCTGTCTTATAAGTTCTAGTTTTGATTCTAGTTAAAAGTATTGTTATCACACAATATTAATGGATCAGGCGATTGAGTGAATCATGCGCCTTGTCTTTTTTATAAAACCAACTTTTTATAAAGAGTGCATTATGTCCCAAGTTTTTGATCAACATTATACAGACAAAATGCCATTACCCATGGTAGCTAAAATAAAGTTCATGAACCATGTCAATGATGAACACCAAGACGAATTGGCGCTGTTTGTAGAAGCATTTGCTGACACCAAGCTCAGTAATGATATGGCAGTTGTGGTAGCAGAGGTTTATAGCAATGGATTATTGCTCGAAGCATCAGTCCAAAATGTAGAAGCTTTGCCAAATCACAAAGTAGAAATGTTATCTGATGGCATCAGCCAGTTTTTTATTGAATTTGAAAATGTGATTGATGAAACCATTACTTTGAAGTCGCAATATATTAACCTTTTGCAAGTGGCTTCAAAGAAACTTGGCAAGCTCGCGATAAAACAGCAAGAGCGTTATTTCACTGTGATTGATGGTTATTACGCCAGCCCGAATATGTTCCGATTGGTAGTCGCTGCACCTGCTGATACGCCACTGAATCATGCAGGATACGCCTATCTGTTTGAAATGAATACTGACGTATCAATTAGTCATAACTCTGCCGCCGCCTCGGAGAAATTACAGCGTTACTATACCTTGCGAAAAGCATGGCAAGATGCAGAAACTCAGCAAATACAGGGTTGGGTGGATATTTATATTCATGGGGATACCTCTGGTGGTAATTGGGCGAGAGCGGTTCAAGCAGGAACACAGCTTAAAAGTGTACGCGATTATCCAGAAAGGATTGCGCATTTAAATGATGGTCAGTGCCTGCTTCTGTGCGACGAAACATCTATGCCGACAGTCGCTAATTTATTAGAAAACTGGCAAAATCCGATAGCGCCAATCGTCATTGTCATGACGAATGATGGTGCAGAGCTGTCTTATCTACAAGAGATCGAATTAAGTCAGACATTGGCAGAGATAAATAGTTTTAAACAAGACAATATAGTGCATATTTTGAATGCACCTTCTATTGATCTTCCTGATGCTATTGTCTCAGCTATAGATACACGTTTAGAAGACGGCTCTATTCTTATAGAGAAGGTTTGGGGCGCGCTTAGCGCAGCTGATGCCAAAATATTAAGGCGCCAATTAAAAACTAAGTTTGATTTATCTCGCCAAGATATGGTTATGAAGGTGTATTGGCGAACGTCTTAAGGAGTAGGTGTATCTTATTATTGAATCTCATACTTATTCAAATAAAAATAATGCTAATAAAAATTTGTATTTTCAAAATTACAATAAGGAGATAGTCATGGATAGACGAAGTTTCCTCGAAATTGGTTCAGGATCTTTAGCGATCAGTGCAATGAGTATGAGTAGCACTGCATCGGCTCTGCTCAATTGTAGTTTACATGACTATTAAGGCATACAGCAATGTGATGCTAGTATAGATAGTAGACTAGCTTTTATGAGTGCAAGAGTCCAAAGAAATACTCAGTGGTGCTGGTGAGCTATGCTGAAGAAATCTTGGAGAAGAAGTTGGTAAACTAACGACTCTATGAGGAGTTTATCATGACTAAGAAAACCAGAGTCTATAGTACAGTTTCCAAAGCTGAAGCTGTTAAATAAATAGAAGGCAACAACAGCAATGTTTCACTGACTGCAAGGCAGCTAGATATATCGGGTCTTCGACGGTACTGGTGCTGTTCAGTTATAAGTGGTTCCATTATACCAGTCTGTTATAAGTGGTATGTTAATAGGTTTGAAGGGTGAAGTAGCTGGTTTCCTTGGGATATAGCTATTACAGACTAATCAACCAATAACCAAGTTTTCAATAAACCACTCCCATACCGCATCTACAGCAGGTCGTGATACTGATGTGCGTTTACGAATAAGGTAGTAATCAGGCTCAACAGTTAAATCTAACTTACTAACTTGTACCAAACGCCCCGCAGACAAATCAGCTTGTACGAACGCCTGACAAGTAATCGCAACTCCCTGTCCTGCTAAAGCAGCATCTAAAGACAGCGCGGTTTGGTTAAATACTGCACCTGACAGCTTATCTGCCGTGTTAAGAAAACGTTGCCAATGGTTGTGTGAATCATGTAGCAGTGGCATCCCTTTTAATTGCTTGAGTGACATAGGAACCCCTAAATTTAATACCCATAGTAGCAGTGTTATATAGGCCAGTTTTTATCAATGCTATATCGTTTCCACACCTTATAACCGAGATTAAGATGAAAATATATAATAAAAAAACGTCACTGGTTTTAGGTCTCTGTGGCGTATTTGCGATATTACCTGCTGTAGCCGCATTGCAGAGTTTTGAGGTAGAGAATAATAATGATTTTAAGTGTGGCTATAAAAATGATAATGGGAAGGTTTTTGTACCTGCAAACTAGGGCGTGTTGAACATTGGGAATAAAATAGTAGCAAAAAAATAGCAAACGGTTAGTCTTTAAGTTCTCACACAAAAAAGACATCGTTTGCTATGCCTCGTACAATGCTCAAAGATCAACACTGGACAAGACTAAGACCTATATTACTAGAACTTAATATCTATGACAAAGGGAATCTTAGACAAACCTTTGAAGGCGTATTATATCGGATGCGTGTTGGCTGTCCTTGGCGTGATCTGCCACCTTACTTTGGTAAGCCTAATACCGTCTACAAGGCTTATCAGCGCTGGTTTCGTAGCAATAAACTGATTGCACTGTTCGCTTTATTAACTAAAGACTCAGACTGTGAATGGGTGTTTATCGATGGCACACACATTAAAGCACATCAGCACAGTAATGGTAGCAATGAGGTGGAACAAGCCATTAGTAAAAGTGTGGCAGGACGCGCAACCAAGATTCATTTAGCAGTTGATGCTCATGGCAACCCTATTACTTTTATCCTATCAGATGGCACGACTCACGATGTAAAGGTGGCTCCAGACTTAATTGATGAGATTAATTTAAGTAGTACAGACATACTATGTGCCGATAAGGGCTATGATTCTGATCCACTGCGAGCGCATATTGAACGAGCAGGTTGCTTCAATAATATTCCTCGAAAACAGAATACTAAGTCCACCAATAACCATATGGACTGGCACTTGTACAAGGCTCGACACTTAGTAGAAAATGCTTTTGCTAAGTTAAAAAACTACAGGGCGGTTGCAACTAGATTTGATAAGCTCAAGCAAAGTTATGAGAATACGGTGGCTCTCGCTTGTGCTTATCTTTGGTTGAAACTTTGAATGTTCAACACGCCCTATTATAGTTGAGGTGATTCCTCTGAGGGCATGGCTCGTGTCTCATTAATGAAAAAGAGCAAGGTCAAAGGTTACGATGGCGCTGAGGATTACGAAGACTATTTATACATGCAAGGCTATATCAATGAAGCTGGCAAACTAGTCATACCGGTTGAACATCAAGCACCGCTTTTTTATGGGGTGATTATTGACTATCGTGACTTTAAATAAGGCTTGGTTGCCGTCTACAAAAGCGGTAAATATGGCTACATGAATAAAACGGGTAAAATGGTCATACCCTATGCTTACCAAACGGTAGGCGATTTCAGTGACGGTAGGATAGTCGTCAGTAAAAATGATAAGTATGGCGTCATAGATAGAACTGGTAAGACCATAGTACCTTTTAAGTTCAGTTGGTTAGACGATTACTATGAAGGTTTGGCTAGATATAATACCTTGAGCATAGCTCAAATAAATTGGTGTCCATAATTAGAATATATCCTTTCTTTTAGTTCCCACTTTTATCTTAAAGTATACTAATAACGAACCACAAAATCTCGTGGAGAGAATTTATTACAAATAGTGAATAACAGTAAAACCCCAATAATCATTCCAATCCATGCTCCCGTTAACTCACTTGAAGCATCAATTAAAACACCTGCCATGAACGGGAATACTGAAGCAATTAAGTATCCACCACCTTGCACAAAAGCTAATAAAGTCACGGCTTGCTTAGCGTTAGAGGCGTAATCAAGCGCTATGATTAAAGATAAAGGAAATAAAGCACCAATCCCTAACCCTAAAATTATAACGGTTAAAAATGCAAGCTTTGAGGGGATATAGATAAGCAATATTAAACCAACTAATATGAGCGATAGAGTGACAAATAATGGCTTTCGGCGATCGTTGAATTTTTTGATAAATATAGAAATTAAGATGCCAGAAATTACTTCTGCCATTGTTAAAATACTTAATAAAGCGCCAGAAGCATCTCTACTCCACCCAAGCTGGGTGTAATTTAGTGGCAACCAAGCTAGAACCAATGTGTATGCGCCTGTTCCTATGCCAAAGAAAAGCATTAACAGCCATGCATTTTTAGACTTTATAGGTAGAGGCAAATAACCGTTTCTACTGCTCTTGATATGTGGCATACCAGAGAAAAACAGTATAATTGCCAATATAGCAGGGATAGCCATAATTGATAAAGCGATATTCCAGCCAAATACTCCTTCTAAAGGAGAGGTTGTAGCAGCTGATATTGCAGCCCCCGCCATAATACCTGTTGTAAATAACCCCATAAAAACACTAGCATTGTCTGGCGCAATTCTTTTTAAATAGGCGGGCATTAGAGTTTGAATGATTGCTATACCAATACCTCCAATGAGAGAAGTCAGTAGTAGAAGTAATGTAGAGTCAGCAAAAAATCGGTAGCCACAAGAAAGTGCTATCGCCAACAATCCAACTAATATACCTATATACTCGCTTACTCTAGATTGAATTCTGGGACCTAAAAGCGCAAAGCAGCCCATCATTGCAACTGGCAAAGTAGTCAATAGTCCAGCAGTTTGATTATTTATTCCTATATCGTTTGCTAAAACGGGTATGATTGGAGATATGGAGGCCATAATAGGCCTAAGATTAAGACCTACGAGTATTATTATGGTGACTAGTATCCATTGGTTATGACTAAACTTATTCATTTCCTACCTCACACTATTGGCTATGTGTCTTTTTTAGTTATGAGTCGATGCAGCATCACAACTTTAATTGGTTGTCTTTTGCAGTAGTGCCAAGCAATAATCAAATATACGCTAGCATTTTAGATCTAAAAAATCGTAAAAATTAAGGGCTCTGTCTACTGTATATATTCGAGAAAATCTGACTTTATAATGTCCAAACATACTGACATTAGCATCAAGGCCTTGTTACTGCAGTCCAAACACTCTGATACGTTCACTGGCTGACTGATAGGTTTTTTCGCCAGCTGGCTCAACGATGTTACCAAATGGCATTTGAGCAACCAGTTCCCACTGCTTAGGAATTGAAAAAGCTGATGCAATATCATTATTGATTAGTGGATTATAATGCTGAAGATTTGCACCAATATTTAAAGCACTTAATTCTAGCCACATAGCATATTGATGCATTGCTGAGGTTTGCTGCGCCCAAATAGGAAATCTATCAGCATATAGCTCAAACTTATCTTGCAACGATTGTATAACCTCCTTATCTTCGTAAAACATAACTGTACCCACAGCCGCACGAAAACCATCCATTTTTTGTTTACTACCTGAAAAGTCGTTACTGCCAACCGCCTTACGTAAATGGGTTTCAGTGATATCCCATAGCTGCTTATGCTGCTTACCAAACAACACTACCAGACGTGTCGTCTGTGAATTGAAGGCTGAAGGGGTATTTAGTATTGTGCGCTCAGCAATATCAATAATTGCTTGTGATTTTACTGGTAAGTTGCCACCTAAAGCATAAATGGACCGACGTTTAGTGAAAGCTTGTTGTAGGTTGGCTGAATTGGATTGCGGCATATTTTTATCCTTTTAAATTTTGTTAAATAGAATGTTATTTATATCGTGTGATTAAGGTTGGCCAGGCTTATTGAATAAACTTACAAAGGAAATCAAACTTTTTAAATTCAGGTCTTATCAGGCACTTCAAGTTTTTGTTTCGATAGTGTCATCATTTTCATACCACCCCATGTAACAAGTGCCACACCGAGTGCAATCAAAGAGGCGCCTAGAATGAGTCCGTCCGGTGGAGACTCGCCTTGTAAAAAAACAGCGACAGGCACACCTACAATGGCGCCAACTGACCCCAGTAAGCTTAGCAAAACCGGGCCACCCGTTTTTTGAAGCAGAAACAATAATTGAAACTGACCTGCGAATATGAAGGCCTGTAAGGTAATTAAACCAAGTGGCAGGAAACCTCCCAGTGGAACAGTCAGTGAGAAGTTCGGTAGGAGGCTTGTTGCGCCAAGTAAGACTACAGCCGCAATAAGCATGCCTGGAGCAAGCGCATTGGGAGACGCTCCTTCCGGCCAACGCAATGTACGATAGAGATTGCCAATAGCGAGTAAAACAGGGCCACAGAGTGCTATCAAAATCCAAAATACACTGGCATCTGGTGCAGAAAATTTACGGGCAGCTAGGACACCTGCACCGGCAAGTGCAGCTGCAACCCCAAGAGCTCGAACCGTCTGAAATCGCTCCATCCCTAACGCTAGTGCCCCAAGATAGGTAAGAAGTGGTGGTAAGGAAATGATTAGGGCTACAAAACTGGCACCGACATGGGGGATAGCGGAGAAGAAAAGTAAGTTAGAGCCTGCAACGCTGACCAAAGCAGAGATAAAGTAATATTCAAAGCTGCGTTTATTGAGAGGTGGAAGTTCCTGGCGTAGTAACGCAATAACTAACAAGATTGTGGCAGCACCAGCAATTGACCAAAATAAAAAGGCAAGCGGAGACAAATCTATTTCACCCGCATATTTTGCAACGTTGGTAGAGATACCAAGTAACGCGCCTCCAACTAGAAGGCAAGTTAAAGGTACTAGCCATACACTTTTACAAGGAGAGCTATTTCGTTCTGTAAATTTAGTCATATAATATCCTAACGGCCTAAAATGTGGCTTGATGTCAGAATATCATTAAATATCTTGATGTCAAGATAATAATCTTGCTATTATTATCGTTATGAGCAGTTTCTTAGTAGAAATAGACGTTTTAATATTTACAGAATCATAAATATTTTGATCGTAACGAGGAGTAAATCAATGCAAGCTAAAGGGTGTACGCAAGAAGATGCGGTACAGAAAATTATTAGTCAATGGCAAAACCAAGGATTTGCTACTGATACTTTGTTGGCAATGGAGACTATAGGGCGTATCAAACGGTTAGAAGTGATATTAATGCGAAGGCTATCGGCTAACTATAAGATAAACTATCAAATATCACATTGGGAATTTGATGTGTTGGCGACACTACGACGCACAGGGACCCCATATTTAATGAGCCCAACCGTTTTGTTTGATAGCATGATGGTCAGTTCTGGTACGATGACCAATCGCTTACAGCATTTAGAAAAGAAGGAACTTATTGAGCGCATTGATAACCTAGAGGACAAACGAAGCTTATTAGTCAAACTAACCCCAAAAGGTCTTGAATTGATTGATAGAGCCGTCGCATCACACGTGCAATTGGAGAATGACTTGATGAGTGATATGAGTGAGGAAGAGCTACTTATTCTCAATTTATTATTAAAGAAAATTGAGAATAACCTGCCTATTGTTTAGACATAAAAAATATCTTTA
Source organism: Psychrobacter sp. P11F6 (assembly GCF_001435295.1). Classification (NCBI taxonomy): domain Bacteria; kingdom Pseudomonadati; phylum Pseudomonadota; class Gammaproteobacteria; order Moraxellales; family Moraxellaceae; genus Psychrobacter; species Psychrobacter sp. P11F6. The sequence continues at coordinate 2,106,353 of NZ_CM003594.1, read as the reverse complement.
TGTAGAGATAAATAGTAGGTAATCGAAAACAATTGAACTTATCCTCGGAAAGCTTACTTAATGTGCGTTACAAGTAAATCGTAATTCCATACCTTACGGAAGATATCAGTAACCTACAGCCTAATATCCAAGTCTTCACCAAGGCACCGAACTGATTAAATCAGTTCAGCAATTATCAGCTCATTGAATTCGTTCAGTGAGATATACAGTCATCGAAATATTAATGTTATTTTCTACATATGCAACAGCATAGATCAAACATCGCTATGAACACATTGATGACCAACAGGCTATTATTGATGATAGGTATACGTTGTTAGACTGAGTTATTGTTTTAGGTGGTTCTGCTAACTTCTTCGTTAAGTTCTGAATTGAGCAGACTAATAATTAATTGCCTCAGCCAATTATGCGCCGCATCGCCCTCACGGCGTTGATGCCATAGCAATTTAAAGTCGAATGATGCAATTGGAAAAGGTGGTTCGAATATTTGAACCTGTGAGTTGCTATCAGTCATATCAAAGCTACGCCGCGCCGCTGTCAAAATCAGATCGGTACCAGCCACTAATTGATTGGCAATTCCCCAATGTGGCAAAGTCATTACAACACGACGACTTAATCCTGCGCCATTAAGTGCACGTTCAATTTCATTATTAGCACCTGACTGCATGGCAACGAGGATATGCGGTCGAGCCAACCAACTATCTTTATCGAGAATACCAGTCTCTGGCAAAGTTTTTTTGTCTGCTAAACAAGCAAAAGACTCAACAAATAAGGTGTGCATACGAAGCGCTTCTGGCACTTTATCTGGGAATACACCGAAAGCCATGTCAGTTTCACCATCGAACACATCCGCCATCATCGCTTCGCGGCTTCCTTGACTCACCTCAAGCTCAATGCCAGGCGCAAGCACTCTTAATGAGCGCACCAAACTTGGCATAAATACACGCGCGCCATAGTCAGACATAGCCAGACGAAATACTCGCTTCGCACTGAGAGGATTGAATTCTGGGGTCTCAATCAACGCACTGAGCTGCTCTAGAACATCAGTCAACGGCAGGATTAACTCGCTCGCTCGCGAAGTCAATTCCAATTTTCCTGAACGTCGAACCAATAGAGGGTCATCAAATAGGGTACGTAAATGGGCCAGTGCGTGGCTAACTGCCGGCTGACTTTTATGTAACCGGAGAGCGGCTCGTGATACGTGCTTTTCTACTAATAATGCGTGCAACGTCACGAGCAAATTAAGGTCAATACGTCTTAAGTTATTCATATAACGAATAGTGAAGTAAAAAAACAATAATTTCAATTCAAATTTTTAATATGAAATAATTATTCCAGAAAATTAAATAAATCTGGAGCAAACGTATGAATCTATCACTTACTGGTATCTCTTTTGCCATTATCGCCTTAGTTGCTGGCGCTTTAGTCCCTCTCCAAGCTGCGAGTAATGCTGAATTAGGCCGTGCTCTTGGACATCCTCTTTGGGCAACGGTAGTGTCGCTATTGGTGAGTGTACTTATAGCGATACCTGTCATTCTTTCTATGCGTGTCCCTACGCCCATATTGAGTGAAATCGGACAATTACCAATATGGGTCTGGTTTGGTGGCATAGCTGGCGTCATCTATATTACATCCGCATTAATTCTAGTCCCTCGTTTAGGCGCAACTCGCTTTATTGTTTGCGTGATCGCGGGTCAAATGCTTATTTCATTAATATTAGACCAGTACGGTCTTATGAATTTACCAGTGAAAGAAATAAATGCTGGGCGTTTAGTAGGTGTTACTTTTGTTCTACTAGGCATGATCATGGTGCTGTGGCTCACGCCTTCATCTACCAATTCAAGTAATGTTAAAGCTAGCATCATTGGCGATTTAAATACCATAGAAAATACGTCGACAAGTAGTACTAAGTCTGTTTCTCATTTTGAAAGCTAATCATATCTATATCAATGCGTAAGCAATGAGGATTAATTATTCAAATACTATTTGGTGATCTTGTTAAGCCTGTATTTGAAAAAAGATAACTGGGGTATGCTATTAAGTCCCTAGAACCAAACTTGGGAGATTTTAATCAAGCGGCGGTGCAATAAAACTCATGATAAACCTGTCTAGGTGATTTTATCCCCAAATCCTTTTGAATTATAGTTTGATTGTATTCAAGCTCAATATAGAGCTTGTAAGACTTGACCAAACCTTATCAGGTTATTATTTTAATAAGTAATTTTAGGAAAAATTATTTAACTTAATTGATGTAGAATTAAACAAATGTACTTACCGTACTATAATTTCCGTTTTCTGTACTGACCGCGATTAAAAAAGGAATTCTTATGAAAAAGCTTGCGGCTTATCTTTGTTTTGCCTTGGCTTGCATCTCTACTTCTCATGCTGAAACCATCGCTGGTTACAGCTTTGAAAAATACCCTGCTAAAATCTATAACGGTAAACAAGCACCCTTAAAATTAGGTGACTGGAGCTCTTTTCGTACTCGACTGAAAGCAGCTCATAAAGATGGTGAAATTAACTTCGCGGGTAACTATATCGTAACAACCTGGGGCTGTGGTACAAGCTGTGTATCAGGGGCTATGATTGATAAACGTACTGGCAAAGTATACGGTATCCCACTGGGTGAAACTGAGGATAGTGTAACCCCTTATGAAAGTGGCGCAGAATGCTTCGCAGACGGCGCAGAACTTGATGACAACGAGCGTTTGGCTTTCTATCCCAATAGCCGCTTATTTATCAGTCGCAATTGTGAAGGCGAGCAAGTCAACGAAACCACAGGTAAACAACTTATCACCTATTATGTCAACATTTGGGATGAAAAGACCAAGACATTCAAACTAAAAAAGGTTCAGCAATCTAAACTCGTTAAAGTGGACTACAGTCAATTTTAAACTAACTTTTTTCCTGTATTTACCTTTTAAAGCCAAGTTTTTAGCCTAAACTTGGCTCATACTACCCTCTACCTTTTTTAGAGGTCTTAGCTTGGGCTATCTTGACCAAAAAAATAAACCATCTCGACGTTGTAGTGGCACACTAAATTTAAGCTGTATTTAAGAGAAGATCTGCTGCCCACAAAAAAGCCAGGCAACTCAAGCTGCATGGCTTTAAAATTTCTAATAATTTATCTATGATTATGTTCCCGCCACACAGCATGCTCACATACCTCACAGCACTAACGCTCTTTTGCACGCATATATGAAATATCTGCCGGTACTTCAAGTGGACAAGGATAACCACAGTACTCACATACAACATCATCTAAGTAGACATAACACTGAGCGATTATCGCAAACAATACAGGTGAGCTAATCTCATACGTCTGACAAAGCGCTTTTACGTGCTTAACGTAGTCGCTTTGATTATCATATGCCCAGTAATCCTCACAGATTTTTAGATCTCGTGCGTTCTGCGTCATATTCGGCTGAAGTTTTACACTCATTACATTCTCCTTAGTAGCCGACATAGTCAGAGTGCGGTAGTAGCTCATAAAGCTCGCTTTGAAGCTGACAACGCATATCCTCAATCAACATAGTCAAGATCCACCTCCAAGCGCTTCTGAACCCACACACGCATCGCCATATCATTAGCAAAACAGTGCTTTACTCCTAAGAAGCGTGCGAGGTTATGACCCGATGAAATATAAAACTCACGCATCAATGCATTAGCAATCTTATTCGCATCCTCACTGATTGCACCGTCAGGTTTAAGTTCAGCAAACAGCTCTTCATAATTGATGATTGTCATTGTGACGTCTCCTTGTCAGTCTGTTTATTCCTGATGAGTGCTTCAGCCTCAGAGCTATTCGATGCGCTGGTCAGCTTCTCCTTGCTAGCTAGTAGCAAATTATCCATCGCAGAGCCATCCTGTCGGGTAATATCAGGTACGTAGCGGCTATACACCCGAAACAGCATCTCCGTACTACTGTGACCCATCTGCCGCGCTATCCACTCAGGATTTTCACCAGCAGCGAGCTAAAGCGTCGCTGCGGTATGGCGAGTCTGATAAGCACGCCGATGTTTGAGACCGAGTAGGGCAAGCGTAGGCTTCCATACCCGCCTGTTTACATTACGGTACTCCATTGGATTGCCTTGTGAGTTGCAGAAGATAAAATCTGACTTACCAAAGGTGCGCGTCTTCTGCTCTAGTAGGGCGTCATATACTAACTGTGACATCGCAATATCGCGTTGTGAGCCTAACGTCTTAGTCGGACTGTAGTGGCATAATAAAATTGGACAGCGCATAAGAGGTTTATACTAACCCAAAGAGGAAAGCAGTATGACCACCAAACGCAATCAATATACCCGAGAATTCAAATTAGAAGCCATCAGCTTAGTTGTTGATCACAAACGTAAAATACCTGACGTGGCCGATTCATTAGGGATAGGTAAATCCACCTTGCAGAAATGGCTGAGTCAATACCGTCAAGAAATGAGTGGCCAAGCACCTAAAGTCGGCAACGCTTTAACGGATGAACAGCGCGAGCTTCAAGAGCTGCGTAAGCAGGTTAAGCGACTCACTATGGAGCGCGATATTCTAAAAAAGGCTTCTGCTCTGCTGGCGTTAGACAGCCTGAACGGCTATCGTTAATCATTCAGCTTGCAGAGCAAGACAAACGGATCAGTAAAAGTCTTCTTTGCAAACTGTTTGGCGTGATGAAGAGCAGCTACTACTATGGACTAAGGCCCAAGTCAATTAGCCTTGACACTGTCAAAACCAAAGCCTTAATACGCCAAATATTTAACGACTCGAAGCAATCAGCAGGGGCTCGCAGCATCATTGCCATACTAATGAATGAACACAACATCGAGCTTTCACGTTATATGGTAAGTAAACTTATGAGCAGCATGGGCCTTAAAAGCTGTCAATTGAAGACGCACAAATACAAGCACGCTGACGAGGTTCATAAAACGCATCACAATATCTTAAATAGAAACTTTAGCCCATCAGCGCCCAATCAAGTCTGGACGGGCGATGTCACATATATTCGTATCAAAGGCGGATGGTGCTATTTAGCTGTCGTTTTAGATTTATATGCTCGGCGTGTGGTGGGATTTGCTGTATCAGACTCACCCGACAGCATACTGACCGCTAAAGCACTGCAGATGGCATATCAGACGCGCTTACAGCCAAGTGCGGTGTTGTTTCACTCTGATCAGGGAACCCATTACACCAGTAAGACATTTGCTGAATCCGTTGCCAGTTGTGAGGGCATGACGCAAAGTATGAGCCGTCGTGGAAACTGTTGGGATAATGCCCCAACCGAACGATTCTTTAGAAGCTTTAAAACAGAATGGATGCCAAAAAGTGGTTATGAGAATATCGCTGAGGCTAAAAGCGCCATGATTGATTATATCTGGGGCTATTATCAAACCGTGAGACCGCATACTTTTAACAATTATTTAACACCGCTAGAAAAAGAGAAACGTTACTTTAATCAAAACCTCTTATCAGGTGTCCTAAATTAGTTGACCACTACAGACCCATCTCCCCATTCACTAACGCCCCTCTGATACTAATCTCACGCCGATCAAAGTTAATGCAGTCCCACTTCAGCCCATCGATCTCACTGGTACGCATCCCCGTAAAGAAGCGAATGGTGTAGTAGGGCTTATAATCCGCACGGACATGTTTTAAAATCAGCCATACCTCGTCTAACGTAAAAGGACTGACATCAGGTCGTGCTTGTTTAAGATTCTTAATGTTTTTATAAGGCATCTCAAACTCATGGCGATCTGATGCTTCTTCTAGTATCATAATCTGATTGATTCGTGCTACTGACAGACTTGACTGACCCTCTTTACCGTAACGAACTTTGGCGAGGGAGCTACGGAAGGTCAGCAAGTCTGGTTTTTTTATCGCATGTACCGCTTTACCACCAAACTCAGGTAACAAGTACTTATTTAAAATAATCTGCGTCTTTTGCCGATAGCTCGGCCGCCATTCAATCTTCTTCTCCTCATACCAAATATCGACAAACTGCCTAAAGGTTGGGTTACGACTGATACAAGCTTCCGCTCTATCAGCCAGTGCCGTCATCTCTTTTAAACGCATACTCTTCGGAAAGTAAGCGCCATAGTCAAAGATACCTAGGGTGATTTCTGCTTCCATTTTTTTTGCTACTAAAGCCAGCTTTTTAACGTTTGCCGGAGTATCAGGGAAGTTTGTTGTCTCACGGCAACGAATATTCATATATGTGAAATCTATGAATAGTTTGCCACGCCTTGCTCTTACTGATGCCATTGTTAATCTCCTTGTTTAAATAAAACTTACTGTAAAGCCATACCATTGATGGCACTCATAACTGGCTTACACATATCTTCTTCGATACGCTCCCAGACATATAAAATCTTACGACCGCCAAAAGGACGGATGTAGTGAATGTTTTCAATCAAAACAATGTCTTTCATTTGATTGCGGATAGTACGTGCGTCGTATTTGATGCGTTCGGCTAACTCATCAGTTGTTAAATAAGTATTGCTCATGGTATTTACCTCTTTTCAGTTATTAAGTCGTTGCATTAAGTGATAGAATGAAAACTATTTTATCAGCCTGTAAAAATGTACCTTTGAAGTATCAGCTATAATTTACCCGCTTAAAGGTAATTAGTAACCGATTTGTGTACTATATTGTCTTTTTACTTCAATGTAAATCATTTTTACCCGAAAAGAGGTATTAATTATGATTGTGTCTAAACTTCCTGTGATTCTGGCAGAGAAAAAGTTGCGTGTAGCAGATGTCGTAAGAGCAACAGGCATGAGTAAATCAACACTTCATAAGCTATACAATGAAGAGTCATCAAGAATTGACTTCAATACTATCGATCAGTTATGTGAGTTTTTAGATGTGCAGGTGGGTGACTTATTTATTTATAAGCCAAATACTAAAGATGATGAAGAGTCTTGATGATCTACAAAATTGAAAAAGATGCGCAGAGGAATAAGTGGTAGATCCCTATATATATATATATATGACGTTTCAAGGCCTACAATTAAGGTTGGGGTTATTTTTAAAACTTACTTTTTCATGATTTGGTCACGTTTTGGTCACGTTATGAGTTCAATATACAAAAGCAGTAAAAAAGGAAAAGCGATGTTAAGAAAATATTTCTTAGCATCGCTTTTGATAAAGATAAGAATAATAAGTTGGGGTCAATTACGTAATTAGTGTTTATAGCGTGGGCACGAAATGGTCACGTTTTGGTCACGGTGCTGATTTTTGAGCTTTTAATATGTTAGATAATCTTATCAATTAGACTAACTAGCTAATAATGAAAATCCCTACAACCCCCGAAAATTAGACAAAAAAAAGCCTCACTGTTAAGTGAGGCTTTTTAAGTATTTGGAGCGGGAAAAGAGATTCGAACTCTCGACCCCAACCTTGGCAAGGTTATGCTCTACCACTGAGCTATTCCCGCTAATTATCAATTAACTATCGTCAGTTGATGAAGGCGTATTATACGCAGTTTTTTGAACGTGTCAACAGTTAGTATGAAAAAAAGTAAAAGATAGTAAATTGGCATATTATCCTAGCCTTCATCTGTGATATAACAGATTGTTGTAATCTATATTCCAAAAGCTTTGCTTTCTATAAATAGGCTGGAATACAGTTTTATAATGACTTTAACCATATTAATCATTTTCATGAGTTATAAAGATAACACTTAAGGATAAGTACTATGAGTCAACAATATACCATCGCTGATTATTTGTTTGATCGTGTCGCAGAAGCAGGCGCGTCAGAGATATTTGGCGTACCTGGTGATTTCAATTTAACTTTTTTAGACAATATTATCGCCTCTGATAAGCTGCGCTGGGTGGGTAACACCAATGAGTTAAATGCAGGTTACGCAGCGGACGGCTATGCACGTGAGCGCGGCTTTGCGGCGATGGTGACGACCTTTGGGGTGGGAGAATTGTCAGCGATTAACGCGACCGCAGGCTCTTTTGCTGAGTATGCACCAGTGCTTCATATCGTGGGCGCGCCAAGTACGGCTCTACAAGATTCAAAGCGCCGCATCCATCACTCACTTGGTGATGGCGTGTTCAATCATTTTATTAAAATGGTAGAGCCGGTCACGGTAGCACGAGCGCAGCTTACCCCTGAAAATGCTGCCTCAGAAATCGACCGTGTGATTCGTCTGATTCTTAAAAAACATCGCCCAGGCTATCTGTTACTATCGCCTGACGTTGCTCGTCAACCTATTTATCCGCCGACTACAAAGCTTGTGGATAGCCAAGAAGACATCACCAGTCAAGCAGCATTGGCAGATTTTAAACAAGCGCTCATAGAGTTTTTGCCAAACAAAACCACGACGCTGATGGCAGATTTGATGGTGCATCGTTTGGGACTACAAAATCAGCTTAAAGCACTTATCGCTGATACAGATATTCCTTATACGACGTTGTCATGGGGCAAAACTTTGCTTGACGAAAATAGTGAGCGCTGGGCAGGGACTTATGCTGGCGTGGCATCACGTCCCGTGGTCAAGGATGCAGTCGAAAACTGTGAGTGCTTAATAAAAATAGGTGTGCAATATACCGATACTACGACGGCAGGTTTTAGCCAAGATATTGATGAAAATACAGTGGTTGATTTGCATTATGAGCGCGCGAGCATTGCTGGCAAAAACTTTGCGCCCATTGCCCTAAAAGACGCCCTAAAAACGCTACATGAAGTCTTGACCTCAGATATTAATATTGTGCCAAAGCCGTTCTGTAAAGAAGTCAAGCCGCATGAGCAGCAGGGTAAGGACAGCGAGGCTATTCTTCAAGATGATCTATGGCATATCATTGCCGATCATCTAGACCATAATAATTTGGTGTTTGCAGAACAGGGAACGGCATATTTTGGCATCAGTGATGTGCGTTTACCAGAAGGCGTGACTTGTTATGGACAACCAATGTGGGGCTCGATTGGTTATACGCTACCGGCAAGTTTGGGTGCGGCTATTGCATCGCCAAATAAGCGCAGTGTCTTATTGATTGGTGATGGCTCAGCATTATTGACCATTCAAGAAATCGCGGTGATGATTCAAGAGCATATCAATCCAGTGATTGTACTGATTAATAATGATGGCTATACCGTGGAGCGGGCGATTCATGGTGAAAACCAGCGCTATAATGACATTCCTAAGTGTAACTGGCAGATGATGCCAAAAGCTTTTGGTGCTACCGATGATAATAGTCTGCTGCTAAAAGCAGAAACAGCAGGCGAGTTAAAAGCAGCTCTTACGCAAGCAGCGGCTGTAAAAGACAAATTGGTTATGTTGGAGGTCATCGCTGATAAGCATGATATCCCGCCACTACTCGCCGATATCAGTGCCGCACTGAAGCCAAAAAATGATTGAGTGAGTAATAAAAAACTCGCTTCATAAAAATGAATAGCCCCATTTAGCACCATTGCTAGATGGGGTTTTTTGCACTTTTTTATTATATAGATTAATTAATCAGCTATGGCTCTTATGTCGGTTTGCAGACTTTAGTATCATGGTGGATTGGGCTATTTCCAGCCCTTATCATTCCATAGGAGATGACCCCGTCGTGATTTGGTTAAAAATGCTTATTGGTGCTTTAATGGTATTGGCGATTCAATTATTCGCGCAAACCAGATTTTTTTATTTGGCAGCGCTCGCGCCATTGTTTCCCACATTTACGTTAATCAGTCACTTTGTTGTGGGTACTGAGCGTAGCCCCGCTGATTTAAAAGTCGCATTAATATTTAGTATGCTCGGTGTCATACCGCACCTTATTTATACCTTTGTGGTGTTTTTTAGCATCGGTTACGTCAGCTTATATAAGGCATTACTGTTCGGCGTTGTCGCTTGGACAATAGCCGCAGCGATTTTGGTCCTTACATGGCAGTACATTCAGGCTTAGTTGTGGTTAGAAAAAAACGTAAACTCTGTCAAAGAGCAATACATCAAAGGTATATATGAAATTCAGTACATATTTCTAAAGATAATTTTTATAGATTCGGTCGTAGATGTTATTCTTAAGAGTGATTTTATGGTGCTACCTGTAGCAAACTAAAATTAGAATGATCGCGATAACTCCATTCATTACAATTTATAAAAATAGGGCTTAAAAAAAGATGGATACCTTAAATATCATCTATCTCGTAGGGGCATTGTTAATTTTCGCCAGTATTATGGCAAGTACGTTATCGGCGCGCTTAGGCGTTCCGCTATTGCTGTTGTTTTTGATCGTAGGGATGTTGGCAGGCGAAGATGGTATTTTAGGTATCGAGTTCGCCCAATATGGTATTGCTAACTTTGTCGGGCAGGCGGCTCTTGCTTGTATCTTGTTAGATGGTGGGCTGCGCACGTCTTTTAAGTCATTTCGAGTGGGTCTCAAGCCTGCTATTACCTTAGCCACTTGGGGCGTACTTGCGACGGTAATGATACTGGGTATATTCGTCACCTGGCTACTGGATGTTGATTGGCGACTTGGTTTATTGATGGCGGCCATTGTCGGTTCAACCGATGCAGCAGCGGTGTTTTCGCTATTGCGTAATGGCGGCGTCAAACTTAACGATCGTGTGCAAGCCACACTGGAGCTAGAATCGGGCGCGAACGATCCTTTGGCTATTTTGCTAGTGACAGGATTAATCGCTTTAAATGTTGATCCCGCTGGACAGACAATACTGGGCTTTTTAGGGTTGTTATTACAGCAGCTTGGCTTTGGTTTGGGCATGGGCTTACTGTTTGGTTATTTATTGGCAAGGCTATTACCAAAAATACACTTGGCAGAAGGTATGTATGCCATTTTGATCATGTCTGCTGGCTTGGCAGTCTTTGCCGCGACTAATCTGATTGGCGGCAGTGGATTTCTGGCAATTTATCTCACTGGTGTGCTAATTGGCAACCATAAAGTGCGCTCAACTGAGCATGTGATGCGGGTGATGGATAGCTTTGCGTGGTTGTCACAAGCGGTATTGTTTGTGGTACTAGGGTTATTAGTGACGCCATCGCATGTGATTGATGTTTGGTATTACTCCGTCGCAATTGCTGCTTTTATGATTTTTATTGCCCGTCCTATTGCGGTCTATAGCAGTGTGAAACCCTTTAAATTTAAAGACAGAGAAATTGGCTTTATTTCTTGGGTAGGTCTGCGCGGCGCGGTTCCTATTACACTTGCCATATTACCGGTGATGGCAGGGATAGATGGCGCTTTTATGTTGTTTGATATTGCTTTTGGCGTGGTGGTTTTGTCTTTGATTTTACAGGGAACGACCATTCCTTTTATGGCAAATTTATTCAAAGTGCGTATTCCTAGTAATAAAGATCCAGAAGAAGAGCATGAGGTTTGGGTATCTGACAAAGCAAGCATTACTTTATATGAGTTTGAAGTAAAGTCAGGGGCATTTGCGATTGATCGTCATCCAATGGCCATCTCTAAGCGCATAAGCCCTAATGAAATCAGTGTCTTTGCCTTGGTACGCAGGCAGCATATTATCGTTGTTGATGAAAATACCAAGCTCAAATGCGGTGATAGGGTGTGGTATGCGATGACAGGAAACCACGCCACCCAAATTGCTAAGATTTTCAACGATACGACCCTTGACCATAAAGCCATGGATGATTTTTATGGCGATTGGCTGCTATCCCCAAGTGTGAAGCTTGGAGATTTGCCGTTTTTTACCGGTATTATGGCGTCTGAGTCGCTTGTCGATAAACTCAAATCTGAGGACAGCGCCAAAAGCATGTGGGATCAAACGGTCGCTGAATATATCAATGATAGCTTAGAGATAAAGCCAGTATCGGGTGATACGGTCGACATCAATGACGAATGGTCGTTGGTCATAAAAGAAGTGGATGACAAAGGAAAGCTTAGAACCATTGGTTTAAAGCATCTAGAGTGATTAATAGCAGGGTAGCTATGTAGCTATTTGCCGTCATTATTCACAAAAGACGCGTCATTTGACTTAAAAACTCGGCGACTTGTTTGTGTAAGTTTTCTCGATAAGCCCAATGATGCTTGACCTCGTAACTGGCCTCATTGGGCAGTAGTATTTTCATCAGCCCCATTTCTTCATAACGCTTGGCTAAATCATTAGGCAAGTAACCAACATGATGACCCGCCAGAATGAGCTGCGCGGTCGCCTCCATATGATAGGTAGTGGCACTCAAGGTTTTTGGACGGACATGATTGATACTCAAATCGGTAATATAGCCTCGTTTTATCCATGGATAGTTTTGTTCCAAATCCTCAAAAGTTAACCCTTCTGATTCATAAAACAATCGATGCTCGCGTCCACAGCAGACCACCTGCTTTTCAATAAATGCTGGCTGAAAAGTGAGTAGTGGTGGAAAACTGCCAAAATATCCCACACCAATATCACTCTCGTTGCTTAGCAGCTTCTCTAGCATGCTTTCAGGGCTTTGCACATCGATAGAAAAGTGAATAAGGGGATTGTCACGATAGCTAGCAGCCAAGCATTGGCGCAAGGCATCATAAAAAAATGTCGGCATCTGGTCAATGAGACACAGTCGGATATGACCGCCACGCACCGAATCCAATTGGCGGATATAGTGCAGTTGATGTTGAAAGCTGGCAACCGCTTCGGTAAAACTCAAACAGGCTTCATAAACCGCTGCGCCATCTTCTGTCAGCTTAAAACCTGCGCGTCCACGATGACAAAGCGTCATACCTAAGCGATCTTCTAAATGGGTCAAATGACCACTAATGACAGAGGTCGTCACATTTAAGCGAGACTGCGCAGCTGTCACGCCCTGACACTCTACGATCGCCATAAAACTGCGCAAGGTTTTGATGTCTATTTTTATCAATTCATCTAGCATCGGTCATTATTCCTCAGTAGCTATGATGTCTATCAAAATAAATCCTCTATTTATCACTTCTCTAACATCAAATTTATATCAAACTTCTGATAATAACGGTTAAATCTAAATTACTACGAAAAACCAGAAGTTTACTTCTAAATTTTACCATGGTCTGACTTCAAATATTTAGGTATTGTCAAAGCATATAAAAAATTGCCTATTTTAAACAAACTGAAACAAGGATGTGATTCATGAAATTCAATCAACCATTAAGCGGCAACGATATGCCAAGATTTGGCGGCTTTGCTTCTATGATGCGCTTGCCAACTCAAGCTGATGCAGAAGGGTTAGATGTGGCATTTGTGGGTGTGCCGTTAGATATCGGTGCGTCAAACCGTAGTGGTGCGCGATTGGGCCCACGACAAATTCGTGATGAATCACGCATGATTCGTCCCTATAATGTCGCCACTCGTGCAGCGCCTTTTGAGTCTTTACAAGTTGCTGATATCGGCGACGTGCCTATCAATACTTTCAATTTTCTAAAAAGCATTGATATCATCGAAAAATTCTATACCGATAAAATCGTGAATCATGGTGCTATCCCATTGACGTTGGGCGGCGATCATACCATTGCCTTGCCTATCTTGCGTGCGCTTGCCAAAAAACACGGACCTGTCGGCATGGTGCATATTGATGCGCATGCAGATATCAACGACGAGATGTTTGGCGAAAAAATCGCTCATGGTACACCTTTCCGCCGTGCTGTCGAAGAGAACTTAATCGATGGCAATCGTGTGGTACAGATTGGCTTACGTGGTACAGGCTATAGCGCCGAAGAGTTTGATTGGTCAACCCAGCAAGGCTTTCGTGTGGTGCCTGCCGAGGAATGCTGGTACAAGTCGCTGACACCATTGATGGCAGAAGTACGCGAAAAGCTCGGTGATGGCCCCGTCTATTTGAGTTTCGATATCGATGGTATTGATCCTGCGTTTGCACCGGGTACGGGCACTGCTGAAATCGGCGGCTTGACCTCAACGCAAGCGATAGAAATCATTCGCGGTATGCGCGGACTTGATGTGGTCGGTGGCGATTTAGTAGAAGTGTCTCCTCCTTACGACCCCTTTGGTAACACCTCTGTATTGGCGGCAAACTTACTGTTTGAGATGCTATGTATCTTACCGGGTGTGCGCTATGACGATAAGGTAAAGGCGGTGTATTAAGAATAATTTATAATCGCAAGCTGCTTTTTATAAGGGATTAAAGGACAGCTTGGGTTTGACACTGAACAACTTATTTAAACGCGATTGAACTTTTTAGGATGATTAACTCATGACGCAAACGCTTCAAACATCTTCTTCAGCGCCCGCCAAGCCGTCTCTGACATGTGGTGAGTTGCTTGTACAGTGGCTAGAGTATTATGGGGTAGAGACCGTATTTGGTATTCCGGGTGTGCATACGGTCGAGCTATATCGTGGTCTACCAAACACCAACATCCGCCACGTGACGCCGCGTCATGAACAAGGCGCGGGGTTTATGGCTGATGGCTATTACCGCGCGTCTGGCAAAGTCGGGGTATGCTTTATTATCACAGGCCCCGGTATGACCAATATCATGACAGCCATGGCGCAGGCGTTGGCAGACTCTATACCGATGCTAGTGATTTCTAGTGTTAATAAAGTGGCAGATACGGGCAGCGGTGAAGGGCACTTGCATGAATTGCACGATCAGCAAGGCATGGTCAGTAAGGTTACACTCATGAGCAAAACTATTTGGCAGCCTGAATCGTTACCCAAGGTCATCGCTGAAGCGTTTGCATTATTTAATGGCGCACGTCCGGGGCCAGTACATATCCAGTTGCCCATTGATGTGATTACCGCCGATGCCAGCCATGTCGCAAAGCCTTCTGATTTAACTCCTTATTTAAATAACTTTGTAAAAAATTCAACTGATGCACATGGTTTAACGTTACCTCAAGTAATGAGACCGCTGCCCAATCCTGCGCAATTAGATTTGATCGTTGAATCTCTAAAAGCGGCAAAAAATCCAGTGGTGCTTTATGGCGGTGGCTGCGTCGATGTGGATCATGACGCGCAGACTCTAGCAGAGCTTATCGATGCACCGACGTTTTTGACCATCAATGCCAAAGGTTTGCTGCCACCTAGCCACCCATTAAGTTTGGGTAGCAATCAGTCATTAGAGGCAGGTCGCGCCGTTATTGCTGAGGCTGATTGGGTGTTGGCGATTGGTACTGAGCTGGGTGAAACTGATTATGATGTGTTCTTTAACGGCCAGTTCAAAATCAATGGCACGCTGATTCGTATCGACTGCGATGCTCAGCAATTACAGCGTCCTTTTAGAGCCGATATCGCGGTATTGTCCGATGCGCAAATGGCGGTAAGTGGTCTATGTAGTCGTTTAAAGGGTCAGGCGTTAAATCATCAAGCGGTATCACGAGTAAACGAGGCAAAAAAAGCACTATTAGCAGGAATGACACCAGACTTTGCTGGGCAAAATGCGCTACTTCAATTGATTCGAAATGAAGTAAAAGACGTCATCTTCGTTGGTGATTCAACGCAGCCTGTCTATAGCGGCAATCTTGGTTTTGAGGCATTGGCGACGCGTCGATGGTTTAACTCGTCAACAGGGTTTGGCACGTTAGGTTATGGTTTGCCTGCTGCCATTGGTGCCATGATTGGTTCAAATAGTCCAGTGGTCAGCTTGATTGGCGATGGCGGTATTCAGTTTACGATTGCAGAACTTATCTGCGCCGCTGAGCTTGAGCTGCCATTGATTGTGCTGCTGTGGAACAACCAAGGCTATGGCGAAATTCGTCGTTATATGGAAGAGGGTGGATTGCCACTAATCGGGGTTAATATTAAGACGCCGAACTTTGAGCCGCTGGCAGCAGGATTTGGTGCAGGTTATCGCAGAATTACCGATAAGCAGCAATTACTAGACGCCTTGCAAAAGGATATCAACGGCAAGCAGCCTTTCATTTATGAAGTTGATGAAGCCGATGACTTTTTGATTGAAATGGGTAAAACGTTCACCTGCTTTAGCTAACAATATAGTTAATCCTATATAAATCAGATACGGTGTCAGGCTTGCTTAGTCTACTATTTGTAGTACTTTCACTCGCCTTCCTTGTATCTAAATTATATTGAACCAACTATACCAACACTAAGCATAATAAAGGCTGGTCGCTCAAGGAAGAACGTCTATGATGCCACATGCTAACCGCTCGTCTGGTCGCTTGAGCACCTCGCTGGCAAGCTTATTAACGGATTTATCCGCCGTTGTTGGCGCGACCAATGTATTGACCAAACCCAGCCAGCAGCAGTCGTATACACAAGGGGCGATTGCTTCTATCACCGATGCTGTCGCGGCAGTTGTGATACCAGACTCTCTTGTGGCACTATGGCGCGTCATTAATCTCTGTGCGGCGGCTGATGCGATTATTATTGCACAGGCTGCTAACACAGGGTTGACCGGAGGCTCGACACCGTACGGAGAGTACGATCGAGCAGTCGTCGTGATTTCTATGCAACGATTGGGCGGTGTTCATCTGCTCAATGATGCAGCAGAGCTTGTTGCTTTGCCAGCGGCTAGCCTCCAGCAGTTGGAGTCTCAGCTTGCGCCATTAGGGCGTGAGCCGCATTCAGTGCTGGGCTCAAGTTGTGTTGGTGCTTCGGTGATTGGCGGTATTTGCAACAGCTCTGGCGGTATGTTGGTGCAGCGTGGTCCGGCGTATACCGAGATGTCGCTATTTGCCAAACGTAATGCCATGGGTGAGTTTGAATTAATCAATCACTTAGGCATTGATTTAGGTGCAGATCCAGAAGAGATGCTTGAAAACTTACAAACTGGCACGTTCAATAAAAATACAGAGAGTGCCAACAGTAAGTCCTGTACAAACCACCATTATCAACACAAGGTGCGTGATTGCGAGGCAGACACACCTGCTAGATTTAATAATGACCCTAACGGATTATATGAAGCCTCTGGTTCAGCAGGTAAAGTCATCGTCTTTGCGGTTCGAGTCGCGACATTTGCCAAACCGACTCAAGAGCAAACATTCTATATCTCGACCAATGACGCCAATACTTTGACCACATTCAGGCAACAGTGGTTAAAAAGCGAGCTAAACCTGCCTATTTTGGCAGAATATATGCACAAAAATTACAACGATATTACCATGCGCTATGGCCGTGATACTTGTTTGAGTATGCGAAAACTGCCAGCCAGTAAGATAGGAGCGCTGTATCGGTTACAAGCCAAGATTGGCTATTATTTGGATAAATGGCGACTGCCTCAGACTTTACCAGATCGGATGCTACAAATGACTGGTGTTTTCATGCCGCCGTCATTACCCAATTCTTTGGCGAAGCAGGCGCGCTCCTATCGCTATCATTTAATCATTAAAGTCGCGGATGGCAATAATACGGACGATGATAATAGCGATGATAACGGCAGTCATGGTCATATTGCCGCTGCCCAAGCATTTCTACAGTCTAATATGCAGCAGCATCAAGGCGTCGTACATCTTTGTACAGCAGCAGAATCCCAAGCATTATTGGTGTTTCGTAGTGCGGCAACCGCTGCCATGTTTCGTTATCATAATCTTAACCACACAACATTTGGCGAGCTATTATCTACCGACATTGCCTTACCAAGGAATGCCGTAGATTGGGATGAAGTGCTACCTATTAACTTACAAAAGCAAGTCAGTAAAACCTTTTATTTGGGGCATTTTTTCTGTCATGTCATGCATCAAGACTATCTGTTATACCCTGAAGTGGATGCAAAAAAATTCAAGGATGAGCTATTGGCGTTTTATGATCGACGTCGTATAGAGTACCCTGCTGAACACAACGTGGGTCATGTCTATACCGCAAAACCTGCACTACATAATTTTTATAAAAAACTAGATCCAACCAATTCGCTAAATCCAGGCATTGGTCAGACAGCAAAATGGAAAAATTGGCGATCGTCGCCCATCAAGGAGGAATTAAATGACGAATTATCTTGATAAGTCGCAGCAACCGATATTAGGAAACGATGTTGTCGATTCAGAAACGCCGCAAGGAGAGCAGTGGCGTGCGTCAATGTGGAAGTTTTTGCTGTTTTCAGCATTGGGCATTGCACTATTTATAATACCGTTTCAATGGGACGGAAAGGTTACAATTTTATTGGGTGTGTTAACGGACGCTTTGCAAGCTTTGTTGGGCGGTTCTGTCGTTTATGTGGCAATGGCAATCGTGACGACATCCTTTCTTGGGGCGCTGGCTGTGAAGGTGTTAAAGCCCAACCTACATGAAGACTCTATGGTCAAAAAACTCTTCGATGTTGATTGGTTTTGGCTCACCGCCCGATTGCTAGGGATGGTGTTTGTCTGGATGATTTATCTGCAAGTTGGCCCTGAGTTTATTATTAATCGTAATACAGGCGGCGTTATTTTCGAAGATTTGATTCCAATTTTGATTCCTTTGTTTTTCTTCGCCATTTTATCGTTACCGTTTTTGACGGATTTTGGTTTGATGGAGTTTTTGGGTACACTGGCGAGCAAAATATTTGTCAAGCTGTTTAAGTTGCCAGGACGCTCAGCGGTAGATGCCATGTCCTCTTGGTTTGGCGCAGCTTCTATCGGTCTACTGGTCACTATGCAGGAGTATGATAAAAGCTACTATAGCCAGCGTGAAGCGGCGATTATCGCGACGACTTTTTCGGTGACTTCGATCGCTTTTACTTATGTCGTCGCCAAAACCATCGGCGTGGACGATAACTTTGTTTATTTTTATCTGACCATTGCTTTAACAGGCTTTATCGCCGCGATTATTATGCCGCGTATACCGCCACTTTCCTTAAAGCCTGATACCTATCATTCTGGCAAAAGCATGCTCGATGAAGGGATTCCTGCTCAGTACACCACCTACCAATGGGCGGTCAATCGTGCTGTGACGCGCGCGCACTCAATGCCAAGTCTGGGTCAAGTGTTCAAACGTAGTGTAAAGAATTTATTCGATATCTATTTTGGGCTAATCCCCGTGATTTTCGCAATTGGTACGATTGGTCTGGGCTTAGCCGAATATACGCCTGTGTTTAAATGGTTGTCTACACCGTTAGTGCCATTGCTGGATTTATTACAGATTCCAGAGGCAGCAGAGGCGGCTCCAGCGATGATTATGGGCTTTGCGGATATGTATTTGCCAGCCTTGGTCGGTAAAAGTATTGAGAGTGAGATGACAAGATTTATCGTTGGTGCATGTTCTATTACTCAGATTATTTATATGTCTGAAGTGGGCGCGCTGATTTTGAAATCAAACATCAAGCTTAATGTGTTAGAGCTGTTTATGATTTTTATTCTTCGTACTCTGATCAGTTTGGTGGTGATTACCTCAGTAGCGCATCTACTGTATTAGCCATGTAGCCAATATCAACCCAGCCTCTAGTATAACGATAATGTGCCAAATAATCGGTTTATTCTTTAGTTAGATAAACCGATTACTTAGCCAATGATTGACAGAGACACTTATAAATACAATCAAAGACAATAGGTATAAAAACAATTATATCAAACCATATAAGGTGATTGACCATCATGGAAATGACGAATGCTAACATTTTAACGAGAGAAAGCGCCATCCAAACAATTCAAGATGAAGTGATATTAAATGCAGCCTATATAGATGGCGAATGGATGACTATTGAAGCGCCTGCTACCGATACTGCTGACGCTGATAGCTATGATTCAAATCATGATTCAAGTTATGACTTATATGATTCAAATTCGGGAACAATCATCGCTACCACTCGATTGTGTACCAAGGTACAGGTAGAAATGGCAGTCAATGCGGCTTCTGCGGCGTATCCATCTTGGTCGCAAACCATCGTAAGCACGCGTGCATCGTATCTCAATGCCATTGCCGAGAAGATGGAGCAGCAGTTTGACAAATTGGTTGGATTGTCTGTGTTAAATAATGGTAAGCCCATTGAAGAGGCAAAAATAGACGTGAGCGATGCTATTGCTTGTTATCGCTATTATGCCAATCTCATCACAGAACAAGCGACTTGGTCGGAGGTATCCACCAGCGAGTCAGGCATACGTTTGCTAAAAACGTATGCACCTGTTGGTATTTGCGCCCTCATTGTCCCATGGAATTTCCCAATGGTGACCACTGCTTGGAAGTTAGCTCCTGCATTGGCTGCAGGCTGTACGGTGCTATTAAAGCCCTCCGAGGTGACATTATTGCCAGAGTTGATGCTGGGCAATATATTGTCTGCTATTAAACTACCGAAAGGAGTCGTTAATATTTTACCGGGTGCAGCTGAAGTGGGCGCTGCCATGACCTGCCATCCATTAATCGACAAAATTTCTTTTACTGGTAGCAACGCCGTTGGTGAAAAGGTAATGAGCCAAGCGGCAAAAGGTATCAAAGATATCAGTCTAGAGCTGGGCGGTAAGTCAGCCATCGTCGTATGTGCAGATGCTGATATCGACCACGCTTGTGATTTGATTATCGGTGGTATATTTACCAATGCCGGTCAGATCTGTTCAGCCACTTCACGACTGCTTGTTCATGAAAGCATTGCTCAGTCGTTGTTCGACACATTAAAAGTTAAGACAGAAAGTTTGCAAATTGGTGATGGCTTTGACACTGACACGCAAATGGGTCCACTGGTTAGTGAGCAGCAGCTGAATCAAGTAAAAAAATATTTCGACATTGCTACTGCCGAAAACCTGACTTGTCTCACAGGTGGTGAGGTCTTAAATCGGCAAGGGTATTTTGCGATGCCGACGATTTATACCAATGTTCCAGTGACCAGTCAGTTATGGACAGAAGAGGTTTTTGGGCCAGTCTTAGTGAGTCAAACGTTTACCGACCATGCCGAGGCGATTGTTTTAGCCAATGATAGCCAATTTGCTTTGGCCGCGAGCATTGTCAGCGCTGATGAAACGGCGGCCGTAGAGATGGCGCTACAGATTCAAGCGGGTCATATCTGGATCAATGAACAGCAAATTGTACTGCCAGAGTCAGGATGGGGCGGGTTTAAGCAAAGCGGTATCGGTCGTGAGCTGGGTGTAGATGGCTTGTCTGCGTATCAAAAAAGCAAGCATGTACTATTGAGTCATTAAACGTTGGGCGCTTTCATATCTTATTTAGCCATTAATATTGCTACCAATGGCTAAATAAGATATTTGCTTTGTAAATTAACTTTACTGGACTAAGAATGCCATTCGATATAAAATTGAGCAATCATTCAAATTTTCTCGCTGTGCTTATTTTTATATGAGATTACAGCTTTTGAGATGGAAAAACTATGTCACGTACCGCACTTTATAACCGTCAGGATGCCTTAGAACGCGCGTTACAGCTTTTTTGGCAAAAAGGCTTTCATGCTACTTCGTTAAAAGACATAGAAGAGGCGCTCGATATGCGTCCAGGAAGCATTTACGCTGCGTTCGGCAGTAAAGATGGATTATTTCAAGAAGCGTTAGACTACTATGCTCGTCTAGGTTTGAGTGAGCTTGAGCGGGTAATGAGCGCTTATCAATCGCCGCTGTTGGGGTTAGCCGCTTTCGTGCGTCAGCTGGGCGGTATTCGTGATAAAGGGCTGCCGAGTCAGGCTTGCATGCTGGTCAAAAGCTTACTGGAGCTTGGTGCTCGTGAGCAGACAGCGCTACAAAAAGTTGAAATGCTGCTGGCAGGTATGGAGCTGCGTTTTATAAATTACTTTACCGAAGCACAGCGGCTGGGTGAGCTTGATACTGAGCTCGACGCGACTAGGCTTGGACGACGACTACAGGCGGAAATTATGGGGCTGCGTGCTTTTGCGCAGCGTGATGTCGAGAGTGCAGCGGTGCAAGCGTTGGCTGAAGATATGGCGCTCTCTATAGAAGCGCTGCGTATTGATAAGCCTGTTGGCGTGTAGTTCATGTTGACCATTTGAAAATAAGCACTGCTAAAGGGTTATTGCCGATTAAGTAAGGCTGATTGCTAAGATATTTTTGGTATGAAAAAAGGGTTTTAGAGCTACTGTATAGCCCGAGACTATACAGTAGCTCTAAAACCCTTAGCTTTTCTAAAACTCTTAGTTTTGAAGACTAAACCATGACTTCATGGTTTAGTCTGGCATGTCAGCTAACTGCTGCAAAATGCTTTTATAATTTTCAATACCTTGTGCGCCGCTAATTAAATGACGCTCATTGAAAACCATAGATGGCACACTTTGAATGCCTTGCTGTTGCCAATGCTGCTTTTCTTTTTCTACCGCTGCAGCAAATCGCTGATCTTTTAAGACCGCTAGTGCTTCGCTACGATCCAGTCCAACATCGGCCGCAACATCTGCAAGTACAGCACTGTCAGCCACACTTTTATTATCGACGAAATGTGCGACGAACAATGCTTGTTTTAGGTCGTGTATACGTCCTTTCTGATCAGCCCAATGCAGCAACTGATGCGCATTAAAAGTATTGTAAGTACGAAAGTCATCGGTAAACTGAAAATCAAATCCAGCTTCAGCACCTACTTCTGTCATTCTAGCTCGGTTCTCTTGAATGTCTTCAGCAGTCGTACCGTACTTCTCCATAATATGCTCACGATAGTTTCGTCCTTCGTGCGGCGTATTAGGATTTAACTCAAATGGATGCCAGTGAATCTCGTGCGGAGTGTTGGTTTGTTTTAATGCCTCGGCTAGTTGACTATAGCCGATAGCGCACCAAGGGCAGACCACGTCCGACACGATATCTATTCGTAATGGCTTTTTTAAATCACTCATAGTGGCTCCTTATTTGGTTCTTATATAATTAGACAGCTTTATGCCATTCAAACTTTTGGAAAGGCTTGTCGATTGGCGTGTTGGCCAAATGGTTGGTGTAGTTACTCATCACTTTTTGAGCCGCTGCAAGAACCACTTCCAAAATCTGACGTTTAGTAAAGCCTGCATCTAAGAACGCTTGCACTGCGTCATCATTTACATTACCACGATCACGAACGACCGATAGCGTAAAGTCGCGTAATGCTTCTAGTTTTTCAGTTGGCAGAGGTGTCTCATTACGTAATGCATCAGTGATTGCGTCATCCACTTTCATGCTTTTGGCGATACCAGTATGAGCGGGTACACAGTAATGGCACTCATGTTCGACGTTGATGGTTTGCCATACGACCGTGACTTCCTCATCATCAAAACTGCTGTCTAAAAACAACTGATGCAGGCGTTGATAGCCTTCTAATAGCCCAGGTGCTTCAGCCATGACGGCATGTAGACCTGGGACTCTGCCAAATGCTTTGATAGATACATCAAGCAAATCTTTACTTTCTGCTGGGGCTGTATTTTTATCGTGTAGGGTAAATTCAGTCATATTAAAACCTTTTAATCATTATTAGTGAATTGTTGTAAAAGTAAGTGTGTAGAAGCGACTTGAGAACCTATTATATAGTTGAGTGAATACTCAATTTTATAAGTGAGATTTTCGTGAGTCGCTCAACAACTGCAGCCACTATAATCCATTTTGAGCAATCGTTCAAATAATATTTGAGTGAATGCTCAAGTTGTTTGTAACTTTGACTTACATTCAAAGCTAGGCGGCATCACGACAGTTATTTATTTTTCTTAACCAAGTCATTGCTAAATGGCATGGTTAACAATCCCCATAGCGAGGCATTTTGTTTGGCTGCTGGGTATTCTTTTAGCCCAATATCTAGCTCATTATCAGACTGCTTTACTTTACCCTTATAACTACCAAAAATCCAATCCCACCAGATGACACTAAAGCCATAGTTTGAGTTGGTCTCACTAACGCGTTGGCTGTGATGAATACGGTGCAAAATCTGCGTCATCAATATTAAGCGCAGCGGTTTTTCAAGCGCAGGTGGCAGGCGAATATTGGCATGGTTAAATATTGCTAGGCCATTTAACGCAATCTCAAATATCAATACGGCGATGGCAGGAATACCCAATAAGCTGACGGCAATGAGCTTCACTAGAATGCTTAAAACGATTTCAATGGGATGAAATCTAAGCCCTGTACTGGCATCGACATGTGCATCAGCGTGATGGACTTTATGCAAACGCCATAGCATAGGTACGCGGTGAAATAATCGATGCTGCCAGTAAATGATGATGTCGAGCAATATCAAGCTTAGTATGACGACGACAATACTTGGCAAATCGATAATATTAAATAGACCAATCCCATGCTGCTGATTATACAGCGCCACAGCCGTTAGACCGACAGGCACCGCTAGACGAGCAATAACTGACGAGATAAAAACCAAGCCAAAGTTAGCGAACCAGCGTTTGCTGCTTTTGATCGGTGCTTGACGTGCAGGCATGAGCCATTCTATCAGCATCATAATCACTAAAATGCTTAAAAAGAACCCAAGCCGCCACCATACTTCGTTAGTCATTACTTACCTCTTGAGGGTTTAAACCAGCAGGATATTGTGACCATATTTTTTTATTTTGAACCGACTATGGTATCAGTCTCTAACTGCTTCAGGGTATGATAGCCACTATGGATACGGGTAAAAATCGTAATCGCGCAGGCCGTTGCAAAAATACCTGCGAGTAGTACAAAGTGCTGCGGCCAAAGGCAAAGGGCGACAAACAGCGCAATGGTTTCGGTGCCTTCCGTCAAACCGTTCAAATAATAAAAGCTTTTATATTTAAACTGTGGTTTATCCAGTTTAAACTTTTCCGCAGCAATGGCAAACGCTAAAAAGCTAGAGCCTGTGCCAATAAAGGTCGCGAGTAATAAAGCGCCAGCAATGGCATTCTGTTCAGGATTTGCCAAGATAAAACCCAGCGGGATGGCGGCATAAAATAAAAAGTCGAGCGTAATATCTAAGTAGCCGCCTGCGCTTGAGCTTTGCTTTGCATAACGGGCTAAAGCGCCATCAAGACCATCAAAAATACGATTTAATGCAATGGCTGCCAGTGCGCCATACCAAAGCTCAAACGCGAGTAACGGCACCGCTAATATACCGATTAAAAAGCCTGCCACCGTGAGTTGATCAGCCGTAATACCGCGTTTATGCAAGACAACGACGACAGGGCTTAGTATCGGCTTAATCATGGGCGTAAGAAATTTATCTAGCATGCGCTTGCCTTTTGTATTTCGCTTTGACGTTTAAGATTTTATGTATAAAACTAGAACTCTAAAACTACAGTTCTAAATGAATGACTTTACCGTTTGCGGCTTCAGCATCGCTATAATCGTGGGTGACCATGATGGCGGGAAGTTTATGAGTGCGGATTTGCTCAAACACCAGTTGCCGCGTATCTACTCGAAGTTGGGTATCAAGCTTGCTAAAAGGCTCATCGAGTAGTATCGCTTTTGGTGCGCTGAGCAAGGTTCGCAGTAGCGCCACGCGTGCTTGTTGTCCGCCTGATAAATTGTCAGGATGGCGATTTCCCATGCCTGCTAAACCAACTTGTTCAAGTGCCTGCTCTATTTTTTCACGGCGCTGTTTTTTATTGAGCTTCTCAGCGCTATTTTTATTGTCTTGAGGCATCGCAAACGCAATATTACCTGCGACCGATAAATGCGAAAACAGTAGGGCATCTTGATACAGTACCCCAATATGACACAGATGCGTAGGCAGATGGCTTACATTTTCATCATTTAACCAGATGTCACCAGTAGCGGTAAAACCGTTTGGCAATATACCTGTTAGCCAGTTCAACAAGCTCGATTTACCACTGCCAGATGGGCCCATGACAGTCAATATTTCACCACCAGTAATCTGCTCATCTAGGCTCAGTAATAGCTCGCCTTGTCGATATAACTGCAAGTTTTTTATCTGTAAAGAGGATTGCATCAAGAGCCCTTTATCTGCGTTTTTATAGTGAGTTGTTTTTCAAAATTAGTGCTATTTAGAATCAGTGCTCTTCAAAACGAATATATTTTAAAAAACGTTTTAACGGCTACTATTTTTACCACTTTTAAAGAAGTACTTTGGCAATACCCACGCCAATATAAACCCAATTAACGGTAGCGCCATTTGGATGATGGCATACACCGCACTGGTGCGTCTACTGGCACCATTAGCGAGGGTTACGGCTTCTGTGGTGATGGTGGCGATACGTCCGCCACCTGCTAATAATGTCGGTAAATATTGACCAAAGCTAATCGCCAGACCAAGAGCAATGGCAATCAAAATCGGCGCAAACAGTTGTGGTAATTTCACCTGCAAAAATACTCTAGCAGGAGTTGCACCAAGGCTTGCCGCTACATGAGCAAAACGAGGGTCTAGACGTCGATAACTGCTAGCAAGCGATAAAAACACATAGGGCAGCACAAAGAGCAGATGGGTAAATGCCACATTAAAAAATGCCGTTTGGTTATTCACCAGTTGCTGTAGCCATACTAAGCCAAATAAAAAAGCAATGCTCGGCACTAACAGCGGCAAATAGATAATGAAACTGGTAAATGTCGAGAGTGGTTTTTTACTTAATTGCTCCGCTTCTAAACATAACAATGTCAGCACAATAGCAAATAGGGTACTCACGATACCGATTGTAATGGTATTAAATAGCGGCGTACCCATTTGCGTAAAGGCGCTTTGAAAATGTAATAACACTAACTGCTCTGGCAATACAGCTGGGAAACGCCAAAAACCAGCCACTGACCACATTACCAGACCAATGAGCGCCAGCAAAATAAAGCCAATCACCACAGTGGTCAACGCTGCGGTGATTTTTTGCCACAGTGCATCGGCATAGTTGCGCTTGCCGTTTATCAACGTACCATTAAAACACGTTTTAAGGATTCTCTCAGCGCCTAGCCACAAGGCGATTAAACCACCCGTCAAAGCGAGCTGTAACAACGCGCCTGCCGAGGCTTTTATACGCAAGTTTAAATCAACATCGTTAAACCATTGCATGATAGTAACCGCAAGCGTTGGCGGCGTGTTTGGACCGAGTATTAATGGCATCTCTACGCTGGCACTGGCATAGGCAAGCACGGCTAAGATAGGCAAACGTAAAAAAGGATAGAGGACAGGAAGTACCGCTTTAAAAAAGGCAGTAATGGGGTAATAGCCGAGATTTAGCGCGACTTTATACTGCTGACGTAGCTTTTTACCAAGCTCTGGTTGCGCCAAAGCGCCTAGTGCCATGAGTAATAAAAATGGCAGCTCTTTCAACGTTAAACCAAAGATAATACTGATACCGTAGGGATCATGTGGAAATATACCGTCTGGAGCCAATTCCCAGCCGCTTAGCCATGGTGAGATGAAGCGTGAAAACATACCAGAAGGCGCAATTAAAAAACCAACCGCAATGGCTGCTGCTGCATGAGGAATGACCAAGATTGGAC
The DNA here is from genome assembly GCF_001435295.1 of Psychrobacter sp. P11F6. Taxonomy (NCBI): domain Bacteria; kingdom Pseudomonadati; phylum Pseudomonadota; class Gammaproteobacteria; order Moraxellales; family Moraxellaceae; genus Psychrobacter; species Psychrobacter sp. P11F6. Next base: position 2,079,249 of record NZ_CM003594.1, on the reverse strand, counting down.
TCAGTAAACGCTCAATACGGGTCAGCCAAAGGCTATTAAAAAAAGCCGCCAAAATCATTAAGGTCATGACAAAAGCGAGTAGCGTGCTGATTAATCCAGTAGCGATACTTAAAGCGACCATTTGAGTAAGACCAGGCGTCTGCCAAAGATCATGAAAGCCTTGTAGACTAACAGTCGTTTGCTCAAGTGCAGGCACCCAGCTAAAGGCAGGCAACAGCACGCAAACCAAACCACCGAGTACCGGTAATATCAGTAGCAGCAGTAAAAATGTCGGACTCAAGGAGACGATACGCGTAAATAGATCTGTTTTATAAGGCGAGGTTATGCCAGTAATTGTTGCAGAATGGACTTTTTCCTTTGCCGTTTTATTATTAGTATTTTTACTCATGGGCTAACCCCATAACGCGCTTGCCAGCCTTGCATAATGGCATCAACCCAGCTTGGATGTGGTTCACTCACGGTACGTTTGATGCTATCAAAGGGCAGGGCGCTAGGGTGTGGTTTATTTTCTTTAAATAGCGCTTGTTGTTCAGGATTGAGCGTAGAGGGAACGAGTACGGTTTTATCACCCCATATATCAGGGGTTTGCTTTTTGGCCTGTGCTTCTGGGCTCATTAAAAAGTTTGCTACTAGCTGCGCAGCTTGCGGATGGCTGGCATTATAAGGAATGGTCACAAAATGGGTGTTACTTAAACTGCCATCACTCATTGCATAGCTACGAATGCTCTCGGGTAAGTCATAACGCTGCACGGCCGCGGGTACTTCAGGTGCAGAAAAAGTAAAGGCCAAACTCAGCTCGGTATCATCGACCAAACGCCGCATGTGCGCGCCCGTTTGCACAAATTGCTCACCCTTGCGCCATAGAGTGGGATGCAAATCATCTAAAAACGTCCATAAAGGAGCTAATATAATATCTGTATTTTGCTCAGTGGCTGGCAGGTTGAGCTGTGCCTTGATATTTTTGCCTGTCTTAGCATCATGTTGCTCGTGTAGCATGACTAAGGTATATTTTAAAAAGCTCATGCCTAAAAAGTCAGGCGGCTTTGGATAGCTAAAGCGCCCAGGATTTTGCGCGGTCCAATTAATCAGCTGATTTAAAGTGGCTGGTGGCTTATTCGTTGATAAACTGTCGTAATAAAAAGTCAACGAAGCTTGTCCCCATGGCGCTTCCATGCCATTGGTCGGCACACCAAAATCAAAGTTAACCGTAGGATTGTTCTTTGGATCGGTCAAGGCAAAGTTAGGGAGTTTGTTCGCCCATTGTTTCAGTAGTAACGAATTCTCACTCATGGTGGCAAAGTTGGCACCATTTATCCAGATGAGATCCACGCTGCCTCTATCATTGTTGTTGGCGGATTTTTCTGCAAGTACACGGCTAACGGCTTCACTGGTGTCGCTCAATTTCACATGAACTAAATTAATATTATATTTATCATCGACTTGTTCGGCTGCCCACTGTAGATAGGCGTTGATCTGCGGGTCACCGCCCCATGCATAAAAGTAGACGTCTTGATTGCTACCTTGCGCCTCTATTTGCTGCCAAGATGATAAATTTTGATTAAGGTTACCAGTAGTGGGTGAGGCAGTGCTTGCTGATATACCAACACAAATGCTAAGCACCATAGCATAGGCACTATAGCGGCTTAGGTTTTTTAACGCGGTCAAAGCGGGCAGAGATTTGATAACGTACATTTAAGTTTCCGTTATGATGATATGTTTTTAGCGCAGTGAATAAAAACCCAGCTAACCTCGACGCCATGTATGGTATTTCTCAAGCCAGTTTAATACCGTTTCGGGCGCATGATTACGTTTCCATTCACCAGCAGCGTACTTATTAGCCTCTGCCCACGTTGGATACATATGGATAGTGCCGAGTATTTTGTTCAGCCCTAAACCGTGCTTCATCGCCAGTATAAATTCTGGCATTAAATCCCCAGCATGTTCAGCGACGATGGTCACGCCAAGTATTTTATCTTTGCCTTTAGGGGTAATGACTTTGATAAAGCCATCGTTGGCGCTTTCCGTCACCGCGCGATCTAAATCTTTAAAGTCGTAGCGGGTAATCTCAAAATCGATACCTTTTTCGATAGCCTCTTGCTCATTTAAGCCCACGCGTGCGACTTCTGGATCGATAAAGGTTGTCCACGGAATCACGCGGTAATCTACTTTAAACTTCTTTAAATGTCCAAATAAACCGTTTACGGCAGCGTACCATGCCTGATGGGAAGCCACATGAGTAAATTGATAAGGGCCGACGACATCACCTGCGGCGTAGATATTAGGGTAAAGGGTTTCTAAATAGTCATCGGTATCAATCGTACGCTCCGTTTCGATGCCCAAATCTTCAAGACCATATCCTTCTAAGCGGGCACTGCGTCCAACGGCACAAAGCAATTCGTCATATTCAATAGCGATTTCTTGCTTGTTTTGACGGTCTTGCTTAATGGTACTGTCGCCTTGCGCTTCAACGATAATGAACTTTTTACCATCGCGAGTTTCGCAGCGAATCGCTTGATGCGAGGTTAAGACATTTACGCCGCTCTCAACGAGGACTTTCTGCGCAAATTCTGAGACTTCCACGTCTTCTTTTTTCATAAGACGCGCGCCTCTTTCGATTTGAATCACATTAGAGCCTAAGCGTGCAAAAGCTTGTGCCAGCTCAGAGCCAATTGGTCCGCCGCCAAGTACCACCAGCTTTTTCGGCGCTTCTTCTAATTCGGTAAATTTATTCCATATGGTGTCGCTAGTCACATAGCCGGTTTCTTCTAAACCAGGTAAGTCTGGGATAAATGGGCGCGCACCAGTAGCGATAACGATGGAACGTGCGGTGAGTGTTTGCGTGCCGCCATCGTTTAACGCAATCTCTACTGTCCACGGGTCGATGAATTTGGCATAGCCTTTTAATACTTCGACACCCAAGTCTGTATAGCGCTCGACGCTGTCATTTGGCGCGATGTCAGCGATGACTTTATGGATGCGTGTCATAACGTTTTTGAATGAGAACTCTGGTGGTGTATTTTCCAAGCCATAACGCTCACCATTGCGCATTTGTTCTGCGACTTTTGCGCTTTTAATCAGGGCTTTACTGGGTACACAGCCATAGTTTAAACAGTCGCCACCCATTTCACCCGCTTCGATTAAGGTCACTTTTGCTCGGACGGTCGCCGCGATATAGCTAGTGACTAGCCCGCCAGCACCAGCGCCAATCACAATCATATTACGGTCGAATTTTTTAGGTTTGCTGTAGTTTTTATAGACGCGGCGTTTTTTTAGCATATTTAATATCCCTTTTGCTATTAATGGGAAAAAACCTAACAACGCAAATGAGACGATTAAATTAAACGATAAAATCCCCGACAAACTGTCAATTTGCGCCAGTTGTGTACCGGCATTAACGAATACAAAAGTGCCCGCGAGCATACCGATTTGGCTTACCCAATAGAATGTCCTCGCTTTAATCGCGGTGACACCCATCAATAGGTTAATTAAAAAGAAAGGAAATATCGGCACTAAGCGTAGGGTGAATAAGTAAAATCCGCCTTCTTTTTCAACGCCAGCGTCAATGGCTGTTAAGCGCTCAGGAAAGCGCTGTTTAATCGTATCACGCAGTAAATAACGTGAGGTTAAAAAGGCGAGTGTCGCACCAATACTGGAGGCAAATGAGGCGACCAATAACCCTTGCCATAAACCAAATAATGCGCCAGCTGCCAAGGTTAGGATAGCGGCACCCGGTAAGGATAATGCGGTGACGACGACATATAGCAAAAAGAATCCACCGATAATCAATAATGGTGATTGCGTTTTATAGTCGTTAAATTGCGCCATCGACCCTTTTAAGCCGTCAAGCGTCAATAATTGATTGAGGTCAAAGTAGAAAAAGCTTGCTGCTAATATTAATATTAACAGTATTAACAATATTCTTTTAATCATAAAATATCCGGCTAAGTAGTAGAGCGAAGGCTAAAGTCATCGTCATTCTTTTATGATTAAGAACCTTGACCATGTTAGTGGTAATGACAAGTTAGTGGTAACGATAATTGCGTTAAGTTTTTTGCATGGTTTGTGCATTTTTATACAATAAAACAGCTAACTTAGTAGTCTTCATAGTATAGGGCTTGAGTTTCGGAGGCTAGTATTTATATTTTTGCATGTTCAACCCAGCCCAATCTAACGATAAACATGACTGATGTTTAGGCTAAAGAAACTTTTTTGCCCAAGGTTAAGGTATCCCAATCTTTCATTAAGAAAAGCGCCAAACACGCAGCCAACATCGGCCATGCTGCAAAGAACAACAAGTTATCAAAAGGCTTGAGGTATAAGCCGAAGGTTGAGAACGTCGAAATCGCATGAAGTAGCAAGATGATGCCGTAAGTCCAAGTTTTGAATAATCCTGTGACAAACAATAGAATGAGGATGAATTGAGCCGCGCCAATGACATAGAATACGGTGTCGCCTATACTTTCAAAACCATAAAAACTAGAAAAGACGCCTGCGGCATGATCAGGATTAATCAGCTTATCTAAAGTCCAGACTAAAAAAACAATGAAAATACCCAGTCGAAGCAATAACAGTGAAAGAGGGAGATGTTTTGGCATAAGTTATTTCTTCTTAATAAGCGTTAAAAGTGAGTGCAAAAGAGCTTGGCAAGTCTAATCAATGACATATATGGCAGTGACTACTATTGTCAGGCAGTAAGCATGAATAAAGTGTTTATTTTGAGTGATTACTCAAAATTAGACAAAATACTAACGCTCAGTAGGTCAATAAACCGCATTGTAGTTGTTATTGAATGGTTGTTCAAGTTCGTATCCTCAAGCATGCTAACGTTCCAGAGCATCGTTACGTTTTTCAACCAAAGCAGCAATGCTTGGTTAAAGGTGGTCGCTTTTCGTACAATAAAAAGCCCTTCATGGACTGATACAGTCCATGAAAGGCTTTTGGCTGACATCATAAGTATGATGAAATTAAGCGGTTACCACATCAAATCATCTGGAATCACATAAGCGGCATAAGGATCATCTTCTGCCAGTACTTCTTCTGATGTATCGTTAGACACGACCATGAAGCCCTCCATTTTTGCATCGATACGATCTGCCAACGGACGGGGAAGTAGCGCATAGCCTTCTTCTAAGCGTGCAATCACCACATGACCGGCGACGATTTGGTCATATAGTTTTTGAGTGACAAAGATTTTTTTAACCTTAGAATTATCGACAAATTGATAATTAACATCGCCATTGGTATCGGCAATCTGATGCTGCTTAATCATCTGTACGATATTAGCCTTGAGCATCTTCTCTTCTAAAATACGTTGCTTTTCTTGATTGAGCTTTTGATCTTTCTCTAGTTTTTTCGCTTGGGCTTCTGCCAACGCTTTTTTCGCTTCCATGCTTTCTGAGTCACCAGTACGCTTGGCATGCTGAGTCTGCTTGCTGATTTTCTTGGCTTTTTTGCTATCCACCAATCCTGCTTTTAATAACTGAGCCTGTAGGGCATTTTTTGCCATAATTCCATCACCTAGATAAGGATACTTAAATCATAAATGCTAAAAAACCATTGTAGCAAAATTCGCTACGGCATGTTGTTAGACGATGACAAGACTTTTTTTAATTATGGTAGAAGTGGGCACACATCGCTGGCTGAAGCCGTTTAAATTCGTTATTATCAAGGCAGTGGATATGCTTTTTTTGCCATTATATTTTTTGGTAACTATGTTTTTCGGTGACCATATTTATAGTGGGTATAGAAAGCTGTATAGGGTTAAATCGTTAAATTTAAGGACGGAATATGACAACATCACAGCACATTTTAGCCTGTATAGACGGCTCGGCAGTGACTGAATCGGTTTGTGACTATGCAGCATGGTATGCCAGTAAGTTAAATTTACCTGTAGCGTTGTTGCATGTGAGTGAGGTTCCAGCCTCGACCAGACGCGATTTGTCAGGCGCAATAGGAGTCAATAGCCGCCAGTTTTTATTGGAGGAATTAACACAGTTAGATGAGCAAAGAGCGAAGGTGGTGAACAGTTATAGCAATGCTTTGGTACAAGACGCAAAAAGCCATATCCAAGGTAACTTTACTCAGGTCGATATTCGTATCTATCAACGTCGCGGTAAGCTGTTACCTGCCATTGAGCATTTCAAAGCAGAAAATCGTGCCATCGTCATGGGACGCCGAGGTGAAGATCACAAAAGCAGCCGTATTAATATCGGTAGCCAAATCGAAACCGTTGCCCGCGCATCTGACGTTCCTATATTAATTTGCTCAGAGACGTTCAAAGAACCCAGCTCATATATGATAGCTTTTGATGGTAGCAAAACGGCTATTAAAGCAGCATGGATGGTTGCGAGGAGTCCTGTATTAAAAGGGTTGCAAGGTCATATCGTCATGATAGGCAATCATAACGACGCGTCAAAACAAAGCTTAAGCGCCGCAGCGGCACAATTGGAGGACGCAGATTTTAGCGTCGCGGCACATCATTTATCTGCCTCCGATGCCGTCGACGGCTTGTTAAGGTTTCAGGTAGAAAACAACATTGATATGATGGTGGTGGGTGCTTATGGACATTCGAAATTGCAACAATTATTCCTTGGTAGTACCACGACAGAAATTATCGCCAGCACGCTATCTCCTGTGATTTTAGTACGTTGAAAACTCGGTAAGGTTTATAATAGCGAGGTGCAATCATTGCGCCTTTAGCTGTCGATAACGTTCAATAATCATATCTGACGTTTGCTAAAGGATCATCTCATCATACTATTTTTGGACATGGTTTATGCTTATTCATGCAGACTTTACTCGCCGCGCTGCCCTTACACCTGAGCAACACCAGTGGATTAAGTCACCACAAAATGGGGTAGAGCGCGTGATGCTTGACCGTGTGGGTGCAGAAAAAGCACGTGCCACTAGCCTTGTACGCTATGCGCCCAATTCTTATTTTCCGCATCATCTACATCCGGGTGGTGAAGAAATTTTAGTATTGTCAGGTACTTTTTCTGCAGATGACGAACATTACCCAGCAGGTTGGTATTTGCGCAATCCACCGACCTCAGGACACAAGCCTTATAGTGATGAAGGCGCAGTGATTTTCGTCAAGCTACGCCAAATGCCAACTGATGAACCTCATTATGTGGCTATCGATACTAAAGATAATGCTTATTGGCAACAGCAGGGCAGCCGTGATGTTTGTCCTCTATTCTCAGGTGACAATGAGAAAGTGAGTTTGCAGCGTATCAAGGCAGGCGAGTTACTGTTTAATAAGGCAGTCTGTGGCGGTGCAGAAATACTGGTCTTAGCAGGCGAGTTGATAGATGAGGGTCAAGTTTATCAGCGCAGCGGCTGGATACGTCTGCCAGCAGGTGAGCATGCGCAAATACAGGCAGGATCTGAAGGGACTACAGTGTATCTCAAGACAGGTCATTTAATGCAAGTGATAGGGTTGTAAGCATTTTTCTGAGCTGAGCATGCGGTGCGCGTGAATAATCCATAACCAAGTTGTTTGGTTGTAGATTATTCACGCTGGCTTTAGGCACTATATTATCTACGTACAATCAATGCCGCACTATCAAAGTCGCTTTCCACTAAAAATCCTATCTCCATGAGTATCAAGTGACAATGACCATTTCATATATTATTCAATATATAATATTCGACTATCATAAATTTTATTTATACCTATATAGCTTTGCTATTAAAAAAAATGTTGAATAGCCATGTCTAATGGGTATTTTCCAACAACCATTCCTTTCGTTTACTGGTCTTTTTATTAATAAAAAATCCTAGACAACAACATTTTCTCTACCGAGATAGTGCGATAAGTCGTCATGCTGAGTCATTGATTGGGATTTCTCATCTAAGTTTTTATGCCTTATCGCTTTATCGGCACTCACTTAGCGGTTTTTAAATATTTACGTCGAAAAAATTCAGCTACCACCTAAGTATTCCTGCATGAGAAACGATCTTAATTCCTCTATATCTCCGTGGTAAAAAATGCATCCTCACTTATCAGAAAACTCTGTTGAGACTTATTCATTCTTATATATTCATTTATTTGAATAAATTAATTTTAATGATAGAAAGCGAAGAATAAACAGTAGGTTATGCTAATTAATGATTTTCATAGGTTTAATGATTGATCGTACAAAGCTAACTCGAATAGTTTTTTTATATTCAAAAATAAGAATATTCATAAAATTTAAAAAAATTATATGATTGCAATAAAAATATAGCGAGCTATAATAAAGTTTGTGTTGTGGTAATAATAAAAAAGTAAGCGCTTTATAAAAAAGCGTATTAGATTTTTTTGTTTGGTTATGTAGAAATACTAAGGTGAAAATAAAGGGATAGATCTTTACTGAATTTTTCGTTTATTAGGATGAAATGCTATGGATAGCAGAAATTTACTATTACCAGTAACACTTTGTGCAGCAATTAGTTTATTAGGCTGTCAAACGGTAAAAAATGAGCGAATGTCATTTGATTCTGATTCTCATTATCAAGTTAAACAAGCTGTGTGGGACAAAAATGGCGAATTGTTTCGCGTACCCATCGACAGTAATTTGAAAGCCAGTGAGAGTAGGATTGTTGTTTTTCGTCATGCTGATGATAGTGAGAATCAAAATAATATCAATATAAGTATTGGGCGTGATGAGGTTTTTCATACCAGTCTACAGAATGGTTATTATTCAGAAAAAATTATTTGCCATGGCTCTCAGCTTATCAGTGCTTCTATCTTAGATAAAGAAAGCGGTAAGATTGTTTCTTATTCTGAGAGTTATCCGCTTATACCTCAAACAACGACGTATTTAAAAATAAGTCTATCAAAGGCAGGTAACCCTACTATTCAGCAAGTATCAGCTGATGAAGCCTTGTCATTATTAAATCAAAGTATGCGTCAAAACCATCAAATAAGCCGTGTTTTATCAAATTGTAATACGGCAAACCAAATGCTACCGCAAACCTCTCTCCAAAGTTCTTCGACGAACAATCAAATAAAAATTAAAAATCCTAAGCAATTCAATATATTGTTTGATTTTGATAGTGCAGATATGACAAGTAATAATCATGCTGTGCTAGATGGTATGGTGGATTTTATTCATTCTTATCCAAAATCGGACGTGACCTTAGAAGGTCACACCGATAGCAGAGGGTCTGAAAGTTATAATCTCAAGATTTCTCAGTCCCGTGCAAACCTCGTTAAAGATATTTTAATAGATAAATATGGTATTGAAGCTATGCGTTTAAGCGCTATAGGTTATGGCGAGTCTATGCCTATCGATACCAATGACACTGAGCAGGGACGGCAAAATAACCGCCGAGTTGTTGCTACTGTTAGCCAAGACAACCAACCAAATTAACTCATCATTCTAAATTGATACTTATTTCATTTAGAATTAATTAATCAAGGATGATTCTATGAGCACTATCACTGTCAAAGTAAACACGCAAAATGAAACGGTTGCTGAACACAAGGTCGTCACAAAGCAGGGCACACCTACTACAATAAAAGCCGCCGATAAAATTAATTATGAGCTCCTTGATGAAGCAACTGGTCGAGCTCCGAACCATATTGTTACTAAGCGAATAGATAAAGATCTTCATATTTCTTTTGAGAATGACAGTCTAGACCCTGATCTCATTATTGAAGGATTCTATGATGATATTGATAGCGCGCTCATTGGCGTCGCTGAAGATGGTAGTTATTATTACTATGTTCCTGATACAGGTGAAGTGGCAGATTATGTCACTGAGCTACAGATGGGTGATATACAAGGTCAGGCGCTAGGTGGGAATGCCCAAGCGACTCCTTGGTGGGTAGGTGCTACAGAAGCTGAGAGCTTTGATGCATTGCCATGGCTAGTTGGTCTTGCAGGAGTAGGGTTAATAGGCGCTGCTCTAGGTAGTAGTGATAATGATAACAATAATAATGACAATAGGCCTTCAATTGATATCACAGCTCCCGATGCGCCAACAGGTTTAGTAATCAGTGAAGATGGTAGTAAAGTAACGGGTAAGGGTGAGCCAGGTGCCAACGTTGAAATCACAGATCCAAATGGTACTATCATTGGGGAAGGTATAGTTAATGAAAATGGTGAATTTGAAGTTGACTTGGTTCCACCGCAAGTAGATGGAGAAGAAATAGAAGCAACCTTAACAGATAATGCAGGGAATACTTCTGATTCCACCAATATAGTAGCTCCTGATTTAACCGCGCCTGATGCGCCAACCGCTGAGATTAATCCTGAAGGTACGCTTATTAAAGGAACTACTGAGCCGGATGCCATTGTTAGTGTAGACACAAATGGTGATGGCGATCCTGACTATACAGTGACTGCCGACGAAAATGGTAACTATGAGGTGGATACCAGTGATATGCCACTAGTCGATGGTGAGACTATCACTGTGACGGCCACTGATATAGCGGGGAATAAGTCTGAGCCTACTGATATTTTGGCAGAAGACACCACCGCGCCTGATGCGCCAACCGACATTACCGTTGGCAATGGTGACGGCTTCCTCAGCGCCGCAGAAATTGATATTGATGGCAACGTAGACGTTGTCATAGGCCTTCCTGGTAATGCCGTTGCTGGTGACACCCTCATCGTCAATGGTGAAGAGCAAGTGATCACCGACGCCGACATCACCGCAAATCAGGTGACCGTAAAAGTCCCAGCACCAGCTGAAGGAGACACCCTTGATATCACTGCCAGCATTAAAGATGCTGCTGGTAACGAATCAGCAGCATTGACCGAAACCATCGGTGTGGTAGACACCACCGCGCCTGATAACACCAGCACCACAATCACCATCGACAGCCTAACCGATGACAACATCATCAACAGCCAAGAAGCCGCCGCTCAGGTCACGATTACAGGTCAAGTGGCAGGGGACTTCACCATAGGCGATGCCGTTACCGTAACCGTTAATGGCATCAAGAGCATCGGTAAAGTTGGTGCCAATGGCCTATTCAATGTTGAGGTTGCTGGTAGCGACCTTGCTGCTGATACCAACGTGCGCGTGAGCATTGAAGCCACGGACGCAGCAGGGAACACAGGGACAGTGACTCAGGACAAAGCCTATACCGTGGACACCACCGCGCCTGATGCGCCAATAGCATCCTTTATTGTTACTGATAACGTTGCCAATGATGGCAGTGGAGATATCTTAGATATTCCAGAAATCATCCAAGCAGGTGAGGTCACCAATGACAACACCCCAAGTATCACCATTCCTGCTGGCACCTTAGGCGTTGATGAAATTGCTCAACTAGTTGTTGATGGTAAAGTGGTTGAGGCAACCATCGTAGAAAATGCTGATGGTACCATCACCTTGACTCCAAATACTGCCTTAGCAGAAGGTACGCATGACATCAGCTACAACCTTAAAGACAGTGCTGGAAACGAAAGTGGCAATGGCCCAGTAGTGAATATCACCGTCGACACTACTGCACCTGGCGGTCAAGACGGCGCCACCCAAGTTGCCCCAGTCATAGCCATACCAGAAGCTGAGGAGGGCATCAACGCTGACGAGATTGCCGATGGCATTCAAACTCAAATTACCCTGCCGACAGGTACTCTAGCAGGTGATAGCATCACTCTAACCGTGACGCCAACGGGTGGAGGCGCTCCAATAGAAGTCACGCACACTGTCACAGCTACTGAAGCCACATCTGGCATCTCAGATGTCACCATACCTAGTGACCCTAACGGTATTATCGAAGATGGCGATTATAGTATTGTTGCCACGGTAACAGACAAAGCGGGTAACAGCAGCACGCCAAGTACCGCATTAGATATCATCATTGATACGGTTGCAGTATTAACTGTCGACAGACCTATTGCAGGCGATAACGTCGTTAATGCTGACGAAGCCATCGATGGCTTTAATGTGACGGGTACTGGTACGGCAGGCGATACGATTACCTTAACTTATGGGATAAATGGTGAGCTTGGTACAGCCGTTGTAGGAGCTAATGGCAAATGGTCTATTACTGTCACTGAGCAAAACATTGCCAACATGAATCAAGGGCTAGAAACCTTGACGATCACTGCTAACGATCCAGCAGGTAACGTTAGTTCTGAGACCGCTGATATTACTATTGTTCCAGCTACGGCCTTGACTATTACCTCTCCAATTGCTGGTGACAATATTGTCAATGCTGATGAAGCCGTTAATGGCTTTAATGTGACAGGTACTGGTGCGGTAGGCGATACCATCACTTTAACCAACCAAGCAGGCGATATTATTGGCACTGCGGTTGTGGGAGTCAATAACAAATGGAGCATTGCTATTGGCTCGGCACAAGTTGCTGCCATGGGAGAAGGCGCTGAGATTCTGACAGCGACATCTACAGTTGGCTCTGATGTTACTAAAGCGACGATTACTATCGATACCATTGCTCCTAATGATACTACTACTGAGATTATCATTGATGATGTGACTGGCGATAACGTTATCAATGCGATAGAGGCGGAAGGTAGTATCGCTGTTACTGGCACCGTTTCTGGTGATTATCGTGAAGGCGACGCTTTGACGATGACGGTTAATGGCGTGATCTATTCAGGTGTGGTAGACCTTGCTGGTAATTTTAGTATTGAAGTGCCAGGTGCGGCTCTGGTGGCCGATGCTGATAAGCGTATTGAAGTGAGTATTACAGCAACCGATAAAGCAGGTAATACAAGTATTGTAAATACCACCAAAGACTATGTAGTTAATACTACTGAAATCATCGCCGCCGCTGATAATTTTGTGGATTTACAATTAGTTGCTAATCCGCTAGAAATACCGAATGAGAAACCATCAGATTTGAATAAGACAGGCTTTACCGTGGTTGGTGCAAGTTTAGGGCCAGTACTAGGAGCAGGCGTTGTCGCTGATGTCATCAAAAACTCAGTGGTACTTGAGGTAGGTGAAAATCAAGTGCGCGAAGTGACTGTCAAAGGTAATGCTGGCGGTGTACAGGTTGTTGGCACTATGGACTTGAGCTTATATAAATTGAACGAGTCTACAAATGAATGGGAGCTACAGGAAGTAAAAGAAAACTGGGTGGTGTCCTATTTATTAGGTGGGGTGTCCAAAGATACTGATTTTAGCTTAGATGAAGGTCAATGGCTCTTTGTGATGTCTGGTGGTGAAGGTGTCTCGGCACTGACAGGTTATACTTTACAGTTTGAAAAAGATGTGGTTTTAGACTATTCCCAAGCAACTGAAGTCAGTGGCTCAGTTACAGGAAATATTTTAGATGATGAAGACTCAAGCTTTAGTTATGACGAATTGCCAAGTGGTACGACAGTTATTTCAATAACTTCTGTGAATGGTGTAGAAGAACTTGAAACAGGTAGTAACACCATTCAAGGACAATATGGAACACTGACAATATCGCCTGATGGTACTTATGATTATAAGGTTAATGACGACTTCCGTGGACCTTATGGCAGTGAGGAGAGTTTCACTTATACGATTGCATCACCAGACGGTAATACCGCGTCTGCAGATCTCACTATTCAGTTGAATATACTCCCTGCTGACAAACAAGTTAAGATAGATGAAAGCTTAGTGGTCGATATTGAACCCACCGTAACCTTAGATACAGCGGATTCTGACATTAAAGATGCTGTTGGTTTTGGGGTTCTTGACTTAAGTCTTGGATCGTCGTCAGTGTTGGATATTGAGCTATTAGGAGGCAAGCCGCCACTTGAGTTTACGGTCGGTGATAACCAAGTGCGTGAGCTCACCTTACATGGTAGCGGTGGTGGAGTAGATATTGCAAAAACTTACAGCATGGCCGTTTATAAGCTAGATGAAAGTACGGGGCAATATGTACAAGTGCACTTTGAGAAAAACTGGTTCAATGTTCCATTGCTTGGTGGAAGATCAGATCCATTGACTCTAAAGTTTGGCGAAGGTGACTATAAAGCCGTTTTATTAACCGCAGGCGGTGTCGGAGTACTCAGTGGCAATGGCTTATATGTAGATTACGATAAAATCTATGACTACAACTCACCATCTAGTTTTATGGGTCAGATAGCAGGGGATGCAACCCCAGATGCTAGTACCGTGATACTCAAAGTTGGCGAAACGTTGGTCACTTCAGGCTCGCCTATGACTTATCAAGGTAAGTACGGACAGCTCACCATCGATGCAAATGGCGAGTATACCTATAGCGTAAATAATAATGCTAGTGATCCTAATTGGCAGCCGCCGTATGGTGAGGTTGACTCATTCAGGTTAGTGACTAAAGACGCCAATGGTAAAGCTACGGTTGAAACTCTAAATATCAAGATCAGCACTCATACTGCGGTTGATGATTTTAATAAAGTGGCAGTACAAACGCAAAATACGGTAACCAATATCAGTATTAATGAACCAGACAAAATAGGTGATTATGGCAAATCTTATTCAAAAGAATTTGAGATCGCTGAACATGATGCCGCTGCCCCAATTGTTATAGAAGCTACCGCTAGTTCTCTTAATATTCTTGGTGGTTCTAATATAACTATTACCTATACATTATTAAATACCACAACTGGTGAGAGCTTTACTGGATCAGTGGAAGGGACAAAAGCCAGTGCATCATTGAGCGCTTCATTACCTGATTTGCCTACAGGTAATTATGAGCTGACGATTACTACTAACAAAGGCAACTTACAGAGTATATCTTTTGATACCACAGTCATCCATTCAGCAGATTATACAGCCGATGACGTGATTGCTGTTACTGGCTCATTGATTGCTGGTAGTGATAATGATCAAGGGCTGAGTAATATCACTGAAATCAAAGTTGGGAATAAGTCTGTCTTTATCAGTGATCCAAATCAAGGCGCAAAATCGATTGATATCGAAGGCTTGTATGGCACTTTGACTGTTTCTAAAGATGGTAGCTATAGCTATCTACCAAATGGTGAGAGCTTTGGGATTGAAAGTTTTACTTATCAAACCACTTCTGTGACAGGTGTCAAAGAAACTGCTTCATTAGAAATAAATGTTGGCAAAAACATAACAGCTTCTATTTATGATGATATCGCAGTTGGCTCTGCTGCCGATGATAGTTTCACTATGGGGGCAGGTGCTGACACCTTAATATTTAATAATTTAAATGGCACAGAAGGTGGTAATGGCAATAACGGTGTTGATATCTGGACCGATTTTAGCGAAGTGCAAGGTGATAAGATCGACCTTACTGGATTACTTGATGGTAACCAAACATCAGGTAATATCGGCGACTACCTTGCTTATGAAAATGGCGTTCTTATGGTAGATCGTAATGGTAATACCGAATATGAAGCGTTGTTGCAAGTGACAGCGACAGATCTCAACGAGTTATTAGGCAGTATTGATTGGCAAGTCGGAGTCACAGGCAGAGCAATTGGTGAGGACGGTATCGAGACTGCCAATAACAATGCTGACATATCATTCATGAGCTTGAATGAAGACACTGATGTTTTCAATTTGACGGGATCTGAGCAGACCATCAGTTTCTCAGATATCTTTGAAACCGAAATGATTGATATCAGTGGAACTGGTGCCAATACTTTAAATATTCGAGAGGAAGATATCGTCAACGCCAAAGTGTCAAATCCTATCTATGTTAAAGGTGATAGTGACGATACTGTTGACTTGCAAGGTAGCGATTGGGCAAATACAGGTCAAACAGTGACTGATAATGCAGGACAGACATATAACGTATGGCAGGTAGAAAACAACCTTTCTTCTCAAGTTTATATTGATACTGAAATTGCCAACGTCATCTAATTTAATTGCGATTTTAAAAGCGCTTCCAGTAGGGAAGCGTTTTTTACACTTGTCTTTTGCTACTAGCATTAGGAAGTGCTGAGTTTATCAAAATCCCATAATCACACAGAAAAATATTTATAGAATCACTCACTGAATCCTAATATGAAAAACCTGTTCAGCCCGAAAAAATTATCTCCTGTCCGAATGTTATGCCGTCAGATTGCGATTTTGGCAGTTGGTACGTGTTTTGCCATGAGCACACATGCAGCCGTAAACGACTTACGAGTCGATAGTTTAATTACGCAAGCCATTCAGACGCATCCTTTAGTTTGGTCAGCCAGAGCGAACCAACAATCGACGATAGAAGGTATTAATGCTGCCAAATTAAGTCTGTTGCCGACGCCAAGTGTAAGCTCAGGCTACGATAGAGACAATGATTTTGTCTCACAGGTAACAGTCCGCCAGCCGTTATGGACAGCTGGTAAGCTGACAGCTGATGTCAATTAAGCGATATTCGATGATAAGGCTGCGGTAGAATATATTTATGAGCAACAAAACCTAGTGGCCAAAACGACGATCGATGCTTGGCAGAGTTATATTCAGGCCATCGCACAACAAGAGATTCATGCTAATGGCTTAAAGGCGCTTAACGATTTTGAAGCCATGATGCAGCGCCGTGTCAGTCAGGGTGTGTCTGCTCGGATTGAGCTTGATTTAGTGACTAACCGTATATTGCAGGAGCAAACTGCCTATCAAGCGGCCGTTGAACAGCAACGTATCGCCGCCGCCAGACTTGAGCAGATTATTGGTCAGCCACTGTCTAATGCCAGTGCAATGAGTCTACCGAATATCAAGGTGTTGGTGGATCAAGCCAAACAGCAGTCAGCGGATTTTGAAAAGATGGCTTTTGATCAAATCAGTTTTTATAACCCCATCATCGTAAAAGAGCACTTTCAAATTGAATCCGCTAAGCAAGGCGTTGAGGCACAGCAGGCAGCACGATATCCTACTATTTATGCCCAATACGAACATGCTTACTATCATGAAGACAGTGAAAATGATGGAAAATTCTCATTAGGCATGAGTTATACACCAGGGGCTGGCTTTTCTAACCTTTCGTTAGCACGAGCATCACAAGCACAAGTTGATAGCTTAGTGCAAACCCAAGAAGCATCGCGCCGTAGCGTAATAGAGAACATTCAGGTGCAATATCAGCAGTTTGTGAGTGCCAAAGACCGAGAGACCTCATTAGTAGCTGCCGTGGCAGGTGCACAAATTGTGGTGAGCTCTTATCGTAGGCAATTTATTGCTGGCCGTAAATCGTGGCTTGAAGTGTTAAATGCCGTGCGTGAACACAATGATTATCAAGTACAGCTGGCGCAAACACGTGCAGATATACTGGGTGCTTTCCATAGATTACAAGTAGATTTTGGCATTATGCAATGGCAGAAATTTGGACACAACCGTAAGCCTGTGACACTGTTTAGACCGACAGATCCCGTAAAAGAATGGCTCAACAAGCAAGATAAAAAAAATTCGAGCCCTACCATGGGTTATCGACCAGAGATGAATGAAGAGTATATAGAAATCAGGCTGCCTGCTGCTATGGAAGAGAGTCTTAATAAAGGCGACCTTATTATGCTGAATGAAGATTACAGCATTACACCTATAGTTGACCAAAATGATGTCAGAAATAATTAAGGATTCTACGCATGTGTCTGCCCCAAATATTAAATAAGCGATGAATATGAGTCCAAATTTGCAACCGACAGAGGCTGTCTCTATCCATCATGACGATCAGCCGTCCAATCTCGATCAAACTTCGACTCTAATAGAAGCGATCAGACATCTACTCAGTCAACAAGGCTATCCGGTAGATAATATACGTCTAAACGATATTGTAAAACAGCATAGTGAGTTGCCTAAAAATAAAGGCCAAACCATTCACCAACTAAGCGGTATCATTGCGATTTTGCAAGGTATCGGCATAAAAGATATGCCGGAGATATTAGAGCAGCCAGATGCTGCCTTTTTGCCTCTATTGGCATATCGAGCAGATATAGGGTGGGGCATTATCGACAGTCAAACCCCGCAAAAGAGCTGGAATTTCAGGCAAGAACACAACCACGTGCATACACCTGCCAATCAGTTGTCATTAATTCTAAGAATTCGTTTGAAAGACGACCCTATTAAGCAGCGCAAAGTGTCTTTTTCTGAATTATTGAAATCTGATTTAGGCAATTACAAAGGTATTTTATTCGAAGCTATTATCGCCACTTTTTTAATCAATATGCTGGCATTAGCTGTGTCGTTATTCTCAATGCAAGTATATGACCGAGTTATCCCAACACGTAGTGAATATACGCTTATTATCTTAGCAAGTGGTGTGTTTATAGTCATTATTTTTGAAGCATTCATGAAATTTTCACGGTCAAGAATCATGGACAAGGTAGTCGTGGGACTCGATCAATACTTGTCTCGCGAAGTTTTTCAGCGACTTCTCAAAGTTCGTATTGATCAGATGCCAGGATCGGTCGGTTCTATGGCAGCACAGCTGCGTGGTTATGAGCAAGTACGCAGTTTTTTCACAGCTAGCACCTTGTTTGGCTTGGTCGACTTACCAATGACCATTATTTTTATCAGTTTAGTGGCTTTTATAGGATCGCCACTTGTTGCTGTTGTTCCCGTTATTGCCGCAGTGGTTGCTATTTTGATGGGATTATCGGCACGCAAGCGTATTGATGCGATTGCTGCTGAAGGGGCCACTGCTTCTTATTATAAAACAGGCTTGTTAGTCGAGGCTGTGGAAGGCGTTGAGACGATCAAAGCAGGCGCTGGGAACTGGAAATTTTTGTCTCGCTGGCTCGAGGTGATGAATACCACCATCAAAAACGACTTAGACATGAAGCACGCGAATGATAATTTAACGTATTTTACTCAACTGCTACAACAGGTTAGCTATGTCGGTATCGTGATTGTAGGCTCATTTGTGGTGATGCAAGGTGATATGACCATGGGTGGACTGATTGCCTGCTCAATATTAGGCGGAAGGGTGTTGGCGCCTGTTATGATGCTGCCCAATTTACTGGTTCAATACTCACATGCCAAAGCCGCTAAGCTCAACATTGAAACTTTGTTTGAGTTAGAGCAGGACAACCATGGCGTCGCTTATCCTTTGTCACCCAGTCGTATTAATGGTTTTTATCAATGTGATCATTTGGTATTTAACTATAAAGACAACGATAGACCCGCGATCAATATCAATAAACTAACGATTCGTCCTGGTGAGCGCATAGCCATACTTGGGCCTATAGGATCAGGAAAGTCTACCTTGCTCAAAGTGCTGGCAGGTCTGTATGCACCTACTAAAGGACAAGTTTTGTTAGATGGTTTAGACATACATCAAATAAGTCGTGAAACCTTAAGTGAACGTTTGGGGTACTTGCAACAAGACCATCGCTTGTTTCAAGGCACCTTAAGAGAGAACTTGCTCATAGGTATGGCGGCACCTGATGATGATGTGCTCCAAGAAGCATTGATAAAAACAGGACTTATAAACTTGGTTGCCAGTCATTCAAGCGGTCTTGATTTGCCCATTAGTGAAGGCGGGCGTGGACTATCAGGTGGACAAAAACAGCTTGTGGCTTTTACCCGCTTATTATTGACGAAACCCAATGTATTCCTACTCGATGAGCCTACCGCTTCTATGGATAATCGTCAGGAACAGCGCTGCTTGCAAGTGCTCAAGCAAGCATTAATAGATGGGCAAACCTTTATTGTGTCCACTCATAAAACAGCGTTATTAGAGTTGGCAGATCGGCTTATTATTATGGACAATCAACGCATCATTATAGATGGCCCAAAACAAGCTGTGCTTGATGAATTAAGAAAAAATGAGCAAATGAAAAGTCAGACAAGCCAATCGGATAATAAGCCAATGAAGATTAAGTCTATGACTACCAAAACTTCAATAAATGCTCAAGGTAAGTAGATATGGCAGACTACAAATATACACCCACTAAGCTTAAAGTTGGCCGTTCGAGACTGAGTATCTGGATTGCGTTAGTTGGTGTAACCTTTTTAATTATATGGGCTTCTTTTGCCAAAATCGATCAAGTGACTCGTGCCAAAGCAACAGTGATTGCCAGTGCCCGAACTCAAGAAATTCAGGCATCAGAAGGTGGTGTATTAACAGAGCTTGCAGTTGTGGAAGGTCAAGAAGTTAAAGCAGGGCAGTTACTTGTGGTGTTAGAAGAGGAGCGAGCAAAAGCGGCAGTAGATAACTCTGCCTCTAAAACAGCTGCATTGAAAGCCAAATTAGCACGACTAAATGCGGAGATTTTTGAAAAACCTTTGATTTTTACGCAGGATGTTAAAGATTACCCAGAGTACGTACAAAACCAAACGGCACTTTATAATCGGCGTCGCCAAGCCATCAATGAAGATGTCTCGTCTTTGGAAAAAATGTTGGTCTTGGCTAAGAGAGAGCTTAGCATGAATGAGCCGCTACTGACGTATGGTGATGTCAGTCAAGCAGATGTAATAAAACTGCGTCGCCAAGTCGCAGATATTGAGGCGCAGATTAATAATAAGCGAAATAAGTACTTTGAAGAAGCTCAAGCCGAGATGACCAAAGCCCAAGAGGAGTTGGATACAGAGCTTGAGCAGTTAAGAGACCGCCTGCAAGTCTTAGATGAAAAACGTCTATTGTCACCCACAGAAGGTAAGATTAACAATATCAATGTGACAACTATTGGCGGTGTGGTCAAGCCAGGTGAGGTCATTATGCAGATTCTACCAACCAGCAGTGACCTTATTATAGATGCAAAAGTCAGCCCTGCAGACATTGCCTATATAAAAGAAGGGCAAGATGCAACCGTTAAGCTTGATGCCTATGATTATTCAATATTTGGGGCAATGACTGGTACTGTAAATTATATCAGCCCAGATACTTTAATGGAGAAAACACCCAAAGGAGAAGAGCCATACTATCGAGTATTAATCGTTATCACGGGTGCTGAATTTAAAGGTCGAGAAGATAAAATAGTCATCAAACCAGGCATGACAGCTTCTGTCGATATAAAGGCGATGGAGCGCACAGTATTGTCTTACCTAACAAAGCCTATTACCAAAACGTTATCGGAAGGTTTGGGTGAAAGGTAGTAAGGTATAATAAAATCGCAATTAATCACTGAGTAATGGCTTGAGGGTCTTTTTTGTCAAAGTCATTTTTTAGTTGCTCTATCTCATCAATCTTTTGCTGATTACGCTTTTTCACTTCATTGATGGCTGAGCTTAATTGATGGTTAATTTCTTCTGCTTCAGACTTTACCGAAAGATAGTTTTTATCTGTATTAATCTCATTTTTCTCTGTTGGAATGTCTATATTTAATAAACCTGCCCTGTTTCTCATATCCTCTATAGACTCGATATTATTTGCCGATAGAGACACAGTTGTTTCGTTTGCTGGATATTTTAGCGTGTCACTTTCTTGAATTCTCTCTTTCGGTAGGATTGCAGGTGTTTTATAAGGAGTAGGGCTGTTTTTTTTAGAATCTAAAGAAGAGATTGTTTTTGCTTCATTGGATGGTGCCATTGTGTTTTTATGGGTTATTTGCTTCGTGTCTTTAGGGTCATTATCAAGGTTGTTAGGAGTTTTAGTCTCACTGAGGGTAGGTAGATAGGTTTTTCTGGTGATGGGTTGAGAGTCATGGTTTAGCGCTTTAGCCGCTGATGGTTTAGCGGTATGTGCACTGCTACTGGTCAGCTGCGTCGATGTCTCCTTATGTATATTGAGATAAAAAAGGTAGAAAATCCCTATGTGCACCAATATTGCAAGACATAATGCCCATAGCCATTTCTCACGGAGTTTTAGCATGATTTGGCTTTACCTCTTCGATAGTAGAGCATGTGGCAGATATATCGAGATTATCAAATAATGAGGCTCATTACTATTGATAGGAATAATAATCAAGGGGCTGTCCTAGATAACTAGTTCAGTTCTTATTTAACCCATTGTTTTAGCTGATGTAATTGACGTTTCGGATCACTGTAGTTAAAACGCCACTCACATTCCTTTAAAAATAGATGGAAATGCTCTTTTGGGATGCCATTATATTTACGCATATGTCGCTTGGCTTGGCTCCAAAAGTTCTCTATTCCGTTGATATGGTTTCTGTCTTGTGCAAACTCTTTTGAATGATTGATACGGTAATGGGTGAACTCACTGATATCAAGTGCGTTGTAACTTCTAAAGGAGTCAGTGTAAACAATACTATCAGGCTCTACTTTCTCTCTTATAATAGGGATTAAGGTATCGGCTCTGGCATTAGGGATAATACAAGCGTAGATGCTACCATTACGCTTAAGCAGTCCAAACACAGGCACTTTGTTACCAGCACCGCGACCACGTTTTCCTTTGCGCCTGCCGCCAAAGTAGCTCTCATCAACTTCTATTTCGCCTTCTAGAAGGCCAGGTTCCTGACTATTTTCATAAATCAGTAGTCTTAGCCTGTGAAAGTAATAGCTGGCTGTTGTTTTATTAACACCCACTAAGCTTGATGCTGTTCTTGCGGTAGAACCTGCAACAAATAGTTCGATAAGCTTAGTTTGTTTGTACCAACTTAATCTACTCTTTCTCATATGACTATCCTAGATTATTTTACTTATCTAGGACAGCCCCATAATCAATGTTGAGTTTGGTCATGATTTAAGGCATGTTGCACTTGAAGAAAGATTTTTAGTTTGAGAAAAGCGATAAATTGAAGTGGTTCATCGCTTTCAAAACAGTTAAAAAATACAAACCATAATTGCTTATCATTCTATACTTTGGGCATCCTCTCGTTTGACAATTTTATGCTGGTCTTCTGTGCTATCGACTTTCCAATAGCTAGATATGTACAAATGTGTTTTTGGTATTGGGCGATCTACTTTAAAATAATGGCGTAGAGCGCGCATACTATGGAACTCGCAAGCTGCCCAAACAGCAGGTTGTCCTGCTAGCCACGTAAGCATTTTAACGCGATCAAGTAATGGGCTGCTTTGTTCATTTGGATGTGCATTTGGATGCGCGTTTATCACCCAATGAATGTCAAGATTGTCTGGCTTTTCGAGTAGTTGCTTATCTGCTTCAGTGGTAATCTCAAGGACTGCATAGCCGTGTGCGTCAGCAGGTAGCTGGGCAAGATTGACGGTAATCGCCGGCAGCGCTGTCATATCACCGATCAATAAAAACCAATCAGCCTCATTGTTAATCAGCTTCTTTGGTCCAGGGCCGCCTACCAATATTCGCTCGCCCACTTGAGCGTTACGTGCCCATGCTGAAGCAGGGCCTTCTGTCTCATGCAACGCAAAATCGACATCTATCTCATTATCTCGTTGAACGCTGACGGTATAGGTACGCATCAATGGTCGAGCCTCATCGCCTTGAGGGAATATCAGCTTAATGTACGCGCTTTCTTGATCTGCCGGAAAATCAGTTAGTCCAGCACCGCCAAGCGTGACACGGCACATATGTGGCGTGAGGTATTTACTGCCAATCACATCTAGCATTCTTGGGGTAGATTTTGCCATATTAATACTTTCCTTCATTCAACTGTTTCATATTTTTAGCCCATTTATTAGATTTGGTTCAGATTGATATTCTCTGGTAATGGTAAGTTCTACATTGTCTAAAAATTGGCTTTTAGGCTGACGGACATTTGGCGCTCAGGTCCCATCCAGCAATTGTTAATATCGTAACAAGCGCCGACATAGGTTTTATCAAAGAGATTGTTGATACTCGCGCCGACAGTGAGCATCGGATTGATTTGATAATTGCCGCCAATGTCTACCAAAGTCACGCTTGGTAATTCGTCTGAGTTCTGTTTGTCAAGTTGCATACCGCCTTCATAGCGTACGCCAGCATTGAGACTGAGCTTGTCTGAAGCGTAATAATCTGTCCACAATGTTGCCTTGTGCTTAGCCGTTTGCGCAGGGGTATTGCCAACCACATCAGGGTTGAATTCATCTTCTGTAATTTCAGCATCGGTATAGCTGTAACTGGCGGCAATATCTACCCAATCATTAAGCATGTGGCTGCCCGAAACTTCAAAGCCTTTAGAGGTGATTTCACCCGTTTGTGTTTGACTTCTATAATTGATTTCATCAACCACCACGACATTTTTTTGAGTGATATCAAATACTGCTAATGTTCCTTGTGTGGCGCGATTGGCAGAGAGATATTTGACACCAGCCTCTAGCTGATCGGCAGTCGTTGGCTTAAATGGCGCATTGGTAATAAAGTTACTACCGACCACTGGCTGAAACGACTGCGAGTAGCTTGCATAAGGAGATAGCCCATTATCAAAGTCATAAATGGCTGCGAGACGACCACTGGTTTCTGACGCATCGTTGTTAATTGTTTTTTCATTATAAATGACGCCTTTAGTGGCTTCGGTTTGCTCAGTAATACTATCAAAATTATCGTGACGTAAGCCTGCTACTACTGTCAAATCTTGCCATTTCATCTCATCTTGTACATAAAACCCAAGTTGGCTTTGTTCGATGTCTTCGTCTTGACGATAAGCCTCTAAAGGCAACGTATCGGCATTAATTTGCGAAAAATCTGGATTGGATAAGTCAAGATTTGGCGTGCCATCTGCGCCAGCATCATAATAAGTGGCGGTACTGTCTGTCTCTTGATATTCAACACCGAACAGTAGATTGTGTGAGGTATTAGCTGTATTAATTTTATAAGCAAGCTGGTTGTCCGTGGTCCAGTTGCTCATGCTCTCATCGGTGGTGTAGGCCACCCGATTTAGTATCTTATCACTACCGCTTACAAACCCACTGTTGTACATATTACGCTGCTGCGCGTCGGCGTCGGTATAGCGCAGAATGTGCTTGAACGTCAACTTATCATTGATGTCCCAGTTTATGGTAACACTTGGCATAAATACTTCTTTGCTGAAGTGATTCCACTCATCGCCGGCATAGGCGTCACTGCCCAGTTTGCCATAGCTGGCATGGTAGACAGTGCCAACGGCAGGCAGTGGGGTGGAAGGCACCATTTCCGGATCATCTTGATAAAACAGATTGGCAAGAACAGACACATCTTTTGTCGGTTGCCATTCAAGCGACGGATTGATCAGGGTACGTTCTTCTTCTGTGGTTTGCATCTGCCCATCTTTTTGTCGTTTTAACGCCACCAGTCGATAATTGAGTGTGTCTGAGATAGGTCCTGTCGTATCGACCGCCACTTCTTTTAGGTTTTGATTGCCGAGTCGCAGCTGCACTTCAGACGCTTGGGTGCTTTTTGGGGTTTTGGCGACTTGATTGACCATGCCACCTGGAGATGCATAGCCATAGAGTGAGGATGCTGGTCCTTTGACTATTTCGACTGCTTCTGTTGCGTAGATATCGACTTGCGGCATCAGATTCCAAGCCCCATCGTAGGGCAGTCTTAATCCATCGTAAAAATTGGAGTAAGTTTTAAAACCGCGAATATTGTATTCATCAAAGATGGACACCGTACCGCGACTCTCAGTACTCACCCCTGGCTCATAACGTAACGCTGCATTGACACTATCTGCTTGACGTTTTTGTAACAGCGCTTGATCGATTCTCGTATAGCTCATGGGCGCATCATTAGGATCTAATGCTGTTTTGGTGCCCGTACTACGGTAGTTGTCGGCATAGACAGTAATGGTATCCAAGGTGGTCGATGGTGTCACGGTCTCATTATTATTAACATCATTACCAACATCATTACCAACATCATTATCGACGTCGTTCTCAACACTATTTTCGATGTTATTCGGCATTGTCTCAGCATAAGCTGCATGGCTCAAACCCATTGCCAATCCCAGTTGCACCGCGAGAGTTAAACGTTTTTGACGAATGGATGTAGACGTTGAGATAAAACGCATCATATTTCCTTGTAAGTTATCAAATGCCGAAAGCGAAAGAAAAGGAATAATAACATTAATGATTATCATTATCATTAAAAATTTACAAACAAAGCGTTCTTAGTAAGATGTCGAGTGAAGTAGCCCCATTTTTAGCCCATCAAGATGACTATGATGCAAACATGAAAATTGAAGAAACGCCTTAATATGACGATAATTTTTGGCTATAAACGATGGTGTTTAAATCGGTTTCCTCGTATGATGCAACCGTCTATTTGAGATCAATAAATAGACATAATTTATTACTATTATTGATAGATTTAGGTCGTTCACTGAGCAACCAAAGATTGTTAAAGGTCATATTTATGAACAGACATACAAGTCAATCAACCAATACTCAACGCTATTTTACGGTATGGCGTTGGCATTTTTATGCGGGAATGTTTATAGCACCTTTCTTAATTATCCTAGCTTGCAGCGCACTTGGCATGCTGTTGATGTCTAACATCTCAGGTCGTGATGATGATCGCCTCACCATTACCACCCCAGAGTCGGCGATGACGGCACCTATTTCTACGCAAGCTAAAAACGCGTTGAACACTTTACCTAACAGCACGCTGGTGAAATATATCGCGCCTCGTGATACGGACACTGTTGCCTTGTTTCAAGTTAAGTCAGCCAGTCATGAGAATATGGTGGCGGTGAATCCTTATACGGCTGATATCGTTAAAAGCACACCGACTAATAGTGGTCTGTACTATACCTTTAATGATATTCATGCTGATTTACTATTGGGCAAAGTCGGTGATTATATCCAAGAAACCACTGCTTCATTAACCATCTTAATGATTCTAACGGGTTGGTATTTGTGGTGGAAAAAACGCAAATCACTCAAAGCCATGCTTATACCCAATGATGCTGTAAATAATAAGAAAAAACGCTCATTCATACGTACCATTCATGCGACATTGGGCAGTTGGATATCTGTGTTGCTACTGTTTTTCTGTATTTCAGGAATGGCTTGGGCAGGCATCTGGGGCGAGCGTATGGTACAGGCATGGAGTCAGTTTCCTGCGGGCAAATGGGGCGTTGCGCCAATGCCGCTTTCTATTGATCACAGTCAACATCATGCTGGTATGGATATGAATAACGCTGAAGCCATGCCGCATGTTCATGGAGCAACACCAGACACGCATGGTGATGCACTAAATACGGGTAGTACCAAAGATGTGCCTTGGGTGCTTGAATTGACACCAATGCCAGCATCTGGCACGGTCGCTGGCAAGGATGGTATCGCGTCCAATATACCGATTATGATCGATACCGTAGATCGATTTGCTCGTGAGATTGGTTTTGTCGGACGTTACCAATTAAATCTGCCACAGGGTAGTACGGGTGTCTGGACGATTAGCCAAGACTCAATGAGCTATGATATGAAAAATCCAATGGCTGATCGTACGGTACATATCGATCGTTATTCGGGCAATATTTTGGCAGATATCCGCTTTGATGATTATAATGCTTTTGGTAAATTTATGGCGGCGGGCATTGCTATTCATATGGGGACGCTTGGATGGTGGAGCGTATTGGTCAATGTCCTATTTTGCTTATCGGTTATTGCTATTTGTGTGAGCGGTTACATCATGTGGTGGCAACGCCGTCCACGTCATGCCAGTAAAAAGGTTGGACTGAATCCACCAGCGCGTGGTCTCAGTTTTTCTATATGGTGGCCGTTTGCCATTCCTTTGTTAGCAGTGGCAATCATATTCCCAACCGCCATCATCGCGATTGTCGCTATCGGATTACTAGATTTCTTAGTCATTTCACGGGTTGGATTTTTACAGAAATTATTATTTTAAAATTAAATAAAATAAGAGAGCCATTCAAAAAGTCATTCTTATTTACACAAAATCGGGGCAACTTTATAAAAGATGCCCCGATTTTTATTGTTCGCCATTAACTTTTTATTAAGCCAGTATTTACGCCAACATAGCAATGGCATCGGCACTGGCACGTTGCCGCTCTTCAGCATTTAACTCAATTAATCGGCCTTCTTTCATCAGTAATAATCGATCTGCATGTTCAAAGTAACCATCATCATGACTGATGATAAACAGCGTTTTACCCAAGGCTTTGAGTTCAGGTATCAGTGTTTGATAAAACACTCGGCGAAAGGCAGGATCTTGGTCAGCCGCCCATTCATCGAGTAGCAGTATGTCTTTTTGTTCAGCCACAGCAATGAGCATGGCCAAGCGCTTGCGTTGTCCTTGTGATAGCTTGTCGGTCGATAATTGGTTGTCAGTCACGCTGACTTTATCTTGCAAATTGAGCTTGTGTAGCCATGTATTTACGAGCGCTTCATCGGGTTGCTGTCCCTCTCTACCAATCAGCTGTTTAAAAAGATGCTGATCGCTAAAAATGGCAGAAAAAAGCTGTCGGTAATCGGCGTTGTTTTCTGAGTCAACGAGCTGGCTGTCTATTTTTACAGCACCGATGCTAGGGGTGAAAATGCCCGTGATAATCTTGGCAAGCGTAGACTTGCCGCTACCATTTGCCCCGATTAAAAACACCACATCGCCACGTTTCAAAGTCAGATTAACCGATTTTAGGATATCGCTAGCATGCTCATTTTCTTTGACCGCTAGCTCATTTGCATCGGTATCAATACTTGCATAGCGATAGCCAATATTATTGAATGATATGGACTGCCAGTTGTTTACCACAATATCCGTTATAAAGGTTGATTGGTACTCCGCCAATTCTAACGATTGTATTTTATCCAGCGCCACTTGTGCCGTTTGTAAGGTCGGGTACGCGCCGACGGCATGGAGGATGGGTGATTGCATGAATAGAATGGTTAAAGAGAAAGTGGTGGCAATACCCATTGGAATAGCAAGATAATTTGACACGGCAAACACCACACCAATGGCTGCGAACATCATAATATTCGACCAATTCACGGCGGATAAATGATATGTATCCGATTTAACCACTCGATTTTGATAAGACTTGGCATGATTTAAGAAATCATTTTTATAGAGTTTTTCAGCGCGGTGTTGATTAAGCGCCAGCTCTTTGCGACCATCTATAATGGATTGATAGTCCTCATATAAAAGATCATTGATCTCTCTGAGCTCTCTTAAATGAGTATAGACATGCTTCACTAAAATGGTACTTATCCAAATCGTCATCGCAATCCAAAACATGACAATCAATAATAATGGCAGCGACAACCAGCCTAAATAAAGGGCGACACCAACCGATAAAATAATGCCTTGCACCAGCTCTGGCATACGCACAAAGGCGACGGTAATCGATTGAATATCTGAGGATAAGCTGGCGAGTAACCGTGCGCTACCCAAATGGTCTATTTGCGGAACTTTGGTATCGATGATTTGTTTGACCAGCTTGGTTCTGAGCTCGTAGACGAACTGATGCCCCAAACGGGTCAGTGCATATTGTGATACGAAGGTCGTGACTAACAGCAGCACCACCAAAGCTGAAAATTGACCCAAGCTTGCCCACGATAAGGTATTAAAAACAGGCTGACTGATAAAGGTGTGATTGATATAGGCAATGATGCCCACACTGACCGCCGCATTCACCAAATTAAGGAAAATAACTTTAAGAAAGGGCAGGCGATAGTGTGCCCAAATCATCTGATATAAAGAAACGGTGGCGTGAGAGGACATAATGGCTCAATAATAGAATGGTTTTTTGCGTATTTTTGATGGCATAAAAGGGAGTAGGTTGTGCCTAATCCCTTTTATCTAAGTCTTATAAATGTGGTTTAACCCGCATATCTTAAAAGTCGAAAGTCGCTGATACTTTTAGGGCAGTAGGCTCACCGGCATTTAAATACCCAGCACCCGCATAACCACCCACTGATTGCCAATAGTCTTCACCAGTAATATTAGTAACTACTCCTTTTAGCGTCACGTCTTGTCCAGCGAGCATGGTTTTGTAGCGAGCACCTAGATCTAGCGTGGTATAACCGTCAACTTTTAAGCTGTTGGCAGCATCAGCATAACGTGCGCCTGTGTGAATGATATCACCGGTCACCGTCATTCCTTCAACTGCCGCAATATCATATTCTAGGTTGACGTTGCTTTGTAGCGTGGGCAGTCCGATGACTCGGTTGCCGTCGAACGTCACATCGCCCGTGTCTTTTTGCTCAGCATTTAAGTAAGTAACACCAGCATTGAAGCGCATGTTTTCGCTTGGGCTACCAAATACAGTCAATTCCACCCCTTGGTGACGGTTTTCGCCTGCAGCCACAAAGGTGTTGGCGTCATTGATATAAGCACGTGGCTCATTAGTGCGGAATATCGCCAAACTACTGCCAATCAAACCATTGTCATACTTAACGCCAACCTCAGTTTGCTCACTCACATAAGGGTCTAAATTTTGACCACCATTGGTGACAGCACCACCATTATTAGTCAGAGGTGCCCTTGCGCCTGGCGCTAGGCTTTCGATATAGTTACCATAAACAGACCAGTCCATGCTTGGTTGATAGACAATTCCAACGCTTGGTGTCCACTCGCTTTTATCGTAATCAGCCGTTTTAGCCTGAGTGTTAGGATCATAGCTGGTGGTTTTTAAATTCTGATGACGCACGCCTAAAGTGGTTTTTAGTTTGTCATCGAACAGTGATATGGTATCGGCTAGCGCAAAGCTTTGGAACTGCTTCTCGTTGGTTAGTTTTGGATCGTCTAAGTTACCACCGAAGATTGCTGTGCTTGTAAAAGGGACCTCAGCGTAGTCGGTGGGATGGTACAAATTGGTCACGGGTTGATTACCAAAATCATAGGCGAAGGCCCCTTTTTCTTCTTGGTCATAGAGATCCGCTGCTAGTACCCAATTATGAGCCACTTCACCTGTTTGCCATTTACCACGCAGACCGAGCTGGGCACTTTGTACCAAATCTTTTCTAGAGTTATCAAAGCGATAAAACGTACCTGCACCATCAACATTGTTGACGGTTAGATTGGCCAGTGAGTTTTCTTCCTCACCACTTCGCACACCGTAAGCACCATAAGCGGTAATATTATCAGTAAAATCATATTCTCCTCGAATGGTACCAAAGACATCTTCTTCATCTGAATACGTCCAAGGCTGCGCCCAATTTTTTGAGCCGTGTGGTGCTTTTGGTACTCTAGAAACACCAGCAAGTGTGACACTAGGACGGGTCTCTTTGAGTTTGTTGTCTTGCCAGCCCAAATCAGCTGATAGTCGATACTGATCGCCTCTATAATCTAATCCTAACGCTGCCAGACCCAGTGTTGAAGATTCATCATCAATCGCGCTGTCGCCATCTTGATAAGCGGCATTAAAGCGAACGCCAAACGCATCCTCCGTGCCGAAGCGATCACTGACGTCTACGGCAACTTTGCCTTGATTGCCCTGACCATAACCGAGTGTCACCTTACGTAGCGGGTCATTACCAGCTCGTTTGGGTAGCAGGTTAATCGTACCACCGGCGTTACCACCACTGGGTGCTGCGCCATTGAGCATGGCGGATGCCCCGCGCTGAACCTCAACACGCTCGAACAATTCCGTTGCGATATACTGCCTTGGTAATATGCCGTATAGACCGTTATACATGGTGTCATCAGAGGTTGTGACAAAGCCGCGTATAAAGTACGCTTCTTGAAAGTTGCCAAAGCCTCTAGCGACACGAACAGTCGGGTCTTTTTTGAGCAGGTCGCCCACACTTTGGGCTTGTTGATTGCCGATATACTCATTGGTATATGAGGTAGTGGAGAACGGCGTGTCCATGATGTCTTGATTGCCCAAGATTCCGACACGGCTTCCTGTCGCTACTTGACCACCTTCATAGGCATCTGGCAACCCATCGGCTGATGCATCAGCACTACTGGTCACGACAATCTCATCGAGTACCACGCTTGGGGTATCGGATTGAGCGTCAGCATTTAAATCTGTTTGTGCCCACGCGGCTTGGCTTGCACCCAGTAGTATTACCGATGTGGACAGACAAGATGAGCACAGTGATTTTAATGACAAGGGATGGCGAGACATATTCAATAGAGTAGGGCGAAATAAAGCAGAGTATAAGCGAGACAGTTGCATGAATATTTCCAGCACATAGATTAAATGCTTATTATAATGATAATCATTTTCATTACAATATATTACTGGATTAAATCTCAATATATTTTTATCGTGTTAAGTGTACGTTTTTGTTAGGCAAAGTAGTAAGTCGTCTAAAGTTGATTAATTACACTATGTTGATTAGTCGCGCTACACCAGCAGCAACGATTGTTATTAGCTCAATTTAGCAGTCAGCACAAGTGGTTAGTAAGTGGCTAAATGCTTTCTGTTTATGACTAAATTTTTGCTACTTATTAAATGCTTGCTGTTTATAGAGATATTCCACTTATAAAAAACATAATGATTATTGCGCACGCCAGTAGACTTTAATGACCATATCCTGACGTGATAACCCAAGGGTTGCCTTTAGTTGCTTTCGCAATGATTTGATATCTGCTGCTTCCAGCGCGCCCCATACTTTGTCAATATTGACAGGCAGTCGCGCAAATTGTGTATTTAATAATGCCATTATTTGCTCAGTAATATCAGTTGTTGGAGTATTAACCAGATGGCACACATTATCTTGCAAAAAATGCGCATCGTGGCGCAGTTGATTACTGAGTGTTAGCGTATGTAAATAACGGATATCGTCTGGATCATTAGTGATGGCAATGACAAGAGGCGGCAAAGGATTCTGCCAGTTTTCCAATAGATTGGCCACCGTAGGCAAAGAGGTTTCATCACAGATGAGTAAGCACTGACCAGTGCTGAGATGTTCTATTTTCTCTGGATATTCACGTACCGTTTTGATTTGACTGCCACAGTTAAGTGCGCGTGCCCAATTGCCTCCTGCCGTGTCGCCATGAGTATAAACGTCTATCCACGCTTGGACAGACGAGCTGCTCGAATCTCGCCATGCTTTTCGCAAGGTATAGTAGCGCTGCAAAGGTTTGTCGCTATCTTTGGGCTGATGTTTTGTAGCAGATAGACCGTCCGCATCTAGCTCAAACAAATACGCGTAGCCCGGATGAGAGAGTGGCGTACTATCGGGTGCGGTTACTAGCAGTCGATACATATTGGGGCTGGCATAATAGCCATTAATGACCGTAAAACGCTGTTCTTGAAGCTTGATCGTGCGCTTGCCAAGCTTATTGGCAGAGGTTTGCAATAGCGTTATATATTGCTCCTGTAGCGTCATAGAGTCACTAATAGGAACTATAAAATCGATAAAATATTGACGGCTGAGCTTGCTGCTGTTTGTCAAGGTATCGTTGTCATGATGGGCGGTTGTGACATCCATTAATATCCCATCAGTATACAGCTCTGCTATCGAGGCGATCTCGTGCTCACTCACTGCCGTGTTAGTAAAGGCATTGATAAACATCGCGAGTTCATCTTGATGCTCTTCATTGACATGACTCATAAACTGGGCTTTGTCAGCCATGTCGAGCGGTGTTTTATCGAAATCGTACTGAGTAAGTGGTTGAGCCATAAAATGTCGTCCAAGCCAAAATTCAAATAATTATTCAGCAAAATTTTTATTAATAAATGATTGGCTGCTGATTAAGGGCAAGATGGAAATATAATAGTTAATAAGCATAAAACATGCAAATGTTAATGATTATTAATGTCATCTAGATTTTTATTACGATAATATACCATAGGTTAATTTATTTACAATCATAAAAGGACTGGTGTTATCGAATGACTAATAGCTTTCTTGTAATGCTTGGCAGTGGTGACTCTTAAACCGTGTATAAACGTGATCGCCCAACCTATTTTTGTAAGCTATCAAACCTTACAAAAATAGGTTGGGCGAGCTAAAGTCGAACAGTAGAGTGTTAAGGAGCAGGTTGAATGTCTATTTTAAATTCCCATGAGGTCGCAGTCGTCGCTGAGTTATCAGGGTAATTGATTTTATCCAAACGCACGCGGGCATAGCTATTGCCTTCAGCAGATCTAATGAGCGCACCTTGAGCACTGTCAACCGCTTTGGCATTTAGTTGATGGGTCATGCCATTGTAGGTATACCAGCCAAAGTCTAGGTTCGGGAAATTACCCGTATAAGCAGGATTGAGATCCGAGCCTTTACTATCAATGACCCAGCTTCTGGCACTCATCGGTTTATCGTACACAGCGGTGTTGGTAAGGTCGGTTAAAGTCGCCGCACTACCATCGGTTATAAACTTGCTGACAATGGGTTCACCTTTATCGTCATAATACCCTATTGGTGTTTTTGATAAGAAGCCACCAACTTTGCCTTTATTAGTGCCAATCGCAGAATCGCCACCATTTAAAATGACGCTATTACGCTTAAAGCCAATCTGCCAAGAGCTGTTTTTATCGGCGCTACTTTGTCCTGTGGTTAGATCAAAATAGACCCAGTTATCATTGTTTGAGGCATCGATGGTTTGCGTTTGTACCTTGTTCGGTAGCGCCGTATCAATCCAGCGCAGAGTAGGGTAGCCAGAGGTTCCAGCATTATTATAGTAGTTGGTAACCTGCATGGCATAAATAGGCTGCTGGACGCTGCTGTCTGTCATGGCGCTGCTATTATCTGTGGTGACAAGGTAGACACGATTGTTCGGGTAGAGCTGATGGTTGTCTTTTAAATTGTATTCAAACCAAGGCTGTGCATCAAAAATACCACCACTACGGTCTTCATTGTAGTGCATGGTAATATCACGACTGGTATCAGGATCTTGAGTTGCATTGCTATAACGGCTCAAATCTGACCAATCGATTAAACCAAAAACGCCGCCTTTACCTGCGCCAGAATCACCGCTATTTGACCAAAGCTTGACCGAACGCGCTTGGTTATCAAACTTGATATCCCACTTATCCTCAGCACACGAGCTTTCAGCTTTGGCATCAAAGTCATAACAAGTCGCAGTATTAGGCGCTAGATTGGTGACTTGCCAAGTGGCCGTTTCGCTAAAGCTGGCACTGCTCACAGGCGGGGTAGTGCCGCCATTACCGTTACTGCCACTACTGGTGCCATCACCGCCGCCACCGCAGCCGGTCATGCTGAGTGCTAAAATACTGCCACTAAACAGTAATGCCAATTTGGTAGGCTTGGTGTGAACTGCTGGGAAAATGGGGGTCATATCAGCTTCCTTGAAGGTTGTGGTTTCAGATAGAGGGTACAAAATAAGGGGAAAAATAGCGGTACAAATACACTTGCTTTAGAATAATTGTGAATCAAAGACTTACCAATGGTAGCTGGCGCCAAGTAACCACTCGCGATTATCAATGGGACGATAGTCACTGGTATCGGTGACATCACGCTGCACATCAAAGATATTATTAATCGCTGCATACAAGCTCAAGTTTGCAGTTGCGTCATAATTGAGCTTGCTATCGAGCGTCCACCAAGACGGTGAATACGCTTGCTCGCTGGTACTAATCAGCTGTTTGGATTCATAATTGAGGCGCGGGATCAGCTGTAATTTGTCATTAAGCTGATAATCTAGTGCCAGCATCGCTTTGTGATTGGGCTTATAGGTCAGCTCGGTATCTGTCACATTGTTATGCGTTTTTAAATAAGCATAGCTGGCTTGCAGTTTGGCGCGCTCGTCCACTTGCCAGTCAAGGCCAATATCGCCGCCATAGGTTTTGGCACTATCGACGTTCATATATTTATAAATGGCGATATTTCCCTCAAAGCTTGCATTGTCTTCATCGGTCTGAATCAGATCATCTATCTCGTTATAAAAACCATTGACCGTCAAATTCACGGTGTCGCTCAGCTGACCTTGATAGCCGATCTGGTAACTGGTTGAGGTTTCAGGCTGCAAGTCAGGATTTCCCATGACTTTATAACCCAAATTGCTATGGTCAAAGACGTAGTAGCGTTCTTTCAGGTTGGGCACGCGATAACCACCGCCAATACTGCTACGAAAGACATGGTCACGACTGCTGGCATCCAAATGGTTGTATTTGAGTGATACTTTTGGCGCTGTATGACCACCAAAGTCTTCATCGTTTTGATAGCGAATACCGCTCAAAACTTCCCAGTTATCGCCAATCAGCCAATCATCTTGTAGATATAGCTCACCGACATCACGGCTGACGTCATCGCTGATGAGCTCGCTGACTTGGTTTTTCGTTTGGCTTAACTTGTCTTGCTGAACCTGACCGCCGACTTGGATAAGATGAAGGTGATTATCGGATAGCAATAGCTCAGGTAGATCGATCTGGGCTTGTGCCAACGTCATACTAATCTCTGTATCACGGGCACTAGTGATGGCTTGCTGCGTTTTAGTATTGGATTCGCTTTGATATTCCTCATGCAGCGCTTGTGCGGACAATCGATAAGTCCTGCTGCGATCATCGACATGCGGCGCGATATCAGCGCGTGCCCCGATACTAAAGCGCTGCTTGGTGATGTGTTCATCTCTTTGCTGTGCCAAATAGCGCGGCGCGACATAGTAATTAAAGCGACTAATATCGTCTTCTTTATAGTGGCTGGCTTCTAGCCAATATTGAGAATTTTTGACCAGTCGGCTATCGTTGCGGTCATTGTTATTACCTGATGTGTCGTTACCGTCAGGGCGGTAGCTGAGGCGGGCACTGACTTGTGATTGCTCGCTGGCATCTTTTAATCTGGGCCATGCTTCATGGTCTAAGCTTAAGCCATCATTGTCCAGATACGAGCCTGATAGACGCGCGTGAAAGCGCTGGTTTTTATCCAATGCCCCTTCCACGCTGGCTTCTACATAGCGCTTATTGGCATCTAGCGTTTTACCAGATGGATTTTGCTGCCCATTGCTGGCAATCTCGGTGGTGATATGTCCTGTTGCCGCGCCAATGGGTTTGGTGATGATATTAATGACGCCGCCCATCGCTGCGCTACCAAACTGCGCTGATGCCGCTCCTTGCACCACCTCTATCTGTTCGATATCCATATTCATATACTGATTCAAGTTTACTGTCGAGCCAGTGCTGGCTGTGATCGGTAAACCATCAATCAACACCAATACTTGATCACCCGTGAAGCCTTGCATGCTGACTTCGTAACCTGTCTTGCCGTGGACTTCACGTAAGTAGACATTGGGCAACAAGGCCAGCGCTTCTTTTAAAGTATGAGCATGGTTGTCATCGAGCTGCTGGCGGCTAAGTACTTGCAGGGCAACTGGCGAATCACTTAAAGCGCGCTCAGAGCGAGTCGCCGTTACCACGATAGGGTCTAAACGTGTGCTCGGCATGGCTGCATCGTCGGTCATATCACCATTCGTCTCTGCGAAAATAGGCGCTGCTTGGGCTAAAACTGACGTGAATGCAAACAATGCTAATGCCACACTTATGGCTAA
Organism: Psychrobacter sp. P11F6; assembly: GCF_001435295.1. Classification (NCBI taxonomy): domain Bacteria; kingdom Pseudomonadati; phylum Pseudomonadota; class Gammaproteobacteria; order Moraxellales; family Moraxellaceae; genus Psychrobacter; species Psychrobacter sp. P11F6. Next base: position 2,042,264 of record NZ_CM003594.1, on the reverse strand, counting down.
TGGGCTACGACGCAGCAGTGAGGGATGGGTGTCTAGTCCCGTATGAGTCAACGATAAATCAAACGCTAAAATTGACATAAGTAAAACAGCCATCGTAAAAAGAGAAAGTAAGAAAGTCGCGCTGCTTAAAGACCTTTTGCTACAAAAAGAGCGATCTAAAGCGACCGTTTCATAGTATTAATTATTAAAGGTTTGGTTACTTGATTCACTAGATTAAGTAACAAAGCCCAGACATAGTATTTCAAACGATAATAATTATCAAGATGTAAATGATAATTATTATTATTTACAAAGTGAAAAAATGTTGCCATAATGATTTCGTCTGAAGCCTAGAGATAAAATTATAAATGATGAAATAGAAGCGATAATTGCTAACAGCCTGCTTGATAAATATACCCTTGCTGCATCATTGCGGGCACTGTAGTACAGCAGGCATTATTTTTATCAAATATTAATCATAGGCATCGTCGCTGCTATTTTCTGAAGATGTTCATATCTCAATACTACATAGCCAAGATCATTGGCTTTTTTACTGCTATTTATTTTATGGAGACCATCATGAGTCAACCGTTATCGTTAACCAAAAAAAATACTGAGCTGTGGCAACAGTACCAAGCATTAAAAGCAAAAACGCCGATGCTATTTCCCACAGAAGGCGCGGCTGCATTAGGTATCAGCGAGTTTGAACTGATGTTAGCCTCGCCTTATAGCCAGTATATTGGTGATCAGTGCAAAACTGTATTAAAGCAATTTGAGAACTTTGGTGACATGGAAAGCATCGTCAGAAACGAGCTAGCCGTGCATGAAAAAACCGCGCCATATCATAATCTTAAGCTTGGTGAAAAGATGGGATTGGCACTCAATGTGGGTGGTCTAGATTTGCGATTCTTCATGTGGCAATGGCAGCATATGCTGGCGGTAACGGATACCAGCCGCGCCGATAAACCCTCTTATAGTATTCAATTCTATAACGCGCAAGGCGGTGCGATTGATAAAGTCTATCTACGAGAGTTAAGCGCTGAGACTATTGCGCGCTGGCAAGCGATGATTCAGGAGCAGCAGCAAACGGTGAATAATGAGACGCTGACGTTAGAGGCACAAGAGCCGCTAAATGACTGGCGTTACAAGGCATTAAGTGAAGAGGAGCGTACGCAGTTACAGCAAGGCTGGCAAGCAATGACAGACGTGCATCAATTCCACTCATTATTAAAAAATCTCGATATCGATCGTGCTAGTAGCTACTATCAAGCACCAGAGCAGATGACGCAGCAGCTTGATATTAGCGCGGTCGAAGCGGTATTTGAGCAAGCGCGTGATGCGAAATGTCCGATTATGATTTTTGTCGGTAATAGCGGTCTGGTGCAGATTCAGACTGGCACCGTGCAGACGCTCAAGCGCATGGGCGATTGGTTCAATATTTTAGATAAAGACCATAATGACTTTACGCTGCATTTAAAAGACAAAGCATTGGCGCAACTGTGGAGTGTCAAGCGCCCAACCAAAGACGGCATCGTGACTTGTATCGAAGGTTTTGATGATCACGGCGTCAGTATCTTTAGCGTGTTTGGTCAGCGAATTGAAGGCACGCCTGAGCTTGAAGCCTGGCAGCAAATTGTCTCGACGGTCATCGAAGCGCATCCATATGCAGAAGCCTTAGCAGCAGTTGCAATGCCTGAAGAAGAGAGCGTGTAAACCCGTCATAAAAAATCAGCAAATTTTGCGATATTGACACTCACATAACGGATAAGTCATAGCTGTTGTGTGAGTTATTTGGGATGCTTAATACACGTTAATGGTTCTGTTAATAGTGTCATTTTTTACGTTAGCAAATTAGGAATGCTTATGTCTTCTGCATTATCAAAAACAGTAATCACTCACGCAGTGATAAATAAAAAATTGATGAGTCGTGCTATCAGTACTGCGGCTATTATTGGCGCATTTGCCGCGCCCTCACTTTCTGCCCAAGCTTATGATCGTATTGTCGCGATGAGCCCCGATGTTGCAGACGTCGTGGTGGCACTAGGAGCGACCAATAAGTTGGTTGGTAAAGATGCGACCAATCATAATCCAGCGTTAAAGAGCGTGCCAGCCGTGGGTATGCACCGTAATATCACCGCCGAGTCTGTGTTGGCGGTCAAGCCTGATTTAGTGCTCGGCAGTTATATGGTACAGCCAGTGAGCATTTATCAGCGCTTAAACGGCTTAAAAGTTAAAGCCGTCAATGTCGCGCCTAAAGAAGAGGTAAGCACCTTTGCCAACAGTATTAAATCTATCGGCAGTTATGTTGATAAAAAAGCTGAAGGGTCGCAGCTTGCGAAGCGTTGGAATACAGGGATGAGTCCAATGGCAAAGACGGGTAAGCGTTATTTATTAAGTTACGATGGTCGTATTGTTGCAGGTAAGGGTACGGTAGGGGATGAGTTGATTCGCCGTGCGGGTGGGATAAATGCTGCCAATGTATCTGGGTTAAAACCCATGTCACGTGAAGGCTGGCTGGCAGCCAAGCCCGATGTGATCATTATTGCTGATCATAATCAGGCAGTGGTCGGCGGGGTCAGTAAATTTAGCAAACGTCCAGAGATTGCAGCAAGTGCCGCAGGCAAGAAGGGCGGCGTACACTTTTGGCCAGCCGATGACTTTCTGCGTTATGGCTTGCATTCGCCTGACGTCTTAAAAAAGCTGAACACTGTAGCAAAATAGCCTAAGCAAAAATCCTTTATCTCATATTCAACAAAATGACATCTCACATGGCAAATACGATTTCTGCTTCTATCTCTACACAAATTGGAAAACATAAACCTAGCATCTACTATATTACTGCCGCTGTCATATCTGTGCTACTAATTTGGTTGGCGCTTGGTATTGGCTTTGGCGAATGGTCAAGCCCTAGCCATCTTGACGATACTATTTGGCAGCTGCGTTATCCGCGTGTGGTGACGGCATTACTGGTTGGTATGGCGTTGTCAGTTAGTGGTGCAGCATTACAGGCTTTATTTGAAAATCCTTTAGCGGACCCTAGCTTAATCGGTACATCAGGTGGCGCAGCGCTTGGTGTTGTTTTGGTTCTGGCATTGGGGTTTGGCGGCATTGGGATACCGCTTGCGGCGTTTACTGGAAGTGTATTGGTGTGCTTGTTTATTCTCGCTTGTCATCGGTTTTTGGGTGGTGGGCAGATGGGCTTGCTGATATTGGGATTTGTCATCAGTGCTTTTTGTGCGGCGGTGGTCAGCCTAATTTTATTCATGTCTGATGACATGGTGCTGCGTTCCGCGACCAATTGGCTGTCAGGCAGTATGGCGGAAGCGGGCTTTGTACCGCTGCGTTATTCGATTGTCTCTATGTTATTGGGGTTAGCAATTTTATTGCCATTAGGTCGTCAGTTGGATGGACTGATGCTTGGTGAAGCCGCTGCTAAATCTTTGGGTATCAAAGTGGGTGTGGTTCGTTGTTTGGTCGTGATTGCCTCGGCATTATTAACAGGGGCAGCGGTGTCTTTAGCAGGCGTCATTGGTTTTATTGGCATGATGGTACCAAACCTATTAGCTATTCTGTTTGGTGGCGGACGTATGCGTCTCATGATTTGGTCTGGCTGGCTTGGGGCGATATTATTACTCGTCATTGATGGCGCGGCGCGGCATGTTGCTTATCCAGTGGATGTGCCCGTTGGCATCGTTTTAGCGTTGCTTGGCGGTCCATTCTTTATTTGGCTGTTTGTGCGTAGTAGCCGCCGCTAATTGGAGAGAGTATTTATGTTTCATTCATTTTTTACGGCTATATCAAAGACATCACCAGCGAGTCGAGACAGTCGTATAAATAGTAGTGATATCAAGAGTAGTGATGCAGGCGAGCTGTTGTCGATGCAAGATATTCATATCTCGCATGGTCATAAAACATTGTTAAAGATAGACAAACTAACCGTGCCAAGCCAAAAGCTGGTCGCCTTTATCGGACCAAATGGCGCGGGTAAAAGTACGTTGTTGCATACGGTTTTAGGTCAACACACAGGAACCGCGCTTAAAACGGATGGTCACATTACGATTTACGGTCAGCCGATCAACGAGGTCATGAATGATGGTCATATCGCTTGGGTTGGACAACATGAGCGTTTTGAGCTGCCGTTAACGGTATTGGATTATGCGCTGTTAGGAGTCTCGCCAAATCTTGCATGGTATCAGCGCCCAAATAGCCATCATGTTGAGCGCGCGCAACGTTTACTACAAGATTTTGAGTTATCAAGTTTGGTCAGTGCCCGCGTGCAAACCTTATCAGGCGGTGAAAAGCAGCGCTTGGCTATCGTAAGGGCGCTAATGCAAGACACTAAAATCATGATGTTTGATGAGCCGACCAATCATCTTGATATTCGCCATCAGCGTTTTTTACTTCATTATTTGCATAATTTGGTGCGACAGCAACACAAAAGTATCTTGGTTGTGTTGCATGATTTGACCCATGCGCATCGCTATACTGATGAAGTGGTGCTATTAAACGGTGGACAAATGGTTGCACAAGGAACGCCTAGTGAAGTGATGACACGCTCGCAACTAAGCGATGTTTATGATGTCGACATTAAGGTGCATCAAACTGAAGATGGCTTGGTGTTTGTATGATTCTGAGCACTTGAGCTATTATTTTGACTTTACGATAGGTATTTGATGATCAACTTGGCTTTTTAATCTGTATATATCGCACTGATTTATTCGGCAGTAAAAACCCTTTCATGCTATATAAATAATAGTATGAAGGGGTTTTTTACATCTTAACTATTGTAGTGAATCAAATACTCTTAATATAACCATGCAAAATATAACCATACTAACAGGATGATTTTCAGTTAATAAATAATTTTAAACCTAAAAAATGTTGCAGTAAACTCGCATAACGATCGGATTTAGTAGAAACTGTAAACCACTAGATATTTGTTCTGAACGGGAGAAACTCATTGCGCGCTATTCCTTATAAACTGATTGTTAGCGCACTACTGCTCATCATTGTTGCGGGCTTTTTTGCCTTTCGCTGGTGGCAAGGACCACTATTACCAAGCTATAGAATATCTTCGATGCCTTTGGTGCAGACGGTCGTAGCGACTGGACGGATAGTTGCCGTATCGAATACTGACATTGGTAGCGAGATATCAGGTGTTATATTAGAGCGACGGGTAGCAGAAGGCGAACAAGTCGCTGCAGGAGATTTATTGTTGGTACTAAGCTCCGATGACGTTGCAGCCCAAGTGCGGCAAGCAGAAGCCGAGTTGGCGGAATTGATTAGTAGCACTCGTCCACAAGCAGTGGTGGATTTGACCAATGCCAAAGTAGCGTTGGCGCAAGCTGACCGTAATGTCGAGCGTAGGCGCGAATTGGCTGCTATCTCAGCCATCTCTGATGAGGAAATGGAGCAAGCGATTCAATCCCAAGCCCAAGCACGCAATAATCTTGAAAATGCACGCCTGAGAGCGAATGCACTCTCCTCTGGTGGTGTTGAAGAAGATTTATTACGTGCTCGTATCGCAGCATTGCAGGCTCAGCTCAATAAAGCGCAAGTACGTAGCAAAGTATCAGGCACTATTCTGACCCGAAATGTAGAAGTAGGTGATTTGGTGCAACCAGGTCAGAGCTTGTTTACTATTGCCCTCGATGGTAAGACTGAAATAAGAGTACCGCTTGATGAACGTAATTTATCTCGGTTGGCTTTGCAGCAACCAGCTGTTGCTATTGCCGATGCCTATCCGGATAAACCGTTTCCCGTACGTATTAGTTTCATTGCACCAAGTATAGATCCGCAACGCGGTACGGTAGAGGTGAGATTGTCCGTCGATCCTGTACCTGATTTTTTGCGTCAAGACATGACGGTATCAGTGAATATCGAAACGGATCAACGCGCAAAAGCCTTAGTCATTCCTAATGATGCACTAGCCAATGTTAAAGAAGACAGCGCCGAAGTATTATTATTGCGTGATGGTAAAATACAACGTCGAGTAGTGAAATTAGGGTTACGCGGGCTATCAGCATCAGAGGTGCTCTTAGGACTGAGCGCAGGCGATGAGATATTGGGTGATGCGACAGTCTCACTGGCTGATGGAAAAAGAGTGAGAACCGCGCTTCAAGCAGCACCTTTTGCCGCTCCTGATGCTGACAAGATGAAGACTATAAGTGATAAGAGCCAAGCAGCGGAGACAGTCAATTGACGGCTTTTTTCGGTAGACTATGGATTGATGCCAACATTGCCATCAGTTTTTTGCGCGAGGGACGCATACAGTCGTTGATGATTACTCTTGGAGTGGCGATAGGTGTTGCCGTTATTATATTTATCACCGCACTCATCCAAGGATTACAGACCAACCTTATTGACAGTACCCTCGGCAGTCAGGCACATATTCGCTTAGTAGCGCCAGACGAAGTCAACCTAATAGCGCCATCTGCTGATGATACGCTGCAACTGATACAAGAAGACAAGCGTCCACAGCGGCTACGTTCTATTAATAATTGGCAGCAAATCACTGACACGCTAGATCAACTGCCCTTATTAACTGCCGTATCGCCAAACGTGTCTGGGCCTGGGTTTGTCCGGCGTGGTGAGGCATTAGAGTCGGTAATACTAGTAGGTACTGACTTGGTGCGTTATCAGAATATAATCCCACTTAATGAATACTTAATCAGTGGTGAGCTGCGAGTGGGCGCAGATAATGTATTGATTGGTAGCGAGCTGGCTAAAGATTTGGGTGTAGAGGTCGGTAGTAAACTGCGCTTAGATACTGGTCAAGACGATGGCGATAGTAGTCCCAGTAATAATTTGAGTAACAACCTTGGTAGCAACATTAATAACAACAGCGCTGTAGTCAATATCGCTGGTATATTCGAGCTCGGCGTACGAGAGCTTGATGCGCGCTACGTGTATCTAGACCTAAAACAAGCGCAGTCATTACTCAACCTACCGGGCGGTATCACAGTCATTGATTTGACGGTTGAAGATATCTTTGAGGCGGAGGAAATCGCTGCACAAGTGGGTCGTTTGACCTCATTGCAAGCAGAAAGCTGGATTGAAACCAACGCCCAACTGCTGAGTGGTCTCACGGCTCAAAGTTTATCTAGTAATATGATTGTCGTTTTTGTGGCGATCTCAGTAGCTTTTGGCATTGCCAGTGTGCTGTCGGTCAGTGTGGTTCAGCGTACGCGCGAGATTGGTATCTTACGAGCCATGGGTGCAACTCGTCAGCAAATCCTACGAATATTCTTAATTCAAGGGGCTATATTTGGCTTGTTAGGCTCTATTGTCGGTAGTGGTGTCAGCTATGTATTGGTCTGGTCTTTTAATACTTTTGGGCCCGACATATTTACCATTCCCATATCGATAAACCTGATCTTAGTGACTATGTCGTTAGCCACGCTAACTGGTGTGATAGCAGCTGCTATTCCAGCGCGGCGCGCAGCAGCACTTGATCCAGTGGTGGCTATTCGTTATGTCTAATCATGATTCTAGCGACACTTTTAATAATGAATTTAACAGTGAATTTAACAATGTTTCTGCCAATCCTTTTAATAAGACGTCAACTCCTATGTCCAGTCAATCTCACGAAGTTCTGCGTTTAGAGGCACTAAAAAAGTCTTATAATATCGGTCAACCTAATGAGATTGAGGTGCTGCACGGTATTGACTTAACCATCAGCAATAACGACTTTGCTGCCCTGATTGGTCCTTCTGGTTCAGGTAAAAGCACTTTGCTAAATGTACTAGGGTTACTAGATCAGCCAACCAGCGGTGAGCTATATCTATTGGGTCAAGCAACCAGCGCTATGAATGATGCTGGTCGCACCGCTTTGCGTGGCAGTAGTATTGGCTTTGTCTTTCAATTTCATCATCTGATTCAAGCGTTTAGTGCATTAGACAATATCTTAATGCCGCTAACATTGACAAGGGGTCGTCCAAATAAGCTTGCTATCCAAAAAGCGCGCGAGCTACTGGCAGCGGTTGGGTTAGAGCGCTTTGCTGACAGTAAACCTAACGAGCTATCAGGTGGTCAGCAACAGCGTGTTGCCATTGCACGCGCCTTGATAACCGAACCGGCATTGCTATTGGCTGATGAACCTACAGGTAATCTGGATACCGTGACGGCTAGAGAAGTGTTTGAGTTGTTCCGCAAAGTCAATCAGGAACGTGATTGCGCGGTATTGCTGGTCACCCATGATCCACGCTTGTCAGCATCTTGTGATCGAACGATTAATTTGGTTGATGGTCGTATTGATAGTGATACGTTGAATAATTGAAAAATATCGTAGTGATAATAAAAGTCATATTGGCGGATTACTTATCTGCTTAACAAAGATTTCTATAAATACCGCCGTCAATACTGACATCAATAAAGGTAGCGGCTTCGATTGTATGAAATCTCATAGAAAACACCCAATAATCAAAAACCCTTTTTTATAAAAACTTAAGGTAAAAGCTAAATATATCTATATTTCTAGGTCAATGTATTCGTGCCATCACCTTTAGAGTCATGTTCATTCAAAATGATTTTGTTATCTATTGTTAAATACCAGTAGATGCTATGTATAATGCAGCACTAGCATAGCTTTCACTCAGTATGGCTTTCACTCATATGCCTTTAATAAGAAGATTACATTATGTCAAACAAGCGTCCTTTATATATTCCCGTTGCAGGGCCCGCTCTTTTAGAGACTCCTTTACTAAATAAAGGCAGTGCTTTTTCATCAGAAGAGCGCGATAGCTTTAATTTAACTGGGCTATTACCTCATAACATTGAGACAATTGAAGAGCAATCACTACGCGCTTATCATCAACTGCGCTCATTCACTAATGATATGGATAAGCATATTTACTTGCGTAACATACAAGATACCAATGAAACCTTATTTCACCATCTAATTGAGCAGCATATTGAAGAGGTTATGCCGCTCATTTATACCCCGACGGTTGGTCAAGCATGTGAAAAATTCTCGCAAATTTATCGCCGTAAACGTGGTTTATTTATCTCATATCCTGAGCGCCATAAAATCGATGACATGCTGCAAAATGCCACCAAGCAAAACGTGAAGGTAATCGTTGTCACTGACGGCGAACGTATATTAGGTCTAGGGGATCAAGGTATTGGTGGTATGGGAATTCCCATTGGTAAATTGGCTTTGTATACCGCTTGTGGTGGTATTAGCCCTGCTTATTGCTTACCAATTTTGTTGGATGTTGGTACCAATAATCAACAGCTACTTGACGATCCTATGTACATGGGCTGGAGAAACCCACGCATTTCTGGTGATGAGTATAATGAGTTTGTCGACTTGTTTATTCAAGCCGTTAAACGTCGTTGGCCAGAGGCATTATTACAATTTGAAGATTTTGCCCAAGAGAATGCGACACCATTATTGAATAAATATCGTGACCAATTATGCTGCTTCAATGATGACATTCAGGGTACTGCTGCGGTTTCAGTCGGTACCTTGATTGCAGCGTGCTTGAATAAAGGTCAGAAGCTTAGCCAACAAAAAATAGCATTTTTAGGCGCAGGGTCTGCTGGTTGCGGTATTGCTGAGCATATTATTCGCCAAATGCAGCGTGAAGGGTTAACGGAGTCGCAGGCTCGCAGCCAAGTATTTATGGTTGACCGCTATGGCCTGCTTACTGATAACATGACGGAGCTACAAAAATTCCAAGAACCGTTAGTACAAAAAGAATCTGCTATTGAAAGCTGGGATAAAAGTAAAAAGCTCGGTTTAGCGCAAGTGGTTAAACAAGCAAAAATAACTGTATTGTTTGGTGTCAGTGGGCAAAAAGGTCTGTTCACCCAAGAGGTGATCGAATCCTTGTGTGTTAATACTGAGCATCCTATTGTATTACCACTTTCAAACCCCACGTCTCGTGTGGAAGCAACACCGCAAGAAGTGACTAATTGGAGCAAGGGTAAGGCAATTGTTGCAACAGGTAGCCCTTTCCCTCATACCACTTTTGAAGGTCAGTCTTTCGAGGTTTCTCAGTGTAATAACAGCTATATTTTCCCCGGTATTGGTCTGGGTGTTTTAGCAGCACGGGCGACGGGTATCAGCGATAATATGCTCATGGCGGCAAGCCAAGCCCTTGCAGATATATCAATGGAATACGAAAAAGCACCTGGTGCCATACTACCGCCGATTAAAGTTATCAGAGAGATCAGTGAAAAAATAGCGTATGCAGTGGCATTGCAAGCGGCTCAAGATAAGCTCGCACTACCTATCACAGCGGAGAATTTACAACGTCGATTAAAAGCGAATTTTTGGTTGCCTGAATATCGTAATTATCGCCGTACTTCTTTCTAATGTTAGAAATTAGATATAACAAATTCTAATATTAGGCACATTATCTAAGTAAAATATTAAATGAAAAAAGGTTGCTAACGCTATATTACATATAGTGTTGGCAACCTTTTTTACTGCTATGCAATCTATTAGTTTAGCAAGTTTACTTTTACCGGTTTTTCAGCACAGCTCAATGATTGTTTTTTATTAAATTCTAGACAACAAAAAACCCTTACAAGCAAATGCCTGTAAGGGTTTGAATTTGGTGGCCCCCAGTATCAACCATACTTTATTTTTAAGTAATTGATATAAAAAGTTATTATGTGAAAATAAATTCCTTATACCAACAAATATACCAACAATATACTTGAGTAATCACCTAATGGAATAACCAGATTTATAAATCAATAATCTGTAAAAAATATTGTTACTTATTGTACGATCAGTGTTTTTTGTACTTGTTAAGCAATTTAATGAAATACATTATAATGATATACTGACCCCTGCCGTCAAATCCGTACACATAAACTTGGGAAATTTTAGTTACGCAGCCTGACGATAAAAGTCAAACCACACCTGCCTTGGCGATCTATAGCCTAAACCTTTTTGAATCCTAGTCTGGTTGTAATACAGCTCGATATACTGTGTGATCTCGTTGGTCGCTGTAAACCTTGTTTTACACTCTTGATGGTATACAAGCTCATTCTTTAATGTACCCCAGAAGCTTTCTATCGGAGCATTGTCAAAGCAATTACCTTTACCACTCATTGAGCCTTTAAAATGATGCTGCTCGATGATCTTGTGATACGCATGGCTACAGTACTGACTGCCTCTATCAGAATGCACAATCAGCCCTTGGCTTGGACGTTTGTTCTTAATGGCCATATTAAGCGCACGGCATACTAAGTCTGCTGTCATGCGCTTACTTGTAGCGTAGCCGACAAGCTCTTTGGTATAGAGATCTTTAACACCTGCTAAATACAGCCAGCCCTCATCGGTCCAAATATAGGTGATGTCACTGACCCAAGACTCATTAGGAGTCTTCGCATCAAACTTTTGATCAAGCACGTTGTGATAGACAAGCTTGTTATGATTGGAGTTGGTGGTGACTTTAAAGCGCTTATGGCGACGACATTTGATGCCATGCTCTTCTTTGATACGTCGAACCATATATAGGCTAATATCGTGCCCTTGATCAGCTAGCTTTGCATGCAGTCGCTCAACACCGTAGCGCTCACGGGTTTCACTGTGAGCGGCTTTCACCAGTAGCTCGCAGTGGTTACGATGTATTTGTTGGTCGCTAATATCGCGACTCAGCCAGTCGTAATAACTTGATGGCTTAATAGCTAAGACCTTACACATGCTTGCGATAGTAAAGAATGGTTTATTATTTTTTATAAAAGCGTACTTCACGAGCTGTGTTTGGCAAAGTACGCGGTGGCCTTTTTTAGTATCTCTCGTTCCTCTTCAGCCATTTTAAGCTGCCGCTTGAGCTGCTTTATTTCCTGAATAGCCGTCATAAGATCAGGATCATATTGTTCTGTACCGATAAGCTTGCCTTGATTGGCTTTATTGTTCCAGTTCGATAGCGTTTGCATGGCGATGCCAAGTTGCTTTGCAGTCGCTGAAATATTGCCGTTATTGTCCGCTATCTTCTTGACGGCTTCTGCTTTGAATTCTGTACTGTAGGTTCTGATTTTCTTGGTCATGGTAAACTCCTGTGAATACGCTTAGTTTACCAAGTTTACTTGTACGGCTTCTTCAGCGTAGCTCACCCTGCCACTAGTTATGATTTTGATATAACCCTCGCTTTCTAATACCTCAGCTATCAACTCAAAGTTATGCTTTTTCCGTAAGTGCTTAGGATTAACCTTACTTTGAGCCGTTGAGTAAGCCAGTCGATTGACTGACTGTCTATTACAATACTTGACCAGCCAGCCTATGAGCTTTTGCGCGTCATTATCTCCAGCTTGGGGCTTGTCGGTGTACCTTATGCGCTCACTCATTGAGTAGTCAGTCAGTAATGTAGCTCTATGTATGTCATCAGCAGATATGAAGCGCTGGCCATTGAAGTAAGCCAGTATTGAGGCGATACGACTGGCATTTTCATGTAAGCGTCTGGCATAGCTTGCGTATTTCTCAAGCTGACCGCCTTTGCATAATTGGCGCTCTTTAGCAGTTTGGTAGTCTGCTAATGCTTTTCTAGCCTGTCTGTTCTCAAAGGGCATATCAAATCGAATGATCTTACCCTCGTCGTCAGTTCTGATAATGCCTTGGCTAGGGTCTAGTAACTCATAGCACCGCTGCCAGTAGAATTGTAATCGAGTGTCAAGATTAGGCTTAGCGTCTAGCCTTTCATCAGTGTTATAAACGAGTTTACCGTTCATATTTTCAGGAAAGGCGAACAAAAAGCGTGGTAACAATCCTTGTTCATTCATAGCGTTATCATTGAGTGCTTCAGCTATGACAGACGGCTGCCCTTGCAAGTCGAGCGTAAACCGAACCCTGTTCATACTGTTTTGCTCTATGCTGTCGTAGCGCGGTGATAGAAGCCTATCAAATGAGCCATCACTCCATATATCGCACAGCTGGCTTATGTTACTTTTTGCCGTGTCACTGGTTAAGCTGTGACCACTTAAAAACAAGGCAGCTTCAGCTGTTGACCATGCTATATCTCTAGTATTTCCAATCAGCATATGGTCTAAAAAGCCTTGGATAGTGCCAGACTTCACCAAAAGTATAAACTGCTTAGGTTTGGGGTTTTCAAGTAACCATACTTCTAAATCTTTCTTTAGTGTGCTGGTTTTTTGTGCTTTCCATTCATCTAGCAACTGCCTGTCTTCCTTGCGTTTGTCTTCTTGATAGCTCACAAGCGCCTTGTGGCTAAAGCCTACAGTTCGACTTTTACCACTACCACTATCGCCTTCAGTAAGTATGAATAGGGACACAGGCATAAACTTATCACCTAACACATAAGGCGCGTTGATATACTGCTGAATAATGGTAGCTAAAGCGCCTAACATGCCATTTCCAGCCATCGCTGAGGCAACTTGGGCATGATAGATAATGGCTTTTATTGCATCGTAAAGTATATCGCCGTTCTTGCCCCAGGCTTCTATCGGGTAGGGTGTGGCTTTGCTGTCAGGGTCGGCTATATCGCCCAGCTTTCCCCATGCTTCAGCTAGCAAGTCCTTAACTATTGTTTCAGGGTCGCTCAAAACATCATCAAGCGTCTGTTCATTAGCAAACGATAGCAGTAAATCAAAAGTAGTTATAATCGCTTTAACGTTTACGCCTAGCAGTGGCTTAGTTACTTCATCTTTTTTATCAATGGTGGCAGTAACAATAACTTGCTTAACCTCAGCAAAATGTTTGACCATATTGTTAAAGTGAAAAGGATTAGCACTGACTAGGATAGTCACGTTTAGCCCTTGGCTTATCAGTGCTTTATATAGCTCTATACCATCATCTAGGCTCTTTACCCCGTACCAGTCACTATTTAGGTTAAGACTGCCAATGATAAAGGCGCTTGGCGTGTTTGGGTCTGTCACCTCGATCGGTGCATCACTATTAAGCGTGTAAAGAGCTAGGTTTGCTGGCTGGTTTATGTTGTCACTGAGTATCAAGCCCACCTTGCCAGCAGTGTTGATTATATCGCTTTTTCTATCGCCATTATGAATAGTGAATGTACTGCTAAACTGTCTTAGCTTATCGCCTTGGTCTAAAGCTATAAGGTTGGTGAGAATCTCATCATCTGCTATAATTGCATGGCTAGTTTGCTGTGTAGAGCCTAGTAAAGTATTAAGCCCCTTGTCATCAGCTTGGGGCTTTTTGCTGTTACCTTCCTTCATTTCTACCTCCACTGGTTCTTATATTCGTGGAAGTATTACTGGTATAGTTATTCAGCCAATCGAGAACTTCGGAGTTTTTCCAAGCCACTATTGTTGGCGATAAGCGGATGCTCTTAGGAAATCTACCATCTCGACTCCATTCATGCAATGTGGTTCTCGAGAATGGCAAAAGTGGCAGGATGTCTTTAGCGCGTGACATGCCTTGAAGAGGTAATAGTTTTACTAAATCTTTATCATTATGGGTTTTAGTGGGGGTATCAGATTCTAACATTCTATTTCTCCATACTAGCCGTGACGGGGTGTCTCGGTATGGATAGAATGATAGTTTTATGAGTTAGGAATGTGTTGAAAGTTCAAATGTTATATTGAACTTTCAATTTAGATTAGCTTTAATTCTTAACATCTTTATCAAAGTACTGAGAGAACTCTTTCAAACAAGTCGAAATGCGCTTATGTGGCGCATCAAGACCATGTAAATGGGACTTATCAATATCTAAATCAAAAACAAGGTTCTTAATGTCCCGTTCAATCGCTTGCATATTGAGTTTATCCCCATGTTTGAACTTAGCAGACGTATCAGCAAGAAGAATAGCCATCATTGCAATTATTTTATAATCTTGCGATTTGGTATTGTTATTATCATTATTAGAAGAGCTGTTTTTTTGATTGTTTAATTCTTTCTTTAGCCCACTGGTTTCTATTTCTAATAGGTTTCTACTACGTTTTAAACGTTCAATATACTCTCTGGCTTCTTCAAGTTCATTTTCTAAATAATCGTTCCTTTGCTTGTTTTTATATTCACTGACTATATCTAGCAATTCTTCTTTATCAAAAACTATTTCGCATTTCAAACCAGTTTTTGGGTGCTTTTCATTTATTTTGTCATTTATTTTGTCATTTATATTATATAAGCAATAACCTAATGAAAGATCTTTATTTTTTAGATTTTTATTACTAATGCTATAGATCTTAATTTTTTGAGCTACAGGATTTCCAACTCCTAAGATAGCTTCAAGACAAAATTCTGAAAGGATTATATTTTCGTTAGATAACTTAAATACACCCGAAACATAAAATTCTTCTTCAAATAGTTTGGAGACATAGTCAATACCTCTCAAAACTGTTCCATTTTTAGTAAGATGGGCAGCACCTTTGTAGTCAAGATAGGGGGTCAATTGACCAGATTTTATTCTTCTATATATTTCAGTGTCACTTATGCTTTTATCTATCATATCTTTAAAAAGTGCAACAGAGTCTTTAAAATTATAAAAATCACTACTTTTTAGCATGAAAATTACTCTATAAGTTGGAATAAGATAAATATATTAATAAAATCAATAACCTTTTCAAAAACTATTATCTATAAAACTCGCCCACTCATTCATCATATCTCTACGATAGTCTAAATGCTGAGCGCCATTGTAAGCTCGGCTTATTTTGCTTTCTTGTTCATGTGCCAGCTGTAACTCAATCGCTTCATGCATGAAGCCTTGTTCATGAAGTGTTGTACTTGCAAGTCCTCGAAAACCGTGCCCTGTCATTTTATATTTATAGCCCATTTGATATAGAGCGTTAATAAAAGCGTTTTGACTGTACGGCTTACGGGTAGAGGGGTTATAGAACACATACTGCTCTGAAAAATTCAGCTCTTTGATTTGCATTAATATATTTATAACTTGTGGTACAAGAGGAACAATATGAGGTCTATTCATTTTCATTTTTTCCGCAGGTATCCGCCAAATTTTATCATTCCAGTCAATTTCTGACCATTCCATGAATCTAAGCTCATTGGTTCTTACAAAGGTATAGCATAAGAACCATAAACCTAGTTTGACGGTTATATGTCCAGTATAGTCATCAATATCTTGTAAGAGTTTTGGCAATTCTTTTGAAGTAATGCGACTGTGATTTTTAGTCTTATGCGGTTTAATGGCCGCTGATAAATCTGCTGCAGGATTTGACGTTGCTATACCTATGCGAATAGCGTGCTTAAATATTTGCCCTACTTCTGCCATTATTCGACGAGCCATTTCATTAGCACCACGTGCCTCGATACTTTTACCAATCGCTAAAATATCAGGTGATGTAATATCGTCGATTAGCTTATGCCCTATAACTGGTTTAACGTCACGCATATAGGCTGAGTAGTTACGACTAAACGTACTTGAGGCTAAAAAGGTTTTACGGTCTGCATACCAAGCCTGTTAAATAGTATCAAAAAGTCTTGAGCCATCTTGCTCAGCAAGTTTTTCTTTTTTCTTATCTTTTGGGTTAATACCTTCGTGAATCAGTTGCTTTATTTCTAGGTTACGCTGGCGTGCCTGCTGCAGTGTAATTACTGGGTACTTGCCCAAGGTCAGTGATTGCTGTTTACCTTGCCAGCGGTAAGCACTGATCCAGACTTTGTTTCCGGTGTGTCTTACCCACAGTTGAAGGCCGTCGCCATCACTATGCTTGTCAGGGCGGCTAGGGGTGCATTTGTCACTTGGGGTTAGTTTGTTGATAATCGTATGAGTTAATGGCATGTTGGTATAATCTATACCAACAAATATACCAATATTCTATATAATTCGCCATATACCAAGGTATTCGGAAATTACGCAAAATCCCATAAAAAAAGGCTTGCCGCATCGCTGCGAACAAGCCTGATTCAATATGTGGTGGGCCCAGTAGGACTTGAACCTACGACCAAAGGATTATGAGTCCTCTTTTTTACAACAACAATACACAATACTTATCAATAAGTAGCCGTGTATTTTACATTAAAGCCTTTACTCATAAGGTCTCAGGATAAAAACAAAACATAGCTATCAACAAAGAGTCATATCTAACAATATATACAGAGTATCAAAATAGTATCAAATCATTAATGTCGATACTATTAAAAATTTTAAATAGTTATAACTACTACCTTTGAATGATTTGAAGTAAGGGATAAATATTTAGTTCAAAGTATCAAAAAAGTCAGTTCATAGTTCACTGATTCTTTATATAGTAAGACTTACATACCAATAATATAGTGATAGGTATAACAAGCAATAGATAGTATCTTGTAACTGATTTTAACTCTATTCACTATTTAACAACCTCATTAACATAAGTTAAATGTGGGATCATAGTAGCTAGTTTTAGTTACTTTGAATATAACAATCACCGCTAATTGAGCTTGCTTAGTCGATAGTCAAGTTTTGCGCGGCTGATATTTAAGAGTCGTGCAGCTTTTGAGACGTTGCCATTACACTGACTTAAAGCGACGCGGATAAGCTTGTCGTTAAAGGCTTCTAAATTAAAACCATCATGGAATAAAGTGGCAAGTGCGGTATTACTATGGTCATCAACGCTGGAGTGTTGTAAACCACCGCTTTCAGCCGATACCCGAAGCTTATTAGCATTCATACTATTATCTTCGATATTGGATAAAAGCAAATCACTAGCGTCAATCCACTTGTGGTTATCATTGAGTATGACCGCTCGTTCGGTGACGTTTTGTAGCTCTCGTATATTGCCTGGCCAATGATATAAACTCAGATACTCTCGCGCTTGATCTGTAAAACCTTGAATATTTTTTTGATACATATCGGCATATTTATGTAAGAAAAACTTAGCCAGTAGAAGTATGTCCTGCTTACGTTCTCGTAAAGGAGGTAGGTAGATAGGGAAAGTGCTTAATCGATAATATAAGTCTTGACGAAACTTTCCTTGAGCTACGGCCTGTTTTAGATTCTCATTGGTGGCTACCACCACTCGAATATCAACAGCTATATCAATGTAGCTGCCGACATGGTTGAGTATACCTTCTTGTAATACGCGCAGTAGAGCTGCTTGCGCCCGCGATGATAACTCAAAAACCTCATCCAAAAATAGTGTCCCTAAATGTGCCGCTTCAATTTTGCCTTTTCGAGATTGCGTAGCGCCAGTAAAAGCGCCTTTTTCAACACCAAACAGCTCAGACTCAATAAGATCGGTAGGGATGCTGGCACAGTTTATAGCGATGAAAGGGTTGCTTCTGCGATCACTAGCATCGTGGAGCGCTTGAGCAAATACCTCTTTACCAACCCCAGTTTCTCCTTGCAATAAAACAGTCGCTTTGGTTTTTGCGACCTTTTTCATCAGCGCTGTTGCCTTTTTAAAAGAAGGCGATTCACCAATAGCAGAAAAAAAACCTTCAGGGTTGATACGTAAATCAGGGTTTTGTCTTTTTATCTCATCAAAATTACTGCGCCGCTCAAACAGTTCAGTATTTAAGCGCTCAGTGTTGAAAAACCTTTCAAGATCCGTTTCTTCCTCCCAGTCCTCTAATGGTCGCCCTTCAATACGACAATGATCAAAACCCATTGCCGCGCATTGTACTTCTTTAAAAGCAATCTGACGGCCAAAGAAGGAGCTGGTATAGCCGCTGGCGTAACCCAGTGAGCTAAAACATATCGGCTTATCTGAAACCCCATGAAACTTTTTATGATAAGCGGCTTCAAAAGAGTTATACCAATCAAAGCTTGCAAAAAATCTGCCATTGTCAAAATCGACACTCATTTTATCAGGAACGACTCTCACCATACCGCGTATGGCATGCATCTGTGGACCGGATAAAAACACCTCTTTCCAACTGCCTTCTGGTCGTAATTTTTTACTAATCTCAGCGTCTTGTTCCCCAGCAAAATGACCGTAGCGAAAAAAAAGCCGCTGCATAATATCGCTACCCAAAGTCGATTCGATATCCTCTCGCAGGCGCCATAGAGCATGAGCATGGCTTAATATCATGCGCTGACCGCCGAACCATATCTTTCCTGAATGCAAATCAAACTCAAGATGTGTCAATAAATCTTCGATTCTCTTTGTGAATTCAGTTTTTTCTTTATTATTTTTTTTATTAAGTTTGATTGGCTCAGGTATAGCCTCGCCATCGAGAAATTTAGATGGATGAGAGACTGCATTTACTTCAGGAGTATCATCTTTATAAGAGGTTTGTTTTGACATAGCAGATGCGTTCCTTGCAAGGAGCTGAGTAACATCTATCCTTAGATGGTTGAGCCAATCATCATTACACATCCATCTAAATCATGCAATTTTATCATACTAAATATATGGCCTATCAAGCTACATCAGACTATGAGCAGCGATTCTAAATTTAATAATTTAAGTATTTCATGAAATTTTGAAAAATGAATGACTCAAATCATGAAATAAAATAAAGAAAATTATTGAGCTTAGATGATTAATACGCAGTGTTTTTTAAAAATGTTATTAAAAATCAATAACTTAAGTTGGTAATTATAAAGTTGGCATACAACTTGTAAGGTAGTAAATACCAGATAAGGACTGTCTATATTTATACCATTTAAGAAAAGGAGTTGAGAGTGAATTCACCTAATACCTCATCAAATTACGATAAAGAGTCTAATCTTTCTTTTAATGACTTGCCCAAATATGTTCGGGTTAGAAGTGATCCGGATGATAAGTTTGTCATGTTTGACTTTGCTATTGGCGAATCCAGCCTCTTTGTTGAGCTGGTATTACCTCCTGAAAGCTTTAAGGAGTTTTGTGCCAATAACAACGTCATAAACATGACACCTGAGCAGATGCATATTAATGATCAGGAAGAAGACAAGTGGCGTTATGGCACAGAGACTACCTTAGTAGGCCAAAATCACTCAGAAACTCGTAACCATTAAACCTACTTCATCATAATTGTTGTTAAACACGGAAGGCGCTCGCGACTAGAGCGTAATAATTTATATCAAGGAGAAATAAGCATGTCTTTAGAAATCAAAACATCAACGCTTGAACCCGTTCGTCATACCTATGCGAACATTGCTCGGCGTTTTGGTGACAAACCTGCAACTCGTTATCAAGAGGCCACCTATGATGCGCAGGCCACGGCTAACTTTCATTATCGTCCACTATGGAATCCTGACAAAACATTGAACGATGAAAACTACACGATTATTCAGATGGAGGATTGGTACGACCTGAAAGATCCTCGTCAGTTTTATTATGGTGCCTATGTTCAGAATAGAGCACGTATGCAAGACATCACCGAAGGTAACTATAAGTTCTTTGAAAAACGTGATTTGGTAGATAATCTGAGTGAAGAAGTCTTAGAAGCCGTTATTTTTGGGCTCTTGCCACTACGTCACGTAGAACAAACCGCCAATCTAAACTTCATGTATGGATCTGCTTATGGTTATGGTACAGCTATTTCGCAAGCTTGTTTATATGCAGGTATGGATCGGCTGGGCATGGCACAGTATTTATCACGGATAGGGTTGTTGATCGATGGCAACTCTAGTGACTCACTACAGCAGGCCAAAGATTATTGGATGAATGATGAGGCGTGGCAAGGAGTTCGTGCCCTTTGTGAACATACCTTAATCGTCAAAGATTGGTTTGAGCTGTTTCTTGCGCAGTCTTTAGTCATAGATACTTTTATTCACGTTGTTCATTATCAGCATTTAGATAACTGGTTGGTTGAAAATAACGGTCGTGATATCGCTATCCTGACTGAGTTTATGCAAGATTGTTTCAAAGACATAACAGGCTGGAGCAACAGTATCATCAAAACAGTGGTTGCAGAAAGTGAAGAAAATAAGGAGTACTGCCAGCAGTGGCTAGATACGTGGCAAGAGAAGGTTGCCACTGCCTATCGTCCTTTGATTGAAAAACTATTTGATGCCGAGCAAGTGTTAGTCGTGTTGGATGACATTCAAGCACAGTTGGCAAAACGTTGTAAAACTGCCGGTTTAGTTGTGCAAAGCGCTGCTTAATCTAGTTATAAATTTATCATCGTAACTTAAACCAATTTTCATGGAAGAAGCTTATGTCAAAAGTATATCTGGCGTTACAAGACAACGATATGTCGCGTTATATCGTTCAGGCCGTTGAAGAAGATAATCCAGGAGTCACCGTTACCTACCAGCCAGCTATGATTCGTATGGAATGCGAAGATCGCTTGGTCATCAATCGCGAAACGGTCGAAGAAAAGCTTGGCCGTGAGTGGGATGTTCAAGAGCTGCAGCTTAGCTTGGTAACACTTGGCGGGAATGTCGAAGAGGAAGAAGATTCTCTGACGTTGAGCTGGAGTTGATAGTCTTAATTAGTCATGAACGATTGAAGTATATCATTAACTAATAACCTAGCATTTGCTAAGGAGTACAACATGAGTACCACAAAAACTAAAAAGCGCTTAAATCTGAAAGAAAAGTATCGGCTACTCACTCGTGATCTTGATTGGGACTTTTCTTATGAAGACAAAAAGGAAGCCTTTCCTTATGAAGAGTTCGAAGGCATCAAGATTACTGATTGGTCAAAATGGGAAGATCCGTTTCGTCTGACCATGGACACCTATTGGAAGTATCAGGCCGAGAAAGAGAAAAAGCTTTATGCTATTTTTGATGCATTTTCTCAAAATAACGGTCAGATGAATGTATCAGATCCACGTTATCTTAATGCCATTAAAGTGTTTTTGACAGGCGTTACGCCATTAGAGTATCAAGCATACCAAGGCTACGCTCATGTTGGTCGGCAGTTTGGCGGTATCGGCGCTCGTATTGCTTGTCAAATGCAATCCATTGATGAGCTTCGTCATGTGCAAACGCAAGTTCATGCTATGAGTCATTTCAACAAGTATTTCAATGGCTTTCAAGATTGGAGCCATATGCATGACCGTGTTTGGTATTTATCTGTTCCTAAGTCGTTCTTTGAAGACGCACGCTCAGCAGGACCATTTGAGTTCTTGCTTGCCATTTCGTTTTCTTTTGAATACGTACTAACCAATTTGTTATTCGTACCTTTCATGTCAGGTGCTGCACACAATGGTGATATGGCAACCGTAACCTTTGGCTTTAGTGCGCAATCTGATGAAGCCCGTCACATGACGCTTGGGCTTGAGATTATTAAATTCCTACTTGAGCAGCATGAAGATAACTTACCTATCGTACAAAAGTGGATCGATAAGTGGTTCTGGCGTGGAACGCGTTTGCTCTCTATCGTCGCGATGATGATGGATTATATGTTACCGAACAAAGTCATGTCTTGGAAAGAAGCGTGGGAAGTATATTTTGAAGATGCGGGCGGGGCGTTGTTTGATGATCTCGCTCGTTATGGCCTAAAAAGACCAAAATACAGCGAAGTGATTGAAAAGGAAAAAGAACATATCTCGCATCAAGCATGGTGGATTTTCTATAACTTCGGTCATGCGGCTGGTTTCCATACCTTTATCCCCTCTGATGAAGAGCTTGACTGGCTCAGTGAAAAATACCCTAACACTTTTGATAAATACTATCGTCCGCGTTGGGAGTTGGCAAAGAAAATGGAAGCAGAAGGCAAGCGTTTTTATAGCTCAGGCCTGCCTATGTTGTGCCAAGTCTGTCAGGTACCCATGACCTTTACGGAAATGGACGGTGATCCTGGTACATTTAGCTACCGTACGACAGTTTATAACGAAGAGCGCTACCACATGTGTTCAGATGGTTGCCATGATATCTTCGTTGATGAGCCTGAAAAGTACGTGCAAGCGTGGTTACCAGTACAGCAAATATTGCAAGGTAACTGTGGTGGCCCTGAGCTTGAGAAGATTCTTAGTGAGTATTATCGCTTCAATGTGGGTGTCGATAATATGGACTTCAAAGGTTCTGTGGATGAGCAAAACTGGAACAAATGGAAAGGGAACGCTTAATTTATTGGTTGATTAGAGCTTAGTAGCGCGGCCAAACAAAGTCAGCGCTACTGAACCAAGATACACAAATAAGCTCTCAACAATAGAATGCTAAATAGTTAATAAGCAAGTAATTAATGAGCAAATATATCAATAAGGAAATTATTATGGTAGTTACAGCGATTCGCCCAGATTACACGGGCAAGGTTATGGACAAACAAGAAAATTATGGCGACAACATTGTAGTCTTTGTCGGTTGGGATGAGCATCTGCTATTTTGTTCGGCAAAGGCTTTTCCGTTGCCGCCTAACATGACGTTTAAAGACTTTAAGGCTGGTGTATTACCTGACGGCTTCAATCAGCATCCTGATTTTGAGCATATAAAATGGGATGAGGTACTCTGGAATCTCAATGGAGAGATGATTACGCCATCAGATGAGCAAACTCTAGAAGAGGTTGGCTTTGATCATAAGTCGCTCTTACGCTTTAAAACGCCAGGTTTAAATGGCTGGAAAGGTACAGGTGTTTAAGGTTTCTTTTCAATTAAACATTTAAATCACTAATTTTAATAAATATTGCAAGGGAGAGCGATATGTCCTATGAAGTCACTATTGAGCCAACCGGTGATGTTATTGAAGTAGAAGACGGTCAGACTTTATTACAAGCGGCTTTAAGGCAAGGGGTTTGGCTACCTTTTGCTTGCGGTCATGGTACTTGCGGGACTTGTAAAGTTCAGGTTTTAGAAGGCTTTGCTGATCTTGGAGAGGCATCTACCTTTGCACTGATGGAGGTTGAGCGTGATGAAGGCAAAGTACTCGCTTGTTGTTGTTATCCTGAGTCCGATTTGGTCATCGAAGCCGATATAGATGTTGATCCTGACTTTTTGGGCTATCCGGTAGAAGATTATACAGCGACGGTTGAGTCAGTGACGCCTTTATCGCCTACTATTTTAGGAATTCGCTTGCAGTTAGATAGCGACATGCAATTCCAAGCCGGCCAATATATCAACTTAGATATCCCTGATGTTGGGACGCGAGCCTTTTCTATTGCCAATCCGCCGTCACAGTCTAATATCGTTGAACTGCATGTGCGCTTAGTCAATGAAGGTAAAGGCACTTCTTGGCTCCATAATGAGTTAGCAGTTGGTGATAGCATCGAGCTGTCAGGTCCTTATGGTCAGTTTTTCGTGCGCAGTAGCGATAGTCAAGATATGATCTTTGTGGCAGGCGGGTCAGGTTTATCAAGTCCTGAGTCGATGATTCTGGACTTATTAGAGCAAGGGGAAACTCGTCAGCTCTATCTATTTCAAGGGGCTAGAAATATTCCTGAGCTGTATCATAGAGATAAGTTTGAGCAGCTAGCAATAGAGTATGACAACTTTCATTATATTCCTGCTTTAAGTGATGAAGACACGTTA
This sequence comes from Psychrobacter sp. P11F6, assembly GCF_001435295.1. NCBI lineage: Bacteria > Pseudomonadati > Pseudomonadota > Gammaproteobacteria > Moraxellales > Moraxellaceae > Psychrobacter > Psychrobacter sp. P11F6. Next base: position 2,018,067 of record NZ_CM003594.1, on the reverse strand, counting down.
GGGGAGTGGTCAGGCTTCAAAGGTTATGTGAATGATGCGGTCAAGCACCATTTTAATGGGAAATGCTCAGGTCATAAAGCGTATATGTGTGGTCCGCCGCCTATGATTGATGCGACTATTACAACTTTGATGCAAGCCCGTCTATTTGAGCGAGATATTCATATGGAGCGTTTCTTAACTGCGGCTGATGGTACGGACGAGTCAAGTCGTTCTGCTTTATTTAAGCGCATTTAGTAGTCATAAGCTTGTCATATTTTTCTCAATATATACTTACATAAAAAACCCCGACATAAATGTCGGGGTTTTTTAGTTATCGTTTAAAGCGAGTCATTTTAATCGGTTTAAGCATTATGTTTATTTAAATAAAATACTTATTTAGGCAAAGTGTTTATGAATAGTTTGATTGAATACTTGTGGTTGCTCAATGTTTGAGATGTGTGACGCGTCAATCGTGGCAAGCGTGGCGTTAGGAATATGATCGACCATATATTGACCATCGGCAACCGTCGTCACTGGATCTTTAGTACCTGCCACCACCGTAATCGCGACATCGATATCTTTTAACTGCTCGCGAGTATCAGCGACAGCCAGCGCCTCACAGCAGCTGGCATAACCTTCGCTACTGTTAGCGGCAAGAGTGTCAGACAAGGCGTTGACGATATCAGGATGGTTACTGATAAAGCCCTCAGTAAACCAGCGCGATGCGGCTGTAGCGGCGATAGAATCCAAACCTTGCGCGCGAACCAATTGAGCGCGCGCTATCCACGCCGCCTCATTACCAATCTTGGCGGCAGTATTGCACAGCAACAAGTGATAGAAGCGGTTAGGATAATGGACGGCTAGCCACTGGCCCGTCATGCCGCCCATTGAGATGCCACAAAAGAACGCTTTATCAATATTCAAGTGATCGAGCAAATCAATGACGTCTTGTCCAAGCTGATCTAAGCTATAAGGGCCTTTGGGTGCAGAGGACTTACCATGACCACGGGTGTCATAACAGATGATGAAGTAATCGTTTTGCAAAGCATCAATTTGCGGCTGCCACATGTGGTAGCTGGTACCTAAAGAGTTGGAGAATATAAGCGCAGGGTTACGGCTATCACCAAAAGTGGCATAGCTTAAGGTAACGTTTTTATTTTCAAGTACAGGCATAACGATCATCCTTATTTGTCATTTTGGGGTGATGATGATGGTAGTGGCGCATCGAGTTATGGCTACGATGATTGGTTATTTATTGTTCAATACTCAGCACGTTCAACAATCATGGCGATACCTTGTCCCACCCCAATACACATCGAGCAGATGGCATAACGCTTATCCGTTTTCTCAAGTTGATTGAGTGCTGTCAAAATCAAACGTGCGCCTGATGCGCCAAGTGGGTGACCAAGCGCAATCGCACCGCCATTCGGATTGACACGCTCGCTATCGTCAGCTAATCCCAAGTCACGCGTGCAAGCTAGTGATTGCGCTGCAAAGGCTTCGTTTAATTCAATGACATCCATCTCATCAAGAGACAGTCCAGTTTGCACCAGTAGCTTTTTCATCGCAGGCGCTGGAGCAAAGCCCATAATACGTGGCTCAACACCTACCGTGGTGGAAGCAACAATACGCGCACGCGGCTTTAAGTTAAACTGTTTCACCGCTTGCTCTGAAGCTATTAAAAAAGCCGCCGCACCATCATTAATGCCTGAGGCATTACCCGCCGTCACTGTGCCGTTTTCTTTGACGATGGCACGCAGTTTGGTTAATTTCTCAAGCGTGGTGTCTGCACGAGGATGCTCATCTTTATCGACAATGACAGCCTCACTTTTGCGCTGCGGGATGATGACTGGGACAATCTCGTCTTTGAAAAAACCTGATGCTTGTGCAGCATTGGTACGTTGTTGGCTGCGTAGTGCAAAGGCATCTTGGTCAGCACGATTGATGTTGAACTGCTCAGCGACATTTTCCGCCGTTTGTGGCATGGTCTCCGTGCCATATAACTCGTCGAGCTTTGGGTTGATAAAGCGCCAGCCCATGGTGGTGTCTTCAAGCTTTTGACCACGCCCAAATGCTTTGACTGATTTTCCCATTACAAATGGTGCACGGCTCATGCTCTCAACGCCGCCTGCGATAATGAGACTTGCTTCTCCGGCTTTAATCGCACGCGCCGCTATCGCTAACGCATCCATTGATGAGCCGCATAAGCGGTTGACCGTAGTAGCAGGCACTTGATAAGGAAGACCTGCGAGCAATGATGACATGCGCCCGACGTTACGATTGTCCTCACCGCTTTGATTGGCACAGCCGTAAATAACATCATCTACTTGCACCCAATCGACATTGGTATTGCGTTCCATCAAGGCTTTAATAGGAATAGCGCCCAAATCATCGGCACGTATAGGGGCTAGAGCACCACCGTAACGTCCAAAAGGCGTGCGAATGGCATCAATAATATAGGCGTTGTTTAAACCAGTAGTTGAATCGAACATAGCGGTTATCCTAAGTTTTAATTATGAGATGTTTCTATTTAGTCGCGTCAATGAGGGTGGCACCCGTTACCGCTTGTAAGTCATTAAAGCTTAGGTTATCTACCATTTCAGTCACTACCAGCCCTTTATCAGTCACGTCGATGACACACAGGTCGGTGAAAATTCGATCGACGCAGCCCTTGCCAGTGACAGGAAAAGTAAGCTCACTGACGATCTTGGGTTCGCCTGTTTTAGTCGTGTGATTGGTCATTACAAAGACTTTTTTGGCACCGACGGCTAAGTCCATAGCCCCGCCGACAGCAGGTATTGCACCTTCTGCACCAGTGCTCCAGTTGGCCAAGTCACCATTGGCTGCAACTTGAAACGCACCCAATACGCAAATATCAATATGGCCGCCGCGCATCATGGCAAACGAGTCGCCATGGTGAAAGAAGCTACCGCCATCTAACATGGTGACGTATTCTTTTCCGGCATTGATCAGTTCTGGATCTTCTTCACCTTTGGCAGGGGGAGGGCCAAAAGCCAGCAGGCCATTTTCTGAATGCAAAAACACATCCTTATCAGCAGGTAAATACTTTGCAATTTTTGTGGGTAGTCCTATGCCCAAATTGACATAGGCACCATCTGGAATATCTCGGGCAGCACGCTCAGCGATTTGATCCCGTGTGAGTAATGTATGGCTCATGATGACGCTCCTTATGATTGACCGTATTAAGCGCTGGCTGCGGTAGTAGCATGTGTCGGCTCGATTTGCACCACATGTTGCACAAAGATACCTGGTGTGATGATGTGTTCAGGATCAAGCTCACCCAGATCGACACTACTAGAGACTTGAGCGATCGTCACGTCAGCTGCCATGGCCATGATTGGACCAAAGTTACGTGCCGATTTACGATAGACTAAATTGCCCCAGCGATCGCCCTTATCCGCTTTGATCAAGGCAAAATCTGCTTTGATTGGATATTCAAGCACATAGTCCTTGCCATCGATATGGCGCGTCTCTTTACCTTCTGCCAGCAAAGTACCAAAGCCAGTTGGCGTATATACCGCACCAAGTCCCATGCCAGCTGCTTGAATACGGCAGGCCAGATTGCCTTGTGGTACCAGCTCAAGCTCGATTTTTCCCGCATGATATAGCTCGTCAAATACCCAAGAGTCTGACTGACGCGGGAACGAGCAAATAATTTTGCGCACTGCCCCTGTTTTTAATAGTTTGGCAAGACCATGATCACCATTGCCTGCATTATTGTTAATAATCACTAAATCTTTAACACCCAAATCAATGAGCGCATCAATCAGTTCGGCAGGTTGTCCTGCCGTCCCAAAACCACCAATCATAATGGTAGCGCCGTCTTTGATTTGACTGAGCACCTTAGTCATACTTTTTTCGGCTTTATTTATCATAGTTTGACCCTATTTTAGATCTTATGGAAATCTTTAGAATACTTTGGTTAGCGACGCTCTGATCACCTCTCCCTCAAAAGTATTTTTATTTGAATACTCTTTATACACGGCGACATCCCCACCTAGTAGGTTAGGCGGTGAAAAGTAGCCCATGGATAGTCCTAAGGCGTTTCTTTCTTCGTCGCCATCGCCAGTCTCAAAAGTGTTATAACCGACCAAACCGACATCTAGCAAGCCGTAACTTTTGCTCAGACCCCATTCAACAATCAGTTCGTCATCTAAGTCATCACCGTTCGGCATCTCATAACGACTTAAGGCGCTGAGATTAATGTCACCTTGTTGATTGAGCTTGACGTTACCGCCAAGGGTCAGCATGACCGAATCATAGCCCTTTCCTGGACTTGCAACGCGTGTCGCATCAAAGTCGCCTGTGTCTGCCCAATAGCCAACGCCAGTGACTGCATCCCATCTGTCACCGTGCCAACCAATTACGCCGCCCACGTATAAATCACCTAGTCCTGTACGCTCGTCAATATTTTGGCCACCAACTTCAAGGTCAGTTCTTAATAAAGGGAGAACAGCTTCAAGTGTTAAGTCGCCACCTAATACCTTTTGCGGTGTGACCCATATCGCTCGATTGGCAAGGGCAGTAACATTAACCTCGCTGTCATCTGGTAACGCCTCATTTTCATCAGCGCTATAATTTACGAGATAGCCTCTGTAATACACCCCAGGTGGCGGTACTACACTTGCTTTTATTCCTTCAATGCCTGGGACATAGTGAGAGTCAGAAGCATGGACGGTAAATGACAAGCTAGCAGCGATCGTAAGTAGGGCGATTTTATTCATCGTATTTTTCATAGAACATCCTTGTTCATATTTTATTTTATGATTGTCTAAAACTTAAGATTAGTGTTTATATTAGACAACAAGTTCATGAATGGATTAGTGAGTTAAAAAAGATTAGATATTGGATTGAAAATAATGAGTGCTTGCCGAAAGTTAAACTTGATACCACAGCAGGGCGTGGTATCAAGTAGATATTGAGATTATTAGTCATGACTTTTATGTAAATACCTGAAGAAGCTAAGTATTTAACAAAATATACTATCTACCCTTGTGCACGGCGACGTTCTACTTCACTACCTTGTACATCAGCTTTACTGTTTTTTAACAGATGGAAGTCGAAATCGATTGAAGCATAAGGCTTATCAAGGCCTTTTTCTTTGAGATTATCAGCGTCGTCAACCATAGTGACTTCCGGTACTAAGCCTTCACGACTGGCAAAAGCAAAGTCATCCCAAAGGTATTCATCACCATCAATATTGATCTGCGTGGTTAATTTGCGCATACCTTCAGCACTAGCGAAGAAGTGAATGTGAGCAGGGCGATTACCATGACGTCCTAAAGCACTTAATACTTTATCCGTCATGCCACCTGGTGGTACTGAGTAACCCAGTGGCACAATACTACGAAAAGCATACTTGCCATCACCATCAGTAATGATGGTACGACGTAGATTAAAGTCAGGTTGCGATTCATCGAAGAAAGAGTAGTTACCTAAGGTGTTGGCATGCCATGCCTCTACTTTAGCATTCGGAATAGGATTGCCATCTTCGTCATAAACATATCCTTGCATAAATAGCACTGTGCCTTCTTCATCTTCAGTACCATCATCAAGCCGCGCAAAGCCTTTTTCTTCAGGAGCACCTGCTACATATAGTGGCCCTTCAATGGTACGTATTGTGCCACCTTCTAATCCAGCCGCTTTCATATCTTCTTCAATCATTAAATCCATGAAATGATCAAAACCTAAACCTGGTGATAAAAGGCCGGCTTCTTTGCCTAAATCGCCAATGTAAGACACACCAGTCCAGTATTCATCAGCAGTGATATTTAGATCATTAATCGTTTTCATCAAATCGGTCACAATGCGCAGGGTGATTTCTTGCACACGTGGATTAACTTTCTCAGGGAAGTCGATCTTGCCTTTAATGAACTGTTCAGCCAATTTTTCAATCTGCTTGTGTTCCATGTCCTTTCTCCTTGGGTTTAACCTGATTTGTGAGGATATCCTCGTGGTCGTTCAATCGTTTTAGCTGTCATCTTCACGAACAGATGATGGGTGACGAAGTAGTGGCGTCACTTCTACTTTCATGTAAGGATAAAGAGGTAATGACATCATGATATCGTGCAGCTCTTCATTGCTCTCAACATCGAAGATACTAAAATTTGAGTACTCGCCAGCCAATCGCCAAATATGACGCCATTTGCCTTGCTTTTGCAATTCTTGTGATAGTGCTTTTTCAGTGGCTTTTAGTTCTGCAACTTTATCAGCATCCATATCGTTTGGTATTAAGACATCCATTCGTACGTGATATAGCATTACTCTTTCCTTATGGTTTTGAGATAGTTAAACATTTGATTCGTTATAAGCTATTTTCAGCAGCAAGGTAGGGTTGAGAGTTTGTATTTGATACCGCTGATAGGCGGAGTCCTGCATAATGATAGACTTTATCGCGATCCACCTCGATACCGAGCCCAGAACCTGTTGGGACAGTCAGTCCAAAGTTATGGTAATTTAGCGGACGAGCTAAAATATCGTCTGTAAGAAGTAACGGTCCAAATAGTTCAGTATCAAAATTTAAACTAGGGTAAGTTGAGAACACATGAGCCGATGCGGCCGTGCCAATGGGGCCCTCTAACATCGTACCACCGTATAATTCTATTCCTGCAAGCTGTGCCATTTGTCCAATGAGGCAGGCCGCCTTTAGTCCACCAGCTTGGTTGATTTTGACTGCAAAGACATCAGCGCAATGATCAATTGCTAAACGAAAAGCATTTTGTGGATCTTGGACAATCTCATCGGCCATGATGGCCACCTCAAAATGCTCTTTTAAACGTTTCAGTCCCGCCTGATTACGCATAGAGATAGGTTGTTCTATTAAATCTACCCCGCCAGCTTGCAGACGCTTGATTGCGCTCATGGCTTCAAGCTCAGTCCATGCTTGATTGACATCGACGGTGACACGATACTCTGGTATAGCTTGCTTGATAGCCAGTACATGAGAAACGTCTTCATTAATAGGGTTACTGCCAATTTTCAATTTGAAAATCCGGTGCTTTTTTTGTTCGATCATCTGTTTTGCTTCGCTAATATCTTGATCAGTATTACCGCTGGCAAGTGTCCATGCCACTTCAAGCTCATTACGTACACGGCCACCTAATAACTCACTGACCGGTATGCCAAGACGTTTGCCCTCGATATCGAGTAGTGCGGTTTCAATTGCGCATTTCGCAAAGCGATTACCACTGATATGCTGGTTTAGTAACTGCATAGCTTTGGCAGTGGAAGTAGGGGCTTCTTTTAATAACAAAGGCGTGAAGTAAGTGTCTATATTGGTCTTGATACTATGTGGGCTCTCTTCTGCATAGTTGAGCCCACCGATGGTTGTCGCTTCGCCCCAACCTTCAAGCCCATCTTCTGTTTGAATATGAACTAAGACTAATGTCTGCTCATTCATTACCGTACAAGCAAGTTTATGAGCTCGAATGGTAGGTATCGGAACCAGCAATGTCGTAATTGAACGAATCATATTGCGCTAACCCTTGATTAATTAGTTATTATGCTTGTTATTAACTATAAGACTTATAAACTGCCGTGTCTAAGACCTTATATGATGCTTTTTTATACCTTTTAGGTATAGTATGGTGGTAATACAAGGGTTAAATAGACGGACAAAGTTGATTGACAACCTAATGATAATTAAAAAAATGATAATAAGGATAACGGTATGGAACTTAGACATTTACGTTATTTTGTCGCAATGGCAGAAGAGAAGAGCTTTAGTAAAGCGGCTGAGCGGCTTTTTATATCACAGCCACCGCTTAGTCGTCAGATAAAACAGTTAGAAGAAGAGATGGGTGTACTTTTGATTGATCGTGATCAACGGCCTCTTAAGTTAACTGAAGCAGGGGTCTTTTTTTACGAGCATGCCATACAGATTCTAAAAAAGTCTGATAATCTTCGAGCGATGACTATGCGTAAAGGGAAGTTTGATGGCTCTTTGTCTATAGGTTTTGTGGCGTCGATTTTATACGGAACGTTACCAAGAGTGATCTCCCGATTTCGCAAGGTATATCCTAATATAGAAATAAAGCTTCACGAGTTAAATTCGTGGCAGCAAACGCAAGCACTGACAAATGGCAAGATAGATGTGGGGTTTGGAAGATTATTTTTTGAAGACGCTGCGGTGAGACGTATTTTACTGAGAGAGGAGAGCTTAGTGGTAGCCACTCCTATTGATCATCCCATCATTCAACGACGACAAAGCACTATAACTATCGCTGATCTAGCTAATGAGAATCTATTATTATATCCAAAGGCACCGCGCCCTAGTTTTATTGACTTTGTTTTGAGTTTGTTTGAGGAACGCAATATTGAGCCAAATTCATTTTCAGAAGTCAGCGAATTGCATGTGGCTTTAGGTTTAGTAGCTGCAGGAGAAGGGATCACCATTGTGCCTCAAGCGCTTAAGAACCTACGCGGTACAGAGATTGGTTATATTCCATTAGAAGATGGATTATTAACGTCGCCAGTTATTATGAATGTCCGTCATTTTGATAAGTCGGATTTGCTAAAAACGCTACTCGATGTCACCTACAAGTTATATGATGAAGAGGAGTTTGTTTATCGGCGTGAAGAGATTTAAGCAATTTACTCACTATTCGTTAAGCTTCCTAATATTGACTCGCTTAAGGATAAAATCATGCAACAGTTTTATTATATATAAAGTGCTGCTCGTTTTGACGTAGGGATGTCAACGACATCTTACTTCACCATAGTTGTTAGAAGGTATTAGTGATTAAGACACCTGGTCAAACTCCAATATTAACAACACCACCTGAGAAAAGTGGATTTCATACCTCAGTCTTCTGCACTATATAAACAATAGCATTTAGGTGATTTTCGAATCAACAGAGTAAAAGAGTTTTATGGTAAAACAGTGGGGTGATATTCAGATGAATGTCTCACACAAAAAGGCTATGCTTGTTTGGCCAAATGGGATAATGGCTCTGTGCCCAAGCATACGTTATTTACATTGAATCAAGGGTTTGTCTATCCTGATCTTTACTTTTTCGACAAACCACAGTCCAACTACAATACCAATAATATGGTTATTGAGGTTGCGACTCAAAACTTCGATATCGAACATGATATCCAGCATTTCGATCGTAAAATATCGACAGACGAGCTGTTTGAGACTCATCAGCGCGCATGGAAAGAGGGTATCTATGTCGATGACGAACAATGGGCGATACTCAAAAAAACAGCAGCGGCTATATTGGTTGAGAATAGTGAAGCATCTAGTCGCGGGGCAGGGAGAGTGTAGGTTAGAGTATTTAGCAACAGAGGTGTAACCCTATGAATGTTCAGCATTGCTTAGCTTCTTCACTCAAGAAGACGACAATATTCAGTCAGTAACGGCCAAGTGAATTCTTTACCATCATTATTAAATAAGATATTGTCGTTAGTTATGCCCTTAATAGTACCGTTTAACTTCATCGAATCGCATACATAAAGGTACATTACAGTAAATGAATACGAAGCAAAAAACTTAATTCGCAAGATACGTATATATTGAAAACATTAGGATGCTTTTTTCAAATAGTCTAACCAGAAGCATCTAAAGAGTTCATCAAAGCAGTCACCACTAAATTGTTTACATTTTTGAGTGAAAAGACCACCTCATCATAGTCTGAAGGTAGCTCCGCAATGGGTACCTTCACAAAACCACCTTTTCTGATTGCGCTTTCGCTCCATGCAAATCCGACACCTAAGTTCTGGTAAACTGCATCGTAAACACTTTCTTGGGTGTTTACGATATACGTAGGGGTTATCTCTAAATTAATTTTTGCTAGCGCCTCATTTATAAGCTTTTGAGTGGTGGAGCCGTGTGTGCGGAATATAACAGTTTCAGTCGCTAATTCAGTTAAGCTTATAGATTCTCTTGATGCAAAAGCATGGTTCGGTGAGCACAAAGCAACAAGCCTTTGGGTAGAACATTTCTTAAACTGTAACTTGTCACTTTTTGGAACATTTGCAAGAATACCAACATCTACCTGACCGTTAACCACTCTACTAAACGTTTCATGGAAATTACCAAAATAGATTTCAGTCTGTAGCTTGGGATAGCGCTTACTAAACTGCTTAATAATTTCAGTGCCCGGCAGCGGACTGCATAGACCTACCTTCAATATAGCTGATTCAAAAACTTTACTTCTTTGAATCAGCTGATCTAGTTCGTCTTCAACTGCTTGCACTTTACTCGTTAACGTTCCAAGCTCTAAGCAGTAATCTGTTGGCACAAAGTGCCTGCCACGCTGCATAAATAGCTTAAACCCAAGATTGTTTTCAAGCGTAGATAATGCTTGGCTAATGGCAGATTGAGACACACCCAAACGTTTAGCCGCCTGCGTGTAATTACCTTCCTCAAGCACAGAGTTTAAGATGTTTAGCTGATTATAGGTGTAAGGTTTCTTCGTCATATGACCCCCGTCTTTCATATAGGTTTCAGTTACAGAGATTGTCAGGCTTATCTCCGGGAAGTACGAGAAGTTATACACGATAAATAAGACTGAATGATTAAATGTATAAGCTAACCTTATATTTGACGCCAAACTGTCATATTCATCTTCTATATTAGTTACGTGTAAACGATTAAAGCATTGAACAATTTACCTAAATGTATTTGCTTGAGCTATCACTCACTGCTAATACCAAAATATAAGTTTGGGCTTGAATTATGTTAGAACTAAGAAATGTGACTAAGAAGTATGACGGCAAAGTTATTTTTGAGGATATCTCCCTAAAAGTGAATAAGGGTGAGATTGTTTCAATATTGGGCCCATCTGGCTGTGGGAAAACCACGTTGCTGCATATTATTTTAGGTCTAACCGATATTAGTTCTGGTCGACTTGCCTATGATAAGGAAGACATCACACGTGTGCCTATGAAGCACAGAGGTTTCAATATTGTATTCCAAGACTATGCATTGTTTCCTAACTTGAATGTAAAGCAGAATATTGAATATGGGCTGCGCAATAGACCTAACGTAAGTACGCAAGCGGAGGTTGATGAGCTAGTTGACCTTTTGGAGATTAAGCCGCATTTGAATAAGCGAATCAGCCAGCTCTCTGGTGGGCAGAAGCAGCGTGTTGCATTAGCACGTACTTTAGTGATGAAGCCTAAGATTTTATTATTAGATGAGCCTTTATCTGCCTTAGACGGGGTTATTAAAGAGACCATTAAGACACGTATTCGCGAGATTGCAGAGCGTTATGAGCTAACCACTTTGATTGTGACACATGATCCTGAAGAAGCAATGACACTCTCTGATCGCATTTTGTTGTTATCAGACGGCAAAGTAGCTCAATATGCTAAACCATCAGAAATCATCAAAAACCCTGCCAATGATTTTGTTAAGAGCTTTATCTTAAATCAGCTAAATATCAAACGTCGTAATATCTTAAGCCTATTTGAAGCGGACAATGCGCCAGCTGATCCATTAGAAAAATACACTCAAATGAGACCTGCACTAAACAGTAGCTCAGTCACTGAAGATATCAATTCCATAATCCAGCGCACAGCTACTAAATCAATTAAAGACACCTCCAAAGGTTAATCGCACTAGGCCAACGCTGGTCTCTCAAAACTTCCTTATTTCGCGCGTAGGTCATTATGAAACTTAATAACTCACCGCTAATGAAAGCTTCGTGGCTTTTCATTGGTGCGCTATTTCTCGTCTTTATGTTTGTGCCTTTGGGCAAAATGTTGATGCTGTCATTTAATGTGGCTGATGGATTAGGTCTAAGCCACTACGTCGATATCATCAGCAGTAATGACTTTAGACAAGTGATGTTGAATAGTTTTTTTGTCGCCATTGTTAGTGCGATGAGTGCCACCTTTTTGGCATTTATCCTTGCCTATACGGTGCACTGGACTAACTTGCCAAAGGGTTTTAAACAAACCATTAAGCTTGCATCACTGTTTCCTATGCTATTGCCAACAGTGACTTATGGATTTGCTATTATTTACACCTTTGGTAAGCAAGGTCTACTCACTAAGATGATGGGCTTTCAGTTGTTTGAAGACATATATGGTTTCTATGGTATGTGGCTTGGCTACACCATCTATACCTTGCCAATAGCCTTTTTACTGCTTAACAATACCTTTCAGTATTTGGATAAGAAGTTCGTAATCGTATCAGAACTGATGGGCGATTCACGCTTACGCCAGATAGATATGACGGTCATTCGTCCTTTAATTGGTACGTTTGCAGCCGCTATCATTCAATGCTTCTTTTTGGCCTTTACTGACTTTGGTATTCCAGCCTCTATTGGTGGTCAGTACAAGGTTATCGCCACTGAGCTTTATACCCAAATACTGGGTGCATCTCCCTCGTTTGAAAAGGGATCTGTGGTTGCCTTGTTTATGCTAATCCCCTCTGTTTTGAGCATTCTACTGCTTTGGTATGTGGCTCGATTTAATGTCAGATATGACTCAGTAGAGCATTTTGACTTGCCTACCTCTAAAGTCAAAGACAGAATTCTGGGTGTGTTGTCCAGTGGTATTTTGATTTCACTGTTATTCGTATTTGCTGTGATATTCATCATTCCATGGATTAAGACATGGCCTTACGAGATGGCGTTTAGTACAGACACATTTACTAAGGTGATCGAGTCCTTGAACCTAATGCGAGTGTATAAAAATTCACTTATTGTCGCGACCTTAACGGCTGTTTTTGGCACCATTATTACCTATGTTGCCGCGTTGATATACGAGCGTTCCGGGCTATTCAAGATAGGTAAATTGACGATCGAAAGCTCAGCATTAGTAACCAATACAGTGCCAGGTATGGTTATTGGTATTGCCTATCTAATGGTTTTCTCAGGCTCATCGATATCGAACACCATCTTCATTATTGTGATTAGTAATATCATTCATTACTTCTCCACACCTTATCTCATGAGTAAAAATGCACTATCAAAAATGAACCTAGGTTGGGAGACCACAGCTTCTTTACTTGGAGACTCATGGCTACAGTCTTTACGCCGAATTGTTGTACCCAACTCAATATTTACACTTATCGAAGTGGCCTCGTACTTCTTTATCAGTGCGATGGTCAGCATCAGTGCAGTGATATTCATTTCAGGTGCGAAGACGATGGTGCTTACTACAAAAATTGTTGAATTACAGCACTTCGCCCGCTTTGATGAGATTTTTATCTTGTCGCTGATGGTGCTACTCACAAATATCACGGCATTAATATTCTTCGCAGTAGTTCGATACCTTTATACCAGAAGCATCAATGGCACAACAAAAATAAAAGTGAAAAAACCCACAGTAACGACGGTCGCTTAGATATTTCAACACAGTCTAGGCGTTGATGTTACGAAAACTAATCTAACCTTTAATCACTCAAATAATCAGGGAAAACAATGAATTTATTTAAAACGATAATAACGGGATTGACTTGTGGAGTTTTAGTAGCAGGTTGTGGGTCGCAAAGCTCGGGAGATACGGCTGGCGAGGAGGTGATTATTTATAGTAATGCTGATGAAGAGGCAGTCGAGGTTATTCAAGAGGTGCTTGATGAGGCAGGCTTTGAAGGTCAATACATATTTCAATCATTCGGAACAGGTGAACTTGGTGGACGACTATTAGCAGAAGGAAAAAATATTGAAGCTGATATGGTGACAATGAGCTCGTTTTATATCGAAAGTGCTCAAGCAAAGAACCCAATGTTTAAAGCGTTAGCATTTACGGCAAACCCGCAGATTGCGACGCCTAATTACTATGCACCGATTCTCAGCTTTACGGGTGCCATCTTACTCAATACCAAAGAGATGGAAGCTAATAATCTTCCAGTACCTACTAGTGCCAAAGACTTAGCGAATCCTATTTATAAAAATCAAATTTCTATGGTTGATCCAAATGGTTCATCAACTGGTTGGTTGTTTGTACAAGATATTGCTGCTGAATATGGCACCGATGCTGAAGGTCAACAAATCATGAATGCTATTCGTGAAAATGCAGGACCTAATTTAGAGCTATCTGGCTCTGGTCCTCTTAAAAAGGTAATGGCAGGTGAGGTGCCTATCGGTTTTGGTCTACGTCATCAGGCAGTCGCTAATAAAGCAAAAGGCCTACCAATTGATTTTGTGGATCCCAGTGAAGGTAATTATACATTGACTGAATCGGTTGCTGTTATTGATAAGGGAGAGAAAACCAATCCTAAAGCAATGAAAATGGCTGAGTTAATTGTCACTAAAGCTCGCCCAGGTTTATTAGAGATTTATCCAAATATTGTGTATGACGGCGAGACAGTAGCTGCTGAGAACCAAATTGATAATTCTAAGACCTACCCAGAGCCATTAACTGCCGAGCTGTTAGATGAGCACCGTGCTTTTTTCCATGGTGAGTAATTTTAGTTGAATCAAAATAATGCCCATTCATGCTTAGCTATATTAGTTCATAGGTTAAGCAAGTAGAGGGTTAATTAATAAAGATGTATGGGAAGAGCAGATATGACAATGAGCAAAATACTTTCTGATAAAACATACGATGTCGTCGTCGTAGGTGGGGGCATCGTTGGGCTGGCAAGCGCCTACGCCGCCGTTAAAAAGGGGTTGAGTGTTGCAGTTGTAGAACGCCAATCTCAGAACAAAGATGCTTCTGTTCGTAATTTTGGATTTGTGACCGTTAGTGGTCAGCGTCGAGGTGAGCATTGGCAACGCGCCATGCACTCGCGTAATGTTTGGGCCGAGGTTGCGCCAAAAGCAGGTATTCAGGTAGAGCATATCGGTCTGCATATGTTAATGCAGCGACCTGAAGCGGTAGATGTTGCACAAGCTTTTTTAGATACGGAAATGGGTGAGGGGTGCCGACTACTGACACAGTCTGAAATTAATGAAGCCGCGCCTTATTTGAACAAGGGAGAAGGGGTGTTATATAGCCCGCATGAGCTTAGAGTGGAGTCCAATACTGCAATTGCTAAGCTGGCCCATTGGTTACAAGAGACGCAGAATGTGAACTTTTATAATCATACCACGGTGACTTCGGTGGAATTACCAAAAGTGCATACCAGCCGTGGTGTCCTTAACGCTGAGCACTGTGTGGTCTGCCCAGGAGCTGACTTTACTGGCTTATATCCAGAAGTGCTCGCTAAGACCAAAGCTAAAATGTGCACACTAAATATGATGCGAGTCATGCCCAAAAAAGCATTTAGATTAAATGCCGCTGTCATGTCAGATTTAAGCTTTGCCCGTTATGATGGATTTGCTCAGTTGCCTGAAGCTGCGGTACTAAAAACCTTACTTGACGATATTCAAAGTGTAGAGCGTCAAGCAGGTGTCCACCTAATTGTGGTTCAGTCTGAAGATGGCTCACTAATCATTGGCGATAGTCATGATTATAGTGATAGAGAACTGCCGTTTAGAGACACTCAAATTGATGATCTAATCATTAATGAATTTAAGCAGGTGATGGATATTGGTGAGATAGATATTACTCAGCACTGGTTGGGTGTATATCCAAGTGGAGATGACGTAGTATTTAAGGCATCACCTGAAAAAGGCGTGGTGGTCGGTTCAGTCACCAGTGGTACAGGGGCATCAACAGGTTTCGCATTTGGCGAAGAGTTAATTGAATTGGTAATGGAATCAAAGTGATGAATACAGCAAATAATTATGTAACAAGCAGCAGCTCACATAGTGAGAGTTTAAATAGTATTAAAAATAAATTTTTTGACATTAAGCTTTGTGTATTTGATATGGCTGGCACAACAGTAGATGAAGGTAACCTGGTCTATAAGACCGTACGTAATGCCATTAATGAGGTACTGATGCGCGCTGGCAAGTCAGATAAGCAAGTGAGTCTTGAGTTATGTTTAGAATATGGTGCAGGTAAAGAAAAACGCAACGCCATCCGCGATATTTTGAACATGATAGATTTATCTGATGCTGATATTGAATCGTTAACGGATACTGCATTTGCAGCCTTTAAAGTCAATCTTGCAACTGCTTATAGCAAGGACACCTTATCTGAGTTTGAAGGCATGTCAGAGTTGTTCGAGCAGTTGAAGGTGAGTGGTCGTCATGTGGTGTTAAATACAGGATATGATGCTAAGACTGCTAATAAAATTTTGACTATCTTAGGTTGGTCTGTGGGGGATAAAGTAGATGCATTAATAACAGCCGATGATGTAGACAATGGCCGTCCAGGCCCTGATATGATTACTCTTGCGATGAAACAGTTCAATGTTGATAATTCACAGCAGGTGTTAAAAGCAGGGGATAGTGGTATCGATATTGAGGAAGGCCAAAATGCAGAGTGTGGGCTGGTTTTAGGTGTGCTATCTGGTGCCCAGAATGAGCAGCAGCTGGTGAAATATTCACCTGATGCAATTTTAGGCAAGCTGACTGACTTAAAAGAGCTTATTTAGCTTAAAGCTAGGTCTAAGCTTCAAAATATACAACAGAACAGTAGAGCCATAAAAGTAATGACTTTTATGGCTTTTTAATTTAGAGAAAACATCGCAGTTTCTGTGTAATTGTCGTTTAGATTAAAGGCTTACTGATATAGGAATCAAACATAAAGCGTTCTAAAACAGACGTTCAGTCACGGATCGACGCTTGCTAGGCTGCTAAGTACACGACCTTAAATACGGCCTGACATCCATTATACGATTCGATGAATAAGCTTGAGTCTTTGATAATCTCAAAACTATCTAAAGACCTCAGACGAGATATTTTTTGCTACGCTGTGGTATTACCCTAATATTTAACTATGGAGTATCACATGTTTTTTATACGGAAAGCAGACCAGAACTATGCAGCAGATATTGCTCATATACACTTTGAAAGTTGGAATGCTACGTATTCGAACCTTTTACCCGAAACGTATAGAAACAAAGAAAATAACTTATCTCAAAAGATGGAGATGTGGGGAAAAATATTACCTAGCTCTGGTGTGAACACATGGGTAGCATATGATACTGAGAATACCACTGTAGGGTTTATTTCTTACTTTAAGAAAGATCATGAGTGTGAAATAACCACTCTATATCTTCTACCTCAATATCAGAATTTAGGTATAGGTACTAAGTTAATTAATGCAGCTTTAATTGATGCTTTTCAGTGTAATACCTGCTCTAGTCTATCTTTATGGGTTTTACGAACCAATCTATCTGCGATTAGTTTCTATGAAAAATTTGGTTTTGAGTCTGATAGCCAATGTCATGAAGAGCTATACGAGGGCACCAAAATAACAGATGTCAGAATGATAAAAACACTCTAATATCTGTTATTTTAAGCATACCTTTTCCTATATAGTCTCAAACTATCTTGGGACGGTTTAGTGATAGAGTACCCCGGCTCTGGCACTGAAACCAAATAGATTAAGTAAAGTTTATAGCTACCTATTATTAATAAAAACCATAGGAAGAGATTGATATGCCAACCTTTATAATTTTAGATAATGGAATTGTTAACCTATCAGAAATTAAAAAGATAACTGCGGATAAAAAGCGACTTACAATTACATTTCATTTAGGGTTTTGGAATGGTAATGCGTTTAAAAGATGTACTGATAGCCAGCACTTTGAAGAAGTCTTTGAAAGTATAGTAACTAAGTTAGAAGCTGAGCGTATTTGAATATCTATAATGAATCAATCAGGCGCTTTCACCGGTTCAATTTCCTAGTGAGAACTAGAATATTCAGCTATCCTCTATGTCCTATTCTCAATTGAGTTTTTATGTCTAATAAACTATATAATGACCCCATAATACAATACGAGCCGCAGAGCCTACGTCCAATAGTAGCTACTATTGGAGTACTTTTTAAAGATGGAAAGGTGCTTTTAGTACGCCGTGCTAACCCACCCGATGCAGGTCGATGGGGTTTCCCCGGTGGTAAAATTGAACGCGGGGAAACTGTTAGAGATGCTGCTGTTCGTGAACTTTATGAAGAGACAAGCATTGTATCAAACGCCTTCAAGACATTTAACGCTGTAGACGCGTTTGACTTTGATAGTAGTGGTAAGCTTCGTCACCATTTTGTTCTTGTAGCCGTACTTTGTATTTGGGTTTCTGGTGATCCTCTAGCAGGTGATGACGCCCTAGAAGCTAGATTTTTCGATATTGAAGATTTGATCAATACAGATTTAGCCCTTAGCTTAGATGTTAAAGAAATAGCATTACAAGCTGCTGAGTTACTCTAAAAAGTAAGAATGTTCGATATCCTATATTCCAACGGAACTATCTAAAAAGGCTCATTAATCCATTAATAGACTACTCATAGTAGACTGCTGTAGTGGAACCCTTAATGAGCAATGATAAATTCCGGTCTTTCTTTGACCACATCAGCGATCAGATGCCATGAGCACTTGGTCATATCTTGTATCTCAGAATATCTATGGCCTAATTTGAGCAGACTAGCGATGATCTTACGCTTCTCCATATCTTTACTACGTCCTAAATACGTACCTTCTGCCTTAGTACGAGCAATACCTTGCGTCTGACGGTTACGGTGACGCTCATAGTCTTTTCTAGTAATAGCAGCTAGCATATCCAGCATCATCGAGTTAATGGCCTGCAATACACTGCTCATAAATTCAGTGCTGCTTTCAGATTGAAGCACCATATAGGATGTCGGCAGCTCTTTTGATACGATAGATAGCTTTTTTTCTGATAGCATTCTTTGGAGAGTATCCCTATCAGCTTGGTTCAAATGTGCCAAGCGATCAATCTGTTAAAATAAGATCACATTGCCCTTATGAGCATCTTCAATCAGCTGCATAAGCTTAGGTCGCACTAAGGTAGCTCCTGCTCCAGGTTGGAACTATAAGAAATCTTGATCTGCTCGAATGTAGTGAGACTTCATAGCAAAGTACTTAGAGTTCGCTGACTCCATTAACTACAAACTGACGAGAAGCCTCACCCTCTATCATACGATACTGAATTTGGCGGATTTTACCTTGGGGGTTAGCATTGCTATCGTCTTCTAAATAGAGTGGAAAATGTCTAACCAACACATTCTCAACCAAGGCAAATTCATCATGACCCATATAACCTTGTTTGAGTGCATCAGTCAGCTCTGGATAAGAGACTTGACTCCACGACAGCCCTTTATTGCTCGAATAAGCAATCACATCACCATATGAACCGCTACCCACACTTTGAGTGAATACTAGAATTTCAGGATATCCATCGCCATTTATATTACCCACATCGGCACTAACAACAGGATCGCTAATTGGTCGCTCGATAATGTCTTCGCCCATTGGCTGAATCTGCAAGATATAGCCGCCATTACCGTCAGAGGTACTGGTCACTTGAGTAGAAAAATCACCATAGTTGAGTGAGGTAGCGTATTGCGAGTTATCCACCTGTCGAGTATCCAGCGTATCGCTTAATTTTTGATATACGCCACCAAGCGTTGCACCGCCGCTACAATAAAAAGCTGTTTTTTGTAGATAGGCTTCTTCACCTTCAATGGATAAGCTATTGTCATTAAAACGCAAATAAACGGGGTTATTATCTACCCAAAACTGATACCGTCCATCATGAGCTTTATGAAGTACGGTGTCTAATGTACAAGTAGGTTTCTTTTTGTCTATGCGAGAACGAATAGACACACTAATAGCATCTTGACCAGCATCACGTACGCTGATTGCAAACCAGTCATAACCCTCGTTACGCTTTGTATAGCCATCTGTGACGTAATCGCCCGTTATATTGTTAGTATACTTATCGGTTGAGGTTGTCGTCGGTAGGTCGTTATGTAAAACCGTTGTTGTCTCAAGGCCCTGTGTATTAGTGTTCTGGCAAGCAGTCAGACTTAATAACAGCATGCTTGGCAGTAACGTTTTTCTCATCATAATTTTTATTCCTTCAGAAGATCGTTATATGGGCCATTCATAATAAATTCATGACAGCCCACATCATTTAGCAATTTAAAAAACCATTATCCATTCTTGGTGTGGAATATTGGTTTGTACCCATTTCTCTCGATGGGGTCTAAGTCAGGGCACTAGGATAGAGGAGTTCAAAGTCTGTGACTATGTCTATTCAGTAATTTTTTTACTTATTTATGAAAATTTGATGCTTACGCATAAGCCGCGATTTATGCTTGGGAAAAGCAGTGCTTTTGCATATAAAGTGACAATAACGTTGCATTATTTTTTGCTTTCCCATTGCTAAAATAGATTGTTACTTGATGCTTGCAAAACGATTCAAATTATCATTCGTAATACATCAGATTTATCTTTACAATCTCATCTCATTTACACTATCAGATAGATTTAAGGTGAGTATTCCATGCTTTTGAGTATAGTTTACATTATTGGTATTACAGCAGAGGCAATGACAGGTGCACTAAGCGCAGGACGACAAAATATGGATTGGTTTGGCGTTGTGCTTATCGCTAGTGTAACGGCGATAGGTGGTGGTAGTGTCAGAGATATCTTGCTTGGTAATTATCCCTTAACTTGGGTAGAACATCCTGAATATTTATTAATTGTTTGTGTGGCTGGGCTTATAACGACCTGGTTGGCGAGATGGGTTGTTAAATTTAATGGTGTTTTCATGCGTTTGGATGCCTTGGGGCTAGCGGCCTTTAGCATTATTGGTTGCCAAGTAGGGCTTAACATGGGACTTCATTATGGTGTTTGTGTGGTTGCTGCCATTGTAACAGGCGTCTTTGGCGGGTTGCTACGTGATTTAATATGTCGCCAACCCCCATTAGTTTTACATCATGAATTATACGCTTCAGTTTCTTTAATCATTGCGTGTTTATATTTAATACTTCAGCATTTTGCTATTAGTAGTAATATCAGCGTCATTATTAGTTTAGTTGCTGGTTACTTAATCCGTATGGCAGCGGTTAGAGCAAAGTGGCGATTACCTGTATTTCATTTGTTAGAAACTTCCAAATAAAATAGTGGTTCTACCATTATAATGATGTCTACGAGCGGGCTGTGTTATTTTAGAGAGTCGTTAAGGCTCTCTATTTTTTTACCATCATACTGACTTAACGCCACTAATATGACGATCTAGCTAAGTTTTAGCATGTTCTTAAGCCTCATTAAGGCTTAGTAAGTATGGTATGTATAGCCTATTAGGTGCTCACAAGACCTCTGCGGTCTATTTTATAATCTAGTGCATTTATTCAAGAAAGTCCCAACAAATACTTTAAAAAATACTGGTTATTTTCGAGTAAATCCATTAACCTACTAAAAGTAACTTACCTTAAGTAGGTTGCTTTTAGTAACAGGTTTCTTTAGTTAAATAAGTTTTGGTATAAAAGGGTTCTTTTATGAGCATAAGTGACTATAGTACATCCAAATTGTTATACGACCTAGTGGTCATTGGTGCAGGGGCTGGTGGCTTGAACGCAGCATTGACTGCTATGGAATATGGGAAAAAAGTGGCTTTAGTAGAACGTAATCAGCCAGGAGGAGAGTGTACATGGTCTGGCTGCATCCCTAGTAAAGCGATGATACAAATGGCAAAAGAGATTAAAATCTCAAAAAAATATGGTTCTATAGAGATAAACTCTGCTGATGTTTTATCAAAAGTACGAGCATTAATTCAGAAGGCACATCAAGCAGAAGCTGTACCTGTTTTAGAAGCTGCTGGAATCGAATATTTCTACGGTGAAGCCGTGTTTTTGGATAAAGATACTGTTCAAGTAGGTACAAATACTTTGCAAGCAGAGAATATAATGATTGCCACAGGCTCATCGCCTGTCGTTCCAGATATCTTTGGTATTAACACAGTTAATTATCTGACAAATGAAAATATTTTTCTTTTGCCAAACCTGCCTAGTAGCATCATTGTGTTGGGCGCTGGGGCTATTGGTGTTGAGCTGTCACAAGCAATGCAAGCGCTGGGCGTAGAAGTTAAACTGGTAGAAATGGCTCCTCATATTCTTTATCGAGAAGAAGTAGAGCTTTCTAAGTTACTACAGGAAGTCTTAGAAAAAGATGGGGTAGATATTCTTCTAAATCAACGTGCTATTGCTGTCTCAGAGGATGCTACAGGTATTCAGCTAACACTTTCTTCGCCTGAGGGAGAAGCCATCGTTTGTGCGGAAAAAATCTTGTTTGCTTTAGGACGGCAACCTAATCTAACGACGCTAAATATAGCCGATATTGGTATTAAAGCTACCTCGCAAGGAATCACGGTGAATGACTACTGTCAAACCAACGTCTCTAATATTTATGCAACTGGAGATGTGGTAGGGCCTTACCTTTTTTCTCATATGGCTGGGTATCAAGCACGAAATGTAATCCATAATTTATATGGTGTAGGAACACAGCCTATTGACTTATCAGGTGTCGCTTGGTGTACGTTCTCAGACCCCGAGTTTGCTCGTTGTGGCTTAACTGAAGTTGAAGCAAGCACGGAGCATAATGATATCAAGACTTTTACGTTTGACTATGAAGATTTAGATCGTGCCGTTGTGGATCAAAAAACAATAGGTAAAGCAAAAGTAATTTGTGACAACAAAGGATTAATACTAGGGGCTTCTATTTTAGGAGAACGGGCGTGTGAATTGTTGGGTGAGTTACAGCTATTAAAGCAGAATCAAATCCCCCTACAGAAACTGCAGGAGAGCATACATCCTTATCCGGGATACAGCGAGTTACTCTTTTATTTAAGCATGGATGCAAAAGCATGTTTCATCGCTTAAAGTGTTAATCAATACGTATGAATAAAAGAAGGAGAGAGGGATGGGTAAGCGTATGACAAAAGAAGAACGTCGTATTCAGTTATTGGCCATGGCTAATCAAATTGTTCAGAAGTCAGGTACAGAGGCTTTAACATTAATTTCATTAGCTGATTACGCAGGAGTTAGCAAGCCCATCACATATGAACACTTTGGATCAAGAGAAGCGTTACTTTCAGCCCTCTATCAAAGCTATGATCAACGTGTAATTGAAGCTATTGAGCAGGCGGTGGCTGAGCACCCAGTCTCTCTCGAAGCCACCGTCGATAGTGTTGTTAAGTCATATCTTGCTTGCGTAGTACATTGCGGATCTCAATACGAGGAAATTATTGCCGCTTTACAAGCTTACCCTGGCTACCGAAACCTCAAAGCTGATATTCGATACTACTTTTCTAAAGCCTATTGGCAGATTTTACAGCCTCATTTAACAGGGTCTTTCCAAGAAAACAAGGGGGTGTTATACGCTATCCACGGTACAATCGATGCTATTTCAGATGCAGTAATGATGGAGGGGTTAAGTTATGAAGCTGCTGAAAGCCTTTTACGAAAATTAATTCTTACTGTAGTTAGGTCGCTATAAAAAATTACAGTGAGTCTGGAGTAAAGTCTTCGGAGTACCTGTTGGTATACTTCCTAAAGTGTTAGAAACTTCTAAATAAAATATGACCCTACCGTTATAAGGATGTCTACGAGCGAGCTGTGTTATTTTAGAGAGTCGTTATTATCTGTGAACACCTCATTTTTAACACAG
The DNA here is from genome assembly GCF_001435295.1 of Psychrobacter sp. P11F6. Taxonomy (NCBI): domain Bacteria; kingdom Pseudomonadati; phylum Pseudomonadota; class Gammaproteobacteria; order Moraxellales; family Moraxellaceae; genus Psychrobacter; species Psychrobacter sp. P11F6. The sequence continues at coordinate 1,994,648 of NZ_CM003594.1, read as the reverse complement.
CTATTTGACGCAGCTATTTAATACAGTCTGCCAGCAATTTATCTCATTTTTATCGTCATGTTCAAAATGAGGACACGTCCGAATACTACTATATAGTAAGCGTAATTTTACCTACTGCTTTACCTGATTCAAGATGGTCATGCGCGCGCGCTACCTCCCAAATAGAGTAGTTACTATCATCTATGATAGGCGTGATTTTGCCAGTATCAACCAGCTCCGCAATCATTGTCAGGATACGACCGTGCGATTCATGGTTGATGCCATGAAATAATGGAATGAGCACCAAAACACCGTGAAAGGATAAGGCTTTGAGAGCAATTTGCAATGGATCAGCAATGGGTAAAATAGTGGCGACATGGCCATTGAATCTAACAGCTTGAAAAGATTTTTGAATATTATCACCAGCCACCGTATCGAAAACTTTGTCAAAACCCACGCCGTCAGTATACATCGCCACATAGTCATCAACCTCCGCTGTTGTATAATCCACTAGATAATCCGCGCCTAGTGTTTGTGCTAGTGCACGATTAGCAGGAGAGTAGGTAGCGGTGACTGTCGCGCCAAGTACTTTTGCTAGCTGAACGGCAATATGACCAACGCCCCCTGTTGCGCCATGAATCAAGACATTATCGCCTTCTTTGACATTCATCTTTTGTACGAGTGCCTCATAAGAAGTGAGTGCGACCAACGGCAGGGCTGCGGCTTGCTTCATGCTGAGTGTTTTAGGCTTTTTAGCCATCAAACGCACATCAACTAACATGAATTCAGCAAGTGCACCATCAATACCGTTAAGGCCACCAGCCATACCATAAACTTCGTCACCAACACTAAATTCAGTGACGTCGGCACCTAACTCGCTCACAATGCCAGCTACATCACCGTGTAATATCTCTGGCAAATTATCCGACCAAGGCAGCTCGACTGAGCGCAGCATGGTATCAATAGGGTTCACACTAGTGGCTTTCACTTCCACAACCATATGACCTAGTGTTGCCGTTGGTTTTGGTTTTTCTGCCAATTGGAAAACTGCAGTTGTACCGATTTCTTTAATGATCATCGCTTTCATATTATTACCCTTTACTGTTGTGGATGTCTTATTGTCTGTTTCAGAACACTCAGTTTAATCATTGCTAATCCAGCAAACCATTACCCAGTAAACAAATTACTTTTGCTTTTTGAGCAAATCATGGTTACAGTTAAATTGAATCCTTATCAATTTAATAGAGGAGTGGCAATGAGCTCAATAAATCGATTGGCGTATTTCAATAGTGTTGTCGAAACTGGTAGCATTTCAGAGGCTAGCCGCATCTTTGATGTACAGCCGTCTTCTATTTCACGGCAGTTAGCGGTGCTTGAAAAGGAGCTGGGCGTACGTCTGCTCAATAAAACGACCAGAAACACCAGTTTGACTGAAGCGGGGCACAAATATTACGAATACTCTCAGCGAATTGTGTCAGATTTTGATAACGCCAAAAGAGTCGTTAATGACTTACAAATAACGCCGCAAGGTAAGCTGAAAATCAGCATGACAGTCGGTTTTGGTGAAAGTATGGTATTACCATTAATACCAAAATTTATGTCGTTATATCCAGATATTGATATAAAAATTGAGTTAACAGAGCGGGTTGTAGATCTTATAGAAGAAAATATTGACGTGGCTATTCGAAGTGGGCGCCTATCTGATTCAACCATGGTTGCCCGACGCTTGGTATTTAATGATTTTCTGCTGTGTGCAAGCCCTCAATATTTGAAAAATAATGGTACGCCTTGTGGGATTGACGATCTAGCTAATCATCAATGTATCCGATATGGTTATAACGGTTGGAAAGATTGGTTTTTGATAGCAGAAGATAGTAAAAAACTGATGATTAATAGTCAAGTTTCAGTCAACTCAGTGAATGGACAGAAGCAGCTGGTATTGAATCATACAGGCCTAACGCTAATACCACTGTGGGCCGTTAAAGATGAATTGGCGAACGGGTCGTTGGTCCAAGTTATGCCAGATCATGTTTTTAGTCCCTATGAAGAACTGAGTGCTACTTACGCTATTTATTTAAAGCGAGATATGGTCTCTCCAAAAACGCGCGTTTTTTTAGATTTTTTGATAGAACAGATGATAGCGATCTGAGTTTGGGTCTGCAGCTTGATCGTACAAATTGTTGTATTCGATGTCTGCTAAATACACTTTCATGAATATTGATGTTCTTAAAGACCGAGTATGAATAGTTTATGAAAAAATAGAAGAGCACCCAATCTGCGTATTATTTCATATACGATATGTGCCTAGGCATTCATTAGTTGATAAACGTACTCATTGGTTAGGATATTCATATGAATACTAAGATGATGATAATCATTATTATCACTGCCATTCTTGCGTTCTGGCTAGGCATCAAAGCCCATGAATTCTATTACAATGATATTTGTTTGGATCTAGGCGGTGGTCAGAATCCAGGAAACCACCATATTTGCGTCATTCAGCAATAACTATACTGCAATAACTTTCGAATAAAAATAAATTATTATTGCTAATTCTTATATAACGGAGATTTCATGACATCTAAATTATTTATCAGTGGCTCAATTATGCTGACCCTCGCTGCATTGTCTGGACTGATGGAGAGCTTATTTTACGGTGACATTGCTTCTGATGGCGTGCTCCAAGAAAGCTTGTTTTTACCTTTGGCTTTTATTTTTTTAGCCTTAGCAATCATCCTTTATGGCTTATCATTAATCATGGAGGTAAAAACAAGAGTGACAGGTACTCACATTAGCTAAACACTTATTCCCCAACCACATTATCAATCATCATCTCTTCGCTCACTTTAAACGTCATATCATGAACGCTGGATCTGACGTTTTTATTTTGGTCAGCCTGTGTTGGATACTGACGTATAGTGACATCAACAGTCTTTTGTCCATCATAGTCTATCGCAGTCAATGCACTGTACTTGCCTAAGAGCTGTTGATCATATTGAGTGATATTATTGGTGTTGTAATCTAGCTCAAAAAATCCTAAATAGAGTGAGTTGCTGGGTAGATTTGGGTTGTCTAGAGTAGACCGTGTTTCATCTGACGCAGCGTTGCTATTAGTTAGTGTATAAGGAGCGATAAATTCAACAATATTTTTATCCTTTGAGCCATTTAATACGGTGATATTGCTATAGTCCAGCGACGCTGAATAATTTTTATTATCTGCTAATACACCTCTCACATACGGTTTGCTATCTTGGCTGTTATTGGTACTGACAAACTCAGTCAATGCCACTTGATTCTTGTGGTCAGGGAAAGTGATATAAAACTGTCTATCAGTTTCAATATTAAACAGTTTTTGCATGACTTCAGATGGTTCTTTCTTTAATTTACTCTCTAATATTGTATCAGCGTACTGGCAACCATTTATCGTAGTTAATGTCACTAACGCGATGATTGGGCTGAATGGTAAAACTTTCATGGCATTCTTTTGAGTTTAGTAAGAGTTCAAAATATTCTACTAGAATCAACGATATTATAAAATTTCTTCTTGTAAGGTCTGATAAATGTGCTATATGGCAATAAAGTCGTTACATACAAATTTGATGACTAAAATATGAACAGCATAGGTCAACACTTCAGTAGTTATGAAAACAGCGTGTGCTTCAATCTTTTGTATACCATCTCAACCTGTTTAGACTCTAACTAAACTTTATACAGCTATATCAGTTGATGCAATGTTGATTTCACACGATCCATCACAATCATTGTTCTAAACCACTTAATATTTGGGTTGTCATAGAACAACTCTTTCCTAATAACGCTATATTCTTCCATGCTGGAAACGACTAGGATCAGGATAAAATCTGCGTCTCCTGTTACATAATAACACTGCTGTATCGGCGGTTCTGAAAAGGATTTTTTTAGCTCGTCCATCTTAGATGAATGAGATTTTTCTATATGTATTTCAACAACAATGGTAATGAGTTTTCCGATTTTTATAGGATCTACGACTGCTGTATTGGTAGAAATAACACCACTATCCTCCATCTTTTTTATTCTGCGTTGAACGGACGCTATAGATAAACATACTTTCTCAGATAGGAGCTTCAAAGAGGTTTTATTATCCTCTTGTAAAGTACGTAATATTTCCTTATCGAAATTATCTAGCAAATCTGGTGTCTTCATTAGTAAATTTTCTCGTTTATCAGCTCTATTCAGAACCTTATTCTTATAATAAAAGGGCTAAACTTACAAGTACAAATTAATAAATACTTCAGGGAAATAAGTATGCACTGGCAAACTAAGTTAGCTCAACCACAAGTTCTATCTACGCTAGGGTTTAAATCGTTAGTAACGCCTACCTATAGAGGTTCTACGGTACTATTCGAAAAACAGTCAGATGTCGTTGATGGTTGGGATCAGAAAAAAAACGGCTATAGCTATGGCTTATACGGAACGCCGACGACCATTGAATTGGCGGAACGCATAGCCGAGCTAGAGAATGCACATCATACTTTTACCGTTCCAGGAGGACAAGCTGCAATTGCGTTGGTTTATTTGGCCACTTGCCAGAGTGGAAGTCATGCTTTAGTACCTTATTCTGCCTATGGCCCAAATAAAGAGATGGCGCAAGGTATGCTCAAAAACTTGGGTATCGAAGTTGAGGCATATAATCCAATGCTAGGCGCTGATATTGCTCATCTTATTAGAGAAAATACTACTCTAATATGGGTTGAAAGCCCTGGTTCAGTCACTATGGAAGTACAAGATATTCCAACAATTTGTGCTGAAGCTCACAAAAGGGGCGTCATTGTTGCTTTAGATAATACTTATGCAGCAGGAGTACACTTTGATGCATTCGGTCATAACGTTGATATTAGTATTCAAGCGCTTACCAAGTATGTCGGCGGGCATAGTGATTTGCTTCTAGGAAGCGTCTCAGTAAGTTCTGAAAAATTAAAAGCAAAAGTAGGTGCTACTTTTAAGCAGTTAGGGCTGGCTGTGTCTCCAGATGATTGTAGTTTAGCGCTTAGAGGATTGCAAACACTAGCCATTCGACTCACGCATCTTGAAAAATCAACGCTAACAGTTGCCCACTGGATAGCAGAAAACCCTAACGTTGAGCAAGTGTTACATCCCGCCTTACCTTCTTGTCCTGGTCACGAATTTTGGAAACGTGATTTCACAGGCTCTAGCAGCGTTTTCTCTTTTATTTTCAAAGACTATGTCAGCGCGCTTCAAGTTGAAAATTTTATTAACTCTTTAGCGCTATTCAAAATTGGTATGAGCTGGGGTGGTGTAACCAGTCTGGCCTTAGTTTACCCCTCTATCGAACGCCCAAATAAAGATTATGAAGGCCGTCTAGTTAGACTAAATATAGGTCTGGAAAATACTGACGACTTAATTTCTGATTTACAGCAAGCCATGCAATCAGTCATTTCTTAAAAGAAAACCTAATTCTATAAATAAATTTCAATATATATGGATGTCATAAATATGAACAAACTCACAAGAGGGTTTACTCAAAAAGAGTTTGAGACCAGAACAGAAAATGCTCAGAAAATGATGCATAAGCGCAAACTCGATGCAATGATTTTTACTACTGAACCAAATGTTCGTTACTTTACTGGTTTTCTATCGCAGTTCTGGCGCAGTCCCACGCGTCCTTGGTTTGTCGTCTTGCCAGCAGCAGGGAAACCCATTGCCGTTATTCCTAAAATAGGAGCTACCGGCATGGCAGAAACTTGGATTGAAGATATATACACTTGGGCCTCACCTCAGCCAGAAGATGATGGCATTAGTCTATTGGCCAATACTCTTAATACGCTGCCTCGTAAGCATGGACGAATCGGCGCTACATTAGGTATAGAGTCTCATTTACGAATGCCCATCAACAACTATGCATTGCTGACTAGCATGGTAAGCAGTGATTTTGTTGATGTGTCACTTGATGTACATACATTACGTCAAATCAAATCAGAAGCTGAGATTGCCAAGACTCGTGAAATTTGTCGTATCACAAATGCAGGTTTTGACAAAATACCGACATACGCAAAAGTGGGCATGACAGAACGTGAAATCTGTAAACAATTTAGTATAGATATGATGAGAGAAGGCGCTGACGAGACACCTTTTGTTATCGCAGGGTCAGGGCCAGATGGTTATTACGAGATTTTGATGGGGCCCACTGATCGAGTCATCGATTCTGGTGACGTTTTATTAATTGATACTGGCGCCGTCTGGGATGGTTATTTTTCTGATTTTGATCGTAACTGGGCGTTTGGTCGTGCTAGCGAACAAACAAAAGCGGCTTATCGCGCTACTTATGAGGCTACGACTAAAGGCTTCGAAGCCGCGCGTCCTGGCGCAACCACAACAGATATCTACAATGCAATGTGGAATGTACTAGAAGCCAATGGAGCGTTAGGAAGTGACATTGGTCGTCTGGGTCATGGTTTGGGTATGGAGTTGACCGAACGTCCTTCTCATACCGCCACGGATAATACCGTTCTTCTACCAGGTATGGTGCTTACTCTAGAGCCAGGTATGACCTATGCGTTAGACAAAATGATGTTGCATGAAGAAAACATTGTCATTACAGAAGATGGTGCAGAGTGGTTAACAAAACGAGCTGAACCTGAATTAATCATTATTGACTAATAGCATCAAGAGCGGATGAAAGATGCATATAGGTGAATTCCATATAAAAGGACAGCTATAGGTACTTTGGCCGCTCTAAAAAATCACATCGGAAGTGATATATCCACTGAATATTAATAGGGAATAAAATAAGATGTCAAATTCTTTAAACAGAAATCATCATATTCTGGGCAAATGGACGCTATTAGCCATGGGGATCGGCATTTGTGTCGGTGCTGGGCTGTTTTCGCTTGTTGGTGCAGGTATTGGGCTCACTGGACATGCTTTGTGGTTGGCTTTTGGCATTGCACTAATATTTGGACTGCTCTATAACATACCTATGTTATTTGCGAGTGGTGCGATGGTTTTAGATGGTGGTCCTTACGCTCTTATTAGTAGAATACTTGGCAAAAAATATGCGGGCATGTACGTTGTAAGCTTCTTTCTATACTTTCCTACGGTCGCTATATATGCATTAGCGCTAGGGTTTTACATAAACTCCTTACTTCCCTCAGTCACTCCTTCAGCGGGTGCCATTGCAGGTTTAACAGTATTCTATATTGTGAATTTATTTGGTCTAGATACCCTATCTAGATTCCAAAACATAATGACAACTCTACTGTTGGTTGGTGTTGCGACATTTATTCTAATTGGCTTTGGGCAAGTTGACTTTAGCCTTCTTTCACCACAAGCAAATCCAGATTTTGCATCCCAAGGTAATCTAGGTATCTTTAAAGCAGCTTGCTTACTTTCTTTTGCAACATATGCCCAATACTATCTAATGTATTTTAGTAAATACGCCAAAAATCCTAAAAAAGACATTCCTTTCGCGATGATAGGTACAACCGCTACCATTTTTATAATCTATCTTGGCGTTTCGGTCGTAGCCAGTGGTGTTCTTCCTGTTGATGAAGTTGCTAACCAGCCTATGACCCTTGTTGCGCGAGAAGTTCTTTCAATGCCATTATTCGTGTTCTTTATGATCTGCGGACCATTTATGGCTCTGTCGACGACCATTAATAGTGTTTATGCCTCTTATGTACAACCTATTCAAGCAGCTACGCATGATGGATGGTTTCCAAAAAGTTTCGCTATTACCAATAGAAGAGGTACTCCTTGGAAGATTTTAACGCTTTGTTGGCTGGCCTCTATGCTACCAATCATTCTCGGTTGGGACATCAGCACTATCGCAAATACTTACATTCTTACTGATATTTGTATTGGTATTTTTATGATGGTATCAATTGCAATGTTGCCTAGTAAATTTCCACATGCTTGGGCAACGCGAGAGTTTGGTAAAAAAGTTCCTTTATGGGCATTTTATACGCTAGTAGGCCTTGCTGGTGTGGTGCAAGGGATTCTTATATACAATTCAATTACTTCTATCAAACTGTACATTGTACTGGTAACGGGACTGGCTTTTGTTGCAGGAATCATTTATGCCATTAGAAAAGATAAAGAAATTAATGTTGAGAGCCCGAAAATTGCGACGACTATCTAACCAAGTATCACTCTTTTATTATCCTTCAGATATAACACTGATAAAACGTTCAATTATCACTATTCTAAATATATCAATATGATGGATACAGTATTGCTATGACGGAAATAACAATGGATATGAATATGAATCTTGAGCAATTTAATGATTTTGAGATCAAGTTGACATTTACGCCTGCACCTCGTCCAGACAGAGTACATATTGGTCTGGTGCAATTAGCCAATGATCATACTTTAGAAACAGATTGGTCACATTTACTGGCAGAACAAGCGTCCTTATTCAGCAATCGCGTATTTAAAAAAAACGGCATGACACCAGAAGCGTTGGATGAGGTTGCTGCAAGCATTGGTGCAGCTGCGTTACTGGTGGCGGACGGACTACCAATGGATGTTATGGCATTTGCATGTACCTCCGCCTCATTTGTGATTGGTGAAGAAAAAGTATCCAACCTGCTGACAGAAGGGCGTGGTGATATACCTACTACAAACCCATGGTCTGCTGCAAAAGCAGCCTTTAAACATCTTAACGCAAAGAAAATAGCTATATTTTCTCCCTATCCAACCGATGTTAACTACCAACTTAAACTGCGATTAGAAGATTCTGGTTTTGAATTAGTCGCATTAACTGGGTTAGGGATTATGGATGATAATATGATTCATAAAGCGTCATTAAGTAGTTTTGAAGAGGGTATTGAAATCCTTGTAAAAGATACTGGAGCAGAAGCAATATTTATGTCTTGTACCAGTCTTCGAGCAGTAGAACATATTCAGTATCTTGAAGATAAATATGGTATTCCTATCATTTCTAGTAATTCAGCTCTATTTTGGCATTCTATGCAACTTTGTGGCAAAACAGCTAAATGTTCAGGCTACGGTAAATTGCTAAATGGTGAAAAATAATTTCCATTGATAAGCTTATATTGGTGGAGGAATAACGGTAATGAGGAAGCTTTTTTAATAGCAATAAAAGGATATATTCATGAATTTAGAACAAAAAGTAGTCGAATGGCGTCATCATATACATCAGCACCCTGAGCTGAGTACCAAAGAGTTTAAGACTGCAGAATTTGTCGCTAATAAACTCGAAGAGTTTGGACTGGAAGTTAATCGCAATATTGGTGGCACTGGTGTGGTTGGCATTTTAAAAAATGGTACTAGTGCGCGCTCAATTGGTCTACGTGCTGATATAGATGCGCTACAAATACATGAACAAAACACGTTCAGCCATACCTCAAAGAATGATGGCGTGATGCATGCTTGCGGGCATGATGGGCATACTGCTATGTTGCTAGGGGCTGCTTACGCACTGGCAAATAATAAACGCTTTGATGGTACAGTGCATTTCATTTTTCAGCCAGATGAAGAGCGAGCTACTGGTGCAAAAGCAATGATTGCTGACGGCTTATTCACCCGCTGGAAGATGGAAGCCATATATGGTATGCATAATATCCCTGGTGTTCCAGCAGGACAGTTTATAACTAGACCAAACTCATTGATGGCAAGTGAAAGCAGCTTTAAAATTGTTATCAATGCCACTGGTGGGCATGCGGCATTACCGCATATGGGTACAGATCCGATCGTTGTTGGTGCGCAAGTGGTTACTGCATTGCAAACGATTGTTTCGCGTAATTTAAGTGCCATAGATGAAACTGCTATAATCTCAGTGACCAACTTTGAGACCAATGGTACGGTTAATGTTATTCCTTCACAAGTTACGATCACTGGTGACACGCGCAGTTTTACCGATTCAGCATTGGGTAAAATTGAAAAGGCCATTGAACGTGTGGTGGAAGGGCAGTGTATATCTGCAGGAGTTGATTATGAATATCACTTCAACAGCACTTGTTTGTCTACGGTCAATGCTCCAGTTGAGACGACTCATGCTGTCACAGCGGCAAAAAAAGTGGTTGGCGCTGATAACGTAAATGGCAATTGTGAACGATACACAATCAGTGAGGATTTCTCATTTATGTTACGTGAGATTGATGGTTGTTATATTTTGATTGGTAATGGTGAAGGCGAGTGTGGCGGTACTGCTCTACATAACCCACTTTATGATTTTAACGACGGTATTTTAGCCATTGGCGTTGATTATTGGATAACCTTGGTTGAGCAGCAGCTTAGTCAATAATGGCGTTGTTATGTAATATTATACGTACCAAATTAAGGTTGCAACTTAAAAATCGCAACCTTATTGTAGGTTTTATTAATGTCTGCACCATTTTTTCATATAAAAAACTATGGACTTCACACGTTATCTAAAATTAGTTTAAGTGACCCTCTCCGAGCATATTAGAGGCGGGCTTGATCTATGCTGTAAAACTAGTAGAAACTAGCTTGGGATATCTTAGTTATGCAGCCTGACGGTAAAAGTTAAACTACATTTGTCTTGGCGATCTATAGCTTAAACCCTTTTAAATGCTCGTCCCACTGTGAGAACAACTCTTGTCTTGCATCTCTGTAAACCCCGATATTGAAAAATTTACCTAAGAATAATAAAGGCCTGAGACAGGTATATATCATATACAACCTAGCTTAAAATTTTTTGAAGGTTATAGTCTCTTAAGTAAATTATATAATATTGCTATATTAGCTATCATGAAGGTTATGCCATTGTTATTTAAGAATATCTGTCTTAGAAGCAGTGCTTCGTAGGTGAGCCTAATCTAAACTCTATTGAAAAAAATGGGTGCAAGAGGAGTTTCTATACCAAGGATAGATGGAGAGTTATTTAGACGAATTGTTCTATGATATGGGTTGTGCTAAGTTTATTGTAGACTGACTATAGCAGTAGTGTTTATTACACCGCTAACAATATTTATTGCTGAATATGGTAGCGACTTGCCAGTCTCCTTCAGAACTATAAAGCGGTTATCCAAGCGCATTTGACTGATACTGGATTAGGCTGCCTGATGGGATTAAGTGGTGGTATGGCAACGTATTCAACTGCGTTACGTGAACCAATACAACGGCTAGAACGATGGTTAGTAGTGAGTTTTGGATAGCGGAAAAAACCAGTTTTTAGATATTTACTTAAAGATTATGGTGTTGATTGAGGACATGGAACATTAATAGAGGAAACTCCAATATTAAGAAGCTTACCTAGATAAAAACATGAAATCGATAAAATACTCTAAGCTATGAAATCTAAAGATCCAAAGGTCTTTTCGTACTAAAAGTATAAGAGGATGGTTATAATTAGTACTGCCATGAAAGGCTGATGCTAGAATCTCCCCAAACGTTGTTGTAAGCCTAGCTAAGGTCTCGACATAGTCGGCTTGCGCCTAATTTGGTGTAATTTTAGCGATCATCAGCCCTAATGTTTGAATGTTCAACAGACCCTATAATATCTTCATTAATTAATGTTAGTGCCTTTCAAACACCTTATACATACAACCTTGAGTTTGCAGTCCTATTGCGACTACTCCGTTTATTTAAGGTGCGTTGATATGTTGCAAACTTGAGACACTCTAAGCGGCGTTATAGGCAAACGGCAATATCGACATGAGTGTTATGTGATGTGCATAATACTCATGTGAGTAATCCTAGAATATATTCAGATATTATTAATTTTTCTAGTTAAAATTTATTCAATAGCGATCACTTTTTGCATCTCATTTTGATGTCCCAAATTAGCATCAGTTAAGTTTCCAAAGTTACTTTTTTTCTCAGTCTGATCTACTATTTTGGCACCCACTAAGTCACCAACGACATTGCCAAAGGTGAAGATCATATCGACCAAGATATTGATACCTGCAGTGAGTGCAACGATTTCGATGGGCAGTCCTGCTTGGGTAAAGACAATAGACATACCGATTAATCCAGCACCTGGGACACCAGCCGTACCAATCGCGGCCATGGTGCCAATGATGACAATAGTGGCCAATTCAGGTACCGATAGCGACATCCCCATGATTTCTGCTGCAAAGATGACAGCGACACCGAAACGTAATGCCGTCCCATTCATATTTACGGTTGCGCCAATAGGCAATGTCAGCTTGGCGACACGCTCACCAATACCTGCTTTTTCTGCACATTTAATGGTAATAGGTAGCGTGCTCAGACTACTGCTGGTCACAAATGAAGTAAAGGCCGCTTCTTTGATGTTTTTATAGAATTGAATGACTTTTACGCCAAACAGTTTCAACATGATTGGGAACACAACACCCACCAGTATGATGACGCCAAGGTATGATGTACCAATGAATTTTCCTAGCGCAATAACAACATCCAATCCTTGTGTACCAAAGGTATTAGCAGTGATGCCCAATACGCCAATCGGTGCATATAATAGAATGCCGTTTAGTATTTTAGAGACGACTTCGTTGCAAGCTTCGAGCAGTCTGAATAAAAAATTGCCCATTTCTTGTTGCTTTTCGTCTGCTGAATGGCGCATGAACAAAATAGCCAATCCAGAGATAACAGCGACAAATACGACCGCGAGAATATCACCTTGAGCAAAAGCATGAAAAATATTACTGGGTACCATGTTCAGTAAGGTATCAATGAAAGATGGGCGGGCAGGGGCGTCCATAGTGACGGCGGTGGGCAACGAAAACCCTGCACCCGGATTGGTCATTTTTGCCAAAATAATACCAACGACCACAGCAATACCAGTCGAGACAATATAAAAGGGGAATATTTTTAGCCCTATGCGACCGAGCTCTTTAGGGTTGGAGTGATTGACGGCGACCATCAAAGAAAAAAGGACAAGAGGTATCACGACCATCTTTAATAAGTTTAAAAACAGAGTCCCAAGCGGTGATAGAAAACTACTGTGCTCGCCCAGTACCAGTGCCAAAAAGATACCTATTAAAAAGCCGCCCGTCATTTTTACCATGAATGACATACTGGTATACCAACGCCAAATTATTCCCATTACTATCTCCTGTTATTTACAATATCTGTTACTGACCTTGAGAAGGATATGTCGAGATGGGCAAGAGAATATTTTGATTTTAGACATTCCATTGTCCAGTCCTGTATGATTCAAACGCTTTGGCTTGATACGGATGCTGTCAGCTTTCAGACATGTGATATTAGAATTTTTCCTTAAGGTAAGGATACTAAACACCAACAATCACTGAGACAAGCGAATTAAATTATGGCGAGCATTCCTTTTTTTCTTGCTAAGGGAGGAATGTGCGCCTATTTTTAGCGAATGCTTAGGCGCTTTACTTGATATATAGTCGATCAATTTAAAGCGGATACAGGATGGTTGGGATAGGTTTTACAGCCTTTGGAGTGTTTTGTACACAGCAAGCGAGGCAGGATTATACCAGCAGACCCTAACCACAATTACTATTTTGGATTTAAAAATAAGTTATGAAAACGGATACCAACAGTTCGCTAGATTTTAGAAAATATCCTTCCACCAAAGCTTTACAATGTTTTGAGACAGCGGCTAGACACTTAAGTTTTACCAATGCCGCGCAAGAGATGCACATGACTCAAAGCGCCATCAGTAAGCAAGTTGCGCAGCTAGAGGAAGTGCTAAATATTGCTCTGTTTTATCGAACACCGCAAAAAATCTCATTGACGCCTGCTGGCAAGATGTATTATCTGGATGTGCTAGATATACTAAAACATATCGAGATGGCAACGACCAATTTAGTGTCGCACAGTGATAATACTGAGGTGTTGAGAATTGTCTCGCACCCAACGTTTTGTTCACGCTGGCTCATTCCTGCGTTGAGTGGGTTCAATGAGGCGCATCCTTTAATAAATGTAGAAATCAAAGAACAGGTTGGACCGTTTTTCTCTGAAGACCAAAATGTCGATATCGCGTTTTTGTATGGTACGGGTATTTGGGGTGGCATGGAAGCGATTAAGCTGTTTGATGAATACAGTGTGGCTGTCTGTCATCCTGATTATTTAAAAGACGAAAAACCCTTCACGAGCACTGTCGCTAATTGTACCTTATTGCACCTCAACTCGCGCTTAAATGCATGGCATGAGTATTTTGATCAACAGGATATCAGTGTTAACACGACGTTCATTGGCCCACGTTTTGATACGTTTCAGGCATGTATATCAGCGGCATTATTGGGGTATGGTCTCGCGCTGGTACCGCTACGCTTGGTAGAGCGTGAGCTGCAGTCAGGGGCGCTGGTCACCGCATGGGATTATGCTGCAAAAGGCAGAGGGTCTTATTATATGACCTATCCATTATCACTTGGTGAATCACACAGAATAAAAATTATTATAAATTGGATATCTGCTTATCTTGAAACTTAGGGCATATTGAACCGTCAAAAAACGAATCGTGCTTGTTGGTCAGATAAATATTTACCGCTAATCGATAGTAATCAGTGCAAGTGCATTTAATTGGAATTTGTTGAAAGGCTTCATAAGACTTTGATTGAACATATATTTATGCTTAGGTCTTTCCTGTTTTAGCTTTGATTTTTTACCACAATGACAAAAAGGAATGAACGCACAACTATTATTCGTTTGCTGAGTGCATCAGGTTTTGCTGAAATGAGGGTCACACTTAAGGAAGATAAGAGACTCTTAATGGATAAGTTATACAATGTCACTGATGCTTTTACGATGGTGCATCCCATCACCTTAACTAAAGGTAAAAATGCAAAAGTTTGGGATAATAACGACCAATGCTATATTGATTTTGTGGGTGGTATTGGCGTCTTGAACTTCGGACATTGCCACCCTCACATCGTGACGGCCATTATCAATCAAACCCAATCGCTCATTCATTATGCTTACAATGCAGCTGCTCACACTCCCTATCAAACCTTCATGCCACGATTGTGCGAGCTCATTCCTATCAGTGGTGAGCTCTCGGGCATGCTCACCAATTCTGGTGCGGAAGCCACAGAAAACGCCATAAAAATTGCCCGTCTCAAAACCCAGCGCGTCGGTGTCATTGCGTTTGATGGTGGGTTCCATGGACGGACACTTGCTGCTGTCAACTTGAATGGTAAAGTTGCTCCTTACAAGCGAGGATTGGGGCCGTTAGCCGGCAGTGTCTATCACATTCCTTTCCCTAGTCCAGATAATGAGGTGAGCGACCAACAGGCAATCGATGCGCTAAATCGTTTGTTTGAAGTAGAAACTGACATCAGTAATATTGGTGCGATTATCGCAGAGCCCATACAAGGGGAGGGTGGGTTTCAATTAATGTCACCCTCTTTTGCTCAGTACTTGCGCGCCTTTTGTGATGAGCACGGTATCTTGTTGATTATGGATGAGATTCAATCAGGCTATGGGCGTACTGGTTCACCTTTTGCCTTTTCACATTTGGGCATTGAGCCAGATGTGATACTACTGGGCAAAAGCATCGCAGGCGGCTTGCCCTTAGGTGCGGTTGTAGGCAAGGCCAGTGTCATAAATGGCCTGCCTAAAGGCAGTTTGGGCGGTACATACTCTGGTAATCCAGTGGCATGTGCAGCGGCAAATGCCACGATAGACATCATGCAAGAGGATGAGATATGGGCATCTGCTAAGCACTATGCGCAAGAGATTGAAACAAGTATCGCGCAATGGCAGGCGGAAGGCGTTTCCCCTTGGCTATATGGTCTCACGGGTATTGGAGCGATGCGCGGTATTGAGCTGCGTCATGCTACGTATGGCTCGCATCCTAGTGTGATGACTCACGTACTAACCCAAGCGCGAAAGCGAGGCTTACTGCTCATGCCAAGTGGTAAATACCGTCATATCATTCGATTGTTACCACCTCTGACCATTGAGCCTGAAACGCTGCAAGATGGCCTTGATATTTTAAGAGACGTATTAAGTACGATTCCTAATAAAAATCCAGTCGAGTGGTCTTAAATATACAGATTAATTATTAATGGGATTCAAGCCCGCCGTAGATGTAAAAAAGGATAAATATCTATGAATAATAACAGCTTTATGAGCAGTGATGACATTCGCCATGAGTTTTCTATGGCCATGTCAGCGATGTATCAAGCAGAAGTACCGTTATATGGTAATCTTGTTGATTTGGTCACTGACGTGAATACTGAGGTTTTAGCTGCTCAACCTGATCTTAAAGCGCAGCTTGAGCGTACTGGCGAAATGAATAGGCTCAGTATGGAGCGCCACGGTGCCATTAGAGTGGGTACTGCTGCTGAGCTTAGTATGATGCGTCGATTGTTTGCGGTGATGGGTATGTATCCTGTGGGCTACTATGATTTAGCCCCTTCTGGCGTGCCCGTACACTCCACCGCATTTCGAGCGATAGATGCAGAGTCATTGAGCAAAAGTCCTTTCCGAGTATTTACGTCATTATTACGCTTAGATCTCATTGGTGATGAAGCGCTCAAAGAAGAGGCCGTAGCAGCTTTGGCCCGCCGTAATATCTTTACTAATACTGTCATCGAACTTATTGAGTCTTTTGAGGCGCAAGGTGGATTGAGTGAGCAAGCAGGTCAACAGTTCGTCGCTGAGGCACTAGAAACGTTTCGCTGGCATGATAATACCCCTGTGTCAAAGACGCTGTATGAAAAGCTGTTGCAGCAACATGGTCTCATCGCTGATGTGGTTGGGTTCAAAGGCCCACATATCAACCACCTAACCCCTCGAACCTTGGATATTGATTCTGTACAGCATAGCATGCAAGCAAGAGGGATACCGCCAAAAGCGATCATCGAAGGGCCACCAAAACGAAATTGCCCGATTTTGTTAAGACAAACGAGCTTTAAGGCACTAGAGGAGGCGGTTCGCTTTAAGAATACGTTGGCCGATGCAGGACAAAATAGCTATGAGCAAGGCCAACATACGGCACGCTTTGGTGAGATTGAGCAGCGCGGCGTGGCATTGACGCCAAAGGGTCGAGCACTATATGACAAACTGCTGAGTGACGCTCGTAACCAGCTAGGTATGACCCCAAATGAAGCCAATGCCTCACAGTATTATCAGATTTTAGAAGCGACATTTGATGAATTTCCTGATGATTATCAAACGCTACATAGCGAAGGCTTGGCGTATTTTTATTATCAACCCGTGGATAACAGCAATACTGACTTGCAGTTCACGAGCTTGGAGATGGCTGAGTCCAAATCTGCGATTATCGAGCTGATCGAAAAAAACGTGATGCGTATTGAGCCTATTGTTTACGAAGATTTTTTACCTGTGAGTGCGGCAGGAATTTTTCAGTCGAATCTACGTGATGATAAACAAAGTAGCTATGAGGGAAATTCAAATCAACAGGCGTTTGAAAAAGCACTGGGTACTCATGTTCAAGATGAATTGGCTTTGTATGAGATGACCCAAGCTCAGAGTCTGCAAAATTGTTTTGTTGCCTTGCAAAAGACGACATAAGATTTAAACACATATAGTCGGCTTAAAATAGCAAAATATCTGTGTCACTATTGATAAAAATAGTGGCAGCTATTAATGCGTTCTCATTTACTATCGTAGGGAATATATCCGGTGAATAGTTTTTTAGACCTATCACAAGGGGTGGTTGATCTTATCATTCAAAAGTTGCAACAAGATCATAGTTTCGATCCCAGCCAAATCAAAACCGATGCTGAAAGCCTAGAGCATTGGGGTAAAGACTGGACCAAGCACTTTGCCCCTGCTGCCTCTGCCATCGTCTTTCCAAAGACCACCGAACAAGTACAGACTATCGTACTGCTGGCCAATGAGCATAACGTCGTCCTAACCCCAAGTGGCGGTCGTACAGGCCTGTCTGCCGGTGCCGTCGCAGCCAACGGTGAGATAGTCGTCAGTATGGATAAAATGAACCACATCGGACAGTTCTATCCTGCCGATCGAATAGTTGAAGTCGAAGCCGGTGTGGTCACCCAACAGTTGCAAGAATTCGCTGAATCAAAAGACTTATACTACCCTGTCGACTTTGCCTCAGCAGGCTCTAGTCAAATCGGTGGCAACATCGGTACCAATGCTGGCGGTATCAAAGTCATTCGTTATGGCATGACTCGTCAATGGATTATGGGACTGACTGTCGTCACGGGTAAAGGCGATATCTTGCAGCTGAATCGCGGCATGATAAAGAACGCTACTGGTTATGACTTGCGCCAATTATTCATCGGTAGTGAAGGCACACTAGGTCTCGTCACTCATGCGCAAATCAAACTTGAGCGTCAGCCAAAAGACTTAAACGTCATGGTGCTTGGCATGGACAGCTTTAACGATGTGATGAACGTGCTCTCTGCCTTTCAAGCGAAGATTGATTTGACCGCCTTTGAATTCTTTGATGATGTGGCGATTGATAAGCTGATGGCACATGGTCAAGTACAAGAACCGTTTGAATCACGCACCAAGTTTTATACGCTATTAGAGTTTGAAGCACCTTATGAGCCGATTATGGATAAAGCCATGGCCATATTTGAGCACTGTATGGAGCAAGGTTGGGTCGCTGATGGCGTCATGAGCCAGAACCTCACGCAAGCAGCAGAGCTGTGGAAGCTACGTGAATATATCTCTGAGACTATCTCTGTATTCACCCCTTACAAAAATGACGTCTCTGTACTGATAAGCCATGTACCGACCTTTATAGAAGAGATTGATCATATTGTCAGCAGTAACTATCCTGACTTTGAAGTGTGCTGGTTCGGTCATATTGGCGATGGCAATTTGCATCTGAATATCTTAAAACCTGAAAACATGAGCAAAGATGATTTCTTTGCTGAGTGTCAGGTCGTCAATAAATATGTGTTTGAGACGGTACAGAAATATGGCGGTTCCGTGTCTGCTGAACATGGGGTTGGTATGACAAAGAAGCCGTACTTGCACTATAGCCGCAGTGAGACTGAGATTGAGTACTTAAAAGAAGTCAAAAAAGTATTCGATCCAAACAACATTATGAACCGTGGTAAAATTTTTGATATGTGATTAGATGTTTAACACTTATCTCAAATAAAAAGACGCTACACCGAGAGGCTAGCGTCTTTTTTATTGATCATTATTTTTTACCAATATGCAAAAAATAATGATCAATAAAAAAGTACCTCTAACTTATTGGAAATTCTTAATGAGGTATCTTAAATACAGATTTTTCACAAGTCCTAATACTAACAGTATTACCTAAACCGAAGTAAAACTTTAAATAAAAAGGTGCTGTTAACAGCATATAGTCAGTCTTTTATAAATAAGATACAATACTTTTAAAATAAGCGAAGTAGCAGAAGAATCCATGACCTATTCAGCAGACTTTCGAACGCAAGTGATCAAGAGCGTCAAACCCCGATATTAATAGCGTCACCTAAGAAAAATAATTTTCATACCCCAGCCCTCTACACTATATAAATAATAGCATATAGAGCTTTTCCGAATTGTCAGAGTAAGATTGACCATAGTATATGCAGAGTATGATGATATTTTAAACACCATAATATTCAGGGATTTACTACCTAATAAGTTATAGTTTCAATAAGAAATTGATCTACTTTAGCGTTAACTATGTCTAATATCAATCTCAAGGATTATTAGCTAGATTAATCAGACTATCAGGCACTAGTTCAGTGAAGTAAATATAAGTAATGGCAGCATGCAAGTTCTTTGCTTGAGCGCTTGCCACATCTCGGTGGAAGGGTAGTTTCCCCGAAAAATAAGAACACTCATAAATATGTAATTGCTTTATACAGTATTAGAAAGGTGACTTGCGTTGTACTTATTTCCTTAGAAAGTAGTTTCTCAAACCTAAAAAAACCACCCTCACTTAAATAGCTAGGGTGATTTTTTATCTGTGCAATAATATAAATTAAACAACATATCCGTTACGTAGAAACAGCACGATTTTTATTTATTAAAAAAAGAGCTCCTATGAAGTAGCAATCGGATTATAAGAGATCTAACAAAGATGATACTTTTAAATAAATATCAATCACTTTTCTCTTTTTCGTACGCCATCTAAAATAAGAGCCTTCAGTAAACTGACTGCCATCAAAATAATGATGAGTGAAAAGGGTATTGCGGCAATAATCATAGCCGAGGTAATAGCACTCAGTCCACCAGCTAATAACAGTGCTGCAATAACGGAAGCCAGAGCAAGACCCCATACGACAATGTGTTTTTGACCATTTTCAACTGCGATCTCACCACCAGCATTGAGCATATTGACAACTAGCAATGCAGAGTCAGCAGAAGTAACCAAATAGGTTAATAGCAATACCACCACCATAGCTGATAATATTTTTGCCATCATTGGCTCTAACATAAAGCCAATAATTTCGAATAGCTGAGCAGTTAACCCTGACTCAAATATTTTACCACCAGCAATACCACTTAACTCTAAATCGATGCCAGTACCACCAATGAAAGAGAACCAGACAAACAGTGTCAGACTAGGTGCTACGATACCAATCAATCCAAATTCACGAATGGTACGGTTTTTGGAAATACGTGCTAAAAACATACCAACGAATGGTGCAAAAGCAATCCACCACGCCCAGTAAAAAATAGACCAACTGGTTTGCCAGCTGCCCAGTTCAGTATCGGGATCCCAGACGGTAAATACCATTGCAGGCAAGTGCACAACGTAGGTAAAAATCCCCTTGCCTAGCATTTCTAAGGCGAACATAGAGGCCCCAAAAATCAAGAAAAAAGCTAAAAGGGAAAATGATAATATCATATTGATATTACTTAACCACTTGACGCCTCGTCCAACACCTGACAAAGCAGAAATCATCGCTAGGCACATGACCACAAACAACGATAGTAATAATGCTCCAGTGGTGGGCTCAGGGTTATTAGTATTGGTCACCAACCAAGTAATACCAGTAATACTGTATAGCCCAGAAGCAAATGAGCTTAAGCCAATACCAATCGTTTGTGCAATACCAAATATAGTGGCAATGACGGCAGATATATCAATAATATGGCCCAATAACCCTTCTAAGTGTCTACCAAACAAAGGTGATAGTGCTGAGCGCATAGTTAATGGTAATCCACGAGAATAACTAAAGTACGCCAAACAAATACCGACTAGGCAATAAGTTGCCCAAGCACTGATACCCCAGTGTAGAAAGGAATAGCGAAAGGCCGCGTCTAGCGCTGATTCAGTTTTGGGTAATACCACGCCATCGATAGCAGTTAAAGTACTGGCTGCCACTTGGTCTTGATAAAAACTGAACACGTCAGCACCTTGAGGCAGTTTCAGGCCGTTAGCGTTCAACGCTGACATTATTATTTCTTTTGACATAATAGTGTCAGGATTGTTTGCCAAATGCCAGATAGGTTCGGCAGCACTATAGGTCAGTACACCAATACCAATACCTGCCCCAAAAATCATGGAAAACCATGAAAAATTTGAAAATTCAGGTTTTCCATTAGGGTCGGAGCCAAGTTTCGTGCGTCCAAACGATGGCCATAAAATAGCGGTTAGGCAAACAAATATATAAAATGCGACAGAATAGGTATAGTAGCCATTGAGATTGGTGTAAGACCAGTTTTTCATATTATCTAGAATTGCGCCGGAACGATCGATGTCACTTAGGATCCAGATAACCATTATTGTCACCAAAATCTTTGATGTTATAGTGACAATACGGTTAAAACCTTTATAAAAACCTTTGTCGTGAGTTTTTATGTTTAGCTCTGTCAATGGGGGACGAATAGACATAGTTTCTTCCTTAAAACTAATGTAGTGGATTGCATCGAGTGGTTACCTCATAACAAAAGGATTGGCCATCGGCTCCGCCGAGATATTAATCCATGTCGTTTTTGTGCGAGTATATTGCAGTACAGATTCGCTCCCAGCTTCACGTCCATAACCTGATTGGTTGTAACCACCGAAGGGTGCTGTAGGAGAGATAGCTCGATAGGTATTTACCCAGCAAATACCTGAACGAATCTGTTGTGAGACACGGTGCGCCCGAGCTAAGTTTTGAGTGAAGACACCAGAGCCTAGGCCATAGACACTGTCATTTGCCATAGCAATAGCTTCGTCTTCAGTGTCAAAAGCAACTAAAGACATGACAGGTCCAAACATCTCCACACTTTGTGTTTCAATATCAGTATTAGGACATTCTACTAAGGTAGGCGTAAAGTAATTGCCGCTAGCTAAAGCAGGATCAGTAGGCGGCTGGCCACCGAAACGAATGGTCGCCCCTTGTGAAACTGCCTTCTCAAGCGTATCTTTAATACGATCTACTTGAGCCTTAGTGCATAAAGGGCCTACGTGAGTACTGGTATCAAGAGGATTACCAATGACAATATTTTTGGCTTTTTCTTCTACACGTTTGATAATTTCAGGCAAGATAGAACGGTGAATAAAACCACGAGATCCTGCCACACAAGACTGACCGGAAGCGCCAAAATTACCAGCAATCAAACCGTTTGCCGCACTTTCCAAGTCCGCATCTTCAAAGACGATGATGGGTGATTTACCACCTAACTCCAAGCTCGTTACCGCAAAGCTATTGGCAGAGTTTCTGACTACGTGCCTTGCTGCATCGGGCCCACCAGTAAATGCGATTTTGTCTATATCAGGGTGACTGGTCAATGGAATGGCACAGTTTTCAGCATCACCTGTAATGATAGATACGACACCTTTAGGGAAGCCTGCTTGTTCTACTAGTTCAGCAAAAGCAAACATAGGGCAAGGTGCTACCTCGGAAGCTTTTAGAATGATCGTGCAGCCTGCTGCTAGAGCTGGACCTAGCTTAGTCGCTGTTAAAAACATTTGCGCATTCCAAGGCACAACAGCAGCCACTACGCCAATAGGTTCACGCGTGGTAAAAACATGCATATCTGACTTATCAATTGGTAGTGTAGCGCCTTCTACTTTGTCAGCCAGTCCTGCAAAGTAACGATAATAGTCGCTGACATAACGTGTCTGAGCCACAGTTTCATGAGCCAATTTGCCACTATCCGTTGTTTCAATTTCCCCTAGTGTTTCGGCATTTTGCTCAATCAGATCTGCTAAGCGGTACAATAACTTACCGCGTTGGGTGGCAGTCATCTTTGCCCATTCAGGATTATTCAGTGCAGTCTTAGCACCATCGACAGCGCGTTCGACATCAGCAGAGCTAGCACAAGCGAATGTTGCCCATGCTTCATTCGTTGCAGGATTATAGCTGTCTAGGACTTGGTTAGTGCTCCCTTCGCACCACTCGCCATTAATATAAAGTTGATAATGAGGTTTAGCCATAGTGGTTCTCCAAATTTCTTATTGGGTTATCTGTTTGTCATCTACTAGAAACTAAGTATGGTTATGCAAATGCTGGCATGACATCATCAATAAAACGGCGCAAGGATGCTTGTTTCTGCTCATAAGTCATACTAGAGTCAATCCAAAATGCAAACTCGTCATAGCCAAGCTCTTCGTATACTTTGAGTTTTTCAATGACCTGATCAGATGTGCCAATAGGCATGTTCTCTAACATTTTTTCAGGAGCATACATGTCGATTTTTGCCATTTCTTCTTCGCTTAATGGCTCAAGTAGTCCTTGACGAATAGGACGTTCGTTTTTGAACCACGCGCCAAAATAACAGTAGAAACGGCTGATACATTTAGCAGCTTCAGCTACGTCATTGGCATCACTCCCAACATATGCATGTTGCAACAGCATGATTTTTGGATTTTTACCTTCGCCGTGTTCAGCTTTGGCATTTTTGAAGGCTGTCATTAAATTTTGGATTTCTGTTAAGCCTTGCCATAGCGGGGTGACTTGCACGTTGCAGCCATGTTCTACTGCAAAGTTGTGGCTATGAGGGTCGCGCGCTGCAATCCACATGGGTACGCCACCTTTTTGTAAAGGTTTTGGCGCTGAAGTGGTTGATGGGAATTGGGTATACTTACCATTGTGGGCGTAGTCACCTTTCCATAGTTGCTGTACGGCAGGGACAAGTTCACGCATGCGACCGCCTGCTTCCATGGCATCCATACCAGGCATTAAGCGCTCATACTCAAAATTATAAGCACCGCGAGCAATTCCCAAATCCAATCGGCCGTTAGTGATAATGTCAGTCATGGCCGCTTCACCAGCCAGTTTGATCGGATGCCAAAACGGTGCAATCACCGTACCAGTACCTAAACGTACGTTTTCGGTGTGATGGGATAGATCAATTAGATTTAAAAATGGGTTTGGGGCGATGGTAAAATCCATACCATGGTGTTCACCAGTCCAAATAGCATGCAGGCCGCCTTGGTCGGCTATTTTCGCCAACTCAATGAACTCATCATGCAGTTGTTGATAGCTCTGTGATTCGTCGAGGCGTTCCATATGTAAAAATAGTGAAAATTTCATGAGGCAAATCCTTTGCTTTTTGGTTTAATTTACTTTGGTTCAATTTGATTTAAATATAAATTTTAATGGACGTGACCTTGTTCTTCTTGGCCAACATACACGCCATAAAGGCCATTTTCGCTTTCAGTTGCGTAGCGTGTCATCATCGAACTCATGGCCGGTGTAACAAAATGCTGTTCGGAAATATTATTGATTGAGATATATTCACCTAGCCCTTTAGGGTCAGCCGATTGAGCGGTAGCTCGATAAAAAATGTAATTGGTATTTGTTTTGCTATTCTCATAAATAGAGAAGACAGCGCCCAACTGAGCGTCAATATTACTGTCTGCTAAAAACTGTTGGATCGTGCTAACAGCATTGGTATTGTCATCGGTAGGCTTACTAGGCAAGGTTGCTTTGCCATCCTTTTGACTGAGTAGGATTTTTCCATTGTGCTCTATAATCACACCCACATTGACATGTTTTTCTTGGGTGCTGATTTCTGCGGCTTCACGCTCTAGTGCTAAGCTGAAATAACCTCCAGACGCGTAGCCCAAGCCATATCCTTCACTAGATGAAAAATCAAGCACTTCACCAACCAAGAGGTGGTGGTCGCCAGCCTCTAGATTACGATCTGTTTTGCAAGAAAAATGCGTTAAGGCGCCTTTTATGATTGGATTACCATGTTCATCTTTATTCCACTCAATTTGACTAAAGCGATCGTCTTTTGATCCGGCAAAAATATTAGAAATACTCTGTTGATCTTCGCTCAAAATATTAACAGCAAAATGCTTACAGTTAGCAAAGACGTCAAAACTGGACAATGATTTTGCTGGGCATACCAGTAGGAGCGGTGGATCAAGTGATACCGATGTAAATGAATTAGCAGTAAAACCGACAGGTTTACCGTCATTAGACATGGCAGTTATGACAGTAACACCAGTCATGTAGCTGCCAAAGGCATTACGTAGAGTTTTAGGATCAAGTTGCTTCATGAGAACCTCTTTTTAAAAATAGGCATGCTTTTATATTAAGCAAGCGTCATATTGTGTGAGTCACATTGAGTAAAAAATTTTGCCAATGCAGCGTTAACCGTATTTGAATGAGTCATTTGAGTCATATGACGTGCTTCGGGTACGATAATGGCATCAGCCTTGGGTAATATATTTGCCATCGCTAATGACATTTCGGGCTTGGAGTTGACATCCAGACCACCTGTCAAAAATAATGCAGGGACTGTAATAGCTCGCAAGTCCGCTTCTGCAATACCACGTAAATGTGCAAACATCTGATAAGCTCGTGCATATCCTAAACGACTGCCATTATCTAACCATCTTTGACACAGCTCTGCTTCTGAGCGGTATTTAGGATTGCTATCAAACCATCTGGCGATCGGTTGATCAGTAACATTTTGATTGAGGTCGTTTATCAGTGATTCAGCTCTAGCTTGTACATTTTTAGCCGCCTCATCTGGGCGATTATAAATAGCATTTAATGCAGCGATACCAAGTACTACTTTGGGAGACGAGACCGCAGTCTGTAAAGCCGTCATCGCGCCTAATGAGTGACCGACAATGATGGCTGGTTGACCCACAACATTATTAATAAAGATTGTTAGTACGTCAGCAAAGTCTTGTAGCGTGAGCACGGGGCTAGATAGTAAGTCGCTTTCTCCATGTCCTGGCATATCAATCGCATAACAGCGATAGTGTTCAGTAAATGCAGATAACTGCTGGTTCCAGCTCTCTGCTCGTAAGCCCACACCATGAATAAAGACGATAGGAGTGGCTTTTTCATCAATGTTTTTATCGTTGTTATCACTATAGTGATAAGCGATTCCATCGGAAATTTTACGTGACCACTTCATTGATATCTGCTCCTTATACGGCTGCTGGATTATCTAGATCGCGACCCAAATCTTTTAAGTCTTGATAACGGTCACCAATACGATGATGCGGACGGCCACCAGTAGCACCTCCTAAAACGATGACTACTTCATCATCACGAGGAGCATCCGGAATGGCGAATTGAATGGTCAGATAATGTGAGCGTCGACCAACATCATCTTTATCCATCAACGGCACCATAATGGGGGAGTTTGCCCCGCCGCGCATATTAGTAAACGATAAATAACTACTGGCAGACAAAGCTTCACGATAAAAGTTGCCAAAACGCAGCGTATGAATCAGGCCTGAGGCGTGTTCAATTTCACCATTAAGTCCAACGACAGCCGCTTTACCATACGCTTGTATTTTGTCTGCACCACCAGCTAGAGCGATGATCTTATCGGTCATTAGCTTACCCAGTATAGGACCGAACGCTTGAATCTCAGGTTTTAGATCTTCGACATATCTTCCAGCCCACGGATTGGTAATCACTGCCGCAACAGCAAACATTCGAAGCGGTGTATCAGCGGCCTTGAATCCTTCAATGAACGTTTCTTCTTCAAAAGTTACGATTTTTCTGATTTCTGGTTTTAGCATTATTAGTTCCCTACAGTAATGAATAATTTTTAACAATCTTGGTATACCATAATACGGTATTTAATTAATTGCTAGCTTTTTTTTGAAAAAAATATTATGGTATACCGTAATACTATATTAAAGCGTACTGTTTTTTTGCTTCACAGTCGTTATACTCTGCATTTACATCTTACAAAATAGAGGTCGTATGTTAGAGAAAGTGGAAAAACCAAAAACGTTGAAAGAGACAACACTAGAACAGCTACGCTTAGCGATCATGATCGGACAACTTGAACCAGGTAAGCGTTTGGTTGAACGCACTATCTGTGAGCAATTAGGTGTCAGCCGCACTGTTGTACGTGAATGTATAAGACATTTAGAAAGCGAGCACTTGGTGACTTTTTCTGCAGGAGGGTCTTCAGTTGCTGTTTTAGAAAGTGATGAGATTCGTCAAATTTATCATTTACGTACGATGCTAGAGAGCGAAGCAGTTCGCTACTGCGCTGAACAACCGACGCCTGAACTAGTAGATAAATTACAAAGCCACTTAGTCCAGATCCGAGAAAACTTACATGCAGGAGATGTGGTGGAGGCGCTTGCGTATTCTTATTCATTTTACGAGCATTTATTTGTGACGGCTGGTATGACGGTCGCATGGGAGTTGACAGAGAGATTGAATGGACGTATTGGACGTCTGCGTTTTATGACTTTATCTACGCAAGAGCGTGCTACTAAAGGTCCTAATAACCTACAAGAGATCGTTAATAGTATTGTTAAAGGTGACAGTAAGTCGGCAATTGAAGCTTGTCGAAAACACATTGATGAAGCCTGCCATATGGGGTTGCATCTTAATAAACAGTAAAAGGAAATAATAATGGACAAACAACGATTTGAATTGGGACTTACTCAACGCAAAGCCACTTTGGGTGCTGAGTACGTCGAAAAAAACCTACAAGCTGCTGACGATTTTAACCGTCCATTTCAAGAAGCAATGACCGAATGGTGCTGGGGATTTGGATGGGGCGATGAGACGATTGATGCCAAAACCCGTTCGTTAATGAACTTAACTATGATTGCTGCCTTGGGGAAAATGCATGAATGGGAGTTGCATCTAAATGGAGCAGTTAATAATGGTTGTTCTGTTGAAGAGATACGCGCTGCTATACATGCTATTGCGATTTATTGCGGTGTACCACAAGGTGTAGAGTGCTTTCGAATTGCCCGTGAAGTACTGACGACACGCGGATTGTTGTAGTCCTAAAAAACCAGTTGGAGTGAGAAATGCAATTAAAAAATAAAGCGTTGTTTAGACAGCAAGCCTTTATCAATGGCGTGTGGTGTGATGCTGATAATAAAGAAACCCATGAAGTACTGAATCCTGCAACGGGAGAGCTGATTGGTACTGTACCAATGATGGGAAGTGACGAGACTCGACGCGCCATTGAAGCTGCAGATATCGCTCAATCAACTTGGTCGAAAAAAACAGGTAAGGAACGTAGTAGCATTTTGCGTCGTTGGCACACGCTGATTGCTGAAAATATGGAAGACTTGGCTGTCTTAATGACCCATGAACAAGGCAAACCCATCGCTGAAGCAAAAGGCGAAATACAAAGTGGGCTGGATTACTTAGAATGGTTTGCTGAAGAAGCGAAACGTATCTACGGTGATTTTATCCCTGGGCACATGACAGATAAGCGTTTAGTAGTGATTAAACAGCCTGTCGGCGTCACTGCAGCCATTACCCCATGGAATTTTCCGCACTCTATGATCAGCCGCAAAGCAGGTCCTGCGTTAGCAGCGGGATGCCCAATGATTGTTAAGCCTGCAATGGAAACGCCTTATTCTGCATTAGCAATGGCTTATCTGGCTCAGAAAGCGGGTGTTCCTGACGGTATATATAGCGTAGTCACAGGTGATCCGATAGCCATCGGAGAGGAGATGACGACAAATGCTTTAGTTAAAAAAATCAGCTTTACTGGATCCACGCGGGTGGGGAAAATCCTAATAAAACAGTGTGCTGATACTGTCAAAAAGATGTCATTAGAATTGGGAGGCAATGCACCTTTTATCGTTTTTGATGATGCAGATATAGATGCTGCTGTGATAGGCGCAATGATGAGCAAATACCGTAATAGCGGTCAAACATGTGTATGTGCCAATCGTCTTTTTGTACAGGCAGGTGTTTATGATGAGTTTACCAAAAAATTAGCAGAGCAAGTAAGAGCTATAAAAATTGGTAACGGTTTAGAAGAAGGCGTAACACAAGGACCTTTGATTTCTCAGTCTGCAGCAGATAATGCGGAGGCGTTGGTTGCTGATGCGAAAAGTAAAGGAGCAACTGTATTATGTGGCGGTCAAAGAGTTGAGGCTGTTAGCAATTTTTTTGAGCCAACTATTTTGACTGACGTTAATAACAATATGCGCGTTGCTGATGAAGAAATTTTTGGTCCTATTGCGCCAATTTTCAAATTTGAGACAGACGAAGAGGGCGTTGCTCTCGCAAATCGTACTGAATATGGTTTAGCAGGTTATTTCTATAGTCGAGATATCGGGCGTGTATGGCGTATTGCTGAAGCACTCGAAGTGGGTATGGTCGGAGTCAATACTGGAATGCTGACGACAGAGTTGGCACCGTTTGGTGGTATCAAAGAATCTGGATTGGGACGTGAGGGCTCAAAATATGGTATCGAAGAGTATGTTGAGACTAAGTATATTTGTTTAGATATTAATTAGAATTAAAATAATAGGACGTAGTAAGAATCTAATTCCAAGACTCTTAATTAAAAGAATATGTGATCAATAAAGCCTTCCAAGCTTTGTATTATAATACTTGGAAGGCTTTTTTTATTTTAGATAATACTTTAATTAAGAGAGTAAGCAGGGGGGAGTTATAATTATCAAAAGGCCATAAAGACCAGTTGTAGCGTAAACCCCAATATAAACAACATCACCTGAAAAAGGTAAGCTTCATGCTTAAGCCTTCTATACTATATAACTAAAAGTGTTTAGGTATTTTCAACCTAGTCAAAGCAAGGTTGACATATGGTATACGTGGATAACATTAATATTTTGAACAATATAGGGCGTGTTGAACATTGGGAATAAAATAGTAGCAAAAAAATAGCAAACGGTTAGTCTTTAAGTTCTCACACAAAAAAGACATCGTTTGCTATGCCTCGTACAATGCTCAAAGATCAACACTGGACAAGACTAAGACCTATATTACTAGAACTTAATATCTATGACAAAGGGAATCTTAGACAAACCTTTGAAGGCGTATTATATCGGATGCGTGTTGGCTGTCCTTGGCGTGATCTGCCACCTTACTTTGGTAAGCCTAATACCGTCTACAAGGCTTATCAGCGCTGGTTTCGTAGCAATAAACTGATTGCACTGTTCGCTTTATTAACTAAAGACTCAGACTGTGAATGGGTGTTTATCGATGGCACACACATTAAAGCACATCAGCACAGTAATGGTAGCAATGAGGTGGAACAAGCCATTAGTAAAAGTGTGGCAGGACGCGCAACCAAGATTCATTTAGCAGTTGATGCTCATGGCAACCCTATTACTTTTATCCTATCAGATGGCACGACTCACGATGTAAAGGTGGCTCCAGACTTAATTGATGAGATTAATTTAAGTAGTACAGACATACTATGTGCCGATAAGGGCTATGATTCTGATCCACTGCGAGCGCATATTGAACGAGCAGGTTGCTTCAATAATATTCCTCGAAAACAGAATACTAAGTCCACCAATAACCATATGGACTGGCACTTGTACAAGGCTCGACACTTAGTAGAAAATGCTTTTGCTAAGTTAAAAAACTACAGGGCGGTTGCAACTAGATTTGATAAGCTCAAGCAAAGTTATGAGAATACGGTGGCTCTCGCTTGTGCTTATCTTTGGTTGAAACTTTGAATGTTCAACACGCCCTAATATCGAAGGTGAAATCACCTAACTATTTATGATCCAGTTTAAGGCTACATTGTCATAATACCGTCTTTTAAACTCAAAGGGTGACACATAATCAATCGCACTGTACAATCGTTTTTTATTAAACAAATCTATCCATTCAATGATTACCAGTTCAACATCGTTAATGCCATTTCAGTTCTCTTTTAAATAACAAACTACTTCAGTCTTACAAAGGCTATTGACCGTTTCAGCCAATGCATTGTCCTGTGAATAATCGCCTGTACCCACAGAGGCAATAACGTTTGATTGACCCCTGCCGTCAA
The DNA here is from genome assembly GCF_001435295.1 of Psychrobacter sp. P11F6. Lineage (NCBI taxonomy): Bacteria > Pseudomonadati > Pseudomonadota > Gammaproteobacteria > Moraxellales > Moraxellaceae > Psychrobacter > Psychrobacter sp. P11F6. The sequence goes on along the minus strand of NZ_CM003594.1, from coordinate 1,963,667 downwards.
ATCCGTACACATAAACTTGGGAAATTTTAGTTACGCAGCCTGACGATAAAAGTCAAACCACACCTGCCTTGGCGATCTATAGCCTAAACCTTTTTGAATCCTAGTCTGGTTGTAATACAGCTCGATATACTGTGTGATCTCGTTGGTCGCTGTAAACCTTGTTTTACACTCTTGATGGTATACAAGCTCATTCTTTAATGTACCCCAGAAGCTTTCTATCGGAGCATTGTCAAAGCAATTACCTTTACCACTCATTGAGCCTTTAAAATGATGCTGCTCGATGATCTTGTGATACGCATGGCTACAGTACTGACTGCCTCTATCAGAATGCACAATCAGCCCTTGGCTTGGACGTTTGTTCTTAATGGCCATATTAAGCGCACGGCATACTAAGTCTGCTGTCATGCGCTTACTTGTAGCGTAGCCGACAAGCTCTTTGGTATAGAGATCTTTAACACCTGCTAAATACAGCCAGCCCTCATCGGTCCAAATATAGGTGATGTCACTGACCCAAGACTCATTAGGAGTCTTCGCATCAAACTTTTGATCAAGCACGTTGTGATAGACAAGCTTGTTATGATTGGAGTTGGTGGTGACTTTAAAGCGCTTATGGCGACGACATTTGATGCCATGCTCTTCTTTGATACGTCGAACCATATATAGGCTAATATCGTGCCCTTGATCAGCTAGCTTTGCATGCAGTCGCTCAACACCGTAGCGCTCACGGGTTTCACTGTGAGCGGCTTTCACCAGTAGCTCGCAGTGGTTACGATGTATTTGTTGGTCGCTAATATCGCGACTCAGCCAGTCGTAATAACTTGATGGCTTAATAGCTAAGACCTTACACATGCTTGCGATAGTAAAGAATGGTTTATTATTTTTTATAAAAGCGTACTTCACGAGCTGTGTTTGGCAAAGTACGCGGTGGCCTTTTTTAGTATCTCTCGTTCCTCTTCAGCCATTTTAAGCTGCCGCTTGAGCTGCTTTATTTCCTGAATAGCCGTCATAAGATCAGGATCATATTGTTCTGTACCGATAAGCTTGCCTTGATTGGCTTTATTGTTCCAGTTCGATAGCGTTTGCATGGCGATGCCAAGTTGCTTTGCAGTCGCTGAAATATTGCCGTTATTGTCCGCTATCTTCTTGACGGCTTCTGCTTTGAATTCTGTACTGTAGGTTCTGATTTTCTTGGTCATGGTAAACTCCTGTGAATACGCTTAGTTTACCAAGTTTACTTGTACGGCTTCTTCAGCGTAGCTCACACCCATGCAGCAGTACATAACCATAGTGTTAGTAGTTATCATACTTTAATTACTACACGGGTCAAAGTATCAAGATAGTATCAAAAAAACAATTACATCAATGCATTCACATAAATTTTAGACAACAAAAAACCCTTACAAGCCAATGCTTATAAGGGTTCGAATTTGGTGGGCCCAGTAGGACTTGAACCTACGACCAAAGGATTATGAGTCCTCTGCTCTAACCAACTGAGCTATGGGCCCTAATGCTAGACGGACAATGATACCTGAATTTTTTAATTTTTCAAGTAAAAGATAGATAGTAATCAAGATATTTTTTATGATGCTCTACTTTTCTATCAAATATGACCATCAGCCAATGTCAGGCTGCGACCACTATCAACAGTAATAATCTCAGCAGTAACATAATTGGCCTGTACGAGGTACAACACATGATGGGCAATCTCGTCAGGTCGACCTATACGCTGCATAGGAATTAAGTCAATGATATCGCGCTGCTGCATCTTTTTAAATGTCTTAACATTGGTTTCATACTTGCAAGTGCTCAATTCTGGCTTGTCGTAATGCAGCACCAATCGCAGGGCCTGTTAGTGCTGAGTCAATATCCTGCATGTTAATGGCATGAAAGCTATTCAGCGCTAGCATCATCTGACGGTGCTGTGTTGCCAATTGCAACACGTGGCTGGTTACTAATAGCTGCGATAACTTATCAGGCTCTTTATGAGCGCCGCAAGTCTGTATGAGGTCAATTTTTTCAGCCGCGCTTAAATGGTTTATTGTGCTTAGCTTTGTGGCTTGCTGAGCGAAGAGAGTCGCAAATTGAGTGTGTGCCTTTGGTACCTTAGCGGCGTTGCCTATATCATTGATGCCTTTTATATTGGCTGCTTTATTCACGTTTTCATTTGTATGTTCTGAGGTAAATAAAAATGAATTAAGGCTACTCATTAATAGAGCCCAGCGTTGTGACAAGTTCAATTGCATTTGACCTGAGAAATATAGCGCCGTCTGTACCGTTTCACGTATCTGAGTATTAGCCCAAGCTTGATGTAGTGGGGCAAAATATTCTGTGAGCGCACCAATCTCAAACAGTTGTTGCCAGTATACCTGGGGCGATAGCTGCATGGTTGCACGGCTAGATTCTTGCCAAATACGCTCTGCACTTAAATGCGCAAGCTCTCCAGAGTCAACCAATTGGCGCATCAACGTCAAAGTTTCATCAGCAATGATAAAACCTAGGTCATAATAACGGCTATAGAAGCGAGCGGTTCGAAGCACTCGTAGAGGGTCTTCGCTAAATGCACCTGATACATGACGCAAGGTTTTGCTTTCTATATCAGCCATTCCACCATAATAGTCAATGACGTCACCGTTGATAGGCGTATCATCAGTTAAGCTGGTGACTTCTATCGCCATGGCATTAATCGTCAAGTCTCGACGTTGTAGATCTTCTTTTAAGCTGACGTCAGGATTGGCATGTATGCTAAAGCCTTTATACCCCAAGCCTTCTTTGCGTTCAGTGCGTGCCAGTGCGTATTCTTCATGGCTATTAGGATGCAAAAATACAGGGAAATCTGCACCCACTTGCTGGAACCCTGCATCAAGCATTTCTGCAACAGTTGCACCAACGACGACAAAATCTTTATCTTTAATAGGACGTGCTAACAGTTGATCGCGTACCGCGCCGCCAACAAGGTAAATTTGCATGAATGCCTCTATCTTTTGTTTTTATTGAGCAAGTGATGACTGATATTGAATAAGGCTACGTTGCGTCTTAGCCAATGTATAACAAGCAAAAAAAACCAGTCAACGCTATTTAATAGCATTGACTGGTTTTAGTATAGCAGACGGTCTCTATAAATGAATAACAGAGACCATCTTGATAATACATACTACTAGGTAGCGCAGGATGAATTACTGATTTTCGCTCGCCAAATCTTGAGCTTCAGTAACGGAAAGAGCGGTCATATTAACGATACCACGTGCAGTTGCTGATGGTGTGAGAATATGTACCGGTTTGCTAGTACCTAATAAAATAGGACCAATAGAGGCGCTACCAGTTGCTGTCTTGAGTAGATTAAAGGCAATATTTGAGGCGTCAAGTGTTGGTAAGATGAGCAGATTTGCAGCACCTTTTAATGGACTTGATGGCATGTTGTTTAAACGAATATGTTCATTCAACGCGGCGTCACCTTGCATCTCGCCGTCGAATTCAAAGTCTACATTCATGTCTGTTAGCAGTTCATAGACCTTGCGCATTTTTACAGCACTGGTGCGATTTGAAGCGCCAAAGTTAGAATGAGAAACGAGCGCGACACGTGGTGTGATACCAAAGCGACGTAACTGATCAACTGCCAAGACAGTCATTTCAGCCAATTGTTCAGCCGTTGGATCTTCGTGGATATAAGTATCGGCGATGAAAATATTACGATCTTGCATGAGTACCGCATTCATAGCATAGAAGTCATTCACACCTTCTTTTTTGCCAATAACGCTTTGTACATATTTTAAGTGCAACTGATAATGGCTAAACGTACCACATACCATGCCATCTGCAGCGCCATTTTCGACCAATAGTGAGCCGATCAATGTGGTCTTACGACGAACATCACGACGAGCAAGTTCAATACTCACACCAAGACGTTTGTTCTTCTCGTAGTAACCCTGCCAGTAGTCTTTATAACGAGGATCGTCATCGATATTGACGATAGAGATGTTCACACCATCTTTTAGACGTAACCCTAGTTTTTCGATATTGGCTTCGATGACTGAAGGACGACCAATTAAAATAGGTTGGGCTAGCTTTTCATCAACGACCACTTGCACAGCAAGTAAGATATTATTGTCTTCACCTTCACAGTAAACGATGCGTTTTGGATCGGCTTTAGCGCGAGCAAAGATTGGTTTCATCACGAAGGCAGAGTTATAGACAAACTCAGACAGACGCTGACGATAAGCTTGCATATCAGCGATAGGTAAGGTTGCAACGCCTGAGTCCATCGCAGCTTGAGCGACCGCAGACGCGATCTCGATGATTAGGTTTGGCTCTAAAGGTCCTGGAATCAAGTAATCACGACCGAAACTTTGCATTTTTTCAATGTTTCTAGCGCTGGTGGTCGGCGTTGCTTCAACGTGTGCCATCGCAGCGATAGCTCTTACACAAGCAACTTTCATCTCTTCGTTAACAGTCGTGGCACCAACATCTAATGCGCCGCGGAAGATATAAGGGAAGCATAAAGCGTTGTTTACTTGGTTTGGATAGTCTGAGCGACCCGTTGCCATGATGACATCTGGACGTACGGCGTGCGCCAATTCTGGCATGATCTCAGGCGTTGGGTTAGCAAGTGCAAAGACGATAGGGTCTTTTGCCATACGGCGAACCATATCTTCAGATAACGTACCAGGCATCGATAGACCAAGGAACATATCGACATCATCCATCACTTCGTCGATAGTGGTCGCAGTCGTCTCACGCGCATAGCGCTGTTTGGTTTCGTCAAGATTTTCACGGATAGTCGTAATGATACCGCGTGAATCTGAAACAAAGATATTGTTTTTGTTTACACCAAGTGCGCAAATAATATCTAAACAAGAAATGGCGGCGGCACCGGCACCTGAACAGACGATTTTAATCTCTTCGATTTTTTTGCCAGTAATCAATAGCGCGTTGAGCATCGCTGCTGCAACAATGATTGACGTACCATGTTGGTCATCATGAAATACTGGAATGTTCATGCGCTTACGTAATTCACGCTCAATTTTGAAACATTCTGGTGCTTTGATGTCTTCTAGATTGATGCCACCGAAAGTAGGCTCAAGAGAGGCGACCGCTTCGATGAATTTGTCTGGATCATTTTGTGCAATTTCAATATCAAAAACATCGATACCTGCGAATTTTTTGAATAGAACCCCTTTACCTTCCATTACAGGCTTCGATGCCAATGGCCCGATATTACCTAGACCCAGTACCGCTGTACCGTTGGTGATAACACCAACCAAGTTGCTACGGGCGGTATATTTAGCCGCTAACGTCGGATCTCTTTGAATCTCAAGACAAGGAACTGCCACACCTGGTGAATAGGCAAGTGCTAAGTCACGTTGGTTTGCCAACTGCTTAATAGGGGTGACAGAGATTTTGCCTGGACGTGGGAACTCATGATAATGTAAGGCAGCTTGTTCAAACTGCTCTTTTTCTGTACTAAGGTTATCCGTATTCAAAGTGGTATCGTCATTCATAATAATTGCCATGGTTAGAATAAATTGGAATAAAGTAAATGGAGATAAAAATAACGTTTTACCCTCAAAAAATCATGGAATAATAATCCTCTAAGGGCAACGTGACGCTAAACAGTTAATAATTCAAAGTGTCAGGATTAGCGATTAAGCATTGAGCCAAAAAAGTAATCTAGTGGAATAGTTATTCTAGCACTATTGCCAATTCACTGCCTAGTCAGCTGCCGTGAACGGCGAGAATAATATAGTAAAATGATATTCATTATTTAGCCAATTAATAATGCCAAAAAATAGGGTTAAATATCAACCTTAATCTCATAATGTTTCAAAATATTACAGAATAGCAGTTTAATAACATATCATTAAGACGAGCAACTAATCGGCATTTGCGGCGCATGTGGGGTAGGCGGCATCGTGTCGAGAAGGGTAGCGATTGCTTGTACCTGATAAGGGTTAGCCAGTAAATCGAATACTCGACTCACTTCTTCAAACTGTCCTTGTTCTGCTGCCGTAATGGCACGCTGCGCCATACTATTACGCAGTACATAAACAGGATTGTTGTGCTGCATATCATCGATAACTTGCTCAAGTGGCAGCTGTTGTATTTGAGCCACATAACGAGTCGACCAATCTTGCCAGACTTGTTGGGCATCATCGCTAAGCTCATTTGTCATGGTTGACAATAGCTGCTCTTCATAATGGTGCTCATTCGGCGCGACCAAACCGAGTAGCGCACGGAAGCTATTGGTATAGTCCAGCAAGTTGTCTTCTAGTAAGGTTAGCCATTCGAAAGCCAAGGTTAGACTCTCTTTTGCATGCGGCAGCCCAAGTCTACGGCACAATCCTTGCTGATAATGCTGCATAAAGGTAGCCTCATAAGGCGCTAGACAGTCTGCTAACGCCTCACGCGTTACGCCCTCTAAGCGCATAAAATGTGGCAGCCAAGCATTGAGATTCCAGTGACCAATAGCAGGTTGATTCTGATAAGCGTAGCGACCAGTATGATCAGAGTGGTTGTTGATCCAAGCAGGGTTGAAGCGCTCCATAAAACCAAATGGACCAAAGTCTAAGGTGCTACCAGTGATAGAGAGGTTGTCAGTATTCATCACGCCATGCGCAAAGCCAATCAGTTGCCAGTCAGCAATCATTCGTGCGGTTCGCTCAACCACCGTGGTTAAAAATGTCAGTATGGGAGCGTCACTATCACGGCACTCTGGATAATAAGTGTCGATCATATAATCAGTGAACTCAGCGAGTAAATCAGGAGCAAAGCTGGCAATCCACTCGATATGACCTAAGCGAATGTGACTATCAGCCACGCGCATCAATGCCGCACCTGCTTCCATGCGCTCACGGCGCACCCTCGTATCGGAGACAACAAATCCCAAAGCATTAGAGGAAGGAACACCTAATTGTGTAAGGGCATGACCACATAAATACTCGCGAATAGTGCTGCGCAAGACAGCGCGACCATCACCCATCCGCGAATAAGGCGTCAGACCAATACCCTTAAGGTGCAAGTCTTGCAATTGATTATTGTGATCGAGCACTTGTGCCATCAGCAAGCCGCGCCCATCACCCAATTGACCTGCCCATTGTCCAAACTGGTGACCCGCATAAACCATGGCCAATGGCTTAAAATCCGCTGGCACGTATTGACCACCGAGTATCTCTACCCAATGTGTCATCAGATCTTCATCATCTGTCCAGCCTAACTGCTGCGCAACGTGCATGTTGAAGTGTCCAGCACGTGGATTGTCCAGCGGCGTCGGCGGTTGCTCATGATAAAGGCGTGTGTCTAGATTGATATAGGTATTTTGATAGCGCATACAAGCCGTTCCTGCTTTTGAAGTATAAGTAAAGTGTAGGGGCGATAAAAGCACTATAGCATAGCCTTGATATTACATCATTTCACTCTGTCCATCTCTTGTAATAGCGCACCCAAAAACCATGAGTAATATTGAATGCATTTAGCCTATCAAACAAAGATATTGCTTCCACTTGTCCTTTTGATTTCTATAAATCAATGTTCGACACGATCTATAAAAGATGAGCAAAAAAATCCCTCTATCTGTAGCAGATAGAGGGAAGGAGAAGCTTTACAATTATCGTTCATCACAAAGGTAATAAAATACAGTTTAATAATCAGCGATTATGCCGCTTTTTTACTGATTCCGATAGAGCGAAACGCGGTTTTTAAGTTGCTGTTATGCTCAAGGATTTTCTGTTCAATTTTGGCATAGTCATGCTTTAGCTCATCTTCCACTTCATGCAAGCGATCGGCATATTCTGTCTTTTTCAGCTCAATCGTTTTGGCTTTGAGTGCTTGCCATTCTTCAACAGTCTGCATAAAGGCATCATATTCAAACTTAATACGGTCTTGGAAGCTCTTCATCGCATGAGGAAGATCAATGCCGCTTACTGCTGCTGTATCGATTTGCTGCTGAGCCGCTTTAAATTGCATTTGTACTTCTGCATGCTTGATAGTGGTGTCATCAACGGTACGTAGCTCACTGGTTAAGCCCAGCTTTGATAGGCCAGCAATCAACCATTTAGTAGGATCATACTGCCACCATTTTACACCGTTACGATAATCGTATTGGAAGAAGTGATGGTAGTTATGATAACCCTCACCCCACGTAAAGATAGCTAAGAAGAAGTTATCGCGAGCAGTATTGGTATCCGTATAAGGACGCGTGCCAAACATATGACATAGCGAGTTAATAAAGAAGGTAAAGTGGTGCGTCAGTACCAGACGTAGTAAGCCTACGATGACCAAAGTACCCCAAACATCACCCAATAACCAACCGATCGCAGCGACTGCACCGATGTTCAATGCCGCAACCCAGAGACCGTAATATTTATGCTGAATCTGTAAGGTTCTATCTTTGGTTAGGTCAGGGATATTTTTATAGTCAAATTTACCGCTAGGATAATTGCGTAGCATCCAGCCCATATGACTAAAGAAAAAGCCACGCTTTGCTGAGTACGGGTCTTCTAAGCGGTCATCGACATGACGATGATGCGTACGGTGACCAGAAACCCAATCAAATGCTGAACCTTGTACGGCAAAGGTGGAACCTAGCAATAAAAAGTTTTTGACGATTGGATGCGCTTTATAAGCACGATGCGATAGCAGGCGATGATAACCAGCGGTAATACTAATGCCTGTCCATACCATAAAGGCACCAAATACGCCCCAAACTGGCGCGCTAACATCATGAGTAAACAAATACCATGGTGTAATGATCGCAGCAGCAATAGGTGTGGCTACCAAGATAGTCGCTGGAATCCAGTTGATCGGCGCTTTTGTAAACTCAAACTCGCGCATATCAATGCTGTCTTCTTTAGTAGAGACATCTTGCTCTCCCGCAGCATGGGCGTAGTTGCGTTTGGCAACAGGCTGCTCATTAAGCGAGCTTGCAGTTTTACTCTCGTCAAAACGTGTCTTAAAACGTGTGGCTTGAGTGCTGGCGGCTTTGATAAGCGTATCACCAGATTTGATAGCGAAACGTAAGCCTTTAAGCGGTAAGCCAAGTGCTTTTTTTGCAATCATATAATATCCCTAGCGGTATTAATTTAAGCCTATATGATACCTTAAAAAATCAATAAAGTGAACAGTTATACACTGTAAAAATATTGCTAAATAACAATAACTTGTATTGATTATGGAATGTATTAACGAAAATAATGGATGACTTATCAGGCATTGAGGAGAAGTGTAAGTAACACCGTAGATATGTAGATGATTTTAAATAAATCAAATAAAGGCGATGCTTATTAACCCAGCAGTAAATGACTTGGATAATCAGTGATGATGACGTCAGCTTGCCATGCGATCAGCTGTTTAATCGTGTCAATATCATTGACCGTCCACGCACTCACTGGCAAGCCATAACGGTGGCTATGTTTAATGACTGCTCGACTAATCAGCGGATAGTGGATACCTAGCTGAATACAGCCAAGTTGCAAGGCGGTATTCGGTGCAGTCATTAAGACTTCAGGTGTGCGAATGAGCAAGCCGCGGGAGATATGCTTTAGTAATGGATGACGTTGCAAGCGAGCATGTAGCTCTACATCGAAGCTGGTCAACACAATGGGTAGTTTGGCAAGTGGGCTATCGATGAGGTTGTGTGTCAATGCTTTTACCAATTTAGCATAATCAGTACGGTCATGCGTTTTAATCTCCAGTTCAATATCAGTAAAGCCCTTTAGCAACGGCGCTACCTGCCCTAATGTGATAATCTGATGACCAAACTGCGAATGGCGTTGAATCTCAGTAAGATTTAACTGATCAACACGTGCTTGCTGACCACACATGCGTTGCAGCGTGTCATCATGAAAGACGATTAAATGACCATCCGCACTCAGTTGTACATCAAACTCAACCCCTGCTAGACCCTGAATGTTAAGACGTTGAGCGTACTCAAAGCCTGAAAAGGTATTTTCTAATGCCTCGCCGCGCGCACCGCGATGACCCAATAAAAGCGTGTTTTCAAAATTTATCATAATTTATATGGTTGGTTAGTGATACGCGCAATCATATAGTGCTAAAACAACAGCGTCTAATAAAATTTGCTCGATAGAGCAATATTAATATGTGGTTCCTTTTATCCAAAAACTTTATAGATATGAGCTGAGCGAAATCTTAGAATAGGTTTACTGTCTGTCAAACATTCAACAGACCCTAGTTGATCGCGGTAGTCTAAAAGCGTATTTATAACGAATTCATAAGTATGTATTTGTTATGTTTTTGCAACTAAATACAGGTTTTACCTATAATGAGGGGCGTTATTTGTATATCCATGGACTACACTAATGAACATTTTATTTAAACACCGTATAATAATCTGGTTTTCAAACCTAGGGCAGCTAGGGTTGCGGTTTGAACATCAATCACTGTCCATCAGTGGCGGTACGTATTAGTAAATTGGGAGCAAAAGAAATATGAGCGTAGCAAATAAAAACGTGAGCAAGTGGTATAAAGTGGCTGGTATTGGCATGGTATGTGGTTTAGCGCTTGCTGGCTGTGATCGCTCAGAGAAGGAAGATACCACTGAGGCGGCAGAGCTCACAGAGCAAGAGTCTGCGTCTACTGAAAACACCGCAGCTACTGCGGTGAGCTGTGATGACCCAATGGTACAAGATCGTCTCAAAACGGCTCTAAAAAACACGCTCAATCAACAAGCACAAACGCTGGCTGCCAACTACGCAAATGATGCAGAGATCAGTCTCGCTAGCGGCGCTATCACTAATAAAACCAACGGCATTGTGATTGATGTACAAAATGCTGCAGTTTTACAAGCAGCCAATGACAATGGTATGACGACTTGTCAGGCAAGTGTGAGCATGACGTTGCCAAGCGAAGATTTGTATCAAGCCAGTCAAGTACAAGCAGCCAACAATCTGCCGAGCCTACAATCACGCTTAGCGCAAAATAACATTCGTATCAACAATAACATGTTGGTTGATGATGCCTTTACCTATGTCGTTGGTACTCAAGGCGGTCAAGTACGCACACGTATTGCTGGGCAGCCAGCATTGATTACTGTGGTCGCTGATGTGATGGCAGGTTCTGTATTTAAATCAGCGATGGATGAGCAGCGCGCCCAACGTAGCACTGAGCGCCGTGCAGCACAAAACGATGACAGTCAGTCAGCACCCGTTCGTCAGCCTCAAGTAGTTAAGCCAGTTGAGCCGATTCGTCCTACTCAGCCTGCCACGCCGCCGACTATTAACAATCCAAGCAGTAGTAATACGGATAGCAGCGCGTCAGCCACTCCTGAGGTTAAAACCCCAGCCACACCCGCTGTACCGAAATCAGTACCCAAAGATGAAAGTATCGATATGGTCATTATTGAAGATGACAGCGCTACTTACTAATTGGTAAGATTTAAGCTGTTCTCGAATGATATTGTCGTGACTGAATAGTATCGATTAGTCAGTAAAAAGCCCGCAGTGTTAAGGTTGCGGGCTTTTTTATATTTTATTCTAGGGCTTGATTCTAGGGCTTGATTCTAGGGCGTTATTTTAGCGTTTTAGTCCACTGAAGTATTCATGCGCAATTAGTTTTTATCAGCGAATTTTTGTAATACTTGACTGTCCCATAAGACTTCAGAGACTTTGTTGGGATCTGTACAAAAGCGAGCAGCGACAAACAACCAATCCGATAAGCGATTGATAAAGCTCACGGCCGTACTGCGAATCGCTTGTGGACGCTCTTGCTGTAATAGCACTGCTTGGCGCTCAGCACGGCGACAGACCGTACGCGCAACGTGCAGTTGGCTGACCAATACCGAACCTGTGGGCAAGATAAAATCTTTTAGCGGCGGCAAGGTCATATTCATCGCATCAATTTGCTGTTCTAACCATGTAATGTGAGTGGCATTGACGCCTTCATATTCTGGCATAGCCAGCTCACCACCGATATTAAACAATAAATGCTGAATGATGACTAACGCTTGAGAAAACTCTTTCTCTATAGATTGCCCTTTATTATGCTGTAACTGAGCACGTACCAGACCAATGTGTGAGTTAAGTTCGTCGATATCACCTATTACGCTAAATAGATTGTCTGCTTTGCTAACGCGGCTGCCGTCTGCCATGCCAGTACTACCGTCATCTCCAGTACGCGTATATATTTTGCTTAAACGATTGCCCATATCTAAATCCTTAACAGTTTTTTATGATTGAATGATGTTAGTTGCGGGCTCATTGTAGTATTTTATGGCTGTTTTCGCTAAGATAATGGGTTAGGTTTTATGTTGCCGCTATTTTTACAGTTATAGCGACCATAGTCAGTACTGTTTAATATCCAAACATTGATTATATTTTTGTTTTTATTTTATCTATTTCATTTATATTAAAAGGCTTTTTAACCATGACCACACCACTTGCCGATGCGATGTCTCAGCTTGCTATTCATGACTCACTGACTGGCGGAAAACGTCAGTTTGTACCACTCAAATCAGGGCAAGTAGGCATGTATGTGTGCGGTATGACCGTTTATGATTATTGTCATATTGGGCATGCGCGGGTGATGGTTGGTTTTGACATGGTAGTGCGCTGGTTGGCTCAGTTAGGCTATGACGTTAATTATGTGCGCAATATCACCGATATTGATGACAAGATCATCGCTCGTGCCACCGAAAACGGCGAAGAGATTGGTACGTTAACGCAGCGTTTTATTGAAGCCATGCACGAAGATGCAACCGCTCTTGGCTGCGAGATGCCAGACGCTGAGCCGCGCGCGACTGATCATATCGATGATATGCAGCAAATGATTGAGACCTTGGTCACAGGCGACTATGCGTACGCTGGCGACAATGGTGATGTCTACTATGCCGTCGATAATTTTGCAGATTATGGTAAATTATCTAAGCGCAATCTCGATGAGATGCAAGCAGGTTCACGTGTCGATGTCGAAAATGACAAGCGCAATCCGTTTGATTTTGTCTTATGGAAGGCAGCAAAACCTAATGAGCCACAATGGGCGTCACCATGGGGTCAAGGGCGTCCAGGTTGGCATATCGAATGCTCAGCGATGTCGACTAAGTGCTTGGGTAGCACCTTTGATATTCATGGCGGTGGTCATGACTTGCAATTTCCGCATCACGAAAACGAGATAGCGCAGTCTGAAGCCGCGACTGGCTGTGAATACGCGCGTAACTGGATGCATGTCGGTTTCATTAATGTCGATGGTGAAAAAATGTCCAAGTCGTTGGGTAACTTTTTTACCATTCGTGACGTGATGGCAAGATATCTGCCTGAAACGGTGCGCTTTTTCTTATTATCAAGCCATTATAGCAGCCAAGTTAATTTTTCTGATAACGCATTGGACGAAGCACATAATAGCCTAAGCAGATTATATAATGCGTTAAAATTGGCCGAGCAGCAAAAAGGGCAGATGCTCGTAGTCAGTGATACGCTGATAAATGATGCTTATAGCAGCAGTGCTGGACAAGACTTCATCAAAGCCATGAACGATGACTTTAATAGTTCAACGGCAATTAGTGTACTGTTTGGGCTGGCGCGTGATATTAATAAAGCCATTAAAGCCGAAGAGGTAGACACTGCATGGCAATTAGCAGAGCAGCTCAAAGCGTTGGCACAGGTACTCAATATTTTACAGCAGCCAGTTCAACAGTTTTTGCAAGCAATAATTGGTGAACAGGCGGATGATGGTTTAACCGATGACACTATCGATAATTTAATCATTGAGCGTGCGGATGCCAAAACCAATAAAAACTTTGCGCGTGCTGATGAGATACGTGAGCAGCTAAAAGATGCTGGCATTGAGCTTGAAGACAGCCGTGCTGGCACGACATGGCGCCGCGCTTAAGGCAATCACGTTACAGAACACTCATATAGATAGTCATAAACTAAGTCAGCTTTGAGCTGGCTTTTTTTATAGGCTAAACTAGGGTATATCATCATTCTAAAAATGGTGCTAAGAACAAAGCAAATTGCAGTCAAACAAGAAAGATGAAGCTAAATTGGCTATGCAATATATGTAAGAATAAGCTTTGTAGGCAAACTTCAAGAGATGCAAACATCAAGTGAATTAATGGCTTTTAAAATATGAATATTCTCAAAAAGAGCATTGTTGGCGGTCATCGTATAGCAACTGATACCGACGATGACTACTATCCTAAAGCCCAGCGTTGGAATGTGCGCGCCAGTACCTTGTCATTACTATTGGTTTTTTTCATAGTCAGCATGAGTGCTGTGTTTGCACCCGCTAATGCCGCAAGCACTAGTGATAGGCAAAGCGATAGCGAACAAGCTGCGGATGAGCAGTCCAGCTCGTCATCGACCTCAGTCAGTAAGCCCGATAATCTAGCTGAATATGCCACTCAGAAAATCAATACAATTAAAGATGAAAGCCTCAGCATCTCTGGTGTTGCAGAAGAAATATTTGATCCTACCGAGCGCAATGTAGTAGAGCAAGCGGGTAATTTGCAGGGAGATTCTGGACTGACGGGTGAATACAATGAAAGTTATTATTTGCTAGACAAGCTCAATGTAGGCTTGCCGCCATTATCGGAGCCGCCAAATTTAACCACGCCACTGGCGACTTTAGAGTTTTTTCAGTCAGCGGTCATGAAGCAACAATACGACTTGGCTGCTTATGCACTCAACATGAATTTAATCGATCAGAAAATTCAGCGTAACCACGCGCTTGAGTTATCAAAACGGTTGGATTTTTTGTTAACGGAAAAAGAGCTTTACGTTTTTGATGATCTGCCAGATCGCCCAGATGGTTTAATCGAGCCGCCACTTGGCAATACCAGTAGTATCATGGGCATCCCTAGACGTTCGATTCAGCTAGGCTATATCGACTATCGTGAGCGCCGTGTCCCCATCTATTTGCAACGAGTACGGGTTGGTGAAGCTGCGCCTATTTGGGTGTTTTCTGCACAGACAGTTGATAATATCGACAATCTCTATGAGCAATATCATCCAGCGGAATTTGAGCGTTATTTACCTGGGTGGTTAAAACTTAAAATTTTCAGTATCGCACTATGGGAGTTTTTGGCATTAGCATTGTTTTTCTTAGTGACCATGGGAGTAGGATGGTTACTCAGTAAAGGCACGGAAAAAATCATCAGCCGTTATATCGACGATGAAAAATACAGCAATTATGTTGGTAGTACGAATGGCGTGGCAGATTTGGTTAATAAGCTGACCGTGCCGTTGACTTTTACCATCAGTTTTTTGCTCGTCTTTACTTTGGTGTCAGGGGGCTTTCCTTATTTGGATGCGGTAGCTTCATCGACTCGTCCGCTTATCTGGATTGGGCTAGTATTTAGTACCTTATGGCTTGGCATTCGCATTATTAACTTTTTTGCTAATCGCTATCAAAGCCTACAAATTGAAAATCTGGCTGAAGAGCACTTTGATAAAGAGCGCCGTCGCCGTACTTATGTATCGATATTTCGCCGCGTCTTTATTTTTGTCATGATTTTGGGCAGTATTTGGATTGGCCTCAGTGAATTTGCCAACATGGAAGGTCTTGGCAAAACGCTATTGACCTCGGCTGGTATCGCAGGCGTGGTCATCGGAATTGCCGCGCAGCCGATACTGGGTAATATCATTGCTGGGGTACAGGTGGCAGTGACCCAGCCGGTACGAATTGGCGACAGTGTGATAATGGATGGCAACTTTAGTACCGTTGAAGACCTGCGTTATACGTATGCGGTACTCAAAACATGGGATGAACGTCGATTAATCGTGCCGATGCGTGAACTGATCACCGAAACGGTAGAAAACTGGTCACATACAGAAGTACATCAGACCTGTCCTGTGTTTTTATATGTCGATTATGGCGCAGATATTGACGCCATTCGCCAGCAATTTATATCGGCGGTTAAAGACAATAAGCTTTGGGACAACAAAACTGAGCCTGAAATGTTTGTCGTTGAGGTGACTGCCAACATTATTCACCTGCGCGGCGCTGTTTCAGCGGTAGGTCCCATAGAAGCATGGACACTGGCCTGTGAGATACGTGAGCAGATGCTGAATTATTTATATAGCAAACAAAAAGCTTATCTGCCTGCTGAACGTTTAATATTGAAGGGTCAAGACCAGTAACCGACGATTAAGTATATTTTCTATGCTTTTAAACAGCTGAGATTTACAGACGTCGATATTGATAGATAAGCGCTAGCAAAATAAGCTGACAAATATAGCATGCGATTTGTCTGATTATTTGTTATAATATGGCGTTATTTTTAAGGGATAAATGAGCGATTAAGAGTAGGGGCGCGCTATATTTGTGCAAACTTATTAGCATCAATCAATTGCAATTTTCGAGTGTCTCTGTTTGTTTAATCACAAACACCGGCTGGCTCATTGCTGATTATCTAAAACTTTGTGACACGAGGTCTTTAATTTTAAGACTTTAGCTTCATAAAGTCATATCGGTGATTTTGGTTGATTGTCTTAATGCCAAAAATATCCCACCCATCAAAATAACCACCACTAGGGGTCTGTATGTTGCGAATTGTCGATGAAGCCTTAACCTTTGATGACGTTTTATTGTTGCCAGCTTATTCTGAAGTCTTGCCAAAAACTGCCGATCTGACCACCCGTTTGACCAAAAATATCACGCTGAATCTACCGCTGATTTCTGCCGCGATGGATACCGTGACCGAATCTGAAATGGCCATTACGATGGCACAGTTAGGCGGTATGGGTATCTTGCACAAGAGCATGGATATCGCCAAGCAAGCCACACAAGTACGTCGCGTCAAAAAATTTGAAGCAGGTACGGTCGTAGATCCGATCACTGTGCATCCAGAGATGACGATTGGTGATCTGCTACAGCTGACGCAAGATAATAATATCTCAGGCGTACCTGTGGTAGAAAGAGGTACTGATAATGTCGTGGGTATTGTGACTCACAGAGATTGGCGCTTTGAAACCAATCTGTCTTTGCCAGTCAGCAAAATCATGACGCCAAAAGATCAGTTGGTCACAGTACATGAAGGTGAAAGCAATGAAAACATCAAGCGTCTGCTACATGAACACCGCATTGAAAAAGTCATTGTTATCGACGATCATTTCCGCTTACGTGGTTTGATTACGGTTAATGATTTTGCAAAAGCTGAAAACAATCCAAATGCTTGTAAAGATGAGCAAGGTCGTCTACGTGTTGGTGCTGCTGTTGGTACTGGTGCAGATACCCAAGCGCGTGTTGAAGCGTTAATCGCTGCTGACGTCGATATCATCGTGGTTGATACCGCACATGGTCATTCAAAAGGCGTGATTGATAAGGTGTCTTGGATTAAAAAGCACTATCCACACGTACAAGTCATCGGTGGCAATATCGCAACAGGTGATGCTGCACTTGCACTACGTGATGCAGGCGCTGATGCGGTAAAAGTCGGTATTGGCCCTGGTTCTATCTGTACTACGCGTATCATCGCTGGTATCGGTGTGCCGCAAATCTCAGCCATCGATAACGTCGCTAGCGCATTAAAAGACAGTATTCCACTGATTGCTGATGGTGGTATTCGCTATTCAGGTGATATGGCAAAAGCCATTGCCGCTGGTGCTTCGTGCATCATGGTAGGCTCATTGATGGCTGGCACTGAAGAAGCGCCGGGTGAAGTTGAGCTGTTCCAAGGTCGTTACTACAAAGCTTACCGCGGTATGGGTAGCCTTGGTGCGATGTCAGGCTCAAATGGCTCATCAGATCGTTACTTCCAAGATGCTAAAGATGGCGTAGAGAAATTAGTCCCAGAAGGTATCGAAGGCCGAGTTCCTTATAAAGGTCCAGTTGCTGGTATTGTTAATCAGTTGGTTGGCGGTTTGCGCTCATCAATGGGTTATACTGGCTCTGCGACCATCGAAGATATGCGTACCAATCCGCAATTCATTAAGGTGACATCGGCGGGTATGAAAGAGTCGCATGTCCATGATGTACAAATCACCAAAGAAGCACCGAACTATCGTGTGAATTAAAAAGTGTTTTATAATCCTGCATTACGTCAACGATAGCTGTTTTGCAGGGCTGCAGTGACCTTAAGATACAAACAGCCAACAATGCCTTGTTATTGTTGGCTGTTTTTTTTGTAAAATACACAAGCGGATTATAATAATAACTACTTAGACTGTTTATACGTTATTGTTTGCGTATTCGTCTGGTTTTCACTCTTAGATTTGGGAGCATACATAATGAGCTACTTTGGCACCGATGGTATTCGCGGAAAATTCGGTGAGTCGCCGATCACACCAGACTTTATTTTAAAATTGGGCTATGTGACGGGACGTGTGCTGATAGAGAATAATGACAACCCTGCTCGCAAGCCAAGCGTGGTCATCGGTAAGGATACGCGGCTGTCAGGTTATGTGATTGAAGGCGCATTGCAAGCGGGGTTTAATGCCGCTGGTGTCGATGTGCATATGCTGGGACCATTACCCACACCAGCGATTGCGCATTTGACTCGTAGTTTCAATGCAGATGCTGGGGTGGTCATTTCAGCGTCGCACAATCCTTACTATGATAATGGTATCAAACTGTTTTCAGGTGATGGCAAAAAGCTGACTGATGAGATGCAAAACTCTATTAATGACAAGCTAAAAGCGATTATGAGTGCCTCTGAAGCGGACAATAATGTGATCATGCCTATTCTTGATCCAGCACAATTGGGGAAAAACAATCGAATCAATGATGCCAAAGGTCGCTATATCGAATTCTGTAAAGGCAGTTTTCCCTATCAGTACGACTTGAGTCATCTGACTGTCGTCGTAGATTGTGCCAATGGTGCAGGCTATAGCGTGGCACCAAGAGTCATGCGTGAGTTGGGTGCCAATGTGATTGCTATTAACAATACGCCTGATGGCATCAATATCAATGCCGACTGCGGCTCTACCCATCCTGAAGGCTTACAGAAAGCAGTGATTGAGCACGAGGCAGATGTTGGTATCGCACTAGACGGTGATGGCGATCGTATTGTGATGGTTGATGAGGCTGGTAATCTGGTTGACGGCGATGGCATTTTATACGTACTTGCTACCCAAGGTCAGACTAAGGCGAAAGGTGTGGTTGGTACGCTCATGAGTAACATGGGCTTAGAGTTGGCACTCAAAGCGGCAGACATTAAATTTACGCGTGCGAAAGTAGGCGATCGTTATGTGATGCATGAGCTTGAAGCGAATGGCTGGATACTGGGCGGCGAACCATCGGGTCATATTCTATGTTTGGATAAGAGTCGTACGGGCGATGCAATTATCGCCGGCTTGCAAGTGCTTGCGGTGATGGAAGCACGTGGTAAAGCACTCAGTGATTTGACCGAAGGCTTTGAAAAATTGCCACAAAAACTGGTCAATGTGCGCTTAAGTAAAATGCAAGATCCGTTTGAGCATGAAGAGCTGGTTGCTGCTTTTGCAAAAGCACAGGCCACTTTAGAGGGTCGTGGTCGTCTGCTCATTCGCCAATCAGGTACAGAACCTATGATACGTGTGATGGTTGAGTTGGATGATGAAATAGAATGTGATGTATTGGCAAATGATTTGGCTGACCATATCAAAGCAGTATTGGGTTAACGTCATAATATAGTTGTATTAAAATAAGGAATATTTTATGAGCATGGATTTTACCGATCAGCGTTTGTCATACGAAAAAGGTGAGCTTGATCAACAGTTCGTCCCAGACTCCCCATTTGAGCTACTAAAAGAATGGATGAATGAGGCAATAGCACAAAAGGTGCAAGAGCCTTATGCGATGAGTCTGGCGACGTGCGGTGCTGATAATAAACCTAGCGTGCGCATCGTACTTATGCGCGAGATTACCGAAAATGGTGTGGTGTTTTATACCAATTATGAAAGTGCTAAAGGTCAAGATATTGCCGAAAACCCGAATGTCGAAGCGCTATTCTTTTGGCAAGAGCTGGAGCGTCAAGTACGTATTAGTGGCAGTATTGCTAAAATCGATGCTAATAAGTCAGCTGCTTACTTTCAAAAGCGTCCTCACGACAGTCAAGTGGGTGCGTGGGTCAGTCAACCTCAAAGTGGTGAAGTTGCTGATCGTGAGGTGATGCAAGCCAAGTTTGATGAGCTGCAAAATCAGTATCCAGAAGGTAGCCAAGTGCCAACACCAGAATTTTGGGGTGGTTACGAGATTAGCATTCATGAGATTGAGTTTTGGCAAGGTCGTGCCAATCGTATGCATGACCGTATTGTCTATACTAAAGACAATGGTGAAAGCTGGACTACCAAGCGCCTTTTGCCTTAAACATACTTGCTACTGATATTTAGATATGAGTAGAGAGTAGTTTCTCTAAGTGCTGTTGCTATTCAGAGCAGCAACAGCACCTAATTTTATTAAAAGCTTTATGGTATAAGCTCGAGTATTTGCGACTTTTTTAGCTTTCCTGGGAAGTTTCCTGTAAATATACGGCAATATAAAGTTTTGTCGTTCTCTAAGTATGTTGAAGAATCAAGTTTGATGCTATAGATGTATTGAGCTGAAAGTGTATCAGCAGTAGGTTTGGTGTTTTTAGGAATATTGCCGCTCAAATAATTATTCGAAGAGTAGTCAGGAATGTATTTATCACCATAGATGTGTTTCTCGTTGATACAATGTATATAACTCCCTGTATTTCTAGTTGATTCACGTATTGAAAAATTAGCTTCTGATAGGAAAGTTATTTCATAATATGATGATGTCCGTTTAAATTCGACCAATTGAACTTCCGTATTCTTATGATTTTTTATGCATCCTGATAAAATTAGTAAAATGCTTAACCCTATTATTTTATGTCGCATTATCGTTCCTTTCATATAGTAAATTCATCATAAATTGACTGTAGGTGTAAGCAGCATAACAATTGATTGATAGTATCAAGATTTTCTTGCTCTAGTCTTACCATTTAAATAGGAGAAAGGCCGAGTTGCAGATATCCCTTTATTTTTTATTTTTTTTGGTATCGACATCGACTGAAACTGACATACCGGGGCGCAACTGAGCAAGCTCAGGTTGTCCTTGCTCTAAATCTATTCGTACCGGAATACGCTGAGCGATTTTAATATAATTGCCAGTCGCAGGGTTTGATGCGCCTGCGCTAAATTCACTGCCAGTCGCTGGTGAAATATTACTGACATGACCACGAAATTTAACGCCGCTCAGCGCATCGACATGAATAGTTGCAGGCTCACCGACAGTCATATTTGCCACTTGGGTTTCTTTAAAGTTGGCAATAATCCACACGCCTTTTGGCACCACATACATGAGCTGTGTACCCGCGCTGACATATTGCCCCGCTTTGACGCTGACTTGACTCAGTTGTCCTGATTCAGGGGCAGTAATAATCGTATTGTCTAAATTAATCTGTGCTTGCTTAGCAACTGCTTCTGCATTTTTAATATTGGCATCGAGTGATGAGCGGCTACCACTGGTTTTTTTGCTGGCCTCAAGGGCGACTTGTAGATTGGCTTCTGCTTGCTGCACGCCAGCTTGTGCTTGAGCGAGCTGAGCTTGGGCATGAGCAACTTCTGCTTTGGATACTGCGCCAATCGCATCAAGCCCTTGATAGCGCTTTACATCTTCGCGTGCACTATCAACGCTGACTTTGGCACTATATAAGTCCGCTTTACGTGCTTCGATTTGTGCCTGACTGGTGCCCGTATCTTGCGCATTGCTTGAGCGGTCGGTCATAGCGACTTCGATATTGGCTTGTGCTTGTTCGAGCTGCTGCAAAAAGGCACGGTCGTCTATCTTGACCAATAAATCACCTGCTTGTACATTTTCAAAATCTTGCACTGCCACTTCTGTGACATAGCCAGAAACTTGCGGGCTGATAATCGTTGTTTGACCTTTTACAAAGGCATTATTAGTCTGCTGAACCGTAGGCGTAAAGGGCGGTAGCTTCCATGCATAAAGAATCAAAAGGACGCCAATAATGATTAGTGCAATCAATAAGCCTAGGTTAAAGTAAGATTTCTTTTTAGGCGACCAACCAGTAGCGTCAGGAATAGGCTCTTTTGGCGGCATTGGCGTTTCATCAGTATCAGCAACTGACGTTATTACCGAGCCCTCTTTTTTCGGTACGGTCACAGTATCATCATTTTTCGATTGGTTTAGAGGCATCTCTATTGCTGCTGCATTGGATGATGTCTGATTGTTTTCAGCAGTATTTTGGGTGGCATCTTGAGCAGTGTCTTGATTATGGTCATCAAGATCATTTAATTTGTCTTCGCTCATGACGCGCTCCTAATGAGATTAGTAAACATAGTGGATAACTTTTTAAAATATAGTGATTAGCATAAGAAGAAAAGGTAACAGCAACAAATCGATATGATTATCACCTGTTATTTTTTGCCCATCATTTCTGCCAATGCGGCAAGTTCTTTACCAAGTGGATTGCGTTTATGATAAAGGTAATAAAAATAAACCATCAATAAATATAGCGCGGTGATGGTGGCGCTCACGGCCATCAAAAAGAATAAATCGTCATAAGCGGCGACCGTTGCTTGACGTTGCACACCCTGTAGCATTTGGGTCATCGTAGCAGGATCAGTGGTATTCATTGAACTGACCATATCGGCATAATGCATCTGAGTACGAATGGTGGTAAATGCTTGAATACCTGCCGCGCCTGCCAAACCGCCGATCGTTTGTGAAATACCAAAAATCACCGAAAAGCTAATAATATAGGCAGGTCCGTTAGCAATGGCGCGAAACATACCTTCAAATACCATTGGTCCCATGAAGTAAACGGCAGCAAAAGCGATTATAAACTGACTGAAATAGAACATATAAGGGGCAGAGTTTAGCGACACACCCGTATCTATCCATGCACCAATCGCAATCAATGCAACCGCAAAAATCACTGGTCGGCGCAGATCCGTCGCTTTGGTGGTAAAAATGCTAATCACTAATGCCAGTATGCTAGCCACCAAGATGATGGCATAGAAAACAATCAGCTGGTCATTACCATAACCAAGGTTTGCTAATAATCCTGCGGCGCCCACACTTTGCTCAGACAACAAAATACGCATCACAGCGCCTGTTATCATAAAGGCAATAATGGTGCGGCTACGCATCCAGCGCACTTGTAACATAGGGTTTTTGCGGTGCGTTTCGATCCATAAAGCAATTGAGATAGTTACGACGGCAATGATCAATGGATAGCTAAGCCAAGGCATCGTCCACCATTGAATTCTACCTTGTACTAAAAATACGGATAGGGCGGCAAGACCACTGGCAAAAAAGCCAAAACTCACCAAATCAAGTTTTTCAAAGACCTTTTCCGTGTTGCCCGGTGGTAGCTCAAGAATGTTAATAAGCCCAAAGCAAATCAGCGATAATCCCACTTGAAATAAAAATAAACCTTCAAGCTGACCATCAACGGCTAAATAAGGCGAGATAATCCGTGACAGTGGAATGCCAAACTGCACCAAGCCAAAGCCCAAAATAAGTCCGCTGATACGCCGAGCAGTTGGCATGCCTTGTAGACAATAAAAAATAGACAATACTGTCATCGCACTAGCCACCACACCACTAAAGCCACGGGCAACCAGCTCTAAATAATAAGGCTCGATGCTGATGCCAGTCATTGTACTGAGCAGATTGCTACTGACCAGCCACTGCATACTGGTGGCTGCCAATAAAAAGAACAAAGTGATTTTGCTAAATAACGACATGCCAAATTGCTGGCGAATTTTGTACAGCAGCACCGTGACACAAGCATTGGTCATATTGTAAGCGACTGATATCCAGCCACCTTCTACTGGTGTTAAGCCCATTTCACCTTGGATTTGAGTGAGATTCGCGACCAATAGACCATTCTGAAAGCTGGCAGTTAAGCCGATAAAAATACCAATCAGTAAATAAAATACTTTACGGCGCACAGGGTGATCAGGGGTGGCAGGCGAGCCAAGCATGAATGGTCGTTCATGGGGCTTAAACTGGTATTCAGTACTCATGGATGGATAATCTGCGTAGAGGGATAAAATGGTATATAGCAGTTGTTAAAGAAGCATCACGCTCATCGGATAGTCATAAGACTCAAGACGTTCAAAGTCATTTAGTAGACTGATAAAACCAAAAAAGTATTCTAAACCCTGTTTTGAATACTTTATCATAATTTTTGTTGAGCATTTATCACGCATAACTAACACATTGAAAATCAAGTTAAAAGATAGATGCAGCTGTCTGTCAATGATAGACGATAAGAAACACAGTGCTATAGTCAGAGCACTTTTAAACCGCTACGGTGTTACTCGCCCTAGATGTACTCAGTGTACTATCTGCGGTCGGTCGCCTTGTAGCGATTCTAAAATTCCTTGACTATATGTCACATAGCTACGACTCAGGTCATTTTTACCCATAAAAAACAGCTCTATAAAGAGCTGTTTTTTATACATTAAATAGTCGATAAACAGTTAGACCATGGTACTAAATAGAGTGATCATAATTCGCCTCTAAACGCATGCTGCGCTGATAGCTATCAAGACTGGCAAGTTGTAAAGCATACTGCTTGATATGCGGATAATCATCTAACGCTTCACGCTTAGCCAGCATGATTAAGTCAAAAGACAGCATAAAGTCAGCGCCGCTTAGCTTATGACCAACGATAAATGGCTTATCTGCAACTTCCTCGTTTAGATAGCTCAACAGTCTGTGTTTTTCTTGACTGATATAACCATCTAAAAACTCGTTATCGACGATACCGGCTTTTTTGGTAAATAGCTCCAGTAATAACGGCAACATGAGCGAGCTTTCAGCAAAGTTAATCCATTGCAGATAATGTCCATAGTCTACGCTATCAGTCGCAGGACGTAAGCGCTCTGGCGCAAATCGCTCAATCAATAACTCAGTGATTGCACCCGACTCGGCATAAAATTGACCATCCATCTCGATAACCGGAGATTTACCGAGTGGATGTACCGCCTTTAAACTGTCTGGTGCCAAGTGAGTATTAGGATCGCGTTGATGACTAATGGTCTCATAAGGCACGCCCAGCTCTTCTAAAAGCCATAAAATACGTAATGAGCGAGACTGGTTGAGATGATGTAAGCGAATCATGATAGTGGCCTTTTTGCATGGTCTATTATATTAACGTTAAAAAGATATTAACCTTTCAGCTTAGTGATTAAGCGCTTGGCAGCTTCCTCTGATGACGCTGGGTTTTGCCCAGTAATCAGCAAGCCATCTTCGACCACAAATGATTCCCAATCAGCGGCTTTTTCATAGTTACCACCATTGGCTTTTAGTGCATCTTCTACTAAGAATGGCACGACATCTGTTAGACCAACGGCGTCTTCTTCTGAATTGGTAAAGCCAGTCACTGTTTTGCCTTTGACTAAATACTCACCGTCAATTTTGACATTTTTAAGAGCGGCTGGAGAATGACAAACAAAGGCGACAGGTTTGTCTTGTTTGACAAACGTCTCAATCAAATTGATCGAATTTTTATCAACTGCCAAGTCCCATAGTGGACCATGACCGCCTGGATAAAAGACTGAATCAAAATCTTCAGCGTTCATATCAGCGAGTTTTTCAGTATTGGCAAGATGCTTTTGAGCATCGCTGTCTTCTTTAAAACGCTTGGTATCTTTCGTTTGGGTGTCTTCAGTGTCACTGCTCGGATCAAGCGGTGGCTGCCCGCCAGCAGGAGAAGCAAGTGTCACATTGACGCCCGCATCGATAAAAGCGTAATAAGGCGCGGCAAATTCTTCTAGCCAAAAGCCCGTTTTTTTGCCAGTATCGCCCAACTTATCATGTGAGGTTAGTACCATTAAAATATTCATAGTCGTCCTTATTTATTATTGATGTTGTTCTTAAATCATGGGTTGTTAGCAGTCATGCTTAATTAATCATCTGTAATCAATATGAGTATTTGCAATGACTGCTAGCGGTATTCATAGAACAGTATTCATGGTTGAGAGGTCATTTTCAGTGGTTGTCTTAGCAAGTTATGTTGTTAAGTCGTTATTTGCGATTCAACCAACTGGTAACCATTGGTTCGGTTATTCAACCTCAGAAACTTTAACCACTGTTTTACCAAAGTTATCGCCATTTAGCATGCGAACAAAGGCGTTTGGTGCATCGTCTAAGCCTTCAGCGATATATTCTTTGGTTTTAACATCGCCTGACTCGACCCATTTACTCATGGTTTTTAAGAATTCTGGGAAGTGATCGCCATATTCTTCAAAAATAATGAACCCTTTAATGGTGAGACGACGGCTTAGAATGTTGCCCATTAATACGCCTAGACGATCTTTACCATCAGGCAGCTCGGTGGCGTTGTATTGCGAGACCAGACCACAGACTGGGATACGTGCATGCGCATTTAATAATGGCATAACGGCATCAAATACTTTGCCACCGACGTTTTCGTAATAGATATCGATGCCATCTGGGCACGCCGCTTTTAATTGCTCGGCAAAGTCATCAGCTTTATGGTCAATACAGACATCAAAGCCTAGCTCATTGACAGCAAAGTCACATTTTTCTTTGCCACCAGCCACACCAACGGTACGTAAGCCATATTGGTTGCCAACTTGACCTACCGTTGCACCAACGGGACCCGTTGCGGCAGCGACGACCAAAGTTTCCCCTTTTTGCGGCTTACCGATGTCGGTCAAACCCATGTAACCGGTAAAGCCGGGCATACCTAATACACCTAAACCATAAGAAGGATTTGACATATTTTTGTCAAGCTTTAAGACGCCTTCGCCATCACTGACGCTATAGTCTTGCCAGCCTGAGTTTGAGACCACTAAGTCACCCACAGCAAATTTATCGATATTGGATTCAACGACTTGGGCAACCGTTCCACCCATCATGACATCACCCACTTCTAGCGGATCAGCATAGCTTTTTGCATCGCTCATACGTCCACGCATGTATGGATCTAATGATAAGTAAACGGTACGCAGCAGCATTTCATTGTTATTTGGCGATGGGATATCGCTGGTTACCATATCAAAGTTTTCAGCTTTTGGCTCACCTGTTGGACGGCTTGCCAATTTGATTTGACGGTTTGTTTTTTGATTTTGTTGTTTATCAAAGCTCATTATCAGATTCCTTTTCTATTTATTGATTTTAAGATTCTATTGATTTTAATATTTACTGGTTTTGATATTTAATAGTGAATGGAGTAGTTACTCAGTGCTGAGCAACTACTATAAATAGCATAACAATATGTGTTTCTTATTACGGTGGTGTTTTTATTAAGCAGCTTTGCTACTAATAGCACGTTGTAGAATACGGCGTGACACTTCTAAATCATTGTTGCTGTGCTCGCCTAACTGAACCATGTTGTGCGCTTCAAGCTGCTTGATAATCGGGTCAATAGCTGAGGCATCAAGTTCTGCATCTTCTAAACTGACGGGCAAGCCAAGGTCGCGGAAGAAGTTTTCTGTACGGACAATAGCGGCTTCAATGACAGCGTCTTCGTCTTGATGGGTATCATCAAGCGTAATATTCCAGACATTATGTGCATATTGAAGTAATTTCTCTTTTTTACTTTCTTTCAACTCACGCATTACTGAGGGTAATAAAATGGTTAGGGTGCGAGCATGATCGATGCTGTGTAACGAGGTCAGCTCATGACCGATCATATGTGTCGTCCAGTCTTGCGGTACGCCTGCACCGATTAGACCATTGAGTGCCATGGTCGCTGTCCACATAATATTCTTACGAGTTTCTAAGTTTTCTGGATCTTGTTTAACGATACGACCTTCATCAATGAGAATTTTCAGCAAGCTCTCAGCAAAGGCATCTTGCACTTTTGCATTGACTGGATACGTTAGGTACTGTTCCATGACATGGACAAAGGCATCCGCAACACCATTCATCACTTGACGTTCAGGTAATGTCAGTGTTTTGATTGGATCTAATATTGAGAACTTAGGGAAGGCAAGTGCGTTGCCAAATGGGAGCTTAGCTTGACGTTCACTATAATTGATGACGCCGCCTGAGTTCATCTCAGAGCCAGTGGCTGGAATGGTCAAAACAGCACCCAAATCGATGGCAGAATCAATGTCTCTGCAATAGCTGGTTAATGCATTCCATGCTTGTTCGCGTGAGACTGTCGTGCCATCTTCTTCAGTAAGTGACGATACCAATGCCACAAATTTACTACCATCAATGACTGAGCCGCCACCGACCGCTAGCAAAAAGTCAATATTGTGCTCATTGACCATATCTGCTGCTTTTAAAAGAGTCGTGAATTCTGGATTGGCTTCAATACCACCAAATTCGAATACGGTACGTGTACCGCTCGCAGCCAAGGCTTCTTTTACTTCGTCTAGCGTACCTGTGCGCTGTGCCGAACCGCCACCATAAGTGATAAGCACACGGGCATCAGTCGGGACCAATTCCGATAGTTGTTTGATTTGACCTTCACCAAAGACGATACGTACTGGATTGTAATATTGGAAGTTATTCATAGTATTCCTAAAATTATTAAATATTTGTGTTGGGCGTATGGGGTGCAAAAATCTCAGTGGCAAATTAGCCATTCGTTTTTGCAACTGTGGGCATTGTACATTAAATAGACCAGTCGTCTAGTGATTTTTACAAAACTCTCTTATAACTCAATTTTTTGCTTTAGATATGGGGAAGTATAAATGGCTAAAAAGCGTTTAACGCAAGAGATTAGCGTCCCAATTGAGAAGTAGTCATCTGCCATACTTCTGCAAGCGGTGTATTGGTTTGGCTAATCTTGGCGATTAAACTGGCACCAAGCCAAGCAAAATACCAACGTTTTGCCATGCTCTCGGCCGCGATATTGTCAGGTTGTGGTACAGAGTCATCCGCCCAGCCTGCTTTGATTTGTTCGGCAAGCCAGCTGATGGTCTGCTGGTAACCAGCATTCAGTGTGATGCGCATAGGTTCAGACAGATCTGCAACCTCAGCGCTGAGCTTAACCACCAAGCACTTCTCATGATCACAGCCATTTTGCTGGGTGTCATACCAGCTTTGAAAGTAATCATAAATCTTTTGCTGAGCATTAACTTTTTGACGACCAATGGTGTCTAAGCGTATCTTATAATCAGTGAAATAATGACTGATAATAGCTTCACCGAACGCTTCCTTTGAGGCAAAATAATGGTAAAAAGAGCCTTTAGGAATACCGGCTGTGTCTAGTATTTGTTTGATACCGACGGCAGTAAAGCCTTTTTTAGAAATCAGTTGATAGCCTGTTTCTAACAGATGCGTTTTGGTATCTGGTGGGATTGTGGTTGAGGTCGCAGACATAATGGTAATGTCCTCCTATATTTTTTATAAATGTATTTCAGAGATAAGGTATGGCGAATAATGCTACTTAGCGCGCTATTAACAATTATTCATGATACTTTCTATGGGTCGATGCAGATTTTTATCGTTGCTTATAATGAGGGCTTATTGTAAGGGCTGATTATGGTCACGTTACGTTTTTTCAACAATACTTGCTGACAAAATACGCTTATTTGTATGAGGTCTATGGTAGCATTAGACCAGTCGTCTAGCAAGTCTCGTTTTGATGTGTTTAATCAAATGTCGCGAGCGCAGGCTATTTAATATAAATAACTGTGTTAAGGATTATTTTTTAGCTGCCTCAATTTGCTAGTCATACTGTTCTATTGACAACCACCATAACATCCATAAAATAAATGAGAAGAATTATGTCAACTGATACCGATAATACGAAAGCCAATGCCTATAATGATTTCCACCTCCAGTACATTGCAGGGGAATGGCAAAGCGGTCAAGACGATAGCGTTAATACCAATACCAACCCCTACAATGGCGATACACTTGTGAAGATTCAGCAGGCGACAGAAGCACAGCTTAATGAAGCGTATCAAGCAGCAAGTGCGGCACAAAAAGAGTGGGCACAGCAAACGCCAGCGACACGAGCAGGTGTACTATATAAAGTGGTTGAGATTTTAGATCAGCGCCAAGATGAAATGGTCGATTGGCTCATTAAAGAGTCTGGCAGTACCCGTGTTAAAGCCATGGTTGAGTTTGCTGCTACCCGCGCCATTACCCTTGAGGCGGCGACTTTCCCCAGTCGTGTACATGGCGAGATTCGTCCCTCTAACACCTCTGGCAAAGAAAACTTTGTTTACCGTGAGCCCATCGGTGTCGTCGCTGTCATTAGTCCGTGGAATTTTCCATTACATTTGACCCAACGTTCTATTGCACCAGCCTTAGCACTTGGTAACGCCGTGGTACTCAAGCCTGCGAGTGATACTCCAGTGACTGGTGGTTTGCTGCTAGCAAAAGTATTTGAAGAAGCAGGTTTGCCAAAAGGCTTGCTCAACGTGGTGGTTGGCTCAGGTAAAGAGATAGGAGATGCGATCGTTGAACACAAAACCCCAAGCTTTGTATCATTTACTGGCTCTACTTCAGTCGGTAAGCGCATTGGCGAGTTGGCCAATGGCGGCGACTACATTAAACAAGTAGCGCTTGAGTTGGGTGGTAACAGTCCATTTGTGGTACTAAAAGACGCTGATATTGAGCAAGCGGTCAAAGCAGCAGCCTTTGGCAAATTCTTACATCAAGGTCAAATCTGTATTGCTATTAATCGTATTATCGTTGAAGACGAGATTTATGATGACTTTGTTGAGCGTTTCTTGGCACACGTTAAAACGTTAAATGTCGGCGATCCGAGCAAACAAGACACGGCGGTTGGTCCGATTATTAATAAAAAACAAGTCGAATCGTTGAAAGAGAAAATCGCTAATGCGCAGCAAGAAGGCGCAAAAATGATATTAAGTGGTGAGATTAAAGGACAAGTTGTACCGCCGCACATCTTTACTGAAGTGACGCGCGAGATGGATTTGTCACGTAATGAGGTATTTGGACCATTGGTCGGTATCATCCGTGCCAAAGATGAAGATGATGCGTTATCGATCGCCAATGACTCAATGTTTGGTCTGTCGAGTGCGGTATTTACAAAAGATATGGCAAAAGGCATGCGCTTTGCTCGCGGTATCAGAGCAGGCATGACACATATTAATGATATTTCAGTCAATGATGAAAGTAACTTACCATTCGGTGGCGAGAAAAACTCAGGTATTGGTCGTTTTAACGGTGAGTGGGTGCTAGAAGAGTTCACTAGAACGCACTGGATATCTATGCAACATGAGCCACGCGAGTATCCGTTTTAAGCGATGTATATTTTCAATGCTCTAAATTAAAGTTTCAATAATAAAAAAGCCTGCAAATCAGCGGGCTTTTTTTATGGGAACGTTGAAAGTGTGATTATTTAAGGTGAAAGCCTAGCAAGCCTTGTATCTCCTCGACGGTCATATGTCTAACGAGCGCCTGATCTTCTACCGACAAGCGATTGGTGTGCTCTTTTATCATAGTATGGATGCTACGAGCGACCTCAGAGGTGCTAGCATAATACATTTGCGGCTCTTCTTTGGTGAGTTTCATCAAAAACTTATCGATGATTTTGCGCTTTTCATGGGAAGCGTGTTCTTGAGTCATGACATTCTCCTAATTATAAACCATCTAAGCAGTCAGCTCAGTGATAGTCAATGCTTATGGCTAGTATAACGCAGATAACAACGAGGATAGCGACTTAAGTTGAACGGGTAACATGCTCTATACTGTGTGTCACATTCTAAAATATTATAGTTTAGACTCAGCTTCAAGTGAGCGCGTTTAACTACTTGGGAATCGAGAGTATGTCAAATCACCAATCAGACAACGCATCAAATAAGTCAGTCAAAAAAACGGTATTGGTCTTATTTCATAACGATTTGCGCATAAAGGACAATGAAACGTTAGTCAAAGCGGCGACATTGGCTAAAAGTAATCAAGGCAACCTGATGCTCATCTATGCTGGTTTTTTGGCTGACTGCATTGAACCGAAAGAGAGCCGTCAAGCTTACCACTTTAATGAGATGGGCGCTGCTCGTCAGCAGTTCTTGTCTGAGAGCTTGGCTGATTTGGATCGATCGCTTCAGCGCCTTGGTAATCGATTGCTGTATCTGTCGCCAAGCTATTCATCAAAGAGTCATTTGTCAGCAGATAAGGTAGAGTCTGCCTTAAACACCTTTACGCAGTTATGCCAGCTCATTGAGCAGCAACAAGTCACCGATATCTGTGTCAGCCACACCGCAGACTATAATCAAAATAAAGGCTATGCTGCCTTGCAGAGCAAATATCCGCAGATAATATGGCACAGGCAATCAACCCATACGCTATTTGCTGATTTACCGACACAAGACTTGCCCAAAAGCTTTACCCAGTTTCGCAAAAAGGTTGAAGCAAGCCATGATTTATTGAATGCTGACGACGAGGTGGCTGTTTCTCCTACGCCAAAGTCGCTACCGCCAATGCCTGATGCGTTGATAGCTCATAGTAAATACCTTTTTAAAACACAACCATCTGATGAGCAAGCGCTTAGCTTTAAAGGTGGTGAAACAAATGCAATGCTTCATTTAACTCACTATTTTGATTCTGCTGCGCCGCGCACTTATAAAACCACACGTAATGCACTGGATGACTGGACGCATTCCACTAAATTCTCGCCTTGGCTGGCAAATGGTTGCTTGTCTGTGAAAATACTGTTGAATCGCTTACGTCATTATGAGCGTGAGATTATCGCCAATGAGTCAACGTATTGGATATGGTTTGAGCTGCTGTGGCGCGAGTATTTTTATTGGTATGCGATTGAACATGGTAGCAAGCTATTTTTGTTTAAGGGCATTGGTCATCAATTACCAGCTACTCATTTTGACGATCAGCGTTTGCAGCAATGGCTGAATGGCAGCACGCCATATCCTATCGTAAATGCCTGCATGAATCAGCTAAAGCAAACAGGGTATATGTCCAATCGAGGCAGACAAATCGTTGCTAGCTGCTTTATTCATGAGCTGGGTTTAGACTGGCGTTACGGTGCAACCTATTTTGAGCAGCATCTTATCGATTATGATGTCGCGAGTAATTGGGGGAATTGGCAATATCTAGCGGGCGTAGGCGCTGATCCAAGAGGATGTCGGCAATTTAATCTTCGCAAGCAAACCCAGCAATATGATCCCAATGGTGAGTTCATTGATAAATGGCAAGGCGGTCATGTAAGTTAAAGCAGTTTATGGATTTTAGAGCACAAATACTAAATAGCACTTTCTAAACCGCTTAATAGTCTTATTAGCGATTATTTTTTATGCTAATAGCAAACCGTTATAATGAGTTATAAAATTATCACTATTGTATAACTTATAACATTCATTTAAAATGAATCTTTATATTAAACTCTATTCACATGCTTCTAAGAAGAGTGCCATGCAATCGATCAACTTACCCAGCAACTCTCTGCATCCCATTTTGAATTTGAGCTTTCGAATATTTTTTAGTGCTGCCGCGCTATTTGCCGTGATAACGATGCTGCTATGGTCTTTTGTATTTACTGGTCATACAGATATTGACGCACAAGCACTGAATCCGTTGTACTGGCACGGTCATGAGATGGTCTACGGTTATGCCTTGGCGGTCATTGCAGGATTTCTCCTCACGGCAGTGAAGACGTGGACAGGGGTAATGATGCCGCATGGTTATAAGCTGCTGGCTATATTTGGCTGTTGGCTGCTGGCACGTTTGAGCTGGGCAGGTTTTGGGCTTGGTATGACGGTTGCGGGTAGCAGTATATCGTTGTTATATATCGCCGCAGTATTTGATTTATTGTTTATCGCTTCGATGGCATTTGTGATATGTCGAGCGGTACTACAGGTCAAGCAGTATAAGCAAATGGGCATCTTAGCGAAACTGGCATTATTGACCGTTGGCAATGGAATCTGCTACTGGGGTATTATCAATGCCGATATGAGTATGACTAAAATAGGTATTTATCTAGGGTTTTATTTGATTATCGGTTTGGTGCTGACCATTGGTCGCCGCGTGGTGCCATTCTTTATTGAACGTGGTCTGAGTGTTGGAACGACGGAAGTCATCAAGTTGCGCAATAGTAAAGTACAGGATATTGCGAGTTTATTGTTTTTCTTAGCGTTTTTTATCAGTGACTTGTTTTATCCTAATCATTATCTGCTGACTATTACGGCGCTTGGCGTAGCAGTGGTTAATATCGTTCGTCTGGTAGGCTGGTATCATCGCGGTATCTGGCAAAAGCCATTGCTTTGGTCATTATATGTTGCATTTTTGGGCATGTGTTTGAGTTTTCTGCTGTATGCGCTGCAACCATGGTTGGGCTATACTCATAGTATTGCGATGCATGGGCTTGCCATTGCAGGCGTTGGTATGATGACCGTGGCGATGATGACGCGGGTATCGCTTGGCCATACGGGACGCAGCATTCATCAGCCGCCCAAGACGGTGAATATTATGTACGGTCTGATGGTATTGGCATTTGTCAGTCGCGTGCTATTGCCACTTGCTGATATGAGTCACTATCTATTATGGATCATTATTGCCCAAGGGGCGTGGATTGCTTGCTTCGTGCTATTTTGCATCAGTTATTTGCCGATGCTGGCACGTCCTAGACCTGATGGTCTGTTTGGTTAAAGTCTGTAGAGCCGTTATAATACTATCGCCAAAAGAATAGGGGATTTATCCAAGTCTATCGACTGATTGTTGATATTTTTAAGTAGGTTATTTTGCAAATGTTATAAGGTTTTAAGACCTTTGTTTTCCAGACACTGTTTGTTTAAAATACCGTTTATCCGAAATACCGTTTGTCTGAGACACTGATTCTTCAAGACCCTCATTTTCAAACTTATAGAGTTACATTGCTAAAATTTAAGCTGATACATACTTGAGAGATTTATATAAAATAGGAGCGCAAATAAATGCGATTGACCAATTATAGCGATTATGCGCTGCGCTCATTGATTTACTTGGCAGTGAGACCAGAGCCGCCATTACTTGCAAATATCAGTGATATTGCTGACAGTTATGGCATTTCTAAAAGTCATTTGACCAAGATTATTCATCAGTTGGGTCAGCTTGGTTATATAGAAAGTGTGCGTGGTAAAAATGGCGGTATACGTTTGGCTCGTGCGCCAAAAGACATCAATTTGGGTGTATTAATTAAACAAATAGAGCCAGACTTTGATTTGGTCGAATGCTTTGCGACACCCGCGAATGATAAGAGTAGTGATGGTGGACAGACTGGTTTGCCTATTACGCTTATTGATGAAACGACAAATAACGCTAGAGGCTGCATCATTAGCCCAGCATGCCAACTAAAAAGTGTGTTCTTTGAAGCGCTGACGGCATTTATTAACGTCCTTGAGCGCTATACCTTGGCAGATATCATCAATAACCAAGATGAGCTAGCGTCTTTATTGTTTCGTTAATAACTTTTGATGTTGATGGCGTCATTGCAAAAAAGGGAGCGACCATCTTGGTCACTCCCTTTGTTATGCTTCTAATGTAAGATTATACGGTCAATTAAGCTTTTTCTAATTTTGGACGGGCTTTATCAATGGCTTTTAATAGCGCCACTTCAAACTCACCGTCATTAAATGTCACTAAATAGGAATGTGCGGCGCAGAAATTACGCACATCGCGCCATTCATGTGCCAAATTGCTTGCCCAATCGCAATATTGCTTGCCTGCATCGGGCTCATTTTTTAGCGCTTTTTTGGTCGTTGGGTGTAGTATCAGTTCAGGTAATATCGTCTCTAATAATTTCATCGGTGGACTCATAAAGGTATCATCGACGTGCAAGCTTTGACTGGCAGGATGATAGGCTAATAGTGAGCCTGCATGAATCATCTCATTGGGTGAGATATAGTGGATGCCTTGTGACATTGAGAACTTAAGCTCAGGGTAACGCTTGGCGACCGCATCGCTTTCAACTAAGTCATCTGCCCATTGTACTTCAGGTACTTTTTTATGGTGGCGGCTACTGCCATAAAAGGTCGCCTGCGGGAAGTCTTTTGCCATTTGTGCACAGTGCACCGTATGGAATGGGTGGACGTTCAGTACTGCTTCGACATCTTGACCATTATTGGTTAATGCCATCACCTCATCGCGTACGTCACCAGTCAATGAATAGCTATCCAAAAATATAAACTTTCCTGAGTTTAACTGTATAAGTGAGCACTGAGTACCAATGTTTAGAACACCGCCAATGCGAAAAGATCCGCGTATATTCCAAAATCCTGCCCCTAAATCATGAATTTTATCGGCCATTGAAATTATTCCTTAGTGTTTTTATTCGAGTTTCTTGATGTCTTAGCAATTTTAATAATGAATATTTCTCATCAATAAATGACAATTTATTATAAATGACCTCTTATTATGGTGAGTCATGTACCTAAAGTCTGTTATAAAAAAGATGTTGATTGTTAGGTTCAGTGTATAACGTTAAAGTCGGATATAAGCCTATATTAACTGAGGGTCATTGTCATTCATAGCTTATAATTTATAGATTATTATTTAATTAATCTGTATAATATCTCTCACTATTTAATTTGTATTTGAAGGTTGAGTCATGAGATTTTTTGGAAAAATGAGCGCATCAGCGGTTATGGCAACGATGTTACTAGCAGGTTGCTCAAGCCTAAACAATGATAACAGCGTCACTAAAATGGACACTATCCAAGCTGCTCAAACCGTACCAGTCCCACAAGTGGGTTTTCGTTTCAGCACTACTGAGAATGTTGATCTTGCCAATCAAAACAAACTTTCTTGGCGTGTGTTTTATGACAAACCCTCTATAGGTGCAGATGCTACTTGGTTTGACGCCGTAAAACATGGTGATCTAGCCAAGGTTAAATACATGGTTAACAATGGTCAAGACTTAGAAGTTAAAGATACAGGTAGCCTTAACCAAACGGCGTTAGGCTGGGCTGCTTTTATCGGCTATGAAGATATGGTCGATTACTTAGTCAGTAAAGGCGCTGATATCTATGCTAAAGATGACGGTGATGTGTATAACGTCATGAAATCTGCTGTACTGGGAAAAAATACCAATATTGTCAAAAAAGTACATACGTTATTGAATGAAAAAGCGCCTGTGGACTTAAATGATCAGACGGTAGAAAGTGATGGTGAAACCTTGATTATGGTTGCAGCTAGTAATAATCGCCTTGAAACTGTCAAATATTTATTGGCGCAAGGTGCTAATCCAAATCTAGTGGCAACGACCAAAGACAAAAAAATGGGCTCGTATAATCAAGGTGCCTATTCATATGCGTGTTCGCGAGATTTGGTTGATATGCAAAAGCTATTAGCCGCCAATGGTGCTGTGAATCATCGCACTGGCAAAGCGAGCTGTGAATAATTGGGTTAATGACTTTACAAAAAAGGCTACCATTTCGGTAGCTTTTTTCTATGCTCAGTGCTCCTAAGTCAGACGTTGACCAGCGGATCGTTTATAAGTGTCTAGTTTATCAGTACCTAGTTTATCAGTGCTTTTCTCATGAGCGCCTTGTTTATGAGCAGTTTTTATAGTCGTAAGCGGATATACGAGGATTGTTACCATAATTGTCGTTACGACATAAAAACTGCTCGAAGCGGGTATCGCCATTAATATAGCGATGCATCCAAGCAATACCTGGCTTGCTCAGCAATATCTCATTAAAACGATAACTTGGACAAAAATGGCTACCGTTCTTTATCTCAATCTTCATTTTTGCGCCTGTAGCTTTATCATAAAAACGACTGCTGTATTTTTTATTTGAGGCAATACGGTCATTCTGGCAAGTAATGAATAAAGCAGGCGTGTTCATTTCGCCATAGTCTTTATCGTGATAGGGCGTTTGTGGAATAATCGCTCGAACCGTCTGACGTTTTGTCGCTAGATCGAGAGCACCGCCGCCGCCCATTGACCAGCCAATAGCACCCAAGCGCGTACTATCTATCTGAGCGCCTACCGTATTGTCACGAAGCATATGATCAAGCGCGGCACTTAACTGCGCCGCACGGCTCTCTGGGTCATCATAAATGGAGTTGGTATCGATGGTAATAACCACAAATCCCCAAGATGCCAAACGTGGCCCCCACCATTTAATAGAAGATTCGTAGGACACATAACCGGGTATCACGGCGATTCCGCCTAACAGACCACAGCCGCCTGCGTTGGTTGGATAATAAATGGTTCCGCCACCAAAGCCGTTGGCTAACTGACGAGGAACGGGTTTTTTGGCCACCGAAAAAGGCCCCTTACCACGCGTATCTGACAGACTAGCCGCTGTAATAGTACTGTCGGCGATACAGTTTGATGGCACGGCTGGTGTTGATACAGGCGATGTTATTACAACCGCTGACGCTATCGGGGTTGATACTATTTTGGTCGATTGCTCTTTAATTGTGAGCTTGTTCGTTGCGGCTACTTCGTCTAACGTAACTGCCGACGCACTTATAGAGAAAACCAGTGCACCTATAGCGACAATCCATTGCGAATAAGAAGGATATTTGGGCATGATAGAGCGTCTGCTATAGGTGAGTTGGATTTCGCTGCAGGTTATATTTTGTTGGTATAAGTTTTTGTGGATCGCATTTATATATAATAGATCAAAATAATAGTAGACAGTAATCTGTTTGCTGTCAAAAATATACGTCACCTATGCAGTATATAAATCAGCAGTTTTTAGTGTTCAACAGACCCTAAGCATCAATAAAGCAATAGCGATAACACACCGAAACCAGAGTCTGGTATTTGGTGTGTTAAAATCATACCTGACGGCTATCCCTAGCATCAGCCATTATTGTCATTATTGTTTTTGTCATTATTTCAGCTATTATCGTCCTATTTCTATTACTCACGCCAGATCATCCGCGTCCAACATAGCCTGTATCCCTGTGAAAAATACCATCAGTAAACCCCAGAATAATATGCCAGAACCTCTATCTACGCCAATCAATAATGCAACATCATGGGTCTTAAAGCTCACCATTGGCTTGATTGGGATGTTTGCCTTTTTGCAGGTGTATTCTATTCAAGCTGTATTGCCAGTACTAATGGTAGATTTTTCAGCTACTGAAGTGCAAGCTGGCATGATCGTCGGTGCAACGGTGATGGCGATTGCTATCATGTCGCCATTCTTGGGCATGCTGTCTGACGCTGTGGGGCGTAAATCCTTTATCGTTGGCGCGTTATTATTTTTAGCGATACCAACTGCTTTAATTGCCCAAAGTCCGAGTATTGGTTGGATGGGCATGTGGCGGTTTATGCAAGGGTTGTCTGTACCGGGCATTACCGTGGTGACGATTGCTTATATCGGTGAAGAGTTTGAGGGACGTGCTGTCACGGAACTGATGTCGTTCTATGTCTCAGGATCGGTACTTGGCGGCTTTATGGGGCGATTTTTGCTTGGGCATTTGCACGAGATTATCGGCTGGCGTGCAGGCTATTATGTGATGGCAGCGATGACCCTTATCGGTGCGCTGTGGGTCGGCAAGATGCTACCATCGTCACAGCAGTTTGTGGCCAATCCGAATTTTCGTTCCGCGATGCAGACGCTCGGTGAGCATTTAACCAATCGTTATGTGGTGACGGCGTGTCTGCTAGGGGCGTGTGTTTTATTCTCACTCGTGGGTTGTTTTACCTTTATCAATCTACATCTTGCTAAGACGCCATATGAGTTGAGTACGGGTGCGCTTGCCAATATTTTTGCCGTTTATTTGATAGGCGTTGTCATCACGCCATTGTCGACGACTTTGCTACGTCGCTTTGGTTCAGCACGCACAGTTCGCGTGGCTGTTTTCGTTTCTATGATTGGGGTGCTGTTAACGCTAGTAACGCCGTTATGGGGCATTATTATTGGTCTTGCTATTATGTCCTCAGGTGTCTTTATCACCCAAGCTGCCACCATCAGTTATATCGCCGTCAATGTTAAAAAAGGGCGCTCATTGGCGTCTGGTTTATATTACATGGGGTATTATGCTGGCGGTACGATGGGTGCGTGGTTATGCGGTATGGCTTATGCGCGCGGGCAGTGGTCGCTCACAGTATGGCTGCTCTTATTTGTACAGATTTTGGCATTACTGGTTGCCAGTTTTGGTATGATAAAAACAAAATCACGCGCGGCTTGATGGTTGTTTTTGAGCAATTTTCATCAAGCTATTGCCTCTTAGGATGTTTACGTAAGGTTGCTTTACATAGCGCCTATTTTTTCTTACTATCGATATAGCCTGTTCAATACGCCATCAATTATCCATGATTCACCCGCATAATAACTTATCCGCATGACCAACAAGGACGTCACATCTATGTCAAATATTTACCACAGCGCCCCTTCTGCTTACGATTATCCCTTATTAGTTAAGCAACTATTGAACCGTGCCAAAACGGTGTCGCTAGAGCAAGAAATCGTTTATGCTGACAAAAAACGCCTCACTTATAAAGATTTATTCAATCGTATCAATCGCTTGGCCAATGTCTTAGCAGGTTTGAATCTGGATGCAGGTGATATAGTGGCGGTGATGGATTGGGACAGCCATCGTTATCTTGAGTCGTATTTTGCGGTACCGATGTCAGAGTATATTTTACAAACCGTTAATATCCGCCTATCGCCAGAAAAAATTCTTTATACCATCAATCATGCTAAGCCGAAAGTGCTGCTGCTTAATTCTGAGTTTGCGCCATTGGTCAAAAGCTATCAGTTTGAAAACTCTAGTATTGAGCATATTATTTGGCTAGATGATGATGGCGTGACATCTGAAGGAGTCTTCGGTGGTAATCAAAACCGCGTAGTAGGTGAGTATGAAGCGTTATTACAAGCTGCCTATAGTGAGTTTGACTTCCCAGATTTTGATGAAAACACCATTGCCACAACGTTTTATACCTCAGGCACGACGGGCGATCCAAAAGGCGTATTCTTTAGCCACCGCCAGTTAGTATTGCATACTCTTACCGAAGCGGCGACATTAGGTATGCTGCCCGACAAGCAAGGCGTCAGCTACGGTGATGTCTATATGCCGATGACGCCGATGTTCCACGTGCATGCGTGGGGCTTTCCATTTACCGCGACCATGGCTGGTCTGAAGCAAGTGTATCCGGGACGCTATGCACCAGATGTGTTAATGGACTTGATTATTAATGAAAAAGTCAGTATTACCCATTGTGTCCCAACGATTTTGCAAATGGTGCTCAAAGAAGCGCAAGATCGTGGTGCTAGCTTTAATGGTTTAAAAATGATCATCGGTGGCTCACGATTGACAGAAGGTCTGGCAAAAACCGCCATGGCACAAGGCATCGAAGTATATACTGGTTATGGTATGTCAGAGACAGCGCCCCTTATTAGCTTGACAGAATTTAGTCTCGACGAGCCTGAAATGAGTGAAGATGAAGATATCGCTCGCCGTTGTATGACTGGTAAGCCCGTACTGATGGTGGATGCTCAAATATGGAGTACCAATAATGAGTCGGTTGGTACCGGTCAAGACAATACGGGTGAGCTGGTATTGCGCGCACCTTGGCTAACGC
This sequence comes from Psychrobacter sp. P11F6, assembly GCF_001435295.1. Taxonomy (NCBI): domain Bacteria; kingdom Pseudomonadati; phylum Pseudomonadota; class Gammaproteobacteria; order Moraxellales; family Moraxellaceae; genus Psychrobacter; species Psychrobacter sp. P11F6. The sequence goes on along the minus strand of NZ_CM003594.1, from coordinate 1,922,326 downwards.
AAAGCTATCTAAAAAATGACGATGCGGGCAAAGAGCTGTGGGAAAACGGCTATATGCACACCCAAGACATTGCTTATATACGTCCTGATGGTTATATTAGAATTACTGATCGCTTAAAAGATGTCATTAAGTCAGGCGGCGAGTGGATATCGTCATTAGAGATTGAGACGATTTTGTCGTTACATCCAGCGGTCGCTGACGTATCTGTGATTGGGATACGTGATAAGCAATGGGGCGAGCGTCCATTGGCCTTGATTGTGTTAAAACCTAATGCTCAAGACACGAGCGTTGATGATATCAAAGCCATTGCCGAGAAAGCCGTAGAGCGGGGTATTATTCCGAAATATGGTGTGCCAAGTCAGTTTAAGTTCGTCAATGAGTTGCCAAAGACTTCTGTTGGTAAGCATGACAAAAAAGTGATGCGTGAGATGTATGCTGATCAAACTGAGGTATAGGTTCAAAGTGGCTTAACTATTGAGTAGATAACTGGCTTAATAGTTGACCTTTATTGTTAGCTCTGCTACATTTTAAACCGATACCTACTAAATCGATACGTAGTGTATCGGTTTTTTGTTCTATTAGAGATAGCTGGCAGGGATAGCCAATCTTTACTATGACATTATTACATCGTATTACCCATCATTTATGCTAAGGACAGCTATTATGAGCGAGCAAACCGCCACTTCAGTGACCAACCAATCGTCAGACCAAGCTCAGACTTCTCAAGCGTTATCTAATACCACTCAAACCTTTGCTGAAATTTATCACTCTTCTATTGAAAATAAAGAGCAGTTTTGGGCAGAGCAAGCAAAGCGTATCTATTGGCATAAAGAGCCTGAACAAATCCTTGATGACAGCAATCTGCCATTTGCGCAGTGGTATGTCGGTGGCGAGACCAATCTTTGCTATAACTGTGTGGATCGCCATCTTGCAGAGCGCGCAGAACAGGATGCTTTTATCTGGTTATCCTCTGAGATTAACCAAGAGTTAATAGAAACCTTTCCTGCAGTCGTCGATGCGTTTAAAGACTTGGGTAATAACGTTGAGCTTTATACGGACTATACCAAGCGTCGGCTGACCTATAATGACCTATATAAAGAAGTCAATTATTTTGCCGATGTGCTACAGCGTCATGGTATTGGCAAGGGCGATCGTGTCGTCATTTACATGCCGATGATTCTAGAAGCCGCTTATGCCATGTTGGCTTGCGCTCGTATCGGTGCGGTACATTCTGTGGTGTTTGGTGGATTTGCGGCTCATAACTTAGCCATTCGTATGGATGATGCCGAAGCAAAAATGGTCATCACGGTGGATGCAGGTTTGCGCGGTGGTAAAGTTATTAATTATAAAAATCTTGTCAATCAAGGGGTAGAGCAAGCAACGGTCAAGCCCGAACATGTATTGGTCATCAATCGTGGCATTTTACCATTTGAGCCAAAAAATATTGATGTTGATTATGCAACCCAGCGCCGTATCAGCTGTCAAGCCAATGCGATTGTCGAGCCAGTTTGGCTTGAGTCAAATACGCCGTCGTATCTTCTGTATACTTCAGGCACCACTGGCACGCCAAAAGGTGTACAACGGGATACCGGTGGTCACGCGGTTGCGTTAACGACGTCGATGGACTATATCTACGATGGCAAGGCGGGCGAGACATTTTGGGCGATATCAGATATCGGCTGGGCGGTCGGGCATTCTTACACCATTTACGCACCATTGCTGGCTGGTATGACGAGTGTGATGTATGAAGGTCTGCCGCATCGCCCAAATCCCGGTATTTGGTGGCGAATTGTCGAAGCAAACAAGGTCAATATCTTATTCACGGCACCGACGGGTGTCCGTATGCTGAAAAAACAAGATGAGACATGGATGACGCGCTATGATGTCTCCAGCGTAAAATCCTTCTTTTTGGCAGGTGAACCACTGGATGAATCGACAGCCAATTGGCTGACTAAGCATTTAGGTGTGCCAATTTTAGACCATTATTGGCAAACAGAGTCTGGCTGGCCCATCCTGAGTAACACACCCAAATTTAATCATAAGCCGCACAAGCAAGGCTCACCTGGTTATCCCATGTATGGTTATGATGCGCATGTCATTAATGAAGAAACAGGCGAACCGTGTAAAGCTGGCGAAAAAGGACTGCTCGCGATTCGTGCACCATTGCCGCCCGGTTGTCTGACCACGGTATGGCGAAATGACAAACGCTTTATTAGCAGTTATTTTGGTCTGTTTGATGGCAAGCAATATTCAACCTCAGACTATGCCGTGACTGATGAGGAGGGTTATTTTTATATTTTAGGACGAACTGACGATGTCATCAACGTCGCCGGACATCGTATTGGCACGCAAGAAATTGAAGAAGCAATTAGTACGCATCCAGAGATGGCAGAATGTGCGGTTGTGGGTATTCATGATGAATTGAAAGGAGAATTGCCGATAGCCTTTTGTGTGCTGAGAGATCATGAACAAGTCACGACCACCGAAAATCGTTTCCGTATTGAGCAGCAGGTCATCGGTGCTGTGGTCAAATCCCTTGGCGGTATTGCAAGGCCAGCGGCAATTTATTTCCCGCAAGCACTACCAAAAACGCGCTCTGGAAAAATCTTACGTCGAGCCATTCGTGCTTTAGCAGAAGGCAACGAAACAGGAGATATGTCAACGCTTGATAATCCAACAGCGATTGACGCGATTAAGCAGTCCATGAAAGACTACTAATGTGATGGCGTATTAATTGAAAAAAGCCATCTGACGTTAATATTGAAAAAAGCTCATGCACAATCATGGGCTTTTTTGTTTTTAATTTAAGGTGCCTCCTCATTTTTATCACCACTTAGTCGCTTTCGCTCAAACTGAAAATATACCTTACATAAAGTTTTTCTCGTTAACATAAACTCAGATAAAATTTTGACAAAGCGCTTGACCCTAAAAATGGTTTATTGGTATAGTCAATAACGATACGAAATAAATCATTTTATAAAATACGTTTGATCGATAAAAGCTCATCATTTTTTCTCTCTTTTTGAATATTAAGACACCGCTAAAGGGTAGTCTCGCAAACAAGATAAGGATATCTTATGCACCACGTCAAGCAGCTCATCAATGGTCAATTTGTTGATTCTAATACCAGTGAATGGATTGATATCACCGATCCTGCCACGCAAGAAGTCATTGCTAAAGTACCGCAAACTACAGACGATGAAATAAATCAAGCGGTCGCTGCTGCTCAAGCAGCGTTTCAAACGTGGCGCAAAACGCCCATTACCACACGTGCCCGTATCTTTTTAAAGTATCAAGCATTGATACGCGACCACATGGATGAGCTAGCAGAAACCTTGACCGCAGAGCAGGGCAAGACTATTGCTGATGCACGCGGTGATGTATTCCGTGGTTTAGAAGTGGTTGAGCATGCTGCTGGGATTGCAAATCTACAGATTGGCGATTTCGTTGAAAACGTTGCCTCAGGCGTTGATACCTATAGTATTTGGCAGCCACTGGGTGTCTGTGCAGGCATTACGCCGTTTAACTTCCCAGCGATGATTCCACTGTGGATGTTCCCAATGGCGATTGCCACGGGTAATACTTTTATCCTAAAGCCTTCTGAACAAGATCCGATGGTGACCATGCGTTTGGTTGAGCTGGCCGTTGAAGCAGGTGTACCTGAAGGTGTGCTAAATGTGGTACATGGCGGCAAAGCCACCGTTGATGCGATTTGTGATCATCCTGACATCAAAGCAGTTTCTTTTGTCGGTTCGACCAACGTCGGCAAACACGTTTATGAGCGTGCCAGTCAATCAGGCAAACGCGCACAGTGTATGATGGGTGCAAAAAACCATGGCGTTATCTTGCCGGATGCTAATAAAGAGCAAACCCTTAATCAGCTAGCAGGTGCTGCATTTGGTGCTGCCGGTCAACGTTGTATGGCGCTGTCTGTCGTTGTCCTTGTCGGTGCCGCTGGTGAGTGGATTGATGACATCAAAGCTAAAGCAGAGGGTTTGATTGTCTCAGCCGGTAAACATGATAAAGATTTAGGTCCCCTTATTTCTCCTGCCGCAAAAGCGCGTGTAGAGCATTTGATTGGTATGGGGGTAGAAGAGGGAGCCAGTCTATTGCTTGATGGTCGCGGTATTACAGTTGAAGGGTATGAGAAGGGCAACTTCGTTGGTCCAACGATTTTTGATAACGTCACTGCAGATATGCAAATCTACAAAGAAGAAATCTTTGGACCTGTCCTTTGTATCATGCGTGCCAATAGCTTAGATGAAGCGATTGAGCTGCTCAATGCCAATCCGCATGGTAATGGTACGGCTATCTTTACTCAGTCAGGGGCTGCTGCGCATAAATTCCAGCAAGATATCCAAGTCGGTCAAATCGGGATTAACTTGCCGATTCCTGTGCCACTACCGATGTTCTCGTTTTCAGGCTCACGCGCTAGTAAGCTTGGTGATTTGGGTCCTTATGGTAAGCATGCGGTGCAATTTTATACCCAAACTAAGACGGTTACGGCGCGCTGGTTTGATGATGAAGCAAGTCGCGGCGTTAATACGACTATTTCAATTTAACGCTGAATCACCTATATTTGCACTGACGACTTAACACACCCTATTCAGCACAAGGATGACCCCATGGATTTTTCATTAACCGATGACCAAATTGCCTTTCGCCAAACCGCCAGACAGTTTGCCCAAAAAGAGCTTAAGCCCAATGCCGCTGAATGGGATCGCACTTCGCATTTCCCAATTGATGTGATTAAAAAATCAGGCGAGCTTGGCTTTTTAGGGTTATATACCAATCCTGAATATGATGGCTTGGGCTTGCCGCGTTTAGACTCTGCGATGGTGTTTGAGGAGCTAGCATGGGGCGATACCTCTGTGGCGGCTTATATGAGTATTCATAATATGGCTGGCTGGATGATTGGTGAGTTTGGCAGTGATGTATTGTGCAAAAAATATTTGCCAAATATGGTTAGTGGTGAATGGCTGGGCAGTTATTGTCTGACGGAACCTAATGCCGGTTCTGATGCCGCATCACTGCGTACCAAAGCCGATAAGCAAGGTGATCATTACCTGCTTACAGGTGAAAAAACCTTTATCTCAGGCGCAGGCTCAACCGATGTGTTAGTGGTTATGGCACGTACGGGCGCTGCAGGTCCAAAGGGGATTTCAGCATTCGTCGTTGATGCAGACAGTGCTGGTATCGAATACGGCAAAAACGAGCATAAAATGGGCTGGAAAGCACAGCCAACGCGGACGATTAGCTTTAAAGACGTCAAAGTGCCAGTAGAAAACCTCATCGGCGAGGAAGGCCAAGGTTTTCGTATTGCTATGAAAGGCTTAGATGGCGGCCGGATTAATATCGGTATCTGTGCAGTAGGAACAGCGCAAGCGGCGCTTGAGACAGCGACCAATTATGTACAAGAGCGCAGTCAGTTTGGCAGCCCGATTGCTAGCTTACAGTCGGTACAGTTTAAGCTTGCTGATATGCTGACTCAAACTATCACTGCACGGCAAATGCTCTATTTAGCGGCGAGCAAAGTCGATAATAACGATGTTCAAGCCTCTACTTATTGTGCAATGGCAAAGCGTTTGTCTACTGACTTGTGTTTTGATGTCGCCAACGAAGCCTTACAACTACACGGTGGTTACGGCTATCTCAATGAATACCCGCTTGAGCGTCATGTGCGAGATTTGCGTGTGCATCAAATTTTAGAAGGTACCAATGAGATTATGCGCGTGATTGTCTCGCGTCAGCTCTTACAAGATGATGCGTTAAGCCAGCTGCGTTAACCACTTTATATAAATAGATAGTTTGCCTATTCGAATGTATGGATAACGCAATTTTATAAAAAATTATAACAAGGATATTTCATGACGGATTATGCCAACTTAAAACTATCGATTGATGGTCATACTGCAACGCTAACATTGAACAACCCACCTGCTCATACGTGGACGATGGAAAGTCTACAGGCGCTTAAGCAGCTGGTCACTGATCTCAATACCAATGATGAGGTATATGCGTTAATCGTCCATGGCGATGGCGAGAAGTTCTTTTCAGCGGGCGCTGATTTAAATAATTTTGCAGATGGTGATAAAGGTCGCGCGATCAGTATGGCGATAGCTTTTGGTGAAGCATTTGAAGCGCTGTCAGCCTATCGCGGCGTAAGCATCGCGGTTATCAATGGTTATGCGATGGGTGGTGGTCTTGAGTGCGCACTCGCTTGTGATATCCGTATCGCAGAAGCGCATGCGCAGATGGCTTTGCCTGAGACTGGTGTGGGCTTATTGCCGTGTGCTGGTGGTACGCAAAATCTAACAGCTTTAGTAGGTGAAGGCTGGGCAAAGCGTATGATATTATGCGGTGAGCGTGTCGATACCCAGACTGCACTACGCATTGGCTTAGTCGAAGAAGTCACTGCAAAAGGTGACGGTTTATTAGCAGCACAAGCACTAGCGCAAAAAGTCGCTAAACAATCACCAGTTGCCGTCAGTTACTCCAAAGCGCTTATTCAAGCAGCAAGACACACACCGCCTGCGCAAAACCTTATCCATGAGCGTGAAGCCTTTGTTAAATTATTTGATACCAAAGATCAGCGCGAAGGTGTGCAAGCATTTTTAGAGAAGCGTAAGCCGGTTTGGAAAAATAAATAAACGCCATAAAATCAAACTTAATGATACTATTTTTTTCTTTTAATATTTGTAGGTCACTTTTATGACAACAGCTATAGAAGGCACACTAGAGGCGCCGGTATTATTCAGCACTGAGCCGACAGATTGTGGTCACCTTATTGGGATAATGACGTTAAATATGCCAAAGTCTCTTAATGCCTTGAGCGTTGAGATGTGTCAGTTGTTATCGCAACAACTAGAGCAGTGGGAAGGTGATGAGCAAGTGGTGGCATTGCTATTAAAAGGCGCAGGCAATAAAGCGTTTTGTGCAGGCGGTGATATTCGTAGGTTATATGACAGTATGTCAGCAACAGCGCCTATGCCAAATCCTTATGCGACAGATTTTTTTGGTCATGAATATAGTCTTTATCGACAAATGCATTTTTACCCTAAACCATTAATTTTATGGGGTGACGGCATCATTATGGGTGGCGGCATGGGCTTGATGGCAGGTTGTAGTCACCGCTTGGTCACAGAGCGCACGAGATTTGCCATGCCAGAAGTGACTATTGGGCTGTTCCCTGATGCTTCTGGCAGTTGGTTTTTGCAGCGTATGCCAGCTAAGACGGGCTTGTTTTTAGGGTTAACGGGCGCGATGTGTAATGGCAGCGACGCTTTATTGACCAATCTAGCAGAATACGCCGTTGCCAGTAATGACTATGATGCCGTCATACAAAGTTTAAAACAGAGTGATTGGCAGGTTGCCGCTAGTCGTACGGATAAATGCGATAACAATAGTGCTCATAGTACCGTTAGCCGTGTGCTTGCAGCGCAACCAATTGCTGAGTTGCCTGCTAGTAAATTGGCAATCCATTGGCAATCTATTCAGCAGTTGATGAACAGCGGCGGACTGGGTGATATCGATGCTTTATTACAAAGTGATGTGGCACTCGCAAAAATAGATACAGAGTTTGCAAATGATAGCTGGACGCAGCGAGCAGTAGATACTTATCGCCATGGCTGTCCAGCTACTGCTGCTTTAACTTATGCGCTTTATTATAAAGTCACTGACTTATCACTAGAGCAAGTTCTGTATTTAGAAGCCAATGTGGCCGTACATTGTGCCGCCAATCCTGACTTTAAAGAAGGGGTACGTGCGCTGCTCATTGATAAAGATCGTAATCCACAGTGGTCACGCTCACTAGCAGACTGCCTAAGTAGCGAAGGGCAGACGTACATACAGCAGCACTTTGTGAATCCTTATGCTAAAGGTGAGCATCCGTTAGACGATTGGTTGGGTGATAAGGCTTTAGGCAGTCAGTCTGTGCGTTAAAAATTGAATTTATCAATTCAATATAGACATCAAATTAAAATTACACTCAATTAAATAGTTTACAGCTATATGTGTAGCAACGCCTGCGCGCATGATTAATACTAACCATCAAGGAATGATGAGATGAATACAAAGGATGTAAATGCCACCGATAACGATACTACTAAGCCAAATATTGCTTTTATCGGACTTGGTAATATGGGCGCACCAATGGCTGAAAACTTGCTAAAAGCAGGTTATGCGCTATCGGTCTATGATTTATCTGCAGAGGCAACCGCGCGCTTGCAGCAAGCAGGTGCCAGTGTAGCAGACAGTCCTAAAGATGCTGCACGTCATGCGCAAGTCGTTATCAGTATGTTGCCTGCTGGCAAGCACGTCCATTCTGTCTATTTAGGAGATAATGGCGCTGACGGTCTGCTTGCAGCGTTACCGAAAGGTACATTAGTCATTGATAGTAGTACCATTGCAGCGGCTGATGCAAGGAAGGTCGCAGAGGCGGCAAGTAAGCTTGGCATAGACTTCTTAGATGCGCCAGTCTCTGGTGGTACGGGTGGTGCTATCGCTGGTACGTTAACTTTTATTGTCGGTGGCAGCACTGATGCCTTTGCCAAAGCTGAGCCGATACTGGCTGTAATGGGCAAAAATATCTTTCATGCAGGCGAGCATGGTGCCGGACAAGTCGCAAAAATCTGTAATAACATGCTGTTAGGCATTCTCATGGCAGGAACGGCAGAAGCAATTAATCTGGGCGTCAAAAACGGTCTAGACCCTAAAGTGCTATCAGATATTATGTTGCAAAGCTCAGGTCGTAACTGGACGCTAGAGGTCTATAATCCTTATCCGCAAGTAATGGAGAATGTCCCATCTAGCAATGGCTATCAAGGCGGGTTTATGAGTAAGCTCATGCAAAAGGATCTTAACCTTGCCATGCAGACCGCTGAAGATACTCAGGTAGAGACACCGATGGGCGCTAAAGCGACAGAGCTATATGAAGCACATGCAATTGACAATGGCGACAAAGATTTTTCGAGCATTATGGCGCGACATGACAGCTCAGTATTGACTTAAATTATCAAAGTACCTATGAAAAAGGTCTGCATTATTATCTTAATGCAGACCTTTTTTTTGCTTATATTGCATCATCTAGCTGGGTAGGTCATAGACGAGCGACTGAATATCTTTCGCTGCTTTTTGCAGTCGTGGGACATGGGTTAAGAGATCATCTAAAGACACTCTTATGGTCGGTGCATGAAGATACAGCGAGGCAAGGTAGCGCGACTTTCTATCCCGTATCGGTACGGCGATTGCCACCATCTCAGAGATAAACTCTTCATTATCGATACCAATACCTGTTTCAGCGATACGATCAAGCTCAGCGTTTAGCGCATCGATATCGGTAATCGTATTTTTGGTAAACTTATCCAGTGACAGGTTTTGCAATATTTTGTCGCGGCTTGTGCGCGGCAACTGACTTAAATATAGCTTACCAGTCGCTGTACACCACATTGGTGATTTTGCGCCCACTGGCAAATAAATCTGTATCGGCAATGTCGTATTTGCACGGTTGGTATAGATCATGTTCATCTGATAAGGCACACCGATCCCGCAAGTCTCTTTTAGCTCATCAACCAGCTTTTGCAAAATCATTTGTCGCTCATTAAAGAACAATCGCTGCTGCCAAAGCTCAACACCCAAGTTGCGTACCCGCTTGCCCGGTATAATACCGCCGCCAATATCCACAGTCACAAACCCTTCATCGAGCAGATTTTGAATCAATCGATGAATGGTCGGCTTTGGAATATCAAGCTCTTGCGATAGCTCAAGTGGAGAGAGCGGTTTTGAGGCATAGGACACCGCCTCGATAATCTCTAACACACGGGTAATCGACGATACTTTAGGCATATGAGTGGCTCAATAAGAATAAAAAGAATACAGTAGGAAGCACAACAAGGCATCAACAGATAAAAGTAAATACGCATCCTTGCGATACATTTTCCTAACCTCTAATTTAGCATAATATCAAGCCTAGACAAGATCTAGTTACTTTATATGCCAATACTAAATGTATCAATACTAACGTCACACAGTCATACAATATTGAAAACTGATACCAATACTTTTTTCTGAAAAGTTTTCTAAAAGCAATAATTACTACACCAACTCACAAAATACAACAAACTGTAGTAATAAGCTATATAACTGTCATTGAGTTGAATAAAGAGGTAGGTCATTATAATGACATATTTTGTAATATCCTTACATGAAGATTAAGCTAACCAATATTCATGTTTGCGCTGTTGAGTTACTTTAAGAGCATTGTGTAACAGAAAGTCGAAGTTTTGCGGATTGGTGTAGTAATTATTACAATATCTATGCAATCTTTACATAACGGCAAATAAAAAGCGCTCCTAGAGGGGTGACTTTTCCGGCCAAAATTGTTTTAATCTGCTCAACAAAATGATCGATTTAAAAAAAGCTAAATTGTCATTTTTTATGGGCGACTTATTCCAAACTTTAGGAGAGTATTTATGAGACTTATTAAATTAACAGCAATTTCTGCTGCCGTTTTAGCGTCAACTGCTGCACTAGCTGCTGAACCTGTTATCGTTGTTGATGGTAACGATGCAGTTGTTTACGAAGCTGAGCCTGTTGCTGTTGCATATGAAGCTGAGCCTGTTGCTTATGCATACAATGCTGACGCTGGTATCGTTCGCAACACTACTGGTGCTGTTGTTGGTGGTACTAAGACTTTCTTCCAAACTGCTATCAACCCAGCTTCTGTTAGCGCTGAAGTTGGTACACTAGGTTACGGTGCTAACATCGGTTGGTCACTAAATGAGAAAACTGAATTACAAGCTGGTTGGGCTGGTGGCGATGTTGCTGACCTATTCGGCGGTGACTTTGACGCAAACGACGTAAACTATGACGTTGATGCTGACTTCAGCAACCCATACCTAGGTGTGCAATTACGCCCTACTGGTAACTGGTTCACAATGGGTGCTGGTATCATCGTACCTGACAACGATATCGATGTAACTGCTAACGCTGAAGGTAGTTTCTTCAAACTTGATGGCATTCAATATAATGCTGCTCAAACAGGTGCATTGCAAGGTACTATGGAACATCGTAACAAGTTAGCGCCTTATGGTACTATCGGTTTCCGTCCTAACATCGGTAACAACTGGGGTGTGTTTGGTGAAATCGGTGCAGCCTATATGGGTAGCACTGATGCTACTGTAACTTCAAGTAATCCAAATGCTGACGTTAACTATACAGATGCAAACGGCGATACTCAAACAATCAAAGGTAGTGAAGTTGCTAAGATTGCTGAGCGTGAGCTAGAAGACAAAGATTGGTTAGAGTGGATGCCAATTGTTAAGCTTGGTGCAACTTACCGTTTCTAATCTAATCACAGTTTAAGTACTGTTATTAGAAGAAGAGTAAGAAAAAACGATCCTTTTTTGGGTCGTTTTTTTTGTCTGTGAAAGGGTAGTTGTTAGAATAAATTATATGTATAAATAATCTAGAAAATAACGATGGTTTGTTGCGCTGACAATACCGCGATACGGTAATCGGACTTAATGTCTGCTATGACCATTAAAGATGGCGGTTCTCTAATGGCATGAATCAAATCAGCAATCAGGTAGGAGTAATCTATTCCTAACCCTTGTGCCAGTTTGTATTGATGAATTTTGATAAAACTTTCTTTTATTTGCCATAGTAATTTAGCGATAATCTTACGCTGAAGTGGGGATAATGCTTGTAAAGCAGCCATTTCATGCTCAGAATAAAACCGCTGTGCCACTCGCCATGCTACATGATTGGTTTCAATATCAATACCAATGGGACGGTGACGACTAATGACCACGGTTACTTTACTGTTTGATGATGTATTGATTGTCTGAACAGTATTTTGATTAATATCATGATTCTTGCTGCCTGTATGACTAAAGCATACGTAATATTCACTGCTGCTAAGCCGATACGGGAAATTTGACTCATCCAAAGTATCGCGTAACTGTAGCTCACCCAGTAATTGTTGTAGCAATAATCGAACGCCTTTACGTTGTAGGCGACGTTGATGCTGCGCCATTTCACGCATTGATAAACTTACTGGTGACAGGCAATAATGCCAATTAATCTTGTAAAGTTTCTGAAAATATACCTGCGATATATTGTTAGCGGATGACCACAGTAATTCATCCCACAGTCTTTTAAGGTTGAGGGATGAACGCTCGCTTACTTGTGCAGTGGCGCACCACGTTGCAGGATCGAGCTGGGTATATTGTACATGGGTCAGGTTTAAGATAGAGCTTGGCATCATTGATTACATCTATTGGATTGGTTCGCTTAGTAACATGCAAAAAGCCCAGCGATATATTATTGCTGGGCTTTCAATTATAAAATATATTGAGCTTTATCGACTGTGATTGGTTTTACTGGTGTTAGTAAGACAATTCAGCACGGCGATTTAGTGCATAAGCTTCTTCAGTATTACCAGCGGCAGCAGGGCGCTCTTCACCATAGCTGATGACGCGGATATTGTTTACTGCGACGCCTTGAGTAGCAAGGTAATCACGTGCTGCTGCAGCACGGCGCTCACCTAGTGCCATGTTGTATTCACGGCTACCGCGATCATCAGTATTACCTGCGATAACAACGCTGGCTGCTGGATTTGAGTTTAGCAAGCTGGCATGTTGATTAAGAATGCTCGCTGCTTGTGAAGTAATTTCGCTGCTATCAAAAGCAAAGTAAACAACCGCCTGTAGGTTTTCTGCGCCTATAATAACCGCGCTTGAGTTATCTACGATGACTGCGCCAGTGTATCCAACTTGACCACCTGGGATACCTAGTGGGGCAACCACGACCTCAGAAGTAGCACGTTTGGTCGCACAACCTGTGGTTAGTGCCACAGCGCTTGATAATACAGCGAGGGCTGCGATCTTAGAAAAACTGGTTGACATAATGAGCTCCTAAAATTTTAATTAATTAAAATTGTTTTTTTGAACTGCTTACGATAAAACTTAGGCAATTGCTATCTATCATATACTAAATGTTACTTTATGTAAGTAGTATTACTGTAAATAATGCTAGAATTTACAGATAGATATGAGATCGACTACCAGCGGTGCTTGCCCCAATTTTCAGGATTGGCCCAATAATCCGCATTTAACCAATTTGGCAGCTGTTTATAATCATATAAATTGAACTGCCAAAGTCTGGCGGACGCTGATGACTTTGCAGATAAAGGCTGCTCTGTTTGGTCAGTAGTATTCATCTCTAAAGATGGCTCATGCAAGATATCAAATGGGGTAAAGCCATAAGCTTTTAGATCTAGGGTGTCATCAAGGGCGATGAGCAGGTGTGCCGCATAAAGATCTCGATAGCGCATGAGCAGCGGAATATACTGCTGCAGCAACTCTGGTGAGAGTGTGGGCAACCAAAAACAGGCGAGCTCATAACGTTCAGGCAATTGTCGTTGATTGAGCTCTAATAATGTCGATATTTGTGGTGAGCGGGTATTTTTTAGCAGTGTCTTTAATGCTAACCGCGCATTTTGATCTGGGACGACCCATAGCAACTCAGTGTCATTATTAGTATATTCAATGGTTGTGGATACGTTCGTTTGTATGGTTAGTGAGGGCAAAAGAGCCTCAACGTAATTTATCATTAATGGTAACGTAATTTCTGAGCGACTGGCAGTTTGCTTTATCATGTAATAGGCCGTTTATCGAGTGTTGGTCATCAGTGACTCTATTAAATCATTTTAATCGCGATTATCCAATGGGTGATTGATGCTGATTATGCCGCTCTTTTGATATATCGACTCTCCCAATCTTTTGATATATCGACTCTCTCATTACCATCGCATTTTGATACGTGTCATGGACGATGAACATAATAAAATTGGGGTATGCTCTTGAAATTTGGCAGTTTAGGTCAATGTAGCAAGATACCATTATCATGTTAATGGTCATAAGATTATGCTAATTGATGACCTGCCTTAACCTAAATTATCCCGCTTTTTACCGTATATATTTTTTGCCACAAATAATAATAGGAATACCCATGTCTATTGCTGAAACTGATGCTCAAATCATTAATCCTGATATGCCAGATGTGCCACCGCATGTACCAAGTAAAATTAATTTAAAAGATTACCAGAAACCTAGCTTTGATGTGGAAACGGTTGATTTAGATATTAAACTGTTCGAGAATCATGCACAGGTAGACAGCACTCTGAAGATGGTACGTCAAACAGCAGGAGATCTCGTATTGTTCGGTGAAGAGTTGGAGCTGATCGCCATTACGATGAATGGTAAGCCATTGACGGCTGAGGATTATCAACAACAAGCAGGCACGTTGACGATTGCTAATGCACCTGATGAGGTTGTTTTAGAGATTCAAGTACGCATCTGTCCGCAGACCAATACCGCACTTGAAGGATTCTATATGGCGGGAAGTGGTGATGAGACGATGTTTGTAACCCAGTGCGAGCCGGAAGGTTTTCGTAAAATCACCTTTTATCCAGACCGCCCCGATGTATTGGCGATATTTACTACGCGTCTTGAGGCGGATAAGCGTTATCCAACACTATTGGCCAATGGTAACTTGGTTGAAGCGGGTGAGGTGGCAGATGCCCCAGACCGTCATTATGCGATATGGCATGATCCAACCAATAAGCCAAGTTATCTATTTGCCTGTGTTGTCGCTGATTTAGACGTATTGACAGATTCTTATACCACCAGCGAAGGTCGTGAGGTGTTGCTGGAAATATACGCAAAGTCTGCTGACATTGATAAATGTGATGTCGGTATGCAAGCGTTGAAAGATTCGATGAAATGGGATGAGGTCAATTATGGTCGCGCCTACGATTTAGATCGCTATATGATTGTTGCTGTGAGTCAATTTAATATGGGTGCGATGGAAAACAAAGGTCTAAATATTTTTAATACTGCTTGTGTGTTATCCAGTCCTGAGACGACAACGGACTCGCGTAGCTTTAGTGTGAAAGCCATCATTGCCCATGAGTATTTTCATAACTGGACAGGCAATCGCATCACTTGCCGTGATTGGTTTCAATTGTGCTTAAAAGAAGGCTTTACTGTTTACCGCGATCAATCATTCTCAGCGGATCAGCAGTCGAGTGCCGTACAGCGTATCGACGATGTGGCGACATTGCGTGCTCATCAGTTTGCGGAGGATGCAGGCCCACTGGCACATCCAGTACGCCCTGAGAGTTTTGTCGAGATTAATAATTTTTATACGACGACTGTTTATGAGAAAGGCGCTGAAATCGTACGCATGATTGCTAATACGTTAGGAGCCGAGAATTTTCGTAAAGGCACGGATGAGTATTTCCGTCGTTATGATGGGCAAGCAGTCACGGTTGAGGACTTTTTATCTGCGCTTAGCATCACGGATAGCAAGATTGAAAGCTTTATCGACTGGTATCGTCAGCCAGGCACACCAATGGTGTCTGGTCATCAATATTATGACCATGCAGCGCAGACACTGACGATTACGTTAAATCAGCAAACCCGTCATGTCAGTGGCTTTGCTGCGCCAAAACCCTTGCCTATTCCGGTCGCGACTGCGCTATTTGATAAAGACAGTGGTGACATTGTGGCTGAGCGTATGCTGCTACTCGATCAAGCCACGCAAACCTTTACCTTCGAAAATATAGCACGTGAGCCTGTTGTATCATTGCTACGTGATTTTAGTGCGCCAGTACAGCTCAATTATGATTATCAAGATGCAGATTTGGCATTTTTGCTCAAACATGAAACCAATGGTTTTAACCGCTGGCAAGTGACGCAGATGCTGGTCAATCGTATCTTGCTGCAAGGTCAAGGCGAGAAGAGCAGTCCTGATATCTATCTGCAAGCACTAGCGCAGACATTGCCTGTGCTCGCGGCTGAGGATGCGATGTTGGCTGCCCGCTTGCTTGATATTCCATCAGCGCAAGAGCTGGCGTCTGCTATTCATAAAGATTACGATCCAGCATTGGTGAAAGCGCAGCGCGACGACTTGTATCAGCAGCTGGCAGATGCTTTAAAAAATCAGTGGGAAACACTTTATAAACAGCTGCCAATGCAGTCTTATGAAGATAGTGCCGAGGCTCGTGGCACCCGTGCCTTGCGTAATGTGGTGCTCGATATGGCTCTGACCGCAAATGTCGATGGCGCAGATGAATGGGCGCAGCAGCAGTATGATGATGCAAGCTGTATGACAGAGCGTTTCGGTGCGTTAAAAGCGATGGTCAATCATCAATTGCTAAATGCTGATGAGTATTTGGCGGACTTTTATAATCGCTTCCAAAATAATGATTTGGTCATCGATTTATGGTTTAGTGTGCAAGCGTCTGCTGATACTGTGACCGCTGATACTATCCAATCCTTGATCGCTCACGCAGATTTTGACTGGAATACACCCAATCGTGTACGCTCAGTGGTCAGCGCCTTCACCTCGCAGCCAACGGCTTTATGGACGGCAGAAGGGTTAGAGCTTTATATTTGTGTGATTAAAAAGTTGGATGATGCCAATCCTGTTTTGGCGTCGCGCTTATTGCAAGTGCTAGCGCGTTGGAATACCTTGGCGGAGCCACGTCGTCAAATGGCGCATGAGCGGTTGATTGAGTTGCAAAAGCAGGCTTCTTCTAAGCATGTACTTGAAAGTCTAAACAGTGTTTTAGGTGCGGCAAATGTATAAAGCGTAATATTTTATCAGTTACGTTGAAAAGTTAAACGTGATAATCTAATAAGTTAAAGCATACAAAAAAGCCCGTCTGACATATCATGTCAGACGGGCTTTTTGCTGAGCAACTTATCAAGATAGAGTGATCTTTATCGTGATGAGGGACTGTCAATATTAACGGTTAGGCAAAACGTCTTTAACCATATCACGTAGATTATATAGGGCAGTGACCGTACTCTCCCAATCTAAGCAACCGTCAGTGATAGACTTGCCATATTCGAGCTGACTTAAGTCAGCGGTCAGTTTTTGATTGCCACCCTTTAGATGACTCTCAATCATCATACCAATGATAGATTTATTGCCGTTTTGAATTTGTTCAGCAACGTTTTGGATAACCATCGGTTGTAGATACGGGTCTTTACCTGAGTTGGCATGGCTTGAGTCAATCATAATCTTGCTATTGGTTTTGCCTTTTGCCAGCTCGTTTTCCACTTGTGCAACCGCAGTTTCGTCATAGTTGGGCTTGCCGTTACCACCGCGAAGTACCACGTGCGCGTAAGGGTTGCCTTTAGATTTGATGATTGAGACTTTGCCATCTGCTGACAGACCTAAGAAGCTATGACCTTCTTTTACGGCTTGCATTGCGTTAACAGCGACTGTCATGCCGCCGTCTGTTCCATTCTTGAAGCCTACTGGGCACGATAAGCCTGAACTCATTTCACGATGCGTTTGGCTCTCAGTGGTACGTGCGCCAATCGCTGACCAGCTGATCAAATCCTGCATGTACTGCGGGGTATTCGGGTCTAGTGCTTCGGTGGCGCAAGGCAGACCTTTTTCATTCAAATCGAGCAGTAGCTTACGGGCAGTACGCAGACCTTTTTCGATGTCGAAGCTGTCATTCATATCAGGGTCATTAATCATGCCTTTCCAGCCAACGGTTGTGCGCGGCTTTTCAAAATATACGCGCATCACCACAAATACGCTATCTTCGATTTCTTTTGCTAATATGGCCAAACGATCGGCATATTCGTGAGCGGCTTTGATATCATGAATAGAGCAGGGGCCGATGACTACAAAGAGGCGCTTGTCTTTACCATCCAAGATGTTTTGGATGGTATTACGACCGTTTAATACGGTTTTATAGGCTGCATCTGATAAAGGTAGCTCAGTTTTTAGCTCAGCGGGAGTGATCAAAGGAATGAACTTTTCAATATTCACGTCGTCAATATCTGCATTATGGGTAACTGATGTTGTCATGGTTATATATCGTCTAGCTGATTTATAGGGAGTTTCATTATGCGGACAAAAGTGTTGGTTGACAAGGGCAGTCGCGCAGTTAATTGACTGATAACTGGAATGAGGAAACCAAAACTTAGTTATACTTGTTCAGCGCCAATCGTATATGAGCGCTTCAACAAGCAAGATTGTTACTCAATTTATCTGTCCGTGTAGAAAAACGAATTAACCCGTTAAGTAGTCATTTCTAGCTTTTATCAGCTAATTTAGCTATTTGTATCATCGTCACGTATGATGACAATATAAAAGGTATGACGATAAAATAGTGAGTATGGCGAATGCTTAGGTATCACAGAGCTTTCGCGCAGATTTTATGCGTCGTATTTTATAATAATCATTCATTTATTTTATATGCATTTATTGTATTTTTTAATATCGAGAGCTTGTCATGACAGATTCTGCTACGCCTGATCAATATCATAACCTTATAGACCAAACAGAGACTGAAATTCAACGTGCTGAATTACAGACTGTGCCATTGGTCATCGGTATCGTCGCAGGTGAGGTGTCAGGGGATAGCTTGGGCGCAGACTTCATGCAGCAGATGAATAATCTACGTGGTGATATTGTGTGGGTCGGCGTCGGTGGTACAAAGATGCAAGCGCAAGGGCTGCAAAGCATTTTTCCGTTAGAGCGTTTGGCGGTGATGGGTTTGGTAGAAGTCATGGCGCAATTGCCTGACTTACTTAAAGCTCGCCGTGAATTACTGAGCGCATTTAAAGCCGCTGATATTGATTGGTTTATTGGCATTGATGCGCCTGATTTTAATCTTAGAGTGGCTAAAAAGTTAAAACCGCAAGGCGTATTCTGTGTGCAGTATGTCAGCCCTTCTATTTGGGCATGGCGTGAGTCACGTATTCATAATATTAAAGCGGCGACCGACCTTGTGTTGTGTTTATTCCCCTTTGAGCTGTCCGTTTATGAGCGTCATAATCATCCAGCAATATGTGTTGGTCATCCGCTGTTGCGTACGATCGATCAAACATTGTTAGAAACACCGATCAATCAGCGCCGTAGTGAGCTGGTTTGGCACAACGATGGCTTGCAGCAGTTTTTTATTGAACGATTTGACGATGTCAGCCAGCTTATTTGTGTAATGCCAGGCTCTCGGCGCGGTGAAATCACGGCTATTTTGCCATTGATGTTAGATGGTATTCAAAAGTTGATATTGCTTGACCCCAAGCTGTGCTTTATCATTCCGACCGTCGACCAGAATCACCAATATATCGTCCAAGATGTTATTGACCAGCGCTCAGAGCAACTACGTGCTGCCATCGTGGTGGTCTATGATGATAGCCAGCCAGCCTTTAGTCAACAAGCGATGGCAGCCTCAGATATTGTGATGCTGGCATCTGGCACTGCAACGCTAGAGGCGATGCTGTTAGAGCGACCGATGGTGGTGGTTTATCAATTAAATAAACTCACCTATCAGATTGCCAAACGCTTGGTCAAAGTGCCTTATGTGGCGCTGCCCAATATTTTGGCTGATACTGCAATCGTTCCTGAGTTGATTCAAGAGCAGGCGAGTGGTGACAATATCTGTCGTACGGTCATGCGGCTACTGCAACCGCGTGCCTACGCTGAGCAATTAAAAGACCTCATCGCCACCAAGCACTTATTACAACAGCAGAGTAATCATGATCCTGCTAATAGTGTGATTGAGCAATGGTTTATCCAAGCGAAACATCGGATTTAAGCCATTATTGATTGCGATCATTCCTTCTTCTATTAATTACAAAGATACCGCGCCCCTATGAGTAACCAGTACCAAACCCACAACTCTGTCACCCCGATCGAAGTAAGTATTGAGCAAATTGATATCAAAGGTCAATATCTACAGCTGGTTGAGCCTATTCGTTTATCGGGTGAGGTAGATATTGGTGAGCTACTTGCTCAGTATCCGATCAAGGTGGAGCAAGGCTTACAGCAGTCAATATTACAGATGGGCGTTGATGAGGCAGGACGTGGGCCGTTGCTCGGTAGCGTCAATGTGGCTGCTACGATATTGCCTAAAACTTGGTCAGGATTGATTGAGATGCAGCCATTAAAGGACACGCCATTATCTATCTTGACCGACTCCAAGCAGCTGAGTGAAAAGAAGCGTGACCGACTTTATCCATTGGTTCAGCAGCATGCTATTGGTTATGTTGTCGCCGAGATCCCAGCAGCGGTCATCGATCAAGTCAATATCTTGCAAGCGACGATGCTCGGTATGCGCTTATGTACCGAAGTGTTGTTAAAAGCCATTGCTCATCATCTTGTTAACTCTATGAGGCAGGTCGAAGTTTTGTTCGATGGTAATCGCTGCCCTGAATTAAATGAGGCAATGCTCGCTGAACTGGGTATAGAAAAATCGACTATCGCTTGCCAAGCATGGGTAAAGGGCGATGCGCGTCATACCAGCATTGCTGCCGCCAGTATATTGGCTAAAGTCAGCCGTGACAAAGCCATGTATGCGCTTGATGCCGAGCATCCAGAATATGGTATCGCCAAACATAAAGGCTATCCAACACGCGCGCACATGGAGGCAATCGAAAAATACGGCGTATTACCTGTGCATAGACGTAGTTTTGCACCAGTCAGAAAGTCATTAGAGAAAGCCAC
Source organism: Psychrobacter sp. P11F6 (assembly GCF_001435295.1). Taxonomy (NCBI): domain Bacteria; kingdom Pseudomonadati; phylum Pseudomonadota; class Gammaproteobacteria; order Moraxellales; family Moraxellaceae; genus Psychrobacter; species Psychrobacter sp. P11F6. The sequence continues at coordinate 1,901,788 of NZ_CM003594.1, read as the reverse complement.
TTAAGAACAAATCACTTAAGAAAAAAGCACTTAAAAATAAACGTTAAGCTGAGCGTGCTTCTTTAAAATAGCCTAAGCAAAAATAGTCATGACTAAAAATAAGACAGTCTATAATGAACGTATCAGTCTTCAAGAAACACCAAGTAAAAATTTATGGACTGTATTACAATGCAATTACAAATAAATTCAATACTGTGATATTAGGGCGTGTTGAACATTCGACCATGGCACTGACAGGGGCTATTTTGCAGGCGATTCGACGTTAAAAATAGTAAGTTTAGTCATTCTAAGCGTATATTTTTAACAATGAAGCGGCAAAAAAGAGTTCTGTCCCCTTCTGTTAATATTGGAGCTGATACTAAAATTGCCCCCAGCTATTTACAAGCAGGGCGTTGCAATTCTAGCTAAGGTATTAACATTATCGTCGACTTGCGCCTTGTCTGGAACAATTTTAGCTATCAGCAGTGCCCATTTGTGAATGTTCAACACGCCCTAGCAGCTTAAGTCTACTTAGTTTATGTCCACATACTTAACGCTGGCATTTATTGACTTATATACGCGCTACTATTCTATAGGATAAAAAATGACATTCAGTACGCTATTAATCAGTACGCCACAAAAAAATCTTGCTGCAGTGCTTTTTTTGACAGTATTTATAACGGCTTGTGGTGGGGGCGGTGGTGGCTCTGATAGCAGCTCTAATACCAATGCGCCAAGCCCGAACCCACCTGCTATCGAGCCAAACGATCAGCCCAATGGTAATACAAGTGACAATTCAAGCGATAATGTTGGCGACCAACTTGATAGCACTACTGCTACTAATGAGGTAAAGGCTGCATTAATTGCCAACAATAATTTCAGTTTAGCACGTACCAGCTGTGGTCTGAGCGGCTTATCTGTTGATACCGCGCTTGATGATGTTGCCATTAAACATGCAAATTATATTAAATATGTCTTTGCCAATAGCTCACCGACCGCATTCAGTGCGCATTACGAAAATAAGATTGCAGATATTTCGGGCGTTACCAGTAGCAATAATCCATTTTTTGGTGGGTTAAGTTTTACCGATCGTTTATCAAACGCAGACTATCCAAATGTACGATATGGTGTGACTGAGAATATCGCCCAATCTAGCTACTATAGTTCAGCAGGCAATCTTATTCGCTCAGATGTTGTGGCAGGCTCGATGGCAAAGTCCTTGCTGGCAGCACCTTACCATTTGCGTTCATTAATGATGCCTAGTGCAAGCGTGACGGGTACTGGCGTGGTTATCTATAAGCCATACAATAAAGAGGCGGCGAATAACCAAGGTTATGTCTTGGTCAACCATGCAGCAGCGACCCAAGCGACTAAAGATAATACGGTTAAAGGCGTATTTACTTATCCATGTGAAGGCGTGACGGATACAGTAACCGCGCTATATAATGAGACGCCAGATCCTGTCAAGCATACAGGGCGTGACTTGCGAGTGGATCCTATCGGGCAACCCATTTATATCAATATGCCATCCGCTCAAACGATTGATATCAGCAATGTAACATTCCATGATATCCAGCGAAATATCAATGTACCGATTGAGCTGCTAGACTATCGCCAAGATCCCTATAAAAATACGGCAAATGCACTACCAGCAAACGAAGCTTTTATATTACCAATCACTGATAATTTAAAAAGCTGCCAGATTGCTAGTAAAAAAGGCAAAAACTGTGGTTTACATGGCAACAGTGACTACCGTGTCAGCTTTGATATTTTAGTGGATCATAAAACTATCGAGCGTGAGAGCTTTACCTTTACGACAGGGATAGTGAACTAATAATTAGGTGAACTAAGACGTGTTCTTAATCTGAATAAAAGCACCAATCTGAACGGAAGTACCTAAAGAGTAAGTAGAGTAAAGCAAGGGCTGAATCAGTTATCTGATTCAGCCCTTGCTTGATTATGATAGTCAAGCCATTGCACTATAAAGAAGTTCGGCGTTCACCTCGCTTGAAATAGTGTATATGCCTATACTTGGTTGCCTTGTACTTCACACTTCTTTTGAGTCAAAGTAACTATATTGGAATAAATCATATTGCAATCAATTATATAGATATATAAGTGCTAAAACGACGAGTTCGGTTGTTGCAAGAAGGCTTCTTCTTCATCCGTTGACTCGCGATCTAAAATGTCATTGCGATGCGGATAGCGACCGAATTGCTCAATGATATCTTTATGACGATTTTCGAAATCCAGCGTATTGTCATCATGTAATTTTTCAAACAATGGTAAGTAGCGCTTATGGATCACCAATGACTCTGAATGCATAAATGGCATGATGATAAACTTGCGCCATTCAGTCGGTAATGTATCAAAGTGTGGTTGTCCAATAGCCTCTTGTGCCAATGCGATAGCCATACTATCTTGTGCAAAAGCGTCTGCTTGCCCGCGACATAAATTACGCGAAAACTGATCTAAGACAATAATTTCTGCTAGTCTGCCTGCCAACGCCGTGATTGAGCTATTGCTATCCGTCGGTGCTTCTGCGATACGCCACGTCACGCATTCACCTTGCTTGGCAGCTTGCCAGATGCCACCGAATTTATCCTTTATCTGCGTATCAAAGTCATCATTTTGCGCAAACCAATATTGCTCATTGTCTTTGTCGAACCAAAACTCCAGTACTGCACGCGCATTAGCATCAAGATGTTCTAAATGAATGTTTTTTGGGTCGAGCTGCGATGAATAAGCTTGGCTAGTAGCAGTGGAATAATCGGTTGATAGTGACATAAGATATTCTAATTATGATGAATTTAGTCTACTATAGCGCAAATATTTATGTCTGTCATGATGCCAACAGCAGCTATTAGGTAACCTCTTATGAATGCAAAAACTTCGCTAAACACTATCCAATCATCTCTACCGCCCACGCCTTATTATTTGCTCGATGAAGCGGCAATCGTTGCCAATATGCAGATTATCTCGCGGCTGTGCGAGCTATCAGGCGCTAAAGCATTATTGGCACTCAAATGCTTTGCCACTTGGGGCGTGTTTGATGTGATGCAGCCTTATTTGCACGGCACAACGTCATCGTCACTTAATGAAGTTAGACTTGGCTACGAGACTTTTGGTAAAGGTAAAGACAGTGATAATAAAAAAGAAACTCATGCTTACAGCGTCGCCTATAGCGCTGATGAGATCGATGAAGTATTGAGCTATGCCGATAAGATTATCTTCAACTCAATCTCGCAACTCAATGCATTTAAAGACCAAGCTGCGGCAAAAAATATACCAGTGGGACTGCGCTTAAACCCAAAGACCAGTAATTCATCGTTTATCATCGCTGATCCTGCGCGTCCTTTTAGCCGTTTGGGCGAACATGATAAAAACAAGATTGCAGCGGTACTTGATGACATTACTGGGGTAATGATTCATAACAACTGCGAAAATGACAGCTTTGAAGCCTTTAGTGCCAGCTTGGCAGATATCGAAGACAGATTTGGTGATGTTTTAGCGCAGCTTGAGTGGGTGAGTTTGGGCGGTGGTATTCATTTTATCGCGCCTGATTATCCACTAGAAAAACTGGCAGACAGGTTAAAAGGCTTTAGTGAAAAATATGGGGTGCAAGTTTATCTTGAACCGGGTGAGGCAAGTATCCATGGTGCTGGGTCATTGGTCACGACCGTCTTAGATACTATGCACAATGAAAAAAATCTAGCTGTAGTAGATTCATCCATTGAAGCGCACATGCTTGATTTGTTAATTTACCGTGAGTCAGCGCCGATAGCGGCTGTGAATAGTGATTTAATGAATATTGCCTCTCTTGATATCGACCCTACCAATATTGCACCCATAAGCGAAAATACTGAATCAGCTGATAATACCATTATTTATGGTCGTTCTTGTTTGGCGGGCGATATCTTTGGTGAGTATGCCTTGCCAAATAACCTAAAAATAGGTGATACCGTAACCTTTGGTAATGCCGCAGGTTATACCATGGTGAAAAAGAACTGGTTCAATGGTGTTAATATGCCGGCGATTGTGATTCGTCGTCTAGATGGCAGTATAGATGTGCAGCGCGAATTTGATTATCAAGATTATAAAGCCAGCTTATCTTAATTTAGTTGTGTCGATAAATTGATTTAAATTTTATAAATCAAAGGCTTGAGTCTGTTTTTAGATGACTTTAACTCGTCTGTTTTTTATACATTATTTTTACCGATGTCTTCATAAAAATTGTTATAATCGCCACGGGCAAAAGCCAACAATCAAATGGTGCTTTGCCCGACGGGTGCGTGGGTTTTCCTCGGTCTTCCTTTTTAATTCACGCATATCATTCACTCGTTTCTGTTTTGACTCGCCACTATCGATGGTATCGACAGAGACACAAAGGAGGATTGTTCATTGAACACAAACCAACAAGCCAAATCTAGCAAAAAAGACGTACTCATCATCGGAGCCGGCGGTGTCGCTCAAGTGGTCGCGCATAAATGTGCGATGCATAACGATATCCTTGGCGAGATTCATATTGCCTCGCGCACGCAAGATAAATGTGATGCCATCGCCCAAAGCGTGAAAGATAAGAATAGCTTCAAGCAGCCTGCCGTATTGCATACGCACCAAGTGGATGCTATGGATACTCAAGCGCTGATACAGTTGATTCAAGAGTCGGGTATCCAAATCGTCATCAATGTCGGTTCGGCATTTATCAATATGACGGTATTGGAAGCTTGTATCGAGACAGGTGTTGCTTATATCGATACTGCCATTCACGAAGATCCACGCAAGATTTGCGAGACGCCGCCATGGTATGACAATTACGAATGGCAGCGCAAACAGCGCTGTGCGGACAATAATGTCACGGCGATTTTAGGGGCTGGATTTGACCCCGGTATGGTCAACGCCTATGCGCGTCTTGGCTATGACATGATGGATGCAGGTTCGGTGACGGATATCGATATCATTGATATCAATGCTGGCAGCCACGGTAAATACTTCGCTACTAACTTCGATCCTGAGATTAACTTCCGTGAATTTACCGGTACGGTCTACTCTTGGCAGGACAGCAAGTGGCAGTCTAATAAAATGTTCGAAGTGAAGCGTACTGACGATTTACCAGTGGTTGGCGTGCAAAACAGTTATTTAAGTGGTCATGATGAAGTGCATTCGTTATCCGCCAATTTAGACGTACCAAATATCCGTTTTTGGATGGGCTTTGGTGAGCATTATATTAATGTATTCACTGTGCTACAAAGTTTGGGTCTACTCTCTGAGCAGCCAGTGATGACTGCTGAAGGGCAAGAAGTAATTCCGTTAAAAGTGGTCAAAGCGGTACTGCCAGACCCAAGCTCTCTTGCACCGAACTATACGGGCAAGACCTGCATCGGTGACAAAGTCAAAGGCAAAATCAACGGCGTCGATAGCGAGGTATTTATTTACAATATCTCAGATCATAAAGACGCTTATAACGAAGTTGGTAGCCAAGGTATCTCTTATACCGCAGGCGTACCACCCGTCGCTGCTGCGATTCTGGTCGCAACTGGTGAGTGGGATGCTGGCAAGATGGTCAACGTCGAAGAGCTGGATGCCAAGCCATTTATCAATCTGCTAAATAAGATTGGTTTGCCAACGCGTATCAAAGATAGCGAAGGCGACAGAGCGTTAGCGTTTGATATTTAAATAACGAGTTTGATTTAGAAAAGCCTATCTTTTATAGATAGGCTTTTTTTATGTCTGAGTTTTTACGTTAAATTTACGAGTAGGTAGGGGAGCCAATCCTGCCATCCGCTATTATCTGCCATTTCTGCTAAGGCAGCGGCTATTGGCAGGACAGGTTGCTGCTATCGCGACACCCTGACCCGCCAAGCCTTTTCAACCTAGCAGTTATGGCAGGATAGCCGCTACAGTCAGGGCTAGCGGTGACATTGCGTTCTTGCTACTATCTATCGTGGTTTGAGCAAGTTTTATCGGTGCGCTGGGCGCATCCTACGTCGCTAAGTTTGATAAGGAAAAAAATAGGATGGATATGGATGGGATTATGGATCAGATTCTTGCCGATAACTCAGGCGAAACTTTAGAAAGCTATCGTGCCAATAAAATACTACGTTTAAAATTATCAAGTCAGGCAAATCAGTATATCGATACAGATTCTTCACTTTGGCCGCCCATTACATTTAACTGGGATATATCAAAAGAGGGTCAGCGCTTTTCTTTAGATGGTGAAAATGAATTAAGTTTTAGAACTCATTATCCAAAAGGTTTTATATTAGGGAAAGTTAAGTTAGATGCCCTTGATAAAAAACTATGTCATTTTAGCCGTAGGGATGAAGGTGAGCTTTGGAAGGTAGGGTGTAAAAGTAGCTTGGCATATTTAATTGTCTATTTATCTGAACAAAGACCTATATCTCCACCTATATTAAAGCCTCATATTGAAAATGGAATCATATTACAAGGTGGACATCATAGATATGCTATCGCTAAAGAGATAGGAGAAGAGTATTTACCTATCTACATTGAGCCAAAATATAAAAATAAGATAGACAGTACAATTAGAGTTGATTGGAGTTAGCATGTATAATAAAGATTAGTTAGAACTAATTTAAGTATCTAAGAAATTGAATTCTACGCATTACTTAATTTTCTCAGCTAAATAATATCTATATTTTCTAAACGGTAATTTTTATTGTGTTGACCGATACTAAGGCATAATCCATAGACGGTCAATTCAATCTACAAATTATGCCCTTAGCATTTCCAGAGTTTTCTATCACCCCTCACTAGGGTTATAATTTCTCAAAGCCGCAATACGGTCATCAAGCGTCGGATGTGAGCGAAAGAGGTTCGCGATACTAAAGCCTGTAGATTGTCCTGATGAAATAGCAAACGCTTTCATGCTCTCAGGCATGTGATCTGGACGCTGCTCAGAAGGACGTAAAGCATCAAGCGCACTAATCATTTTTTCGCGGCTGGCGAGCTTTGCACCCATCTGATCCGCACGGAATTCGCGTAGACGCGAGAACCACATTACGATGGCAGACGCCAAAAATCCAAGTAAAATATCCATCACAATACTCGTGATAAAGTAACCAATACCTGGGCTATCACTGGTGTTTTTAAACACCGTCCGATCGACGAAGCTACCAATAATACGAGCAAAGAACATCACAAAGGCGTTTACCACCCCTTGGATGAGCGCCAGCGTGACCATATCACCGTTTGCCACGTGACCAATTTCATGCGCCAATACCGCTTCTACTTCATCGGGTGTCATGCTTTGCAGTAAGCCAGATGAAACAGCGACTAACGCTTTGTTTTTATTCCAGCCTGTGGCAAACGCGTTTGGCTGAGAATTATTAAAAATTCCTACTTCTGGCATGCCAATATTTACCGCTCGCGCTTGTCTAGCCACCGTATCTACCAGCCATTTTTCAGTGGCATTGCTTGGCGTTTCAATAACCACCGTCCCCGTTGATCTTTTGGCCATCCATTTCGAGATAAATAGTGATACCATCGAACCAACCATGCCGTATACGCCGCACATAATGGCAAGGCTAGTGTAATTTAGCCCGCCTGCACCATGTACGCCACCAATTCCAAAAAATCTGGATAAAATACCAAACACGATGCTAAATACCACAATCACCGCTAAGTTGGTTAATAAGAACAATCCGATACGCATCATGATGCCAGTTTCCTCATTTAAATTTAAATACAACTTTAAGACATAATACTATATGAGGTATTATATTTTTATATATGTTTTTACTTTACATAAATGGCGTTATTTTGATAAATAACAATCCCAGTTAACCGTATAAATACAGTGATATGGTTAGCGAGCAAAGAATAAAAATAAAGGATAGCGACATCTAAAAGGTGAAAACAATTGTTTTTTTTACGGTTTAAATAGTAAAGAGCCAAAAGTAAAAATTAAAACGAAAATAGTGAGCAGGTATAATGAGCACTCACTGTTGAGGTTTTTCATTTAACGCTCTATGAGGTCTAATCATGAACGCTCTAGCACTTAAAGTCCCTCCAGTCGCCCAAGTGATTGTTACCGCCGCTGCTATGTATGGTGTCTCTAAAATGGTTCCTGCTTTGACGTTCTCACTCAACGGCTCAACTGCACTGGCAGTGGGTTTGGGTGTGATGGGTCTGAGCTTAGGTATCATGGGTGTGACTCAATTTAGAATCGCTCAGACCACGCCCAATCCGCAAGCGTTAGAGCAGGTCTCTAGTTTAGTGACCAGTGGTATATATCAGTATAGCCGCAATCCGATGTATGTGGGTTTGGTGCTTATATTATTAGGCTGGGCGTTCTATCTTTCTCACTTTCTGGCGTTTGTACTATTGCCCATTTTTATACTTTATATAACGCGCTTTCAAATCCAGCCAGAAGAGCGGATGATGGCACAGAAATTTGGCAAAACTTATCAGGATTATCTAAATAAAGTGCGGCGCTGGATTTGAGGTATAGTAAGTAAAGATTTTATGATAGATGAATGAACAATAAAATCAGGGAGATGACGTTATGGAAATGAAAAATATACCTTTTGCTATTACCGATTGGACGACAGTGGAAGCGGTAGAAAACAAAGGTGAAACGGGCACGGGGTATTGGAAGACTTGCGAATTCAACAATATCAATGTACATATGGTTGAGTACTCCGCAGGCTACCTTGCCGATCACTGGTGCGATAAAGGACATATTTTATTCTGTGTTGAGGGCGAGCTGAACACCGAACTAAAAGATGGTCGTAATTTTACCTTAACAGCGGGTATGACTTATCAAGTGGCGGACAATACGATTGCACATCGTTCGTCAACGAAGATAGGCGCTAAGCTATTTATTGTTGATTGATATTGCCAGTAACACCATAAAATTCATAAAGCTATAAAACCATAGATCTATAAAAATAAAGCGAGAACATAAAATGCAACTAGAAATAAATGTCGTTGATGCTTTTACGGATACCGTTTTTAAAGGCAATTCAGCGGCAGTCGTTATCACTGATAACTGGCTCACTGATGATTTGATGCAGTCTATTGCTTTTGAAAACAACTTATCCGAGACAGCTTTTATGGTTCTTGATGATAAAGGCATTTATCATATCCGCTGGTTTTCTCCCTTTACTGAGATTGCATTTTGCGGACATGCAACGCTAGCGTCAGCCTTTGTGTTATTTAACAAAAACCCTCATTTAGACTGTATTAAATTTTCAGCCAAAGCGGTTGGTATATTGACCATTGTGCAAACAGACGATGGCAAGATACAAATGGATTTTCCTAATACTAAGCCTGAGAAAGTTGACAATATCCCTGATAGCTTGCTTGCAGGACTATCTATTGCACCCGTTGCAGTCTATAAAAATACTCAAGCCTATTTTGTGATTTGTAATGCTGAGTCCGAAGTATTAACAGTAGCGCGTGATAACGAGCAGCTAAAACAGCTTGCGCCTTTAGATGTGGTGGTGACTTGTCAGGCTATGTCTGCTGACTACAAAAACTATGATTTTATTTCACGTTATTTTTGGCCAGCCAATGGTGGCGATGAAGACCCAGTGACGGGTTCAGCTCATACAGGGCTTGCACCATTATGGGCTGAGTGTTTGGGTAAAAATCACTTGGTCGCTTATCAAGCATCACGTCGCGGCGGGGTTCTAGACTGTGTGGTCGCAGGTGACAGAGTAATGATTTCTGGTAATGCCGTACAGTATATGACAGGATTTATCACCGTTTAGGAGTAGATGGTTTTGACTGAATTAAAAACCGTTGGACTGTTTGCGCTGACCGCATTAGCAGAGATTGCGGGCTGCTATTTGCCTTATCTATGGTTGCGAGAAGGTAAGTCTATTTGGCTGCTTGTCCCTGGCGTACTAAGTTTGGTCGCTTTCGTTTGGCTGTTGTCTTTACATCCTGCCGCAGCTGGTAGAGTCTACGCGGCTTATGGCGGCGTGTATATTTCGATGGCTATTTTATGGTTGTGGACGGTGAATGGTATCAGGCCGACCACGTGGGATATAGTAGGTTCTGCGGTTGCGTTATTAGGCATGGCAATTATTATGTTTGCGCCGCGCGGTGCTTAGCATAAAGACCGCACCTAGCATAAAAAATGCCAATCAAACCGTGAGGTTCGATTGGCATAGATTTAAGTGACACAATGATGCACTAAATATTAATGTTTACCTAAGATACTGCCGTTGTCGTCTTTCTTAGATTGTTTGGCAGCTTTTTTCTCTTTTGCCGTTAATAGCGGTTTCTTTTTTACGTTCTTTTTACTGTCTTGACCTTTACTCATGGTTTTTTCCTCTTGAGATAAGCCGTAATACCTTTTAAGCCGGTGTAAATAGCTGAAAGGTTAGATTAATGCTGATGACGCAAATAGTGCGTACTGCAATGAGTATATGCTTAAGGTCTCGGAATAGATAGCGCTAGCACAATTCACCTACGATTTGAGTCAATCCTGTATCCATCCCTTGTATGATGCTCCTTCTAAAAATTTGTTTGATAAATGAATTTTATAAGTAGATTTTCGATGCCATGAATTTATTTAGTCAATACTGCTATTAATAAGTGCTTACTTACGGAGTCATCACGATTTGCTATAATAAGCCACAAGCCGATAAGTCGTAGCGGCAAACTTTTATAATATTCATATTTAGCATAAAAATGCTTACTGTTTTGGTTGATTGTTATGCGTATCCGTAAACTTTTTAAATTTGAAAATGCACATATTGTGCGTAATTGTAGCTCTGAGCGCTGCAAACACTCTATCCATGGTCATAGTTATCAGATTGAACTGATTCTTGAGGCTAAGCGCTTGGATCACGGACAAATGGTCTATGATTTTGGCTTATTAAAATCGTCTATCAAGGACATTATCGATAGCTTTGATCATGCGATTTGTTTTTGGAATAAAGACGACCCTGAGTATGTCGCTGCCTGTAAAAAATTCAGTGCGCGCTGGATAAGCTTGCCAGTATCGCCATCGGCAGAGCAGTTTTCACGCGTGATATTCTTTTGGGCGCAAGAAATTTTAAAACAAACCCAAATGCAAAACGGTGAATCTGATGTCAGCGTTTACTCGGTGATTGCACACGAAACCGCTACCGGTTACGCGCAGTGCTTTGCTGATGATGTGGCGAATGAGCAAATGGGTAAGCTTCATCTAGAAGCGTTTGAGTTTAGCGATCAAGTCAGTGCCGAGTGGCACGACCCTGAGCTATATGCCAAATTGATCCGCGCTGAAAGCTTTATCAACCCAACGGTGACGATGCAGGTACAGACGCAAGTGCAGGCAGGTAAGCCCGATGCCTAATAGTACAACAGAGGACAAAAACACTAAGACGCTGACACTGTATACAGAAGCTGATACTCAACGTTTGGCTGCGCAATTGGCAGCTTTACCCTTGACAGGTAGTGTCTGGTTGGCAGGTGATTTAGGGGCAGGTAAAACGACTCTGACTCGCTATTGGTTGCAGGCGCTCGGGCATGCAGGTGCCGTCAAAAGCCCGACTTATACCTTGGTTGAGCCTTATAGCATCGAGCAAAAAGATGGCTCAATCAAGCCAGTTTACCACGCGGATTTGTATCGTCTGCAAGACCCAGAAGAGCTGTCTTTTATCGGTTTTGATGAGTATTTGGATGAGCCAAATGCGTTGGTTGTCATCGAATGGGCAAGCCGTGCGGACAGCTATTTACCGCCGCCCACCTTGTTTATTGATATGACGCAAGCTACTAGCACTGATAAGGATAATGAGTCTCGTCAAGTTGAGCTGCGGCTATCGAAGGCTGGGCAAGCGCAAGGCTTGGATTTATCCTCTATTAAGATTTAATTATACATTTGAATATTTAACAGACCTTAATATAAGTCATCAATATCTAGCAGTACTACTTATCATCACGTAAAACAACGATACCTCTTAATGCCGCAAATGCCAGACAATCATTCTTATACTCGCATCAAAAAACTATCGCCGCTGCTCATCAATCAATTGGCAGCGGGTGAGGTAGTGACACGCCCAGCAGCTGTAGTAAAAGAGCTGCTAGAAAACGCCATTGATGCTGGTGCGACCAATATTGAGATACATATTACTCAAGGCGGCATGGGTATGATTGAAGTGGTCGACAATGGCGTGGGTATTCATCCCGATGATATGGTCATGGCAATTACCCGTCATGCGACTAGCAAAGTCGCGGATGTCGCTAACTTACACGGTATTACGACGTTGGGTTTTCGCGGGGAGGCGTTGGCGGCGACGGCGGCAGTATCTCGGCTGACTTTAACCAGTAGCTATGATGACAGTGGCATCGGTCGCCAGTTGCAAGTCGCGGGTGTGTTAGATGATGCGCCAAAGCTCATGCCAGTTGTGCATCATCGTGGTACCACCATTACGGTTAAAGATTTATATTTTAACGTACCAGCACGCCGTGGCAATTTGAAATCTATTGCGACGGAGTTCGGTCATACCGAAACGATTGTGCGCGAAGTGGCTTTGGCGCGAGCAGATGTGGCACTGACGCTCTTTCATGATAATAAAAAACGCTTGTCACTTTCTTCAAGTGTGATGTCTTTAAGTACAATGTCTTCAACTACAAGGCTTTCAAATTCAAAGTCTTTAAGTGCTGTTTCTACAAATGCTAATGGCAATAATAATGTCAATCCTTTGCCATTGGCACGTCTTGAGCAAGCGACTGGGTTGTCGTTAACCAAAAAGGCGTTAGAAATAGCGATAGACCTCACCAGTTTAATGCAACCATCCAGAGAATATGTTAATAATGGCTTTAGCGATCAAGCAAGCGTTAATGGTTGGTTATGGCCTATCACTGATTCGCAGGATACCTTACCAAAGTTAATCTATGTGAATGGCAGACTGGTAAAAGAAGCATTGATAAGCAATCAGCTACGCCAACTTGCCCAAACTGCTCAGTTGGTGGGTATTGGCTATGCGCTTTATTTTGACTTGCCCACTCAGTGGCTCAATATCAATGTGCATCCATCTAAACAGCGTATTAAAATAAGTCCGCTTAATAATATTATGGCGCATGTAAGCCATGCGATTCGGGCAAAACTTAAGACGGTAGTGACTTCAGAGACGATCAGTTCTGCTAATACTAATGCTATTCAAATACTAGGTAATAGTCAGATAGTAGATAGCAATCTGTCTATCGATAATGCATTCGCTACTGTAATGCCAAACACATCAACGACTATTCATTCAAGCAAAAGCCATCAGGTAAAAGCGCCCAAACAACCCTATCAGCTGTCAGAAAATAGGTATTCGCCTCAAACCTTAAACATACCAAGTATTTCTGAGAAAATAAGTCAAAACACCACAGATATCGCTAACGATGTCGCAACACATTCGACATCTTTGCCTTATTGCCTAGATGTTGTTACTCATTTAAATGAGGCATTAACCGAATCTGTTGGCACGACATATATTGAGAATAAAGCACTGCCTTGGTTATTGTTTTATCATCAAAGCCAATGTGTATTGATCGGTGCAGAGAATTGGCAATCAAAGATGTGCTCGTTATTTGAGTCAAGTTTACTTAGCAATAGGGCAGGTAAAAAAGATCAATGGTTGCACAGTGCAAATGACATTAATCAGCAACTTGCCGCCGTGAGTATGCAAATGTCAAAGCAAGACTTGATGGTGTTCTTGGCGGATATCGACGCGTTACTGACTCAGCATGCGATTAAAGCGATAGATGGTAATCAATTAGCAAGATTGATGCTATTATCTGCGCCTGAGTCAAGATAGCTATAACGATAAAAAATATAATAAGCAAATTTTAGCAATGACATCGATCAAAGTTATTTATTGCTACTAATATCATTAATAAAGGCAAGCCTATGCAACTTTCATCTGACAGCTCATCTTATCGCCTAAACGCCAATTTAGCAGATAATAGCGTGGTGTGTTTGATGGCGCCGACAGCAAGTGGCAAGACTGCACTGGCTTATGAGTTATATGATACAGGGCGTTATGAGCTAATTTCAGTAGATTCAGCGCTGATTTATCGTGATATGAATATCGGTACGGCAAAACCAACCGCTATTGAGTTGGCGCGTTATCCACATCATTTGGTTGATATTATCGATCCTATGCAGAGCTATAGCGTCGCCGAATTTGTGAATGACGTTGCCGGTTTGATTGATAGCTGTCACGAGAATGGTAAAATACCGTTGCTGGTTGGCGGTACTATGATGTATTACATGGCACTGCTAGACGGGCTATCTCCAGTACCTGACAGTGATGATAGTGTTCGCGCACGTGTGGAGCAGTGGCGGCAAGATAAAGGCATTAGTGCGCTTTACGACTATTTGGGTGAGATAGATCCGATCAGCCATGAGCGCCTTAATGCGACTGATACTCAGCGCATCACCCGAGCAGTTGAAGTTTATCTGCAAACTGATATCCCTATAAGTGACTGGCAGCGAAAGCCCAAGCAGGCATTGGCAAATAATCCCAATCAGCAATGGCACGCATTGACAGTCATGCCTGATCGTCCATGGTTGCATACACGTATCGAGCAACGTTTAGATATCATGTGGAATGACGGGTTGGTGACTGAGGTCATTGGTCTGCTGGAGCGCTATCCTTTAACACCAAATCTACCATCTATGCGCTGCGTTGGTTATCGACAAGTACTAGAATACCTAGTACACATCGATCACCCAGTATCTGAACAGCCGCATCTAGATAAAGCGCAATTTTACAGTGCTTTTGAAGTACTCCAGTCTTCAGATCAATCAAGCTTATCTGATGGTGCGACCGAGGCACTTGCTTGTCAGCAAATGCAAAATAAGGCATTATATGCGACAAGACAATTGGCAAAACGTCAGTACACATGGTTACGTAAAGTCATGCAATTGCCTAGTACTTCCATGGATGGGGCGATAGCAGCCGATACCTCTAGCGAGCAAGGCTATTCTATAGACCGCGATATGGTGGTAAAAGCATTCACTACCATGGCGCAGGCAAGAGACTATTTATATTAAATCTCTCAATGATACTAGGGCGTGTCCTTATTTTAAAATGATGAAAAAATTTAGCCATTTTTAGCCCATTTAGAGGTTAATCGATGGAATTGAGGACACGCCTTAGAGCTATTAGTGATAGAAAAACCACTATCGCCTCAAAATATGGTATGAGTGAATACCTTATAAATACAATATGGTGTACTAAAAATATAGTATTGCAAAAAGCTCTATGCAACTATTAGAAAGTAATGACAATTAGTATCAAATTATATCGTAGATAGCTGTTATAATTTAAATTCATCAAAATAGTAGGTGTAATACTAGCCTGACTGTGTTTTTAATCAGTATTAATTGACGTTTGTTGATAAAAATAACTAATGAAACAACTAGTTACTTAATTATTTACAATAATAATGTATTCGCGATAAAGTGGAATCACTTAAGAACAAGTAGCGTTTATTTAGATACGTTTTATAAAGAAAATTTATTATTGTATCTGCCGTTAGCCATTATAATTAAATTAACACTTAAAATAATTGGCACTAAAACATAATTAATAATATTTAGGAGAGCTCTCATGTCAAAAGGACAAACTTTACAAGATCCGTTTTTGAACTCGCTGCGCAAAGATCGCATTCCTGTCTCTATTTTTTTGGTCAATGGTATCAAGCTGCAAGGTCAGATTGAATCATTTGATCAGTACGTGGTATTGCTCAAAAACACTGTCAGTCAAATGGTATACAAACACGCTATCTCAACCGTCGTGCCGGCACGTAATCCACGTAGTACGACGACAGGTACGAGCACCCAACCGCAAAGCGCTGCTCCAGCAGGTTATCAAGGCGGTGGCTTTGAACGCGGTAGTAATCCTGCTAGCACAGGTGGTTTTGAAGAACGCGGTTTTGCGTCTAATCGCAGTGGTTTTAATCGTGGCGGCTTTAGCCAAGGCCAAGATCGTGGTTTTGAGCGTGGTAGCTTTGGTCAGAGTCAGGAGCGTGGCTTTGAGCGTGGCGGTTTTGGTCAAGACCGTGGTTTTGAAAACCCAGCAGAAAATACGGGTTTTGAGGAAAAGCCAAATGATGGATCTAATGATAACAATGGTTAGAGACTAAGGGTTAGAGAGCAAGATTCATTATCGAAGGTGTATTACTAATACGTGATTTATCCGATCAAAACCTGCTTTTTATAGTGGGTTTTTTTTGTATAAATAAACGTATAATAATGGTCTAAAATGACGTGCCGAGTGGTTAGCGATTGGTTTCGTAGATTATTATTAATATTGGGCATAGTATAGTAAAATACAGTATTGATTCATTATAAAATAGAGCGAATCCATGAGTAATACCCAAATCAATCTAACCCATGAGCAGTTTATTAGTAAGGCTATCGAAGCGATTAACACTGAGATATCGGCATTGGCTTTACTAACAGAGCAGATAGACGATAGGTTTGCACAAGCATGCGATATTATTTTGGCTTGTAAGGGTCGCGTCGTGGTCACTGGTATGGGTAAGTCAGGATTGATTGGGCGTAAAATAGCGGCGACGTTTGCCTCTACTGGCACGCCAGCCTTTTTTATGCATCCTGGTGAAGCTGGGCATGGCGATTTAGGCATGTTGGTAAAAGGTGATGTACTGCTTGCTATCTCTAACTCTGGTGAGTCCGATGAGATTAAGATGCTGCTGCCAGTGGTCAAACACCTAAATATTCCACTGATTAGTATTAGCCGTGATAAGCGCGGTATGTTGCCTCGTGCCGCGAATATTGTATTGACGCTCGGTAAATCGCAAGAGGCTTGTCCACTTAATCTTGCTCCTACTTCCAGTACCACGGCGACCTTAGCGCTTGGCGATGCATTAGCCGTTGCCTTAGTCCATGCGCGCAACTTTACCTCAGAGGATTTCGCATTATCGCATCCAGCAGGCGCATTAGGTCGTCAGCTGCTAACGCGAGTTGAAGATTTAATGCATACTAAGTCGGAAGATTTGCCGCTCATTCATCAGCAAGCACCACTGCAAGAAGCGCTTTTTACTATGTCTGCTGGGCGCTTAGGAATGACGGTGGTGACCGATGATAATGATAAGGTGGTTGGGGTATTCACAGATGGTGACCTACGCCGTGGTCTAGAAAAAGGCATCGATTTGCAAACGCCGATGGGTGAAGTAATGGTTAGTAATCCACGGCGCATTAGCAAGACCATGCGCGCATCAGACGCGCTCAGTGTGATGAATGAAAATGGTATTAGCCAGTTGCTAATTATTGACGACCAAGATCGTTTAGAAGCAATTATTACGGTACATGATTTGCTACAAGCCGGTGTAAAATAAATAGAATTAATAAAGATATCGGTTTGTACAGTATAGATTCACACAGTATCTATTTATAACAATAAAATGTAAAAAATAGCCTTAAGAAAGAGGGACATGATGCAAGACTTAATCAAAAAAGCCGGACAAGTAAAGCTGTTGATAATGGATGTCGATGGTATTTTATCAAACGGTCAAATTATCTATGATGCCAATGGTATCGAGACCAAGGCCTTTTCTGTCCATGATGGCGTAGGCGTTAAGTCGTTAGCACGTTATGGCATTTTGACAGCTATTATTACAGGTCGTAGCAGTGCCATGGTAGATAAGCGCGCCGCGGAAATGGGCGTTAATTATGTGGTGCAAGGTCGTGATGATAAGCTGGTTGCTTTAAATGAGCTGCTAACCATACTTGATCCAGCGCTCAATATCACGGCTGCTGATTGCGCTTATATGGGCGATGATTTACCAGACATTAAAGCGATGCAGACCGTTGGATTTGCTGCAACAGTACCCAATGCGCATGCTGAAGTCATCAATCGCAGTGACATGGTCACCACCCGAGCAGGTGGCACTGGCGCTGTACGTGAAGTATGTGACCTCATTTTGAAAGGTCATGGACACTATCAAGACTTCATCGCGCACTATACGCTTGATGCAGCAAAAACTCAGGATAATTTGTCGTGAATACTCGTGTTTTAATAGTTCTTGCCTTGATTATTGCTGGTATTGCAGGTTGGTTTTTTCAACAGCAAGGAGAGATAGCGCCGCCAGTTAGCATGGAAGCGACCGATGTTGATTATGAAGCAACAGATATCAAAGCGGTACAAACTAATGAGAAAGGCGAAACTGAGTATGAGCTGACTGCCAAAACATTGACGCACAATCCAGAGACCAATTTAGACGAGATGTCAGGCATCACTATGAATTGGGAGCCATCGGCAGAGCAGCGTTATCGTATTGAAGCGGGTAGTGCTGCTATCAGTCAGCAGACGGGTGAACTCAGCTTGTCAGGGGGCTTTTCACTGGTCAGTGAAGGCAATAAAGACGCGCCAGATATTGAACCGATAAAGGTGACAGGTAGTATCCTTAAAGGCAATACCAAATCAGGGCAAGTATATAGTGACGCGCCTGTTAAGATTGAACAAGGCATGAATCGGTTTGAAGCTTCTAGCATGACCGCCAACCTTGAGACCGGTGAATATGAGTTTGGTCAAGTGGCTGTCGCTTTTACTCCAGCTGAACGCCAAGATAAAGCACTGTTTTGATCGCAGTAACTTTTATTGACTATGTAATAAAAATAGCAGCTAGCATAAAGTTTGCAAATCCTACTACCCATTATAAAACGAGTGATTTTTATGACATCTAAATTTTTGCCTACTTTGCGCTCATCATTAGCACGCTTCAATCTAACATCGTGCCGCTTGCGTCAATTACATGTGCTGCCAACGGTTATGCTGCTGGCACTGCCACTTTACAGTCATGCGCTGCCATCAGATGCCAATCAAGAAATCAAACTATTGGCTGATAAAGCGACCTATAGTGAGCGTACAGGCGTTACCAGCTATTCGGGTAGTGTCATTATCACTCAAGGTACGTTTAAAATGACCGCTGATAACATTACGGTTAACCTATCACAGGGTCGCAGTATCAACTCGGCAGTAGCGACCGGACGCCCTGCAACCATGCAACAGGTAGTCACACAAGAAAAAGGGCTGGCAAAAGGTCAAGCCAATAAGATTGATTATAATGCGGTCACTGGTATTGTTACTTTGACGGGTAATGCTAAGTTGGTTCAAAATGGCGCAAGTTTTGCGGGTAATGTCATTCGTTATAGCCTAAAAGCTGGTGATGTTGAAGCAACTGCTGGCGGTAATCAGCGCGTAGAGTTGGTGTTTCCTCCCAGTAGTAATGGTAGCCAAAGTAGCATCCGCTAAAAAGCTGAATAGTTAATGTAACTGTATCAACATCCCTTAGTGTATTAGTGCTTGAATTCTGCAACCGTATGAGTAAGTTATGAGTGATAATAAAAATACAAACCCTTTAGCAACCAACAATAACGCAGCGCCTGCGACGCGACTATCAATGCAAAATCTAGGCAAACGCTATGGTAAGCGCTGGGTTGTGAAAGATGTCTCTTTCTCCGTAGAACAAGGGCAAGTCGTTGGTTTATTGGGTCCAAATGGTGCAGGGAAGACAACCAGCTTTTATATGGTAGTTGGGTTGGTCAATATGGATAAAGGCCGTGTCACTTTAGGAAAAATGGATCTGTCTAAATATGCCATGCATGAGCGTGCGCGTGCGGGTATTGGTTACTTACCACAAGAGGCGTCTATTTTTCGAAAATTGTCTATCGAAGACAACATCTTAGCTATTTTAGAAACTCGTAAAGAATTAAATAAAAGCGAGCAAAAGCAAGAGCTGGAAAAACTAATCGGTGAATTCCATCTAGAGCATGTACGAAAATCATTAGGCATGAGCGTATCAGGTGGTGAGCGTCGTCGCTGTGAAATTGCCCGTGCATTGGCGGCTGACCCAAAATTCATTTTATTAGATGAGCCATTTGCAGGCGTGGATCCTATCTCTGTTGGTGATATCAAAGACGTTATTTTGACCCTCAAAAATCGTGGTATTGGTGTTTTGATTACCGATCATAACGTTCGCGATACCTTGGCTATTTGTGAGAAAGCTTATATCGTCTCAGAAGGTGCTATTATTGCTGAGGGTACTTCTAGTGAAGTGTTAGAAAATGAATTGGTGAAAGCTGTTTATTTGGGTAAAGACTTTCACGTATAAATGAGGATGTGTTGAATATTCGGCTTGTCTCGAATACATTTTTGCTAAATGCGCATCGATTAGCTCTGCGTATTTTTAAATGTTCAATACACCCTTAATATCTTAACGTGTTTTTCGCGCTACTATTTACGCTGTCTGTTAAACTTATAATTTCCATTAAGTTCTCAAGACAGCGCTTGCTACTTTTCCTATATCTAGCTATTCATCACATTTAGCATCACCTCTTCTATAAGATCTAGTCCATCATACTGATGGCTAATTTATCTCAAAGATCATTCTCAAATTAATGCTTATCAGAGCGTCACGATATTTTATCAATTAATCTTGATTGGACACTTGAATAAGGTTCATACGTTATGGCAAAAAATAAGAGCAGTTATGTCTGTCAGCATTGCGGCGCGCATTTTGGCAAGTGGGCAGGGCAATGTACCGATTGCGGTGAATGGAATAGCTTGGTCGAAGCACCAAATGTGAGCATGCCGCATCATAATAAAAACGTTTCTAAACCAGCAGCAAATCGATCAGCCTTTCGTGAATCAGGTGGTGCACCATCAGGGAATTATTCAGGTACGCATAGTGCGGTTATGCCGCTCAATGCTGTGAGCGTAACGCTAGACACACGCTTACCAACTGGTATTAGTGAGTTTGATCGTGTACTTGGTGGTGGATTGGTTGCTGGTTCAGTCGTTTTAATCGGTGGTGATCCTGGTATCGGTAAATCGACGATTTTGCTGCAAACTGCGACTAATATGGCACGTGCCGACTCATTGGCAGGTAGCGCCTTGTATGTGACTGGTGAAGAATCATTGGCACAGGTTGCTATGCGCGCTAGGCGCTTAGATTTACCGGCTGATAGATTACGCGTACTGGCCGAAACCAATGTAGAAACTATTTGTGCCGCCTTGACTCAAGAGCAGCCTGCCATCGCTATTATTGACTCTATTCAAACCATTTATACGGATGCAATCAATTCTGCACCTGGCGGCGTCAGTCAAATTCGAGAGTCTGCGGCTATCTTGACTCGCTATGCCAAACAAACTGGCACCGCGCTATTTTTAGTGGGTCACGTCACCAAGGAAGGCACGCTCGCAGGGCCGCGCGTTCTTGAACACATGGTTGATACGGTCTTATATTTTGAAGGTCAATCAGACTCACGCTTTCGGATGATTCGTGCCGTCAAAAACCGCTTCGGTGCCGTCAACGAATTAGGTATTTTTGGTATGACAGATATGGGACTGAAAGAGGTCGCCAATCCATCAGCGATATTTTTGAGTCGCTATGACAAACCCGTTGCTGGATCTGTCGTCATGGTCAGCCGCGAAGGCACACGACCCTTGTTGGTGGAGGTGCAAGCTTTAGTGGATGATTCGCAAGGCTCACCTAGACGAATGGCATTAGGATTGGATTTTCAGCGTCTGTCCATGCTGCTGGCCGTCATGCATCGACACGGCGGTATTCATACTAGCGGACAAGATGTGTATGTCAACGTCGTCGGTGGTGTCAAGGTTATAGAGACTGGGTCTGACTTGGCAGTATTGTTGGCTTGTGCCTCAAGTATTAAAGAAAAAGCCTTGCCATCGTCATTGGCTGTATTTGGTGAAGTGGGATTGTCGGGTGAAATCCGTCCTGTACCAAACGGTCAAGAACGTTTAAAGGAAGCGATGAAACATGGATTTAAGCATGCCATTATCCCAAAAGCCAATGCGCCTGCTAAGGATGCTCCTCAATTTAAAGGCATCAATGTGATTGCCGTTGAGCGTCTTGATGATGCCATTGAGAGTGCATTTGAACTGTAAGGTGTAAGGGTTAATCATTTTGATTACACCTTGTTTTATAAGTTATTGCTAAGCGCTACAGCTTTATTTGTAGCCTAATGGATACAATAAACTGAAACTATAAAAAGCGCCTAACACTGATGTGTTAGGCGCTTTTTATGGTCTAATACAAATAGACTGTTTTTTTAGAATTATGGTCCTGAAACGCGCTCAATAGCAACATTACCAACACCTTTACCCGTAATACCGAGTTTTTTGGCAGCACCATAAGACAAATCTAGCACACGGTTACCATGGAATGGACCACGATCATTCACTTTTACCACGACGCTTTTACCATTGGTCTTATTCGTGACTTTAACATAGCAATTCAATGGCAGTGAACGATGCGCCGCTGTCAAACCATTCATATCGAATGTTTCACCACTGGCTGTTTTACGACCATGGAATTTACGACCATACCAAGAGGCTAGGCCTGTTTGCTTGAATTTACTGACCGAGTTAGAGGCTACGGCTGTCAGACGCTCTAATACATCTTCATCATTAGTCAGTTGAGAGGTGTCACTGGCTAACAGCGAGCTGCTAAGTGCCAACGAGGTTGGTTGGCGTGCTGACTTCACCAAACTTGATGCGCCATCATGTTGACGGCTAAGCTCACCAAGTACACGATCGATATGGGAGGCGTTATCTTGTGAAATCATCGCAAGAGAGGTTTTGGCTTCTACAGCATTTGCATTAGTAGCAACTGCGGAGCCAGCAAACAATACTGCTGACATGGTAAGTAAACCAGATAAACGCTTATTCATAGATACCTCTATAACTTATACTTTAAAATCTAACTCTAATAGTTCTAGACTGAGCGTGGCAATGTTAGACCAATCTAACAGCGTCACAAACTCTAAAGCCGCATCATCAATATTTTTTTTCATATAATTATTGATACTAAACGTGGCTTTTATAGATTTTAAGGTATGGTAATTTTTCATTTTATTATCATAAGCGGGTCGGGATAATACGACCAAAGATACTTATGAAACGCTCAAATGACAGCTAACGATATTAGTAGAACACCCAATCCGAATACAAAGGTTGAGTACCGAGTCCGCTATATGTGCTATTTACAAGCTTTCTAACATTGCTAAATTAGTAAAGGTTTTAGAAGGTATTGCGTGTGTCTTTGTTATTAAACCGTTAATTAAGTAGTGTATTTGAAAGCTTGGAATCTACAATTCGCTAACTATACGTACGAGCTACAACCAAAATATAATTAAATGCAAAGTTTATTAGTAGCTATGTACGGGTTATGTATCAAAGTACAGTTAAACGAGGTTAACGCAATTATTTGTAAAAAACAAGGATTAAAATCTATCAGTACCAATTGGCAACGAAGTATTTTGATGAGAGGAAATATAAGGGTATTTTTAATTATTTAAATTAAATCAATGGCTTGTATTTGTTATTGAAAGTAGATAGGAGGATTTTTATGGCAAGTTATAGGACTTGCCATAAAATGATGAAACAATAAAATTTGTTAGAAACCCTTAATTTGTTGTTGATTTACATTTATTTTCAACCATTTTGCATGTGACAATATTCTAAATAAAGGCTTTAATTGGCTGGTTCATCCGCCTTACAACTTTTATATAGCCTGTGTTCTTTGGTTTTTAACATGAATAGCATTAAGGTAAAGCTTGAGTGTTCATTAGAGAATCACTGGTAACTTTGCATCAATTGGGCTTGTGAGTGTGAATCGACATAAGTAGTCCAAATCCTGCCATCAAGGTAACGATCGCAGTACCGCCATAGCTAATGAAGGGCAGAGGAACGCCAACGACGGGTAAAATACCACCAACCATACCCACATTAACGAACACATAAACAAAGAAAGACATGGCAATTGCACCCGCTAGTAATCTACTATATACATCAGGATGGGTGAAAGCGATGTATAAGGCGCGCAGGAGCAAACAGGAATAAATGAACATTAATAAAATCACGCCCAACAAGCCAAACTCTTCTGAAAAAGCCGCGATAATAAAATCAGTATGACCTTCTGGTAAAAAATGTAAATGCGACTGCGTGCCTTCTAAATAGCCCTTACCAGTGAGCCCACCCGCACCGATGGCGGTTTTCGACTGAATGATATTCCACCCAGCCCCTTGTACATCGGCTTCAGGATTGAGCAGTGTTAAGACACGTGTACGCTGATAATCATGTAATAGAAAATTCCAAGCAATCGCAATAAGCGGTATCGCTAATATGGCGGCAGCTGAAATCAATCGCCAAGACAATCCTGCCAAAAAAAGCACAAAGATACCACTGGCTGCCACCAATAGTGACGTCCCAAGATCAGGTTCTTTTGCAATTAATAATACAGGGACGATGATTAAGGCTAAGGTAATGACGATGCTAGATAGAGAGGGCGGTAGATCACGCTTGGATAAAAACCAAGCACACATCATTGGCATCCCAAGTTTCATAAATTCTGAGGGTTGCACGCTGCCAAACCCTGGTAAATTAATCCAGCGCTGAGCACCCATACGTACTTCACCAATGATATCGACCAATACCAATAAAATTAATCCCATTACATAAAAGATGGGTGTAAAAGTGCGATAAAGGCTAGGCGGTATCTGTGCCATGATAAACATAACCGTAAAGGCCACACCATAGCTGACCATTTGACGTAATACCATACCGACATCTTGACCGGCCGCACTATATAAAATTGTCAAACCAATGCAGCAAACCGTCAATAAGAGGAGGGTCAACCATGGATCGATATGTATACGCTGCCATAACGATGGTGCATGACCTTGGCCTAAATGATGGCTCTGACGTGAAAAACGGTATTGCGGATTAGAAGACATAGGCAAAGTGTGTCTGGCAATTGAGGTAAGAGGGAATTTTCAAATCAGATCAACATTTAAAGGTAATCGCACCGTATCTATATCTATGCAAGTAAAATATCGTAGATAAAGTAACACATAAGAAATAAAGTCACATAATTATAAAAATTATAAGGATAAGTGTTAATTACCAATAACACGCCTCTGATTAGAGGCGATAGTTTAGCTTGCTTGCTGAAAATTTGATAGTATCGATAAAACGTTTTTAGCGGTAGCTTGTTGCAATGACCAATACAAAAAAATATCCTTATAGGCAGATTCACAAGCCTATGCTTGCGCTACTCATCTGTGCCAGTAGCATCTCTGTTCATGCCGCTATTATCAGCGACAATAGTGAGCGCCGTATCCAAGTACGTCAGGGTAGTAGCAGTAACGCTCACATCAGACCTTCGGCGAATACTACAAGCTATAATTCTGGCGTTACCATGCTGAGTGGCGATAGCATGCAAGGATTGATTGCTCAAAAGCAGCGTGATTTTGATTTCGATGACAGTCTGTCTATTGAAGAAAATAAACGCATGAATGTCAATCGGCGCGCGCCTGCTTATAATACAACTTACAGTAATAACAGCTACAGCACGGCGAACAATACTTACAATAGTACTTATACTGATTCTATTAGTATGGATTTTAACGCGTGGTTGAATAGCAATAGCTACCGTGCTAGGCAAGTAGCAGATTTTCAACGCTATCTAAATTCGCGGGTAGGGGTACACAATGTACCGCCTATGTCGCAGTTGCTCACAACAGCGCGAAGCTGGAGCAAATGTGGCTATGAGCCTTATCAGTTGCCACCGCAGGAGTTATGGGCAAATATCGTCCCGACATTACGTTTGTATGGCGAATTGAAGCATCAAGGAATTCTACCCATCAGTAGTGAAATACGCTCGGTATATCGCAGTCCTGGCCTTAATGGCTGTGCAGGTGGCGCCGATAGTAGCAAGCATATGAATGCCAGTGCTATCGACATCTGGGTACCAGAGTATGAAGATAACTTATGGCGGCTCAGTACGATGCAAGATGGCTTATGCCAGTTTTGGCAATATCAGGGGCAATCTCATAATTTCGGTTTAGGGCTATATGCTACGGGTGCGATACATCTAGACACGGATGGTTATCGTAAATGGGGCTTTAATCATGCCAGCAGCTCATCTTCGTGCCGCTATTAAGTCATCTATGATCTATCGAGGAATCAAATAAATATAAGCCAGAGCGAATTAAAATAGAGTAAAAGCGCTATAATAATACTGATGAAAGGCAGCGCTAAATGATGAATAGTTTAGCATTAAAAAACTATGGTTAATGATCATTTAGTTTATGAAATCACATAGCGTCTATTGTAAGTAGGATTTATGAAGAAGCGGTATTCAACCATGGTGAAAACACATAAGTCTGATAAGCCAAAAAAAGCGTTTTTGCAATCAAATAACACGTATATGGCTTTGTTTGGTTCGGTCTTGCTATCTCTTTTATTGATCAGTGCTTGTAGCCCAGAAACGTTTTCTGAACAAGGCTCTCTAACAGCCGAAGATTCTGTTACTGATCCTGATAGAAACTTACAGGACGTTGAAGATATTGAAGATAATATCAAGAACTCTTACGCTCGGCTGGCTTCAAAGCGCTCAGATATCTGTCCAAAACTCATACAAGAAGAAATAGGCAGTCAGGTCGTTGAGCGTACTGCAGAAGTGATGGTGAATAATCATTGTGATTATTTTTTATACCCACGCAGTGGTCAGCAGATCTCGGTTAGCATTAACGACAGTCAAATTGAAGCACTACTCATAGTGCCAGCGCTGCATGATTTTGCTAATGGTGACTATCAAGTAGACTCTTATGACAAGCACGTGATTCGATTGACCTATAATGGTGCAACTTATAAGCCTGAAAATTTCATGTATGACGTGGCAGTGACTATTTCTGGTTAAGAGCATTATTTTTTGTATGGACAACTTACTATCGACTTTTAGCACCAATCATAATTAGAGTGTTATTAATAATTTATTACCACTCATAAAGAGTGCCAATCTATAAAGAAATGCTGGGCAATACTAAATAGTGTTGCCCAGCATTTCTTTGTACGGCTATTTATTGGTCTTTTTATCTTTCCAAGGATCCTCTTGTCCAACGGTGACAATCAGGAAATCATCAGGCTTAAGGGTATCTTGCATGGTTTGATTGACTTCTGATAGCTTTACTTGATCAACACGTTTGACATAATCAGTCAGATAGCTGTTTGGTAGTTGATAAAAATTCATCATCCCAAGTAAGCCATTAATTCCCGCATTGCTCGCAAAACCCATCGGAAAGCTATTCTTAAGATTGTCCGTCGTTAAGCGCATCTCAGTGCTGTTAATACCTTTTTCTAAAGTATCATTGATGACGGCTAAGCTGGCATCAATGGCCGCGCGCGCCTTGTCATTACGCGTTGAAAAACCGATTTGGTACGGTCCTCGTGCCAGCATGGGATTCATAGAGCCTGATATGCCATAAGTGTAGCCCAAGTTTTGTCTAATCTCAGTCATGAGTCGCGCATTAAAATCACCGCCCGCAAGTACCTCATTACCAACCGCAAAGTTGGTTTGCTTCTGCTGAGACTGGGGATCGGTGGCGCGCTTATCTCCCAATTGTCCCATGAGTACGGTGGTTTGAGTACTTGGAAAGGGAATATGAATGTGCTTGGCTTGGCCCAGTGGTTTGGGTTCAGGCAGCTCGGTTGCGGGCTGACCTTTCGGTAATTTGCTAGTGATATCTTCCGCAAGTTTTTTTGCTTGCTCTAAGGTTAGGTTACCAGTGATGGCAACAGAGGCATTTGCTGCGACCAAGTAGCGGTTCTTGAAATCTATTAGCTGTTGCTTTTTGATAGTAGGAACGCTTTCAAGCGTACCCGCTGATGGATGGGCGTAAGGATGCTCGCCATACAATGCTTCGCTAAATGCGATGCTAGCAAGGCTGTTGGGATCTTGTTTTTGCTGCTGCAAGCCCACCAATAATCGTGCTTTATTACGTGCTAGGATGCTGTCGTCAAAAGCGGGTTCGCTGAGCATCTGAGTCATTAAATCAACGGCTGGAAGTAGATGCTTATCATCAGATAAGCTACGTAGCGACACAATAAACATGTCTTTATAAGCACTACTATTTAGATTGATGCCCAAGGTTTCGACAGCACGAGTAAATTCATTTTCGTCTAAGCGTTTAGAGCCTTGCGTCAACATAGTGGCAGTCATATTAGCAATACCAAAGCCTGTGCTACTAATACTGCCATCACGGGCGCTACCAGCGTTAAAACGCAAGTCGATATCGACAATCGGTAAGGCTGTTGTTTGTACAAAACGTACGGGAACGCCTGCCTTGGTTTTGAACTGCTGAATTGTTGGGATGGTAACGGTTAACGGTTTATCATCGTCAAGGCTGGTTAGCTTTGATAATGCGGCAATCGGTGCGCTGGTATCCACTGTCGCAGAGCCACGATATTCTTCAGCACCTGTTGTGTTTGCTTGTGCTGTCAACGTTGTTAGACCTAGCAAGATGCCAACACTAAGATGCGACAGTTTTTGCATGGTGGCGGTTGCTGATGGTATTGAGCTGCACGCTTTTTTTCTATTTTGCAACAAATCACTATTTTGAGTCATGGTTTTCTTCTTATAAATAAGGTCTTTATGATTGGCGCTTGTATCGAATAAAGAGCTAACACGACGCGATTATTTCTCTGTCGCTGCTTGGTCTTTAGGTGGGATGACATACATCACTGTTAAATTGTCCTTGACCAAATACTTTTTGCTAGCAGCTTGTATGTCAGCAATCGTCACGCTATCGAGTTTGGTGGGCAATTCAGCAAGCAGCGTATCGTCAAGACCGATAGACTGTAATGAGCCAATCATCTGCGCCTGACCTTCCATACTGTCTTGCGCATAGACGAGCCCTGTGACCGTATTGGTTTTGGCACGCTCGATTTCATCGGCGGCGATGGGATCGGTTTTGAGCTTTTCTATTTCAGCCATAATGGCTTGTTGTGCTTGCTCTAAGCTGACACCTTCACGTGGAGTCGCTTGTATCAAAAACAGTCCATCGCCACGATCTAGCAAGTCATATGAAGTGCCCACTGTGGTAAGCAGACCTTGCTCGCGTATCAATCGACTCTCAAGGCGGGCAGAGAGACCACCGTCTAATACATCTTGAGCCAGTGAGAGCGCATAAGCTTGTTTTTCATTAGCTGCACCAGCAGTGACGAGACTGGGTACGTTATAACCCATTAACAATACTGGTACTTGTACGGCTTGCTCGGAGTCGACTTTCTGATAGCCACGGAAGCCCTTTTGACTGACGGCAGGACGTTTAGGTAGATCGCTTGGTGTTAGCTCACCAAAGTAACGTTTGACTTGAGCCAATACTTCTTGCGGTTTAACGTCGCCAACGACGACTAACGTTGCATTGTTTGGTGCGTACCATGTTTTATACCAGTCTTTTAAATCTGTAAGGGTAATGGATTCAAGCTCATCCATCGGACCAATAACGGATTCGCCTTTTGGACTATTCGGGAGCGCCAATAAGCGAAATGACTCATAAGCCTTGGCAAGTGGATTATCATCAGTGCGTTGGCGGCGCTCTTCCATGACCACTTGGTGCTCTTTGGTAAATTCCTGCTCATTAAACAGTAGGTTTTTCATACGATCCGCTTCTAGCTCTAATGCCAAAGGAAAACGGTTGGCAGGGAATAGCTCGTAATAGCCCGTATAGTCGTAGCTGGTAAACGCATTATTGACGCCGCCAAATTTAGCAATCAAGCGCTCATAGTCGTCGCTCGAAACGTTAGTAGTGCCTTTAAACATCATATGCTCAAGCAAATGCGAGATGCCCCCTTTATCCAGTGGCTCATCTGCTGACCCAACTCGATACCAGATTTGAGTCATTACCACAGGTGCGCGATGGTCTTCTTTTACCACTACCTTTAGACCGTTTTCTAATTGATATTCGTGTCGACCTGACATATCCATGGTCAATGCTGATGAGGGCTGAATGTCTTGACCTGATTTAGCTGTGTTTAGCTCATCTTTACCCAAGGTATTTTGAATGACTGGCTTCTGAGCAGTCGACAATGTGTTGGCGCTGATAGTACTGGTTTGGCAAGCAGCAAGAGTCGTTGCTATTGCTAAGGCACAGGCAAGACGTAAAGAGGCGGTAGGTAAGGGCGACGGTGATAAAGGCAGTGGCATGGTATATTCTACTTATAGAAAATGGCAACTTGTAAATTGATCAGTGGTTAGATCACTCTAAATACTAGCGATAGATAGCAGGTTTTATAAAGATTTATGTGCCCCAACCATCACACTGGCTGTTGGCTTAAATTCTTGGGTGGTATTACAGCCTGTCGCGGATAGTACCAGTGTCGCTACTAATACAGCTGCGCTGATGCTGATTGCTTTTTTACTGTACGTTTTGTCAGTATTAGATAGTGATGGCATAGATAATTCCTAAAAATGAGGGTTGAGTGAGCAATAGTGAAGTAGTTGGTAAGCTTTGGAATAAGGCTTGTTCTACAATAAACTCTGGTAGAGTAAGCGAAGTTTAGCATGTGTAAGGTCAGATTTTTGTTGCCAAATCTTAAGCGAAACTTTCTAAAGGGATGGTGTGACTTGCCAGATTTGCAAAAATTGACGATAGGCTATGATGGTAAGGTCTGAGCACAACTCGAATTATGATAAACTAGGCTAAAAATTGACTGTCGTGGGTCATGACCCATGGCAAAAACATGACGACATACCAACCCATTTAAAATAATCAAATAACTGACCGTGATAACTTTTAGGGCAAGCTTATGAATAACTCCAATAATAGCAGTCGTGTAATCATTAATCTCGATGGCAATCTTGATGACCTAGATGACGATGATATTACCTTACCCAGTCTGCCTTCGCAATCTGTGCCCATTATCGATGAGAAAGAAGATGCAGGCTCTATCCAAGCGCCCAATGATCAAAGCATCGAAGATCAGCAAAAAGACAGCACGATAAACAAAGATGTCTCAAGTGCTGATGCGGCAAAAAATATTGCTTTGGGTGCGCCAATTGTGAGGACAGAAGAGCAAAGCACGTCTAAAAATGCCTCTGAGAGCTTTATAAGCGCTTCCTCAACTGATAACGATAATAATAAAAATATTGATACTAAGCTCAGCACTATTTCTACTGCCCCAACCATGCCATTACAAGAGCAACTTGGCGATAGCCCAAATGTCAGTCCTGCGAGTAGTGCGGTACAAGCGACCACTCAACCAGAAATCGAATCTACAGAGCTACAAGAAAACAAGAAAAAAGGCAGCTGGTTTAACCGCATGAAAACGGGGCTAAGTAAGTCACGTAAAAATCTTGCCGAAGGTATGGTCAGTATTTTGATCGGTGGCAAAGAGATTGATGATGAGCTATTGGAAGAAGTTGAAGATCAACTGCTGGTCGCCGATATCGGTGTCAACGCGACCAATCGTATTATCAAAAGTCTGACCGAGCAGACAGACCGTGGTGATTTGATTTATGCGCATTCATTATATAAAGCGTTGCAAACTGAATTGGTTGATATTTTAACGCCAAAAGTCGCACCACTCATTATTGATACCAGCAAAAAACCTTTTGTGATTTTAGTTGTGGGTGTCAACGGTGTCGGTAAAACCACGACGATTGGTAAACTTGCCAAGCGCTTACAAGGCGAAGGTAAATCCGTTATGCTGGCTGCTGGCGATACCTTCCGTGCCGCTGCTACTGAACAGCTGCAAATTTGGGGTGAGCGTAATAACATTCCAGTCGTCGCTCAAGGTCACGGCTCTGATAGTGCCTCTGTTATCTTTGATGCCATGCAGTCTGCCAAAGCAAAAAATATCGATGTATTAATCGCTGATACTGCTGGACGCTTGCAGAATAAAACCCACCTGATGGCAGAGCTTGAAAAAGTGGTACGCGTCATGCGTAAAGCTGATCCAAGCGCACCGCACGAAGGTATGATTGTGCTTGATGCCGGCACCGGTCAAAATGCGATTAATCAAGTAGAACTCTTTAACAAAGTCGTACCATTAACGGGTATTACTATTACCAAATTAGACGGTACTGCGAAAGGCGGTGTGGTGTTCAATATTGCCGAAACGACAGATGTTCCTATTCGTTATATTGGTGTCGGTGAGTCGATTGATGATTTACGTGCCTTTAGTCCAAAACAATTTGTCGCCGCCTTATTTGAGACCGATGATAAAGAGTAGCGCTCGATAGGTTGTTTTAGTCGATGAACGATTTTTGAAAATATCATCATTTGAAAGGAAGCATCATGATAGTCACCACAGCCGCTTTTGGCGCACACCAGCTAACGTTAATTGCGAGTGTCAATGAGCATAGTCGTCCTAAGCTGGTTGAAGTCAACTGGCTGCAAGCAGGTGACTCTTGGCATAGCTCAAAATCTATTCCTAAACTTAAAAAGCATTATGGTATTGACGATCAGAGCTTTACGTTTATCAATGAGGACAGCCTAAGCGAAAATGAGCCTGCCCAAGCGCTACTCATAGAGACTATAGCGCAATTAAAATCGTATTTTAAAGGTGATCGTCAGGCATTCGATTTGCCATTAGATATCAGCTTAGGAACCAAGTTTCAGCAACGAGTTTGGCAAGCGTTACAAGATATTGGCTATGGCGAAACAATAAGCTACGCGACACTGGCACAAAATGTCGCTAGTCCCAAAGGGTTTCGCGCGGTTGCTAATGCTAATAGTAAAAACCCTTTTAGCATTATTGTTCCGTGTCATCGAGTCATTGCTAGCGATGGTAAGCTTGGTGGCTATACAGGTGGACTAGATAAGAAAACATACTTGCTAGCGCTTGAAGGTGTCGAGGTTAAGCGTTAGTTCTTTTGATTGTACAAGTCTGATATCGTTTTTCCGATATAAATTTCCGATGCAAATAGTATCAATAGCATGCGTGCAAAGGATAGGCTAAAAGTAGAATATTATGAATAATGCGACCACTAAAATATCGGCTATGAAAATATTACAACCTATCACCATTGGTGGTGTCATCTTTAAAAACCGTACGATGTTTCCACCATTGACGACTGGCTATGAAGACAAAGACGGCAATATCAGCTCACAGAGCCGTGCCTTTTATACTCGTCTTGCCAAGGGTGGCACAGGCTATATCGTGTTAGGTGACGTCGCACCTGTCCGTAGTTTTGCGCCGACGCCTAAATTATTTGATGATAGCCAAATAGACAGTTTCCGGCTACTTGCTGATAATGTGCATGCTTACGGTGCCAAGCTTGGCGTGCAGATTTTTTATCCTGAGTATGACGTTAATGTCCTTAACGCCTTGTTTGCTGCTGGCGAGATGCACAAGGTACGCACCCAGCTCAATCATGACATGCAACATTTCGTTAATGAGGTGTCAGAAGACGCTTTGATGGATATTATCGACAAGATGTGTGCCTGTGCAGTGCGTGCACAAAAAGCGGGGGTAGATGTCATTCAGGTACATGGCGACAGACTGGTCGGCGCGCTATGCAGCACACAAATGAACACGCGCACGGATAAGTTTGGCGGCTCTCTTGAGAATCGTACACGCTTTGCTTTGATGTTAGTAGAGGCACTAAAAAAAGTCGTACCAGATATGATTATCGATTATAAATTATCGGTTGTCACACCTGAACGCGGTAAAGGTGGTGTTGATGAAATCGACGCGCCAAAGTTTGCACAGTGGCTTGAAGCAGCTGGCGTGGATATGTTGCATGTTGGGCAAGCGAACCATACGGGCAATATGGCAGACACGATCCCGCCGATGGGCGTGCAGCCTTACTGCTTCTTTGCTGATATCACAGGTGCCGTTAAGCAAGCGGTTTCCATCCCGGTTAGCACCTCAGGGCGTATTATCGATCCTGACATGGGTGAGGGTATACTGCAAAATGGCAAGGCTGATATGATTGGGATTGGTCGTGCGCTCTTAGCGGATCCTGATTGGGCGAATAAGGTGGGCTCAGATAAAGCCACTGATATCGTTCGCTGTATATGCTGCAACGAAGGCTGCGTTGATAATGTCTTAAATCGCTCGTTTATTGCTTGTGTGGTCAATCCTGAAAATGGCTTCGAAGAAACGCGTTTTATTATGCCTGCTCAAATGAAGAAGAATGTTGTGGTCGTCGGTGGCGGTCCTGCAGGTATGGAAGCTACCCGTGTGGCTGCAAAGAAAGGTCATAGTGTAACCCTGTTTGAAAACGCTACTGAGCTGGGTGGGCAGTTGCACATTGCTGCTGTCCCGCCGCGTAAAAATGAAATACGCCGAGCCATAGAAGACTTGGTACATGCCGTACACACTCAGGGTGTAACGCTAAAATTGGGTCAAACAGCGAATATTCAAAGCATACTAGCGCTAGAGCCTGATGCTGTTATCGTCGCAGTCGGTGCGTCAAGTTTTATACCGCCAATTCCAGGTATAGATGGCAAAAACGTCTATGATGCGTGGCAGGTGCTGGCAGGTAAGTATAAAGTATCTGGGCGCGTGGCGGTAATCGGTGGTGGTGTGGTCGGCTGTGAGACCGCTGAATATCTTGCTACACAAGGCTGCAAGTTATCGATAATAGAGATGCGTGATCAGATTGGTAGTGATATCAGCGTGACTGTTTTACCTAGCATGCTCGAAAATTATAAGGCATACGGTGTAGAACAATATACTGGATATATGGTAACAAGCATTAACAGCGGTGAAGTAAGTTGCAAAGATAAAAATGGCAGTATTGCCCAAATTCCATACGACTATGTCGTTATCGCTAGTGGTGCGCGTCCCGTAGTCTTCGATACAGAGGCTTTGAGCGTTAAAGGTATTGAGGTCGTGCAGGTAGGTGATTGTTGTGAGGTTGCTGATATATCATATGCAACCAAGACAGCATACGATGCAGCGAATGCGCTTTAGTAAATCCGATTTTTCATTATTAAATGGTTGTTATTGCATCATAGAAAATATTGAGTCATAAAACATCAAAAAGCCAAACATTTAAAACGTTTGGCTTTTTGATGAGTGAGACATAAAGGGTTGCTGGATAAAACTATTGCTCAAGTTGGGTCATTACGTCAGCAGAAAAGTTCACGTTGCTATAAACCTCTTGTACATCATCGATATCTTCTAACATATCAATCATCTTCATGACTTTTAGCGCATCATCGACATTGTCTATTTCAGCACTGGTAGACGGTGCCATGGTCACTTCAGCATTGTCGGAGACCAAACCTGCAGCATTAAGCGCATCTTTAACATGACCGAAATTTTCCCATTCAGTGATGACGAGCAAGCTGTCACCATCATTCTCGATATCAAGCGCGCCTGCATCTAATGCCACTAGCATGACTTCATCTTCTAGGCTTGTATCATTAAAGATGATTTCACCGCGCTTATTAAATAGATAAGCGACCGAGCCAGTAGTACCTAGATTGCCTTCATTTTTGGTAAAGGCGTGGCGTACTTCACTGACTGTTCGGTTAAGATTGTCAGTCAAGGTTTCGACAAGTACTGCGACGCCGCCGATGCCATAGCCTTCATAGCTTACTTCGTCCATATTGTCATTGTCATCACCGCCTGTACCACGAGCTACTGCACGGTTGATGGTGTCTCGTGTCATATTGACAGACAGGGCTTTTTCAATGACAGCACGTAGGCGCGGATTCTTGTTAGGGTCAGGATCACCTTGCTTGGCAGCAGAGACAATTTCACGAATAATTTTAGTGAATACTTTACCTTTTACCGCATCCTGACGGGCTTTACGGTGTTTAATATTTGCCCATTTTGAATGGCCTGCCATATAACATCCTTAAGTTTTGCGTATTATTTATTGTGCTTAAAACAAGTTTTAATAACAATCTTTCACTATGAGTGTGTCATGAATGAGCGTATTTATACATTTTAAGATTTTTCAATCTGCATGATGACACACCTCAGATCACCTGTTTCTATGATA
The DNA here is from genome assembly GCF_001435295.1 of Psychrobacter sp. P11F6. NCBI lineage: Bacteria > Pseudomonadati > Pseudomonadota > Gammaproteobacteria > Moraxellales > Moraxellaceae > Psychrobacter > Psychrobacter sp. P11F6. The sequence goes on along the minus strand of NZ_CM003594.1, from coordinate 1,866,067 downwards.
TAGCTTGCGCTATCTCTTTGAAGTAACAGAGCTACCGACACGTTAACGATTTGTATTTTGTTGAGAGTGCTTTTTTGCTACACTGTGGCAACTTAGTGATTGTATTCACATGTGACCTGTGAGCAATATTATAAACCAATTTTATCTATTTTGACTAACTTGGCCTTATCCAGCGTATTTTAAATCATTGGTTGCCATCAAGCCATTAATTTTATATCGCTACTGACTCGATACTACTGACTATATGAAGCAACCGACGGCTGAAGCCATTACCCACCTGCGCAACCGCATTCATATTATTATTGAAGGCACAGATACCCGTTTGGGTAAACTTTTTGATATTGTATTATTGATTGCGATTTTGACCAGTGTGGCTGTGGTCATGCTTGACAGTGTGCTATACATGCGCCTGCAATATGGCACTATATTCTTCTATGCTGAATGGTTTTTTACCATTTTATTCACGATAGAGTATGCGCTCAGGTTGTTTTCAGCACCCAACCGCGTGCGTTACGTCTTTAGTTTTTTTGGGGTAGTCGATTTATTGTCTGTGCTACCAAGTTACCTAAGCCTCATGTTTGTGGGGGTACAGTATCTATTAGTGATACGGGTTTTGCGTATTTTACGTGTGTTTCGCGTACTCAAGCTCAAAGCCTATATGCAACAAGCGGGATTTTTGGCCTCGGCGCTTAAAACCAGTCAGCAAAAAATCACGGTATTCTTTTTGTCGCTGGTATTATTGGTCACGATTTTCGGCTCGATTATTTACGTGGTAGAAGGCCCTGAAAATGGCTTTACCAGTATTCCACTGTCTATCTACTGGGCAGTCGTCACCATGACCACGGTCGGTTACGGTGATATGTCACCCAAAACGCCGCTAGGTCAAGCGATTGCGAGCATGGTCATGATTACGGGTTATTCGATCATTGCAGTGCCAACGGGAATTTTTACTTCTGAGCTGGCACGTAATATGCGTCCGCAACTCAACCCCGTCACCTGTCCTAATTGTGGCAAGTTCGGTCATGCCATTGCAGCAGAATTCTGTGATCGTTGTGGACACGCTTTGCATATTTAGTAGTGTTTGTGCGTTGTCTGCTTTTTTAACACTTTATATTTTATATCGTTATACATCAATGTATTCACTAACGAGCGGTGATAAGTCAATCTCAACACCGAGGTTGACCAAGTTCCAGTATTGTCCTGACACAGTGCGATCTAGCATCATGGTGGTTGCAGAAGGTTGGAATTGACCAAAGTACTTCAACGACGTCCGCATTTGAGCAATGACTTCGTGATGAACCTGACTTTGAGCAAAATCAAAAGCGCCTTGTTGATAAGGTTGAATAGACAGAGGCTTTAGCCCAATGGATAGCCATTTCTCATAAAACTCTCCGGGGATATTTTTATCGTCATCACGGCGAATATCAAGAGCGATGAGGTCCTGCTCAAGGGCAGTCACATCTCCTTTAATGGCATGCTTGGCAAAACGGCGGAATAATTGAACTTCGCTGTCACTATAGCTACGAATGCCGCCAAAATCATAAGCCACCACACTGCCATCTTTGCGAAAGGCAAAGTTGCCGGGATGTGGATCACAGTGCATACGATATAAGCCAAATAGTTGTCCTGCGGTAAAGTGGAACAGGCGCTTGGCTATGTGTTGTTTGATGTCATTGTCCCAAGTCGCCGCGACGGTTAGGGTTTCTCCCATCTCTTCTGTTAAGGTTAAAATCCGTTTAGAAGAGTGGCTGCTAATGACTTTAGGAATAATAAGACCTTTGTCTTCTGCATGAAATGCGCCAAACACTCGTAAGTTATGCGCTTCTTTAATATAGTCCAATTCATCATGTAAGCTTTGGCGAATCTCGTTGAATAGTTGCTCTTGCAACTGTTTGCTCATATTGAGCACACCCGCAATTTTTAGTGCCATGCGTACTTGTTTGAGGTCACTATCACAGTTTTCATCGACATCAGGATATTGGACTTTAACCACCACTTTTTGACCAGATGGCAAAACGGCTTTATGCACTTGACCGATGGAAGCCGCCGCAAACGGTGTTTCTTCAAATTCGCTAAATAATTCTGCAACAGGCGCTTTAAGCTCGCGCTCAATTTGTGCGCGTATCTGTGCATAGGGCATGGGCGGCGCATCTTTTTGCAGCTTTTCTAACGCTGTCGCTACTTCTGGTGGGAACACGTCTTTATATTGCGAGGCAATTTGCCCTACCTTCATCACCGCACCTTTCATTTCACCCAACGTTTCGGCTATCTGAATGCCCACATCTTGCATCAGCTCTGAGCGTGCTTGCAAACGTTTTTCTTCGTCACTTGAGAGGTGCTTAAATGAGTTTTTAGCTGCTTTGCCGGCAATGCTTGCTGTCATGCCAGCCAATTTCATAAAGCGCTTTCCAGACGATTTTGCCATTCATATCACCATGTAGTGGGTTGTTTGCTCAGTCATAATTTTAGTATTTTAGTCAAACAATTGCTGTTTAACTCGTGTGCTATTGATAAAGCATAGTTATACAATTCATGATTTTCGGTAATCAGGATTGAGCATTAATCGCTGATTGTGACAGAGTAGAGGCTATCAAGCCAGTAGGACAATGCCATTTGATAACCCAGATGCCCCAAACCACAAATAACACCGACGGCGACATCGCTTAGATAAGAATGATGGCGAAAAGGCTCGCGCGCATGCACATTGGATAAGTGTACCTCGATAAACGGTTTTTGTGTGGCCAAGAGCGCATCACGTAACGCAACCGAGGTATGAGTAAAGGCGGCGGGGTTAATGATAATGGCATCTACTTGCAGCGCGGTATCCGCTAAAAGTCCATGATATTGGATGTCATCTATCAGTTTACCTTCATGATTGGATTGTATACATATCAATTCAATACCGTGCTGAGCTGCACGTGCGATCAGACGTTCCTCGATATCTGCCAGTGTCGTATGACCATAAATCTCAGGTTCGCGCTTACCCAATAAATTCAAATTGACCCCATTAACGAGCAATAACTTATGAGTGAGTGTTTTATCGGCATTTTTCTTTGAAGGCGTGACGGTTGGTATAGACTGAGAAGGAGAGGTCATAATGGTCTCTATAACGATGAAACGAGGTTGAGGATTTATTATTTGTTATAAGGTTTAGATACTATATAAGCATAAAATGGCATAAGCGTAAAATGGTACAGTTTAATCAAACCTTTCTCTTTATGATAACAGCTTGATGGCGAGGTTATAAAAAAATTACATGAAAAATAAAGCTAAAGCCAAAAAATCATGTTAAAAGTCTTTATGTTGCTAAAAACCCGTGCTATGATATTTTTTATGCAATAATTATTGCAAGTTTGTTGCTACTGTCGAAGTAGAGCAATCAGTAAGACGGTCGTTATGTTTGTAAATACTCACTGTGTTGGTACATACCGTTATTTGCTATAGGTGCGATATGTAGATAACAGTAGTGAGGATAGTACTCTTAAGTTTTTGATTTCATCATCTTAGATCCCGTTTATATGCAATGTTGCAAAGGAATTTGGGGCTAAGCGGACTTTTTTAGGAAGCAATATTATGTCAGCTCGTGAGCAAGGTATCGTTAAGTGGTTTAATGACTCAAAAGGCTTTGGCTTCATTCAACGTGACAGCGGAGAAGATATTTTTGTCCATTTCCGCGCGATTCAAGGTGATGGCTATCGTTCTCTAAAAGATGGCGAAAAGGTCGAATTCAGCGTGGTAGAAGGTGATAAAGGTCTTCAAGCTGAAGAAGTCAGAAAAGTAGAAGAGTAATCTATCCAGTCATTAGAGCGGTTTAGCTATAATGTCTGTAGACACTACTGATATACTACTGAGTCAAGCCCGTTTTATCTTACCCATGTTGAGTCAAAATTAGCATGTTTGGTGGGATTAGGCGTTAGGCTTGGCTTTTTTATGCCCGTATCTCAGTCAGCTATATATAGATTTCATATTGTTGCTGCTTAATTTAGATAGCAATATAACGGGTTATCATGAGCCTATTTATCATGAGTCTACTTATTACTAGTAATGAACAAGTGATTAATTTAAAAGGATATTTTTTTGAGTAATTTTACCACGTTTACTGATTTGCCACTTTCAGCACCGACCTTACGTGCCGTAAGCGATCTAGGTTTTACTGCATTAACGCCCATTCAAGCACAAATATTACCGCATACCTTGGCAAATCAAGATGCTATTGGACAGGCGCAGACGGGTACTGGCAAGACGGCAACCTTTCTATTGACTATTATGGAAGCCTTGCTTAAACGTCCTTTTACCAATGATGAAGAGCGTTATTTGGGTGAGCCGCGCGCAGTGGTCATGGCGCCCACTCGCGAGCTTGCTCAGCAGATATTTGATGATTGTATCGCTTTGACCAAATATACTTCGCTACACAGCGTTTGTATTATGGGTGGCACCAATTATGAGACTCAGCAGCATGAGCTTGAGCGTCAATATGTCGATATTTTGGTCGCGACACCTGGTCGTTTGATTGATCTTGCCAATAAAGGCATGGTTTATTTAGATCGAGTGGAAGTGCTGGTTTTAGATGAAGCAGATCGCATGCTAGATATGGGTTTTATCCCTGACATCAAGCGTTTGGTTGGTCGGATGCCAGCCAATACAGACCGTCAAAGCTTACTGTTTTCTGCCACCTTTAACCAAGATGTGATGAATTTAGCCTATCGCTGGTTGCATGAGCCGCAGTTTGTTGAAATCGAGCCAGAACATAAAACCAGTGAGTTAGTCGATCAGCACTTTTATTTACTGACAGAAGATCAAAAATTAGAAGCGTTGCAGCGTATTATCAGTGATACGGCAGTGGATAAAGTGATTGTCTTTGCCAATCGTAAAGACCAAGTCAAGCGTCTCTATCATAAGCTGCGTCAAGCGCATAAAATTGTGATGTTGTCAGGCGATGTCATTCAACAAAAACGCGAAAAGTATTTACAGCGTTTCAAAGATGGTCATGCTTCTGTCTTGGTGGCAACTGATGTCGCAGGACGCGGTATCCATGTCGATGATGTTAGCCACGTGGTTAATTATACCTTGCCTGATCAGCCAGATGATTACGTGCATCGTATTGGTCGTACGGGTCGTGCTGGACAAACAGGCATCAGCATTAGTTTTGTGAGTGAAGATGATGCTTTTAATATACCAGCGCTAGAGAAGCATTTAGATACTAAGTTTACCCTTGAGCAGTGGCAAGAATAGTGATTTATAAGCCGTCAGTTCTACTATAGTGTACAGCTGTCGGAATCATAAAAGCCCTCAACGTCATGATTGATGTTAAGGGCTTTTTTATATGGCAGATTTCGATGTTAAATGATTTTATATTTTAACAATATCTATTGTCGATGATTCTATTGAGCTTGTTCCATCATTTCAGAATGTTCATCGTGGTTCATGTTGATCGCGCCATCACTCATATCATGCATACTATGATCCATACCTTGGGGAGTTGTGCTGTTATCAGTTGGCATCATATTATGGCTGCTGTGATCCATATTTGTATCCACCGGCATATCCATCATTTCTGAATCGCTCATTTGCATATGATCGCCTTGCATATTGGACATATCATGCCCACCATGCATGCTAGACATTGCTATAGGGACAAACACAACGGCTAAGCCAGATAATACCATGACAGCGCCATTAAGCTGTCTCAAGCGAAAACGTCCAATCTTGTCACGTAACCAGCCAACGGTTTCGTGCGTGGCGACTAGCATCGGTACGGTTCCTAAGCCAAACACAAACATGAGTGCTGCACCGCTTAGTGGATTGTGAGCGACCACTGCAATCAATAATGCACCATAAACCAATCCGCAAGGCAAAAATCCCCAAAGCAGTCCAGCCGTTAATGCTCGCGGAAAGGTATTGAGTGGAAATACTTTTTGACGAAGTGGGCTGAGATATTGCCAAAATCGCATACCAAAATGCTCAAGATTTTTTAAAAATGGTGCGCCAAGCATGGTCACGCCGACGAATACTAACACCAAGCCTAGCAAGATACGTGGCGTACTGTTACCTTTCATTAAGGGTTCTAGCACAGTGGTGCCAATCAATCCTGCCATCAAACCCAAAAATGCGTAACTGGTCAAACGACCTAAATGGTAAGTTGCCACAAGAGCACGGCGTTTGGTAGGGCTGACGTCTTTCATCGATAGCCCAAATGCTGTCACCAGACCGCCACACATGCCTAAGCAATGCGGTGAACCAAAAAATCCCATCAGTAGTGCCGCAATAAGTAAAGCGGTGGTCATGGGGCGATTCTCCTAAAAAATGAAAAGCAAACCTACGCATACAATCGGCATTTAACCAACACTTAACAGTAGGTTGCACAGATAGTACAAGCCTTGATAAGTGGTTATGGCATCCACCTCGTTCAATGTACTAAGTCGTACTATTTGCGCTCGGTTGCCATATATTCACACTTTCAATAGCTTCTACTATAGATAAGGTGGCTCAATGCTAGATTTTTGGCTGTTTATCAAGGTCAGCATGATCAATTGACTCTATATCAGGATGGCTCAGCTTATCATCAGCGACTATATCAGTCGCTGTGGTATCGTCATTCTGTGAAATAGGCGCTGAGTAATCATGAGCCTGTATGGTTTGCCGTCGCTCTTGGCGATCATCCAATATGATGCGCTGTGATGCATTGTCCAAATCTTCAAACTGGTTTGATTTGACCGCATAGCGTACCGCCCAAATGGCAACCACAAATAGCATGAGACTTAATGGAATTAACAAAAATATACTGAGCATGGTAACTCTCTTAAATAGCATTTTCTTTTATTATTATACACTCATCACAAGTATAGTGGATGACCGGTAGTGATTAGGATGAGTTATCAAAAGATATTGAACTGGCTACCTGCTTGTATTGAAATCTATTCGTCAGGTTTTTTTGCTGCGTTCCCTCTAGGGGTTAACAGCTGCTGTGAGGTCACGTCGTTGGCATGACGACAATCCATTTGAGGACGTATCACATCGCGTAAATAAGCGGCAACTTCATAAACAGCGCGTCGAGAATGACTTAAGTTTTGCGCAGGTCTCATCCAGTCACGGCTCACTGGTAAAGGGGCGCTAAGTGGTGTGCTATTGATACCGTTTAAGGCAAACTGTCTACGAGCACGTGCCATATGGTAGCTGTCAGTAATGAGATACACATGACGCAGTGGAATACGTTTGGCGGTAAAACGCGCATTTTCGCAGGTATTCATACTGGCATTTTCACTTATCAGCCCATCAATACCATGCTCAATGAGCCATTGACCGAGCCACGGCGCTTCAGCACCGCTTAGTACAATAGGTAGGGGTAAGTCGTGATAAGCGCTGGCAGCGGTACGGGCACGGTTGAGGCTGTAGCTATTAAGAATAATTTGATTGTCATGATCATTGGTTAGTCCGCCGCCTAACACCACGTAAGCGGTAGGCGGTGAACTCAAGGCAGCAGAGGGTAGGCTGGGCAATGGCAAAAGCGTAAATAGATAAACAATCGCTTGGGAGAACAGCGGCGTGAATAGGCTGATGAGTACTAAAATAACAGTCGTTGAACCAAGTAAAAAGGTAATATTAATAATGCGAAATAGCTTTATCATACGCTCAGCTGAACGCAAGTAATAACGCCATAGTCGCTTAGATAATAGCCGCTTAGACCACATGCTCATCATACCCAATAGAGCCGTCAGTATTTACCCAAACTGGCTCACGCGCTAACTGAATCGCAAATTTTTCATAAACCGTATCGACGATATGTCGTTGGGCATCTGCTACATTGTCTTGAGTGGCGTGATAAGGGGCATGATTGGTCAGCACCAAGGCTTGCTGCTGATGGGTGACAATCGGTGCAATACCACCACCTTTTAAGCCTGTCTGTTCAATCAACCAGCCTGCCGCAACCTTTACCATGGCATCAGGCATAGCGTAGCCGACGATAGCAGGGTAGGTTGATTGTAAAGCAGTAAAGTGCGACTGATGAATAATGGGGTTTTGAAAAAAGCTACCACAATTTGGCAGTTGCTTGGGATTAGGGAGTTTTTGTTGACGAATATCGATAATCGCTTGCATGATATCCGCAGGCACTGGCTGCGTACGATCGTCTTGCTCGGCATATCGTTGCGCAACGGTTTGCACATCACCATAGCTGGCTAGGATTTTGGTTGCATCGGTATGTAATCTGAATCCAACACAGCTGATTAACCAAGTATTAGGCGCACGTTTAAAAATGCTGTCACGATAGCCAAACTCGCAGTCGGCGGCTGTGAGATGATGCCAAGTTTGAGTGGGTAAGTGATAGGCTCGTACATACTGTAAGCAGTCTTCTAGTTGGACACCATAAGCACCGATATTTTGTACGGGTGCCGCACCAGTTAGCCCTGGGATTAGTGCCAGATTTTCTAGCCCATACCAACCTTGACTGACCGTATATACCACCAAGTCATGCCAGTTTTCGCCTGCCATTACTGCGATATCGACGTGGCTATCTGTCTGAGCGGTGAGGCTGATACCGCGCATTTGGGGCTGCAATACGATAGCATTCAGATGCGCTGGTAATAACACATTACTACCGCCAGACAACACAAATAATGGCTTGTTTTGCGCTATGTCTTTTGTATAATTTGCCATAAAATCGTCAAGCTGTGCCTCAGCCGTCAGTGTCACGACAGTATCCGCGACACAGGCTAAGGCCATGGTATTACCATGTGACAAATCGACTAATTCACGGGTCAATAAGCCTGCTGGCAAATCAGTGGTCATGGCAAATTGAGTACTAGAATCCAAGCGTGAAACTGAGGTCATAACATAGCCCATGTGGCAGATAGATAATGGATTACACAGTGTTTATTATAAAGGATGAAAGACACAAAGGTGGCAGAAAGTTAGCTTTATCGTTAGCAAGCTTTCCAGCTTTCAATCCACGCTTGTGCGCTTGACTCAATACGCTCAATTACCTCTTCAAAGTCGTCACCATCGCCTTTATAAGGATCTGGCACATCGTCGCCGCCATAAGTAGGATCTTCCTCACTAAATAAAGCCAACTTAGCCAAATTATCTTCTGTTTCTATTAAGCTGTCTTTGATGGCTTGTAAATCAGCTAAATTCTGTGTATCCATCGCTAGAATTAAATCAAAATTACGAAAGTCATCGGCACTGACTTGGCGGGCGATCAGTTTATTGATTTTATAACCATGCGCTTTTGCATGGCGTTGCGAGCGAGTGTCGGGCGCATGACCGATATGTGAGTCACTCGTGCCTGCTGAATCTACTTTGATTGACAATCCAGCAATCGCTGCTTGCTGACGAAAGACTTCTTCAGCCGTTGGCGATCGGCAAATATTTCCCAAACAAACCAATAATACAGAAGACGGAGTACAGGTTTTCATCAGCATAATATGACCTTGTATAACAAAAAAACATGCTATAAGAGACCGGCATGTTAGTGCGGCTTTTATTAGCATGCAATTAATTAAGTAAATCGGCTGTCAGCGTAACGGTTAATGCCTTGAATGGCAAGAGTAGAAGCTAAACAATACGGTCATCTGTTCACGAATTTTCGACGATATTATTTATAATGTAAGGTCGTACTTTGACCAGCTTACTCTTGTTTGTGCTTAAAGCGTTGAAGGTCACGGCGCTCTTTTTTGTTGGGTTTATTATCGGGCCGTGCAAGATTGGCAAGTTTGCGCTGCTCAGCATGATAAGCGCGGCGCTCTTCGCTTTCTTTAGTCTCTGAATACAAGACTTCAGCAGCGAGCGCATTACCACGTTGCGCCGTTAGTGCTTCAACGACGACGGTCTTTTCAGTCATGGCAGTGGCTGAGCCTTGACGAATCTGTAGTTCATCGCCAACCATAATCTCTTTACTGGTCTTTACGCGACTACCCGCATAATGTACCCGTCCGCTTTCGATGGCTTCTTTGGCGAGATTACGTGTCCGATAAAATCGTGCTGCCCACAACCACTTATCGAGACGCATACGCACGACATCAGGTTGGCTATGGCTAGGCTGATTGTGGTTTTTGTTGTGTTTACTCATCAAAACCTCATAGATATCCATAAAGTAAGATAATAATAATGGTGCTTTTTTTGCAAATTGAAAGAGCCTTGCGCTATCAAAATGTTTAAAAATAGATTCTTATGGTAAAGAGAGAAAGTCTCGTCTTAGCCATTATTCTGATTGGCAACTTTCATCGCCATTTCTGCCGCATCATTTGTCTTTAATTGCGCTAAACCATTAATCACACCTGTGGTATTTTCTACGGTTTTATTTTGGCTTAATTTAAATTGGGCTTGTATAGAATCGATGGGCAGCTTAAAGCCAATAATCCCTCGGCACATAGCATCGATATAAGTAGCAGGTGCCTCATCTAATGACCAAGGATGGTCGGATAGCACCTCTTGCTGCGCAGTCATGGTTGCTAATATCCATTTCAGTGTATCGGCGTCTTCAAGCAGTTCAATTTTGGATTGAATATGGACGCTTTGATAGTTCCAAGTGGGCACTTCTTTATGGGTTTTCACTTTGCTAGGATACCAGTTGGGGCTGATATAATGTCCAGAATCTTGAAAAATAATTAACCACGCAGTATCTGGTAAGGTGTTCTGATAAATAGGGTTTTTACGACCAAAATGACCGTAAAGATAGCCGTGCTGAGCATTAGAGTTAACACCAACACTAGCATCAGGCATAAAGTTATCGTTATGCCAGAAGAGTGGTATATGGCAGGCTTCGATGCCATCTTTGGTTTGAGCAACCAAGGTCGCTAAGGGATTGGCTGCGATAAATCCAATGATGTTTTCTAGGTTTTCTTCGGAAAAAATAGCAGGAGTATGCATGCTGTTCTCAGTTTATATTTGATATAAAATCAGCGACACCACTGCTGCTCACATGGGATACCGTCATTATTACCATCCATTTTGGTATTCGGGCAGTGTTGTATAAAGTAAGTGGCTTCTGCGCATGACGTCATCTGAGAGCAATGCTCTCTGCCATCACAGGTAAAGCTTGATGCTGATGCTGACGACGTGAGTACTGGTTTTACTGCCGAGACTGATGTTGACGTTGCATCTGAGTCGACTTACGTTGGCGGTATATCATCCAGATCAGTTGAGGTAAAAGCAGCGTCAACTGGAGTATCAGTCGCAACTTTAGCAATAGGGTTACTGGTCGTGTTGTTAGGTTGCAGCATCTTATAACCCAAAAGTGCTAAAACCAGTAATAATACAAAGATCAATATCTTTTGAGTCACGGTTTACCACCTAATCATGGTCGCTATGAATTAATGAAAGCTACCAATGCATAATCACTGTTCATTCATCAATGGCGGCTTTTTGGTGATTAACAAACAGCCATTGATGGATTGATAGTCTATTTTTATTTCAAAAATAATTGATAACCAATATTGTCATTGAGCATGGTGCAGTCATAGCCGATATCGAGTAACGCGTCTTGTAATTGACGAGAGTTACCTTCAGACGCTTGCAAACCGACCAATACGCGACCTTCGGCGGCACCATGATTGCGATAATGAAACAAAGTGATATTAAAGTCATCACCCAGTTTTTCTAAAAACTTCAGCAATGCCCCTGGACGTTCAGGGAAAACCACACTCAATAATTGCTCGTTTGCGACATGCGCATGACCACCAATCAAATGGCGGATATGTGATTTGGCAATATCATCATCGGTCAGATCATGAGCTGTATAGCCATCAGCTGCCAATTGGGTACGAATCGTTTTACGCTCTTTGTCGCCTTCTTTTAGCGCTATACCGACAAATATTGATGCAGGTTCCATAGAGTCAGGTGATTTTTTGCTATCGGCGCGATAATTAAACTCAGTAATATTGCGTCCATGTAAGCTACGGCAGAAGTTTAAGAAAGCGCCTGTCTGCTCAGGAATCGTCACACCAAAGATGGCTTCTTTTTTCTCACCAATCTCAGTACGCTCAGCGATATAGCGTAAGCGGTCAAAGTTCATATTGGCACCGCAAATAATACCGACGCAGTTTTTACCTTGCAGATTATGGGCTTCGATATATTTTTTCATACCAGCAACGGGTAACGCGCCCGCAGGCTCAACGATACTGCGATTTTCTTCAAAGATATCTTTAACCGCCGCACATACTTCGTCATTGGTACAAGTCACGACTTCAGGCTCGACTAAAGGGCCTGATTTATCACTCTTTTGCATACGGACAATTTCAAATGGCAATTCGCCGATTTGAGCAACTGCCACGCCGTCGACGAACAGTCCAACTTGCTCAAGCTTAACGCGCTCATTGGCTTCAAGCGCCGCTTTAAGAGAAGCTGATTGCTCTGCTTCCACCGCAATCACTTTGACATGCGGCGCAACTTCACCTAAGAATGCCGCGACACCTGAGATGAGACCACCACCGCCAACCGCGACGAACACATAATCCATATTGCGCCATTGCTGAGTTAGCTCAAGACCAATGGTACCTTGTCCGGCAATCACCAATTCATCATCGTAAGGTGGAATAAAGGTCAGACCTTCTGTTTCAGCGCGATTGATTGCATAACGGTTGGCTTCATCGAAGCTATCACCATACAAATCGACATTGCCGCCCAGTGCTTTAACGGCATCTACTTTGATGTCAGGGGTGGTGGTCGGCATCACAATGATATTGTTTAGGGCAAGTTTACGGGCGGAGTAAGCAACCCCTTGTGCGTGATTACCTGCTGATGCACAAATGACGCCGCGGGCTTTTTGCTCATCACTTAATTGACTAATTCGATTATAGGCACCACGCAATTTAAAGGATTTGACCGGTTGCAAGTCTTCGCGTTTAAAACGAATGTCATTAGCAAAACGTTGGGTCAGCTTGGGCGCCGCTTCAAGTGGTGTTTGAATTGCCACGTCATAGACGGTGGCTTGCAAGATGGCTCGTACCCAATGTGACAGCATAATGTTCCCTAATAAAAAGTGTGGATGAATAGAAAATTAAATAGATTAGCCTATGCTGATTTTAACGGTCTTGCAAGACCCTATTGCAGTTTTTGCAGTGATTTCAATTTTTGATGAAAGATAGGGTGATTTTATCTCAATATTTTTTAAATAAAATATTGAATTATTTCCATATGTCTGTATTATTGGACATATGGAAATAATAAATGCTATCGCAAGCTTTGCTGCGCTCTCTCAAGATACTCGTCTAAAAGCTTTTAGGTTGCTTGTCAGCCAAGAGCCCGTTGGTCTGCCAGCGGGCGAAATAGCTCGTCAACTGTCTGTGCCGCACAATACGATGTCAGCACATTTATCGGTGCTGGCTCGTGCAGGGTGGGTGGTGTCTCAACGTCAAAGCCGGCAGATAATTTATCGCGCCTCACTGTCACATATGGAGGAGGTTATTCAGTTTCTATTGCAAGATTGTTGTGCGGGACATCCAGAATTGTGTGCGTCTCTTATGGATAGTTTGAGCGGATGTGAGCGTGCTAAACCTGCTGATGCAGACAGTCTTTCAAATAATTAGTAAGCCCATAACTGATTTAACAAACCTCTTTATTACTAGGGCGTGTCCTCATCTTTAGCTCATTTAGTCAATTTCGTTAAGATTGAGGACATACCCTAAGAATCTTCATAAATATAGGTAAAATTACTATGACATCACTAATTTTTCACAATCCAAAATGCGGTACGTCTCGCAATACATTGGCCATCATGAAAGCATCAGGCGAAAATCCAGAAGTAATTGAATATCTTAAAACCCCACCAAGCCGTGATCATTTAGTTGAGCTGCTGGCAAAGATAAACCTTTCACCAAGAGAGCTGTTACGAAGCAAAGAGCCTGTCAATGATGAGCTAGGATTAGACAATTCTGAACTGTCTGACGATCAAATCATTGATGCAATGATTGCCCATCCCATTTTAATCAATCGCCCTATCGTGGTCACCAATAAAGGCGCAGCATTATGCCGCCCATCAGAATGCATATTTGAGTTGTTAGAGAATCCCGTGAGCAGCTTTACTAAAGAAGATGGGGAAGTGATTTATCATGGCAAATAAAACAGCAGATTTAGATGTGATCGATTTGTGTGATTTGCCCAATATTGATGCAGACAGTATACAGCCTATCGATATTGAGTCTTTAATTGGTACACATGACCCGCGCCATGCGCCTAAAATATTGGTGCTATATGGCTCTCTACGCCAGCGCTCATTCTCTAAACTGGCCAGTGAAGAAGCGAGCCGTCTATTGCGTTGGTATGGTTGTGAGGTTCGAACCTTTGATCCGACGGGTTTACCATTGCCTGATGCTGTTGATGCAGATCATCCAAAAGTACAAGAGCTGCGAGAGTTGGCGCAGTGGTCAGAAGGTATGCTGTGGGTGAGCCCAGAGCGTCATGGCAGTATGACCAGTATTATGAAAGCACAAATTGACTGGATTCCATTGTCATTAGGTGGTGTACGTCCAACCCAAGGCAAAACTTTGGCAGTGATGCAAGTCAGCGGTGGCAGTCAAAGCTTCAATACGGTCAACCAATTGCGCATTCTTGGGCGTTGGATGCGGATGATTACCATACCCAATCAGTCCTCTATTCCTAAAGCTTTTTTGGCATTTAACGACGATGATCGTATGGATAAGTCTCCTTTATATTTGCGTCTCGTGGATGTTTGTGAGGAGTTGGTGAAATTTACTTGGCTGACCCGTGGACGCTCAGCCTATCTGACTGATCGTTACTCTGAACGAGTAGAAAGCGCAGAGGAGCTGTCGCAGCGCGTCAACCAAAAATCACTCTAATGTATCCTCTCATCATTCATTTTCTAATACTTGCTCTTACATAATTGTTCTTATAATGATTAAGCCTAAAAAGGTTACTCAATGATCGCATTGATTATATTTATCGTGACTTTGGTTTTAGTGATATGGCAGCCCAAAGGACTGGGTATTGGCTGGAGTGCAATGGGCGGTGCGTTGATTGCCTTGGCTTTTGGCGTGGTAAAGCTCTCCGATATTGGCATTGTGTGGGACATCGTTTGGGATGCGACTTTTACCTTTGTAGCGCTTATCATTATCTCGCTTATCTTAGATAAAGCAGGATTTTTTGGCTGGGCAGCATTGCATGTGGCTAGGCTAGGCAATGGGCAAGGACGTTTGCTGTTTCCTATGATTGTGATTTTAGGCGCGTTTATCTCGGCATTGTTTGCCAATGATGGGGCAGCATTGCTATTGATCCCAATTGTTATCGCTATCTTACTACGTCTTAAATTCTCACCACCATCTGCTTTGGCTTTCATTATCGCAACAGGTTTCATTACTGATACCGCAAGTCTACCGTTAGTCACTTCTAATCTGGTCAATATTGTTAGTGCCAATTATTTTGACATTGGGTTTGGTCGTTATGCAGCAGTGATGATACCGGTCAATATTGTCTCTGTATTGGCGACGCTGGCCGTATTATGGGTGGTCTATGCGCGGCATATTCCAAAACACTACTCCATTGCTGATTTGAGTGCACCAGAGTCTGCGATTGAAGATCCGCTGGTCTTTAAGGCGGCCTTTCCACTGCTCGCGTTGCTACTTATTGCCTACTTTACGACTGAGTCATTGGGCATTGACATCTCCTTGGTGACAGGAGTGGCGGCGTTAATATTAATGGCAATTGCAGGTCGCTGGTGGCAAGGAGGGCGTGATGCTGTTGTTTCTGTATCTGATATTCTGCGTCAAGCGCCTTGGCAAATAGTATTATTTTCCATCGGTATGTACTTGGTTGTTTATGGCTTGGGCAATGCAGGATTGACTGCCTATGGTGCTCAAGTATTGAATTGGTTGGGGCAGCAGGGTACGGTCATCGCAACAGTAGGAACTGGATTCCTCTCTGCTATTGTAGCCTCTGTCATGAATAATATGCCGTCTACTTTAGTAGGTGCACTGGCTATCGATAGTGCGCAAGTACCTGCTGCTACTCGTGAGCTTATGATTTATGCCAACGTGATTGGTAATGACTTGGGGCCGAAATTCACACCTATAGGTAGCCTTGCGACTTTATTGTGGCTCCATGTATTGGCAGAAAAAGACTATAAAATCAGTTGGGGGCAATATATGAAAATTGGACTGCTTATTACCCCGCCCGTACTATTGGTCACGCTACTGGCTTTGGTTGTTTGGTTGCCTTATCTGTCTTCATTTTAAAATTTGAGTGAATGTCTTGCGATTAGCGTGGCTATTACGCTGACATCCATTAAGCTCATCGGGTATAATGGCGGCGCATTTTACCTTTTTACCCTTTACTTTTTTTAAAGCGATACGTTTATTTTGCCAAGGATTTATGATGAGTGATCAGCAAGCACAAAAGCAAGCCGCCGCCAAAGCGGCTCTAAGTTATATCGAAGATGACATGATACTTGGAGTAGGCACAGGCAGTACGGTCAACTGTTTGATTGAATTATTACCGACAGTAAAGCTTGCTGGCGCAGTTGCCAGCTCACAGGTCACTGAAGACAAACTTCGTGCCCTTGGTATTGAAATCGTTGATTTGAACTTTGCTGGTACGCTTGATATTTATATCGATGGGGCAGATGAGGTCAATGAGCATTTGCAATTGATAAAAGGCGGTGGCGGCGCGCTCACTCGTGAGAAAATCGTGGCAGCGGCTTCTAACAAATTTATATGTATGGTTGATGAGAGCAAAAGCGTTGAGGTGCTAGGTCGCGAGTTTCCTGTTCCGATTGAGGTACTGCCGCAAGCACGTTCTTATGTCGCACGGCAATTAGCCCGTATGGGCGGTGAGCCAGTTTACCGCGAAGATTTTGTGACTGATTATGGTAATGTTATCTTAGATACTTATGATTTGGATGTGAGTAATCCGATAGCGCTTGAGAAAGAGCTGAATAATATTGTGGGTGTGGTGTGTAATGGTATTTTTGCGGCCAATCAAGCTGATGTATTGCTGAAAGCAGGTAGTAATGGTGTGACGACACTTATTCGTTAAAAAATGCTTACTCGTTAAGAATCAGTTAAGCAGTGGCTTATCGTTCATCATAAAATAAAAAGGCAGATCACACTAAATGTGGTCTGCCTTTTTCGTACTTATTCTTCCATAAATAGATTATGGCTACATTGTTTAAAGTTTTATTTTGTCTTTTAACAAAAATTCCATCAAGGCTTTTTGCGCATGTAAGCGATTTTCGGCTTCATCCCATACCACTGAGCGTGGATCGTCAAGCATATCATGAGAGATCTCCTCACCACGATGCGCGGGTAGACAATGCATAAATACCACTTCAGGATCGGCTTTGTCCAATAGCGATGGCGTTACTTGATAAGCGGCAAAACGGCGCGCACGAGTGTTTTGTTCAGACTCTTGTCCCATGCTTGCCCATACATCGGTGACAATTAAATTTGAATCTTTCGCGGCTTCTTGTACGTTTTCGACAATACTGACGCAATGCGAGAAGCGTTTCATCAGCTCAGGGTCAGGCTCAAACCCATAAGGCGCAGCGACGCGTAGCTCAAAACCAAATTGATGAGCCGCTTGCATATAGGATGCACACATATTATTGCCATCACCAACCCAAGTGACAATTTTATTTTCGATACTACCGCGATGCTCATAATAGGTTTGCATATCAGCCAATAGCTGGCAAGGATGAAATTCGTCAGTTAAAGCATTGATGATAGGCACACTTGAGTATTCAGCAAAGGTCTCAACTTTTTCGTGACCAAAGGTACGAATCATGATGATATCGACCATGCTCGATATGACACGAGCAGAGTCTTCTAGCGGCTCACCACGCCCAAGCTGGGTATCATTTGGCGACAAAAAGATAGCACTACCACCAAACTGACCCATACCTGTCTCAAATGAGATGCGCGTACGGGTTGAGGATTTTTCAAATATCATACCAAGCGTACGACCAACAAACGGCTGATATATCTCGCCTGCGTGTTGCATCTTGCGCAATTCGCTGGCACGCTTTATAAGGTTTTCTAGTTCTTGTTTGGTTAAATCAGATAAGGTCAAAAAATGGCGCAAACTCATAGTAATCCTAGCAGTCGATCGCAGTCAGTGAAACGTCATCAGTCTTTAATAGCATCGCGTCAGTGCGTATACTGGGGTGACAACAAACTTTTAGTATAGCGCAATTAGGTTTAATGTAAATGTCCAATTTGCCGTGATTTATAAGTCTGGTAAACAGACATCACATGAATAGTGATAAGGTCAGCATAATTATACTTGTATGCGATTTGGGCGAATGCTTAGGCGGCATAATAGCTCATAGCTAATCGTACCAGCATGTGCGGCGACTTCATCGACGTGCGGGGCATCACCCCACAGAATTACTTTACTGTCTAACGCAATGTCTTCTGGTGCGGTACTGACATCAATGACAATCATATCCATTGCCACGCGTCCAATGACTGCGCATCGGTAGCTTTGATCGTTGGTAGTATCTATAACAGTGACATAGGCTTCATCGCTGATGACACGAGGGTAACCATCACCGTAGCCGACACTTACCAGCGCTGTTCTAGTGTCTTTCTGCGCTGTCCAACGACTGCCATAGCCAATAGCATTGTCTGCCTGAACTGTTTGCAGGGCGATAATTTGTGCGCTGAAATCCATCGCTGGCTGTAAGTCTAACTCATGCGCGCTTTTATCAATGACAGGGGCGCTACCATATAAAATAATGCCGGGACGTACCCAATCATAATGATGCTCTGGAAAATTAACGATACCGGCTGAATTGCATAATGAGCCTTTGATATCGTTGCTAATAGTCTCTTGCAAAGTGCTTAATACATCTGAAAAACGCTGAATTTGCATTGAATTTAATGGATGAGTGCTGTCATCGGCATTAGCAAAATGCGTGGCTAGTATCAGCTGGTATCCCGCTTCATGCAGGCGCTTAGCCGCTGCCATAATACCTTCAGCGTTGAAGCCTAGACGGTTCATACCAGTATTATATTTAAGCCAAACCACTCTGGTCGCACTATTGGCTGGTGGGATATTGTCGAGTGCCCACTGCAATTGCGGCGCATGATGAATCACGCAGCTAATATCACTATTAATGGCCTGCTGCCACTCATCAGCGGTAAATGCGCCTTCAATCAAACCAATCGTTTTGTCCCAGCCTAACTGCCGAGCTTCTAGCGCCTCAGTCAAGGTTGCAACACCAATACCATCTGCTTGTTGTAATGCAGGCAATACCGCTGCCACGCCATGTCCGTAAGCGTTGGACTTGACCATGGCTAGGACTTTAGAGTTTGGTGCCATTTTTTTAACTTGGTTTAAGTTGTGAGTAATGGCTTGTGGTTTGATTGTGATAGTACGCATAATTGGCTTCTTTATAAGTAGAATTATGAAGTTATAAAGCCAGTACTGCATCAATTAGGCTAATGCAGCACTGGCTATTTTATTAAAAACTATTTATTCGCTTACGATTAAGCTTTAGTCTTTATCGGGCTGATTTTTATTAGGCTTAAGTTTTATAAGATTGATCATTCGTCGTTCTCGAAACTGACATTTTGATAGTATTCTGGTGTTAGGTTAATAAAGCGGGTAAATTGCCCTTCAAAACCCAAACGTATGGTGCCGATAGGGCCGTTACGCTGCTTACCAATAATGATTTCAGCCACGCCTTTGTGGTCTGTATTCTCATTATAAACCTCATCACGATAGATGAACATAATCAAATCGGCATCCTGCTCAATCGCACCCGATTCCCGCAAATCCGACATGATAGGGCGCTTGTTAGGGCGGTTTTCTAGACTACGGTTAAGCTGCGACAAAGCGATAACAGGGCATTCAAGCTCACGTGCTAAGGCTTTTAAACTACGAGAAATCTCAGAGATTTCCCCAACACGGTTGCCATCTAGGTTTGGCACTTTCATCAACTGCAGATAATCGACAACGATGGCGCCAAGCTTGCCATCATGGTTTTTGGCGATACGGCGGCAGCGTGAACGCATCTCAGAGGGTGGCAAAGCAGTACTATCATCAATATAGAGATGCTTGGATTGCAAGTGCTGAATGGCGTTCATCATTTTTGCCCATTCATCTTCATTCATTTGCCCAGAACGCAGATGCGTCTGATTAATCGCGCCCCATGAGGACAGCAAACGCATGACGATAGACTCAGCAGGCATCTCCATCGAAAACACCACAACAGGCAGATCTTCGTTAAATAAAATACCTTCTGCCAAGTTCATGGCAAAGGTGGTTTTACCCATAGAAGGGCGCGCAGCCACGATGATTAAGTCACCTGCCTGCAAGCCTTGGGTTTTATTATTCAACTCAGCAAACGGCGTCTGCAAACCAATCATGCCATCGGGGTTGGATTTTAGCTCTTGAATCTTATCAATAACGTTGGTCAAAACAGCCGTAATGCCTACAGGTCCACGCTGTTCAGCGCGTTTATTGTGCTGCTCATTGATGCTAAATATCTTACCCTCAACACTGTCTAAAATATCACTGACGGTCTGGTCTTTAGGATTATAGGCGAGTGTGAGCATCTCATTGCCAGTCGTAATCAGTTGGCGTAGAGTAGATAGTTCACGGACGCGCTGAGCATAGGCGGTCAGGTTAAACAAGGTCGCAGGGCTTTGGCTCAAAATATCTGCCAAGTAGCTATCGCCGCCTGCACTTTTAAGGAGTTTTTGTGCTTCTAGCCAGTCGTGTACCATGACCGTATCATAGGGTTCGTTGACTGCCGCTAAATGAGCAATAGCATCAAAAATATACTGATGTCGCCCTGCATAAAAATCATCTTTGGTAACGATATCAGCAATCTTGTCGTACGCCTCTTCGATACTCATTAAGGACGCGAGCAATGCCTTTTCAATGTCGATATTGTGCGGCGGTGTCTGATTGAGTAAGTCGTCGGTTTTTTCGTTGTCTGCCATGATTGCCTAATGTGTCAAAAGTCGATATAAAAGAGGGTATAAATGGGTATGTGATATCAGGGTTTCATTGGGTGCTGATACAGCAAATAAAACGCCACATGTCACTATAATTGAAGTACCAAAACCTGATCTCGGTGTTGACTGGTAAATGCTATAATCAAAAGCGAAAGTTTAACACATAATAGGCTTTTTTCGGCACCGATAGACAACTATCTATTCTAGATGACGGTTGTAATAAGTAAAAAATCATCTATACAATATAAGTGTCAGTACTTATTTTTCCCATAAAAAATACAATAAAATTCACGACTCAATATAAATATAAAGGCGTAGTTACGATGCAAGATATACAAAAAAAATTGCCATTATTAATCACAACTGGTGAGCCTGCTGGTATTGGGATGGATATCGTGCTGCTATTAGCGGCTGAGGGTAAATTGCAAGATTTTGAACGCCCAATTTGGGTCACCGCTGATAGCACCGCTATGACAAAGCGCGCAGATGAGTTGGTTGCAGCTGATGTATTGAAAAACCTTCCCATCTGGCAAACTATTGATATCGATGCCGATGACTTTAATCTTAACGTTGTAGAGCAGATGTCGCAGCCAGATACTGACGTGGATAGTTCTTTTATTCTGCTTAATATATCTTGTGCTGCGCCAGTCGTTTGCGGACAAATTAACACGCACAATTCAGCAATGGTTGCTAAGCAGTTAGACGTTGCCCATCAGTTGGCAACCAACAAAATAGTGGCGGCTATCGTCACTGGACCATTGCAAAAGTCTGCATTGATAGAAGCTGGTATTAAGCTATTAGATGGCACGATGTTTAGTGGTCATACAGAGTTTTTTATGCAGCAAAGTGGCTGTGATAAAGTGGTTATGATGCTCGCCAATCAAGCCATGAAAGTCGCGCTTGTTACCACTCATTTACCGCTAAAAGATATCCCTGCTGCAATCACGTCTGACAATGTACGCCAGACCGTACAAATTGTCGTTGATGAGATGAAAGCAAAATTTGGCTTAACGCAGCCACGTATTTTAGTCTGTGGTCTCAATCCACATGCAGGCGAGGGTGGGTATTTAGGCGTCGAGGAAATTGAGATTATCAATCCCGTCTTGCAAGAATTTATCAAAGCAGGCGTAGACATATCAGAGGCGATGCCAGCGGATACCTTATTTACACCCAGACATCTAGCCAACTGTGATGCGGTGATTGCGATGTATCATGACCAAGGGTTGCCGGTGCTGAAGTCACATGGTTTTGGTGATACGGTCAATCTTACCTTAGGACTGCCGTATATCCGTACCTCGGTTGATCATGGGACTGCGCTTGATTTAGCGGGACGCGGCGGCGCAAGTGCGACTAGCTTATACCAAGCACTACTGATGGCTAATGAGATGGCGGATAAATCGCTTATTAATAGACCGCTTGCATAAGTCGGTGTCTTAGCGACATTTAGCACGCAGTATTGGCTAACTTTGGTGTGAATGATGGCTATTTATGAGTTATCAAACAGGGTCTAATATAAGTGGTCTATTAATAGGTTTGAAGGGTGAAATAGCTGGTTCCGCTGGGGTATGCTTTTCCATGTCATTACAAAAGTAAGTGTGCCACCAATAATGATTACTATACTGAGAATGATACCTATTTTTTAAGAAGCTTAGGCATTGAACTATCCGTACTAGATGCAAAGCAGGTATTCTGAGCTTATTTTTTCGATAATAGCAGTCTTGTTCTTCAAGGTTTTTTCTGTACAAATAACACAAACGAGTAGATCAGGACATAAGACAAACACAAGCACCGAACCTAGAGATTTAATGATAACTTTCCTATTAGCATAACCTGCGATACAAAAAACAGCTCCTAATTAGGAGCTGTTTTTTATCAGATAACACGATTAAAATTACGTCAACTAACGGCGGTTTTGAACATACACCACTTTCTGAGGAGCTTTCTTAACGACCACTTTCTGAGGAGCTTTCTTAACGACCACTTTCTGAGGAGCTTTCTTAACGACCACTTTCTGAGGAGCTTTCTTAACGACCACTTTCTGAGGAGCTTTCTTAACGACCACTTTCTGAGGGGCTTTCTTAACGACCACTTTCTGAGGGGCTTTCTGTTTTACAAAATGCGGTGCAGGTGCGGCACTTGCTTGACCAATCATCGCAAAACAAGCAGTAGCAGCTAGAATAGAACTCATCATTATTTTTTTCATTATCATTTCCTTCCAAATGCTTATCAAGCATCAATTATTAATTAAGATGTATCGCTTACCATCAGACAAAATGTCTTGATGTAGCCTTACTCTGTCGATAAAGGAAATGATAAAGGATTATGGCTTTGCGAAGCTTTATGAAACTTGACGAAAGGTTACAACTGTTACTAACTGCTCTAATCTTCTTTAGAAGTATGATGTTCTTGTATTCTGGCTAGTACTGGTAACGCTCACTAAGGGGTATAAAACTCTATCAATACCAACTTTTTTGGAAAAGCATAGCCTTGAGCCATGCTGTCGATTTTATAGTTATTAAATTCATATCTAAAACAAGTAGTGCGATGCCTGTATAGCGCACCGATCACGAATAGAATATGTATGGTAAGTACACTATGACTATTTCAGCGAGTTAAAACGTTGATGCCATTAGCCCACAGCCGAAGATTCAAGTCCTCACTAGGGTACCGTATCTCCAGTATGCTATGAATATCTTTGTTGACAATGGTTATCACTCACATTACTATTCAACTTTTTAGATAAACATACGTTCATTTATTAGGATTTTTGATGCGGAAATTTGTCCTAGATCACCCAAAAGGAAGTTACCGCAAGCTTTTTATTGTGGCTTTAATCCTAAGTTTTGGTTTTTTCATACACTCTTTGATAGATAGAGATATACAGAACATCTTAATATGGCTAGGAATATTTTTAGCAGCGTTGAAGCAAGTTGTCATACCTACAGATCTAGATCAAAAAATACCCTTATCGAAAAAAAGATACTCTATAAGTGACGATGACTTTATAAGTCATTACAACAGTAGCTCTATTATGCATAATAACAACAAGGGTAAAACCTGGCATAAATGGATAATACTGGGTGATGATATATCGTCCCTTTTACTTATTGCTGTCATACTCTATATAGTCTAATCCAAATAAAACCGATACAATCCTATTAACAATCGCATTTAATGAAATAAACGATGACTTATTCAATCGACTATCGCAAGCAGGTGCTTTCTAGCATCGCTGATGGCATGACCATCCGAGAAGCTGCCCTATTTTATGGACTTAGTACCAGCACCATTCACAGCTGGCAGCAGAATTTAGTCCCTAAAATAACTAGAAATAAAGCACCAACTAAAATACCTGATGACGCCTTGATTGAAGACGTAAAAAGATATCCCGATGATTATAACTATGAAAGAGCCCGCCGCTTGAGCTGTAGCAAGACAGGAATTTTTAATGCTCTAAAGCGCCTTGGCATCAGTCAAAAAAAAGACCTTGGAACACCCAAAAGCCTGTCCGATAAAGAAAGTAGCTTACCAGAGTAAGTTCAATAGCTTTACGCAGCAAGGCTATCCCATTGTCTATATGGATGAAAGCGGCTTTGAGGCTGGAACTATTCGTTCTCATGGTACCCTGTACCGATAGCTATAACTGGCAAGCAAAAAAGCATACTAATGTTATCGGTGCTCTGTATAAAAGGATGCTGTTTACGCTTGATTGCTTTGAGCAGAACATAAACAGCACCATATTCTACTACTGGTGCAAACACACCTTAATTCCCAGTCTCAAAAATAAATGCATGATTGTCATGGATAATGCTCGGTTTCATAAAAGCAGGGGTATCCAAAAACTCCTTAACAGGCATGGTCATTGTATTCTTTGGCTGCTGCCGTACAGCCCTGATCTGAACCCTATCGAGAAAAAATGGGCACAAGCTAAGTCTCTACGCCAAGAGTAGATGGAGAATAATCTACATAAAATCTTTTATGATATGGGCTGTATCGATTTTATAAAGACTTAACTATAGCATATTTGGTTAATTGAATTATAATTAGTAAGCCATAAAAAACTGTTGGATACCCTTGATATTATGGAAGAACTAATACCTACCGCTTATTTTTTTAGGTATATTACTTATTTTGAATATTTTCAGTTTTTTATTTTATAAATATACTGACTCAGTCAAACCCAAATATCTGTATTGGTATTTTTTTGTATTCTCTATGCTCATTTATCAGTCATTATTGGTGACTGGACAACTCACTACTTAAAAATGAACGCTCTAAGTATTAATTTAAACACGCTCGGCTTCTAACTTACTTACTATGTCCTTAAAAACCGCTTCAAAATGTTGGCTGTCAGTACATCGTTTGAATGCGTTACCATTCCAAAATCCTAAATGAAATGTGATTGTAAGTCGCTTTTTATCCGCAGTTATCCGTCTAACTTCCGATAGATTAACAATTTCATTGTCTAAAACTATAAAACTTGGCATCTAAATCTCTTTCTGTGGTGTTTATTAGTAACAGGTAGCTATAAACCTTACTTGCTCTATTTAGTTTCAGTATCAGAGTCGGGCAGGGATGTACGAATAATAAAGCGATAAATATCACAACATATTGTCCAAAAGAACCAAAGCAATATAGCAGCACATGAGCCTAAACCGATAACAATAGTGCTTATTCTAATACCGCCATCCAGACCCCCATTCCAAATATGAGGTGCAATAGGTGGACCCATCGTTGCAACAAATGCCAAGAAAAACCCTAACATTACTATAAATCCTGTAATTGTAAGGCGTATCACTATTACTAATATGTTATCAACCCATGTATCATTCTTCTTATGCTCTAGAAACTTAAACATGACCATCCTTTTTTTTGGCTACTTAACTCTCAATTGCTTTAAGTCCCTTTACCAAACCTGCCATTAAATCCTTATCCGTCTGTCTGGTCAGGAAATTCAATAGATTATCAGCGGTATACACAGCATCATCCATTTTTAGCTTTTCGAATTCTTGCCATCTGATAGGCATTGACATACTCGCCGTTGCGATAAGCATAATCCACCATTTCACCTTCTATCACAAAGCCCAAGCTTTTATATAAACCAATGCCTCCGATATTATCAGTGTAAGTAGTAATCTCAATACGCCTTATATCCAGCCAATTATCGGCTAAATCCAGCGCAGCGGTTATAAGCGCTCGCCCCACACCCTTACCTTGTGACGCAGATTTTACGCTGACTCCAAAGCTTGCTACATGACGCCGACGTTTTGATATCATGATCTCAAGCCCCAGATTCCCCACCACATCGCCCTCAATTTCAGCCACTAATACATACATACTGTCAGGTATGTCCGCTAGTCGCGTGCGCCATAGGGTCTTTGACGGCATAGGCAATTGCAAAGTATTAGCATATAAGGCCTCATCGGTATAAATGGCTTGCAATGCCTCTGCATCTTCTGGCTCAGCATGACGTATTTCGATTTTCATTATCCTTATCCTTAAATACGAATCATTGTTTGATGTACATGTCGACTTTGGCAGCGACCTACCATTTTTTTAGCACCACGAACTCACCCTTACCAATGGGAGCTAAGTAGGTGTAAAATTGTGAATTACCATTGAAATAATTAAAAACGTCTGTCATTTCCTCCTTATGAGAGACTGCATTATCAAACACAATGACGCCTTTTGTACTAGTTAACCGTATTACATCCTCCAAGATGTCTAAATACAATTTTCGATCCATGTCAACAAAAACCAAGTCAAAGCTTTCAGTCATTTCTGATAAAATCATAGGAGCGTCACCCTCAATAATTCTAATCTTATCCACTAGACCTGTGCTTAAGAAATTCTCTCTTGCAGCGCTAATCTTCTTAGAATCGTTTTCTATTGTGGTGATTTGAACGGCTTCGTCAGTACATAATGCTAACCAAGCAGCAGAATACCCATTTGAAGTACCTACTTCTAATATTCTTTCTGCTGACGTGATTTGAGCTAGCAGACCTAGGAACTTACCTGTATCTGGCGTTATATTGAGGTACTTATCAATTTTGTTGATAGATTTTGAGTCGTTAATCTGACCTTTCATATACAGTTCATTTAAAAAACTTTCAATATCTATGTCCTTCATTTAAGTAAAACTCCTTAATTATTAAAACAGTTCAGAATCCGTTTTAGTCTCAACCTTACCACCAAGTCCTTTTACTAAGTCTGCCATTAGATCTTTATCATCGTCTCAGAGGCTGTCAGAGCTAAAGCTCCAAGCCACGATATGATCTCTGTCGTTCCTAAAAGAAAGAATAACAAACAGCCTAATCCAGAGCTTGCTAGCTATTTGTAAAAGCTGCATCATCTTGTTGAGAATATGTTTTCGAGACTCAAGCATTTTCGTAGCATCGCTACTCGCTACGAGAAGTTGGCGCGTAATTTTAAGTCAATGCTCTATCTAGCGTGTACTGTCATTCATTGTAAGATGAATGATAGTATATGCCCTAATAAACCCTTACTTTAGCGTTTTGCTAATATGATTAGCCGTTAATTAAAATAAGGGTGGTGTATCAAAAAGTATGCTGATTAAAATTTTAACAATTTTTGAAGCTTTGAAAACCCTGTAGAATCAGAGAATTTAGTATAGATTTCTTATTGACTTTTATCGCCAGCATACTTTTTAGAATACCACCCAATTAATATGTTGGTTTCAGATAGCTACCTATATATCAATTCTTGATGATTACAGGAATTATCTTAAAGCTTAATACCAATCGAATCTCCCACAAAAATGCGAGTTTTTTAAAATATGTGCATTTAAGTTATAACTGACCCTGAAGTTATATCTGTACAACTAATTTTGAGTGGTTCTAATTACGCAACGTGATGATGAATGTTAGATTGCATTTATCTTTACAGTCTATAGTCCCAGCCCGTTTGAGTAATAGCCTGATTATAGTACAACTCAATACATTTGATAATATCGATTGCGGTTAGAAACTTCTTTTAATATATTCTAGAAACTCTCTATGGATCCAATGTCAAAGCAGTTATCATGTCGTGCCCTTGTTTCTTTAAACTTATACTGTCTATTTGTTTTATGATATTCTGATCATATCTATCGAAATATACCATTAGCCCTAAGTTTTGTCGGTAATCATCCCAAACCTGAGACACAATCAAATAGAAAAAAACGGACTTATCTAGCTATAATAGCTTTATGATTTAATATCTAAAATTTTACACATACGTGTGATGCTAATGTCTTTATAATTATTTTCATAAAGTTAGTAGCTCATGAACATGATTGTAGAAGCTTGCATTATCCATGATTATAACGGACCTTCAATTAATTCAGTAACATTAAAAAACTCATGTTTTAATTGAATATTTTAATTGAAAATGGAATCTAGCTGTCTCCAAATACGACGTTTAATACGCTCTAAAATCTCTTTCTCTACAGAATTGAAGGCATTATGTTTATGTATCTCATTAAATGTCATATACTTTTTTAGCATCTTGGAAAAAGCCTGTTTTTCTATATTATCGTATAAACCTTCCAGTTTAATGGCGCCAATAATATGATTTGGGTTGTTAAATATTGATGCATTAATGAAGCTGTTTTGATTTTTACCAAAAAATTCATTTTCCCAAATTATGATAGGTGTGTTCGGATAATCTTCAATAATTCTAAGTAAGCAAGAAATAGTTTCGTCTCTGTTCTGCCCATAAGTTATAGGGCAGTGGATTATATACTGTTTGTTATACTCTAAAATAAGACTAGAAACTACATCATTGATCATGTAGTGATTAAAACTTAAAAAATCACTACTGCTTGTGTCAACAATCATAGAAAAGTTACCTTTAATAAACTCCTCGAATTCTTGCATCATCTTTTTACGCTCATCTAAAAATTGAGCGCGGTTATATGCGCGGCCATGCATATCAGGTACACGATGACCAAGCTGTAATTCGATGAACTTATCATCATATTTCAATTGTTCGGAAATCATAGTTCGAGCAGATGCGCGGAACCCATGAATAGTCTGGGTGTCACCAGTAATACCAAGGCGCTTCAGCGCTTGGTTCATTGTGTTTTCAGACATTGGTTGGACGGTGGTGTGAATGGCTGGGAATACGAACTCACTTCTCTTATGGTCAGCAAGCTCATTTAGGATATTTATTGCCTGCTCTGGCAAGGGTACAATAAGTGACACGCCTGTCTTGCGTTTTGTCTTGCGGGGCGTGAAAGTCCAAGTCTTTTTTTCTAGGTCAAACTCGGACCATTTAGCATACCTCATCTCGCCAGCTCTAACAAACAACATTGGCATTAATCTTAGAGCGCATTTAACTTCAAAAGAGCCTTGGTAATCATCAATAGAGCGTAGCATGTGACCAAATTCAACCGGATCAATAATAGCGGAGTAGAGCTTAGTTGGCGGTTCCTTTAAAGCGCCTTTTAAATCCTGAGTAACATCACGATCGCACACTGCCGTCTGTACGCCATACCTAAAAACTTGGCTTGCAATGGTTCGCATCTTAATCGCTGTCTCATAGTAACCTTGTGCTTCAGCCGTCCTACAGGCATTTAGCACATCGATTGGCTTAATGTCAGTGATTGGCATATCACCAATGTACTTATTCAGTCGTTTAAGCTGTCTATTGTTATTTATGATAGTAGCAGGGCTTACGTTACGCTTACGACTCATGTAGTCATCTGCTATCGCTGCAAATGTATTATTGGATAGCAGCTCTTGCTCGCGTTCATCATCAATTTTCTGCTGCTGTGGATCAACGTCTTCAGCTAACATGATCCGTATATGTTTGCGCTGCTCACGGGCTTGGGCTAGTGAAACGTCAGGATAAAGGCCCAATGTGATAGTGGCTCTTTTTTTACCTATGGGCCGGACATAATCCATACGCCATGACTTGGTGCCCAACTTACTGACATACAAATAAAGGCGACCACCGTCAGCTAGCTTATAAGGCTTGTCTTGTGGTTTAGCTTGTTTTACCTGCGAATCTGTTAGCGGCTTGATGATTTTAGCTATTTTGACGGTATCGGCGAATACCGTCATTTAACGTAGAGATAAAGACAACTAAAGACAGCTAAAAACGTCTAAGCAAGAAAAAACCCCATAACCAAAGGGCTAAGGGGCTTTAAAGTAAACTAAAAACATATTTGTTGGTGCGCCTACAGGGACTCGAACCCCGATCGATCGCTTAGGAGGCAACTGCTCTATCCTGTTGAGCTATAGGCGCATTTTGGAATAACATTGTAGGAAAAATCGCTCATAAAAGCAATCAACAAAATATAAAGATTTTATCATTACTTACCATTACTCAAGGCGTCAGCGACATTCACAGTGTTGGCATTTGCTGCTTTTTGTGCACGTGATGTTGGATTAAACAAGTCATTTACACTATTTTTATAACCTTCGATATTATAATAATCGTACTTTTCTAATATATCTTGTCCCGTACTCGAAAGTAAAAAATTACGGAAGTTAGTAGCAGCAGTATTCTCTGTCAAGATAACCCCTTCAAGCGCTTGCTTGTCTCTCAATGCATAGCTGAAAGAATTTAGGGTACGTGCCTCTGCATTGTCAGTCTCAATGGCAACAGTCTCAGCAGTATTTACTTTTTTATCATCAGTATTGCTGATATTTTCTTTGTCTTGGTTTATTTTATCTTGAGCCGTTTTTAGCTCTGCTTGTAACGGTGTGAGACGGTCTGCAGATAGACTGTCGTTAGCGATGATCATGTCTATATCAGCGCCTAATTCTGAGCGTTTATCATGGCTAGGATTGGCGTTTGATAATGTTAAGAGGTCGCTGGCAGGTACATAACTTGGCACAACCTGCACATGAGGATAACGAGATTCGAAATTAACGATGATATCGTCCAAGGGTGCTTGTAAATCCTCTTCAGCCTTTATATATAGCGTACTGTCGGTGAGGGTATTTACCTCGTCTTGAGTGGTGGCTGACGGCTCATTTGCATTTGCCATGATCGGTAGGGGGTCTATATTTTTACGGTTACTGCTCCATAACCACGTAAAGATTGCAATAAAGATTATCAGCAGCAGTAAAATTAGCCCAGCCAGTAGCAGCTTGTAGTCTCTCATATGTTACTGCTCTTCTCTTAATGGGTTTGTGTCAAGTTTACGTAAAATGCGGTGTGTGACGTATTATTTTTAAAGCTGTTGGTGTAACACTTCATCTGCTAAGTCCGCAAGCATATCTGCAAAAACATCGGTTTCTGAATCAGATAAAAGTTTTTTCTCGCTATTATTCTTATGACCAATTGTACTATTTTGATTGGATAGCACAGGTTGATCGTTTGAGGGGGAAGCAATATCATTGTCAATGGCTTTTATTTGGTGTGCAGCCAATGGCGATTCGCCCATCGTAAGCTTGTCTTTAAGCCATTCAAAACCATGGGCTTCCCACCATGCTTCAAAGCGTGGCAACGTGCTCCCACGCACCGCGACAGGCAGATTCAATGTTCGCAGTTTTTGTGCAAGTATAGGGTCGTTAATGGCTTGATGGATGCTCAAATAAAGCGAGCGACTATCATCAGTATAGGGCTGTCTGTTTTGCCACGATCTGTCGTCAATTTTCATACGTGGCAATTGCCACAATTCACCGCGATAGTATACAACATATAAACGTCGTTTAGGATGAACGAAAATGGCATCAATGGGACGCAAGGGCATAGTATTAAATTATTCCGTTAAAAAAGGGTTATGGATATAAAAATTACAGCAATTGATCTGACAGCAGCATTGACTTCTCTATTCATAAATATGAGACTTATCAATGCGACACTATCTGTCGTAAGATATTATAATAGTGGTACATATACTAGTAAACGATAGCTATCGATGGCACACTAATCAGCAGCCT
Organism: Psychrobacter sp. P11F6; assembly: GCF_001435295.1. Taxonomy (NCBI): domain Bacteria; kingdom Pseudomonadati; phylum Pseudomonadota; class Gammaproteobacteria; order Moraxellales; family Moraxellaceae; genus Psychrobacter; species Psychrobacter sp. P11F6. Next base: position 1,834,263 of record NZ_CM003594.1, on the reverse strand, counting down.
ATTTTATGATTGTTATAAATAATCACTGATGATGCAATGATAGTTAATCGTTGTTGTCATTTGCATCGTGTTTATGACAGCCATGCTAGCAGAAATACATTGTAGTAACGACCGCGAAACATAGATTGGTGAGTATCCTTCGTGGTATTCCTTAGCAGCCATCAATATGCATTAGAAAGTTAACGCAAATGCTATTCCATTTCAGGCATTCACGACCGTCTACATCACACTATCACTCATATTATAACTTCAATCAGACTATCCTCTATGTTTACCATTATTCAATCGCACCGCACCGAAAACCTTGTTGATCAACTGCTTGTGCAATATCAGTCTAAGGATCAGCCTGTTTTTGAGCCTTTTATTGTTATTGTGCCCTCAATGGTATTGGGCGATTGGTTGGACAAAACCATTGCCAGTCGTGCTGGTATTAGTACTTTGGTGCGTACTAAGTTTTGGGGTCAGTATCAGTGGACGCTCATGCAGGATGTGTTAACCCGCCATAACGCGTATTTGTTAGAGAATGACTCCGAAGCGGCAACCCTAAATGTGCCAGAAGTGGCGGTGTTATCGCCCACAGTGATGCAATGGCGCTTGTTTGGGTATTTGACCTACTATCAAGAGGCGATTGTTGCAGATGAAAAACATCCGGTTAATCCATTACTAGCATCTTTGATTGATGAGCCGCAGGCAGATACTCATCAAGACAATGTGCGACAGGACATTATAAAGGACAAGTCACAACAAGACGCCCGTATTTGGCAATTAGCAAGCGATTTGGCAAGAGTGTTTAACCGCTATTTGACTCACCGTGAGGATTGGTTGGCATTATGGTCGCAAAATAAGCCGTTGAACGTAAGTGAGTTGATAGAAGATAAAGACGCCTTATCCCTGCGCTTTGATAAATATGCGCGCGGCACGCCTGAGTGGTTGGTCGAGCATTATATTGAGTTAGAAATCGCCCAAAGATTCTTGTGGTCGCATTTGTTTGCTGATGTTCATCTACACCGTGTGGCACTGGAGCGTGCGTTCTGGTCGGCTTTAAAAGGTAACAAGGCGAATGAGCGCGATCAGTTGCCCAAAGTACTGCGTATATTTACCATCCAGCAACTGCCACAGACCGAGCTGGACTTTCTACAGCGCTTGTCGCAATACATGAATATCACGCTATTGCATTACAATCCATCAAAGCTGTTTTGGGCGGATATCGTCGATAAATCGTGGTTACAACGTCAGCAGATTATTAACCCTGAAAGTGTCTTTTTACGTGATTATGGTCACAGTTTACTGTCGCGTTTGGGTAAGCAATCGCGTGATGCGTTTGCCATGCTAGCTAATTTATCGGGTAATGAGCAATACGACGATGCACTGGTTGAATGGCAAGATAATTTTGATAGTGGTGCAGATGAGAGTATTTATGATGATTTCAGTGCTCAAGATGCACAACATAGCCCAAGTTTATTACGACGTTTGCAGAACGATGTGTTGATGCTTGATGAGCAATCGACCCAGCAAGCAACAGCTGCTACAGTCTCGCAAGCAGTGAGTCAGCAGATAGCGCCAAGCCTTGATGAGGATAAGCAAGCAACGGCTTGGTATGACGATGAGGCGTTGGAGAAGAAGCGCTTTGAGAAAGACCGTTTTTGGGCAATCTCTTCTCAAGATAATAGCCTAAGCATTCATTCGTGTCATAGTTTGCAGCGTCAACTTGAAGTGCTGCGTATCATGATTGGTCGTTGGCTGAATGAACCTATCAAGCCTGGTGAGAAGAAGCGCCATATCTCTGACATTGTTGTGCTGCTACCTGATGTTGAGCGTCATCATGCACTGATTAGCTCTATTTTCGTCAATGGTAAAGGTCAAGACGGTTTGACCTTGCCTGCTAAAGTCACTGGTGTTGTCGATGCCGATATTCGGCAATTATGGGAAGCGATTATTGGTTTTTACAAATTATTAGGCAGCCATAGCGCCCGTTTTGAGGCGGCTGAAGTCTTAGACTGGCTAATGTTGCCACCTTTGTTTGAAAGTTTTGGACTGACTCATGAGCAGATGAGCCGTGGCTGTGACTTGTTGGTAGAGGCAGGATTTATTCGTGGTTTTGATGAGCTGCACCTTAAGCAAACTTTGGATAGCAATGACTATGACTACCGCTTTAGCTTTGCGCAAGCGTTAGATAGATTGACCCTAGGTCTGGTCATGCCAGAGGCTGAGTTGAGCAACTGCTTGTATCCTTTAGATAAGGATGAATGGCCAAGCACTGCCTTACCAGAAATGACCTTGCCACTACCACAAGTCAGCCTAAATGATGCGTTGATTGTTGAAGCGCTTTGCCGCATTTATACCGGTTTGGTCGCACGACGCGATGACCATACACAAAAAATGAAAGCGGAAAATTGGCTCGATCAGATTGAGAGGCAAGTGATTCATCGTTACTTTGGTGATGTAGATCAAACGCGTACCATGCGTGCCATTTACAATGCGATGAATGGCTTTAAATCAAGTCTGCGAGCTAATCGTCACTATAGACAGTACTCTAATGGTGATAGCGACAACAGAGAAGTAGAGCAAAAGCTGGCAGGTGTGGAGCAGTTGCCACTAAAGTTGAGCTTTATGTTAGACAGTATCGAAAACGAGCTTGAAAGTCAGCAAGTCAGTGCTGAGCCGACTGGGGTGATTACCTTTGGTAAGTTTGGCGCCTTAAGAAACGTGCCTTTTGAGTTGGTGGTCATGCTCAACATGGATCTCTCAGAGTTCCCTGGGCGTGACCGTGATAACCGCTATGATTTGATGAAAGCGACTAATTCACGTCGCGGCGACAGAGTCAGTGAAGATGATGATAATGGCGCATTTTTAGATGCCCTGCTGTGCGCACGTAGTGCTTGTTGGATGTTCTACAACGGTCAAAGCCTGACGGACACTCATGAGCACCTGCCAGCCAACCCAGTGAGCGAGCTATTACAGTTCTTACAAGGCGAGGTGCAATGGCAGGTGAACTCGCTTGAGACATTACCTAAGGATATTGATCCAACTACCGAGAGTCTCAAGCGCTATTTGCCTAAATTGATTAAGCAGTGGTTAGTGACTGAGCATCCTGCGTTGCCTTTCCATGAGAGTCTGTTTGAGACCGAAATTGAAGGCGCTGATATTTTTGAGCAAGCGTCTTCTGATATTGATGACAGTGCTAATGCCAACGTTAATATCAATGCTCAGGATGCAAGCCCTGTTGATATGATTGATGAACTGGATGCTTTATTAAATACAGCTATGCGTAAAACCAAACTGGCTCAGAAAAAACAGTTTCCACCTGCGCCGCTTTGGCAAGCTGTGTTTGATACATTGAAAGGGCGAGTGGCTAGCGAGCAGGTGCAACTGGTTGGCTTGCCCACAAAGACACAGTACGAAGCAATGGCTAAAATACTTGGTCAAGGCTTGGGTCAGCTCGGTCAAGTAAACACTCAAACCTTGTCTGCATTGGTTGAACTATTGGCATTAGAGGCTGTTGTTGATACTAGCAATATCAGTGATATGACTCAGGTGCTCTCCCAAGCTGTATCTGATAGCGTATTTAATATTGGGGAGATAGATGTTGAAGGGGCATTGGCTTACCAAGTGCGCCATCCTGCCAAAGCGTTCTTACGGTCTCAAAAGGTACATGTGGTGCAAGGTGAAGAAACACTATCGCAGCAAGAGCCGCTGTTTTTAGACAGTTTGACTACCTATCAAATTAAAGAGCATTTGATTAAACAGTTGGTCACTGATGAGACTAAGGCGAATGGCATTAATACAGCGACCCAAAGCACTACTCCGATTCTGATGTATCAAAAAATTATGCCAGCTGGTGTCGCTCGCCAAACCACGCTACCCAATCAACAACAAAAACTGCAACAGCAATGTTTGGAATTTAAAGAGCAGTTAATAGCTAATGATTTTGGCGAAAATATTGTACCCCATGAAGATGGGATAGAGGGTACGACAGGGGCTGATTTGCAGCTACTAACGCCAACCGCCGAGTACCCTGTTCAGATAGAGCTAAAAAATATACTGAATAACACTGATAACGGGTCAAACAGCCAGACAGATATTAAAGAGATAGAAGCACTGCTTAAGCTGTTGCCGAAAATCATTAAGATCAAAGGCTCAGTACCTATATTAGCACCCATATCAATTATTCAGGCGGGCATGCCTTATGCTCAGCAATCACCCAAGCAGTGGTTAAATATATTGCCCAATTCTGCCAGTCCTAGGCATTTACTCAAGTTTTGGTTATCACATTTGTATTGGCAAGTGGCCAGACGTACCACTGCCGAGCAAGCGGCATTAAATGATGGCGTGAGTATTTGGCGCTTTAATAAGCCTAGCTCGCAAGTCAAAAAATATGACAAAGTAATCGCATTTAAACTAAGCCCTATTGTCTATGAAGACGCTGTGATTGAGCTGATAAAATGGGCGATTTTTTCCAAGCTATCTGGGCAAGTGCCTATTACTTTATTGCCTGAATATGCACTCAATTATCTTGATAAGTACCTAAAAGCTGAAGAAAGTGAAGGCAGTAGTTATTGGCCAAAACGAGCAGACTTTTCAGATTGGTTACGGTCTGGCTATCATACAGACACAGTATATGATACTTGCTCGCAGCACGCCATTTGGCAGTACGTATTACGTGATCAAGATGCATTTAAAGCTTTGTTAGGGGCGTTGACCACCTTGGCGCGACCATTGTACGAGCCGATGTTTACTGCGTTAATTGACTTAGATGGCTAATTAGGGCGTGTCTTCAATTCACTCAATAGTCATCTAAATGGGCTAAAAATGGATAAATATTGCCAAACATCGTCAAATAGCTGGTTAATATCCCGATATTATCTACGCTATTTTTCTTATTTGACGGCAATTTATCTCATTTTTATCGCCATTTTTGAAATGAAGACACGCCCTAGTCATTTAGAATAATCGATTTCTGCTCTCTTGATTTAATAAATAATAATTAAAAGTATGCGCCCATATGACAGACTTGACTGATCTAACCAATATCATTGAACTTTCTACACAGCCACATTTATTCGATGAGCACTCAGATGCGCCTCACTCAGATCCTATGAGTGAGCGTAAGGCTGATGTGATACCAGCAGTTGATGTTGACCTAACGGGCAAGCACCTGATTGAAGCGTCTGCTGGTACTGGTAAAACTTGGACGCTGACAGGCATTGTATTGCGCCTGCTAATTGAAGCACGACGTGCGCCAGAGCAAATTATTGCCACGACCTTTACGCGAGCCGCTGCCGCTGAGATGCGTCAGCGTATTCATGATCGTTTGGTGGATTTTTATCAATTATTGCAGTGGGTCAACAGTTTAAGTGCTGATACCAGTAATAAGGAGGCTTTGTATCCTAATGTATTGCAGGTGATGCCTGAAAGCGATAAGGATAAACAAGAGGGCAAAAAACCAAGTACGGATTTAAATACTGAGATAGGCGCTGATGAGTTAAACCAAGACCTTGCTACTGATAAGCAAGCTGATGCCACAAAGCGTGCGCAAGCAAAAAAAGACCGTGAAGACTGGCTGGTAGCACAGGCAAAATATGTGCGTTTAGATGGCATCATGCAAGATCCCATTAACCTGCATCTCGTCGGTTATTTGCTAGATCATGTGTACAGCTATCCAATGACGGAAGCTATCAGGCGTACCGCACTGGTTTTAACGACGTTGGATAAACTGTTTGTGGGTACGCTCGATAGCTTGGCGCAAAAATGGCTGAAGGAGTACAGTAGCGAGACAGGTCATCAGCAAGGTATGGCTATTATCGAAGAGAGCAGTATCGAGCAGGTGACCGATAGTATTATTCATGATGAGCTGCGTCAGTTTCAAAGTCGCTTGTATCATGAGCAGCCTAAACTGTATGCGCTTATGGATCAGCAAGGTAAGCTGACTGCCGTGAGTGATCATAAAAAATATGTGACTCGCTCGCTTAATTTTATTTCAGCACCGATTGATGAGATTGTAGTAAATGACTTTTCGTTTGAGGGCTATGAGCGGCTTATAAATACTATCATTGGGCGCAGCGATGAGCTTGATATCTTTTTTAAACCTGACGGCGAGTACTATGACGTTCCAAAAGGACAGCTACAAAATAATAGAGACTCTTGGCCGAAAATCATTCAAGCATTAAAAGATTTTGGTCCAGCCGCTTACAAATTTATATCAGACGAAAAAATTTATACAGGAAAGTTAATACAAGCTTTTCAGAAAACTGATGACGTAGGTAAGCAATTCTATAAACCAAAAGATGGTGAAAGAGTTAATCTGATATTTAATGAGTTGCAGGTCGTTCGTGACTTTAAACGCTATATTGAAGAAAGCAAAAAGCTAGACGAATACATAGTGACTGTTTTAGCCAATCTTAATCGTCATATCGTGCTTGCGGTACGTGACAGGCTACCAATTATTTTGGAAGAGCGAGGTGAGACGTCCTTTAGCCTGCAAATGGTACGTTTAAACCAAGCATTAACGGGTCGTCAAGGAGAGAAGCTGGCACGTTATATCCGTCACCACTATCCTGTGGCGTTGATTGATGAATCACAAGATATCAATGGCGCGCAAGCCATCATGATTGAAAGCATTTATTTGCCAAAGAAAAAGGGCAAGGTTGCTGATAATGATAAACAGTCAGCTACTAAAAAAGCCAGCCATGAATTTTTATTATTGGTTGGTGACCCCAAGCAGGCTATTTATGGGTTTCGTGGTGGCGATGTGGCCAACTATAACTACATGAAAGCTCAATTTGATAAAAGCACGCTTTGGACGCTCGATATTAACCGACGTTCAAATGCTGGTGTGATTAATGCATTGAATTGCTGGTTCGGCATGGCTGATGTAACCACTGGTGAGAATAAATTAGCTCAATTAGGCGCAGGTATTTATTACCAGCATATCAAAGCGGCAAAACCAGAAAATCAGCTGTCTTGGTTTAATGAACCAGACGCTCACAGCACTACTTTAACTTTAGTGAATGAGGTGCTCTCTGCCCAGCCAGTGAGCGTATTACACTTACCTTATGATAAAGACAAAGAGCTTGAGTACGATGAGCATGAAATCACGGCGCGTCATATTGCGACTTTGCTTAGTAGTGGTCAGACGCTGAAAGGTAAACCGATCCAGCCTAGTGATATCGGCGTGCTGGCACGTACTAAAAAAGATCTAAAGCGGGTTGAGGATGAGTTGGTTAAGCTTAATGTACCGACCTTGACCACCAGTGATGTCAGTATCTTTGAAACCATCATGGCAGAAGATGTGGCGGCGCTGCTGAGTGCCATGCTATATCCGTATCGTCATGACATGATTAATCGGGTGTTGACCAGTCATTTATATGGCTTAAGTATTAAAAACATCAAAGCCATGATGACGGATCATGAGTCAGGAGTTACTGATAGCAGCAGTACCACAAGCGCCCATTCACACAACTCTAATTCGAAGGATACCTCAGTTAATGAGGCTACTGATAATAAAAAAAGTTATCAAGATTTTATTACTTATTTAAAAGAAGGCGCACAACGATGGCAGCATTTTGGTATTTTGTCAGCATTGCATTACTTGTTAGATAAAAATCCCATACAGCCGCAAGGCGTTTGGCAAGCGCTAGCGGCTCATCCAGAAGGCGATCGTCATATCATGGATTTGCGTCATGTAATGGATGTTTTGGCGCAATATGGCTTAGGTATGGGCGAGCATGAGCTACTGGCTTGGTTCAGGCAGCATATAGATGCAGCGCCCAACAGTGATTGGGCTAAGCAATATCCGCTCCCGACAGAGTCTGGCGTACAGCTGATGACCATTCATAAGTCAAAAGGGCTTGAGTTCCCTATTGTCTATGTATTGGGAATGGGTGATGCCAGTAGGAAGTCTGGCAATAAGGAAGACTATGGGCTGTATCTATATAACGCGCAACAAGCGCCTTCAGCGCTAGTGCGAAAGTCAACAGAAGTTCATCATTCGATAGATAGTGAATCAACGGGAAACCAGCGCCGCTTCTCATCCTTAAAAGGCTCAGCGACTACAGAGGACTATTACACCAATATCGAAACTCAAGAAGACTTTGATGAGCTGCGACGGCTTGGTTATGTGGCATTTACTCGTGCCAGTGAGCAGCTTTATGTCGTGCTGCGAGATCCTAACAATAAAACAGGATTTGAGTTAAAGCCGGTGTTTTATTGGTTTGAATCACCAGAAGCGAAATTTGAGTTGCCTGATAGACTCAAAGGTACCATAGGCATGCTCAGAGGGCATAAGGTCAATGAGTTCTACGACAAGAATTACGCAAGCAACGATACTAAATCAGCAGGCGTAAATGACAATGTTCAGCTCGCTCTTACCAAGTCAAGTGCTCATAAGCCTGCCACAGAGACTATTGAGTATGCGCCTTTTGCAGAGGTTATGAAAACCAATTATTTTTATGGTTGGGCTAAGACCAGCTTTACCGCTTTGGCACGTCAGCTCGATGAATCTACACAAACAATGGCGATAATGGATGAGCGTATTGATGATGCGATAGACATCGATATGACAGAGTCTTCAGTTTCAGATCTCCATTCACTTAATAGCAAAGAGTCTCTCGAACAAGACAGTGAACTAAGCCTCAAATCAGAGGATGATGTCCGCTTTACCTTTGTGAAAGGTGCTAATGCGGGTACGTTCTTGCATGAGATATTTGAAAAAATTGATTTCAACAATAAAGCGCAGTGGTCTCAGGTTATTGATAGAGCGATCAGCAGCTATCAACTGCCTCTAGTTTATAGTAGCGCTGAGCAGCAAGGCCGTCGATCACAAGCGAAGAAGCAAGAGCAAGGCGATGACGATTCATTTAATACTAGTTCACTTGATCTTGCTTCAATAGATGCTACCAAGCATGAGGCATTAATCAATTGGATTGAAGAGGTACTACATGCGCCGCTATTGGCCTCCAATCAATCTTTATTTTCCCTTAATGCAGGTCAGCGATTTTCTGAGTTAGAGTTCAATATGGGGTTGTCAGAGAACTTTAAAGCACAGGATATCAGTAAACTCTTCCAACAGTATCTTCCTAATGAGATGGACAAACACGTCACTCTTATTCCGCAAAATAAAGCACATTTGTATCGTTATTTGCGTGGCGAAATTGACTTAGTGTACGAACATGCAGGCAAGTATTACGTTGTCGATTATAAAAGCAACTTTCTAGGAAATAGCCTAAGCGATTATAATGAAGATACACTTAAGCAAGCAATGTCCAAGGCAGGATACTGGTTACAAGCAGCGATTTATCAAGTAGCGTTACATCGATTCCTTTCAATGAGAATACATGATTATGCAGGCAATGAAGATAAGTATTTAGGCGCTGTGGAGTATGTTTTTTTACGAGGTGTGTATGATCCCAATTCTCAAATAGCTGATGATCTATCACAAGATGTTAAAGAGGCTGATAATAGCCACTCAATGCACAACGACCGCTATGGATTAGTGACGTGGGATATTCCAATTGAGTTCATTAAGGCTCTAGATGCGTTGTTTGGCATGCCCAACTAGTAGGCTATAAGTAATGATTAAATGCTAAAAAACATGATATCGATTAACTATTTCAACATAGAGACAAGCATACGATGAGTAATAATAAAAAAGAGAGCAAGGCAGTAATTGGGCTACAACAAAGCTGGGCTAGTAACATCAGTGATTATATATTGCTACGCCGCGAGCAAACGTATTTAGCGTATAAGGCAACGGATGCAAAAGCTAATACTGATAGCAAGCAAGTCGATAAAACAGAAGAAAGTAATTTATTCACCGCTCTATTCGTTATGTTAGCGACTCATTTGGAAGAGGGGCATACCGTATTAACCATTGAGTCCTCTGAGCATGAAGAAGCATTGCAAGGTCAAATCAATGATGAGGCAGTTACGCTATATGCTTGGCAGCAACAGTTATTAGAGATGCTAGCAATGCCAATCTTTGCGCTGATAGATAGCAAACTAAATACGCAATCAGAAGATGACTCTATAACTGAAAGGTCGCTATTCGTATTGTTAGAAACTCTGTTTAGCAAACAATCTCAGTTATGGGCGCAGCTGGTACTTAGTAATCCTGAAAAAGAGGTATTAGATAAACGCTTTGATATGGTGACTACACTATATCAGTTGTTGAAAAATAGCGAGTTCGAATCTTTCGTTCAGTCACTTAATGAACATACTTTATTCGCTGATGTTAATAATAATATTAGTAATAACACTAATAAAAATAGCCTAAGCAAAAATAATCAACCTATTATTTACAAACAAGTTAACAGTCAAAACACAAAAGATTCAGCAGTATCACTAACTTTTTGGCTACATCGTGCATGGCAAGCCGAGTTTAATTTAGCAAAAAATATCAACAATATTTTAAATCAGCAAGTAAGTCCTTTACAGATAGCAATGCCTGAAAATCTTCATGAGCACCAGGTAAAGGCGATTAATGTTGCTAATAACAACGCGTTTAGTATTATTACTGGTGGTCCAGGTACAGGTAAAACCTATACCGTGGCTCAGTTAGTCATTGCGCTGCAACAAGCGACAGAGAGTGGGGGGTACGGGGCTGAAAATATTAGATTCAGTACGGATAGTGCCAGTCTGGCATTGGCAGCACCGACTGGTAAGGCTGCCCAGCGCATGCAAGAATCTTTACAAGCTGCTCTCGATGCAGCAGATATTGATCTACAGTTACAAGAAGCTAAAACCATCCATCGCTTGTTAGGTATTGGTCGGACGGGCAGACCGCGCTACGATACTAACAATCCACTCGGTGAAGATATTATCATCGTTGATGAGGCGTCGATGCTCGGGGTCGAGTTGGCTAATTATCTCGTAAGTGCGGTAAAACCAGGTGCAAGGCTCATAATGCTAGGAGATGCGAACCAATTGGCAGCAGTCGATGCAGGAGCGGTATTGGCTGACTTGTGCCATATCCCACTGTTACAACCCATTCATGCAGAGTTAACCGAAAGCCGCAGATTTAGCGTAGAATCAGGTATTGGCAAACTTGCCTACCAAATTAATCAGGCAGAGGTAGATACTCAAGCCATCTGGCAGCTGTTAAGGCAGGATGAAGCCTTGATTTTTCAATATGTAAATACGCTGCAAACAAATGAGTTTAAAGATAATAAGACAATAAATAGCCTAAGTAATAAAAAAATTATTTCAAAAATATCATTAAAATATATCAATTATATAAATAAAGTAAGAAAACTCCTAAAAGATCCGATAGAAAAATCCATGCCAGAATCAGTAAAGAATACGATTACATCATTAATGGAGACATTTAATGAGTTTAGAATCCTCAGTGCTGGTCATAATGGTGAATGGGGCGATCACTACATTAATAACTATCTCACTCAATGGCACCTAACTGAACTAAAGCTACCACTGGGCCAAAACACATGGTTTCATGGTCGTCCTGTGATGGTTTTACAAAATAACTATGAACTAGGATTATTTAATGGTGACATTGGTTTTTGCTTACAAACATCGGATGAAAGAAGTCGATTAGAAGTTTTTTTCGAGAATAAAACTCAGGGGATTCCCGTCAATCTGCTAAACGAAGAGGTAATTGCCACCGCATATGCGATGACCATTCATAAATCGCAAGGATCTGAGTTTGAGCACGTTGCCATTACTTTTGATAATAGTCATGCTAGATTGCTAAGCAAAGAGCTTATTTATACGGCTGTGACCCGTGCTAAGAAACAGGTAACCATATATAGTACAAAATCTGCTTTTGAAAAGGCTGTTCAAACACCTACTGAGCGCCATACAGGTTTGGCATTACAGTTTTCTCAGCGTTAATAGAAAAATGCTCAGAAATATAAAAAGAGGACTAGAGTTGTATACCTTTGATACGGTGCTAGAGCATATTAATGAAATTATTTATAAACCCAACCAATTGATTGTTGCTTCAACTCAAGAAGAACAACAAAATCTAGAATATGCTGCTGGTACATTTGAATTAATGAACAGACTGACTGTCAAAACAGTCAGATTCAGAGTAGCTAAACAAACACCTACTAAAGTAGGGCAGTTCGTTACCTTTTGGGAAAAGGATTCCAAAGGTATTAATCAACCTTTTCAATATGATTCGTCACTAGACTTGTTAGTAATCACCGCATTTAAAGACAACCATACATTTGGGCAGTTTGTTTTTCCAAAAGATGTCTTGCTTAGACATAATATTCTTCAGTCTCATTTTACAAAAGGTAAGATGGGTATCAGGGTGTATCCTAGCTGGGATAAGCCAAGCAGTAATACTGCTAAGAAGACACAGGATTGGCAACTCGATTATTTCTTCGTGGTGACTGGTACAAACATACTGCCTACAGAAAAAATACGGGCATTGTATGAGTAGCAAAATTAACAGTAAGTGCAAAATCCAAGCAATAAAAAAGCATCCAATTTGGATGCTTTTTTTGAACTCAAATGTAGAACTTAAACTTTGTCTTCTTTGATGGCATAGATGCCAGGCAGATGACGCAAGTAACCGTGGAAATCCATACCACAGCCATAGACATAACGATCTGCAACATTGATACCGACAAAATCAACATCAAAATCTTCAACTTTACGATCATGCTCTTTATTAAGCAACACACAACATTCAAGTGATAAAGGTTTTTCTTTGCTTAATTCTTCGACAACTGTTTTTAGCGTGATACCTTCATCAAAAATATCGTCAATCAGCAATACATGCTCACCTTCAATACTAACATCAGGTTTGAATTTCCAATCTAGCTCATTGGTGCCTGCATTATCACGATAGCGTGATGCATGAATATAATGCATGCGATGGTAGAACGTCAAATGAGTCAATAGTTGACCAGCTGGAATAAGTCCACCATTCATAACAACCATAACGATTGGATTTAAACCAGCATAATGTAGGTTGAGCTGGGCGGCAAGGCGCTCATAAGCAGCGGCTACTTCGATGCTACTGATAAGGCACTCTGAGTTGCGTAATGTTTTTTCAATTTCTTGGTTGCTGATTTGGGTCATCGGGTGCGCCTTCGGTAAAAAGTGCCGCTTATTTTAGCAAATTTTAGTGAATTTGCCCAATACCATCTGTCTTTTGAGACAAAATTAATCAAATACTGGTATTTATTCCGGCTTTTCTACGATGAAAGGGCGGTAATAGTTTGCTAAACGATTTAAAGAGCGATCCGGTAGGTCGGGTAGCAACTTATTTAAGGCCATACTCATGCCTTTATCAATGGCGGCTTTGGCAACTGGGACAGCTTTGCGTTTAATCATGCCAAGTTTCAGGGTTTCAGCATAGCGGCTGATAAAGTGAGTCAATGTCTCTTCATTCATAGTTTCAAGCGCTGTTTTAAATGCTTTCATATCTACTTGATCAGGTGTGATAGCAGCAAAGCCTTTTTCGATGGTTTGCGCATCTGCATCAGATAATTTGAAACCCACTCGTTTTACACCTTCATTATCAATAAACGTCGCCCGATCTCTCAAGAAGTGAAAGCTTGGCATCACTTCTTCGTTATTCTCTTTACCGAGTAAGATGTTAAGCAGCGTATCTGTTGCTTTTTCAACTGTGCCAACAATTTTGCGCATCGAAGCTTGACGTTCAGGGTTTGGAATAATATCTACCAATCCAATCAACAAATTGTCGATTAGATCACGTGCTGTTTGATGCGTCAGGGCATCACGATATGGGTAGTATTCCACCTCCTCATTTGAGGCAATCACTTGCTCAGCGTCAATGATTAATGCTTTCAATTTATCTGAAGGTACAAACCCAAAATAATGCGCCATGGTGCTTCCTTTATTTGTTGTTTTTCATGTTTAACCAGCGTTACATTTGTCGTTAAATCAGTTAGTATCTAAATGGGTTGCAGTCAAAGACTCACCATATGCTGACTAGTGACATGTGCTAACGATAGAATGCAAAGCCTTATTAATGGATGATGATACCACAGTACTTCTATAAACAGCCTTTGGACAGGTGCGCTAAGTCACTAGTCGCCGACTAATTTAACATATTTTTTATATTCTAAATTAAAAAGCTTGAACTTATAAGGCTACCTATTACTTGTCTAAGGAGAGATAAGATGAATAGTGCAATCGTGCTAGTGTTTGCTGTTGCCGCGATGCTTTGCGGTTATCTGTTTTACTCAAAATTTATCGCTACTAAAATCTTGGCATTGGATAACAGTATCCCCACGCCAGCGCACACTATGAAAGATGGGGTAGATTATATCCCCACCAATAAATACGTGCTATGGGGACATCATTTTACTTCAGTCGCAGGAGCGGCTCCGATTATTGGTCCTGCCATTGCCGTTATTTGGGGCTGGGTACCTGCTATCATTTGGGTAGTATTGGGCACGATTTTTATGGCAGGTGTCCACGATATGTCAGCCATTTGGGCTAGTATGCGCAATCGAGGTCAGTCGATTGGCTCGATTGCCGGTACCGTCATGGGTACACGTGTACGTAGCTTGATGATGATCGTTATCTTCTTATTATTACTCATGGTGAATGCGGTATTTGGTGTCGCTATTGCTAATATGATGATAAAAACCCCATCCGCTGTGCTGCCAGTTTGGGGTGCTTTGATAGTCGCCTTTATCATCGGTCAGTGTATTTATCGCTACAAGATGAATCTGGTTTGGGTATCAATCATTGGGGTCACGGCTTTATATGGGCTTATCTATCTTGGTCCTATGTTCCCTGTCGTATTACCTGAGACATTCTTAGGCTTACCTGACAATGCTGTTTGGATTATTATCTTGTTTGCTTATGCGGCAATCGCTTCTTTATTACCGGTTTGGATGCTCTTGCAGCCGCGTGATTACATCAATGGCTTACAGTTATTTGTCGGTCTGATTTTACTATATGCCGCCATCTTTATTGCGACGCCGAATATTGTCGCGCCAGCGATAAACACAGCATTGCCAATCGGTACACCATCTATGGTGCCTTTATTGTTTGTGACCATTGCTTGTGGTGCAATTTCAGGCTTTCATGGTTTGGTGGCAACGGGTACGACATCTAAGCAGATTGATAAAGAAGAGGATGTGCGATTCGTTGGTTACTTCGGTGCCATGGGTGAGGGCATGCTAGCACTTGGTGCAATACTTGCGGCAACAGCAGGCTTTGCAACCCTTGGCGACTGGCAAGCCGTTTATCAAAAATTTGGCGACGGCTCTATTGGTGCCTTTATTGATGGCGGTGCAACCATACTGAATGCAGGCGTCGGTATTGATATGGTTTTATCACAGACGATGCTGACGGTAATGGCAGCATTGTTCGCGGGTACTACAATGGATACTGGGGTACGTTTGCAACGCTATATTTTCCAAGAGTTTGGTGAGATTTATAAACTGCCTGTTCTAAATAAAAGTGTGGTGGCAACATTGCTTGCCGTTGGTAGCTGTTTGTTATTAGCCTTTGGTGCTGGTGGCATCGATGGTGCTGGCGGTATGATTATTTGGCCATTATTTGGCACGACGAATCAGCTCATGGCAGCCTTAACCTTGATGATTGTCACCGTTATCTTGTTACGTAAAGGCAGACCTGTGTGGTATACCTTGGGGCCATTGTCATTCTTACTGGTCATGACGGTTTTTGCGTTATTGATTCAGCTAAAAACCTTTTTCAATGATGGTAATTGGCTGCTTATTATTATGGATATTATTATCTTGATAGCTACGATTTTAGTGACGTTTGAGAGTCTATCGGTACTCCGAAAAGAGTGGTCGATACACAGAGGCAAAAGTAACCTCTAAGCCATGTTAAATGCCTAGTTAAATATTTACTAAAATGTATAAAAAACGCTAGCAGCAATTGCTGGCGTTTTTTGTCTCATATAGGCATGATAGATAATAAATATACGCAAAATAAAAGTCTTCATGGAAACAACAAATATGACAAATCCTATAAAAAACATTGAGCCATGGTGGCAACGGTTTGCGGCTGGGTTAAATGAGTTTTATCATGCGCCTTATCGTCAGACAATGGCACGCGCCGCGCGTGATGAAGAAGATTTTTTCATGCTACTCATGTTTTCGGAAAGCTTGGGTATCGACAATCCGGCAAGCTTTTATACATTAGAGTTGCAGCCTTTGTTTTTAGAAAACTTCCATGAATGGCATACCAGAATGGGTATGGATAGATGCCCTTTTGACCACGTTGGTTGCTGCTAGTTTCCTTTGAATTCATTAAAATGAGATACAAGTATGGCATTACACCCTTTACCCGCATTGGTAGAGCAACTGGCAACACAATCGATTATATTTATCGGCGGCAAGGGCGGTGTCGGTAAAACCACCACTGCCGCCGCACTTGCCAGCTATTATGCCAATCAAGGCAAAAAGACACTGATTGTCTCGACCGATCCAGCACACAGCTTGGGAGATGTGTTAAACGTCCCGCTCAAAAACCAAAAAACAGCAGTAACTTCTTATCTAGATGCTATTGAACTAAACCCTGATATCATCGTTGATGAACATTTTGCCCAAGTTGAACGCACCATTACTTCCTATGCTAATCCAGACATGATGCCAAAAATTCGCGAACATCTACGGCTATCAAAATCAGCACCTGGCGCACAAGAAGCCGCGATGCTCGAATCTATGTGCCAGCACTTGGTTGAAGCAGCAGATGCCGGCTATGAGCACGTCATTTTTGATACTGCACCGACGGGACATACACTGCGTTTATTAGTGCTGCCTGAAATGATGGGGGCGTGGACGGATGGATTGCTAGCTCAGCAACGGCGGCAGGCAAAACTGCGCTCGGTGGCAAACCATTTGGGCAGTCATGAACAAAAAATCCAGCAAAAAAATGACAATGATTTAGCCAATCCGTTTGCTGAAAAGAGGAATGATCGCTGGGAGCAAGCAGTATCCGTACTAGAGAAACGCAAACAGCTGTTTCGTCAGGCAGGGTTGCTACTGCATGACCGTACACAAACCGCCATTGTATTGGTTATGACAGCTGATGTACTGCCACTGGCTGAAACAAAGCGAGCGATAGAGCAGTTAGAAGACAGTAAGCTCATGCCAGCCGCCATCGTTATCAATCAGTTGATAGCACCAACTCAGTCTGATGATTTTTGGCAGCGTCGTGCTGAGCGCCAACAACAATTAATGCAAGATATTGAGCAAAGCTTTCCCAAGTATCCGCTATACCCAATATATCTGCAACAAACGGACGTACGCGGTACCTTTGCCTTAAGTGCATTAGTAAGCCCAGCATCATAAAGCCCGTCAGTAAGAAATTTTATCTCAAACATGTTTATGCACTATGGCTGACCCTGATACGACGACAGCTTACTTGCCAGCGACCATGCCATATCTGCTCGTAATAGCTGCGCTTGTTCAGACTTACCACTACTGAGTGATGACCATTGCGGTTTACCACGAGCTTTCTTGAGCTCACTGGGTAATTTATGTGTCGGCCATGGTGTGACAGTGGCGCTTTCGTCATCTAACGACTGTTCGATACTGGATTTCTCACCTTTATACAGCAATTGCGTGGCATCAGTTGCTGCATGACCACGATGACGTAGGGCGGTGAGTAAATCTATGGCTCGGGTTGCCAGCAAGGTTAGGGTAGCAGGGTCGATATACAAACGTTTTACCCCAGTGATTCTATCGGCAATACTACTGGTATTAGATAACAGCCCACCTGCGATACCGCCAATGGCAGCACCTAATCCTAAAGTAGTGCCAAGTGCTGCAGCATCGATGCCAAGACCTAATAACGCGCCAGCTGCCGCGCCAGAAGTGGTGCGAATACCGTAACTTTTTAGCAGCTCAGGGTTGAACGGATCTTGTTGATAGGCTTTTAGCTCAAGTGGCGTTGCCGCTACGTCATTGTCATAAAATTTATATAAATTGAGCAAGTTGTTCTGCATCGCCCGTTCGCTCTGTCTCACCGCCTCTTGCATTTGCTGTAATACTGGCATTGGGTCGTCATCTTCACTAATCTCACGAACAAAAGCAGCAACATTGATTAAAAAATCAGCAATGATAATATTGGCTTCATCATAAAGCTGTGCCCAGTCTTCAGTGCGGCGCGCCATCAACTGCTCAAGCATCTCAGAGTGGGTAAGCATGGTGGCTAAATTCTGCCATAAGCGCATTTCATCTTCAAATTCAAAAGCCACGGAGTCAAAACGCGTCGAAATATGCAAATTGCGACGCGCTAGCATGGTCTGCCACTCGTCGATGTTGGTATCCTGACTGTCAGTAAAATTAAATACCGGCATAACAGGAATCGCTGCCCAAGATAAAATAGCCAGCTCGTCTTTATATTTACCGAGTACCGGCTCACGTGCATCGACGACATAAATAGCCATATCATTTGCCAGCAGCTGACGGATAACTTTAGCTTCTTGGCTATAGTCCTCATTGCTATTTAGCTCATCACCACCTTGGGCAATGTCTGCTGCCAAAAACTGTTGCAAACGCTCAATGCCATCACGCCGACTGGCGGTATTGTCCTCTAACCAATCCATTAATCCTGACGCATCTTCTAAACCCGGTGTGTCATACAATACCACCAACACTTCGCCCGTTTGGCTGTCTGTTAATTTGGCTTGCTCTACATGACGGGTAGTTGCGGCTTCATTTTTTACTTCACCAAAATAGACGTCACGCAATAGGGTACGCAGTATGGATGTCTTGCCCGTATTGGTATGACCAACGACGGCCAATTTTAGCGGTTCACCACTGGCGATGGTTTTCCTTGTCATACTTGTCGTCGTTGTTAATGGTTCAGTTGATAAAGGTTGATTGTCTTGAGTTTCCACTGACTGAGTTACAGCTGATTTTAAAGTGCTGTTTGCGGTATTAGGGGTTGCCTCATAAGCCTTATCTGCAAAGAGACCAGCAGGCTTATTGTGTTCATAGTTCTCTTTTTTATTATCATTATTCATAATATCGTCTTATATTTATTAATGATCAAAACATACAGTGGCTTTTATTGTAGAACAAATTGTGTGCTATTTCGGTATTAATACTAACCATTTGTCTTAAGTAACTGATAATCCCAGTTTGGCTAGTCAATCAAGCATTCACTAGACCAATGTTGCGGGCAGAGAGTGCGGTTTGCCACTGCTTATAACGAACATCTTGATCGTCTGCAACCTGCTTGGTTAAGTCTAAAGCGCTTGAATCACTCAGCAACTGCACAATGAGCCCATCTTTGGCGTGAGCAGCGATTTGATCAAGTTTGCGCAATGTGCCACGGTCAGGTAAGGCTTTATGATGAATACCAAGTAAGACCTGCACTGGGTGACTGTCTAAATACGTCTTCAAACGTGCCATATCGTCACGATCATCAACGATACCGAAATTCTCTATCTCACTATTATTGATATTAGCATCCAGACCTGCAAGCCACCAGTTATCCTGCTCTGCTGGATACTCAAGCAAAGCAACCAGCTTCTTGCCAGCGCTAACAGCTGCTTTTGGCGCAATAGGAACGGGCACTTCATTAAAGTCATCAGCATCTACCACCTGACGTTGCCAAAAGTTTAAAATCTTTTGATAATAGGGCTGCTTAATGTCCAACCGCATTTTTTTACGACGGAACATCAATGCGCAAAACGCCCAAGCAATCGCTCTTGGTACAATACCGTACATCAGCAAGATACCAACCAATAAGCCTGCCCATTGCCGCGCAACAGTCAATGGCATCGCATCAGTCACCAAGCGACTCTGTACGATAGCGGTGCTGTCTGGCACATCGAATCCCACCATACTTGGTAACCAGCCAAGTACCTGTGTCAAAGTAATTAGCGCTTGATCGGATAGTAAAGTCGACTCCCAGCTAAAGCTATACTGACGCACAATCAACAGGAAAATAATCGCCAGCAGCATGCCCGTCAACGTTGCCAGCCATAACTGATGACTAAATCGCCCCAAATACCAGCGCATCCCGCTATGCTGTAATTGGCGCTCGTACAAGTGGACTGCTGCCTTGGTAACATCATCCTTGCCACGTATCAGATAACTGGGACTGACAAAATTAGCAAACCAATTTGACGACTGCTTACCTTGATTAATCAAAGTCATGACTAGCCAGCCTAACAGCATAATGGTATGAAAACCCAGCAAACAAACCAATACATAAAAGAAATTCACCACATTGGTCTGTAGTAAGGTGAATAATCCCAAAAATCCCGAGAGACACCACACCACGCTCATGACCACCATGATGCCTTTAATACGCCCGTCAATTTTGCCCAATACTCGTGCCAGCGCACCGTTACTATCGATACGTGAGGCTCGGCGGTGCAATTTTTGAATGGGTTTGCCATCCTCACCTTGTAGCTTTTCCGTGATAAGTAGCGGGTCAGTGGCAAACACATGTTGCTGCGTCTCAAGCGTGCGTACCAACTCAGTTAATTGATCTTGGGGTGATAGCATAATGCGATAACATCCATATAAAGGTGTTTATGTAGGAGATAATTCTTGATTATTGTAGCGTATATATGAAGACACGCCTTCGCCAAATGTTAAAAAATGAACATTTATTAAGCATTTTTATCATGGTAAAGATAATAAAAATCAGCCAAAATGAATAATAAACAAAATGATAATGACAATAGTGTAAAAAAACAGAGGGTAAAGAACGCTGTTAAAGAGAATCTAAAAAAGGAATCATCATGAATAACAGAACGTATCTAATCGTTGGTGGTACAGGCGGCATTGGTAGAGCGATGATTGAACACTTATTAAATGGTACTGCCAGTGGCAATACGGATGAAAATGCGAATACCGATGAAAATGCGAATACCGATAATGGTGGAAAACAAGATATCCATATATTTGCCACTTATCATCGAAACATACCTGATTTTGAGGCTGACAATCTGCATTGGATATCCATGAACCTCTGCGACGAACAGAGTATCCAACAAGCAGCCGAGGTTATTCAGCAGCAAACCACTCATATTGATTGGATTATCAATTGTGCAGGGTTATTACATACGGCGACGCAGCAGCCAGAAAAAGCGCTGCGTCAGGTTGAGACTGATTTCTTTTTACAAAACATGCAAGTGAATGCCTTAGCCAGCTTACTCATTGCCAAGCATTTTAGACCACTATTAGCCAAATCTGCGCGTAGTAATGACAAGCCCGCAATCTTTGCAACGATATCCGCGCGCGTTGGCAGTATCAGTGACAACCAACTGGGCGGATGGTATAGCTATCGTATGAGTAAAGCGGCACTCAATATGGGCATGAAAAACCTGAGTATTGAATGGAGTCGCTCGCTCAAAGACGTGTGCGTGGTTGTCCTGCAGCCAGGAACGGTAAATACGCAACTATCAGCCCCTTTTCAAGGTAATGTGGCCGAAGGTCAGTTGTTCTCGCCAGCCTACAGTGCGGAATGCTTATTAGAAGTACTTAACCGTATGACAGCTGCGCAATCAGGAAGCTTTGTTGACTGGGCAGGGGAATCCATACCTTGGTAGCTCTAAACGATTAAAAGATTCATAAAGCCAATTCAATAGATAAAAACAGGGCGTGTCGTTGTCGTTAATATGATGACAATGACACGTCCTGTTTTATTGATAATATAAGGGTGATTCTTAGATAGGAAAATGCTTAGTTCGCCATAAGTAAGTCCATAAACTCATGTACTGCGGTGTGTTCTAAGCGCTTTTGATCGCTACAAAGGGCAAAAATATCCTGACAGCGACTGTCGATAAATCGCGTCGCCAAACTGGCACGAAACTTGGCTTCTAATATCGGCAAGCCCTCAGTACGGCGACGTTTATGTCCGATTGGGTATTCGACGGCAACCTTGTCGGTACTGCTACCATCTTTAAAGAATATCTGAATGGCATTGGCAATCGAGCGCTTACTTGGGTCATGATAATCTTTTGAATAACCCGCATCTTCTTCTACAATCATCTTGCGGCGTAGACCATCAATTAAAAGATGGTGCTGTGCATGATAATCGTCTTCATAATTTTCTGCCATTAAATCGCCAGTTAGTAGAGGCACCGCGACCATATATTGCAAACAATGATCGCGATCCGCAGGGTTGGCCAATGTGCCTTCTTTAGAGATAATTCTAATCGCGGATTCATGAGTGGTCAGGACAATTTTTTCAATATCGTCGATTCTGTCATCAATACGTGGATGTAAAATCACAGCCGCCTCACAAGCAGTCTGCGCATGAAACTCGGCAGGAAAGCTTAACTTAAATAAGATATTTTCCATTACGTAACTGCCAAACTCACGCTGGAAAGTAAAACGGCGCTCGTTTGCAGGTTTAAGGGCTAAGTCTTTATTGGTATGGCTAAACAATACATCATAAAACCCCCACTGCGATGCAGAGAGTGCCCCAGGAATACCCATTTCACCGCGACGGGTAATATCAACCAAGCGTACCGCGCGACTGGTAGCGTCGCCTGCCGCCCAAGATTTACGGCTACCGGCATTGGGTGCATGACGATAGGTACGCAACGCCTGACCATCAACGATCGCCTGCGAGATGGCAGCCATGATACGCTCACGTGGCAATTTATAGAGCTTGGCGACCACAGCAGTAGAGGCTAATTTAACTAAAAACACATGATCAAGACCCACACGGTTGAATGAGTTTTCCAGTGCAATTACACCCTGAATCTCATGTGCCATAATCATAGCCTCGAGTATCTCACGCATGGTTAATGGCTGATGATTGCGACTGACACTTTGTTGGCTGATATAATCGGCGACTGCTAGGATACCGCCTAAATTGTCCGAAGGGTGCCCCCATTCAGCAGCCAGCCACGTGTCATTATAATCGAGCCAGCGCACCATACAGCCGATATCAAAGGCGGCTTTGATAGGATCTAGTCTGTGGGCTGTACCCGGAACGCGCGCACCATTAGGTGTGAGCTGATCGGCACAATCAGGACCCAGATGCTTAGTACATTCAGGGAAACGTAGCGCAAGCAAACCGCAGCCGAGGGTATCCATCAGACAGTGACGGGCAGTATTCCAAGCATCTGCGCTATTGAGGGAGTCGTTATCTATCGAATAATTAAGCACATAATCAGCAATCTTTTGAATCTCAATGTCATATTCTGGACGGACATTGCTTTCTACCGTTGCATCATTTTTATTTGAATGTGTTGTATCTGAATTATCATTTGACATGGTTGTTTCCTCTTCCTTGAGTGTGCTACTTTCTTGACCCATTATCTCGGTCATCTTTTTAAATTAGCCATCATTTAAAAGTAGCATACTCAATATCAAACAACCAAACTGAATTATGTTAAAAATTAAAACCTTGCGGCGCGCTTAAATCATCAAATATAGCAGACCTAACACAAATAAAGCCGCCATGATAAACAGCAGAAAACTTAATACTTTGTTCGTTGTGGAGGCAGACTCAGTACGCTCTTTTTGTACTTTGTTTTTCTTGGCAACGTATAGAACCATTTTTACATGCTCTATGTTATCTTCGAGATAATGATCGCCTTCAGGTACAAACCCCAAGGACTCATAAAAGCTGAGTAAGTAGGCTTGTGCAGAGAGTATAATCGGGCGCTTCTTGCCATATTTTTTACGGCAGTGCGCTATGGCATGAATCATCATCTGCCGTGCGATACCTTCACCTCTGTGCTCTGATAATACCAGCACTCTACCGATGGCAGGCATAGCAGTATGATTGGTCTTAATCGTAGGGTCGGCGACCGATAGATTGGATTTTAATTTATTAAATTCAGGCGGAATAATACGGCAGTAGCCTACCAACGCCTCGTTTTGATGCGCGATAAGATGTAGGCAGTCAAAGTCCACCTCATCCATATCTTGATAAGCGCAGTTTTGCTCAACCACAAACACTTGTGATCGGGCTTTTAAAATATGATAGAGATCAACTGAGGTCAGCTCATCAAAGGTTTTGATAGAAAATTCACAAGTCATAGTGGGCTAGCTTCTGGAAATAGGCGGTAAAAGATTGGCATTATAACGATTTAGGCACACATTAACCATTCCTAACCCTTTAGAGTCTGGCTGATTTTATCCAAATTTAAGCTATCCGACATGGCATTGAATATCTCAAAATATTTGCCGTGTTTCTCATATAGCGCTTCATGCGTACCGGTTTCAACCACGCGACCATCTTCTATCACGACCAAGTCAACCGCATCGATAATTTGGGCAATATTATGCGAAACCATAATCACGGTACGATCTTTTTTGATGAGATCTAAGCTCTTCTTCACTTGTTGGCTGGCGATGGCATCGAGGCTAGCGGTTGGCTCATCCAAAAACACAATAGGCGGATCTTTTAAAAACATTCGTGCCAGCGCGATACGTTGCTGTTGACCACCAGACAATGACTTTGCTGTACTCTCATAGCCTTCTGCTAAATTAATAATTTGCTCATGAATGGAGGCTTTTTTTGCTGCAATGATAATATCTTCATCAGTCGCATTCATATCGCCATAGCGGATATTTTCGCTAATCGTACCGGAAAATATATGATTACTTTGTAGTACCAAACCGATATTTTGCCTCAGCTCATGGGTATCGTAGTCGGCTAGATTCTGACCATCTAAGCATATCGTGCCGGCGTCAGGCTCATAAAACCTTACCAACAGATTGATAATCGTACTCTTGCCAGCACCACTTAAGCCCACCAGCGCCGTAATGCGATTGGGCTTGATGGTAAAACTGACATCCTTTAGCGCTTGGGTGCCATTAGGATAGGTAAAGTTGACATGTTTAAGCTCAATATGACCTTTTAAGTTTTTGCTACTCAAACCAGAGACTTTTTCAACTTGATCATCGTCCTCTAAAATCTCAAAAAAGCCTTCAGCATAGGTAAGCGCATTGTTAATTTGATCATATATGCGATGTAATTGACGGATAGGGGCCGCGACGTTTTGAAATAGCATGACATGGAATAAAATCATACCGATGGTCATCTGGCCTTTTAATACAAAGTAGGATGTCAGCAGAATGATTACCACCACGCCAATCTGCTCAATAAAGGTCTTTATCGCATCATAAATAAAACCAATACTGCGAATGCGCAGCTGATTGTCAGTCATGTCTTTTTGAATGGTTAAGTGCTTTTCTGCTTCTATCGACTCACGAACAAAGGATTTCACCACGCTGATGGAGTTGATCAAGGAGATAACCAAGCCACTTTTGGCTTCTCTATAGCCACGCATCTGCCGACGAAAACCTTGTAGACGCCGTGCTTGTTTTTGACTGATGAAGAAATATATCGGGATGATAATAAGACCAACCAAGCCGATCCAAAAGTTGGTCGAAAACATAATGATTAGCGATACAATGGCACTTGCAAACAGCGGTAGCATATCGATAAAGAAGTTCTGTACTAGGCTTGTAAGACTGCTAACGCCATAATCGATACGGGTTTGCAGCTTGCCACTGTCGTTTTCACTACTGGTATAAAACGCCATACGGTAAGTTAAGATACGCTCAATGATTTTTTGCGATAAATCACGCGAGAGATTGATACGAATCTTTTCACCATAAAAGCGCTGTCCAAACGAGATGAATATCGACAATATCTCTTTAGTCAGCAATACCACACTGATAATAGTGAGCATGCGCACGCCAGCTTCCCAAGGCTCGGTAAGGGTGGCGATTTCGGTCAAGGTATCAACAGCATAGCGCAGCACAAAGGCATTAACCTGAGCCGTAAAGGAGCCTAGCACCGTCAATATCAAGGTAGCAATGATTATTAAGCGATAAGGCTGAGCAAAGACGGCAAGCTTTTTTAGGATATCCCACAGCAAAGCCCGTCGCTCCGTTTTTTTGAGCGGCGGCTTTTTGTCTAGTGGTGATTTATTAAGAGTAGGAGAAGTTGGCATTTTATTAGAGTAAAACAAACGCAAGCAAAAAGCTATTCAGAGTATAAGTATTAAAGAAATCGAACAAATAATAAACGTTTAAAACGCATCTGCTGGTACAAACACTTCTCCAACCATGATACGACGAGCAGAGCGGCTCATCGACACCTTTTTGGCTTGCCAGCGACCATCGACTTGCTCGGTTTTTCCGCCTACTAATAACGTGCCAGAGGGATGACCAAAACGTACTTCACTAAGTTGCTTTTTCGATTGACCGCCACCTGCCGCTTCATTGACCAATGTACCTTGTGTAGTTGCCGCTGCGGCAATCGCAACCGCTGCCGTGCCCATCATGGCATGATGTAGTTGCCCCATGCTCATCGCCCGTACGACAAGATCAATCTCATTCGCCTCAACGGCTTTGCCACTTGATGCGCTGTAACTTTGTGCAGCGCCAACCCATGCAATCTTGGGTATATGCTGACTGCTTTGCGCTTCACTGACGTCTTTAAACAGCCCCATCGCAACACCGCCTTTGGCACGGATTTTTTCAAGCTTAGCCAAGGTTTCGCTATCGCTGTTGATATCACCTTGCAGCTCAGTACCGGTAAAGCCCAAATCTTCTGCTTTCATAAAGATGGTTGGGATACCCGCACTGATAAAGGTCGCCTTTACGTTATCAGTATTTAGGCCACAACCCGACACATCAAAATCATCGACTAGATTGTTTGTCGGGAACATATCACTAGATGAATCTACTGGATCAATAAATTCAATCTTTACTTCGGCAGCAGGAAAGGTCACACCATCTAGCTCAAAATCGCCCGTTTCTTGGACTTGTACCTTGCCTTGTTCATCTAAGTAAACAGGCACATGGGCAATAATGGTTTTACCGATATTCTGTTGCCAAATGCGTACTTCGCAAATGCCAGTATTCGCACTATTTGCGATCTTATCAGTATCGACTAAGCTCATATTAATGGCACAGGCACCAACCGCCGCAGTTAAGTTGCCACAGTTACCCGCCCAATCAATCATCGGCTTGGCAATATTTACCTGTCCAAACAGATAGTTGACATCATGGTTTTCTTTTTCAGACTTGGATAAGATTACTGTCTTTGAGGTGCTAGAGCTACCATTTCCTAAGCCGTCAATTTGCTTACCATAAGGGTCAGGGCTACCGATGACACGTAATAGGAAATTATCGCGCGACTCGCCAGCAACTTGGCAACGTTCTGGTAGGTCGGAGAGTTTAAAGAACGTGCCTTTTGAGGTGCCGCCACGCATATAGGTGGCAGGGACGGATATTTGTGGGGCGAATTTTGGTTTATTTTCTGAAGTTGATTGGGTCATTTTTTATTCCTTTTTATAATTTTTTAAGTTCGCGTCTTGGATAAGGGGTGGTAGCAGATATAAAAAAACCGATGCCGTATAATTTATACAACATCGGCTCTTTGATTATTCAAAACTCATGATGATTACGCGATATCTAACGTGCCATCGATAAACTCTTTGGCAAAGCGCTGGAGCATACCGCCCGCATTATACATTTTAACTTCATCAGCGGTATCTAAACGGCAGATAACGGGCGCTTTATCGACAGTACCATCTGTGCGGTTAATGACCAATGTCATCTCACCACCAGCAGACACTTCGCCTTCGATATCGAATATTTCAGTACCATCGATATTTAGGGTATTACGATTGACACCTTCTTTAAACTGCAAAGGTAGTGCGCCCATACCGACCAAGTTTTGACGATGGATACGCTCAAAATCTTCAGCGACAACCACTTCTACGCCAGCTAAACGCACACCTTTGGCAGCCCAGTCACGGCTTGAGCCTTGACCATAGCCATCACCTGCGATGATGATCAGCGGCTGTTCACGGTTCATATAGGTTTCAATGGCTTCCCACATACGCATGACTTGACCTTCAGGCTCTACTCTAGCAAGTGAACCTTGGATAACCTCACCTTTCTCGTCACGTACCATCTCATTCAATAGCTTAGGATTGGCAAAGGTCGCACGCTGCGCCGTTAAGTGGTCACCGCGATGGGTCGCATAAGAGTTATAGTCTTCCGCCGGTAAACCCATAGTATCAAGATACTCGCCAGCCGCCGAATCGCCCAAAATCGCATTAGATGGTGATAAATGGTCAGTGGTGATGTTATCACCGAGTACCGCTAACGGACGCATACCTTTTAGCTTATTCATCGCCGCCATTTTGCCTTCCCAATACGGCGGACGGCGGATATAAGTCGTCTGTTCACGCCAGTTATAGAGCGGACTTAATGCTTTACCCGTGTCTTTTTTGGCTTCGTCAAACATCGGAATATAAACAGCGTTAAATTGCTCAGGTTTTACCGCTTTAGCCACGATAGCATCAACTTCATCATCATCGAACCAAATGTCTTTTAGATAAACGTCATTGCCGTCTTGGTCTTTACCTAACGAGTCTTTTTCGATATCAAAACGGATATTACCGGCAATAGCATAGGCAATCACCAATGGTGGTGACGCTAAAAATGCTTGCTTGGCATACGGATGGATACGACCATCAAAGTTACGGTTACCTGATAACACTGCGGTAGTGAATAAGTCATTATCAATGATTTCTTTCTCGATGTCAGGATCAAGCGCGCCACTCATGCCGTTACAGGTGGTACAAGCAAAACCAACCACGTCAAAGCCGATTTCTTGGAGCTCAGGCATCAAGCCGGCTTCTTCTAGGTACATTTTTACCGTTTTTGAGCCTGGTGCTAATGATGACTTCACCCAAGGCTTGCGTAACAAACCTTTCTTATTAGCATTACGCGCAACCAAGCCCGCTGCAACCATGTTGCGAGGGTTAGAGGTGTTGGTACAGCTGGTAATTGCGGCAATAATCACCGCGCCATCTGGCATCAGACCATCTTTTGGTTCTGGTAATTTATCTTCAGGAGCGTGAGCAATACCTTTGGCAACCAAATCCGTGGTGGATACGCGAGCATGCGGACGTGAAGGACCTGCCATATTACGGACAACAGCGGACAAATCAAACTCAAGCACACGCGCGTATTCCGCATTTTCCATGCCATCAGCCCATAGACCGGTTTGCTTGGCATACTGCTCAACCAATTTGATTTGAGCCTCAGAACGACCGGTTAGACGTAGATAGTCGATGGTTTGCTCATCGATATAGAACATCGCCGCCGTCGCGCCATATTCAGGCGTCATATTGGAGATAGACGCACGGTCACCGACGCTCAGTTGGCGCGCACCTTCACCGAAGAATTCAATATAGGTAGAGACTACGCCAGCATCACGTAAGAACTCGGTCATCGCGAGTACCAAATCGGTACCAGTAATGCCTCTTTGCAATTTGCCCGTTAGCTTAACACCAACGTAATCCGGTAGGCGCATGTATGATGGGTTGCCTAACATCACGCTTTCAGCTTCTAAGCCCCCAACACCGATTGAGATAACACCTAAAGCATCAACCATAGGCGTATGGCTGTCTGTACCGACGAGCGTATCAGCAAAGGCAACTTCTTCACCAGCTTTGTTTTTGACCACTTGTACAATCGGTGACATTTTCTCTAAGTTGATTTGGTGCATGATGCCGTTACCAGGCGGTACGACGTTGACGTTATCAAAGGCATACTGACACCAGTTGATAAAGTGAAAGCGATCATCGTTACGACGCTCTTCAATGGCGCGGTTTTTCTCAAATGCGTTTTCTTCAAAGCCTGCATGTTCAACGGCCAATGAATGGTCAACAATTAATTGCGTTGGCACGATTGGATTGACTTTTGATGGGTCACCGCCTTGCTCAGCGATGGCATCACGTAAGCCCGCCAAATCAACAAACGCCGTCTGACCTAAAATATCATGACAAACGACACGGGCAGGGTACCAAGGAAAATCTAAATCTTGTTTGCCTTCTATATGCTGTTTAAGCGCCGCGGTTAGCTCTTCTGGTGGGCAACGGCGCACCAAGTTTTCACATAGTACTTTTGAGCAAAACGGTAGCTTGTCATACGCGCCAGCTTCAATATTTTCGACAGCCTCACGGGTATCAAAGTAATAGAGGTCGGTATCTGGCAGGGGCTTTTTGAATTGATCATTCATTGGTTGTACTAGAGCGTTGTCCATGAGTCACCTTTGGCAGTTGGCTGGTTTAAATTTAAAAAATAGTCATTCTTTTAGCAAAGTCATTAGTGGAATTAGAAGTTAGAAGAAGGCTTTGCTAAAAAAACATGGCTAAAAAGAAAGTGAGGTTATTAAGAAAAAGTTTAACTGCTAAATTGTGAATATATCTAGCAGTTAAACTGGTTATCTCGCATAAGCACTTATACGAGATAGTAAATATATATAGATTAACGCGCACTCATATCTGGTACTGGACGTAATTCTTCGCCAGTGTACTCTGCGCTTGGGCGAATGATACGGTTGTTAGCGCGTTGCTCAAACACATGTGCTGCCCAACCAGTTAGACGCGAGCAAACAAAGATTGGCGTGAACAGTTTGGTTGGGATACCCATAAAGTGATAGGCTGAAGCATGGAAAAAATCAGCATTACAGAACAGTTTTTTCTCGCGCCACATCACTTCTTCACAGCGTACTGATACTGGGTATAACACCTCATCACCAACGTCAGCAGCGAGCTTTTCAGCCCAGCCTTTAATGACGACGTTGCGTGGGTCTGATTCACTATAGATAGCATGACCAAAGCCCATGATTTTGTCTTTACGCGCCAGCATCGCCATCATCTCTTTTTCGGCTTCGTCAGGTGAGCTAAAGCCTTCAATCATATCCATCGCCGCTTCATTCGCGCCGCCATGCAAGTGACCGCGCAATGAGCCAATCGCACCTGTTATACAAGAATGGATATCAGATAGCGTAGAGGCACAAACGCGCGCGGTAAAGGTTGAGGCATTAAACTCATGCTCAGCGTAGAGGATAAGAGAAACGTTCATGACCTTGGTATGGAGCTCGTTTGGCTTTTCACCTTTAAGCAGATGCAAGAAGTGACCACCAATCGTGTCGTCATCCGTTTCTGTTTCAATACGCACATTGTCGTGGCTAAAGCGATACCAATAGTTAATGATTGATGGGAATGCCGCCAGCATACGATCTGCTTGGTCGTTTTCCTCATCAAAGCTCATTTCAGTTTCTAAGTTACCGAGCATTGAGCAACCGGTACGTAACACGTCCATTGGGTGCGCTGCAGCAGGTATACGTTCAAGCACTTCTTTTAATGGCTGTGGCAAACCACGTAAGCTTTTTAATTTGGTCTGATAAGCATCAAGCTCGCTTTGGGTTGGCAAGTTGCCATATAACAATAAGTAAGCCACTTCTTCAAAAATACATTTGTCAGCAAGTTCTGATACGTCATAACCGCGATAAGTCAGACCAGAGCCTGATTTGCCAACGGTAGATAAAGCCGTCTTGCCTGCGACTTGACCGCGTAGACCTGCACCTGACAATACTTTTGTTGATGGGTTTTGTGCTGCCATGATGAAATTCCTTTTGTGGGTAGCTTTTTGGGTGAAAAACGGTGTTTCTAATAATAAATTTATCAGTTAATGACTGACTATAGCGCCAGTTGAGCGTTAGGCAGGCTGCTTAAGCTGTGGACCATCTAAATCGACATTACAACGCTCAAACTCCGCTTCGATAGGGCCATTCAAGACTTCCATTGCGCTGCCTTCGCCTTCAGCATTATTGATCTTCATATACTTGACACCCAGTGGTGATTCCATGAATGTCTGAATCTTAGTCATTTCTTCTGGAGTAGGGTCAGCCATTGGCTTTGCAATCTCTTCACCATTCATGACACGCAGTTGCTCATTACCAAACGTAATCAGCTTTTTCCCTACCTCTGACGTATAAAAGTCATCCAACTCTTGTAACTCTGCATCGGTAAACTGACTCTTATAGAAGCTATCGACTTCGGCTTTACCCAAGTCTTTGTCGCGTGATTCGAGGCAGCTGATTTGCTCTGCACTGAGTGCACCGCTATTGATAACCGGTGCAAAAAGTAGGCTGTTGACAGTATCTAGCGTAATTTTCGTCATGACCAAGTCGTTTTGAGTGACAGGTGCAGGAGTCTCTTTGGCAGCATCAACTTCAGCAGTGCTTGCACCACTGGTCGTATCGTCGGCGGTTTCTGGTGTTTTATCACAGCCCGTCATAAATAACAGCGCCGCAAGCGTGCTGCTCAGTAGTGACGTTTTAAGAGCAGTATTAGCAGTAAAAAATGGCATAAATAACCTAAAAGTAAATGAAGACGGATTTCGAAAAGATAACACACTCAAAGGTGAGCTATCTTTTCAGTGTTGCCAATAACTAATTCTTAACTACTTATTAGCAAATAGCTTGTCTAGCGTCTGCTCAAACTCATGATAATTTAAGAAATCATACAGCTCCATGCGGGTTTGCATGGTATCTACAACTTTTTCTTGTGTACCGTCAGTCAATAGATGCTGATAAACGTTTAATGCCGCTTTGTTCATCGCTCGGAAGGCAGATAATGGATAGAGCACCATCTCGACACCCACGCTATATAGTTGATCAGTGGTATATAGGTCGGTCTGACCAAACTCTGTCATGTTGGCAAGTACTGGAATATCTAGTACGTCAGTAAATTTACGATACATCTCGATATCGGTTAGCGCTTCCGCAAAAATCATGTCTGCGCCTGCTTCTTGGAAGGCAACAGCGCGCTCTACAGCAGCATCAAGCCCTTCGACCGATAGCGCATCCGTACGTGCCATGACCACAAAATCAGGGTCCGTTTTGGCATCCAATGCCGCTTTTAAGCGATCAACCATTTCTGAAATACTGACGATTTCTTTATTTGGGCGATGACCACAACGTTTTTGCGCCACTTGGTCTTCGATATGTACCGCTGCCACGCCCGCTTTTTCCATTTTTCTAATGGTTTGGGCAATGTTGAATGCACCGCCAAAACCAGTGTCGATATCTACTAATAACGGCGTATCAACTGCGTCAGTGATACGGCGTGCATCTTCTAGCACATTATCAAGGCTAGTCATACCCAAATCAGGAAGACCAAATGAGGCATTGGCCACACCAGCACCAGAGAGATATAACGCTTGGTGACCGACTTGGGTTGCCATCATTGCAGTATAGGCATTGATAGCACCTGCAATCTGTAGTGGCTGGTTATTATCATTTTTTTGAGTGAGGGCACTGCGAAAGCGTGCGCCTGCTGAAGATGAAGTCATGGGAGTGTCCTTGCATAGAGAGATAGTATTATCGTTATTGTGTTCGATTATACGCAATAATCAGTGAGTACAAAGCATTGTTTGAGCACAATAATTTAAATAATTTAAATAAATAGTTTATTAAAATTAATATTATTCACCATATGAATAGCATTATCTATAAAGTAATAGTTTGCTTAAGCTATTATTCATATTGCTGAATTTGCAAAGACACGTATAGCCCATGATTTACATTTATTTACAATAGCGGTTGCGCTTATTTTTATCGATTCATGATTTTAGCTTACCAAAAAGCCCTAATAGCTAAGCTAAAAGGGCTTTTATGATATAAATAGATATTTTTAAAACCGATACCTAGCCAAATAGTCCAGCAAGATTGGCTAAAAATAACAGCGCAAAACCCGTTAAGAAGATGAGTCCCGCGATAGAGAGTGCATTCATGCCAAAAGATAGTTTTTTATGGTTTTTAACCAGTGAGTAATTTAACCAGCCAAAGATAGGCGCTGAGACAAACGCCGATATCATGGCAAACTTAAGCATAGTACCTAGTTGTCCAGTAAAGAAAGTGATAATCATCAACCCACCACCGATAGCATAGGTCGTCCAAAAAGCGATTTGCTTTTTATTGATTTCGCTTTCACCTTTTATTAGACGCCAGCACTCAGCGTTGGCACGGCCATAACCGTCTGCACAGGTAATCGTCGTACCAAACATACACATAAAGGCGACGAAAGCGACCAATAGACGTGACCATTCACCGATGGTTGCGGTATACATGTTGATCAACTGATTGATATAAGCGCCACCGACCAGCTCAATTTCTTGTCCTGAGCCATACTGTACAAACACACCTAACGATAAGAAGAACAATGCCAAAATTGCTGAGACGGCATAACCGACGTTAAAATCTAACAAACCTTGGCGATGGGTGGTGTGATCGGCTTTGACTTTGGCAGATGTCCACATCGAGGTAATGGCGGCAAACTCAAGCGGTGCTGGCATCCAGCCCATGAGTGCCACGATGAAACCTAAAGTTGCTAAATTCCAAGGAGAGGCCGCGACAAAGTCAGCAGCCATGACTGTCGGCTTGCCAGCAGCAATGATGACAGCAGCGACCGTTGCTGTGGTCAGCGCAATCATAATCCATTTGGTCACACCATCAAGCAGCTTATAGTGACCTGCAATTAAAAAGAACCAAGAAACCGCCACGATAATCAATGACAGCGCCATCGTCGACAGACCAAGGGAGGCTGGTAGCATAAAACCTAAGATAACCGCTGCTATTAATGAGACCGCGCCCGTACTAATGACAGCCGATAGGATAGAGAGTATAAAATATACCCACAGATATACCTTTGAGCGTTTGGCATAGCCTGCAATCAAACTCTCGCCAGTGTCATAGACGTAGTCGGTTGCAAAGCGAAAAAATGGATACTTAAAAACGTTGGCTAAAATAATCATAATGGCCAGTTGCCAGCCATATATAGCGCCAGCCTGCGTCGATGAAATCAAATGTGAGCCACCGATAGCAGCGGTTGCCATCAAAATACCGGGACCAAAGATGCGCCAGCTAAAGCCTTCTTGCGGCGAGGTTGCGGTATCGTCAGTGGCATTTGGGTTGGTGCGTGGATTATCGAGTGGTTGTGTGGTCATGAATACCTCTAAATGGTTAAAACGGCAAATTATCACTTACCTGTGTCAGCTTGCCAATGATCATGAGAGAAGGGCTTTATAAACTGCTTAAATATAAAACGATTCATCTTGTATCGACTTTAGCACACCGAAGCCAGTCAGGAGAATGATTATTCTAGTTGTTATTACTATTTGTTTGCATTGCCATTCTTTTTAGTTAGCATAATCAGTTGCTAATATCAAGTATTAAGGCTGATTATTTTTTAGCGGTTCTTTATAACACAATATCCATTCAATATCTGATAATTTAAGGCTGTGACACAAATTTTTGCTGCCGATAAGTGATGCCGCGCTGCTCATATACCTGATAGGTGGCGCGCAGCAAATCAGAAATGCTGGGATGAACGAAATCTTTGAGTGTATGTAAATAAATAGGGGAGGTGACGTTTTCGTGTACTAAACGTTGATAACTGATTTGGTCGGTACGCACGGTCTTTAGGCTAGCAGGCACAAGGGTAATGCCTTCGCCAGCCGCCACCAAGCCTAGCGCTACTTGCAAGTCACTCACCGTCGTAGTCATAAAAGGCGAAATACCGTATTGTGCGAATAAGTGTAGCAACGGCTCCGTAATAGGCGCGCTAAGTGTGGATTGCTCAGCGCTTGTGCGTCTGGATTTTTTATTAATATCCAGCTTTGCACTGGTTGATCTTACGCTAGTCGCTATCGGTAAATGGGTTTGATGGTAGAGAATCAGTCGATTGTTCGCTAAGTCTATCAACCGTTGCTCCTTTACATGCGCCAGAGGATGGGCTTTTGGTAAGGCGACGACATAACGCTCATGACGCAGTAGTATTTGTTGAATCCATGGATCTTGATGCGGGAAACGCCCAAATCCGATGTCTATCTCACCAGATTTAAGCGCCTCTATTTGTTGATATGAGCTGATGTCTTTGAGATTGACGTCGATATCGGGGCTAGATTGCTTCAGCATGGCAATGATCTCAGGAAGCAATCCATAAAGCACAGATGGGACAAAGCCAATATTCAGCATGCTGCTGGGCGTAGATAGCCGCTGCGTCATGCTGGTGACGGTATCAATCTCTGTCAATATGGCGCTGATTTTGTCATAAAAGAATGTACCCGCTTCGGTCAGATGTAGCGGTCTATGGTAGCGATCGACCAATTCCACACCCATATCTGTTTCAAGCTGTTTAAGCAGACGACTCAAGCTTGGTTGTGACAATCCAGTTTTAGTCGCTGCGGCACTAAAGCTCCGTGAATCTGCGATAGCAATAAAAGCGTTGAGCTGTTTTAAATCCATATCTTTATGCTCACTTGTTTATGATGTCACCGTTGCTTGTGGCTTATTTTTTCTTGGCTATTTTGATTATTTTATCCGAATAAGAGCAATAAGCGACAAATTATGCTTGAAGCGAACGAGGCGAGCTACTATATTGTTTGTTAACGTTAGTGTTACACTTTAGCAAACAATAAAAACTTTATTCTTAATTCTAGCTGTTATCTACTTTTTCGCGGTAAAAACTGGTTTGGTATTACTTCATGAGCGACAAAAAAAATAGCCCTAATGCGCAGTTAGAGGCAAATTTAGCCAAAATTGCTAATACTAAGCCACGTAAGCGTATGCGTAAAGATAATATCTACGAGCGTTTCATCACGCGTGTCGAAAATGTCGATAGTAATGAGGATAACGCTACTTTCAAAGAAAATGCATTAAAACCACTAAAAAATACCAATCATCTTTCATCGTATGAGCCATTAAGCGCCACAGAGCTAGAATTATTTGCTAATTTAGAGCAAGAAAGCGTGAGCGCAGGTATTAATGTAGATTTTTCTGATGACGATAAAGACGAGGGTTTTTCGACAAATCATGCACCGACAGCTAATACTGACAACTCTTCAGATTCTGATGCAAGTAACGATAAATCTTCTTTATATATCACTGACAGCGCGAATGCTGATGATTTAAAACGTCAAGATTCAGAAAGATTAGCAGCGGAAAAAGTTAGAAACGAACAACTATCTAATAATAACGACGCTGTAAATGACAGTGCCATTGCTAAACAATTAGCAAAATCAAAGGAAAAGCAAGTAAGTAGCA
This sequence comes from Psychrobacter sp. P11F6, assembly GCF_001435295.1. NCBI lineage: Bacteria > Pseudomonadati > Pseudomonadota > Gammaproteobacteria > Moraxellales > Moraxellaceae > Psychrobacter > Psychrobacter sp. P11F6. The sequence goes on along the minus strand of NZ_CM003594.1, from coordinate 1,797,435 downwards.
AAAAACCGCTTATTATTGGCATGATATTTGGCTCATTATTGATTGCTATTATTGTAGCGACACTAATTTTCACCGGCGTTCTATCGACCTCAACGAAAACGATTGCACCTGATAGTGCAGAGACGAAAACAACAACGACAGATGCAGCACCAGCTGTTAGCACTGGCAAAGCAGTAGTAACCGATGACAACCAACCTTCTGCTGATACAGGCGCGATAGACAAATCGACAGTGATATCGCAACCAGATGAATCCCCCACTGAGAATCCAGACACCAATCCTAATGGGGTAGAGACTACTGAAGCCCCATCGACCATGCCAGCAGCTGAGGCAGCCATCACTTATGATGACTTTAGAGAAGAATCCCAAAGTACCTTGTATCGTGAGACCAATGATTAGGGTCTGTTGCACATTCATAATTTCAACTAGTCATTCAATCTAAGGCATATTCTCAATTCAAATGGACTGAATTTTGCCAAGCAGCGTTAAATATCTGCTTAATACCTCGAGATAACCTGTGCTATCTTTCTTATTAGACTGCAATTCATCTCATTTTTATCACCATTTTTCAAATTGCTCATCAGCAACTAGCCATACAATAATAGTGCTTTCAAGCCGCTTATCAGTCAATTCTATCGCTCATACCAAAAATCATTGCAACATACCCGAGAGCCCGTATCCTAAGATCAAGGATACGGTGATAGGCCGTTCATAACATGGATTGACTCGGTATTGAATTATGACTATCTCAGACAATAAAAGTGATATCAATAAAAGTGTTGGCTTATCCAGTAATTCTAATAACGAGCCACTATTAGCAACCGACACAGCAAAGCTAGCAAAAGGCAGTTTGCTGAGTCATGTAAAATGGTTTGCCATAGTGGGTGTCTTGTTATTAACGACTATATTTGTGTCTGCTCGTTTTTTTTCAACAATTCCTCAAACATCCATGGTAAGTGTTCATCTACCTGTTACGGTAGCTACTCATCAAATCAACGAGACGGTAGCAGATAGCTCACCGCTAGTAGAAGTTAAAAACAATCATATTAAGGCTAATGTTGAAGCTAAGTATGCTCAAGCCGAGACTGCTATTAGTTATGGTGATTTTAGACAGGAAGCACAGAATATCTTATATCGTGAGCCAGAAGCGTCTGTCTCACATATAAACCTAAGTACAGCTAGCATTGAGCCTGCCATTAGTCATGAAGATTTTAGAATAGAAGCAAAAAACATCTTATACCGTGAGGAAAAATAATCAAGTTTATATGCTAATACAATAGAATTGAAACGCAGATGACGACTTATTTAAAACCAGCTATTTGACATATGCATATCTCCAGATAGCTTTATAAGCAGGCAGAGAAGCTCCTACTCATTGGAGGGATTTGGTTAACTTAGCCTCGTTATATCCTGATACTGAAATAATATAAACGCGAGTAATGAGAATGCTAATATTCACACCTTCATTAGGAGAAAAATCTGCAAGAGTGATTGGCTAACCACTCTTTAAAAAGCAAAGTGCGTATTCAATAAATGGTTGATAAGTTTGTTATGCATGTTGCATTTTCGATATTTAATTTACAAAGGCGGCGGTATTTTTAACGGCTTTACAAATTATTAATACTGAGTGCTCAGATGCATTTCAATCAAATAGCTGTAATAGAAACATTGTTATAGATTTAATTCTATAGTCAATCCTATATAAATCAGATACTGTGTCAGGCTCGCTTAGTCTACTATTTGTAGTACTTTCGCTCGCCTTCCTTGTATCTGAATTATATTGTACCGGCTATATATTCATAAAGGTTCAAAAAACATTACACTCGTTTCAGTAGGCGCATAAGGTTTATGGTTACTGTTCTTAGGAATAACGACAACTTCACCAGCGTTCACCTCTACGGTTTTGTCTTCTAATATAATAAATAACTGTCCTGACAATACGTGAAATAACTTATCTTCATATTCGTGATTATGCCATTCATACTCACCTTTCAATTTAGCCAGTTTTACGGTTAATTGATTAAACTGAGCAATATCAGTAGGCTTCCAAAACTGTTCAATATCATCAAGCTCTTTTTTTATATTCGCTATAAGCAGACTCATGCTTACTCCTTTTTGGTATGTGAATACCATTGAATTATATTTAATTGATAATCATTAACATTAATATGATTGTTTATTACTAATAATGCTATTATTGCTTCAAGACTGGAGAACTGGCTATTTATACGAGTAAAGCTATTTTTAGCTGGATATAACATAAACACACATACCAAAACATCTTGATTGTATTTATATGGCAAACTTACATGCATTTTACGACCACTATCAGACCGAATACTGGTCTTTCGATCATCCTGATTCTGACTATTTGATTAAACGTCCAACTTATGATGGCAGCTCTGGTTATGGTGACTTACTGAGCTTGCATAATGGTATCGTGCTCGGTCGAAACAGCATTGCTAGCAGCCAATCTTTGGTGGAACCCGCCGCACCATTTTCTTGTGATGTAGGGATGCACTTAATTGTAGATGCGAACTATACCTTACATGCTAGTAATTTACGGACTGATACAAGTATTCATTCGCAGCAAATTTGGCGACGATCAGGAGATTTTGGTGATATCAACTCTATAGTTGATACTGAATATTTGCAGAATTCCCCTATAAATAGCCATATCGTAACAATCGATTTTAATCAAACATTGTTGTCGCGCTGGGCAGAAAGCTTCGCTGTTCCAACATGGCTATTACCTTCTAATAATCAAGATCCTGAAATGGTTCAAGTCAGCTTATCCAACCAGCCGCGTCTACTTGCTCGTGCAGCTTATATCCTCTCTTTACCTTGCTGTACTTTGAGTGATCGATTAGCTTTGGAGAGTCAAGCATTGCTGCTTTGCCAAGATATTTTAGGCATTCAAGATATATCAGGCCGATTAGCAAACCAAAAAAGCCAAATTGATCAGGCCGTTGATATTATTCGCCAAGAGTACAGTAATAAATTAACAATTTCCTTGTTGGCTCAACGAGTGGGTATAAACGAATGCTATCTCAAGCAAAAGTTCAAACAACAAACGGGTAAAACAATCGGCAGCTTTATCCGTGAACTGCGTATGCAGGAAGCAATGCGTTTGTTGCTAGATGAATATAAAAGCGTCCAAGAGACTGCATGGTATGTTGGCTATCGTGATCCTAGCAATTTCAGTAAAGCTTTTGCCAAATTTTATGGCGTTACACCCACACAACTTATCTAGCCAACTAATAGATGTCAAGCTGCCACAATCTTCTGAAATCAGCTAAATAAGCATTGCTGATATACGACTTATTTATGCCAAACCTATGTTGCGCCTGAGTTAATTCAATCTTTAAACCTTGGTAAATGCTGAGGTATCGTTCCGAATAAGTTCCCTTATTCACGGTATAACTTCCCAATTTCACCTTATATTCAACTTACCTATTCAAACAAGCATAGTATGATTGATTCTCATTTATGCTTTAATGAAAAATCCTAGCAATGAGTTTTATAGACTGTTGGTGGTATGTTTCAGCGTAGTAAAAAGTCATTCGTAATAAGTAAGAAGAACTTCAATAATGCGCTCACTATCTTTGTTACTCATTTTACTCTGTGCCGTTTCTCTTATGCTGGGCTCAAAACAGACCTCACTTATAGCTCTCTTTAATTTCTCCAACGATGCATGGTTGACCTTAACGGCGAGCCGTATACCACGGCTGATTGCGCTGGTACTGACAGGAGTGGGTTTGTCTGTTAGCGGCGTGATTTTACAGCACATCGTCCGTAACAAGTTTGTTGAGCCCGCAACTTCAGGGGGTTTGGATGCTGCCAAACTTGGCATTTTGGTCTCGCTCACCATGCTTCCTAATGCCAGTACGAGTAGTAAAATGATCTTTGCGCTGGTTTTTTGCTTTGCCGCAAGCTTACTTTTTATTCTCATTATCAGTCGTATTAAGTTTAAGAGCGCTGTGCTTATTCCTGTTCTTGGGTTGATGTATGGCAGTGTGCTGAGCTCAATTGCGGAGTTTTATGCGTATCGCCATAATATTTTACAAAGTATGCAAGGGTGGTTATTGGGAGATTTTTCAAGGGTTATACAAGGTCATTACGAGCTGATTTATATTATTTTGCCCATCATTGTATTAGCCTATATTTATGCCCATCGCTTTACGGTACTGGGTATGGGCGAGGACATGGCCGCCAGTCTAGGACTCGGCTATGCGGCGACAGCTGCCTTAGGGCTTATGCTAGTCTCAGTAACGGTGGCCGCTTCAGTCATCACCATCGGCGCCATACCTTTTGTGGGGCTGGTTATTCCAAATCTAGTCGCTCTAAAGTACGGGGAAAACCTGTCGCGGACACTGCCAGTAGTCGCCTTAGGCGGTGCTTGTTTACTGCTGATTTGTGATATTTTTGGGCGGCTCGTCATTTATCCTTTTGAGGTTCCCATTGGCCTTACCGCAGGCGGGGTAGGCGGTGTAATATTCCTTGTGTTAATCATGAAGGGGGTGAGATGAGTGCTACGGCAAAGGTTTGGGCGACCGTGATACTGATTATATTGCTGGCGCTTATCTTCTTATTGATAGACTCTGATTTAGATTTTGATTACTTAATTCCTAAGCGTTTGATGCGTCTAGCGACTATTGTTCTCGGTAGTATATGCTTAGCTTTTTCATCTATAATCTTTCAAACTATTGTTGGTAATCGTATTTTGGCGCCTTCTATAATGGGTTATGAGGCTGTTTATTTACTGTGGCAAGTACTGTTGCTCTTTGTGATGGGTACAAATGGACTGATGCTGCTAGGTGTCAGTGGTAATTTTATCGTATCAATCGTATTGATGCTGGCATATTCTTGGGCACTTCATCACTGGCTTTTCCCTCGATGTAAAAATGATGTCTATACCTTGTTGTTATTTGGCTTGGTGTTGACGATGGTCATCGGTACGGTTACGCAGTTTATTCAGCTGCGTATTAGCCCTGGCGAGTTTTCGGTTTTTCAGGGGGTAAGCTACACCTCGTTTAATCGATCTCAGCCAGAGACTCTGTTTTATGGAGCGCTTGCGGTAGCCACCGTACTATGGGTTAGTCGTAAAACATTGCCTGTTTTAGATGTGATGGCGCTTGGCCGTGAGCAGTCGCTGTCTCTTGGGGTAAACCATCCTAGATACGTTAAGTTATATCTGGCTTTAATTGCCATTTTGGTGGCTGTGTCAACGAGCTTGATCGGTCCTACGGTATTTATGGGTGTGTTCATTGCCAACATCGCTTATGCGCTTGCAGGGAGTAACCAACACAAAGTCACCTTACCCATCGCTTGTGCCATTACTATCGCCATATTTTTAGTCGCTCAAATCTTTGTTGAGCATGTCTTTAATTATAAAACCAGTGTCAGTATTCTCGTCAACCTTGTGGGTGGCATCTATTTTCTTGCGCTGACTGTCCGTACTAGAGGGTTCACATGATTACCATCAACCATGTCCATAAAAACTATGGCAAAAAATCTGTGCTATCAGATATCAGCCTAGAATTTCAGGCTGGCAGTGTTACCTCTTTAATTGGTCCTAATGGTGCTGGAAAATCCACCTTGTTGATGATGATGGCAAGGCTATTGGAGCCAAGTAGCGGTGAGATATCATTCAATGATCGCAACATCCGTGAGATTGGTACTTCTGAATACGCGCATCATGTTGCGACACTGCGGCAGTCTCCAGGGTTTAATCTACGATTAACCGTGGAGGAGCTGATCTCCTTTGGACGCTTTCCGTATAGCCGTGGTGCGCTAACCACAGAAGATCGACGCATCATTGATGAGGCCATTGATTTTTTGGCATTAGAGCCTCTACGTCATTCTTATCTGGATGAATTAAGTGGTGGACAGCGGCAAATGGCTTTTTTGGCGATGACCATCGCGCAACAGACAGATGTGTTGTTATTGGATGAGCCACTAAACAATCTTGACATGAAGCATGCAGTGCAAATCATGCAAGCCTTACGCCGTCTATGTGATGAGCGGGGGCGCACGGTGATTTTGGTGATTCATGATATCAATTTTGCAGCCAACTATTCTGACCATATTGTGGCGTTGAAGAATGGCACGCTTAGCTTTAGCGGACTGTCCGAGCAGGTCGTGACAGAAACCAATTTAAGTGAGTTATACGATCTTGATTTTGAGATCATTCGTAGTGAACGTGGTTGCCTGTGCAACTACTTCAATTTATCAGGGGATGCAGTATGAATTTGAGTAAGAGAGATTGGGTTTGGGTACTGGTCATGTCGGCCGCCGTATCATTACAAGGATGCGAAAAAACATCTACTGAGCTGACAAATGAGCCAGCACACGCGTCACAAAAACTTGAGACGCCCATCACGATCAAGCATGAGCTTGGTACTACTGTCATCAATACTCGACCGCAACGCGTCGCGGTACTGGATATGAATGAAGCTGATTTTTTGGATCAGCTCGATGTTCCGATTGCAGGAATGGTCAAAGACTATATTCCGCACTTTCTTTCGCAGTACAAAGCGGATGCCGCAGTAGAGGACTTGGGCGCTATTGTTCAGCCAAATATGGAACGTATCCATGCGCTACATCCTGATCTGATTTTAATGACCCCGCTTCACGCCGCTAACTATCAAGAGCTGTCAGGGATTGCACCGACTCTACATTTCGATGTGAATTTTAATAACAGTCAGCAGCATATAGCCAGTGTTAAAAGCCACTTATTAACTTTAGGTCGTATTTTTGATAAGGAGGCATTGGCAGAGCAAAAAGCCACGCAGTTAGATGCAAGAGTCAAAGAGGTTCAGGACTTCACAAAAAACCGCCCAGAGAAAGCACTGGTTGTCTTACATAATAATGGGGCTTTTAGCAATTTTGGGCTGCAATCACGCTATGGTTTTATCTTCAATGACTTGGGTGTCAAGCCTGCGAGTACGATTGTAGAGACCAGCCTACATGGACAGCCGATTTCTAGCGAGTTTATACAGCAGGCAGATCCAGATATTCTTTATATTGTAGACCGTACCGCTGTCATGGAGCATCGCGCTATTATCAATCCTGATGATGTGAGCAACCCTTTACTTCGTCAAACAACAGCATGGAAAAATGGTCGTGTTGTTTTTGTTGATGCAGATGCGTGGTATATAGCAGCCGCTAGCCCAACCTCATTAAACATCATAATGGACGATGTCCTCAAAGGCTATCAGCCAACGTCCTAGAGACACTCTAGGAACCTTCTAAGACGAACGATGTTTTTTAACGTAGGACTAGGACACGCCCTAGTGAATGATTAAGTGAGAAAGAGAGGGTTCTTCTTATCCTAAATTGTTAATGATTATCATTTGTATTTTTATTCGCATTATTATTTTCCATCAAAACAAGAGGACGTTTCCATGCACCAACTTCAACACCTAGATCATAAAAATAGGGTCAAACAGCGGGCGACACTGACCAAACCTTCTTTCGCGCTCAATCATATCGTATCAGCAAGACTTGCCATGTCTTTGAGCCTAGTCGCTGGGACGATATTCATCAGTATGCCATCAGCGTATGCACAGACAAATAGTAATGTGATACATAGTGAGCAAACCACTGAGTCTGGCAATGGAGCGCAAAACCCACCGTTAGAGGAGGATAACAACGTTCCTACAGTGACCTTGCCTGCGATAACAGTAGTGGCAGAACGCAATGACAATCCTATCTACTCAGGTGGGCAGGTGACCTATACCAATCACGCTGGATTCTTGGGAAATAAGGATTTTTTAGAGACGCCGTTTAGTGCCATCAGCTATACCGATAAATTTATTGAAGATCAGCAAGCCACCGATATTACGGCTGTCATCGCTGCTACTGATCCTGCCGTCTTTAGCAGTGGGGTTGGTGGCCAGAATCTTGAAAGTTATTCTATCCGTGGATTCTCTTCAGACATTGGTGATGTTACGGTAGACGGGCTATTCGGTATGGCACCTTATTATCGTAGCTCACCTGAGATGTTTGAGCGTATCGAAGTACTCAAAGGGCCCTCAGCTTTATTGAATGGTATGCCGCCCAAAGGCTCAGTAGGCGGTGCAGTCAACCTAGTGCCTAAACGAGCAGGCGATGAGCCGTTGACGCGAGTGACGGCAAGATATTTATCAGACTCACAACTTGGTGGGCATGTGGATGTAGGACGTCGTTTTGGTGAAGACAAGCAGTTTGGTGTTCGGATTAATGGTGCTTATAGAGAGGGTGATAGTGCAGTAAATGATCAAAAAAAACAAGCGCAACTGGCTTCTGTTGCACTGGACTGGAAAGGAGAGCGTGCTCGATTATCGACAGATCTTTATCATAGTAAAGATCGTGTCGATGGACCGACTCGCGGTCTCACCCTAGCACCAGGATTGTCGATTCCTAAGCCGCCCAAACCAGAGACGCTACTGAACCCAAGCTGGGCATTTAATGATAGTGAAGATAAGGGGCTAATGATACGTGGTGAATATGATGTGACTGACGATTTAATGATTTATGGTGCGGGCGGAAATAGTAAAACAAAATTTAAGTCGCAGAGTGCCTCTGTCGCGCAGATTATCAATGCCGCAGGAGATTATCGGACTAACCTTGGAGAAGTTGATGATGAAGTCGAAAGACAGTCTGCTGAGATAGGGTTAAAAAGTAAATTCCAAACAGGACGAGTTAATCATCAATTGGCATTTAACATCGTTGACTATCAGGAAGATTATGATTTAAGTGCTAGAAGGGGTTTATTAGCTGAAGACTGGGTCACGAACATATATAAACCAGTATGGGAGTCGCGTAATATTCCCTTCAATTCTCCTGCGCTACTGAACACAAAAACGAATTTGACCAGCTATGGTCTTGCAGACACACTGTCTTTTGCTGAGGATAAATATCAGCTGACTTTAGGACTGCGACATCAACAGGTAGAAAGTAAACAAGCAGGTATGCTGGCATCAGCAAAGGATTACAACGAAAGTGCGACTACGCCATCAATAGCGCTACTAAGTAAAGTAAACGATCAAGTTTCTTTGTATGCTAACTATATAGAAGGTTTGAGCCAAGGTTCTACTGCACCGATAGATGCAGAAAATGCTGGTGAAATGTTTGCCCCTTATAAGACGCAACAAAAAGAAGTTGGCGTAAAGCTTGATCTTGGTGAGTTCTCACATACCCTAAGTGTTTATGAAATAGAGAAACCTAATAGCTATTTAGACCCTGTTAGTAATATCTTTTCTTATGCTGGCGAACAGCGTAACCGAGGTGTTGAATGGGGGTTTTTTGGCTCACCCATTGAAGATATACGCCTAATGGGTGGGGTTTCATATATTGATGCGAAGCTAACCAAGACGCTTGGTGGCGTTAATGAGGGTAATAGAGCTACAGGTGTCCCACAATGGCAGTCTAAGCTTGGTGTTGAATGGGATCTACCTTTTATTCAAGACTTGACATTGACAGCTAATGCAAACTCGATATCTAAGCAATATCTTGACGCAGGCAACTCACTGTCATTACCAGGTCGCACTGTATATGATTTAGGTGCACGTTATGCCACCTCTATTGATAAAAAGCCGCTGACATTAAGAACGAGTGTTGCTAACGTAACTAATAAAGCTTATTGGGCAAAGCCGCATTATACCAGTCTTGGCTTGGGTGAGCCGCGTACATTTATGCTGTCAGCCACAATGGATTTTTGATTTGAGTTAAGGCGTGTTTATAATATCATTATAGATTAGTGAATTATAGTGCTAAAGATTTGCCGCACCCAAATAGGAAATTTATTAGCATATAATTCACTCTTCTGTGAGTTCAAGGCTCAAAAAGTAGATGAGACGTAGACTTAGCGATATCAATAATTACTCGTTATTCTACTGGCAAGTTGTTACCTAAAGCATAAATAGAATGGTGCTCATTGAAAGCTTGTTATAGGCTTACTGAATTATATTTAAACACATCATATTAACGCACCCGATTAATTCTTAAGATGAAAAGTAGATTTAGCGGTGCCTATTGGAGTGCTTTTTATGGCACTTAAAATGAAGGAGTGAGCCACAGCTCCATGATCATGCCTAGCAGAACGAAAGTGACACCTACTGAACACCCAGTATTTATCTCTCTTGCCGGCAAATTCATAAGACCGTATTGGTCTAATATTAATGAAATGAGCAGTAGCGTACTACCACGGCGAGCCACTTCTGGTAATTGTTGTTCTAAATCCATAGTACATCGACGTCGCCAGCAGCTTCCACCGCTCGTCCCAAGATCACAATCACCTTAGCTTGAGCATCCAGCTCATGACTACTACGCCAATCGTTGTCGAAATTAAGCAAACTAACAAAGCCACTGAAATAAAAATAGCAATGAGTTTGCCTTTTGAGAGGACGGCAATATAGTCAGTTCAATCTCATTTGGCGTTCTGGTACGTTTGGCATCTTCTATCGTACCAAGGCCATCATATGCTCTAAGAAGCCTTGTTCAGGCGCTTGGGTGATATGAATAATATATCAGTGTTGAGCCATATAGAGAGCTATTAATTGAATTATGGATACCGCTTAGATATCGAATCTTGAGTGACGCTGGAGCAGTATTTTTTGGGAGCAATAAGGGTTTTCGATATTGTAAATAATTATAGAAACAACAATGATTATCATTTACAATATTGTTCACAAAGTTAGTACACACAGCATTATTAGCTAAATATAACTTTTACCACTCTTTGATCCTCCAATTAAGTGAAGTGAATATGAAACGCCACCATCAAGTTGCTCTATCCTTTCTTACCTTTTGTATCAGCCAGCAACTATATGCACAAAACAATGTCAGTGCTATGGACATCGCTTCAAATACGATGCTTTCAGAAGACTTAGCTGTCAACGCCGCCTCAAGTGAGTTACCAAACGTGACTTTAGATACCATTACGGTCACTGCTAAAGCAAGGACAGGAACGGCTTTGGCACAAAAAATTAGTGAGATGCCCGCCGTCACACAGGTAATTACCGAAAATGAGCTACAAATGCAGGCGACAGGCAATCGTACTACTGGAGATATATTGGCTCAGCTGATTCCAAGTTTGGGGGCAAGTAGTGGCTCAACCAGTAACTATGGCACGACCATGCATGGCCGTCCCGTGCAGTTTTTGCTGAATGGTGTGCCATTGAGTGGCTCACGCAGCCTTTCACGCGAGCTAAACAGTATCGACCCTGCGCAGCTTGAGCGGGTAGAGGTGCTCTCTGGTGCGACCAGTATTTATGGGGCTGGCGCGGCTGGTGGTCTGATTAATCTCGTCACAAAATCTATGGTGGGTTATGGCTCTATCAGGCAAACCAGAGTCGGCGTCAGTAGCAGTCGTAATTTTGACTCAGATTCATTGGGTTATCATGTGGGGCAGACATTGGGTTATGGCGGTGAGCGAGTCTATGGTCGCCTAGATGTGGATTATGATCGTAAGGGCGGCAAATTCGATAGCCACGATAATCGCATCAGTCCAGACGTCAATCAAACTGACCAACAAGATACCGAGTCGCTAAGTGTTAACGGTAGTTTGGGTATAGAGCTCACTGACAGCCAACGTCTTGATTTGGCAGTGACTTACTATAATAATGAGCAGGATACTGACTATGGTCCAGACTATGGTAAAAATTTACAAGTATTATTAAAACCGAAAAAATTACCACCATCTTTAAAAGCGATTGACGGTGCTGACGTAGAAAACGAGCCTTATACCACCAAAACATCAGTGAACCTAAATTATAATAATGATGATATTGCAGGCTCAAATTTGAGCGTGACTGGCTACTATCGAGACGAAAAAGGCCGTTTTTATCCTTCTGGGAAAAGTGCAGCAGACCAAGCAGCTGAAGTTTGGGCTACCAATGGCCTTACTGATAAAGACACGCTAGGTAAGCTTTTGGGCGCGGCAACATTCGTCACTCAATCAGAAGCAGATATTGAAGTGATGGGTCTACGCGCAGCCATGCAAACGGATAGCGAAATCGCAGGTAAAAAGACGCTATTTAGCTATGGTGCTGACTTTGAACGCGAAAAAAGTGAGCAAACCTATGAAGGTCAAGACTTAAACATGTTTATTGCTAGTAATGGTTTGAGCGCTCAAACTAATGGTCTTACTTATAATGGCGGACCAGATACCACCATCGATAAATGGGGCGCTTTTGTCAATGCGGATATAGATATCACTGATAAATGGCATACCAGTGCTGGCGTGCGCTATCAAAAATTGAAAGCAGAAACGGCTACTTTCACGCCCATTTATGAGCAATTGCTCGAAGAGTATTTTAATGACCCTCTCATCAACGGTGTCAGTAATGCTTATGGCATTGACTATCAGGCCGGTCAAGTGGAAAAGGGCCATACAGACCACGATAAAACCCTATTTAATATCGGTACCAGCTATCAATTAACCCCAAATGACCAAGTATTTGCCAATTTTTCACAAGGCTTTACCACTGCTGACATTCAGCGTGCGCTACGTGATGTACGGGCAGGCTTTGTCGTCAACTCAGACAATGTACAACCTATCGCAATCGACAATTACGAGTTGGGCTGGCATGGCAAGCATGGCAGTACTGTTGCAGGCTTGAGCGGTTTTTATAATAAGTCAGATAAAACGGTACGCTTTACCAATGACTATACGGTAGAAGTGGTCGATACTGATGAGCGCGTCTACGGAATAGAAGGTTCGCTCAGCCATGATATTGATGATCAATGGCAATTGGGTGGCAGTGTTGCCTATACTCGTGGCCAGTATGATAAAGATGGTGATTGGTTGGAGCTTGATGCCGTACGCTTGACACCTCTTAAAGGCACTGCATTTGCGCAATACAACTTCGATGAAGGCAGTAATATACGTCTACAAGCATTGGCAATTGGCGGTGATGATAAAGCCTTTAAGGATCAACAAAAAGACCCTGATTCTAGCGCATTGCCAGTCACAGGTTATATGACACTTGATGTATTAGGACAAGTCAAAATGCCGGTAGGTCGAGTAGACTATGGAATTTATAACTTACTTAATAAAGATTATCTAACGGTCTATCATCAAACTACCTATGGCGATTTGAATCGTTTGCCTGCCTCGGGTACAACTTACGGGTTGAGCTACACTGTGGATTATTAAAAATAATATCAGAAAACCTTTTACGCTAATTATTGAATAGCGTGAAAGGTTTTTACATTTTTTTTCAAAACCTAAAATACGATTAAAAATATAATTTATCTATATCTTGATTCATAATAACTATCAGTTATGTTAGTTAACATTCTCCTAGCCGTTATTCGGTATCAACTTTGTCTTTAGGTCTTTAGAAGACCTTTCAGTTAGTACGCTGTTTATGAGTAAGGGAGTAGCAAAATACTGCTTCACTTTTTAATTCCTTTTTTAGTCTGTCTCGATTCTTCATAAACTTTTTATTTACTTCGTGAAGTCATTGTATTTCTCGCTTTTATTCTATTAATGTCTGAGACTGTGCTGATATGATATAGTCAGCGAACTACTAAACTGTTAGGTATGATGCTCCCTTCGTTGTACTACTTGCATGCTCTGCGGTTGCCGGTTTTTAATATGACTATTAAAAAAGATTTGATATATGGCTGCGAAAACCTTAAAAAACTATTTGGAAAAAATAGACGCTGGTGAAGCTATTAATCTTAGAGCTTTTCAGAAATTAATAGCGTCTATTTCATCCTTTGATGGATTTGCTGAGTCTGACCTACAATCGGTTAAAAAGGGTGCACATACTTACATCCTAAGTTATATCGACCCTGAAAAGTTGGCTTTTTTACACTATTATGCTGAGAGTCAAGGCGAAGATAGAGTCTCAGGAGCAATGCAAAATAATAGCCATGCATTTAAAGTGAATGGCTCACTACTTCTTATCCAAAAATACCAAAACCATCCTGACGTTCTGATATTCAAAGACGACGGTAGGATTCCTAAATATAAAACCAATAAGTCTGCGTTAATATTAGAAAACAGAGAGCTGTTTATTCATAGCGATAAAACATTTAAGTTTTTGAGCGAACACTACCAAATTACTGAGGATATGCGTAAAGACATTGATGTCATCTTTGGTGCAGGGACAGAGATTACTAATAGCTTACACCTTCCATTTTTAAGTCTTTATAACACCTTGTATTTATGTCTAGATCTTGACTTGGGCGGCATTAAAACGGCAACCTCACTGATTAATAACTTGCCATCAAGCATGGAGATTCACTTTGTCATTCCAAATGATGTCGAGTCTCGCCTTAAGCAAGTTATTGATAAATGTTCGCCCGAATATATGCAAAAGGTATACAACCTTGATGAGAATATGCCTCAAGCACTGCTCCCCTGCATACGCATTATCAAAAAACACAATACTATCTTAGAACAAGAGGCATATTTGTATGGCTACTGATTTTAATACTCATCACCTGTCTGTTAATGAGCTTACGGCTCACAATATAAATGCCCCTACTATGGATCATAACGATAACAAATCGTTAGATAGTCCATTGATCGACAATGACTTAAATGACTTAGAAAGGGGTGTTGATGACTATTTGAATGATGACTTTAGACTCAACTATTGTCTTAATAAGATTGTTTTGGTTAACTCTGCGAGTCATGCTTACTCAGAGATACCCATCGATGAGCCTTTAGTACTGCTCGGTAAAAATAACCGCGGCAAAACCTCTAGTCTTGCCGCGACTAAGCTTATTTTATATCCTGAAGTTAATTTTAATAACTGTGAAAGCAAATTTAACTTTACGAACAAAGCAAATGATCCCTACAGCAAGGAAGAGTCTTACAAACATTATTTTCCAATCAGTGAATCTTTTATCGCCGTAGAAGTAAAGAACCACGCTGGTTTATTTACGATGCTGCTATACCGTGTTGGAGATTATAAATACCATCGTTTGTTCTTCCCTGTGCCTTATGAAGAGATAAAGCCGTTCATATGGAATGAGCAGACCAATTACTTTGCTGATGAGTTAGGTATTAAAAGCCTGATAGAGGTACAGAAAAAACTGGGTGGATTACACCTCACCACCAAGCAAGAATTACAAAATGTGATGTACGGTAATAGAGGGTCTAAAACCAGCCATTTTTGTGTGGTGCCGATTAAAGACCAAAAAGAGGCGTCTATTCGCTCTTTTGTCAAAATTTATGAATTAGCGTTTGATGCTGGTAAGGATGAGAAAAAGAAACTGCCCAATGCTATTGCGACTATTATCGAGATGCAGCGGGGACGAGACAAAGAGAAGCTGAACGAAAATGTACATGACCTTAAGATAGAGCGCGCGCAGCTATTTGAAGAAAGTTTAAAGATTAAAAGCTTAACGGATAATAAAGACGACTATGAATTTATTCAAAAGCAGTTTGATGCTCTACATCTGGATGCAAAACATGCGGTCTTAGAGTACACGGCATTTTTACGAGAATTTAAATTAAAGCAACAGCAGTATGCTAAAGATAAAATCGCTATTGGTGCTAGAAAGGAAGACATTGAGAGAGAACGCAATCATGCCATAGAAGAAGTAAAGCAAGTTGCAAATGAGATTACTAGATTGGGCACGCTGCACAAAGCATTAAAAGAGGAAGTAGCACAGCTGCAGCAACAGAAAATCAAAGCTGAGAAAATATTAGGTCAATTTGCTCATAAAAGCCAACAAGATATTATTGCTGAAATGACTATCCAACGTCATAGGTATGACGAAAATTTTAAAGCCATGCAAGCTAAAGAAAATACGGTTATTTTAATTCAGCAAAAAAATAAGCAGAAACAGGACTTAAAGGCAAAAATAAAAGCCGCTCAAAACGGACTTGATAATCATGACTTGTTACTTGCCAATCAGTTACCCTCCCATAGCGCGCATATATTAGGCAGCATTAATGAGGATTTTTTAAATATTACCGCTAATAATCCATTGACGGAGGAAGCTCTACGTCAAATTAGTGATTTCACGGCGCTGTTTATGGTTGATGATGCTAATCATTTGTCCTTTTTATCGTTCACTTTACCTAATACATTTTATCACCCTTATGATGCTGATAAACAGCGCTCCCAGTTTGAAAAAACTATTACACAAGATAAGAGAGAAGCGTCTACATTGAGCCAAGAGATTGGAGAGTTAAACAGAGCACTGTCTCAGTTTGATACAGACATAGGTAAAAAGATTGCTGAGGGGAAAAAACAAGCCCTTAAGGAGCAGATAGTAGAGCTTGATGCCAATATTACGCTACTTGAAGGGTTATCCTTGATCAAAAGTCAGATAGAGGATAAAACACAGAAAATAAGCCAAAAAGAAAAGGCGCTGGCAGAGGCTCAAGACCTGCGAGCCATTAAAGAGCAATCTAAAGCATCAACAGACAGTAAGTATAATCAAATCGTAGAGCAGTTCGATGACATTATTAGCTTTGGTAAAGAGGCCGAAAGCATTACAAATCTGCTGGCAGGTGTAAAATCGCAGGGATTGCCTTATCTAGCGAAAGACGATCCTGAGATAGCATCATATTTAGAAAGTAATGATATTGAGATTAATTTAAATGCAGCATCTACAATCGCCAATCGCATAGGCGGGCTAAGTGAGCGTGTTAATAGGCTTGTCAGCAAAGTGTCAGATTTTACAGAAGTGGTTTTGGTAGAGGGTATTAATCCGCACCAGCGTATTGAAGGTATCAATAGTCTGGGAGAGGTGATTCAGCAATATAAAAATTCCTTTGATACGCTTGAATTTCAAAAAAGCAATTATCATGACAAAATAAAAACCCATAATAGTGTGATTGATAACTTATTAAAAGAAATTACAGATTCGGCTGGATTACTACGTACGACGATTAGCTCCCTCAATAAAAAATTGAATGAGCATAAGATATCTAACTTACATCAAGTCTCTCTTAAGCTTAACTTAGCACCTGATTTTGCCAATTTGGAACGTACCTATGCTAAGCACAATGCCAATCAAACCAGTCTTTTAGATGAGCGCTTTTATGAATCGCTTATCAACTATGTTGAAAAGACTAGCCATTCAAACAGTCAACGTTTAAAAATGCGTAATTTGATTGATAGTATTGACTACGAGTATACGCAGGCGACGGGTGAAATCGAACAAAAGTCACAATCAGGCGGTACGACCAGTACTATTACCGCCTTAATTGCTACATTGCTATTTAGTGAAGCTTTCCAAAAAGGCAGTAGCTTACGCATGCCTATTATTGTGGATGAAGTGGGCACCATTGACAAAGATAATATTAAGACCATTGTTGAACAGGTAAGCAATGCTGGATTTACTATTATATGCGCCAATCCGGGCTTGCATGCAGACACCCTACGCTATATCCCTAATTACATTCGAGTTGATAAAAGCTTGCTCAATGGCAAGCCCAAATCTCGTGATTGTATCTTCCATATTATGCCGAGCCAAATCAACCGTCAGGGGAGGGTTGTGCATGGTCATTAATCGAGAAGCGATATTAGCAGGTATATTAAAGCATAAATCTCATTTTTTTAGATTCGTTGATGTGATTAATGCCAACGAGACGGCGTTACAGTTTCCTATGACAGCATATCTGAAGTTTTACGAACAAGTTATTTATCAAGATGATGACTATGCCTTAAAAGATATCTTAAGTGTCGAGGCATTATTGCAGGCGAATGTATTCGTTAATATTGATGGTTTAACCAATATGGTAACGCTATCAAAAGACATTTATAACATCTTAGTATGGCTGGATATTTCTCGCAAAAAACAATTAGATTCTCAACCTTTTGAATCGCATCGACAAGACGTTGTTCGACTGGCAAATGAGTTGACGACTTTGCCCATTGAGGGTATTAACTTTAAAGAGACTTATGCTTTTTTCTATGAAAAACTTAGCGACATTCAAGTAGATATCTCTGAAAATATGCGAGTCCTAGATTACCGTGTCGATGAAATTGCAGATATGTATAAAAGCCGTGAAATGGGCTCATTAGAGACGGGTTTAGATGAGTTATTTCATAGAGCGCAGCATGTATATCATCGTAACATCACGCCTTGCCTTGAGTTTATTAACCCAAGCCTTGAATTAAAAGGGACTAAAAATCTATCAGAAACCTTAAAAGATCTTGAGCATTATTTTGAAGAAATAGGGGAAGTAGACAAGGCGAGAACACTACAGTTTCGCGTTGGCGCTATCTTCTGTTATTACAAAGACATCAGAGCCATTGCCAGTCGTTTAAACGCTTATTTGGTGAATTTAGCACAAGAAAGAGAGTTCTTTTTGAGTATGGAGCGCGCTTTTGGGGTGTTGGTTGAATCGCTAGTGCCTTTAAGGCATGGACGCCATCAGAATAAATACTTAAATGCGGACAGCGAGGTATTCAAGCTTGCCACAACCTTTGATGGTTTAGAAGATCATAAAAAAAAGTACGAGAAACGTTTTAACTATTCACCAAGTAGGGGACTGGATCATTTTAATAATTATTATGAGATGATGCTCAGACGTCCGTTGAAGCAAAAGCTGGATAATCCCTTACGTGCGTTACCACTAGAGATTGACATTGAAGAGGAACGCTGCGAACAAATATTGAGTATAACGTTATATGAGATAGCAGTGGATAATATGATTGAGAATGTACAACGCTATGTGTGGCAGAAGCTACAGGAGTTATTGCCTAATGCGGGCATAATAGATTTTTTGTATGCGCTCGAATACTTTTTAAGTGCACTGGATGACGCATGTGTGTCTCAGCGCCGCAACGATCGTGATAGGATTGATGATGGTGTTTATTATCTTGATTATATCATTTGGGATTATGCAGAGGCTTAACTTTAAACATCCTAACGTTACTTCAAATAGACAGGTAGCACGCTATTATGGCAAATTACACATTAAGCAAAGAGATATATAGCCATTTAATGAATGGAAAGATGCTCAATAAACATCTCCTTGATAATGCAGGTGATGACACCGTTAATCCATTATTTATTGAGATAATAGACAATAAAGATGAATACGTTAAACAGTATAAAATGAGCGGTTATCATCTGGTTATTGCACCAATAAATGATCCTGAGTATATTTGCATCGTTGCTACAGGCACGCTAGATGGCACAAAAACTGAACTAGCAATGAAAGCGATGACTATGTTGCTTGTTATTGGTCAATATATTAATCACCATAAATTTAAACTCAGTAAATTAACCAATGCGAAAAGTGGTGGCTTGACTGAAGATGATTTTTTGAAAATGGCAGATATGCCTCATGTTAAAGAGATATTGGAGAAATCCAAACTCATCACAAAAGGTGAGCGGACGTTGCAAGATGTGGTTATTAAACTATTGGTTCATCGAGATATTATGATTGAAGTACCTAGCAAAAAAGCTTATATATTAACCAACGCAGGCCATTCTTTTTATCAGGAGATTCAGCGTAAGTTTGACACTGAGTCTGAGCTAGCAAATGAAGAAGATAATACGACAATAGATATGCGGGCAAGTTAATATTCAGAACAGCAATGTGTTATGACTTGATTGCCGAACTTGCCAATGTAGCTAATATGAGAATTATATTTGGCTCATCAATCATTTTTATTGCTCATAAAAAACTCTTCACTATCTTTTTAATTTTAAGACCGCTAAATTATTGAATGTTCTAATTAATGATATGCTATATATACAAAAAAGTAAGTTCTATGGCTCATAGTCATAACAACCTCTTATTAGCTCTTGTATTTCATTAGTCTTTTTATATACATCAAAAACAGGCTTATTACTTAGTAGTAGTAAGCCTGTTTTTGATGTAATGAGTCTCGTAAATGTGCAACGAGCAGTTTTAACTTTTGATCCGGTTGTCTGGCCTTAGGATAAACCGCATATAGCCCCAGCTTCTTGCTGGTAAAACATTGTAAAATCTGCGTGAGTGTATTTTTCTGTATTTCCTCATAGATCAACACTTGTGGTAAAAAAGCGATACCTAAATCGCTAAGCGCGGCTTGCTTAATTGCACTCAGATGATTGCTATGAAACCGACCATTGACAGATATTAATTGCTCTTTGCTGTCTATATATAGCGGCCATGTACTGTTAGCCGTATTATCAAACTTATAAACCAAGCACTCATGATTCTGTAACTGTTCAGGAGTTTGAGGCGTACCATATTGCTTTAAATAGGCTGGAGTCGCGCATATAATCCATTGGCTATCTATAAGGCGCCTTGCAATGAGTGAGGAATCTTCAAGCACAGCGGTCCTTAGTGCCAAATCAAATCCTTCCTCTATCAAGTCAACCAATCGATTGGTAATTTGTAACTCTACTGATACTTCAGGGTGTTGTTTACAGAATTCGGCAATAGATTCGCTAAATATGAAATTCGCAGAGACCACAGGCATGGTTATACGTATATGGCCTTTCATATCTTCGCCGTAACCCGTGACAGCATTTTCAGCTTCTTGAAAGGCGGATTTAGCAATTTTAGCTTTGTTATAAAGCGCCCTGCCTGCATCGGTTAAGCTCAACTTTCTAGTGGTTCTATAAAGCAGTTGTGTATTTAAGTTCTCTTCTAATCTCGCAATGCGCTTGCTCACTACTGAGTTCGTCAATGATAATTTTTCAGCGACTCTAGAAAATGACCCTTCTTCAACAACTTGAACGAATAAAATCATGTCGTCAGCTTTGGTCACACTTGTTCTCCAATTGCAGTAATGTGTTTCTGATTATATCAAAAAAGGAAAATAACATTGTCCATTGATGCAATATATCAATGAATTAACAAGGCGTAGACTATTCCAGGGCGTTTTTGACATTGGGACATAAACTGTCGCAAGTCGTGCTCGGCTTTTTCTGCAAGACAGATTTAGTAAATAAGCAGTCCCTATTTGTGAATATTTAATACAACTTAGTCATCATGGGTTCGTCAAAATAAAGGCTTCGATGACTTGGTTCAGGGAAGATCACACAATCAAAAGGATGTAATTTTGAATCAAACAATATATGGGCTTTTGGCATTACTGCCAATCGTTCTCTGTGGTATTTTTCTGATAGGTTTGCAATGGTCAGCTAAAAAAACAATGCCAATCATTTTAGTGGTTACCGCAGCGCTTGCCATTTTTATATGGGATATGACGCTTAACCGAGTGTCATCATCTATTATTCAGGGTTTGGTGATTACGGTTTCGGTATTGTGGATAGTCTTTGGTGCTATTTTTTTGTTGAATACATTAAAACATACTGGTGCAATCGCCGTTATCCGTGCTGGGTTTACTAATGTATCGCCAGATAGGCGTGTGCAAGCCATTATTATTGCATGGTGCTTTGGCTGCTTTCTTGAGGGTGCCTCTGGTTTTGGTACAGCTGCCGCTATTGCAGCGCCTTTGCTGGTGGCAGTAGGATTTCCGGCGCTGGGTGCAGTGCTGATGGGAATGATGATACAAAGTACACCTGTATCATTTGGTGCGGTCGGTACGCCTATTGTGATAGGGGTAAATGATGGGTTAGATAAAGCTGCCATTAGCGCTCAACTGGCACAAGAAGGAGTACAGTGGGGCGAATTTTTACAACTGATTACCAGTCAAGTCGCCATTATTCACGGTGTCATTGGTACGTTTATGCCACTTTTTATGGTGATGATGCTCACTCGCTTCTTTGGTAAAAACAAAAGCTGGCGGGAAGGCTTTGCGATTTGGCCGTTTGCAATTTTTGCAGGCTTGGCATTTACAATCCCTTATATGATAACCGGTGTTTTTTTAGGGCCAGAGTTTCCGTCACTGGTCGGTGGCTTGGTCAGTATTCCTGTCGTTGTTAATGCTGCTAAAAGAGGGTTTTTGGTACCAAAAACCACATGGGATTTTGAACCGCAAAAAAACTGGCCGAGTGAATGGCTTGGTAAGTTAGTGGTCAGTAAAGAAGATACTACGCTGACCTTGAGTGATAAGAAGATGTCCACCCTTATGGCGTGGTTCCCTTATTTACTGGTTGCCCTTTTACTGGTGTTTTCAAGAGTATTTACAGGCTTTCAGTCTTTACTTAACAGTGTGGCAGTAGACCTAACCTCGATTTTAGGTGAGACAGATATCAGTGCCAGTTTTAGTCCTTTATACTTACCAGGTGGCTTGTTACTAATTAGTGCTTTGGTTGCCGCCGCTTTTCAAACTAGAAAGCCCGTCAGCGCCCTAAACAGTGCCTTTAAAGAATCAGGCAAGACTGTACTAGGGGCTGGATTTGTACTTATTTTTACGATTCCAATGGTTAGAATTTTTATCAATTCAGGCATAAACTTATCAGATGTGGCGAGTATGCCAGTCGCCAGTGCAGAGTTGTTTTCAGGTACTTTTGGCAATGTTTTTCCATTGATTAGTGCAACCATTGGTGCTTTAGGTGCATTTATCGCAGGCTCTAATACCGTATCTAATATGATGTTCAGTCAATTCCAATATGAAGCCGCCATGAGCTTACATATTTCACCTTCTCTAATCATCGCGGCGCAAGCGGTTGGTGCCGCAGCCGGTAATATGGTTGCCATACATAACGTGGTGGCTGCATCAGCAACGGTGGGTTTACTTGGTATGGAGGGCGCCACACTTAGGCGTACTATTTTACCCACCATATACTATGTGTTGTTCTGTGGCATCATCGTCATGGCCGCCATTTACATTTTTGGTTTTCAAGGGCCCTTAGCATGATGAATGACACACAATCACAAGATAAGGAGCATCATATATCTTCGTCAAATCGCGCTTCTCAAGGCATGCTTAGTCCTGATCAGGTGTTAGATAAACTAACCAACTTGCTAGGCGCGAGTAATGTACAGGCTGATCCAGAGAAAAATGAGCACTATAGAATGGGGTGGCGCTCTGGTGGCGGCAGTGCCTTAGCGGTCTTGTTCCCGCAAACATTGCTGGACATTTGGCGTAGCCTAGAAGTGTGCGTTGAAGGCGACTGTATTATCATTATGCAAGCTGCAAAAACAGGCCTGACTGAAGGATCCACACCGAGCGGTAATGACTACGATAGACCTGTTGTGGTGATTAATACGCTTGCCATAAACCAGTTGTATTCGGTGAATAATAACGAGCAAGTGATTAGCTTGCCTGGGGCAACATTGCATCAGTTGCAAAGTCAGCTTAATGCTGTCAATAGAGCGCCTCACTCTGTCATCGGTTCCTCGACATTGGGAGCGTCTGTTATTGGTGGTATATCTAATAACTCTGGTGGGGCTTTGGTCAAAAGAGGCCCTGCCTATACCGAGCTTGCTGTGTTTGCCCAAATAAATGAACACGGTCAACTGGTGCTAGTCAATCATCTAGACGTCGAGTTGGGTGATACGCCGGAAGAAATATTAACGAATTTGCAAAACGGTCATTTTGATAGAAGAGAATTACCTGACACTGGTAAGCTCGCATCTGACAGAGAGTACATCGCCCGAGTAAAAGATGTTGATGCAAGCACGCCCAGTCGCTTTAATGCGGACAAGCGCAGACTGTATGAAGCAAGCGGCTGTGCTGGCAAGCTTGCCGTATTTGCAGTACGTCTTGACACTTATCCAATAGCGGCAAAAGAGCAAACTTTCTACATAGGCACCAACAGTGTGAGTGAGCTTGCACAGCTCAGAAGACAGATACTATCCCGCTTCGACAATATCCCTGAAGTGGGCGAGTATATGCATCGTGATATATTTGATGTCTCCGCTAAATACGGTAAAGACACGTTCTTGAGTATCAAGCATCTCGGTACAAATGCTTTACCTAGACTGTTCTCTATCAAAGGCGCTATGGATGCAAAGTTCCATAAGTGGTCATGGATGCCAAAGCATTTCACTGACAAAGTCATGCAGTTTATCGCTACTCTATTTCCAAAGCATTTGCCCAAGCGCATGATGGAGTACCGTAATCAATACGAGCATCACCTCATCATAAAAATGAGTGATGAAGGTATAGCAGAGGCTCAAGATTTTCTGAAGACGTTTTTTGATGCGTCGGATACGGGTAACTATTTTGAATGTAGTCAGGAAGAGTCAGAAAGCGCACTTTTAAATCGTTTTGCCGCAGCTGGTGCCGCATTACGCTATGAAATCATACATGAAAAAGAAGTCGGCGAGATATTAGCGCTGGATATTGCCATACCACGTAACGAGCTAGAGTGGCTTGAAAGCTTGCCTGAAGACATTGAAAAACACTTAGAAAAGAAGCTGTATTACGGACATTTCTTTTGTTATGTGTTTCATCAAGACTATATCTTGAAGAAGGGCAGTGATGCCAAGTTTGTTAAAAAGATGATGTTAGAGCTATTGAGCGCACGCGGAGCCAAATATCCTGCTGAGCATAATGTCGGTCATCTATACGAAGCAGAGCCTGATTTGCAGAATTTCTATAAAAGTCTAGACCCAACCAATAGCTTTAATCCGGGTATTGGTAAAATGTCGAAAACCAAACGTAATTGCTCGTGCTGTGTGTAATAGTGAGTGTGGGTTGAGCTTGCCGCTTCAAAAATAAGCCAATTGCATCCATCGTTTAGCACTAATCAATAAATAATTAGAGATTCAAAAATATTACATAGATATCTAACAGAATAAGGGCAAGCGTATGATTATTTCATCTCCAAACGACTACAGGGCTGCTGCCAAGCGCCGACTGCCACCATTTCTATTTCATTATATAGATGGCGGTGCTTATGAGGAATATACCTTAAAACATAATGTTGAAGATTTATCGAAAATTGCCCTTAGACAACGTGTACTGAATGATATGTCACAGCTTAGTCTCGAAACGCAGTTATTCAATGAAACTCTATCTATGCCTGTAGCGTTGTCACCCGTGGGTCTGACAGGCATGTATGCCCGCCGCGGAGAAGTGCAGGCCGCTATGGCAGCCGATCAAAAAGGCATTCCGTTTACCATGTCGACAGTTTCGGTTTGTCCGATTGAAGAAGTGGCGCCTAAAATTAACCGTCCAATGTGGTTTCAGCTTTATGTATTAAAGGACCGAGGATTTATGAAAAATGCCTTGGAGCGTGCCAAAGCGGCGGGTTGTTCGACCTTGGTTTTTACGGTAGATATGCCAGTACCAGGGGCACGCTACCGAGATATGCACTCTGGTATGAGCGGTAAAAATGCTGCTATGCGCCGTTACTTCCAGTCTATGACGCATCCGCAATGGGCATGGGATGTAGGGCTAAATGGCCGTCCGCACGATCTGGGCAATATCTCTGCTTATTTAGGTAAGCCAACAGGATTGGAAGACTATATAGGCTGGCTAGGTAATAACTTTGACCCCTCTATTTCTTGGAAAGATTTAGATTGGATTCGCGAGTACTGGGATGGGCCTATGGTTATCAAAGGTATTTTGGACCCAGAAGATGCCAAAGATGCGGTGCGTTTTGGGGCAGACGGCATAGTCGTATCCAATCATGGTGGGCGACAGCTGGACGGTGTTTTATCCAGTGCACGGGCGCTGCCTCCTATTGCCGATGCGGTTAAAGGAGAGATTAAAATTTTAGCCGACTCTGGCATACGTAATGGCTTAGATATTGTGCGTATGTTGGCTTTGGGCGCTGACATTTGCATGCTAGGGCGCGCTTTTATTTATGCTTTAGCAGCGGATGGCGGTGCAGGGGTAAGCAATTTGTTAGAACTGCTAGATAAAGAAATACGCGTCGCAATGACCTTGACTGGTGCCAAAACGATTGCTGATATTAATTCTGACTGTTTGGTAAAACTGGATAATTAAACCGAGGCTATAGAGTTTGTCAGTACACGAAGTGAGCTATTGCAAATAAGATACCGGAGCTTAGAAGCCGTCAGCTTGCGAATGTTAGTGTGTTTTGGTTGTTATGTGATGAATGGGAATGAGATGCTATGCAAAGGGCTTATTGTGCACTGTGAATGCTAATAGGCATATTATTATTGAGTGATACGATCAATGTAAAGTAAGTATTACGTTGAACCCCGGAGCTTATCTATATAGTCTGCCCAATCTTGCATCATGTGTACCCTAGTATCTATTTCATCTAATCGGTTATAAGCGCCGCCATGCGTATCCTTTATTCGATGTCCTAATTGCAGCTCAGTCACGATATCTGAATAACGCAGCTCAGGTTGTTCCATTAGTAGAGTTTTCGCTGATGCTCGAAATCCATGAGCGCATTGAACATCCTTATATCCAAGCCTATGAAATATTTGCACTAGCGTTGCTTTACTAATATAAGGATTGCTCGAGGCGCGTATCGATGCAAATACGTGTTCTTTGTGACCTGTGATTGCTTGTATTTTTCTTAAGCGCTCAATTACTTGAGTGGCTAGTGGCACAACTAAGTGCGATACCATGTCATCACGACCTTCGCCTTTAGTAGGAGAAAACTCCCATAGCTTATTATCCCAATCTATATCTTGCCAGCGCATAGACCGCAAATCGATACTACGCACAAAGACATACGGTAGTAAATTCATCGCTTCTAATGTGGTTTTACTTGCACCTTTGAAATGGGACATATCGTTTAGGAGAGTGGCAAACTGATCAGGCTTGGTGATGGCTGGTA
Source organism: Psychrobacter sp. P11F6 (assembly GCF_001435295.1). Classification (NCBI taxonomy): domain Bacteria; kingdom Pseudomonadati; phylum Pseudomonadota; class Gammaproteobacteria; order Moraxellales; family Moraxellaceae; genus Psychrobacter; species Psychrobacter sp. P11F6. The sequence goes on along the minus strand of NZ_CM003594.1, from coordinate 1,770,916 downwards.
AGTGGTTACCTGAGCTAGCAGGTGCGAGCTCGCCACGCGTATCAATAGCTACGTTTCTATCGCATAATCCTCTTGCGACAGCAAATGAGAAGACCTTTTCAGTATAAAGCCGAGTGCTGGCACCAACGAAGGTTGCTTGATTTTCATTATTTTGAATCGCCTCACATACACTCAATATCATCTCGCTTGTGATATCGTTCATTCTTAAGTCGCCAATCTCACGACACATATATCCTAGACACAAATCCCAAAATTTAAGAGTTGATTCACTAAATGCGCGCTTTCTAGATTTACTATGGTGACGACTTGATGTTTTGTGGTTTCGCCACGCTTGTGTAATTTCAGAAAATGTGGCGTTCTTTAGATGAGCATACTTATTGACTTGTTCTTTTTTATGGATAGTTTTAGGGTCAGAGCCTTGTGCGACCATACTAAGTATAGTTTCTGCTTTATACTTAGCTTCATATAGACTGATATCTTCGACCTTACCTAACATCATTCTAGGGCGCTTACCATCGATATGCGGATGAGCGTACCGTAAGTAGTACTCCTTTTTACCATTTGGATAAATACGAATACTTAAACCCGCGATACCTGAGACACTGACCGAGTAATCTTTATCTCGGCATTCAAGTTTATTGATATCATTTAAATTATCGACAGCCATGATGTACATCCGTCAGCTTTATAAGCTAGGTAAATTGTGAGTGTTAATCTATTATCTCTATACTTAGATTTAGAGCAATCTTTGCGCACGTTTTATGAGTCCTGAAAAGCGTCTTCTGGGAAACGTAGATAGCTATTGGACACTAACATGGACACTGTTATTCATTAGTGAGTTTACAAAACCCTTTAAATATAAGGTTATAAAGTATATTCATTCCCAAGTGAAGGTTGGGGATGATTGTAGTATAACGACTGAAGGAGGAGTAGGCTATGCGTTTATTGAGCTGTAGGTTATTATTACTGGTTATTTTGGTCAAATAATTGGAGTTAATATAAGATGAATGCTTTTCCTAGCATTTGATTGAGCATATTTTCGACAAAAACCATGCTCCTGTACGTGCACAGAATATAAAAATTAGGGGCGTAGTACTGTTCTGTGCAAATTTGACGGTTGTTAACTCAGTGCTTTAGATGGAATTATATTACGAATAGTGAGGGGGTTTTTGATAACTTAAAACAAAAAGTATTACAGCTTAGTTGGCAATGATACTCGCCACTATAAGGTATATCTAAACCAGACTTGCAGACAGGTCAAGTAAGAGTATTGTAATATCATACCTGCGCTATTAGAACTGATATGAAGTAACAGATATCAAAAAGAGTTATGATTTTTGAGCTAAGCTAATAATCTATAGGTAGTGATATCTTTATATGCCTAACGTATTGCAAAAGCATTCGTACCAAAGAGCCAGATGATTAAGATGCTAACAATTGAATGATAGTGAATTTTGCTGTTGGATGATGATTAGGAATGAGAGACTATGCAAAGGGCTAGCTATGCATGGTGAAGGTAATAAGCATATTAACCATAGTCAGAACAAGTTCATCGAACAGATTAACTTTGAATGAATGGTAGATTAAACCTTCAAGGCATATCAGCTAGTAGTTACGTTAGGAGTGATTACAGTATTTATTTGATAGGTGGTACATATTCTGGTCAAGCAATTATCAATCAGATTAATAATTTACCGTTTGATTATAATTCCATGAATTTGCTATCAGGTATTGCTTATTTAACATAATATACATTATGCGAAAACAAGCCAATGGGTTTAGAAGTTAGGCTCATAGTCTTATACAGTGCTATTTATAAGCTCTCATGATTGTTTATGTGACTCTTATTCAGGGTTTTTGGCTAGCGACAGGTTTCTAGTAAATGCTTGCGCAAAGACTTGCCATCTTCACCTAAAACCACATCTGCCACTCGGCAATTGGCATTGTCATCGGTACCATTACATGACAACTCATAATAAACATTGCTGCCATGTGCCAAACCTACTTGCACCAATCCTTGGTCAGTCATCGAAAACTGTTTGTCTTGTGCATAATCAGGATCTTGCGAATCCCACAATACATCATAATCAACATGACAAGATATTTGCTCTCTATCAAAATAATCCTGTTCAATCTGCATCGCGGCTTGTAGATCTGGGTCGGCATACTGTTGCAATACGCCCGGATTATCCATGCCTTGATTGTTGATATCTTGCTGATACATGTTGCTAATGGTCGCTATTTTTATGGCTGCATAAGTCTGAGTTGACTCTACTATATCAGCTATAGCAGAATTGGTTGCTATTAGTCCCATAACTAGCAGCATCAGTGAATAATGTGTTGGCATAGCGTTCTCTACGAGCTTCAATGATATAAGTGTTATAAACCATTACATCATAACCATATTATGACTCTGCTGTATTATCGTATCATTCCGGTTTATCTACTAAAAACAATCTATTACTTAGGGCGCGTCCTCAATTCAATCGATTATTAACTAAATGGACTAAAAATGGCTGAATTTTGCCAAACATCGTTAAATAGCTTATGAATATCTTGATATTATTTGCGCTACTTTCCTTGTTTGACAGCAATTTATCTCATTTTTATCACCATTTTTAGAATAAGGACACACCCTAGTAACTTTTAAATAATAACTTTTTGCTCAGTAATCTTGTGAAATTTGCCCAATTATATTCACAGTAACGTATATTTCGCTAACCACTGCGATAAGGATGCTTTATGACCCTATTATCTACTTTCAAAGACCGTTCATCTAAATTAACCGTTGGCGGCGCATTGGCTTTGGCGCTAGCAGCAACTGGCTGTCAATCTTCTGCTGAATCCAATATAGCCACTCCAAATCAATCTAACGGTCATTCATCAACGCCTGTTGTCTCCGATATCAGTCAGCAAACCCTTAAGCAGCAAGCCTTACGTATTCAGCGCGCGCTTGCGAATAAAGATTTTTCTCGCATCACCAATGATATTCATCCAACCCGTGGCGTCCGTTTTTCGATGTATGCCTATGTGCGTCCTGAGACAGATAAAGTCTTTAGCCGTGCACAATTCGCCCAATATTTACAACAGTCTAAAATTCGTTTTACTTGGGGTGAAAAAGACGGTACGGGCGATCTACTCGTCACGCCACTACCTACATATTTAGACACGTGGATTGATGCTAGCAAATTTAACAATGCCAGTATCAGTATTAATGAGTTCCAACACAGTGGGAATATGATTAATAACCTGAAGAAAATTTATCCCAATTCAGAGGTTGTCGAGTTTTATCATGAAGGCTCGGAGGAATACGCTGGTATGGATTGGCGCATCATGCGTTTAGTGTTTGAAGAGTATGAAGGTAAACGCTATTTGGTCGCTATTGTGAATGAGCAATGGACAACTTAAATAGTTTTTATCTATAAAAACATAGACTTAAAGGAAAAATAATCCAAAAAAAGGGCAGTGTCATGAAACCCATGCACTGCCCTTTTTCATTGCTTTTTCATGTCTATATATTCATTGTCGAACATTAATAGCGACTATTAATGATTTTGATTAAAGTGGTGTTTGGCGAAAAAACTTCATCATTATGTCGTAAATATCAGGGTAAGCATCGACCAGATTTTGCGGCGTCTCAAAAAATACCTCACTGAGCACTGCAAAAAACTCCGCTGGATTGGTCGCGCCATAACGATCAAGACCTGATTTATGATGGCTTTGAAAATCCTCAAAATCTCGTGTCATAATTTCAGTCCAGCGCGCAGGATTCATATCCGCTTGTAGCGGTGGAAAGCCGTTGGCACGATCATTTAACATATCAAGCTTATGCACAAACTCATGAATGACCACGTTATGACCATCGCGCTCCCCTGAGTGTTTGGCATCCTTCCACGACAGAATAACGGGGCCGCGCAGCCATGCTTCGCCGCTACGGTGCTGACTGCCCTCATGGACAATGCCCAGCTCATCGACAGTGGTGGTTTCGCTCTTGTAGGAACCAGGATAAATGATAATGGCTGACCAGCCAGCATACCACTCAAGGCTAAGGTTTAAGATAGGCAAGCAAGCTTGCAAGGCGATGGATTGCCGCACCGTATCGCTAATCTCAAAACCTTGTGCGCCCGTGATTGACTTATCCGCCAAAAATAACGTCGCCAGCTCAAACAAGCGTGTTAGCTCGTCCTCATTTAACCGATCAAGTATGACAATACGCTTTGCCGCTTGCATCCAGTCAGCATGGGTAAACTCGCTGTTGTCCAATATGCGCTGCTCGCGCCAGTCTTTTATCATGCTAAACATATTGAAGTTCCTTTAATTTTGTCGTTAGAATGTGCTTTTTATTATTGGCGTTATGTGTTTTTAAGAGGTTAAATAATGCTGACAATAAGCCTGTTTATCAACTCTCTAACGACAACATATTCATAATCAGCTTAATCAAGGTTTCTTTTTGGTTGGGATCAGATTCAGCGACCAGTAAGGTTAATGCCGCAAGCCCTGTATTATTGATGACCATGTCACCTCTATCATTCAGTAGTCGATGGTTACGATGCAGAAAATCTACAAACAAAAAATGGTTTGCTGTAAATTACCCAGTACGCTGTCCAACCCATCACCGCGAGGCTTGGCAAATAGTTCAGTCGCTTCACCTCTATTTATCAGCTGCGCTTTTAAATCCGTCAGCGCTGCCATCGCCTCAGTCGGACTGGGTAAGATACCGCCATCCTCCCCTGAAGGATTATCAAGCAAGCCTTCATCATAGCGCTGTAACCATAAAAATGTCTGTGTATAACGGCTGATAATCTCAACCAAGCCGCGTCCTTCATCGGTTTTCAGCTCGGGACTTTGCGCGGTTTTCCTAATTAAATTTAATGCTTGTTGTAGTTCGCTTGAGTTTTTATCAAAACGCTCTTGATTGAGCGTATAGCCTTGAACTAAGTATTCACGTAAGCGCTGGGTTGCCCAGCGTCTAAACTGCACACCTTGGGGAGATTTGATGCGATACCCTACTGAGATAACTACATCTAAGTCATAAAAAGTCACAGGGCGGTCAGAATTTGCAATATGCATTTTTTGCATATTGCTTTTCTCAGCGATCTCTTCATCGTTTATGGCATTGGCAATATGACGCGAAATCACTGATTGGTCACGACCAAACAACTCTGTCATTTGTGATTGTGACAGCCAGACCGTATCCTGTCCAAAACGTACGTCTACCTGCGCTTTTCCATCAGCGCTTTCATATATCTCTACTTTTGCTGTTTTATCATTCGTAGCAACAGTCATCTTGGTTTTTCCTTAAATATAAATATACGCGCTAATGCTCAATGTATAAATCATACAGCGACTGCATAACAGAGTACATAATAATAACTATCCTGTGCCTGTGCTTGGTGTATCTCGCGGCGAATAACCGAAATGTTGCTTATAAATGCGTGAAAAATAACCTTGGTCGCCATAACCGACTCTATGCGCCACTTCATCTATAGTCAGGTGGCTTTTGGTTTTTAAAATGTGATTGGCCTGCTTTAAGCGCAATTCCTTGACCCAGTCTGAAAAAGTATAAGGTAGATCGGAAAACAGCTTGTGTAAGTATCTGGCAGAGATATGACAAGCAGCAGCGACGGTCTTAGGATTAAGGTCAGAGCTTGCTAAGTTTAGACTTACATAGTGTTCTATCCGCTTTAAGTGCACCGATTGTATGGACGAGCTGGTACTCATCATCACCTCTTTCGGGGCGATCAATGTCAATACAATAAGGTTAAGCAGCTGCTGCTCTAATATTTTTATCTCTAAATCACCCAGCTGATTGTTATGAATAAGCGCCAGTATTTGACCAATTTGAAATCCTAGGGCGTGTCCCTAATTGGAAAAAGTAAATATAGGCGCTAAAATAAGGTCTATATTTTAGCGATCGATAGGTATTCATTAAAGATGGCCAGACAAGCATTGACCGATAATCTCTGGAAACAGCTACAAGTGACAATGGCACAACATGGTTGCTACCAAAAAGATAAGAATCGTGACGTGATGGAAGCCATTCTTTGGAAACTACGTACAGGTGCTCCTTGGCGTGATATACCTGAAGAATTATGCCCGTGGAAGACAGCTTATAACCGTTTTAATCGCTGGTCAAAGACTGGTTTGTGGGAGAAATTTTTTTTAGCCTACGAAAAGAAGTTGATACGGAATGGGTATTCATCGACGGAAGTTATATACGCTGTCACCAACATGCAAGTGGAGCTCGGCTTGGTGAAGACCGAGCAATTGGACAAAGCCGTGGCGGAGCAACTACAAAGATACACCTATGCTGTGATGCCGATGGATATCCGCTCGATTTTAAAATCACTGGGGGTGAAGTCCACGACAGTCAAGTTGCAGGTGAATTGATTGACATGATTGGACAAGCTGATTACTTTATCGCTGATAAAGGCTATGACTCAGAAGCCATCAGAGACAAAGCCCGTACCCACGATATGGTGTCTGTCATCCCTAAAAGGAAAAATGCCAAACAGCCTAATCCAGAGTTTGATAGCTATTTATACAAACTGCGTCATCTTGTAGAAAATATGTTTGCAAGGCTCAAGCATTTTCGTAGCATCACTACTCGCTATGAGAAGTTGGCTCGCAACTTTAAGTCTATGCTTTACCTAGCGTGTACCATTATTCATTGCAAGATGAATTGAGGACACGCCCTAGTAACCTGCCAGCACCTTCATCAATAGTTAAGCTGCGTGCGAACTGTCGCTCTATAGTGCCCATTTGTGCAGTGAGTAATGCCAATGGTACCTTAATCACATACAATGATGCTTCATGCAGATGATAAAACTCATAAGGTAAGCTGGACAGTTCAATAAAGAATTGACCGGGTTTAGAGGTCAGCTGTCGTCCTTTTTGGGCAAAACGAACGTCGCCTGTCATAGGAAAAGTAATTAAAATACTGTCATCAATATAGCCGGAACTCTGTCTGCCGCGATTATAGTGCACAGTATTAGCATGATAGTGCGAAACACCTATCTCTAGAAGCTTAGCATGTTGCAAAAAACCAGAAAACTTATTCGGTTGCCTGAAACTGACATCAAGATCAAAGTAAGTCTCATTGATGGTATGTTTCCAGTCAAAGGCACCTAAGGTTTGCATGCGATCCGTTGCTGGCATCTCTAACCCTGAGGGGCTTAGAAGATTTTTATTCATTGATAAATCATGTGCAGTGACGTCTTTTATCTTATCTGCTAGCAAGGTTTGATGAGAGGTATTTTGATAACGGTTTGGCTTTTGATTTGCATTCATCCTTGAACACTCAATATGTGGTATACAACTGTACTGATATCCTATCAGTTATTGATCAATAATCCTCTTTTATATCATAAAATAAAAAAGGCTTCAGGCATTAAGTGCTCTTTAATGCCTAAAGCCTTGAGTTGATTTTGCTTTATAACCTGCTTTTATAGACTTGCTTTATGCTGCTCGCGTCAGCTTATAAGTGCCAGTCTCATGCAGCTCTGCTTGCCAGCCATTTTTAATGACCACGGTAGTGGTTGGCTCTTGAATGAGCGCAGGACCTGTGACTACAGCACCAGCACCGAATTTATCACCGTCATAGATAGGCGTATCAATCCAGTCATAGGACTGATCAAACAGCATCTTACGGCTACCCGTTTTAGCATTACTGATATCCCCTTGCTGTGCCACAAGGCTCGGTAGTTTTGGTTTGCTTATTTTACCAATTACTGATACCTCAATGTTGACCAGCTCGACGTGACTATCACGCTCATCATAAGTATAAAGCTCACGATGGCGATGATGGAATAACTCTAAGATGGTATTCACACTTTTAGCATCGAGCTTACCATTCGGTATCAGCACGTTACATTCGTGCACCTGACCAACATAGCGCATCTCCATAGTACGTTCGATGGTGATATCTTCATCTGTAAAGCCATCTTCTAGCAGTTTTTGGACACCCTGCGCTTCAAGCTCTTGTAGCTTAGCATTGAGTGATTGTAATTCTACATCTGGTGCGAGAATCATCATTTGTGTCGCTAAGTAGTTATACTTGATATCAGAGATAATCTGACCAAAGGCACAGAGACAAGATGCGATTTTAGGAATTAAAACCGTCCCAATGCCCATCTCCTCGGCCAGAGCAATAATATGCATGCCAGCTGCTCCGCCTGCGCAGACTAGCGCAAAATCCCGAGGGTCATAGCCTTTTTCGATAGTAATACGACGAATGGCATTAGACATGTTTTGGTTAACGATAGCACTGATACCAAATGCAGCGTGATCTAACTCGATGTTTAGGAGGTCAGCGATGTGTGTTTGCACCGCTTGTACTGCTTTGTCTTTGTCTAAGGTCACACTACCGCCTAACACAGCATTCGGCTGTAGATAGCCCAATACTAAGTTTGCGTCTGTGACGGTTGGCAAGTCACCACCTTTACCATAACATGCCGGTCCAGGAGTCGCGCCAGCACTCTGAGGGCCAACCTCTAGCATACCAAAGGTATTAACATGCCCAATAGAGCCACCGCCCGCCCCTAATGTCTCTACATGAATCATAGGCACGCCAATACGATTACGTAAGAAATCAATATCGCGGTTGAGGCTGGTTCTGCCTGCCTTCGCCATGGTGATGTCAAAAGAAGTACCGCCCATATCGACCGTGATAATATCATTAATCCCAAAAGGACTGGCAATATACAGGCCTGCTTGCGGTGCTGATGCTGGTCCTGAGTTAATGGCATTGACCGCACGCTCTCGCATGATACTACCAACTGCAAGCCCGCCATTAGATTGAAAATAACGTACGGGCTGCTCAGCGCCTAATGCCTTAAAGTAATCGTCAATCTTATGGACATAAGATGCCATTACTGGGCTCAAATAGGCATTCACTAGCGTCGTTGAGGTACGCGTATATTCTTTAATCTGTGGATATACGTCACTACCACAGCAGACGAACACCCCTGGCATATGCTCTTCAACCAGCTCTTTGGCGCGCTGCTCATGCTGAGTATTACGAATAGACCAGACAAAGGAGATAGCAACAGCCTGAATGTCTTTTTCCTTAAGTGCTTTTATCGCATCGAGTACGTCTTGCTCATTTAGCGGCTCGTGTTCAGTACCATCAGCTAAGATACGACCACGGATAGGAAAGCGACGATCACGGGTGGCAATTTGCGGTGCTGGCGGATAGCTGGCATCATAGCGATGCCCTTCTTCTTTATGCCCTAAGCGTATCTCGATACTGTCCTCATGGCCCTTAGTACATAATAGCCCGACTTTCACACCAGTCATCTGAATAAGAGCGTTTAGCGCAACAGTCGTACCATTAATACATAGGTCGCATGCTTGGATAATCTCTTCAATAGGACGGTTAAACTGCGTGGCGATTTGCTGTAAACCATTAGCAATAGCTAAGGTGCCATCTTCGGGAGTAGAAGGTGCTTTAAACAGATGTACATGGCCACTTCTTTCTGCCAGTACAAAGTCAGTAAACGTCCCGCCAGCATCGACTCCAATACGGAAATCATTTTTCATAAGTTATCCTTAACTCAAATTATTTAATATCATCAGTTAGTTTTGGGTTTTATGCCGTCAGCTTACGACGTAAAGCATTTGTCTCTGCTTCATTGACCGCCAGCGTTTGTGGGTCAATAACCACACCATACTCAGTCTTAGCCGCTGCTACTGATATGATTCTTTCTTCTACATCTTTTAATACTGCGGGTACCGACCGTGCAAACGAGCTGCCATAGCCGCCACCGCCAGGATTGGTATTACGCGCACGGTCACCCGGTTGAATTTCAGTCATTATATTTTGCTTGTGCAAATCAGTGACGCCATCTTTATGGATAATCTCTAAGCGCCCTAATTTCAGCTCAGGTGATATTTGCTCCGCTCCTGCAGCCCCCATCGTTGGATGCTCACGACCTTCCCCAAACGCCACTACCGTCATCTCATGATCTAACGGCTCAACTTCCCATACGGTGCCGCAACCGCCTCGATACTCACCAGCGCCGCCACTGTCTTCTGCCAAGCCATACTTATGAATTAAGATAGGATACTGATACTCTAACAATTCAATATCACCAGAGCTTAGCGCGCCGAAGCAACATAATGGACCGCAAGCATGCCAGCCGTCCATCTGCTGAGTCGCGCCAGCACCAGAGATAATCGAGGCCAAAATCATAGTGACGTATTGCTCACCCGTTTTTGGGTCAATACCTGAGATGTTGATACCAGAAGCATGACCCCAAGAGGCAATCACACGATCTGGCGCTGCATCTTCAAAAGCCATACGCACAGCATCTGTTAAGGTTTCCATCGGTGTGGTAGTACAATTCACATGAGGGGCAGGTTCTTTGGCATTACATAGCGTGCCATGCTCGCCCAAGTCTACCGTGACACAGCGGTATAAACCTTCGTTGTACGGTGGGTCTACTTGGGCAAACATCATCAGTCCAAGTAGTACACCAGACATCGAGTTGCCTGCATAGGAGTTAATGAAGTAAGGGACTTGCGGCGGACTGGTGATCTTGATATGCACATCACTGTCTTTAATCTCAATATCAGCGCTAATGGTCAAATCACCTAAACCGTGACCTGAATCTTCTAATACTGCTTCGCCATGATACTGGCCATCTGGAATAGATGAAATTAATGAGCGCATATGGGTATCAGCCATATTCTTTAGCTCTTCGATCGCCGCACGGACGGTCTCTACGCCATACTTGTCTAGCAACGCAATCATGTTGCGCTCACCAACCGCACAAGCACCATACTGAGCATTAAGGTCGCCTTCTTGGTTACGACGAGAGCGCATATTACTATGAATTAAATTAATGACATCACGACGTCTAACGCCTTTTTCCCATATTTTGATAGGCGGAATGCGAAACCCTTCGGCGTATATCTCTTTAGCGTCTGGATTATATCCTGCCGGTACTGGACCACCGATATCAGTGACGTGACCTTTGCACACCGTCCAAAATACCAACTCGCCTTTATAAAACACTGGCTTATACATACAGCAATCTAGGATATGACTGCCCATCATCACGGGATCGTTGTGATAAATAACTTCTCCTTCATGAATATCATCACCATAATATTCAGCAACAGCTTTCATGGCTGGCATGAGTGAGCCTAAATGAATAGGAATATCCTGACCCTGCAAAATCATCTCAGGCAAATGATCAAATAAGGCATTACTATAATCGTGAGCTAAGTTAAAGACACTAGAGCGTGCGGTTTTTTCTAAGGTTGTCGTCATCTCGCGCTGCGCCGTTTCTAAGGCACCACGTACGACGGACAAGGTAATAGGATCAATTGAAGTGTGAGCTTTGCTCATGTGAGACTCCCTGTCTAGAAATTTATATCAGAAGATATGAGTGGCTCTGTAAAATATAGCGCCCAATGTGGTCGTTAATACTTAACAATTACACTCATTCTTTATATGGCTGTCATCCATCCTAATGACGAAGCTTTTTTACTATAGCGGGGTTTTTGGCAAATTAATTGACTGACAGTGCAGAGTTTTTGACTGTGAGTGCACACGTGTATGAATAAGTCTTTTGGAGAGAATGTTAACGATAAAGAGCGTTTGCAATAAAAAAGACAATGCATCGGTTATGATGCACTGCCCTATGAATTTACGTCTTTGACTATTTATTAGTTTAGTAATGCCGTCGTCAATAATACAGTCTTAAGCATAATCGTGTGTACCACGAATAGGATAGTTGTTTTCTGGATTTCTGATAAAGGCCAGACCATTTGCCAAGGCTTCCAGCTCAGGTCTAGTAAAAGGAGCGTTGGAGATATCTACAATCTGAATCTTTCCTTCTGTATTGATAACAAACAAGCCGGGCTCTGCAAATGGATGATCGGTTTCTTTCTCTGAACGTGGGTCAGAGATATAAAGACCTAGCATTTTCATTTGTTCAACGGTCAGATCATAGGCGATAGGAAAGCTCACATTTATTTTTTCCAAATGACTTGCTACCTGCTCGTTGCTGTCACCTGAAACAGCGATGACGTCGACACCCGTTTCATTAAATGCCGATTTTAATGTTTCTAACTGATTGAGGTATTTGGTGCAAATGGGACAGTGTTGACCTCGGTAAACAACCACCATTTTCCAGTCATGACCATTTTCGGGCTTGCCCAATAGCATCATGCCACCATTATAAGCTGGTACTTCGATAGTAGGAAATGTTGCACCAGCAATGATTTTTGGGTTGTAGTTTGCTTGCATTGTTTTATCCTTATAGTTTTGGGTTAAAAATATTTAATATCAAATTTGAGTGTTTGCTCAATTTCGTATGTATTGATACTACAAGTAAAAAGCCGACGGTGAAGTCGGCTTTTTGTTATTAAATTGGTGTAAATTGAAAGTTTTTATCTCTGTAGAGATATGATGGATCAACATAGTTGTTTATCAACTAATACTAACCAGTCCGACTCATATGAATATGCTGGCAATTAACAGCGCAGACTAGTTAGCGTTATTACAGAAGCGTTTGGCGTTACCAATGCTGAGCATTATATTCGCGCTCACCCTACTACCAAGCGCATCAATTGGGTACTAATATAGCCACCGAAAGTGCCTACCGCATAGCCCAGAATGCCCAAAAACACCCCAACTGGCGCGAGTGATGGGTGAAACGCCGTTGCGACAATGGGGGCCGATGATGCACCGCCAGTATTGGCATTGGAGCCGACTGCCAAAAAGAAAAACGGCGCACGAATTATCCTAGCCACAGCAAAGATAATGACAACGTGAATGCTCATCCATAATAAACCAATAAGGAGCAGTCGCCATTGCGAAACGATACCCGCAAGATTGATTTGCATACCAATAGCAGCAATCAAGATGAAGATAAAGACAGTACCTATTTTGGAAGCGCCAACATGATCGAGTCTGCGTACTTTAGTGAAAGAAAAAATCACACCGATTAACGTGATAATCACCACCATCCAAAAGAACGAGCTGGCAAAGCTATATTGTACTGCCCAGCTATAGGGCGCAAAAAACCCTGCAATTTGACCACCAATAAAGTGTGCGACACCCACCATAGCAAAGCATAAGCCAAACATCACCATCAAGTCATTTAAAGTGGCTGGACGAGCATTGTCACGCTCATAATTCTCAACCGCCTTAATCACTTTATCAATACTACTGGTGTCTGCCCTCAATAGCCGATCTATCTTATCGCTATGCTTCGCCAATACCAAGATAGCCAATAACCATAATGAAGCATTGGTGGTATCGACCAAAATCATCATCCCAAATAAATCATCACTGACGCCAAATAGCTCCTTCATCGCTGCTTGATTTGCCGCACCGCCGATCCAACTACCCGCCACCGCCGAAAACCCACGCCATAGCGTGTCATCGGTAAACATCTCAGGCGATACCCATTTAGCGACACCTAAGCTAATTGGTCCACTAATAATAATCGCGATACTAGCAGCAAAAAACATGGCGATGGCTTTCCAGCCTAGCCCCAATATCTTCGGTACATCCATCGACAAGGTCATTAACAGCAAACTTGCTGGCAACAGATACGTGGCGGTAAAGCCATAAATCTGTGAGCCAATACCGTCAGCAAAAACACCTAAACTATTAAGCGTCGCAGGTATAAAGCAGCACAGCACGATACCCGGCAATACCGCATAAAAGCGCTGCCAGAATTTACCGGGTAATCCTTGGGTATAAAAAACCAAACCGATAATGGCCATAATGATGCCAAAGGCCAATGGCAGGCTATCAATGGTTAAATGAGAAATATCGGGCATCAAATAGCTCCGCAGCACACGATGAATAAAAGCTTGTTAGTATAGACAAGGCGAAAAAAACGCGCAAGCAGCGATCGAATAAACACAAAAAAGCCAGATAACGAGTATCTGGCTTTTTTAGTGCTATCTTTAGGCGATCAAGTAATTAATAATTTTAATCACCAAATATAACAGTATTACGAGTTGTTACCACGGTTGCCGCCGTTTGGACGACCTTGACCACGGCTGTCAGAACGACCTGCTGGGCGACCTTGGCTGCCACTTGGACGACCACGACCTGTTGCAGCACGCTCACCACGTGGAACGCCAGTGCTATCGCCGCGGCTAGGAGCACCAGTGCGCTTGCCTTGATACGGCTTGCCACCTGAACGCTCATTTGACTTGCCTGACGTGTCACGTGGCTTACCTTGATAACCGCTGTCATTGCTAGCGCGTTGACCAGTTGAAGCGCTGTCGCTTGAACGACCGCGAGCATTAGCAGGATTACCTTGATAACCACCGCTCGAGCGACCACGGCCTTGACCATTACCACCGCCGCCGTTTGAACGACCACGACCGCGACCACGACCATTACCTTTATTTTCGCTAGGTACATAAGTCTTCTTAGGCTCCATGCCTTCGATGATACATACTTCCATTTTGCGATCTAAATAACGGTTGATAGCGTTTAGCTGTGGACGATCATCCATGCTACACAAGCTGATAGCGATACCAGTACGACCAGCACGACCACAACGACCGATACGATGGACGTAATCTTCAGTTTGGCGTGGAAGATCATAGTTAATAACGTGCGAGATAGCTGGGATATCTAGACCACGAGCAGCAACGTCAGTCGCTACTAAGATTTTAACTTTACCATTACGCAAGTCTTGAACGATACGGTTACGCTTGCTTTGTGGCAAATCACCATGTAGGAAGCTGGCTTTATGACCCGCTTCTTGTAGCTGTTTGGCCAGTTTTTCAGTGCTACGTTTGGTAGCAGCAAAGATAATGATCTGTTCCATATCTTGCTGGCAAACGATTTTGTCAAGTAAGCGGTTTTTGTGATCGAAATCATCACAGTAGTACACTTTTTCTTCGATGTGTGCAGATTCTACTTTGATTGATACACGCTCAGGGTTCTTAGTGAAGCTGGCAGCGATTTTACCTACTGGGCCATCCCAAGTTGCAGAACACATAATCGTTTGACGATCAATTGGTGCAGCACGAAGGATGTCACTGATATCATCAGCAAAACCCATGTCTAGCATACGGTCAGCTTCATCAAGTACCAAAATTTCTAAGCTTGATAAGTCAACACGACCAGCATTGATATGGTCAAGTAGACGACCTGGGGTGGCAACGATAACTTGAACGCCTTTTTTCAACGCAGTGATCTGACCATTGTATGGTGCGCCGCCCACTAAAGGTACGCAGAATAGACCACGCATGTCTTTAGAATAAGTACGTACGCTATCATGTACTTGCTGAGCAAGTTCACGCGTTGGCGTTAAGATAAGAGCTTTAGTTAATTTATCAAAGCTAGTGGCACGGCTTAAACGGTCAAGTACAGGGATAACGAATGCCGCCGTTTTACCACTACCGGTTTGCGCAGACAATAATAAGTCGCGACCGGCTAGTGCAAAAGGAATGGCTTGTGCTTGAATAGGTGTTGGATTGGTATAACCACTGCGATCAAGCGCAGTCAAAATCGGCTTGGCAATGTCTAGTTCAGCAAAGGTAATTTGATCTTCATCAGTCGCGTCAGTAGTAGCCGCTTGATTATTAGTATCAGTATTTGGAGTGTCAGTGTTTTCGATGATGCCGTTTTCAGCGGCGATTGCAGATAAAATATCAGTCATGAGAATCCTTGGTAAGTATAAGTTGCTGTAAATTCAGCAAGCTTGATGCATACCACTGATAACCGTTCACCACGCTGCCTTTATTAAAGAATTACCGGACCACATGTAAGTGTCGATAATCAGAAGCCAAGTCAATAAAGCTTAGAGCCTCTACAATAAATGCGTTCGTGCTGTCTGACGTATTTTGGTGGTAGTGCCGAGTGTCTCATCCTTGTTTGATATAAGCGTATTATTAATGCTTTGTCCAAAGCAAATAATCGCGAATAACAACCAATTTAAACCATATTTATGGTTCGGTAGATAAGATATGAGTCAAAAATAACTGCTATTTTCATGACAGGTTATTCAAGTACACAAAATCATCGGCAACAATTACTTATGGTCATCCTAGACCCAAAATCGCAGGCGATGTTATCAATCTCATAATTCACGAAAGCCTAAGCTAACGTGGCGACGCAGTATAGCACAATAAAATATTATATGTAGCTATTTATTAAATTTCTCGGTAAATAAAGCAAATTTGCTTATAGAAGTACGCGTTCAATATGCTGAGTAATAAGACAATCAGCAGTATTATTGGCGGCTATCGCACCATTTTAACTTCGGTGACATACGTCGGCAATTGCCAAGCACCGCCCGCTTCAATCATACGGCAAAGCCCTGTGGTGCTTTCATGGCTTTTTTCAAATGCCTTGCCTGTCCATACCCAATCAGTCTTGGTTAAACAATCACCGATGCCGCGACCTTTTTGTACGGAAGTGATTTTACCCTTATCATAGCCAGTGGCGTTGGTGGTTACCAATGTTGGTTTATAAGGTTTACTGTCATTGATGACCCAGATGCCTGCACCAGTATTATAAGCACCTGTCCAGCAGTCATGTTGTGCCAAGAGCTGTGAGCCATTCAGTCGGCTCACACGCCATGGTGATTTATCTGATAGATTGGGACAGTCACTATCCGCATCTTTCATCGTACTTTTCATCAGCGCCGCTAGCTGCGACGATTTCATCACAAACTTTCTATTGTCACTAGCGACGGCTTTCGGATTGGGCGCCACAAAGCGCAGTTTTGGTGCAGGTTTAGCTGGCAATACAGTGCTATTTGATTTGGCGGCACCATCAGTATTGATAAAGGCAGATGACGTCCCTACTCGACCTTGGGCTTCATCTGCTTTGAGCATGACAGCGCTAGCCCCTTTATCAGACAGTTGCCAGCGTGAGTTACGTAGCACTAGCTCAATTTTGCTTGACTTAGTCAGCGCCTCTAGTAGCGCTGTGACTTGTGTTGGGGTCAGATCAGCATTACCTGCTGCAGTTGAAAACGGCTTGGTTTCGCCATAGTCTCTACCATTGATGAAAAGCGATATACGATGACGATTGCCAAGTTGCATCAAGGCTTTAGATGAGCTTTCTTTAGCACCGCCCAACTTTACTTTGCCATCCACACCAGCATTTGCGCCTGCACGGCGTATGAGCAATACCGATATAGGAAATTCGCTATTGTTTTCTGCTTGATAGCCTGCCAGCCGGCATGTACGAGTATTGTCGCAGACTACCTGCCAGTCTTGATTGGTAAATTCAACGCCATTGCTGGCCATCGTCGCTGTACTAAATAAAGCTGCGCTGATAGCAGCAAACATAGGTAATCGTATTTTATTTTTTATCATCAATAAGAGTATCTTTTTTATTTTTTTAGGATGGGTGGTTAAGTTGGCTTTATATTGCAATATTGAGTATCGATTAGCATCTATCTGTTGATCGTTATGAATGGCGCTGAGTTTAGTATTAATAACTTTTAATTCGCTAGCCATCGCCTGTCGTGAGAAGTTGATCCGTTTACGGTCATCATCCTTCATAATCATTATCCATCAATATAGTCAATCTTATTTCAATCAGATATGTTGTCTGACTTACTCAGTCTATTATAATAAGTGGCTCTATTCGCCTTGCTGGTATCCCAATAATATTAAACCAATCAAAGAAGCAGTATAAATACCCGCTTATTAAGGTGTTATCTGCTTGAGGTACTCAAGCTATCTTAACGTACTAAGGTTTCTATCTGTTGTACTAATGTATCATTGTGTAAACAGGTAAGTATATCTCTATTTTAATATAACCATATATGAATATAGAATAGCAAGATGTCGGATAAAATCAAGGCTGATAAGCAAATAGCCTATCAGCCTTGATTTTATTAATGCGTCTGTTATCGATAGGTTTAGTCAATAGGCTTTAATGACAGGTCTACGGCACGCTTAACGGCTGGACGTTCAGCAATTGCCTGTGCCCAGCGCTTCACATGCTTGTAGCCATCAACTTGTAGGAACTCGGCGGCATCATAGAGCTTTCCAAGCACCAATTGTCCATACCATGCCCAAATAATCATATCCGCAATATTATAATCGGCTTCGTTATTGCCACACATATATGTGCTGTCTTTTAGATGGGTATCCAGCACATCGAGCTGGCGTTTGGTTTCCATGGTATAGCGGTTGATCGGGTACTCTAGCGGTTCAGGTGCATAAGCATAAAAATGTCCGAAGCCGCCACCTAAGAACGGCGCACTGCCCATCTGCCACATGACCCAAGACAAACACTCTGCCCGTGCTTTGCCAAGTGATAAAGGCATAAATTGGTCAAATTTTTCTGCCAGATACATCAAGATAGCGCCAGACTCAAAGAGCGCTATCGGCTCGCCAGCTATATCAGCAGAATGATCAACCAAGGCTGGAATTTTTGAGTTAGGGTTTATGGCTACAAAGCCAGAACCAAACTGCTCTCCTTGAGAGATATCAATTTTATAGGCATCATATTCAGCACCTTTAACACCAATCTCGGCAAGCTCTTCTAACAGTATATTAACCTTGACGCCATTTGGCGTATTCAACGAGTACAGCTGTAATGGCGCATCGCCTACTGGCAGCGCTTTCTCATAGCGCGCACCCGCTGTTGGGCGATTGATACTGGCAAATTTTCCACCGTTTTCTTTGTCCTGCGTCCAAACCTTTGGCGGGACATATTTATCGTTTTGCCCATTGGTATGATTGCAAGCTTTGTTATTTTCCTGACTCATAATATATCCTCAGTTTATCTTTATCGTATTGTTGATGCTTCTACTTATATCGTCGGTAGTCAATCCAATTCAATATCATATGATTGAAATGGATTGAAATTAACTATACTGCTTATCTATTGATTTAAGTCGTTAGCGAGGGTTTACTATAACGATAACCAACCCTGATATTAAAGTCCTCTCTTGTAAGCAGTATTAATATTATTACCTCTAAACACAGAATTCTATAACCTCAACCGCCAGCCGTTACTTTGATTCCCTTTTATTATGATTGAGTCTTTCTTATACTACTCGGTTGGTATAGCGAATTAGTCGTCAATAGACTATTTTGTTCATTTTATGATGGGATATCTAATGAGATTTACATGGTAACGCTAACCCCGACACAAGATAAATACTTGCCCTATGTGCTAGCGGTGGCGCTATTTATGCAAATTTTGGATGCCACCATATTAAATACCTCATTACCGCAGATGGCACAGGCGCTGGGTGAGTCTCCATTAAAAATGCAGTGGGCGGTGATCAGTTATGCGCTAACTTTGGCCATATTTATTCCTATCAGTGGTTTTTTGGCGGATAAATACGGCACGCGCCGAGTATTTTTGTCAGCAATTATTATCTTTTGTATTGGCTCACTGCTATGTGCTGCGTCACCAACGTTGGATTTTTTGATTGGTTCACGGGTTATACAAGGTATTGGCGGGGCAATGATGACGCCTGTGGCTCGCTTAATTTTGGTCAAATCCTACCCACGCAATAAGCTGCTGACTGTCATGAACTTTGCGGTAATTCCTGCTTTGGTAGCACCGCTAGTAGGACCGGTCTTAGGTGGCTATATCGTACAATATACCAGTTGGCATTGGATATTTTTGATCAATATACCGATGGGTATTTTTGGTTTTATCATGGGCAAAAAACTGGTTCCCGCACTATTTGAGGATACCAAGCGGCTTGATTGGGCAGGATTTTTATTGTTTGCGGCAGCGGCTTGTGGGTTTACGCTTGCTGTAGAGTTCGGCTCACAGACTGGTCGAGGATTTTATGGGTTGCTGCTGAGTTTGGTGGCCAGTTTATTGATAGGCGCTTATATCTGGCACGCCAAGCGTCGTCAAGCACCGTTGTTCCCCTTGAGTTTGTTTGACATTCGCACCTTTCGTATTGGCATCACTGGTAACTTATTTACCAGATTAGGCATCAGCGCCGTACCGTTTTTGCTGCCGCTGTTGCTGCAAGTGGTGTTTGAATACTCACCGTCGCAGGCAGGTTGGCTACTCGCGCCCATCGCAGTTGGTGCTATCGGGATTAAACCCTGGGTCAGTAAAATTATTCAGCGTTATACTTATCGCAAAGTACTGGTCTTCAACACGTTTTTGATGGGCACGCTCATCATTGTGTTGGCACAGTTTACCGATGCCTCACAGTGGTTATGGTTTATCCCTATTTTGACCATAATGGGCGCTTGTAATTCTATGCAATTCAGCGCGATGAATACGATTACTATTGGTGATTTGCAAGGTATTCAAACCAGTAGCGGCAATAGCTTAATGGCGGTCAATCAGCAGTTAGCGATTAGTTTCGGTATTGCTTTTGGGGCAGCGGTACTGACGCTGTTACGTGAACGCCTACAAATGGATACGCTGACAGCGTTTCAAACCACCTATTGGATACTTGGGATCTTAACCATTCTCTCGGGGCTGTACTTCTTACGACTTAAGCCCGAAGATGGGCGCGGCTTATACTGAGCCGCTGATATTTGGATTTTGAATAAAGAGTTTGAAAAATATTGATTAAGCGTTGATTTTGTCAGCAGTGCAGATAGCACGCGTTGTCAAATATGAGACACAAAAATGCCAGCATATGAGTGATTATAAACCACACGACACGCTGGCATTTTTAGAGCATAGTACGATTCATTGTATCAACAATGAACCATTAAGGCGCGTCATCATCCATTTGTGATTGGATATAGCGCTCAACCCCAATGCTTTCGATCAAGTCTTCTTGCGTCTCTAACCAGTCTTGATACTCTTCATTACCATCTTTTAGCGTCACCAATAGCTGGCGCGACACATAGTCAGACTTTGTTTCACATAGAGTAATGGCATCGGTAATGATCTCGAACTTTTGTTTTTCTAAGCGCAAGTTGCATTCGATAATCTCTGGCACATCTTCACCGATGAACATCTTGCCATAATCTTGCAAATTTGGTAAACCGCCTAGCAATAAAATCCGGGCAATCAGCTCATCAGACCATTTCATCTCAGCGATGGATTGTTTGTAGAAACTTTCATTAAGGGCTTCTAATCCCCAATGGCGCGCAATGCGCGCATGTAAAAAGTACTGGTTGATGGCAATCAGTGACTGTCCGAGCACTTTATTTAAAGCGCGAATAACCTCTTTATCCCCTTTCATTATTTCTCTCCCTTTCATGTCGTTATTTATGCTAAATACTATGGTTATTGTTCATATCTTCGTGACATTAAACAAGATTGGGAGTGACTTCAGCCATTTGGCTTTGCAGATAATTGGGCAGACTGATCATATCAATTAAGCGCAATTGTTGCTCAAGCCAATGCGCATGATCTTCTTCAGTGTCTTTTAACTGTTCTACCAACATCTCACGCGTGACATAATCGCGCTCTGCTTCACAGAGAGCAATACCATCTTTTAAGTGCTGTTGTACTTGATACTCTAGCTCAAGGTCAAGTTGCAGCATTTCAGGAACTGTCGCGCCGATATTGATGGCATTTACCGTCATTTTCGGCGTGCCGCTCAGCATTAGGATACGGCGAATAATAGATTGGGCATGTAGCGTCTCATCTGCCATCTCATGATGGATACGATCGTACAATTTGCCATAATGCCACTCAGCATACATTTCTGAGTGAATAAAATACTGGTCACGGGCAGCAAGCTCACCGCCTAACAAAAAATTCAAATAATCAATGACTTTTGGGCTACCTATCATAACCTATACTCCCCTATTTATATTTTACAGATCACCTTACATTCATAATTACCCATATAAGGATAGTACTATTGGTAAACTGATCAGTAAAGATCAAAATCAACAAAACGTCTTACAACGTGAGACAGATATAGTAGCATATAGGCGCTATACAGCTTGTAATGTTATGAACTAAGAATAAGATGCTAATTGAGAATCATAATTAGCTAGCTTTAGTAATCACTGATTTATCGCAACAATGGCTGCTAATGATGCTCAATATCATTGAAGTAGGTGTATGAGTAAAGTTATACGGACGCTCGCAACTTACCCTTTATGTATAATGACTAAAGGATAAGTGCGGAATATTGAATGTATTGTGGTATCGAGGCGTACTAGTGATATTGGTGTAATGAGGTAATGAACAGCTGGGTAGTAAATCTCTGGTTTGATAACGCTTAAACAGCGTAAGCCAAGACATCGAGTCTAGCATGATGCTCATCTAGGTAATCGTTAACCATCGGTTCGCAGCAGCCACAGCAAGTCGCAACATCGAGGGTATCTTTTAGACCGTCAAGGGTATCGATACCTGAAGCAATGGCTGCTTTGATTTGCTTTTCTTTTACGTCATTACAGATGCATACGTACATGGTCTGGCTCCTCTGAATACCGCTATTCGGTAACTGCTTTTATTGCTCATAAATTTAGTGCATTGATGATAAACATGGTGAATAGAGTGTTTGTCTTGATATTCACGGTCATTTTTATGGCTTGATGTATAATAACGATAACTATTATCATTTGCAATAGCATTTGATATATTATTGGTATAAAAGTAGAATTATATTGCACGCAGTTAATTGATGTAAGTGAATATAAGCTTGCGTGTAACCGAATATGATGAAAGGTAGTAAATTAACGACGAACTGTAATTTAGCCCATTTTTTAATCGATTTTGTAGATAACTGCTGTTATATTGAACCCCTATTAACAAAGCCCAATTGGAATTGTTCTATGTCTGATAATAATTTTACGATACGACCTATCGAGTTATTTAAAGTCTTATCTGACCCGACGCGCTTAAAAATATTTCAAATTCTATTTAACAAAGAATCGCGCTGTGTTGGTGAGTTGGTAGAAATACTAGATCAACCACAGCCAACAATATCGCGTCATTTGAACCATTTAAAGAAACTCGGCATTTTAAGCTGTGTTCGCGACGGTACGTGGATGTGGTATGAAGTCGCTGACGACTTGCCAGAATGGTGCCAAGAGATTTTGGATATTACTTATAAACAAATATCTAGCAAAGATATCGATATGTCCAAGCCTGCTGAGATATGATGACTATCTAGCATTATTGCTATCAACATTTGATCTCAATAACGCTAGATACCAAATGAAATTGAGACCTGCTTTAACCCATAAAAAAAGACCTATTTATTGTAGGTCTTTTTTTATGGGTGATAATAGAAGAACTGCACCAAATTTTACTATGCTAAGTCTAAAAAATCACTAATAAACGCATTGGCTGGTTGGTGTATCAGCTCCTCCGATGTGCCTACCTGCTCTACCCGCCCTTGATTCATGACCACGATCTCATCTGAGACGGCGCGGGCTTCTTCTTGATCGTGAGTGACCATGATACTGGTAATACCAAGCTCATGGTGGATGTTCTTTAACCACGTGCGCAGCTCTTTACGTACCTTGGCATCGAGTGCACCAAAAGGCTCATCGAGCAACAATAATTTTGGCTTCACTGCTAAGGCGCGTGCCAGCGCAATCCGCTGACGCTGACCGCCTGATAATTGATGCGGATAAGCATTGGCCACTTGTGGCAGCTGCACCAAGTCTAATAGCTCGGCAACGCGCTTATTGATATCTGCCTTACTTGGCCGCTCATTCTTTGGTAACAAGGTCAGTCCAAAGGCGACATTATCGGCGATATTTTTATGACGAAACAATGCGTAATGCTGAAACATAAAGCCAATATGGCGCTTTTGCACTGGCGTATTGGTCACATCCATCTCATCAAACAATATCTGCCCTGAGTCAGCATATTCTAAGCCGGCGATAATGCGTAGCAACGTCGTTTTGCCACAGCCTGATGGTCCTAGCAAAGTGGTCAGCTTGCCAGTCGGCACGGTGATATTGATATTATCTAAGGCGGTAAACTGACCGAATTTTTTATTAACGTTGCGAATCTCGATGCTCATAATGGGTTCTCTTATTATATCTTTGGTATCGTGGCAGATTTTTTGGTTACCGCATTTACATTATTAAATTAAATCTAATGCCAGCCCTTGTGCAGACCAAGTGTAGATAATTTTGCTTATCATTTATCTGAAATTTCAGCGGTCGTTGCATCAGTAGTATTGGCAGCCTTAGTAGCGTTGGCGCTTACCAGTAATTCAGGCACACTTGCCAGCCGTTCGGACTTGGCAAATTTGCGCTCTTGTAGCTTAGTCATGACTTGTTGAATAAGCAACGTCACCAATGCCAATGCAGCTAGTAGGCTCGATAAGGCAAAAGCGGCAGTAAAGTTATAATCATTGTAAGCAATCTCAACCAGTAGTGGCATGGTGTTGGTCTCACCGCGAATATGACCAGATACCACACTCACCGCCCCAAACTCACCCATTGCCCGCGCATTGGTCAAAATCAAACCATAGAGTAGTGCCCATTTGATATTCGGTAGTGTCACATGCCAAAACGTCTGCCAACCAGTTGCGCCCAAGGTCAATGCTGCTTGCTCTTCAGAGTCGCCTTGCGTCTGCATCAGCGGTATCAGCTCACGTGCTACAAAGGGAAAGGTGACAAATAAAGTAGCGAGCACGATCCCTGGAACCGCATAAATAACTTGAAACCCCATGCTCTCAAGCCAGCCGCCAATGGTGGAATTGAGTCCGAATAGTAAAACAAACATCAAACCTGCAACGACGGGTGATACTGAAAATGGCAGATCAAGCAAAGTGGTGACCAGCTGCTTACCTTTAAACTGATAGCGCGTCACTAACCATGCGATTGCAATACCCATCACCATATTAATGGGCAAGACGATAGCCGCGGTAATTAACGTCAGCTTAATGGCTTGCAGGGCTTCTGGATCAACCAACGAGGCAATATACAACTGCCAGCCACCTTTAAAGGCTTCATAGAACACAGCCAGTAAAGGAATGACCAACATGATGACCATAAATAGCACTGCGATGACGATAAAGGTAAGGCGTATCCATGGCGTATCTTTAGTCGCTGCGTTGCTCTGGTAGTCATAGCTATTAGATATTTGCATTAGCGAGCTCCTACACGGCGCGACAGTTTCCACTGCATGATGTTAATGGTCAATAAGATCACAAATGAGATCAGTAGCATAAATAATGCAACTGCAGAAGCCCCTTGAACATCAAACTGCTCTAGTTTACTAATGATAATGAGCGGTAAAATCTCTGATTGCATGGGGATATTACCAGCGATAAAAATCACCGAGCCATACTCGCCAGTGGCACGAGCAAACATCATGCCAGCACCCATGAGTAAAGCGGGCAAAAGCTCTGGCAAGATTACTTTGCGAAACGTCGTAAAACGATTGGCGCCCAATACCGCGGCTGCCTCTTCAAATTCAACCGATAGCTCAGCGAGTACAGGCTGTACCGCACGGACAATAAAGGGGAAACTGACCACAACCAAGGCGAGCCAAATACCTATAGGTGTAAAAGCGACCTGAATGCCAAATTTATCAAACCACTGACCAATCAAACCATTAGGGGCATAAAGGGTCGCAAGCGAAATGCCCGTGACCGCCGTTGGTAATGCAAATGGTAAATCAACTAGCGCATTAATCAACGACTTACCCCAGAACTCGTAGCGTACGAGTACCCAAGCAACCAATGTGCCAAACACCATGTTGGTCAGCATCGCCAAAAACGACATCCATAAGCTTAGCTTGATAGCAGCAGTGACTTGCGGCTGACTAATCGTCTCCCAGAATCCAGTCCAACCCATCTGAGTCGTGGTGTAGGCCATCATGGCAAACGGTAATACCACCAGTAGCGACAAGCTAAAGACCGTGATACCCATGCTCAGGCCGAACCCTGGCAGCACATTGCGTTGGCGCAAACGTGTTAACCACCCTTTTTTTGCAGGGGCTTTGCTGGCAGGAGATGTTTTTGCACTCATAATGATGTCCTATTGCCTAACCAATCGTACTTAGCGATGATTACTATTTATTGTTATTGCTTAACGTGGGTTTTCACTATTGATACTTAAAAAGAGCACTTAACAGAAAGCATTTAACGATGATGTCGTGCATAAAACCATGCTATCAGGTAGTTATTAGTGTGCTTACGGTATAAAAGACATAGCGTATATGACCATGTCCTTTATAAGATTCTGCATGACTAACGGTGTAACTGGCTGCATTTGCTAGCGCAGTAGCTTCTCTTATGCACTTAGCAAGTGATTACTGCGGTGCGTTAATGGCGAGCTGGTCGAATACGCCGCCATCACTGAAGTAAGTACCCATAATCTCATCCCACGTGCCAAAGGCATCATTTGGACGGAATGTTTCGATTGGTGGTAATTTATCACCATTTTTATCAAGGACGCTTTTGACGCTAGGACGCAAGTATAGGTTGGCTGCTAGCTGCTGAGCAGGCTCGCTCCATAAGTAGTCAAGATAAGCTTTTGCGGCATCCGTTGTGCCTTTTTTATCTGTCACTGACTTGACAATCGCAACAGGGCTTTCTGATTTAATAGAGTATTTAGGATAAACGATGTCTACTTTACCCGCACCGAAATCAGTTGCTGCCAAGTTGGCTTCATTTTCAAAAGTTACTAGGACATCACCGATACCACGCTGAACGAAAGTAGTTGTCGCGGCACGTCCACCATTCTCATAAACTTTGACGTTTTTGAGCATGTCTTTCACGTAGTTTTTGGCATTGGTCTCGTTTTTATCGAAAGCGTGCAAGCCATAACCATAAGCGCCCAGGAACGCATAACGACCATTACCGGTCACTTTTGGATTGGCCATGACGATCTCAATGCCTTCTTTGGTCAAATCTTCCCAGTCATTGATACCTTTTGGATTGTCTTTACGGACTAAGAATACGATGGTACTGGTGAAAGGCACGGCATTGTCTGGGAATTTACTTTCCCAATCTGACTCAACCAAACCCTTTTTCTCAAGCAGCTCAATATCAGAACCTTGGTTCATGGTAGCGACATCTGCTTGCAAACCATTGGCAACCGACAGCGCTTGTTTGCTTGAGCCACCATGTGACTGCTTGATTAGGATATTGCTGTTTGGATTTTCCGCTTTATAATGCTCAACGAATAATGGGTTGTAGTCTTTATAAAAGTCACGTGCCACATCATAAGAGACGTTCAGCAGCTCAATATTTTGACCTTCTGTGGCAGCGGTGCCATCTGCATTAGCAGTCGTCTCTGTCTCGCTATTGCTACAGCCAGCCAGCCCCAAGGTTAATGCAACGCCTGCAATGCTCAAGACGTTACGTTTTTTACTTTTTTGTTGATAGTGCAAAGCGTATATCATAAATCCCTCAAAGGTATCTGTTAAGTAATGCAAGTATGCTAACAGTGCCATCTTATTATGTTTAATGATGAATATGCGTATGTTATTGCCAAAATGGAATAACAAAGCTATAAATACAAGGTTATCAATCACTTAAATAGTATCGTTAATACATAACGCTGACACCCTACTAACCACCCGCTCTGGCTCATACAAATTGAGCACTTTGAGTATGTATCAGGCCATTGACAATCTCTTGATAAAGGCTCCCTACTTCACTCTTACCAGCTGATCGAAACGCCCGCCATCGACAAAGAAAGTGTTCATAATCTGCTCCCAAGAACCAAATACTGCTACCGGCTCAAAAGTCTCAATATCAGGCAAGGTTGCTTTGTGAGCTGCCAGCACTTGTGGGTTACTTGGGCGCATATACATCTCTGCCATGAGCTCTTGTGCTGGGGTGTCCCATAAGCCTTTTAGGTAAGCATTCGCCGCTGCAGTCTTGCCGCCCTTGTCAGTGACGGTTGTTACGACCGCCACTGGGTTGGCAATCACAATAGAATAACTGGGATAAACGATATTGACCTGTCCTTTGGCAAACTGCTTGGCGGCTAAATGCGCTTCATTTTCGGTCGTGATGAGCACATCGCCCAGCCCGCGCTGAGTAAAGCTGGTTGTTGCGGCGCGTGCGCCATTGTCATAAGTGACCACGTTTGCCAGTAGTTTTTTGATAAAATCATCCGTTTTGGCAGGACTTTGCACCGTTTCTTTAAATTGATGTAATCCGTAACCATAAGCACCCAAAAACGCATAACGCGCGGTGCCACTGGTTTTCGGGTTTGGTATCACGACATCGATATCGTTACGCGCCAAGTCCGACCAGTCTTTGATGTTTTTGGGGTTACCATCGCGCACCAATAGCACCATGGTACTGGTATAAGGCACCGCATTGTTTGGGAACGCTTGCTGCCAGTCAGCTGTGACCAAGCCTTTTTTAACCAACAGATTCATATCACTTTCTTGGTTTAAAGTGACTACATCTGCTTGCAGACCATTGGCAACCGACAATGCTTGTTTGCTTGAGCCACCATGTGATTGGTTGATATTTACCTGACTGTCTGAATGCTTTTGTTGATAATCTGCGCTAAATAAAGCGTTATAATCTTTATAAAAATCGCGTGATACATCATAAGAGACATTTAATAAACTGATATTTTTTGCATCGCTCGTTGCGTTTGAGCCGTCTTGCTGAGTGGCTTCGGTAGGATTACAACCTGTCATTAGCATGGCAAACGCCAGTACGCTACCAACTTTAACATTGACATTGGCGAGCGGTGTCGGCGTCTTTTTATCCTCAATAAATGTATAGAGGTTAGCAAAACGAAGATTTTGAGATATTTGCTGAATACTTTTGTTATCTGGTTGCATGGGTGCTCTCGATAATGTTGATAGAAGCGTTTTCCACAGCATTAACAATCTTATTAATGCGCATAATTCTTTGGATGCGGTTCTATGGATAATGAGAAATATGCTAACAGCATGTGAGTTAAATGCTTAATGACAAATGCGCTTATCGAGTGATTAACTTGGCATAAGTCATTTTATTAATTATTTTACAAGGCTTATTTTTTCTAAGTATTTTGCGCTATAGTGATGAGCAGACACTTTTGAGTAAGTAATGGTATTGCTTACTATATAGACGAGCCTTTATGTAAACGATACTATCTCTTGTAGTGGTCAACTAATATCCTTACAGCCATGCTGTTAGGCGTTGCGTTTAGATAACGACCATTCCTCTTAATAACTCCTTTATCAAAGGTACTTAAATGATCATGTCTCCACCTAGTGCCGCTCGTCACTCATACTTTTTTTCGGTATTTTTCACCACATCGGCGGCTCTTTTTGCCTTAAGTGGCTGTAATAATGTGGCACCTAGCGTGAATCACCAAGCCATAAAACAACCGATAGCCGATGTCATGCCAGCTGTGCAAGCAGTCGTTGGAGATTATGCTGATGAAGGTTATGAAAAGCGCGCGCAAGGCTATGATTGGGTTGGCGTCATGGTACGGGCAGAGAGTGATCAGCAAATCAACATAAAGGTTCGCGCCCGTAGCGATATTAAAAAGCCCAGTTGCCAGTTTGATGGCAAGGCGACATTAATGGGTCAAGACGACGCGCACGGCATTATTTTCCAAAGCAAAGTCAATGACAGTACGGCATTTTTTCAATTTAAGGATGATAAACTGACTATTGATAGTCAAGATAAATACGCGCTTAACTACTTCTGCTCTGGCGGTGGCACATTGGTTGGTGACTATCAAAAACTGACAACAGATTTAGAGATTTAATAGATAACAAACGCTAGCTTAAGTAACAGGCGTTGAAAATCAGTATTAAAAAAAAGGTGTCAGATGATAAGTCTGACACCTTTTTTTTAATACTGGTTCGTATGCTGATAATCTTAGTTTACACCGCAGAGGCACCAACCAATTTTACTTCAGCACGTTCCTCTCTTGAGATGCCAGCATAATAATCACGCAAAATTTGTAGTACTTCTGGACGGCTAAAGTTCTCTGGCACCACTTCATCTTCTGATAGCGCTTTACGCAGCTTCGTACCTGATACTTTAACGTGTTCAGACGCTTCATGCGGGCAAGTTTTGTCGGAAGCCATCGCATTACAAGCATTACACCAGAACGTCCAGCCAATTTTGAGCGGTTGAGTGATAAGATCATCTTTCCCAACCTGTTCAAATATCGTTTGCGCATCAAAGGCACCATAATAATCACCAACGCCTGCATGATCACGACCAACGATTAGATGACTACAGCCGTAGTTTTGACGGAATACCGCATGCAGTAGTGCTTCACGTGGACCGGCATAACGCATATCTAGCGGATAACCCGCTTGAATAACTGTATCTTGTCTAAAATAATTATCAATCAAGGTTTTGATGGCTTCTTGACGGACATCAGCTGGGATATCACCAGGTTTCAATGCCCCTAGCAATGAGTGAATCAATACACCGTCACAAATCTCAATCGCAATCTTTGCCAAATACTCATGTGAGCGGTGCATTGGATTACGCGTTTGGAAAGCAGCAACCGTTTTCCAACCTTTAGCGTCCAAAATTTCACGCGTTTCTTCTGGTGTTTTGTAGATTTCTGGATATAACGTTGGGAACTCGCCTTCGCTCAATACCTCAACACTACCTGCAATATTGACTTCGCCTTGCTCTAAAACTTGTTGTACGCCCGGATGTTCTGGGTCTGTTGTCGTAAATACTTGCTGACACTCATGCTCTTTATCGATGGTATAGGTTTCTTCTACGGTCAAGATACCCATGATTTCACCGTCTTGAGCGACCAAGGCTACTTTATCGCCTTGACTCAAACTATCTGCAGTCGCTTTTGGTGCAGACAAGGTGATCGGAATTGGCCAAAACAGACCCGCATTGTCACCACTTTGCAAACGCATATCATCAACCACACCCTGCCAATCTGCTTGATTCATAAAGCCATGCAACGGCGTAAAGCCACCAATACCGAACATGATTAAATCACCACGCTCACGTGAGCTTAAAGTGATGGTCGGCAATGTGCTGGCAAGTTTCAATGCTTGAGCGCGTGCCTCACCTTGTAATAGTAATGGCTTAAGCTCAGCGCTGCCATGTGGAGGAACGAGTTTTGATGGTTGCTTAGAGGTGATAGATGTCATATTGATTTATAATCTTTATAGGTAGTGATAAATTTGATAAGCATAGGCTACCTAACTTTCGTTATGAAAATTTATGCTGTGTTTGGATATACATATGTCTTAAAGGAATTTATGTTTATAGACGCAAGCTTATATGATGTGACTCTGAATGGTTTACCTTGCGACTGGCAATAAGACCGATTACACACGCAAATCATTTTCGTCACTGCTTTTAAGACTAAAAACAAAATTGAGATTACGTCATGTATCAATATAATTACGCTGACCAAACCTTGGTAGAAGAACGAGTCGCTCAGTTTCGCGACCAGACCGAACGGTTTTTGGCAGGTGAGCTGCCAGAAGAGCAATTTTTGCCGCTGCGATTGCAAAACGGCCTTTATATTCAGCGTTATGCACCGATGTTGCGTATCGCCATTCCTTACGGGCTACTTGCCAGCTACCAATTGCGAAAATTGGCTGAGATTACTCGTAAATATGACAAAGGTTATGGGCACTTCACTACCCGTACCAATATCCAGCTGAATTGGCCAAAGCTAGAAGACGTGCCAGATATTTTGGCAGAGCTGGCATCAGTACAAATGCACTCGATCCAAACCTCGGGCAACTGTATTCGTAACACAACCACCGATCCATATGCTGGTATTCATAAAGAAGAAATCGCTGACCCACGTCCCTATTGTGAGATTATTCGTCAGTGGTCAACCTTCCATCCTGAGTTTGCTTTTTTACCACGTAAATTTAAGATTGCCGTCATCGGGACCAATGATGACCGCGCGGCAACCCAAGTACATGATGTGGGTCTGCATATCAAAACCAACGGTGAAGGTGAGATTGGCTTTGAAGTATTGGTCGGTGGTGGTCTAGGACGTATTCCTGTCCTTGGTAAAGTGATTAATAAATTTTTGCCACGCGAGCATCTCTTGAGTTATTTGGACGCCATCTTGCGTGTCTATAACTTGCATGGTCGCCGTGATAAAGGCAGCAAATACAGATCACGCATTAAGATATTGGTTGAGAGCATGGGCGGCCCTGCCTTTGCCAAACTGGTCAATGCTGAGTGGGAAGCCCACACCAAAGATGGTTCGCTTACCTTAACTGATGAGAACTTTGCGACGGCGAGCAGCTTTTTTAGTGAGCCTGACTATGTGTCGTTTGATGCGCTACAAGTACAGTCTGAGCTACAACAGCAACTAAACGCTGATAAGGACTTTGCTAACTGGTACAACCAAAACACGGTGGCGCATAAAGTCGCTGGTTATCGTGCGGTCGTTATTTCGCTCAAAGCAGGCTTGGTCGATGGCAAATATGTGCCCTCTGGTGATGTCAGCGAGTCACAGATGGATGCACTGGCTGATCTGTCTGACAAATATAGCTTTGGTGAACTGCGTGGTACTTATCAGCAGAATTTGGTATTCGCAGATGTGCAAGCCAATAACCTTTATGAGTTGTGGCAGCAGCTAGCAGAGTTGCATTTAGCACGCGCTAATATCAATACCCTAACAGATATGATTGTCTGCCCAGGTTGGGACTACTGCTCGCTTGCTAATGCGACCACGCACAACATCGCTGAACAGATCGAAAAACAGTTCGATGATCTGGACTATCTGTATGATTTGGGCGAGATTCGCTTAAACATGTCTGGTTGTATCAATGCGTGTGCGCACCATCATACAGGTGACATTGGTATCTTGGGTGTCGATAAAAAAGGTGAGCATTGGTATCAGATCAGCATTGGCGGCAATTCCAGTGACGATGCCAAACTTGGTAAAATATTAGGTAAATCTGTCCCTGCTCTTGAGGTTGCCAATACCATACAGCAGATCGTCGATGTCTATGTAGACTTGCGCGCCAGCACCGACAATGATGTCGAAAGCTTTGGTCAATTGGTTGAACGCGTTGGTATTGATCCATTTAAGGAGAAGGTCTATGGCTAATCACCATATTTTGGACAGTCATGGCGTCGATATCGGAAGTCAAGATACATGGCATGTACTCACCACGGATGCGCTACCAGAGAGTATTGTATCAACAAACATCACGTTGCTTGAGTTGCTACAAAGGCAAGAAAAGCCCGATGTGATTGTACCGCTCGCTGACCTATTAGATAACTCAGGCATGCAGGTCGGTGGTCTGATCAAAGAGGTTTATGAGCTGATCGTACAGCACAGTAGCCGCCTTGGATTGTGGGTGACGGCTGACACCGATGCTGATGCGTTAGAAGGTCTTAGTGATTTCTTATCAACGCAGGCGCTTATCGTGATTGATGTACCTAAATTCGCTGATGGTCGCAACTTTAGCTTTGCACGTACCCTACGCCAAATTGGCTACCAAGGCGAGATTCGGGTGGCTGGTGCGTTTGGCCGTGATCAAATCGCATATCTACTGCGCATGGGTGTTGATAGCTTTGTATTGAGCGAGCATGACATGCAGCCAGACTCTAAATTCGGTATTGAGCAAGCATTTACCGCCCTTGCCAGTAGTTATGATGGACAAAGTGCTTCGGATTTACCGATGTTTGCTAAACCGTCAGAACCCTCAATCGCCTAGCTTTAACACTGATCATAAATTTTAATTTTTAATCGACACTTTTATATTAACAATCATTAAGGAAGGTATTATGAGCCAATTACATCCAAGTTTAGACCTCGACCAAGCCAACCAAGCATTGCAAGGCAAGTCGCCTGAGCAAATCGTTGAGTGGGCATTAAGCCAAGCGAAAAACCCAATCATCACGACTAACTTCCGCCCATACGAGTCAGCGATTCTGCATTTGGTGGCCAAACAGCGTCCTGATATCACCGTATTGTGGGTAGACTCAGGTTATAACACGGATGCCACCTATCAATTTGCCAATAAAGTCATCCGTGATTTAAACTTAAACGTCATCACCTATATTCCTAAGCAAACGGCAGCGTATCGTGACGCGACCATGAACGGTATCCCAGGTATCGACAACCCACAGCATGATGAATTCACTGACCAAGTAAAATTAGAGCCCTTCCGCCGTGCGCTAGATGAGCTAAAGCCAGATGTTTGGTTCAATGCAATTCGTAAAGATCAAACAGAATTCCGCCAAGGGTTGGATGTACTTAGCCTATCAAAAGATGGCGTGTTAAAAGTAGCGCCATTGTTTGAAAACACTGACGCTGATTTAGATGTTTATCTCGAAGAGCATAACTTACCGAATGAATTTGATTACTTTGATCCAACGAAAGTAGAAGAAAGCCGTGAGTGTGGTTTGCACACGCAGCTTTAGGTATTTCGTAGTTTTACGATAAAAACACTTCTTAGATATAAGAGGTGTTTTTTTATTGTCATAGTAGATTCAATATTCAGCTCCACAAAATTTGAATATATCATTCAAGCGCTACTGCCAAAATAATGAGGACACACGCAAGTATCAAAATTATCGAACTAACTGCCAGCCGCCTTTCTCATCCCTTTTGCCCATGACTGCCAAAACCAACACTAGACTTAGCATCAGTAATAAGTACCAAGAGCCCAGCTTACCCCAACCTACCATATGCCATACATTTGCTTGTGACGGATAACGCCAAATATTGGTAAAAGTAGCAATATTTTCTGCCAACCAAACCAAAAAAGCGAGGAACAACAGTAATGGTAAAAATGGACATTGATATTGCTTGGTATCATGCAATTGAAGATTATTTTTGTGATGGATTTGAAAAAACACTCTGGTTTTCCAAAATAAAATTATCGAAGCGATGAACAATATATTGCGAATATCAGGGACAAAAAACTTAGTGAAGAAGTTGGCATAAGAAAAAATAACCAATACACTCACCCATAGTAAGCTTGGTAAGTCGGTAAAAGAGGCATTAAACAATCTTAAGCCACGCGCTAAAAAACTACCTACGGCCGAATACATAAAACCGGCAAAAAGTGGCACAGTGGCAATTCTAAAAATTGCTGGTTCAGGATAGTACCAAGAACCAATTTTGGGATGGGTTAAAAACAACTCCATTGCCATGGCCATGATATGAAAAATAGCAATGACCCATACCTCACGCGGCGTTTCTAATTTGAAATAAACCAAAAAAACCTGAATAATCAAAGCATAAGCCAATAACAGATCATAGCGATAGATACCAGAAATTGACCAGCTTATTTGATGAGTCAGTACAAAAGCCAATAATAAAAGTATGCCAAACAAAGCAGACGCTAAACTTAGCGCGGCGCCACGCGGAATAATGTTCAACACCTTAGATTAGCACTACAATCATATTGACTACCGTTTATTGCTTTAACAGCTCGTTTAATACGCTATGGTGAACCATGACATACATCCTCCTCTTCCTCACAATAGCTTATTATATAAAGTATTCATTAGAGGCCGCCAAACTATAGCAAATAGTCCGCTTAATAGACAATTTTCTATAGTTTTTGAATATCTCTATCTGTATAAAGAAGTCAGCATTTGAATAATTAACGTTTCTTGAACGTTTTATTGTCTAACATTGCGGTATTCTATGGCTTGCCTCAGTGGCTGCTCGGCATTAAACCGACGCTATAAAGCCGTATCATGGACAAAGTTACTCATCCTTTTTTATTTCCTTATAGGCACTCGCGCTCATCAATATGGATATTTATTATGTCTTTTATAAAAAAAATCGATTCACTCTATGAAAAACTGCACGATAAGCTACCAGCGGTAGGCAAGACCGCCTCTTTTTTAACTGGTACGAGTGTTCTTACTGCCAATAGTGCGATGGTGGGTCTGCCCATCTGGACTTTGGGAGCGGCAAAAGTATTGACAGGAGCAAAAGCTGCGGATGATGCGCTGATTGCGATTACCAAATACTGGATTAATAGTAACAACGCCGTCATTGATCATGCGCTACCTCACAAAGACTGGCGCATTAACCTGCCTGACGATCTGAGCGAAGACAAGCAGTATCTATTGGTAAGCAACCATCAATCGTGGGTTGATACCAGCATTGTGCAATATATCAGCCAAGACACCCTGCCTCTGACACGGTTTTTTACCAAGTTTAATCTGATTTATATTCCTGTCATCGGTCAAGCCTTTTATTTCTTAGACTTTCCGATGATGAAGCGCTTTTCTGCCAAGGCAATGGCCAAGAATCCAGAGCTTAAAAAACAAAATTTGCTTGAGGCTAAGCGTGCTTGTCGTCAATTAAAAGACAAACCCTTTGCGCTATTAAACTATTTGGAAGGCACGCGCTTTACTAAAGAAAAACATGACCAACAAAAATCTCCTTATCAGCATTTGTTAAAACCACGGGCTGGCGGTTTGTCATTAGCAATTAATGCGTTAGGCAATGAGTTGGATTCTATCTTGGACGTGACCATTGTTTACCCAGACGGCGCGCCTGACTATGATGATTTATGGAAAGGTAATATTCGCCGTTTGGGCGTCGATGTGACTCGCTTAAAGATACCAGACGAATTATTTGCTGCTATCATGGACGGCGGCTATGACCGTGATGAAACCACCAAAAAAATGATGTTTGATTGGTTAGAGGATATTTGGCAACAGAAAGACGCCCGTATGACTAAGATGCTGAGTGAGTTTGAGTAGGTTCTTGTACGTGGTCAAATCTCTTTATTGCTAATAGCCAATGCAAAAATCTAATCTAAATGACAGCCACAAGCTTTGACGTAAGCCTGTGGCTTTTTTAGTTCTGTATTTCACGACTCACCTATTCCCTTTTACATCAAAAACCCTCACTAACATGACAAAAACGAATATGCTAATGCCAATTCGCTACGTGAGCGTATGCCTGTGATACATCATAATAGCGACATACCTTACATTGAATGAATTACAGGTAATCCTATGAACACTTTTCCATTATTTTTTAAATTAGAAGGTCGCAAAGTACTTATCGTCGGCGGCGGCGATGTGGCGCTACGTAAAGCGGATTTGCTCAGCCGTGCTGGCGCGTGCATCACTGTTCTTGCGCCAAATATCTGTGTTGAACTACAAGCCTTGCTCAGTGACAGTAAGCATGAGCTGATTTATGAGAATTATAATAAAACTTATATGACAGGCGCACGCGTCATTATTGCTGCCACTGACGATGAGATACTTAACCATCAAATACATGCTGATGCCACTGAGCTAAACATTCCAGTTAATGTAGTCGATACGCCGCATTTGTGCGATTTTATCTTCCCTGCGATTGTTGATCGCAATCCAATCGTGATTGGCATATCGTCAAACGGCAAAGCGCCAGTGCTGGCACGTCTATTACGCGCTCGCCTCGAAACCTTGATTCCACAAGGCTATGGTAAATTGGCAAAGCTTGCTGGGGATTTTCGTAGCGAAGTGAAAACTAAAATACCTACGCTGACAGGACGCAGGCAGTTTTGGGAAAAAGCATTTGAAGGTCCAGTCAGTCAGCTGATGTTTGCTGGTAATGAAGATGAAGCGGCGGCACAATTACAAGCCGATTTAGATAAAACAGCATCACTTATCAGTGAAAAACATACAGAGAATGATATATCCACAGAACCTCAAACCCTACAGAATAACGTAGGCGAAGTCTATATCGTTGGTGCAGGCCCAGGTGACCCAGAGCTGCTCACTTTTAAAGCGCTGCGCCTCATGCAGCAGGCTGATATTGTCTATTATGATGCGCTCGTCTCACCGCAAGTATTGGATTTATGCCGCCGTGATGCTGATAAAGTGTTTGTTGGCAAAAAACGCAGCAATCATGCAGTAGCACAATTAGGCATTAATGAACTGTTGGTCAATAGTGCTAAAGAAGGTCGCCGTGTGGTGCGCTTAAAAGGTGGTGATCCCTTCATCTTTGGGCGTGGCGGCGAAGAAATTGAGAGTTTGCGTGCGCACAGTATCCCGTATCAAGTCGTACCTGGTATTACCGCTGCCAATGCTGCTGCAAGCTATGCCGGTATTCCATTGACTCATCGTGACCATTCGCAGTCGGTACGTTTTGTCACTGGATTTTTAAAGGCTGGCGCACCCAATAGCAATTTTAAGAGCTTTTTGAATACGGATGAAACAGTCGTATTTTATATGGGATTGCATTCGCTGGCGCGTTTGACGACAGGCTTGATTGATGCAGGGCGCAGTAGCAACACCCCAATCGCCATCGTCTCCAATGCCAGTATGCCCAATCAGCAGGTATTAACGGGAACGCTTGCCGACATCGTTGAGTTGCAAGAAAAAAATCAGCTACCCACGCCAGCCTTGCTCATTATGGGAGACGTGGTCGCACTCCATCATGATTTGGCTTGGTATAATTTGCAAAATCAGCAGAAAAACAACAATAGTGACACTACAGCTAGTAACTGGCTACGTGGTGGCACAGCGGCTACACCAAAGGCAGATCATACTAGCCAGCAAGCCCATGCGTTATCTATGGTGGCTAATTTGGCAACGGCTGATGATGGTTTGGAGCAGTTAGTGATTGGTTGACGTATGATCTTCAATTTCTAAAAAGCCCTGCCAGTAGATTAGTAGGGCTTTTTAGTATTTAGTATAACGCTATTGATCTTTTATGAGCTATTCATTTTTAACAATTAAGATTTGGTCTTTTGTTTCTCAATGACTTTTATTAGCGTGCTATGAATTGATGATGCGTCAGCAGGCGGATTGCTAATAGGTGTATTCTTAATGAGCAAAGTGTATTCATAATTAGGTTCAAAATCAAAACCTTCTATACCACTATATCGATACTCCCAGTCGGCGTTAGCTTGTTCAGCAGGCTTAGTCAGTAAGCATGATTGCGGCGCAACACCGACACAGTCTACTTGATGGTCAGCGATGATGATTTTACGTAAAACATAAGGCATCGCATGGACAGTAATGTGGTGCTTACTATCTACCCCTGATTGTGATGTTGATTGCTCTCCCATCACTTCAACATAATCGCCTATGGTTAATTTCTGCATTTGATGGGCGTTTTTCTGAGCAAGGTTGGCTTTACTGATTTCTGCGGTATACGTCTGTCCATCCTGAGCGACAATAGTGACTTTTTGCTGCTCTCTGTCTTGCGAGATGACCTCAGTCACTTGACCAATGATTGCGTCAGAATGACTCGGTTTGATCGAATGGACAAACGCGGTGCTATCTTTTATTTGACTCACACTGGTTTTATTATTCATATTTGCTTGCTCATAACTGCTACAAGCAGCCAAAGAGGAAGTGGCAATTAAAGCCAATGTGCATAATCTGATAAACAACATAATATACCCTTATTAATAATGGCTTGGATGTTACTAAATATGGACCTTTTCTAGTACCATTTATTTGTTACTTAATACTATTAACAATCAGCCTTTTTAAATAGCCATTATTTTTAATAAACGATCATCGTTTCATTTACGGTCAAATATCACTACTCATTCGTATCTACTTTGCTTTACTGTTAAGTTTATAGCAAAGCAAATCGCACCAATTCTTGCTAGAATAATCGATGTCTTTTATCCATCATGAAACTCAATTATGCCTGTATCTATTACCAAACCTCTCACTATCCTCCATACCTCCGACTGGCATTTGGGGCGCAGGCTTTATGGACGAATGCGTTATGACGAATTTGAGTCGTTTTTAGGTTGGTTGCAAGACGCCATTAGCCTGCAGAAAGTGGATATATTGATCGTTGCTGGTGATATCTTTGACACCATGACCCCAAGCAATAGAGCTCAAGCGCTATATTATGAATTTTTAGGAAAAGTTTCAAAATCATGCTGTCAACATATTGTCATCGTCGCAGGCAACCACGATTCTCCTACTTTTTTAGATGCACCAAGTAACGTACTCAAGTTTTTAAACGTCCATGTTATTGGTACGGCTTGTGAAGACTTAAACGATGAAGTATTGGTGTTAGACGATACAAATGGAAACCCGCATTGTATTATTGCGGCTGTCCCCTATTTGCGTGATCGTGATGTCCGTAGTAGTGGTGCTGGCGAGTCGGCTGATAGCAAAGATGCCAATGTCATTAAAGGCATTCGTGCCCATTATGATGAAGTAGCTAGCATTGCCAAAGCCAAGCAGGCTCAATTAGTTGAAGTATACCAGCATCACATTCCCATCATTGCCACAGGACATCTATTTGCGCTTGATAGCAAAACAACGGAGGATGATGGCGTTCGC
Organism: Psychrobacter sp. P11F6; assembly: GCF_001435295.1. Taxonomy (NCBI): domain Bacteria; kingdom Pseudomonadati; phylum Pseudomonadota; class Gammaproteobacteria; order Moraxellales; family Moraxellaceae; genus Psychrobacter; species Psychrobacter sp. P11F6. The sequence goes on along the minus strand of NZ_CM003594.1, from coordinate 1,730,894 downwards.
GACCTTTATGTGGGCAACCTAGGTCAAATATCAGCGAGTATGTTTGATGACTGCTTTGATTATGTAGCGCTTGGGCATTTGCACGTACCGCAACGCGTCGGTGGTCGTGAGAGCATTCGCTATTCAGGCTCGCCAATCGCGATGGGATTTGGTGAGTCAAAACAGCAAAAACAAGTATTACTGGTACAGTTTGGTGCAGTAGCAAATGACATTAGCAGTCAAAAGTCAGCCTCAAATAATATAGTTGAAAGCATTATTCCTCAGCTGACCAATACCGTTACCACGATTGAAAAACCTGTTAAGAAAGTAGCCAGTCAAACGACTGAATTTATGGATGACTTGTTTGGTTTTGACGAGCAATCAGAAAGTAATGAGATGACAAAAACTGCTGCTATAGAAAAAATCCCTGATCAGCAGGATCAAAACAACCAATCAATGCTTAAAAATCTCGATACTTCCAATAAAATACTGCACCGAGATGACTCTAATCAGATGCAAGTAGTATCACTACCTATTCCAAATTTTCAACAACTGGCGCAAGTTTCAGGTGATTTGGAGTGCATTAATCAGGCTATAGATAAAGTCATTCAATCTCTTGACGCAACACAGTCTTTATGGCTCGAAATTATTTATACGGGTGAGGAGATTATCAGCGAGTTACGTGAGCACATCCAAACGATGGTAGATAATTTGCCGTGCGAGGTGTTAAAAATCAAAAACACTCGTACCTATAATAAAGTACTAAATCAACAACAGATCTCTGAAACGCTACAAGATTTAAATGAGGAAGAAGTATTTGAGCGTTGCTTGACTGCTCATGATATTCCTAATGAGCAAAAATCATCCTTACGTGACGCCTATGATCAAATCGTTTATAACTTACGTCACGAAGATACTCAGGCTGAATAATATTATTTAATCATAAACGCTGTTGATAGAAACTAGCTAGAATAACAGCTTCATTTGTCATTATTACCCTCATTTACTACCTATAAAAATAAGACCCTATCATGCGCCTAATCGAACTACGACTTAAAAATTTGAATTCTTTAAAAGGCGAATGGCACATTGACTTTAGTGATCCCGCTTTTCTTAATGAAGGCATCTTTGCCATTACTGGGCAAACGGGGGCTGGCAAGACGACCATATTGGATGCGATTTGCTTAGCACTCTATAGCCAGACGCCAAGACTGGGCGATATCACTGGTTCAACGAACGAGATAATGACCCAAGGTACAGGTGAATGCTCAGCAGAAGTCATCATCGAGATTGATTCTAAACGTTATCAATGCTACTGGTATCAACATCGTGCCCACAAAAAAGCCAAGGGCAATTTATTACCAATTAAGCATGAGATTAGTGAGGTGCAGACCGGCAAGATTTTAGAAGAGAAAAAGTCCAAAACTTCTGCCTATATACAAAACCTTATCGGCATGGATTTTAATCAATTTACGCGCTCCATCATGCTCGCACAGGGCAGTTTTGCCGCGTTTTTAAAGTCTGATATTGGCGATAGAGCCGCGATTTTAGAGAAAATAACGGGTACTGCTATTTATGCCAAAATATCGTTAAACGTTCATGAAAAGAAACGCTCTGAAGAGGAAGTGCTTGGCAAACTACAGGCAAGCGTGAATAGCTTGTCGTTATTAAATATTGAAGACGAAAAGCTACTGGTAGCAGATTTAGAGCGCTTTAACCAGCAGCAAAGCACAAAACGGCAAACCTTTAAAACCCTAAGTGAACAGCTACAGTGGCTGGATAGCGTTCAGCAGCTACAGCAAAATCTCTCGACCTATCAGACCGATTTTGCAGCGGCGCAGCAAACGCAGCAAGCCTTTATGCCAGAAGCCCAGCGTTTAGATGGCGCTAATAAGGCTTTAGAGATTGATAGCTATTTCCGCGAGCTTAGCTACAGCCGAAATTTGGTCAAGCAGTTAGAGGTTGAGCAGCAAGATTTGCTTAACAAAATTCCAACTCAGCAAGAAGCGCTGACACACGCCAACACCCATTTAAAGAATATCAATACCATTGACAAGCAAGCCACAGATAGCCTACATGCTACTTTGCCTATTATCAAAAAGACGCGTGAGTTGGATACTGAGATAAAACAGCACTCTTATTCTTTAGCTAGCGATAATCAGCGTAAAGAGGTATTAGTTAGTAACACTCAACAATTAGGTCAAGATATAGTTGACTACAAACAAACAGAGCAAAAGACTCAGACTCAGCTTAGCAGTGTAGAAAAGTACTTTCGCGACTACCAAGAGCTAAACGATCTCGATACAGATATGGTGACCTTCGATAACAGCTGTCGCCAATTAATGGCGCTGTTGGAAGATAATGCCAATCTAACAGCGGATAAACTTGCTTATAGTAATCAAGCCCGCATGCTACAGACTGATTTTGATAAGTTATATAAGCAGCAAAACGCAGAGAAATTATTGATAACGCAGCAGCGCGAGCAACTTGCCAGCGTACAAAAGCAGCAAGCCACACTCATTCAAAACCAGCCCATTGCTAATATGCGTAGTGATCAAGAGCAAGTCGATCAAATCAGCACCCAGATTGCGCAAGCCCATAGTAAGCTAGAACAGCTGTCTGAGCGTACCAGCCAAATTCAACACATCAATGCAACGTTACCCAAACTGAATCAAGAGCTTAAGACTTTAGAAGGTTTGATTGACAGTCACAAGATAAATATTGAAGAGGCTAAGCTCAAGAGGCAAGAGAAACAAGAGCATCTACATCTACTACAAAAGGTCGCTAAGCTTGAAGATTATATAGTAGAGCTAGAGGATGGGTCGCCCTGCCCGCTTTGCGGCGCACATGAGCATCCTTATAGCAAACATCATCCATTATTAGACCCTAGTAGCAAAAATAGTAATACCGACGCCCATGACGATCAAAACCAGTCGTCCACAATAAAACAGACTAAGGCGCAATTAACTCAGCAGCACATAGCTGAATTAGAAACTATTATTAATAATCTTGAGCAGACTTTATCTAAACATCGTATCGACCATGCCACAAAAAAAGAAGCCATCAATAATCAACAGCAGCAGTTAGCGCCCTTGCAGCAGCAATCTAAAATCTTACACGCTGATATTCAGTCTAACCTTTCCTCGCTATTTAACACTGAAAATAGTTATTCGGAATCGACTGTGGCAATTATCGATCCACTTGCGCAGATTAACAACGATACTGATATTCATATTGATCACAGCTTATCCTTATTAGACACCATCAAACACAAACTGACTGAGCATAAACAATCTCTTAAAACGATAGTCGTCGAATATGACAACCTAGCTGAAAGTGCTGCAACGCTCAGTATTGCCATCGAAGCTGATGAACAGCAGCAACAGCTACTTAGTCGCGACATTAATAACCTGACGACTGATATCAAGCTAAATGCTCAAAAAACTGAAAGTGTCGAAGATAAGATTGCCACTAATTTTTCTGTACTCATACCCATGATGACCAATATTTCATTTTTAGTGAGTAAGTACCCAACGGCTAAATATGAGAATCATTTAACGATAGCGCTCAAAGCGACTGACGTTCAAGGCGCACTGCAGCAACTTATTGAAAGTACTTATAAGCAAACAGTATTAGCAAGCGCAAATTATGATGAGCATATTGACCAATTGCGGGCACAACGTCATGCTTTGAAGCAGTTAAAGCAATATCATCATGAGCAAAGTAGTCGCCAACAGCAACTCACAAATACGCTGATCAGCCTGACTGCGAATATTGAGAGTAAGCAAGCACAGCACGCCAATAATGAGACAGCACTCAAAGAATTAGAGGAATTAATTGATAATAAAACAGAGGATATCGAACAATTAAAGAAAGCTAGAAAAGCGCTGTTCGCAGATAAAGATACAGACCATGAAGAAAACCAGTTACGCAGCGCTGCTGATGAGGCTAAAGCCGAACAAATCATAGCGCAAAGACAGCTAGATTCTATACAGCAGTCTTTAGAGCAATTAAAGAGCAGAGAGCAACAGCTAGCAACAGAGCGACAGTCGGCGACTACTACCGTAAATACACAGGACAGCATTTTTACTAACTTACTCATAGAGTCAAAGTTCGTCGATGAAGCAGATTTTTTGAGTGCGCGTCTGCCCAAAGAAGAGCGTGAGGCATTACATATACGTAAACTAGCGATTGATAATACTCTACAACAGGCTAAGTTGCAGTTAAATAATACCCAGCAAGCGTTAGAGCAAAAATTTGCCACGCCTATGACAGATGAAGACCGAGAAACACTTGCTGGCAAGCATCATCAAATACAGACGGATATCGATGAGTTAAGTCAAAAAATCGGCGCGATTGACCAAAAGCTTAAGGATAACGACAGCCAAAAAGGGCAACAGGCGACACAGCTGATTGCAATCGATGAACAAAAACAAAAACTACAAGTTTGGCAGCAGCTACATACGTTAATTGGTTCTGCTGATGGCAAAAAATATCGTACCTTTGCGCAAGGCTTAACGTTTGAAGTGATGATTAGCCATGCCAATACGCAACTGCAAAAAATGAGTGACCGCTATTTGCTCATTCATGATGACAGCAATCCGCTTGAGCTTAATGTGATTGATAACTATCAAGGCGGTGATATTCGCAGTACCAAAAACCTATCGGGCGGCGAAGGATTTATTATCAGCTTGGCGCTCGCCCTTGGGCTATCGCAGATGGCGAGTCACAACATTCGCGTGGATTCGCTATTTTTGGATGAAGGGTTTGGTACGCTTGATGAAGAGTCGCTTGATATTGCGCTCGACACTTTAACGAGCTTACAACAAGAAGGTAAGCTTATTGGTATAATCTCTCACGTACAGGCGTTAAAAGATCGCATCTTGACTCAAATCAAGGTTGAAAAAATCTCGGGGGGTTTTAGCCAAATCAGTGGTCAAGGCTGTCGCCGAGTGGTCAATATTACTAATGAAAAAGCCTCGTAAGTTAAAGCGGTCATCACGCAGTTCATTACTTTTTACGCTTAGCCAGACAATAAAAAACCACCGTTAATTAATAACGGTGGTTTTTTTGAAAAATTTTGTTGTTTATTGAATGGCTAGTTACTTAGTTAGTTTAGTTACTTGGTTACCAAACCGCTTAGCTCACTCATTAATACTGACAACGTTGAAAGAGCAATTTGACCATTTTCATCATTACGATGCAGATTATCTAACTTGCTCATCTCTGTGGTAACAGACTCCAGATGATCCAAGTGACGTGAACGCCATTCACCAAACGCTTGCTTCGCATCTGGTTTAGATAATATGGCATCCATCAGTAGACGTAGGCTACGTGACAGCTCGTTCATCAACGCATGGCGTGCGCGGCGATCCCAGTAGTCTTGCTGTGGTAAAGTGGCGATGTTGTCCATCATCCAATCTAACTGCAAGACGTGATAGGCATCAAAGTACAGTGTTGCAATCTCATCAACAGGACGCTCATATTGCTCAGCGAGCAGTGCGGCATCAAGTGCATCAACATGATAAGGCAGCATCGCAAACAACGCGGCATCATTGTTAGACAAATCATTCTGCATCAGGCTAGTGGTATCTTCTTGCAAGTATTCTGCAAATTGTTGCTCAATAAAGCCGCCTGATTTGGTTAATTTCTCAACACTATCACTAAAGCGACTGATCATGTCAGCGACTTGCAATTCTTGACCAAAGGCATTGATAAACCAAACCACACCTTGCTCAAGCGCGTCACGTAGACGTAGTTCAAGAGTTAGCAGTAATGTAGCATCGACTTGATTGTCCAGCGCTTCAAGGGTGTTCCAAGCTTTTGATACATTGAAGACATCACGGCTAATTGCATAACCACGTACGATGGTCGCCAGCGATTGATCTGTTTCTTCATAAAGACGGAACAGTGCTTCAATGCCCAAACGATTGACCACACTATTGGTCAAATAGGTGCTGATAATCTCACGATGTAAGCGATGTTCAGTCATCTCATCAAAGAACCGCGTCGCTAGCTCATCAGGGAAATACTTGCGCAGCTCATTGATAAAGTACGCATCATCTGGCAAGTCTGATGATAATAAGTTGTCATACACCCACATTTTGCCATAAGCCATGACAACTGCCAGCTCAGGGTTGGTCAAGCCAGTATCTGCTTTTTGACGTTTGGCAATTTCTTCATCTGATGGCAGATATTCAATCGCCCGATCGAGACGCCCTTCGCCTTCTAACATCTGAATAAAACGCTGATGATCGCTTAAATTAGCCGCCGCACGAATGTGGCTAAGCTCAATGGCTTGTGGTTGAAGGTAATTTTGACGCAATACCAGTTCTGCCACGCTATCAGTCATGCTTTCAAGCAACTCATTACGCTGCTTTAAGGTCATGTCGCCTTGCTCGACCACTTTGCCAAGTAAGATTTTGATATTTACTTCATGATCTGAGCAGTTTACGCCGCCTGAATTATCGATAGCGTCGGTATAAATGCGACCGCCTGTTTGTGCATACTCGATACGCCCTTGCTGGGTAAAGCCTAAGTTACCACCTTCACCAACGATGGCCGTACGTAGCTCATTGCCGTTGACCCGTACGGCGTCATTGGCACGGTCGCCGACATCAGCATGACTCTCATTCACGCTTTTCACGTAAGTACCAATACCGCCATTCCAAATAAGATCGACAGGCGATTTTAACAACGCACTGATTAACTCGTTGGGTGCCATGCTGTCTTCAGCGATATCAAAACGCTGTTTCATCTCAGCACTGAGCGTGATGCTCTTATCTTGGCGGGAGAAAACGCCACCTCCTTGGCTAATAAGTGACTTTTCATAGTCATCCCACGTCGAACGCGGCATGTCAAATAAGCGGGCACGTTCTGCGTGTGAAGCAGCAGCATCTGGATTAGGATCAATAAAGATATGTAGATGGTTAAATGCGGCGACCAGCTGGGTATGGGTTGAGAGCAGCATGCCATTGCCGAATACGTCACCGCTCATATCGCCAATACCAACCACGGTAAAGTTATCACGGTTCTGAATGTCCATGCCGCGCATACGGAAGTGGCGTTTGACCGATTCCCAACCACCGCGTGCAGTGATACCCATGGCTTTATGATCGTAACCAACCGAGCCGCCTGAAGCAAAGGCATCGTCGAGCCAGAAATCATATTCAGCAGACAAGGCATTCGCAATATCAGAGAAGCTAGCAGTTCCTTTATCAGCCGCCACCACTAAGTACGGATCATCTTCATCATGACGCACGGTGTTGGCTGGCGGGACAATTTTTCCATCAACGATATTATCCGTCACATCGAGCATACCGCGTAGGAATGCTTGATAACAAGCAATGCCTTCGGCTTGGAATGCGTCGCGACCATCTGCCATGGTTTTGGTTTTGACGATAAAACCGCCTTTTGAACCAACAGGAACAATCACCGCGTTTTTGACCATCTGTGCTTTGACCAAACCAAGCACTTCGGTACGGAAATCTTCCATACGATCTGACCAACGCAGACCACCACGAGCCACTTTACCACCGCGCAAATGCACCGCTTCCACTCGTGGCGAATAAACAAATATCTCAAACATTGGCTTTGGTTTTGGTAGATTAGGAATATCTGCTGCCAAAAACTTAAATGATAAACGATCTTTACGCTGACCATCGCTATCGGTTTGATAGAAGTTAGTGCGTACCATGGCGTTAATTAAATCTAAATACCAACGCAAGATACGGTCTTCATCCAAGCTATCCACACCTGCCAATGCCGCCGTGATTTGCTGTTGAATCTGCGCGGTTTTTTCTGTGCGTTCATCTTCACTGTACTTAGGGTTCATACGGGCATCAAACAGACTACCTAGCGCCACGCTAATGTCGCTATTTTTTACTACCGTTTGCTGAATATACGTACTAGAGAATGGTGCTTTCGCTTGCATCATATAGCGTGACAATGCTCGTAGTACTACCACATCATAAGTGTCTAAATTGGTCGTCAATACCAATTCGTTAAAGGAGTCACTCTCAACATGTCCCGCCCAAATCTGTTTGAGACTGTCTTCAAACTGACCACGCACCACTTGCATGTTGACAGTATCGACATGCTCTAGTGTCAGTTCATACTCTTGCATCCAAATGGGCTGCTCTGGCAAATCAAACTCATAGGTTTGTGCTGAAATGACAGACACACCAAAGTTTTCAAGGATTGGCAGGACTTTAGACAAAATGACAGGCTGTTCACGACCATACAGTTTTAGGTGTAATTGATTGCTTGCATCGCCAGTTGACTGGTATAAATGCCAAATCATCGGCTGTTCTGCTGTCAATACAGCCAAACGCTTAGTGTCTTCAACCGCAGTACGGGCATCAAAACGCTCTTGATAAGCCGCAGGGATATAATTTAAAAAGCGACGGTTTAAAGCATTGGCTTGTTGCTCACCCACATTATCCAATAGCATCTTTTGATAGCTGTCGCTCCATGATTGCATTAAAGCAGATAGTTTTGCTTCAAGTGCAGCAGTATCGACGTCTTTCACTTGACCTGGCACTGTACGCACATGGACATGCACACGTGCGTGAGCTGATTCATTGAATTCGGTGGTAAAGCCTGATGATGTGCCACCGTAAGCTTCTTTTAGGACATTTTGTACTTTGATACGTAGCTCGGTGTTGAACTTGTCGCGCGGGATATAGACCAAGCATGAGACAAAACGCTGATAATGATCCACACGGCTGAATAGGCGCAGGCTCTTTTTATCTTGCAACTGGCTGATACCAGAAACGATAGGATATAGCTCTTCGACGCTGGCTTGAAAGAGGTCGTCACGCGGTAAGGTGTTAATCACATGCATCATTTTATGGTGTGCATGACCGTCACGCGGCAGTTCTGCCATCGCCATAATCTTATTGGCTTTGTCACGTAATAGCGGAATTTGCTGTACCGTTAGTTGATACGCTTGTGAGGTCAATAAACCAATAAATCGATATTCACCAACCAGCTTACCACTATCATCAAACTTATGAATACCCAAAAAATCCATATATACAGGACGATGCACAGGCGATACACGGCTTGATTTGGATAACATCAACACTCGTGGTTCAGTCAATAGTTGCTTTAATACTTTTGGCAATTGGCTAAAACTTTCGGACAGTTTATCTTCTTCAGCACCGCGTAATAGACCAAGACCGCTATTACCAATGGCGAATAAATCTAAATCAGCAGGTTCAGCATTCACTTCGACAGCCTGCCCGCCTTCCAAACGGTATTCACGATAACCCAAGAATATAAAATGATCGTCTAATATCCAATCTAAAAATGCTTGTATTTCTTGCTGCGAGTAAAAAACTTCTGGCAGTGGTTTGTTTGATAGCTCAGCTTTAATATCCGTCAACTGCGCACGCATCTGCTTCCAATCGCCAACGACTGTATCTAGCGTATCAATTTTTGCCAATAACATTTGCTGTAATGCAGCCAGATCTTCATCATCTTGATAGGCAATTTCACAATGAATCAAAGACAAATGAGAAGTCGCGCTTTCATGTGCGCCTTCGACATGAGTAATATGACCATTATCATCACGTGCAACACTGACAATGATGTTATAAGTACGATGAACATCGATACCTTCAGACTCAAGACTCATCAAAATCGTATCGACTAAAAACGGTCGGTCATAGGCAACAATTTGAATAACCGTATGTGAGCTATGAAAATGCTGCTCTTCTGCTTTGGGGTTCAGCACCTTCAGTTGTGGCTTGCTACCATCATAGGCTTGGAGCAACGTAAAATGATGTAATGCCATGCCCGCTAGGTCAGCGTTACTGATAGTCTCAGCTGCCTCTGCGTGCAATGGCTGATAATAGCTATGAATAAAATGATCAAATAATGATTTGTCTTTTTGTACATAACTGGTAGCAATATCGCTTATCTGGCTGATGCGCTCTTTTGCGATACTGAGGGAGTTTGGCATGTCCTTCATCCTTTTTTATAGATTTAATTTATCATTTATTTAAGTTTATTAATTTGTACTAACTAATGGCAGCGCATAAATATATGAAACATTATTGGTGCTGCGGAGCAGTATATCCATTTACGCAATTTATTCTGTTTTTTCTTGATATTTTAAGTTTCTCTCCTTTTTCCACCCTTATTTTTAGGAATATGTCGCAATTGGGATTTAATGCCATTAATTTAGTGAAGTGTAACGTACATAGCGCGCCAGCTAAAGCGTACAACATCATTTCATGAATCAGCAACATGTCGATAACATTTACTCATGAGACAGGTTTTTACGTTTATTGATGATTAATTGCTGGCAAGTGGATACTCATGGCAATCGGTACGACTTTTTTGTTAGAATATGCCAGTATATTTGAGAGTGTGTGGCTAACTCATAATTAACTTTAATGCTAAGGGCAAGACGTATGATGAATATTTTGGTGATTGGTTCAGGTGGTCGCGAACACGCGCTAGCATGGCAATGTGCAAAAGACGATAAGGTCAATAATGTCTACGTCGCGCCTGGTAATGCTGGTACAGCGCTTGAACCTAAATGCCAAAACGTTGTCCTAGTATCGGCAGACGAGAACGCTAGTGAGCATAGTGCAATCATCGATTTTTGCCAAAACAATGCCATTGATATGGTCATTGTTGGACCAGAAGCGCCTTTGGTCACTGGTATCGTTGATGCTTGCCGCGATGCTGGGATTCAAGCGTGGGGACCAACAGCATACTGTGCGCAGTTAGAAGGCTCCAAAACCTTCGCCAAAGAATTTATGGAACAAAACAATATCCCTACTGCAGCCTATAAAGGCTTCACCGAAGCGGTAGCTGCCAAAGCTTATATCGATGAACAAGGCGCACCCATCGTTATCAAAGCCGATGGCCTTGCCGCTGGTAAAGGGGTCATCGTCGCAGAAACTATCGAACAGGCATATGAGGCCATCGATGATATGCTTGCGGACAATAAGTTTGGTGATGCAGGCAGCCGCGTGGTGATTGAGCAATTTTTGCAAGGTGAAGAAGCCAGCTTTATCTGCATGATTGATGGTAAAAATATCTTGCCAATGGCAACGAGCCAAGACCATAAACGGGCTTTTGAAGGCGATACAGGTCCGAACACAGGCGGTATGGGAGCATACTCTCCTGCGCCAGTGGTCACTCAAGATGTCCATGAAAAAGTCATGACCCAAGTCATTCAGCCAGTGGTTGATGCAATGAATAATGCGGGTCACCCTTATACGGGATTTTTATATGCAGGTCTTATGATTGATGAGGCAGGTGACCCTTATGTGATCGAATTTAACTGCCGTTTTGGTGATCCAGAAACTCAGCCTATCTTAATGCGTTTACAATCATCAATGGTAGATTTGGTGGCACAAGGTCTAGCAGGACAGTTGCCTAGTGATGCTCAATGGGATAGCCGCCCTGCCCTCGGTATCGTCATTGCTTCAAAAGGCTATCCTGAAACGTCATCAAAAGGTGATGTAATTGCTGGCTTGCCGGAACTAGATAACAATAATGACAACGCTGTCAAAGTCTTTCATGCTGGCACTGCTTTTTCTGACAGCGATGCCATAGACCGTGAAAAAGAAGTGGTGACGAATGGCGGACGTGTATTATGCGTGACTGCTCTTGCAGATAGTATTTCAGATGCTCAGCAAGCCGCACTTGCGGTAACAGGTGCGATTAGTTTCGATGGTGCACAGTATCGCCGTGATATTGGTCATCATGCCATTGCTCGTGAAAACAGTTAAAAATCAATATTACTCAGGTGAGAACTGTTAGCAGTTTTAGTCTGATACACCAAATTACTCTTAGCTTTTATGATTCGACCTAGCATCATGCTAGGTCTTATTTTTTGATATTATTTTTTACGAAGTTATAATCTGCAAATATATACTGCGGCTTACAAAGTAACTGCTATTGGCAAGCTTAGGCTCATCAACCAAATGTGCTTTATATGATACAATTTTGTACCCGTACATCGCATCTCCCTTGTATTGTAGGTTTTGAACCCACAAATCAATACCAACTGGATGAATGATTATATTTATGGCAAATGATACGTCTAAACCTTCTAGCACCAAGCAATCCATCGACAACTTAAAAACCTCAGGGTTTGATAGACGAATGTCGATTGCTAAAACTTCCTTAAATATTGGTCGCCGCTGGGCGGGTAATAGTGTGTCTGGCATGTTCTTAAATAAAGAAGCTCGCACAGCACGTAACCAAGTATTTATGGAAGCCCAAGCAAACTACCTCGCAGAAGAGCTAGGTAAGCTAAAAGGTTCGGTCGTCAAAATTGGTCAAATGCTAGCGATTTATGGCGAACATATTTTGCCACCAGAAATCACCCGTGCCTTGCAAACGCTCAATGACGATACCGCTACGTTATCATGGCCAACCATGCAACAAAACCTGCAGCAATTATTGGGTGAAAAACTACATGAATTAGATGTCGATACGGTTCCTATAGGTACTGCCTCGCTCGCTCAAGTTCATCGAGCCACCGTGATTGCAACTGGCGAGCAAGTTGTATTAAAAATTCAGTATCCGGGTGTTGCTGATGCGATCAACTCGGATCTTGCTTTATTTAAGCAACTATTAAGAGTAAGTAATATCGTTCCGCAGACCCGTTCGCTCGATGCTTGGTTCGAAGAGATACGTGACCTACTCCATCATGAAGTGGACTATGAAGCTGAAGCCGCGACGACAGAACGGTTTTATGACCGTTTGAGTAATGATCCGCGTTACATAGTTCCCAAGATTAATCGCACTTATTCCAAAAAGCGCCTACTCTGCATGTCTTATGAGCCAGGTATTACCGTAGTTTCTGAGGCATTACAATTATTACCTCATGAGCGTCGTAACGCTATTGGTCAAGCAGCCATCGAAATCATGATGCAAGAGATTTTTGTGTGGGGTGAAATGCAGACAGACCCCAACTTTGGTAATTATTTGGTTCGTGTCAGTGAAAATGAAGGTGATATTGATAAATTAGTATTGTTAGATTTTGGTGCTATTCGTCAATTTGATAACAACCTTTTGACCATTGCGCATGGCTTACTAAAAGCTGGTTACCGCCATGACCATCAGGCGATGATGCTTGCGATGACGGGTTATGACTTCTTTGATAGTATGAGTGATAAAGTACGCTCTGATATGGCGTCACTATTTTTATTGGCAACCGAACCGTTTAGTGATTCAGCGACCAATCCTGATATTCCTAGCGATTGTTTAGATAAGGACGACCGTTATATTTGGGCGAACAGCAAACTCCACTCTCGCCTCTCAACACAAGCCACAAAAGCGATGCAGTCCTTTGAGTTTAACTTACCACCAAAAGAATTTATGTTTATTAGTCGAAAATTTATTGGTGCTTACACCTTTTTGACGGTGCTTGACGCTTATACTGATTCTGATACCTTAGTAAAACCTTATTTATAGTCTTAATTGAAGAGTAAGTAATTTTTGAACCGCCCTCTTGTGGCGGTTTTATTTTTCAATATTTTATTTGCTTAGGCTATTTAACTTGATTCACAGTGTCGGCCTTCCACTCATCAAACCTAGTTTTATAACCTTCCGGCTTACACATATTAAGCTCCCAGCATACCTCTCCACGGGCTAAATATTTTATTTCAAAATGCGTGCGCTCACTGTCATCAGCGACTTGATAGCGCTCATTAGGCAACGACCATATCTCCGTTGCTTGCTGCTCTGCATTATTGATATAGGCTTCGATGTTGGTTACTAGTACCACCTCTCCACCTACTTGCAAGCGTGACAATAGAAACTCGAAGAAAGGCATGTTTAGCCATTGCTGGTTGGGATTATGCTGTTCAGGATTGGGGTACAGTATGAAGATTTTACTGACACTATTGGGTTTAATGGCATGCACAATCCATGCGATCGCATCAGCATGAATGGCAGTTAAATTCGGCGAGTCTTGTAGCACTGCCAGTTTGGCAAAAGCGTCAAATTTATTACGCGTACGTTCGATCGCAATCAGGTACTTATCGGTATTTTTTGCGGCGAAACCAAGCGCATGCTTACCCTTCCCTGCACCAATTTCTAATATTAAAGGGACAGTGCTTTTATTGTCGTGAATGATATTTGGCATAATAAAATTACGTGGTGCTGAAAGCTTTTCTGGTTGAAATGCTCGCTGTTGCTGATGTGTAAGCTCAATATTGTCGGTCATCTACTATCCTTAAAGTATTTGTCTTTTGCCATTATTCGGGCGCATGCTATTATATAGCCAATCTACTTCAATAGTAATATAGCGACAGCGAGTAACGCGCTATCGTAGTCTATCAAGCGCATACGAGATAAAAATAGATGCAATTACCGACTGCCGCTCGCTAATGACGTTCATCATACAAATAAATCGAGGATACTCCCACCCTTATCATGACTGAATCTACCCCCCAAACCTCCCCTAAAACCTATCCTTGCCCACGTTGTGGTACCAAAACAGCATGGCAAGACAATGAATACAAGCCCTTTTGTAGCAGGCAATGCAAACTTATCGACTTAGGTGCATGGGCAAATGAAGACTATACCTTACCTGCAGAAACCACGCCTTTTTCTAACGAGCTATAATCAACACCTTCTCTTTTAACTAATTTATCATCTTAAGGATGTTTTATATGTCTGCTACTTATCTGATGCCCACTTATAACCGCCAGCCAATCAGCTTTACACGCGGTTCAGGCAGCTGGCTATATACCAAAGATGACACGCCTTATTTAGATGCGCTGACTGGTATTGCCGTATGCGGTCTAGGGCATTGCCACCCGCAAGTGACTGACGCCATTCAGCAGCAAGCAACGACTTTAGTACATACCAGTAATTTATTCGGTATCGACTGGCAAGAGCGTGCGGGTGAAGTGCTATGTACAGCCGCCCAAATGGACAGTGTGTTCTTTGCCAATAGTGGTGCTGAAGCGAACGAGGCGGCGCTCAAATTGGCGCGTCTATATGCCTATCAGCAAGGTTTTAAACGCCCAAAAGTCATCGTTATGGAGCAGTCATTCCACGGTCGTACCTTACTATCATTGTCAGCCACTGCCAACCCAAAAGCCCGTGAAGGGTTTTACACATTAGATGATGACTTTATCCGTGTACCCTTTGGCGATATTGCCGCGATTAAGCAAGCCGCGCAAGATCATGATGAAATTTGCGCCATCTTTGTAGAGCCTATTCAAGGTGAAGGGGGTTTAAATACTGCTGCCAACGGATTTACGTATCTTGAAGAACTACAAGCAGAGTGTGAAGCCCATAACTGGTTATTTATGCTAGATGAAGTGCAAACAGGTAATGGCCGTACGGGAAAATACTTCGCTTATCAACATAGTAATGCGCGTCCTGATGTATTGACGACGGCTAAGGGCTTGGGTAACGGTTTTCCAGTAGGCGCGTGTATGGTACGTGGCCGCGCTAATGGCCTGTTTGGTGCTGGTAGCCATGGTTCTACTTATGGCGGCACGCCGCTAGCCAGTCGTGTGGTACATAGCGTGTATGACGTATTGGCTAACAGTGATATCATGACCAATGCCGTAACCGAAGGGCTGTTTATTCGAGAGACGCTGGTCGATACACTAGGACAATATGGCGTCAGCAGTCGTGGTGCAGGTATGATGATTGGTATCGCTTTGCCTGAAGACATGGACTGTAGTCAGTTGGTTGATCGTGCGCGTGATGAACAAAAGCTCATCATCAATGTCACTGGTGGGCATGTTGTGCGCTTGCTACCGCCGCTTAATATGAGCCGCGATGAGAGCACACAAGTGGCTGAGCGTCTGATTGACTTGCTAAAACCATCATTTTAAATGATTGGTTACATTAAACGCTAATACTAAAAAAGCCTATAGATAATATGTCTATAGGCTTTTTGCTTTTGGAGGCTTTAAACTACTCTCTACGGTGCATTATTCAAACGTCACCTAATTGGCATGGAAGTACTTTTTTAACACCTCTAAACAGCGAGTGATTTTGGCTGGCTGTTGATCACGATTTAGGGTGACGGCATATAGTACAAAACTTGGTAATTGATAACCGGTCAACACTTCGACCAAGTCACCATTTTCAAGCTCTTTTTTGATGTCCATTTCCATCATTCTAACCAAACCATGACCTTCTTTTGCCAAGGTGGTCGCCATAAAGACATTATTGGTATAAATGCGTGAATTCATTTTCGTGCGCGTCTTTTTACCCGTTTCTGTCTGGATGAGATCAATTTGATTGGCATCTTTCATGATTTCAATACAAATCAGCTGATGATCAGCCAAATCTTTAGGTGTTTGCAGTTTGGTATGTTGGCGTAGGTACTGCGGTGAAGCAACCAACATTTGGCGCACATCGGTCAATGGATGACTGCTGAGGCTCGAATCATTAATCGATGGACTCATACGAATCGCAATATCGATCCGCTCATCAATCATGTCAATATAGTGGTTGTCTGCCAGATAGGTAATACTAAGATCATCATGTGCCGCCATCCACGTAGAAAGTGCCGGCAAAATATGATTAACGCCAAGCTCCGGTGTTGTCGCCACTCGTAAGCTGCCTGCCAACTCATCACGCAACTGATTGACCTTAATCCGCCCTTGCTCAGCAGCACTTACCACATCCTTTGCGGCTTCATAAAAGCTCTCGCCAGCTTCTGTTAAGCTCAGCTTACGAGTTGAGCGGTGTAATAGCACGACGCCCAGCTCATTTTCTAATGAGCGGATTTGCTGACTGACTGCACTGGTTGTAATGCCAAGCTCACGAGCAGAGCCACTAAAAGAGCCATGTCCAACCACACTGGCGAACACAGCCATACCGCGTAAATTATCCAACATATTCTCACCTAAACTTCATTTCAGTTTTTAATATAACTTAACCATTATAACGAATCTTAATTTATCTTATCGTTATTAAATATTTCTCTCTTGTTTAAAAAAGCCCATTTAATCTGCAATAAAAACAAAAATATCAAGGCGATAGTACAACATCGCCTTGATATTTTATATGAAAGTTGTATTTAATAACTATATAGACTTTTAAATAATTTTAACAACAGTTTTTCTGACTGTTTAATACAACTGAACCTTACCCATTTTTCCTTCACCGCGTTCATTCAAATACTGCATCACAGGCGTAGCAAGCAGTCTTGCTTCTGCAACCGTCTTGGCTTGCACCAAGCGCTTTTGTTGGCGACGCTCAGGCGTCTTATCCTCTGCTTGCATGACGCTGCCATCGATTTGCAAGTCAATTTCTGCTTGGGTGAACTGCTGTTGCAGTTTAGCCGCTAATTGCTGAAAAGTGGTTTGTAAATGCCGACTATCTACACTGGTTATAAACATTGCCTTGCCATCGCATAAGCCCGTCATCATACCTTGACGCGCAAGTGCCAATTCGTCTTGAGCCAATATCTCCGCTTCACGAGCCGTTTGTAGCCAATAATCCCATTTTTCTGGTGTCCACTCGCCTAGCAGTTCTTGCGGTGAGCAACGCAGCAAAGTACGAGGATCATCCAGTTGCGTTGTTAACTGAGAATTATTTGCATCAGGCTCAACAACGGGTTCAGGCTCAACAACGGGTTCAGGCTCAACAACGGGTTCAGGCTCAACAACGGGTTCAGGCTCAACAACGGGTTCAGGCTCAACAACGGGTTCAGGCTCAACAACGGGTTCAGGCTCAACAACGGGTTCAGACTCAACAACGGGTTCAGGGTTAGTAACTAATACATCATGATTTTTCTCATCATTTTGAGCCAAACTTGATTCAATATTGTCATAGGTTTCGACTTGCAAATGATCATTATCTCGTGCTTGATAATCAACGCCATAAGACTGTAATGGCGGTGCAGAAGCCGAGTGGCTATTTGACGACTTATTCGATGACTGTGTAGAAGGTGTAGATGTCCCATCTTCTATAGCTGGTACTTCAGGTAATACAGAGCCAGCATAAGTATGATTTAATATCTCATCGACTGGCAACGGACGAAATGCTAGCAGACGTAAAATGCACATTTCCAGCGCTTGCATTGGTGTGCTCGCAAGCTTAACACCTTCACGTGCTTGCACAACAATCTCATAATACAGTTGCAGAACGTCTGGACTCATATGCTGCGCAAGCGTGTTAATATCTTGCGCCTGTGCCTCATTTACATTTAATGCCACTTCAGGCAACAGCTGAGTCAACGCCAATTGATGCAGTAATTCAGTAAGACCATCAAACATACTCGTCGCATCAACCATTTGCGCGCGCATTTGTTCTATGTGAGCCGCGACAGCAGATTTGTCATGGTTATAGATATCGGTAATTAAACTGACCAGATCAGCCGCATCAATTAAGCCAAGCATAGCGTTTACAGTGACATCGTCGAGCGCACCTTGACCAAAAGCAATGGCCTGATCGGTCAATGACAACGCATCACGTACAGAGCCTTTCGCAGCGCTGGCCAATTGCCAGAGCGCAGGCTGCGTATAACCTACCTGCTCTTGGGTAAGAACATTTGCCAAATGCTCGCTGAGTAACGTTTGCGGTAGCGGACGTAGTACAAACTGCAAACAGCGCGAAATAATGGTAATCGGCAATTTTTGCGGATCAGTCGTGGCAAGTAAGAATTTTACATGCTCAGGGGGTTCTTCCAAAGTTTTAAGAAGCGCATTAAAACTGTGTGTGGACAACATATGTACTTCATCAATCAGGTATACTTTATAACGCCCCTGACTTGGCGCATACGGCACATTATCCAGCAACTCGCGGGTGTCTTCTACTTTGGTACGGGATGCCGCATCAATCTCGATAAGATCGATGAATCGCCCTTGATCGATGGCCACGCAGTTATCACACACACCGCAAGGCGTACTAGTAATACCCGTATCGCAGTTCAAACATTTAGATAGGATACGCGCAATCGTGGTCTTACCCACACCGCGTGTGCCCGTAAAGAGGTAAGCATGATGCAAACGGTTATAATCAATCGCATTAATCAATGCTTGAGAAACATGCGTTTGCCCAATCAACTCGTGAAAGTTTTTGGGACGGTATTTGCGCGCTAAAACTTGATATTGCTGCGTCATAATAAATGCCAATGTGAATAATACAAATATAGATGGGGTGTCAAACCAGTAGGCTGTATTAGGTTTAGATTATAACTGCGCTTGAAGTTGTGCTAAACGTTCGTATAAGCGCTGAGTATTGGCGTCAATCACTGAACCTTTTTGATAAAAGGCATCCAAGTACACCTCTGTATTGACGCTATCATCACAAGGTCTAAACTCTACGCCAATCAAAAACAAATCATCCATCACTGGATCCTGCATTTGAGCATTGAGCTCCAATAACAAGTCTTGTTGAGACGTGCGAACCTTATCAGCACTCAGCGAACTATTATCATCTTGCGCATAGAAAACCATTAGATAATGGCGTCCAAACACGTGATAAGAGTGCTCATGACAAACATAACCATTCCAGCGAGAGTCTTGATCCATCGTTTTGTAAGCTAAGATTTTTTCAACCAAACAAGCGTAAGTATACATTGACTCATCGACCAAAATATCGACTGGCTCTTTTGGTAGTGGTTGACCTGCCTCATAATAATTTTTGATCAAACTATTAAACAGCTTGTACCACATCCGAGTATTTTTCTGAATCTCAGCCATGAGTGCTTTGGCAAAGACTGCCTGATCTGGTTCTGTAGCTTTGAGCAAGCGTTGCTCAATCTGATCGATCAACTGATTATCAATCAATTGCTCTTGCACCCTAATCGCTCTTTGATGAAAGTCAGGCGACTGTAAAAACTGGGTAAGTAATGTCGATTCGTTTTGGAATGACTCAAACCCTGTCAGCTGGCTGCGATGAAAGTCTAAAAATGCGGATAAATCGCTTGGCGTAACCAATTGGCTGATGATATCGACAAAGTTTTGATGGCTAAATACCTGTAAAACACTCTGCTCATCATCCAGATCTAAAACACAGTCTTCAGCAAAAAACTGACTACCATATTCATAATCAACCGTATGCGAGGATGCTTGTGGTTTATCATCTTGATGTGTAACAGACAGTGACGTCAAACCAATGAAATAAACATCCTTACCAGCTGCCGAGGTATTACTTTCTGCCATCGACTTATCGTTTTTTAGATAAAGCTGAGCGTGACGCTTGATTAGTTGGTTGACGACTTCTTTTCTCCACTCACGAACTTGAGCGCTGTCTACTTTTTGCCTACTCGCTTGCATCACCACATCATTGACGATCAAATAAATGATAGCGCCAGAAAACTCAAAAACGAAATCATAACCTTGAAACTGCTCAGGATTGGTTGTTTTATCTGCTGGTAACTCATACAAAGATAAGAAACTTTGTTGAATCATCTGTTGCCAAAGTGAGGGTGACGCGTGCTGAGTATCCATGATGTCCCTATAAATGAGGTCTCATAAAGAATCTGGGACCATTCCATTGAAAGCAAAAGAGCTTTCTTATGTTCAGTTTAGTCCCAGCATGGATTTATGGCAAGTAAACCAGTTTTAGCTTTCTAATTTGCGACGCATATGCGGGAACAAAATCACATCACGAATACTGGCAGAATCGGTAAACAACATCACTAAACGGTCAATACCGATACCTTCGCCTGCGGTTGGTGGTAAGCCATAAGACAGCGCTTCGATGTATTCTTCATCAAAATGCATCGCTTCATCATCGCCAGCGTCTTTTTCAGCGACTTGTCCACGGAAGCGTTCTGCCTGATCAGCAGGATCATTAAGCTCGCTAAAGCCGTTTGCCAGTTCACGACCACCGATGAATAGCTCAAAACGATCGGTGATTTCAGGATTGTCATCACTACGGCGTGCCAGTGGTGAAGTTTCCGCTGGATATTCAGTGATGAACGTTGGCTGACGCAATTGGTGTTCAGCGGTTTCTTCAAAGATAATGGTCTGTAGTTTGCCCACACCAAACACCTCTTTCACTTGCTGTTTAAGCGTTGTCGAGGCGTACTCTGCCAAATAATCACGGTCATTGATACGTGCCATATCGAAATTTTCAGCATATTTTGCAATTGCATCAGACATAGACAAACGTATAAATGGCGCTTTTAGACTGATGGCTTCTTCTTGATAAGTAATCTCAGTCGTGCCTAAGATATCCATCGCCAATTCATTAAATAAGCGTTCGGTCAAATCCATCAAGTCATGATAATCAGCATACGCTTGATAAAACTCAATCATGGTAAATTCAGGATTATGGCGAGTTGATACACCTTCGTTACGGAAGCTGCGGTTAATCTCGAACACTCTTTCAAAACCACCAACGACTAAGCGCTTCAAGTAAAGCTCAGGCGCGATACGCAGATATAAAGGCATATCTAGAGCGTTATGATGCGTCACAAATGGACGTGCCACCGCACCACCTGGGATAGGATGCATCATCGGTGTCTCAACTTCCATGAAACGCTCATTTAACATAAACTTGCGAATGCCGCTAATGACTTGACTGCGAATCATAAAGGTATCACGAGTCGTCTCATTGGTCATCAAATCAAGATGACGATTACGATAGCGAGCTTCGACATCAGCTAAACCATGGAACTTGTTTGGCATTGGACGTAACGCTTTAGTCAATAACTGAAACTCTTCGATATGCACATATAAATCGCCCTTGCCTGAGCGACCGATATAGCCTGATACGCCAACAATATCACCCAAATCTAATGATTTAATGGTCGCTAACGTCTCTGGATCCAACTCTTTGCGTGCAACATATAACTGAATGCGACCCGTCATGTCTTGAATAACAATAAAGGCACCACGGTTTAACATGACGCGACCTGCCACGTTGACCTGTGTTTTTTCGCCGTTCGCCGCTTTTTCTTCAATTTCTTGTTTTGAGACGCCGTCAAAGGCAGTTTGCAAATCTTGTGCATAATCAGTACGTTTAAACGTATTTGGATACGGCTGCTTGCCTGAAGCACTGATATCGTCTAGCTTGGCTTGCAGTTGCGCAATCAGCTCGTTAGCGTCTTCTACAACTGGGGTTTGGTCTTGGTTCTGATTATTGTGCTTTGACATAACACTCTCAATATTATTAGATAATTAAATGGAATAAACGAAAACTGCAAAATTAAATCTATACTTATTATCATAGTCGATAGCCGTAAAAAAACAGCTATAAACAAACAGACACTGTCATCTAGACAGTGTCACGCTTTTATGAATTAATGATTCACGACCAGCTATTGAGCCTCTAGTCATTAATATCCTGATGGTTACTAATCACCACCGCCAATACTGGCCATCAAATCAGCCTGATGCTCACGCAACAGTGCATCAAGAATCTCATCCAAGTCGCCTTCCATAATGGCATCAAGCTTGTATAACGTCAGGTTGATACGGTGATCGGTCATGCGACCTTGTGGGAAATTATAAGTGCGAATACGTTCTGAACGATCGCCACTACCGACCAAATCACGGCGTATGGTGTCTGCTGCATCAACTTGCGCCTGTACTTTGACTTGCTGGATCTTTGAAATCAGCATTTTCATCGCTTGCGCACGGTTTTTGTGCTGGCTACGCTCTTGCTGACACTCTACCACGGTACCCGTGGGAATGTGGGTCAAACGTACGGCTGAGTCAGTGGTGTTAACGTGCTGACCACCCGCACCGCTTGAACGGAAGGTATCAAAGCGGATATCGGCTGGATTTAGATCTACTGTATCATCAATCTCAACCTCAGGCATCACCGCCACGGTACAAGCTGAGGTATGCACGCGACCTTGGCTTTCGGTTTCAGGCACACGCTGCACACGGTGTACGCCTGATTCAAACTTTAAGCGACCATACACGCTGTTGCCTGATACGCGAGTGATAATTTCTTTGTAACCGCCATGCTCGCCTTCACTTGCAGACAGTACTTCCACTGTCCAGCCTTGTGTCTGCGCGTATTTTTGGTACATACGGAACAAGTCACCAGAGAAAATCGCGGCTTCATCACCACCTGTACCCGCTCGAATTTCCAAGAAAGCAGGCACTTTATCATTTGGATCTTTTGGTAGCATCATGACATTGAGCGCCTCTTCCATCTCTACGATGGTCTCGCGGGCGTTATCAATCTCATCGATCATCATCTCTTTCATGTCAGGATCTGATGCATCAGCCAGCATAGCCTCTGCATCAGCCTGATCCGTTTCTGCACGCACATAGTTCTGCCATAAAGTGGTGATATCCATCAAGTCGCTGTGCTCGACAGACAATTCACGGAATTTATTATTATCGCTGATGATACTAGGATCTGATAATAAGGCGGTGACCTCTTCATAACGGTCTACCATCTGGTCTAAACGCAGGCGTAAGGATTCTTTCATAAAAGGACTTTTAATTGGATGAGAGGAATAAGACCGTGATTATAGCAAATTTTTCGGGGTAAATTAAAACCTCTAAGCATTCTTGTCGATATTCTAAGCATTCTTCCCGTTATATTCTCAAATAGCGCCTCATTCTTGAATAATATATTGCTTAAATAATGTGATTAAATGCTCATAACAAAAATAACAGACAAAAAAAATAGCTAAGGTTGCTCTTAGCTATTTTTTATTAGGGCGTGTCCTCATTTTGAAAGTGCTGATAAAATTGAGGACACCCTCTAGTCACAGGTCTTACTTTAAAAATTAAACCTTACGCACCAACACTGAACCGATAGAGTAACCCGCACCAAATGAGCAAATCACACCCAAATCGCCTGATGCCAGCTCATCTTTATAGCGATGGAAAACAATCATCGGACTGGCTGAACTGGTGTTAGCAAATTCAGCAATGACACTTGGCACAATCGCTTTATCTGCTTCTTTACCAATCACAGTACGTAGGATTAAATCCAACATATTGGCGTTGGCTTGGTGCAGCCACATCATTTTAACATCAGACGTTGCAATATCGTTCTCTTGCAAATGCTCAGTGATGACCTCTGAAACCTTTGGACAGACTTCACGGAACACTTTTCGACCATTTTGTAAGAATAGCTTGTCGGTGACTGGCTCTTTGATGTCTGGATACATCTCAGTCTGTGCCGCTAAGAATTCTGAGCGATCCATAAAGCCGTATTCGTTTTTGATATTGGTCGAAAACTGGGTAAATAGCTTAGAGTTAAGAATCTCATAACCTTTTGGCGTGTCTAGCTCTTCGACGATAGATGCTGTTGCGACATCACCAAAGATAAAGTGGCTGTCACGGTTACGCCAGTTCAGATGCGCTGAAGTAATCTCAACGTTGACCACAGCGATGCGCTTAGCCAGACCAGAAACGATAGAGCCGTGTGCTTGCGATAGACCAAAAGTCGCGGCGCTACAAGCGACGTTCATATCATAAGCAAAACCGCCAATCATACCGATTGCATTTTGAATCTCGATAGCGACCGCAGGATAAGTACGCTGAAAGTTTGAACAGGCAAGAATGATACCATCTAGGTCATTGGCTTCAAGTCCCGCATCTGCTAGCGCGTCTTTCAAAGCTGCAGTACCCATTTCTGCCATAATAGACAGCTCTTCACCTAAATGACGATAAGGAATCACTGGTGCCATGATTTCAGGATCTAAAATACCATCCTTTTCCATCACATAACGTGATTTGATACCAGATACTTTTTCGATAAAGGCCGCTGAAGAAGGCTCTAGGGCAGTCAAAGTTCCTGCTGCTATCTCGTCAGCATGCTTTGCATTATAATTCTCAACATACTTATTAAATGAATCTACTAGCTCTTCATTACTGATGCTATAAGGCGGAATATACAGGCCAGTGCCTGTGATACAAGTCGTCATGATAAGCTTCCTTGTCTACTACTATAGGGCTTGGGATAAGCATAAAAGTGGAAAAATAACAGTCGTTTGATTTCAGTGAATAACTGTAAACTTAAAATCAGAGCCTTTATTATGCCTGAATATAATTATTTTTCTAATACTTTGTTACAAATAATCTGTTTGTTGCGAAAAATAAGCAAAGTCCTGACTTCATTTTGGAGCAGCTACGTTATAATTGGCGCACTTTGCTAGCGACACGTTCACAGTTCGAACGCATAAAACTGCGAGACATAAAACCCGCTCATATTTGGGAATACTCATGGTAGAAATTTTTAACTGGTTATTTGGACAATACGCTGACTATCCCACTGTCTTTATTGCTCTCGAATTAATTGCTGTCATATTTGGGGTAGCAAGTGTCTTACTCGCCAGCAGAACCAATATTTTGGTATTTCCGATAGGTCTCGTCAGCACCGCTATATTTGTCTATCTATTGTGGAAATGGCAGTTATTTGGCGATATGTTTATCAATGCCTACTATACGGTGATGAGTCTATATGGCTGGATCAATTGGACACAGAGTAAGAAAAACACAGCCATAAAAAAACAGCAAGATTATATCAACCCTACTGGTCAGCAGCAAAATGAGTCGTTAGCAAGCATTAACGCCCAGAACGCTATTCAAGTAGAACATCTCGATAAAAAAGATTTGCCAATACTCGCCTTACTAGCCTCGGCGACTATTGCCTTTGTCGCGTTGGTGTATTACTTCAGACCAGTCATCAATAATAACTTTAGTTTTGATGGCGCGGTATTAGGATTGCATTTATTTACGTGGGTCGATTACACCGATATGTTGACTACCGCGCTGTTTTTGATGGCGATGTGGCTGATGGCGCGGCGCAAAATTGAGCATTGGATACTCTGGATAATCGCCGATGCTATTTCAGTCCCGCTATACTTTTATAAAGGTCTCACTTTTACTGCGCTACAATACGTAGTCTTCACTCTTATCGCAATTTGGGCTTACTATGAATGGCAACGACGTTACCGCTTGCAACCTAAAGCAGCATACGCCTAAATCGGTCATCAATGTCGCTATCCTAGGGGCAGAGAGCACTGGAAAGACCACGCTATGTCGCGACTTGGCAGCACATTTTGGCTGCCCTTGGGTACCAGAATACATGCGCACCTATCTACAAGCGAAATGGGATAAGGAACACCTCACTTGCACTTGGGAGGATTTACTCCCTATTGCACAAGGTCAAATTGAGTTAGAAAATAAGCTCGCCGCACAAGCGGCTCAAAGCGATCACAACCATTATTTATTTTGTGACACCAGTCTGTTTGAGCTAATGGTTTATTCTAATTGGTATTATGGTGATTGCCCTAAAGCGCTCACCAATGCGGCGTTAACGCATCATTACGACTTGATTTTATTAACCGAAGTTGATATTCCGTGGGTCGCCGATGATTTGCGTGATAGCCCACATCAACGTGATGAAATCAGTGCTTATTTTGAAAGTCAGCTGACCCGTCACCAAAAGCCATTTCATCGCATAGGTGGTGATAGAGATGAGCGGGTACAACAAGTGCTCGAATGGCTTTCTTAAATCCATCCTATACCACGTTATCAGTAAATGACCTACAACTTTACCTTTAAGAGCATTAAGAGATGTCCATGCTAAAAAACATTGAACGATACCTAGAAAAAACCATCTTTAACAGCCGCTGGATATTAGCGCCTTTTTATTTAGGGCTGGTCTTAGGGATTATTTTATTATTTATAAAATTCATTCAAAAAACAGTCATGATGTTCAATACTGTATTTAGCGCTTCTGTATCAGATGTCATTGTTAATATATTAGTGTTGGTCGACCTCTCTTTAGTAGCCAGTTTATTATTAATTATTATATTTAGTGGCTATGAAATATTTGTCTCAAAAATTGACACTGGTGATCACGTTGATCGACCTAGTTGGATGGGCAAAGTAGATTTTTCTGGTCTAAAACTAAAAGTCATCGGTGCCATTGTCGCTATTTCTGCGATTGATCTGTTAAAATCGTTTATGGATATTCCTAATGAATTGAGTGAGGGTGAAGCGGACAAACTCATGTGGAAAGTCATCATTCATATGACTTTTGTGTTGTCTGGCTTATTGTTTGCTATTATGGATAAAGTAGTTGGTGATACTAAAAAACACTGATGTCAGAAAACACTAAGGCTTATTTTTCCACACACTCTCCATCGTTCTTACATATTTTTTCTTCATCTCTCCTCTATGATCTTCTTTGAACCTACTGACTGTTATATGCACAGTTTTGGACTAAAGATTCATATGAGGAGCTTTCATGCAAAAAACACTATTGACTAAATTGTCCATCATCGCCGGGCTTTGTATTATTTTTGCCATCGGTCTCGGTATGATTGGCTCAGTGATCTACGAACGACAAAATTATGCCGCGTCGGTGGTTAAAGAAATTGCCCAGCAGCACGTCAATCCGCAAGAAGTCATCACCCCATTTATCATCATTCCTACCACAGTTACACCTGAATGTCAGATTACAGCACCTGAAACAACCAGTAAGTGTGCACCATCTTACTCAAAAAATGAAATTGTCTTTGCCAGTCAGACCCAAGCCATACAAGACCTTGAAGTCAGCACTGATACCTACAAACGTGGCATCTATCATGCGACCAGTTATGATGGTGCGTTGACATTTGACCAACGCTATACATTTGATCAAGCCATCAGCAGCTTATATGATACTACGAGCAAAACTAGTGACGCACAAGGTTCTGTCAGTACACCCGCCAATAAAAATAACACCCAGCCCGAAAAAACCATTATCCACTGGAATGCAGCAAAATTGATTATTCCAGTATCAGATCTGCGCGGCGTGGCGACGCTACCAACGGTGACCATTGATAAAAAACCGATAAAAGCGACCTACCCTCAGACAGCGCTGCTGAAAAATCTGACCTATGTAGAAGTAGCTATTCCGCAAGATATATTACAGCATTCAGTAAAAAATATAACGAGCCAGCAGAATGGCAATAACATCCTAGCTACGAACGGTGCTAGCGAGTCACTAACCAGTACAGAAATCATCATTGATTTACCGTTAGCTGGTATTAGCAATGTAAACACTGTACCGACTGGACAAAACTTTAACTTAACGATGCGCAGTAATTGGCATGCGCCAAACTTTATTGGTAAGGCGCTCCCCAATGCCAAGAAACTTACCGCTAAAGGTTTTGAAGCCAGTTGGCAAAATCAGTATTTAACAATAGCCAACAATCAAGATTTGTCACAGTGTGTCAGCATCGCTAACAACCGATGTGTCGTCACCAGTCAAGCCACTCTTGATAACAACAGCCAGTCAATGGTTTCTGATGATTCGCTTATAGCAATGGAGGGCGCTGCTACAGCAGAAGCTACTGCCATACCTGATAGCTATCGAAACGTGCGCCTGAACAGCTTTGGTGTGAGTTTTGCTGAGCCTAATGATGTGTATTTACAAACTGAACGAACGATGAAATATGCCTTATTATTAATCTTAGTATCATTCGGCACTTTCTTCTTATTTGAAGT
This sequence comes from Psychrobacter sp. P11F6, assembly GCF_001435295.1. NCBI lineage: Bacteria > Pseudomonadati > Pseudomonadota > Gammaproteobacteria > Moraxellales > Moraxellaceae > Psychrobacter > Psychrobacter sp. P11F6. The sequence goes on along the minus strand of NZ_CM003594.1, from coordinate 1,702,542 downwards.
GATTAAATCCAACCGTATTCACCCTATTCAATATCTGTTGGTCGGTTGCGCGCTGTTTGTGTTTTATGTCTTACTATTACCACTTGCTGAGCAAATTGTCTTTTGGAAAGCGTATGCCATTGCTGCCAGCGCCTGTGTTGGACTCATTGGTTGGTATACTTATTATGTACTGGGCGGCGTCAAGCGAGCGGCGATTTTTACTGCCACATTGGCAGGATTGTATGCGGCGTTTTTCGGTATATTAACCACCGAAGATATGAATTTATTGCTTGGTGCTGTCTTCTGTTTTGTGCTACTCGCTTGCGTGATGGTCATGACCCGTAAAATTGATTGGTATAAAATTGCCTAACTCAGTTAGGGTATGTTAAAAACGTTCAGTCTAGGGCTGTCTTACGTTGGTATAAATGGCTAAAACTGCCAACATAAGACCGCTCGATCTACTCATAGATAATTCATATAGCTATCATCTCATTTATTATCATCTAATGATCTCGCTATTCAAGGCCTTCGCCCAGTCTCGACATCCATTCTCACAGCGTTCACAGAGCTGATTTGGGTCAGATATATAATCGACATAGCCGCAGTGCATACATGCGTAATATGTTTCTGACTCTATCTCTTCGACAGGTTGATACTGCTTAGGGAAAAGCGGCATACCATAGCCAGTGTTTTCAGGCGGATATAACAATATGCTAAAATTACCGTCTGTCTCTAGCAAGCCTGTACGCACTTGACCCAAATGCTCAACCCCTTGTTGGCGCATTTCAGTAAAAAACTCATCATGAGACATTTTACCCTTTTTAATCTTATCGAGTACCAGCATTCCGTCTTCTACAATATAGAGCGACTTCCCTTCTAACAGATCTTCAAAAGGTTGGAATTCCATCATGATCCACGTGCATAATCGATAAAGCACGATAACGATGCTCATGACCAGTACTGCCTGAATAATCGGCAAATCCTCGTTAAACATAGGGTCACCTGCGATAGAGCCCAATGATAAAATAATGGTCAACTCAAAGATTGACAGCTGACGGACGCCGCGTTTGCCCGTCAAACGCAAAAACGAGATAATCAGCACAAACATGACGCTGACACGCACCAATATCTCAAGCGCAAATGCCCAAGTGGTGTCATGAATAAAAATACTTGCCCAATCCATATTACTTTTTCCTATCTATTGTTTTTATTTGATTTATGACGATTAACTTCAGCAATCGTTCTGAGTATGCGCTTGATCCACATCACACCACTTTTGTAGTCGGCCTTTATTGTTAATTCAACTATCATCAGTCCAATTTAAAAAACACTTTCGCCTGCGAGTGCAATAAAATATGCTCTGTTGTAAGACACTTTCCAACTAGCAACTAATTTTTGTCACTTTTGCCATTATTTTTGCTGGTAAAACAGTGTTAACAACATCCCTAAAAGTCGAATTTGCCTATTTTATTAAAAAACCAGCTTCTTTATTGTAGGAATTATTTTTGAAAGCCACCTTGTACACTGTTATTGCATTAATCGCCTTTGCTGCAAACTCTCTCTTTTGCCGGATGGCGTTAGCAGAGGGTCATATAGATGCTTGGAGCTTTACCATTTTGCGCCTGCTGAGCGCTGCTGTCTGCCTAGGTATTATCATGACCATTCATGCTTATCGGTTACGACAGCACGCGCGAGAGTCTGACAGTATTGCTCACGCTGCTATTTTAAACGATAAAGGTAGCTGGTTAAGTAGCGTGAGCTTAGTGATTTATGCGCTATGCTTTTCGATTGCTTATGTAGAGTTGGATACTGGTACAGGAGCGCTGATTCTATTTTCAGCGGTTCAGCTGACGATGATTGGTTGGGGCATCTATAAAAAAGAGCAATTGAGCGGCTTACAATGGCTGGCATTTATCGTAGCGGTAGCAGGGTTTGTCTATTTGATGCTACCGTCAGCAGCGGTGCCTTCGTTACTAGCGGCGGTGCTTATGGCAATCAGTGGTGCCGCTTGGGGCATATATAGCATACGCGGCAAATCATGCGTGTCGCCGCTGCGAGCCACAGGTTTTAATTTCATTCGGAGTCTGATAGCAGCGCCCATACTGTTAATGATAAGCATGACTTATCTAGACAATATAGGCTTGGAAAACATCAATTTAGGTGACATTACTATCAAGGGAGTACTTTTGGCCTGTGCATCAGGAGCGATCGCATCTGGTATAGGCTATAGCATCTGGTATATGGCCATGCCTTTGTTAAAAAACACCCAAGCAGCAGTTGTACAATTGTGTGTCCCTATACTCGCTGCGATATTAGGCGTGGTGTTTTTATCTGAGCAATTGACCATGCCATTCATTATAGCAAGCTCGGTTATCTTGGGTGCAGTATTGGTATTTATTTTAAATAGAGAAAAAGCCCCTACGTGAAATATCCTCATTCGTTATTTAAAACTAATAGGCTAATAGAGGCTTAGTGATAAAAAAGACAGATAAGATTACTACCATAGCTCTCAAAAACAACATGAAGTTACATTCTCTACGGTATCATGTTGCTTGAAGTAACAACCTACTTTTACCGATACTTTTGAGGCATATTATGAAAAAATTATTAGCCGTAGCACCTTTTGCTCTATTATTGTCTGCCTGCGCCACTAATGCACCAATTACTACGACCCCAGAGACCAATACTCAGCCAGTCGTCCAATCATTCACTTGTGAAGACAACGGTCAACTCACTGCTGCCTACACTGCTAACGGTCAGACTGCTAACCTAAACGTGACCTTGCCTAAAGTTGGCTTAACCAATGCAAAAATCACCATGGAGCAAGCGGTATCAGGTTCTGGCGCTCGTTATGTCAATAATGTTAACCCTAAAACCACTTACGATTGGCACACCAAAGCGGATTACGGCATCATGACCATCACATCAGACAATGGTCAACAATACCAAGTGAACTGCCAACTATAATAACCCTAGAAACAAGCGTAAATAATACGTGGTGGTTATTTGAATAAAACCTATGTTTTTATTCGAATCTATTGAAAACGAAAGAGCCAGTAGTCAAACTACTGGCTCTTTTTTGTGCTTAACTTTTTATGCTTGATAATTTAATCTTAATGATCAACGTTGAATCACTCAATAAAAAACTGCCTGAATACTTTATGTACCCAAGCAGTTGAAAGTCATATCGTTTTTATATTTGTTTATAGTTATTAGAGCAGCTGTTGAATCAGTCGTTAGGTATTAACTACTGCTGACCGTTAAACCACGGTCACATGCAAACGTACATCGACATTACCGCGAGTAGCATTAGAGTATGGGCAAACTTGGTGAGCTGTTTCGACCAGTATTTGCGCTTGAGCCTCATCAATGCCCGACATTTCAACATACAAATCTATATCTAGGTTATAGCTACTATCGGCTTTCATACCAATACCCACTTGGGTCGAGGTTTTTGAGGCAGTGATTGGCAGTTTCATTTGCTGGGCGGTCAGATTTAAAGCACTATCAAAACAAGCCGCATAACCCATTGCAAAAAGCTGCTCTGGATTGACACCTTCCTTGTCTGTTTCTTGAAAAGAGACCAGATCAAAACCTAGCGAACCATCGTCAAGACCTGTATGACCAGAACGACCACCCATTGCCGTTGCTCGCGTTTTATAGAAAATCTTCATCATATACTCCTTATGGATTGGCGTGTTATTGGTATTGTGCAAAACGCTGCAAATCAATCTTGCTGTGTTTTGATGCCATCATTATAGAAGTGAGCAGGCTAATCTGGTAGAGCATTACTCCAGAATTCTTGCCTAATACTATAAATATTTATATCATTAGGCAAATTATAAAGTAAGCATAAATCATGAAAACAAAAACGGTAGAGCAGCTACTTAGTATATTACCCAAAAACCAAACCATCGAATCAGACATTTCAGGCTTGTTTTTTTATTGTGCCGACAGACCAAGAAAGACTATCAGCTATATCCAAGAACCTAGCATATGTATCGTCTTACAAGGCACGCGTGAAATTTACTTAGGTACAGATTGCCAGAAATTTGATGACAGTAGTCTGATGTTCTGCCCTGTCAATATTCCTATAAGCATGCATATCAAACACGCCACTGTAGAGAAGCCTGTCATCGTATTGTCTATGAAATTAAATCTGGCGCTCATTCGTGAGGTCATGGCACAAATACCACCTCAGAAAAATGCCGATTATGAGCATCAAGGGATAAAATGGCCGTTAGAAGACACCATATTAACCGCATTCGAGCGGCTGATAGACTTGCTTAATTATCCAAGTGACATAGAGTTTTTATCACCTTTAATTCAGCAAGAGATTTATTATCGGCTACTCTCAGCACAGCAAGGTCATAAGCTTCGGCAACTGGTGGTCAACGGCAGTCACACCCACCGTATTGCCCAAGCTACCGATTGGCTAAAAGCGCATTTAGAAGAGCCCGTCATCATAGAAGATTTGGCCAGTCGATGCGGTATGAGTGTGTCGGGATTTCATCAACATTTTAAAGAAATCACTCAACTAAGCCCGCTTCAATATCAAAAAAGCCTACGATTGATGAAAGCGCGGCAGCTGATTCAACTCGGCGAGGCACAAGTATCGCAAATCGCCATGCAAGTAGGCTATGAAAGTCCCAGCCAATTTAGCCGTGAATATAAGCGGCTATTTGGAGTAAGCCCAAGCAGTGAGTTAAATATCTAGAATGAGGCGCCTACTATAATGGTTTCTGACTAGGGCAATTCCTCTGCGCCTTGACAGCTTCATAATTAACTGCGTACACAATGTAATTATCTGTTTAGCAGATGCCTACACCCTCCCTCTTTCCAGCCGAACAAACGACGAAATATCTTACTCAAGAAAAAAACAGTTGACTTGATCTATATATTCATATTATAACATATATAATATATTCATAATTTTGCAACTATTATAATAATTTTTCTACGTGTGATCGTCAGAATACTTCGGGAGGCACTAACATGATTCGTTTAAGCTATACTCTCAAATGCTGGGCATTGGGTGTCACTTATTTTTTGGTGTTTTATTTTATGGTGGTCATGAGCGACCCTGGTTTTAGCAAGTATATTTATATGCTGGCACTAAGCACCTTGTTATTCCCCGTAGCTAAGCGTTCAGTCGATGTTATGACGGACTTTTTTACACCAAACACGGTATTATTTAATGGATTATTGCCCTCATTATTGATCAACGTGGTGATTTGGATACTCACGCCATTTATTGTAGCACTGACCGTTATAGCATTCGTGCTTTATAGTATGGGTGTGCTGACAGAAAAGATCAGCCACTAATTTTACTCAGATGCTAAATTTTAGAGCAAAGGTTCCATGACGCTACCTTTGCTTTTTTGTTTCATAAAAAATTTATCCGTCGCAAAAAAACAATGATACTTAAACAAAAGGCTGGGTTAGCAATTGCTAACCCAGCCTTTTTGTCGATGGTGAGTGAAGGTTGGTTACTTAAAATCAGTAGGGTATCCATTCGATAACCTACGCTATCAAAGCTACGCGCAAATCTCACGAATAGTTATTTGATTTTGATATTTGCCTAGAGGCCCATATTGACCGATGGGGCTAATGTTACCAATGACGCAAGTTTCGAAATATTTGTAATAGCCTTTTTGATTGAGACTTTTTGAATCTTTAATTAATAATTGCTTTGGGTCTGACACATAGTAAATAATGTTATCAGAAACGAACTCATGAATCTCAAAGCTTCTTTTAAAACTGCCGCGTAACTGCACTTCTTTTTCTACGCTTGTTGGCGCAAATACCTTCAAATTTTTATTATTACTGGCTTGTGTTTGATCACAGCCCGTACTCATAAATATAGTTGATGCAAATCCTAATATTATCAATCTACCTTTAATCATTATTTTTTATCCTGCTCAAAAACCTACATCAATATATTAAGTAACGACCAAAAAACTCTGGTATAAAAAATAATAGCTCTTTCATTTAATCAAATATTATCGACTAAATCAAAGAGCTATACAAGACAATTGTCATATTTTGTCAATTATCAAGTTTTAAAAATCTAACGCTATCCTAACTCATTTTATCCCACATCTTGCTTAGGCGCTTCGGTGACACTGCCATGCGGGTTTTCATCGGTTGCGCGAATAGCTGAATACGATACTCCTCGACCATCCAGCGGTACTCACTAATGGCTTTATCATTGGCACGATTTGCCAACCGCTCCATATGTACATCAAGCGCGTATACCCCTTCGAGATCGGATTCGAGATTGTGCTCAAGCCGTTCGATACGAATTTCAAGCGCCTCTAGATAGCGCGGATACTGCTGCCAATGGCTATAATCCATACGATAAACAAAATCAGCCAAGTGCAAATCTTCTAACTGGTCTTCGATATCTTCGATAGACTCACCAAATACCTCTCGATCGAGCATGAGTAAGCTTTGGCGAATACGCTGCCAGCGAGTATATACATTTTTAAGGATTTTTATAACGTTTTGCCCCGTCAATAGAAAGTTACCCGACACCACTTCCAAGGTTTTCTCGTACTCTTCTGGTGTAAAGGGCAATTCTTCAGCAAGCGCTACGGCAGTATCATCAGCACTTTCAGGCAAATCAGCACTGTGATCAAATAACACATAATGCTCTTCAAGCGACGCGTCCAATGCCGCGTCGATGACGATGGTTTTTAGCTTCTCCATATCACCAAGTGGCGCGAATGCCAATTTAAATATCTTATCAATTTGGCTGGTCAGCTGTTTTTTCTTCGCACCAAGCTTACCTTTTATCAAGGTCAAAACTCCGATACGGTGTGCCTGTAACGCTGCATTGACATCGGTATATTGGTGAATCGATACCGCTTCACCTGACGCATCTGCTACGAGCGCAGCAAACTGTTTCATCACCACCCCTGCACTATGATGATTTTTGCTAAAGGCAAAATGCTCAGGGAATTCAGTATGCGTACCTTGCTGCTCATTCACCGCTTGGCGGGTCTCTTGAGCATGACGAATCTGTAGGGTTTGCAGGTCGCGACCCTTTTCGATAATTCGGTTTTTGTCATCGACCACACAGATTTGTGGCTGTAAATAGCGATCAATGCTCGAGGGATTAAAGCTATCAGGCGTCACTGACATAACGCCGCGACGATTGAGCGCTTGGCAAAGCTGCTTAAGCAATCCTTGTCCACCAGCAGGTTGCAGTTCATCAAACAAGCTATCGGCTGTATCAGGAATCGGTACAATTTGACGGCGGATATCCTTTGGTAGTGACTTAAGCAATTGCAATACTAGCTCATAACGCCAACCGGGTACGCCCCACAATAGTTCGATCGCATCAAGCTGCGGTAGCGCGGCAAGTGGCACACGAATGGTCACGCCATCATCATCGCTGGACGGATCAAAGACATAACGTAGCGGTAGTTTTAGATCACCCAATTTCCACACTTCTGGGAAATCGCCTGTGGTCGGTGCTTGGCTATTAAGCACGTCATCATCGGTAAAGAATAGATAGTTAGCATCAGTTTTTTCGACCTCGGCACGCCAATCTTCAAAGGCTTTGCGGCTGGCAATATGCTCAGGTATTTTTTTATCATAAAACTGATACAGTGCTTCTTCGTCAACCAACAGATCACGGCGGCGTAACTTATCTTCAATACGTTCAATATCAGCAATTTTATCCATATTATGCTGTAAAAATGGCGCTTGACGCCCCAAATTACCAGTCACCAGACCATCACGAATGAAGATTTCTCGTGACTCAACTAAGTTCACTTGCTCATAATTGGTCAGCTGCTTACTGATAATTATGAGACCAAACAGACTAATCTGCGCGTAAGCTTTAACGCGTCCAGTCTTCTTCGACCAATGCGGCTCAAAGTAGTGATACTTTAATAAGTTACCGGCGGCTGAGATAATCCATTCTGGTTCAATTTTGGCAACGGTGCGCATAAAGACTTGTGAGGTTTCGACCACTTCAAAAGCCATGACCCAAGGCGGTACTTGTTTAAATACTGTACTGGCTGGGAATATTTTAGCTTTTTGCTGGCGCGCTGCTAAGTATTCACCGCGATTCTCAGTTTTGTGCGCAATCGTAGACAATAGACCTGTCAATAATGCGCGGTGTAAATTGGCATATTTAACCGCTTTAAGTTCTTCATCTTCGATCGCGGTAGGGTCGCTGGTCATGTTTTCTAACGAAGCATTTTTATCGGTTCCTTTATCGGAAGCTTTTGCCTCTTTAACATCCGTCAGCTTAAGGTCTGTGACCATTTGTACTAACTGACGATGGGTTTGATTCCACTCACGTACACGCGGGAAGCTCAGATAGTTTTTCTTGGTAAAATTCTTACGCTGATTGCCAGACAGCTTATTGCCGTCTTCGTCTTTTTCAAATAGTGCTTTCCACAGACTCAAATAGAATAAAAAGTCAGAATCATCTTGACGAAATTCCGCATGCTTTTGATCGGCTTGCTGACGTTTATTGGCAGGACGCTCGCGTGGATCCTGTACGGCAAGCGCGGCGACAACGATAAGCATTTCACGGATACAATCAAAATCACTACCTGCGACCAACATACGTGCCAGTCTTGGATCGATTGGCATACGCGCCATTTTTTGCCCAGTGGGCGTCAGGCTTAAATGGTCGAGACCTTTTTTTGGTTTTGGCTTATTGTTTTGATGAGCAGCAGTTACTTCATTTTTAGAGGTAATCGCGCCTAACTCATCAAGCAATTTATGACCATCCGTAACCAAGCGACTGTCAGGCGGCTCAATAAAGGCAAAATCATCAACGCTACCTAAACGAAGATTGGCCATCTGTAAAATAACCGAGGCTAAGTTAGTCCGTAAAATCTCAGGCTCCGTAAACTCAGGACGACCAGTAAAGTCCTCCTCAGAATAAAGACGAATACAAACACCCGGTGCAACACGACCACAGCGACCTTTACGCTGATTGGCAGCCGCTTGCGAGATGGCTTCAATCGGTAGACGCTGAACGCGCGAGCGATACGAATAGCGCGATATCCGCGCAAAGCCCAAATCAATGACATAGCGAATACCCGGTACGGTCAGCGCAGTCTCGGCAACGTTGGTCGCGATAACGATACGCCGACCACGACCTGAGGGCTGAAAGATACGCTGCTGCTCTTCATAAGTCTGCCGTGCAAATAGTGGCAGCACTTCTGTATGCTTTGGCCCATGACGCTCAAGCACCTCTTGTAGCTCACGAATCTCCGCTTCTGTGGCGGCAAATATCAAGATGTCTGCTTGGTCAGCATGACCTTTATTCTGTGCATCGCTAAAGCATTCTTCGACGGCGGCTACGACCGCACGTGGCAGATTTTCTTCAAAGTCATCGTAGCTGTCATCATCTGAGCTGTTCACTGGCTCATCAGTGAGGGGACGGTAACGAACTTCCACTGGAAAACTACGACCTTCGACATTGAAAATAGGCGCAGGTACGTTGCGTTTTAGCTTATTATTATAGCGGCTAAAGTATTCACTAAAGCGTTTGGTATCAAGTGTTGCTGAGGTAATAATCACTTTTAAATCAGGACGTTTGGGCAGTAGCTTTTTCAGATAACCCATAATAAAATCAATGTTCAAGCTACGCTCATGCGCTTCATCAATAATGATGGTATCGTATTTACTCAAGAATCTATCGTGACCCAATTCAGCCAGCAAGATACCATCGGTCATCAGCTTAACAACAGATTGCGCCGTACCCTGCTCATTAAAGCGAATCTTGAAGCTGACAGTATTACCGAGCTGCTCGCCCAGTTCTTCAGCGATACGGTTTGCCACACTGCGCGCGGCCAATCGTCGAGGCTGGGTATGCCCTATCTGCCCAGTGATACCGCGACCTGCCAGCATTGCCAGCTTGGGCAATTGCGTCGTCTTACCAGAACCCGTTTCCCCCGCAACAATAATGACTTGGTGATCAATAATTGCTTGTACTAAATCTTCTGCACGTTGACTCACGGGCAAATCAAGATTCAGTTTTTCTGCCAGTTTTTCTGGAATACTATCCATACGTGCCTGCACCGCTTGCTGTGAGCGGGTCTTGATTTTTTCATACTGCGCACGTTTTTTAGTTAGCCCATCATCCGCTTTATCCTCAGAAACTTTTTTATTTTTAGCCACGGCAGCCCTTGCCAGTTCACGCTCAAGACGACTTAAATAATAACTGTCTTTAGCGAGTACTGGTAAATCAACAACCATATCAGGTTGTGAAGACGCTTCATTACTGTTTGCCGTAATATTCAAATTATCGTCACTTGGGTTTGCTAATTTACTTAATTCATCGAATCCAAGCTCATTGTTGTTGTTTCCAGTCGGCATATCTGAGGTTTTCTTAGAAGTATTCGGCATATTTACTTAGGCTATTTATTGTTTGGAAGTGGTTAGATTATGAGGGTAATTTGGGCGTGATTCAAGGTAGTTATAGTGTTTGCTTGGCAACTATGCAGGCTATTACCTATTTGCAAAACGCTCAGTCAAAATATTTCTAAGCTCATTAGTCATAGGCTTAAATTTAAAATGTTCTGGCTCCATCTGAGCAATCAAAGCATACTGATCATTTTCAATCGAGTTATTCTCGCAAGAAAAATGATTCATCTCCTGACCAGTAATGGCATTAATAATATAAAAAGAGGTATCGCTATCTTCAAACTGTGTCAGCTCATAGTAATTATTCGGATCCCGCATAACGAGATTAGTACCATTAGAAAGAGTCGTATAATAGGTATCCTCAGTCGCTTGCTACGCCTCTAATCTTAAAGGATTACCTTGCTTGGGTGGCAAAATAATACTTGAGCATATAACCAATATCGCTATTAATCACATCCAAACGTAAATGATCACCCTTTTCTGTGATGCATTGATAGATCATAAAAGATTCGTAAATTCGTGGTTCAGTAGTGACATTTTATAAAATTTTTCAAACCTGCCAGCCCTATTTTATTTTTGTGAATAAATTATTTGTAAGCTCAAACGCTGCTTGTATAAATAATCTGTTGACGAATGGCAGCCCCCGTAAAGAAATTCTGCAACTTTTGCAATGGCAGCCTAGGAAAAGGCAGATGCAGCGAAAGTATTAACCTCTCAAACGCTACCATTTCATCAGCTAATGCTTGTGCGACATCAGGTTGAATCTGCGGATTTTCATACACATTATCAATCAACCAAGTGAGTTTTGGAAACTTAGCATTATCATGAATCTGATAAAGGGTCGGTAATAGCTCATCAGAGAGTTGGCAACGCGATTTGCGAATCATTCCATTTTTATAGTACATATTTAAAGCCATATTAGGGTGTGTCCTTAATTAAATGATGAGACTAAAGATGAAATGAATTTAAAATAACTTCCTTAAATTCTTGATACTTAAATAACCAACATACTTTTTATCTTCATCAGCATTTGCAAGTTCGTGACTATTATGAATCGTAGGCTCAATTAAAATCTGTATGTTTGAGACAAGGTCGTTCACGTCGTATATATCATCGATATCTACCTCGAATTTATCATCAATGTGCGATGCGGCATTAAAAGGTGAGTCTTTATCTTTAAAAGTAAATTCTTTATAAAATGTACTTTGTTTGGCTTGTTTAATAGCCTCTGCTTGAGTAGCAGCGACGATAAGCAGTTTATGATGAAACTCTTCAAAGCTCCCCCCCCCTGATAACCACCTAAATTGATAAAAAAACAGCTTTAAAGCATGCTCATTATCTATCTTTTCAGCTAATTCAACTTCAAGCGACTCAATTAATTTGACACTATAATTATCAACTTTAGTAATAGCGCGATACGAGTCAATATGCCATTTGTTGTTGACTTCAGGCCAGTGGTGATTGATATCGTCTACCAGCTCGCGCACCTGATTGGCCACACCAAAGAAAATATCATGCTGCTCAATCAAACGACCTTTGGGGCGACCACCAAGCTGTACCATAAAGAGTGTTGGCATTTTACGACGTCCTTATTTAAGATATAAAACTCATCGTTATTCTAATTAATGTTACCAGCTTGCTCTAAAAATACGTTGGCAACTTCTACATTTATAACACCCGCCCTGTTCTCAGTGCAAACGCCCAGTCTTCACGACCGTTCATTGAAGCCAATTTAGCCGCAGCCTCATAATCATAAGGCACCTTGATATGCTCAGTTTGCCAGTATTTACCCTGTTCAGTATCAACACATTTAATAAGCGCGTAACTGGCATGGGGCGAATAGGTTTGCATCTTGTGCAAAACAGGCAAGTCATCTTCATAGGCAGGGTAACCCACGCTACCTGTATTGATGATTATCTGACCTGTCGATAGCGTGACTGTACGTGGAATATGAGTATGACCACATATAATCACTGAACTGCCAATACCGTTAAGCTGTGCCAAAATGTCTAGATTATCACGTAAGGTTGGCTGACCCGTCTCGATATTTTCTAACAAATATACCATGTCATCGGTTGGTGACCCATGGCACAGATAAACATCTTCACTCAGATGACAATCAAATGGCAAATTCTGTAGCCAATTAACCGCTGCTTTAGGCAAGTCCTCTATGATAAAATCCATGGTTGCGTTGTTGCCAATCTCCACCGTTGTCGTTTCATAAATCTGTCTATCCTGATTACCTCGAATAGTAATGATATCGTTCTGCTGTGCCATTAAGAGCGCATAGGTATCTTTGGGGGCTATCGGTCCGTATAAAATATCACCCAGATTAACAATTTGCTCAATATTACGTTGCTTAATATCAGTCAGCACGGCTTCAAGCGCGAAGACATTACTATGAATGTCGGAAATAGCCGCGATAGTATTTAATTGCTTGTTATTAGAGTTGGAGTTAAAGTGCGCCATCTTATTTATTTTCCTAACAAATCACTATGTTATACATCGACTAACCGTAAAAAGGAACAGAAAAGAGAAAAGAGAAACAAAAAACCCAATGGCTCGTGATCATTGAGACATTGGGTTTCATAAATTATGATTAATGTGATTGCTAAACTATATTAAGAAGAAATAAGCCCACAATCCGACGACAAAGGTAGCAATGATATTAAGAATGACACCCGTACGGATCATTTCGCTCTGTTTAATCAACCCCGTACCAAAGACAATCGCATTTGGCGGTGTCGCAACTGGTAGCATAAAGGCACAAGATGCGCCAATACCGATGACTAATACCAGCACTTCGTGAGGTAAACCCATCTGCTCTGCAATGGCAGCAAATACGGGAACCAGCAGTGCAGCAGAGGCGGTATTAGAAGCAAACTCCGTCAAGAAAATAATAAATGCTGATACCGCAATCATCACCACGATAAGCGGTGCAGAAGACAAGGCATTAGCGACCGTCTCCCCTAGCACCAAGGACGCACCTGACACTTTCAGAATCGTCGACAGGGCAATACCACCACCGAACAGCATGAGTACACCCCAATCTGTATTATCAGACACTTGCTTCCACGATACCAAACCTAAGCTGACCACAGCGGCAGCAGCTGATAAGGCAATAACTGCGTCAGTATCTGTAATATCAAGCGCAGCCCCAATCTTTTTGGAGAAAATCCAGCTCAATGCGGTGACAATGAAGACGATAATCGTCACTACGCGAGGTTTATTCCATACAATAGGCTCATCTTCAACCAGTACAATTTTACGATTCAGGTTGGGCTTCAAAAACACATACATCGCGCCTAACAATAGCGGCAATAATACCAGCATCATCGGCACACCAAACTTCATCCAGTCCACAAAAGCAATATTGAGCGCCTTTGCAGCGATAGCATTTGGCGGCGAACCAACGATCGTACCTAAACCACCAAGGCTTGCTGAGTAAGCGATACCTAATAGTACAAATACAAAAGTACCTCGGTCTTTTTCACGGTCAACTTGCGTTAAAATACCCAGTGCTAATGGCAACATCATCGCCGCCGTCGCAGTATTCGATATCCACATCGACAAAAATGCGGTCACGCCAAATATCAAAAATACTGCCGTGCTTAATTTGCCACCTGACATCGATAAAATCTTCAGGGCAATTTTTTTATCCAATTGCTGCACATGCAAGGCTGCCGCTAAAGCAAAACCACCAAAAAACAAATAAATGGTCGGATTGGCAAAGCTTTGTAAGCCTATTTCGGCATCGAATTCTGGTATACCAACTAAGGCACCAACCACGACTACCAATAGTGCCGTAATCGTGACGTGCAACGCTTCCGTTAGCCACAATACGCCGATGAAGAACAATAAGGCAAGACCCTTATTGGCGTTGATATCGAATGGTAATACATTATAAATAATCATACTGATAACTGCCGCAATAGCGACCACTATCAACCCTTTACCAGTACCCTTTGGAAAGGTATCGGTAAATAAATACTCATTGCCATCATCAGGAAGATGGCTATCTAGTTTTTGCTCTGACATAAAATGTCCTTATTTTCCCAAAGACAGTGTAAAAAGACGCTAAAATAAAAACGCATGTTAGCGATTGACGGCTATTCAACCAGCAACCACAAAAAATACGCCGTTATCATAACAGATATATAACAAAAAGCTGATGCAACAAAGCCTTTATAAAAAAGCCCTTATAAAATTTGCAATAAATATGGTTATTTCACAGGTAAAGAATTACTTTAATGCGTTTTAGGAAATGTACCTTAAAACGGTACTTTATAGAGATGACATTTATCTCATGAGTTTTTTATTTTTGAACCGAACGCTAAGAGTGAGTGAGAGCAACTTATAACCAAGTAATTGCTTTTAATTAGACAGCAAACCTTGTGATGTGTGGTTACACATCGTCACTAAACAAGCGTACACTTAGTATGTACAAGCGTATGGTGCTATCTCATACTAAATAAGTCAAAACAAATTTCTAATACCAGTAATAGCTTAACAACTATTTTTTATTAGTATTTATATCGAAAAATGAATAACAATAAATAGGAGCACTTTATGACAGATGCAAATAAAACAGACTCAACCACTAAAATGGCACCAAGAGATATCAATCAAGACGGTTTGGCTAAAAAAGACCAGCAGCGTACCGATGACTCTGCACTCGATATGATGCAGGGCATGCATGAACATGAAGACCATGAAGGTGAGAAGTAAACCAACGTTTTATGATTACACAAGCCAAAACACGAAAGGTGCTTATCATTATGATGAGCGCCTTTCGTGTTTTGGCTCTCTTTTTTCTGGCAGGCGATCTGAGACATAGTTATATATAAATGCTGCCGTCAAGACGATAGCAATGGGTACAAATAGCGCTTCATAGCCAACCTTGGCGAATAAAAATGCTCCAACGGCGCTGCCACCGCAAAAGCAATACCAAATAATGGCTTGAAACCCTAATGTCGGTTTGCTAATCGATCGGCCCGCCAACCAGTTGCCAATCGCTGCGCCCATATCTGATGTCAAACCTGTCAAATGGGTGGTACGAATAACCGCACCGCTATAAGTCGCTACCATGGCATTCTGTAATCCGCATGCCATTGCCGCTGCCAACTGTCCTAAATAATCATGCTGCTGATACAACCAGTAGCTGGCCATTAACAGTGCCGCCTCGATATATAGCGCACTACCATAGCGCCTACCTAACTTTAATGATGTCTGCCCAATTACATAACCACTCAGTATCGCACCTGCCAAAAAAGACAATAGTAGCGCACCGATATACAAGATACTACGCACATCCAAGTAAGCAATAGCCGCTGCAAATAAGCTTACGTTGCCAGTGACATGAGAAACCGATAGATTGGTAAACCCCATTAACGCAGCAGTGTTAACACAGCCAGCACTGAATGCCAGTACTGCCCCGCCCCACAATATCCACTTTGGTAATTTGGTTATCATATTCGCCGCCTAATGGCTTATCACCAAAAAGCATCTATTATAACCAAAAAAGGCAACCGATTGGCTGCCTTCCTGATGTATAAAACCCTATAACCGACTATTGAAGTGGGTTATTTCGGCTCATCAAGCATCATTAACTGCTCACTGATAGCTACAGTATTAAAACCTGCGTCAACAAACATAATCTCGCCGGTAATACCAGATGCCCAAGGTGATAGCAAGAAAAGCGCCGCATTACCGACTTCGGTTTGTGTGATATTACGTTGTAGCGGCGCGATTTTTTCGCTGATATCGAGCATTTTACGGAATGATTTGATGCCACTGGCAGCAAGCGTGCGAATAGGACCTGCTGAGATCGCATTGACACGAATGCCTTCACCGCCCATCGAAGTAGCCAAATAGCGAACACTGGCTTCGAGGCTGGCCTTTGCCATACCCATGACGTTGTAGTTTGGCAATACCGAGATACTACCTTCATATGTTAATGTCAGCATCGAACCATGACGCATGGCCAATAAAGCACGAGCTTCTTTGGCTAATGCCACAAAACTATAGCTTGAGATATCATGGGCAATTTGACTGCCTTCACGGGTCGTCGCCTTAACAAAATCGCCATCAAGCTGATCCATCGGCGCAAAGCCAATCGCATGTACCACACCATCGATTCCATCACCCCAATGGGCAGTGACTTGCTCAAAGCAAGCAGCGATAGACTCATCAGACGCCACATCACACTCAAGTACCAAATCTGCTTCGAATTTCTCCGCTGCCATATCGACACGCTTTTTGATCTTATCATTAGGATAAGTGAGAATTAATGAGGCACCTTCACGGTGCAGTGCCTCAGCGATAGCCCAAGCGATAGACAGTTTGCTCGCAATGCCTGTCACGACAAATCGTTGTCCTTGTAGTAGCATAATATTTCCTTTTGGGTCGATCAAAATTGTTTAATCATATTAAGTTATTTAGAGTGATTAGATACGATGAATATCACAGCGTAAAAAGTACAAATTATAAAATAAGTCATTATACACGAATTAATTTAAGTAAACAGTCGTAAACTGTATTCCCTTATAATGTCGTCTAATATTGATTAAACGCCCAACTGCTCGCCACAGCAGTATGAAGTTAAGGAGATTTCAAGTATAATCACAGCCCTTCCCAGCTTGCACAATTTTTATAAAAATCCTTTACAACAGTTATTTATAACTGTTCGTAATTAGGGATTTAGCGTTAAGCTACACCCACATTTTGGATGGCTGCCAAACTTATGAGTAACACCCCAACAATAGCATCAGATTACCAAGAAAGCGTTGAGTCTTATCGTCAACTGATTCTCTCAACTGGCGAGGACTTACAGCGTCCCGGTCTTGAAGAGACGCCGATGCGTGCCGCAAAAGCTTTTGCACATTTAACCCAAGGTTATCATCAAAGCTTGGATGAAGTCGTCAACGACGCCCTGTTTCCATCGAGCAATCGCGAGCTGGTATTGGTACAAAATATTGAATTTTATTCATTGTGCGAACATCATATGCTGCCTTTTCATGGTATCGCTCATGTAGGCTATTTACCCAATGGTCAAGTACTGGGCTTATCAAAATTTGCCCGTATCGTCGACATGTTCGCCCGTCGCTTACAAGTTCAAGAAAATTTAAGCGAACAAGTGGCACAAACTATCATGGATGTCACTGGCTGTCGCGGCGTAGCAGTAGTGATGGATGCAGCACATATGTGTATGATGATGCGTGGCGTAAATAAACAGCACTCCACCACACGTACAACATCGATGTTGGGTGAGTACGTACATGACAATCAAGCGCGCAATGAGTTTTTGAGTGCGATCCCTAGACGTCAGCCTGCATTCTAACGCTTCAAATAACAATAGATAATAAAAAAGGATACTTAAGTATCCTTTTTTAATGCGTACCTTTCAATATAGCTATCATTAATAATTAGCAATCAACCATTAATTGCAATATAACGAGGCTTAACTAACCTAGCTTACTTCAGCAATCCAATTGCCATAACCTTCTGCTTCCATCTGCGCCAGTGGAATAAAACGCATTGCCGCTGAATTCATACAGTAGCGCTTGCCTGTCGGTGCTGGACCATCATCAAACACATGACCGACGTGTGAGTCTGCATAGCGGCTACGAATCTCGGTACGGCTTCCGAATATCCCTCGGTCTTCCTTCTCAACGACCATATCTGTGCTCAATGGACGGGTAAAGCTTGGCCAGCCAGTGCCAGATTTGTATTGGTCACGAGAGGAATATAGTGGCTCCCCCGATATCACATCGACATACAGCCCAGGCGCTTTATTATCCCAATATTCATTATCAAAAGCGCGTTCGGTGCCGTCTTTTTGAGTGACTTTATATTGAATATCACTTAGCGACTGCTTTAGCTCATCCTGTGCAGGCTTCACAAAGGTATCTGGATTAAATCCTGTGCTAGCTTTAGTAGCTGACGCATTGTTTGATGTTGCTTGTACGCTATCTGCCGCCGTAGGTTTAAACTGGCTAAAATCCAGCTCGTAGTCTTTACCATAGACACTTTCGATAAATTGATAGCGCCCGGAATTAAAGGTATAAGCCTTATAGCGGATTGGGTTTTTCTTATAATAATCTTGATGATACTCTTCAGCAGGGTAAAACTTGCTAGCAGCAACAATTTCAATCACAACTGGTTTGCTATAGATACCAGAGTCTTGCAGTGATTGCTTAGCAGCTTCCGCTATGTGCTTTTCTTGTGCATTATTATAAAAAATAGCGGGACGATACTGAGTACCACGATCTACAAACTGACCTTTGTCATCGGTAGGATCCCCAATTCGCCATAATGCTTGAACGATACCATTATAGGTGATTTTCGTCGGGTCATAATAGACTCGGGCCGCTTCAGTATGCCCTGTGCCGCCTGCTGATACAGTGCTATAAGTTGGATTGGTCGATTGACCGCCGGTATAGCCAGAGACCACTTCTACAACGCCAGGTATTTTTTCATAACCCGCTTCCACGCACCAAAAACAACCGCCAGCGACCGTAGCGACTGCGAGATTTGGATCCGTTGGCGCATAAGGATTATCGATGGCAGTATTTTTCACAGCGGGCGTATTTTCGGTGGCAGCACAGCCAACGAAAACCATACTGATGGCTGCTACAGCCATCGTAATAGCGCCCGTCTTTAATTTATGATTCATCGATACCTCCTAAAAGTAATATAATATAACCATGATAACTCTTTGACCTCACTAAACTACACCTATATTGTTATAAACATTTAACAGTAATTAGATATTATTTAATATAATTAAACAGTAAAATCCTGAATTATACACAATTATCTTAATAAGATAAGTTTGCTACAAAGTATTATTATTAAAAAAAGAGCACATTACGGACAGCGTAGTGTGCTCTTTTATATTATATCAATATAGCTTAGTTATTCTTTTATTTTGCAGCAGAACGCTCATCACTGGCTTGCTGAATTTTGGTTAAAATAGCCTTGATTTCAGACGCTGATAGATAAGTCGGTACAGCATAAGTATCACTGACTTCTTTTGCTGCTGCTTTAGCAATTTTATCAAAATCACTGCTTTGCATGCCTTTCACCGTTGGATCGATATTCAAGGTGGCAATCAGTTCGCGTACTTGCGCGATGAGGTGGTCGGCAATCTCAGCATCACTCTTACTAGCTTGTCCTGATTTTACCATACCAGTCTTGCGAGCCAACTCTGCCAGTCTTTTTTTACTTCCTTGACGATTGACATCAAGCACATACGGCAGCACGATGGCATTGGCACGACCGTGAGGAATACTATAGTGCGCGCCTAACTGGTGAGCGATAGCATGAACGTAACCAAGACCCGCTTTATTAAAGGCGATACCGCCGTAATGAGCGGCAATACCCATTGCTTCTCTGGCTTTAAGATTGCCGCCATCTTTATAAACCAGCGGTAGGTTTTGCATCACAGATTTGACCGCAGAAGCCGCATAATAGTCGGTCTCGACGCTGGCATTGGCACTCATCCAAGCTTCAAGCGCGTGCGTTAAAACATCGATACCCGTATCCGCTGTGATATGAGCAGGCATGCCTTTCATAATAACAGGGTCAATAGCCGCTGCTAATGGCACCATTCTTGGGTCAATAGACAGCGCTTTTTGATGTGTTTTATCGTCTGATACTACTGCACCAAGGGTTGCTTCTGAACCTGTGCCAGCCGTGGTAGGAATACAATAGAGCGGCATAGAAGGCTTCCTGGCTTTAAGAATGCCGATAAGCTGTTGCGGCTTGCAGCTATTGCCTTGTGACATCGCAATCATCTTAGCCGCATCAATGACCGAACCACCACCGATGGCAATAATCGAATCGCACTTAGCATCGATAGATTTGCGCAGTCCCTCTTCGACAACTTTAAAAGTAGGGTCTGGGGTAATGCCGTCATAAACGGTATAGCTGATATTTTTGCTATCTAGATAATCAGTCACTTTGGCTGGGATACCTAGCTTATTAAGCACGGCATCAGTGACGATAAATACATTGGTGCTGCCTTCGTTGATGGCCATATCACATAGCTCTTCACAAGAGCTCTCACCAACAAATAGCATTGGTCTTCTAATTGGAACAACATAAGCGAACGCTTTTAAGACTTTAGCGCGTGTTTTAGCAACGGCTAAATAACCAACATTCTGCAATCCATTAGTATTTACTAACTTGTTATTTACTAATTTAGCAATACTATTTTGTTTTTTCATGAGTAAAAATCCTTTTTAATGAGGGTAATAATAGCGATGACAATCCTTTAAAGCAGCAATTTAAACGGCTCTTTAACTAACAATTAAACAAATTTAAGCCTCTAACTAAAGTGAACGTCTGTTTAACTTATTGTATCACTGCTATTTTTAGGATATCGCAATTAGTATGAACTGCCATGTTCTGCTTATTTGACCCTATCTGCTTAACTCTTTTTGGCTAAACTAAATCATACTCGCCTGCAGCAACTGCTGCGCATAGGGATGCTGTGGGCTATTAAAAACATCTTCAGTACGTCCAGACTCAATACATATGCCATCTTTAAGCACCATAACTTGCTGACATAAGGCGCGCACCACTTTTAAGTCATGACTAATAAACACATAACTGATTTGTAGTTTCTGTTGAATTTCACGTAGTAAATTAACGACGGTCACCTGCGTGGTACTATCAAGCGCGGACGTCGGCTCATCCAGTATCAATAGACTCGGCTGCATAATGAGTGCGCGAGCAAGTGCTACCCGTTGACGTTGACCACCTGATAGCTCATGCGGATAGCGATGCGAAAACTCAGCTGGCAGATGCACGGTAGTAAGGCTATCCATCACCGCCTGCTGCCGTGCTGCCTTATCAACGCCTTGTACGAGCAATCCTTCTTCAATGATTTGCATCACCGTCATACGTGGATTGATACTGGCAAATGGGTCTTGAAATACCATTTGAATTTGCGAGCGAAACTGACGTAGCTCACCCTTGGACAATACTGAAATATCTTGTCCATTAACCATTATCTCGCCACCCACACGCGCTTGATTGCTAAGTAATTGACTTAACGCAAGCGCTATCGTGGTTTTTCCAGAGCCTGACTCACCTACAATGCCTAACGCCCACCCTTTCTGTAGCGTCATATCAACATTTTTTACCGCATCAAACCAGCGCTTAGTACCACCAAACAGACTTTTTTCAATGGGAAACTGTACTTGTAAATTGCTGACTTGCAATACGGTTGATTGCTGAATTTTATCATCATTAGAGAAGTTCAGTGCTTGGCCAAAGTCTTGTTTGATTAGCGAGCGGGTATATTCGGCTTTAGGCTGATTGAACACACTTATGGTTTGCCCTTGCTCAATCGTTTGGCCTTGGCGCATCACGATGACATCATCACTGTAGCGCCTGACCAGATTGAGGTCATGGCTAATAAGAACCATCGCCATATTATGCTGACGCTTAAGATCATCTAATAGAGCGAGAATCTCATGTTGGAGAGTCACATCAAGCGCGGTGGTCGGCTCATCAGCGATTAAAATATCAGGCTGCTGTGCCAATGCCATGGCAATCATCACTCGCTGACGTTGACCACCTGATAGCTCATGCGGATAGCGGTTCAGCTTATCAATCGGATTGGTAATATTGACATCATTTAGTAAATCGATTGTTTGACTTTGCCAGTGTTTCTTGGGCACACCAACTAGACGTAGTGATTCAGCAATTTGTTTGCCGACCGTATGTAGTGGATTGAGCGCTGTCATTGGTTCTTGAAACACCATGCCGATGCGCTGTCCGCGAATAGAGCGCAGCGCAGCGTTACGTGCCTTAGCACTAACATTAACATTGGTATTGGCTATCGGTAACACAGTCAACCCTGCTGACCCTGCTAGCTTCACCTCACCGCTAACGGTCAAACTGTCTGGCAATAAGCCTAATAGCGCGAGACTTGCAATGGATTTGCCAGAGCCCGATTCACCAACGATAGCAAGGGTTTGTCCTTGCCTAAGCGCATAAGACAGATTATCAACTAACGTTAAGCCAGTATTGGTAACAATGCTCAGCTTATCCACGGTCAGCATCAGCTTATTTTGGTTATTGCTATGACTATCATTTAAATGGGCATTGTGCTCAGTAACACTTTGCTCAGTAGTCGTCATATTAGTCGTTATCACATCATCAGTTGTCATATCAGGAGCGCCTCGGATCAAACGCATCACGCAGCGCTTCGCCAACGAAAATCAGCAATGATAAAATAAAGGTCAAACTAAAAAACCCAGATAGCGCAAGCCATGGCGCATCGAGATTATTTTTCCCTTGTACCATCAGCTCACCGAGCGACGGTGATCCAGGTGGCAAGCCATAACCCAAGAAATCTAACGCTGTCAAAGCGATAATATTAGCTGTCAATATAAATGGCAGCTGCGATAAGCTTGAAGCTAGAGCATTGGGTAAGATATGTCTCAGCATAATTTGGCTATCCGCAACCCCTAGATTACGGGCGGCACGTACATAGTCAAAGTTACGCGCGCGCAAAAACTCTGCCCGCACCAAACCGACCAAGCCCATCCAGCCAAATAACAACATCATGGCAAATAGCATGGTGATACTGGGGCTGAATAAGCTGACCAAAATAATAATCATAAACAGCTGCGGCATACCGCCCCATACTTCCATGAAGCGCTGTCCTGCCAAATCCACCCAACCACCGTAATAGCCTTGTATCGCACCGACGATAATACCAATCACTGCCCCAGCAAGTGTTAATGCTAAACCAAAAAGTAACGACACCCGCATGCCATAAAGTATCCGCGCCAACACGTCGCGGCCTAAGTCATCAGTACCAAGCCAGTTCTGGCTATTGGGCGCTGCTGGATATGGGATACCTAGCTCAACATTAGGTGTCTGATCGGCAAATGGAATCGGCGGCATAATGTAAAAACCCTGCTCATTAATCAGCGTCTGTACCGCAGGGTCTTTATAATTGGCTTCAGTCTCAAACACCCCACCAAAAGCCGTTTCAGGATAGGCTTTTAGAACAGGAAAGTAATAATCGCCTTGATACTGCACCAGTAGCGGCTTGTCATTGGCAATCACATTGGCTGCCATACAAATGACGAATATCAGCGCAAAAATGAATAATGATACGACGCCTAGACGATTACGGCGAAAGCGGTTGAGGCGTGCCTGCCAGATAGGATTTAGGCGACGTTTTTTTGGCATAGAGACAGGAGATGCAGATGAAGGCGTTGAAGGTAACGGATGATTTGATATTTTATCTGACATTATCGCCCCTCAAAATCAATACGAGGATCAATCAAGTGATAACTCAAATCACTGATTAACTGTAATAACAGTCCGACCAAGGTAAAAATAAACAATGTACCAAATATCACCGGATAATCGCGCTGCTGAATGGCTTCAAAACCTAACAACCCCAAACCATCAAGTTTAAAAATAATCTCGATTAAGAAGTTTCCGGCAAAGAAAATGCCAACGATAGCCGCTGGAATACCTGCAATAATAATCAGCATGGCATTACGAAACACATGTCCGTATAGCACTTGACGCTCAGCCAAGCCTTTGGCACGAGCAGTAAGCACATATTGCTTACCCAGCTCTTCTAAAAAGCTAAACTTGGTCAAATAAGTCAAGCCCGCAAAACCACCAACCGTACTTGCTAGCAGCGGTAGCGCCAAATGCCAAAAGTAATCTTTGATTTTGCCCAGCGCGCTTAATTGATCAAAATTCTCAGAGGTCAAGCCTTGCAGTGGAAAGATATTCCAGTAGCTACCACCTGCAAAAAACACCAGTAATATAACGGCAAATACGAAAACGGGTATTGCATGCCCGATAGCCAGTAGCATGGCAGTAACTTTATCAATCCCCGAGCCATGATGCATGGCTTTATAGATACCTAGTGGAATCGCTATCATATAAATCAGCAGCGTGCTCCAGAGCCCAAGCGAGATAGAAACGGGTAATTTCTCGATAATCAAATCCGTTACCGACTGCCCTTTAAAAAAAGACTCGCCAAAATCTAGCTGAGCGTAATTCTTTAACATGAGCCAAAAGCGCTCAGGTGCCGATTTATCAAAGCCGTATTGGGCATTAATCGCTGCAACCATTTCCTCAGATAAGCCACGCGTACCTTGATAGGTACTGTTATTTCCCGCACTACCCGCGCCAATATTACCGCCAAGTGCATTGTCTTTTGCACCTTGCTCGATAAGCGCCAGCTGCTGCTCGACAGGACCACCAGGCGCTGCTTGTACAATCACAAAGTTTGCGAGCAATATCAAAAAAAGCGTCGGTAATATCAGCAGTAACCTTTTTAAGATATAACGACCCATAACGGTGGCTTCCTAAGATAATAAATATGACGGCAGAAATAATACGCAGCTAATAACTATCAAAACGTCAGTCGAAGTGCCCATTATGGTTTAAAAGCTATTTTTAAGCTCACGTAACGCAGCAAATACAGCCAAAGATTTATCATCATCGATAGTTGCTTTAGACTTCACCCCTGCTATCACACTCGGCTCTTGCGTCCGTAAAAACACATTGACTGCGCGCTCATGTTCTAGAGAGACTGGCAACGTCGGAATACCTTGGGCGGTTTTTTCTTCTGCTTGAACCAGAGTTTGCTGCATTGCTTCATTAGTAGGTTCAATAGATAGTCCAAAGCGCAGATTACTGGCGGTATATTCATGCGCAGGATATAGCAGCGTCTCAGCTGGCAAACCATTTAAACGCTTAAAGCTGTTGTGTAATTGCTCAATCGTCCCAGTAAATACCCGTCCGCATCCAGCACTAAATAAAGTATCGCCACAAAAGCAATGTTTAAGCCCGTCAATATCTAATATATAAGCCACGTGGCTAGCAGTATGACCGGACACATCCCATACTTGTGCTGCACAGCCCCACGCACTGACGGTACTACCATCTTTGATGGTTTGATCTTCATCAACATTATGCTCAGTATGCGCAACCAGATGCGTCATCGGATAAGACTCTTGCAGTTCTGCGACACCGCCGATATGGTCATGATGATGATGAGTCGTCCAGATAGACGTCAGCTCTAATTTATTTTCTTCCAAATAACTCATGACAGGCTCAGCTTGACCAGGATCAATAACGATCGCCTGTTTATTATTTTCATTAATCAATGTCCAAATATAATTGTCATTGAACGCTTTGATTGGGTGAATGCGAATAGTCATATTAAATCCTTACCAGTAGTTATCTTTATTGCTGATGTCTTTTATTGATTTTTTAAACGAAATAAAATTTTAAGATGCAGCGTTATTTCATGTATTGTTCTAAATCATTGCTTCAAGTATTGGTTAATACGTGCTTCTGCTTCTTTGTCCGTCCACCAGTAGTCAATACCGATGGCATTAGAGGGCAGTTTTTCAGTATGACGGTATTGATCCCAATAGGCGACATTGGTCGCTGATTTGCCGTATAAAGGCACTAAATAATGACCAGCACGTAGTAGACGATCGAGCACCTGAGTATATAATATAGTATCGTCGCGAGTTTTAGCATTACCAAGCTGCTCTATCACCGCGTCAATCTCTGGGTTTTTGATGCCGATAGTATTTCTATTACCCGCTTGGTCAGCCGCTGAGCTACCCCAAAAGCCAACTTGTTCCGCACCAGGGGATAAACTCTGAGCAAATTTATCAACTATCATGTCGTAGTCAAAACGGCGTACCCGCTCGTAATATTGTGGTCCGTCGACTTGACGTAACGTGGCATCAAATCCTAAGCGCTTTAGATTTCGAATATATGGCAGCAGCACCCGACCCATAGTATCGCCCATCATTAAAACCTCAATATGAGCAAGTTGTCCATTGGGCTGATATAGCTTCATATCGTTATAATAAAATCCAGCATCTAGCAACAGCTGCCGCGCTTCTAGTAACTCTTTACGGTTAAAGCCACTACCGTCACTGGTCGGCAATTGCCACTCCATTAATACGGCTTGACGTTGCAGCGGTTCAAGCTTAGGTAATAAAGGCGTAAGCACCTGCATCTCTTCAGCAGATGGCACCCCTGTTGCGGCAAGCTCGGAGCCATGAAAGAAACTTTGTAAGCGTTCATACTGCCCATGAAACAAGGTCTTATTCATCCACTCAAAGTCGTAAGCCTTGCTCAGTGCTTGGCGAACGCGAATATCTTGAAAGATGGGACGTCGCATATTCATGACCAGACCTTGCATTGGTACTGGGTTTTCGCTGCTTATGGTTTCTTGATTGATAAGACCTGCCTTGACTGCAGGGAAGTTATAACCCGTTGCCCAGTTCGACGCTTTATTCTCAGGGCGAAAACGATATTGACCAGACTTAAAACCTTCAAAGGCAATCTCATCGCTTTGATAATATACAAACTTAATCATATCAAAGTTATAACGACCGCGATTGACCATCAAATCACGACCCCAATAATTGGGATCACGTACATAGCTGACCGAGCGCCCTGCATCGACACGTCCTAACTTATAAGGTCCACTGCCCATCAATGGCGTCAAGGTTATTTTTTCAAAATCAGTATCGATAGAGGACTTAGCAAAAATAGGAAACTGTCCGACGGTTAATAAAATCTCTTTATTGTCAGCAGAGGCAAAGATAAACTTCACTTGTTGGTCATTAATAATCTGAATGTCTTTAATATCACCCAAATAGCTGCGAATATACATTGGCCCTTTATTTAACAGCGCATCATAAGTCGCTTTGACGTCACTACTGGTGACTGGCGTGCCATCCCAAAAGCGCGCAGCAGGATTAATATAATAGATAATCCAACTGGTGTCATCAGGATCATAAGTTACTTTGGTTGCCAGCTGCGGATACATGGTAAAGGCTTCATTTAATGAGCCAGTCATCAAGGTATCATATAGATAATCGGTGCCAACCATCGCCACACCTGTGGTCATCCACTTGTTGGCCGCGTTAAAAGTACCACGCGCCTCAAGTGATAATGTACCGCCTGTCGGTGCCTTTGGGTTGGCATAAGGCATAAACGGCGCATTAATATACTCAGTGGTACTATTATGACCAAGCGCAGTAGTGGTGATTGGCGCCGCGATACTAACTGGTATCCAGCTCGCCATTGCTCCTAATGTTGCCACTAACAAGATGACTTTTAGCATGGTATTTTTTATCATAATAAAGTTATAACAAACCCTTGTGCTAGCCCAATGAATATGATGAAATTTTACTTAAGTGCTACCATATAATTGAAAAGAGTGAGTGCTGCAGAATTTTATCATAACAAACTTAGGTTTTTTAACCTAATGGTTTGCAGCGTTAGAGTTGCTACATGATGCATCATTTATCTTAAAAGAATACTGACGCGTATAAAAAAAGACGCAGCTTATAAAAGTTGCGTCTTTTATTTTAAAGTCTATCCATAATTTATGCGTGTTTTTTCTCAAACGCAATCATAAAGTCAACCAACTGCTGCACCCAATCTAATGACACTGCATTGTAAATGCTGGCACGCATACCGCCCACATCGCGGTGACCTTTTAGATTCATCAAGCCTGCCGCTTCCGACTCTTCTAAGAATACTTTATCAAGGCTGCTGTCGGCTAAGGTAAAAGGCACATTCATGATAGAGCGATATTTGGGGTCAACTGGGTTGCTATAAAAACTGCTATCATCAATTGTTTTATAGAGTAAATCGGCTTTTTGTTGGTTGATTTTGCCGATAGCAGCAACGCCGCCCTGCTCTTCTAACCAATCAAAGACTAGCCCTGCTAAATACCAAGAATATGTCGCTGGTGTGTTTGACATTGATTCTTTTTCAGCTTGATGCTCATAGTTCATCAGCAGTGGGCACCATTCACTCGCTTGACCTAATAGGTCTTCACGGATAATCACGATAATCAGACCTGCTGGCCCGATATTTTTTTGCGCGCCCGCGTAAATCATGCCAAATTTAGACACGTCGATTGGCTGTGACAAAATGCAAGAAGACATATCGACGACAATCGGCGCATCGACTTGTGGCGGCTCAAATATTTGCAAACCATGAATGGTTTCGTTGGCACAGTAATGAAAATAAGCGGCATCTTTGCTAATATTCCACTCGCTCTCGGCTGGTACATCAGTAAAGTTACTGTCTTTACCGGTTGCAACTTCGTTAACTTCACCAAGACCCAGTTTGGCATAGCGCTGTGCTTCTTTGACCGCTTTACCAGACCATGCACCCGTCGTTAGATAGTCTGCGCGCCCACCATTTAGCAGGTTTAATGGAATCGCTGAAAACTGTAAGCTAGCGCCACCTTGTAAAAACAGCACTTTATAGTTATCTGGAATCTCCATCAATGAGCGCAATTTGGCTTCGGCTTTTTCGGTAATCGCGATGTATTCTTTACTACGGTGACTCACTTCCATGACCGACATGCCGCGTCCCTGCCAATCAAGCAACTCTTCTTGAGCGCGTGATAATACGGCCGTCGGTATAGTAGCAGGTCCCGCTGAAAAATTGGGTACGCGGTTAGGAGCGGCTTTAGTGGTCATAATCAATATCCTAAATATGATGAAGTCATCGTGGTTATTAAAGGTTGAATGTTGAAGGTGAATTTTATCGTTATTTTTTAATCTCTATCATAGTAAGTGGTAAGCCTTTAACTGTGACTCGATAACTGCTCCCAAAGCTGACGTTTGAGATTACTATCAGTAAGCATCTCATCCAACGTGGGTGCAGTCGTCAGGTTAGGATGTTCCAAACCTTCAGGAAGTGCGGTCAATGTCACTACCTGTATCTCTTCGCTGCGACCAATTTTAAAGACATATCCAGCAAGGCTGGCATTAGCAAGCTCCGCTGTATCCATACCTTCACAAATAGGGAACGATGTCGTCTCACAACTGATGGATAACGCTTGGGTGATATTTTGCCACAGTTTTTGGCTGTCATGATTAAGGGCTTGGATGTCCACCAAAATCACCCAATCACCATAGCGACCACCTTGTAAATCAAAGGGTGCTACCTTTGTAAAGCTTTCCTCTTGAAAGCCCTCTTCTTTAAAACTACCATCTTCAAAGCTTGCAGTATTATTTACATTATCAATCGCAGTTTGCTGAACGACAGTATTTACAAGGGAAGTCACGGCGGGCTTAGAGATGTTAGGAGTAGTCGAGTCAAAACTATAAGTAACAGGGCTTTGCTGGTCAGAATGGTGTACACCTATCTCATTAGCATCATCATAATAGTGATTAGTAGACTCATCATCCACTATACCTGATAGCGAATCAGCAGATGCTGAATGCGACATCCTAACGCTTATATCATCACCATTAGGAGACTTAACACTTGGCTGTTCAATGGTCGCAGCAGCAGGAATAGAGGTCGTGCTGGTATTAACGATAGTCGAGTGAGTGGTAGCCAGATCAGCCAGAGTAGGAGCGGAAATATCTGCGATACTCAGGGTATCAGAGCTCGGCTGCACCCACTGAGTGATACCCATCATCGCTAAAATCTGGCGCTGCTGCATACGATGCTGTAATACAACTAGCGGCTCTTGGATATCACTCATGCTTATTTACTATCCTACTTATCTAAAATGGATTTACTGACTTTTAATGGCAAGGAACAATATTAGAGAACGATGTTAAAAAAAAGGATTAAAAATATAGTCCATTCAATTTAAAAAAGAATACTTAAATGCCGTCAATGACATTGTTCAAAAAAGCTGCCGAACGCCTAACCAATGATTGGCTAACATGGACAAGCAATCATATTCATCTTGACTGACTATCGTATCGTGTAACATCACCGTATGCAATGTGCTCAGCCATTGCCGGTAAGTATGATAAGCATAAGAATGACTGTCATTGCCTGCATTTCCGTCTTGTCTATGAGCATTATAATCTATTTGATCGCTGCCCTGTTGCCTCTGTCGATAATTATCATTACGTTTGGCTTCTGATGCAGACGACTGACTGGCAGATGCTAATAAAATAGGCACCGCTTCTATCACTGCCAATAATTGAACACTATTTATATTTTGCGTAGTCAATAGTAGCCATTGCAAATTTGCGTCACTAACGGCGGCTAAGTCAATATCAATCAAACGTGCATGACGCCGCAAATCCACAAGATAGTGAGCAACACTGTCATTATTATAGCCGAGTACTGAAATAGGTGATGAAATGTGTACTGAGCTATCTAGTGCTGATACGACCTGACCCTTAACATCTTTTGATAGCCGATAAGCTAATAAAACAAGCATTGTTTTCGCCGCAACATCGAGACCATCAAACACCTGTCCTGAAGGGTCAAGCTGGTCATAAATATCATCCGTGCCAGCGTTCAATACTTGCTGCCATTGATAGTATGAAGAGGATTGAGGATGAAGATGCGACTGGACCTTTGTAGCGTTTAATACGGCAGACAATATAGGTAATAATTGCTGCAACTGTAGCGCTTGCCATAATGATAAAATCGATGGCAACCGAGAGTCGATTTTTCCTGAGTGCGTTGATACTGGCTTAGTTTTATTCATAGCACCATCTTCACTGGCTATGTTATCAGCGAAATGTTGACTTAAATCTGCCGTTAGATAGTGTTCAAATAGCTCAATGATACCCTGTTGATAGCGCATCAGCATTGTACGACACTTTTTTTGCTGCACATAATGTTGATGATCTTGATTGCTATGACTCGCTTCATATCTTAAGCGTGATTCATTGATAGCAGTTTCTGACAGGTCATGCTGACTCAATTGCTTTATTGCCAATGCAATCAATGCGTTGTCTAAACGCCTATCAAGATGTACCACTGCCGCTAATAATTTATGATCTATCGTATGCGCTACAAATTGGGGGTGGCTGCTAATATTAGCGCTAGCGTTATTATCGATTTCAGCAGCAGACGTTTTATCGTTAGCAAGTCCAAGCCAGATATCACTCAAGTCATAACTCTCAGTCGTTGATAATATACGACCTTGATGGCACAACATAACTGCTTCAATCAAAGATTGCGCCCCGAGCGGGTGATAACTGTGATTGAGTATATACTGCGGCAGTGAAACTTTTTGTCTATCGTCGATACCAATCAATGTATCCGATGGCAAATCGCTATCAGATTTTGCTTGCCATGGCTTGAGCAACTGATGAATACCGGTATTTTGCGCTTGAACCTGTAAACGTCCTGCAACAACGACATCTTTCTCGATAACAAACTCTAGCCCCTTATCTTCGTCCAACTCATTCTTTATTTCATTTGCAGGAAAAGCAGTAATTTTTTTGTCTATAACATCATTGCTGTTATTAGTAAGGCTTTTATTGTTATTGCTTTTATTGTTATTGTTTTTATTGTTATTTAACGCTGATTGAGTTTCAAATATTAATGATTGGGTATTTTTTTCTTGTTTATTTTTGCTTAGGCTATTTGCTTTTATGACGCCCCAATCCCCTAATCGCCGCTGCTCATATATCTCTTTTATTTTCTGTTGATTTATGCGCTTTTCTTTAGCCACTTTTACCGCAAAATCATGATAAGCGTGGGCATTAATGGCACTCATTCGCTCAGCCAAGCTCGGATGGGTAGCAAACCAAGAGACGTCACCCAAATCAGCACCACTACTGGCAAAGAAGAAATGACTAAGACCATTGATATCAGCGATACTGGTTAAGCGCGAACCAAGCGAATCTTGATGAATGGCTTGTAAGGTTTCCATAATAGCCGGCGAGCGTGTCAGCTGCACGCTGGTCGCATCGGCAAGCAATTCACGCTGGCGATTAAAGCTGTGTTTAATCAGTTGCGCACTGGCCATACTCGAAAAACTCAATCCATGTATTAACAACGTCCAAATATTGCGCGGTGCTTGACTATCGAACTTATTATTATTTTTTAGCCATCGTGACTGGCTCTTAGCTGACGACTGCTGGCTTTGTGATTGACTTTGCCAATAGCTTACCCATTCACTATGGGTGGTAAAATTGGCGGTTTGAGCTTCAGTGCTACGCGCATGACTATCGACGGCTCTTTGTGACAAGAGATTGCGTCGATTGACCGCATCATCAAAATAATTGTGATGGCTATTCTGATGATTTCGTTGATTACCAGCGCCAAAATTATTAATAGAATCACTCCAGTCATAAAGTAATTGCAAGCCTGCCAGCACGACCATGAGCTGTAAGTTAAAAGTGGCATCACCATGCAAGATATGACCATATTCATGCCCTATCAGCCCATACAGCCCCTCATCGGACAGCTTATCAAGCGCGCCTTGAGTGACGACCAATACCATATCTTGACTATGACGACCCGCAACGAAGCCATTAATACCTTGCTCATCAGGCAGTATATAGAGAATCGGCATACGTACACCCGAAGCAATGGCTAGCTGCTGGGCAATCTCATAGTAACGACGGTAGACAGACGGGAAATCTCGCTCATCACGTACTGCGATATGGTGGGCGCTGAAACGAACCTTTGGTATAGGCTCATGCTGATGGGCAACCCCTTGACTATGCTCCCACGCATCTTGGCTGTGGTCGATAAACAGCCGAACCCCGCCCACACGCTGAGCAATAGCGCGACCACCCGCTTCTAAACGTCTGTACTCTAAAAAACTACCGATCACAAAGCTACCGATTGTCCAGATAGCAACCAGTATCAACACCCAATGATAAATGCCACCAGTAAATATCGTTAGCAGCAGCGCCATGATACCCATCGCTACTGCCAGATGGGCAAAAACAATGAGAAAAAATAGCCCATAGAGCAATAGACTTCGCTGGGTACGAGTGCGTTGTTCACCAAAAAAATCCATCTATATGCCTGACTTAAAAATAGCTAAACGCATCTGAACATATGAATATAATTCAATATCAGCCCATATTGACGACAGGTGCTTGAGCGATCACCTTTCTGTCTTCAAAAACTAGTGGGCTTAACGGACGAAAGCCAAAAGTCGTACTAATAAGATTGTTGGGAAATACCTCGCGGTCATTGTTGTAGAACATCACGCTGTCATTATAGTGCTGACGGGCGAAGCCAATGCGGTTCTCAGTATTGGTCAGCTCATCCATCAACTCTTTAATCATGCTGTCCGCCTTTAGCTCAGGGTAAGCTTCCACAACCGCTGAAAACTGCCCTAACGCTTTAGACAACATACTCTCAGCTTTGGCAAATAGCGCCATATGCTCAAGCGAGTCTGGCTGATGTGTATTGGAGTCTTGCAAGCTTTGCGCGTGATTACGTGCACTAATCACACGGGTCAGCGTCTCTTCTTCATGCGTCAGATAGCGTTTAGCAGTTTCGACTAAATTTGGAATCAAATCATGACGGCGCTTCAGTTGCACATCTATTTGGGCAAAACCATTTTTCGCTTGGTTGCGAGCGCGTACCAATTTATTAAATATAGATACGCCAAACACAATCACTAGCAGCACGAAGGCAATGAACAACCAAACAAACATCTTCATAAGAAAACCCTAAAGTGTCCAGAATGTTAATAAAAGTTAATACATTGTATTTTAACCCATCTTAATCAATCAAAGGTCAAAATCGGACAAAAAAAGGTTAAAAAAAAGCCCTTTACAATGAAGGGCTTAATAGATCAAATGAGCATTTCTAATTAAATATTAAAATAGTTATCAAATTTTAGGCAAAAAAAAGCGACTCCAAAAGCAAATCCTCGGCACACACTGTGACTATTACCGTTGCTACCTTCCGGTCCTGGCGGGGTTCATAGAACAATGTTGCGAGGCTACCAATGGAGCCACCAGTTGCAAATTATACAAGAATTTTTAAATATTACAACCCCTATCTTAAAACTCTTTCTTTTACCTCAAAACGCCCTGTAACTTAGGTGACAAAATTCTCACAGCAAGCCTGTTAAATTTTGCTATTTTAGTTGAGGAAGCTGAGCATACTCGGTATCAACTAATAACTAAAATGGACAGCTTCTCATATCAAGGCGAGTCTTACCTATGGTATGGCTCACCTAAATACTATTGATATAACTCACTCAGGAGATCATTGTGAAAACCACTTTACTTAATAAAGCCGCTCTAACGACTGGTACTGCATTTCTACTCACAGCCATGATGGGTAGCGCGCATGCAGAACCAACAGGCTACGATCAGCTTACTTTTCAGACAGAAGTAAAAGAAGAAATCCAAAATGATGAAGTACGAGCCAGCTTATATAAAAAAGCGCAGGCAACGGATTCTAAAACTCTAGCGACAACGCTCAACACCTCAATTAATAACGCCATGAAAATTGCTAAGCGCTATCCAACGGTTACCGTGAGTACCGGACAACAGCGCACCTACCCTCGCTATGATAAAAACGACAAAATCATTGGCTGGACAGGACAAGCAAACATCGATTTAAAGAGCACCGACTTTGCAGCAACTAGCCAACTCATCGCTGACCTACAAGAAACGCTGGTGATGGACAATCTGAACTTTGGTGTCTCAGATACCAAAAAGGATGCGCTTGAGCAAAAGCTGATGACCAATGCGTCTCGTGCCTTTCAGCAACAAGCTAAAAACCTAACACGCGCTTGGGATGCTCGTGGCTATCGTGTGGTCAATGTGAATCTAAATACAGGTAGCAACTACCCACGTCCGATGTATAGTGCTATGAGCATGAAAGCAGGCGCGGCAGATGAGTCAGTACCTAGCCAAAGTTTTGAATCTGGCAATAGTACTATCTCAGTGACTGCTAATGGTACGATTGAATTGACTAAATAAGCTATAAATACATAGGATTAATAAATATCCTGAATAAACATAAAGGCAAGCGCTGATTGCAGCGCTTGCCTTTATGTTTATATAGAAGAAATTAACTTATAAAGTTACTCTACTTTGTATGAACTCTTATACTTATCCATGATTGACACATTGACTACAAGTCAATTTGTCACTGGTTGCTCAAGCGTCATAGGTTTGTCCACTATAGGCTTAGTAAATGATTGCATATTCGGTTGTTTGCCCTCTTGACGCATTTTTAACAGCACTTTTTGATACCAAGGTAGATTTTGATAAGCTAAAAGCTGTTGCGCGATTTTCTTATTATTTTGCAATGTTGTATTGTTTTGAATCACATAAACCGTACGCTCTAATTGTTTGAGTATTTGACCTTTCTCATTTTTTAGCACAGCTTTTATCTTATGCGATCCTGGTAAAACATCTACCGTTGCAATCGAGGCGCTGAGACCTTGCGCGACTTCATTGCCATCCAAATAGATACTAACACTATCACCTGCTTGTAAGTTCGGCTTCACTTGCACATTGACATCAATGCTTTGTGCTGGGCGACGATATGCACGTTCTGCGCTTGGTTCAGTAATAGCAAGCTGATAATTGACGACTGGTTTGGCGACAGGGCTATTTTTAGCAGCCGTATTTTGCGTAGTCGTATTAACATTACTAGAAGAAGGCGGACTACTCGTGTTATCACTGTTACTTGAGCTGACGCGACTTTCTTTCGTCGTGACACCCGTTTGGCTGATTTGTTTACCTGCCTGCTGCTCATAATTTTGCGGGCGATCGGTAAAGGTGACTTGACCTGTTTTTTCGTCAATAACTTTATAGATAGGCGCGGCATTTGCCAAAGGGGCATAGAGAGTTGCCATACTAAGCATCGTAGCAGCAATCAGTGCCAACCCTAACTTACTGTTTGAAAAAACCGGTTTTGATAATGAAGTCATAGTCAGTCAACCTAATGAGTACCTAATATTATGAATATCTATTATGCGATACTTTGGGCGTTAAATCAGTAATAATTTCAAAGAGGACAGATCCGTTGATTTAGCAAATTATTATTGAGACGTAAAAAAACCAGCTAAGAATAACTTAGCTGGTTTTTATGAATTGCGTTTGCTGTGAGCGTATTAGCTATAAATTAGCAGCTGTAGTATAAGTCAAACTCAACGGGATGCACGGTTACATTGACACGTTGCACTTCTTCTTCTTTCAAAGCGATGAACGCCTCTAGCATGTCTTCAGTGAATACATCACCTTTTAATAAGAACTCATGATCATCACGCAAGGCTTGTAGTGCAACTTCTAAGCTCTCCGCAACAGTTGGGATGAGTGCTTCTTCTTCTGGTGGTAAATCATACAAGTTTTTGTCAGCAGCTTCACCCGGATGTATTTTATTTTGAATACCATCAAGACCTGCCATTAGTAACGCTGCAAACGTTAAGTATGGGTTGGCTGCTGGATCAGGGAAACGTGCTTCAACACGTACCGCTTTTGGGCTGCTAACATGTGGAATACGGATAGATGCTGAGCGGTTAGATGCTGAGTACGCAAGTTTGATAGGCGCTTCATAATGCGGTACTAGGCGCTTATAGCTATTAGTCGATGGGTTGGTAATCGCATTCAACGCACGCGCATGCTTGATGATACCACCGATGAAATACAGTGCAGATTCAGAAAGACCCGCATACTCATCACCTGAGAAAGTATTAACACCATCTTTAGAGATTGACATATGCACGTGCATGCCTGAACCGTTGTCACCAACGATTGGTTTTGGCATAAAGGTAGCCGTTTTACCAAACTGATGCGCAACATTATGCACAACATACTTTAGCTGCTGTACTTCATCGGCTTTTTTGACTAACGTATTAAAAGCGACACCAATTTCTGACTGGCAAGGCGCAACTTCATGGTGATGAACTTCGACACAGCCTTCGCCGATGATTTCTTCTAAACGCTCACACATAACAGAGCGCATGTCTTGCGAGCTATCGATTGGTGGTACTGGGAAGTAAGCGCCTTTAACACGTGGACGATGTCCCATGTTGCCCCATTCATAGTCATTGTTAGTCGACCATGCCGCTTCTTCGGCTGTGATCTTATGGCTAACGCCAGACATATCAATTGACCATTTCACATCATCAAATATAAAGAACTCAGGCTCAGGACCAAAATAAGCAGTATCACCAATGCCCGTTGACTTTAAGTACTCTTCGGCGCGGCGCGCAATAGAACGTGGGTCACGATCATAACCTTGTAGCGTTGATGGCTCGATGATATCGCAAGTAACAACTACGGTAAGTGAATCAAAGAACGGGTCAAGAAAAGCCGTCTCTGGATCAGGACGCAAGATCATATCTGACGCTTCGATACCTTTCCAACCAGCGATAGATGAGCCATCAAACATTTTGCCATCTTCCATCACTTCTTCATCAATGCTGTGCGCTGGGAAGCTGATATGTTGCTCTTTACCACGCGTATCAGTGAAGCGAAAATCAACCCATTTAGCATTAGAGGATTGGATAAGATCTAGTAGTTTGTTCGACATAAATAGTCTCCGTTGTGTTGATTAGGTTATTGCGATTTGAAATTATAAGTACAATCTGTTGGTTAAAAATCTCTGGTTTGATAACAGTCAGCGCTGCGTTTAGCGCTAAATATCCTGTTCAATATTATGCTTATTATCAGCACTGTCAATATTATTAGTCAAGATAGTCATCTAAGTTATGCGCTTAATAAGACCCGCCAGTGTTTTGGTTCGATATTATTCTAACAACATATCACTCATTATGCTGAACTCTTCAGGCACTTGTTAATAATAATTATTGACCACTTTATCACCAAAGATAATCATAACAATAATAATGCAAAGGCTATGCCAGTTTTTTATAACGCTGAAAATATAGAGGATAAAAGGATAGTTATTAATAATAATTACAGCAACTTATAATATTTTTGAAACTATTTCAGCCGTAGATTTATCGTCAGTGGTGTCATACAAATTATTTATCCAGAGTCATTAATAACGCATGACTGCACTAAATTAGTGCATATTGAATGTATAAATAAAAATTATGTACTTTTTTAGTGCGTTTGAGATGTTAACGAATGTCATCCCATAAGCAAAATAGATTGTTATTCACCACTTATTTGGGTCGCCTGTACCCTACATTTGATAGTCTACAAAATAGTGGTAAGATAACGGCGTTATATAACCATCTCCATAAGTAGAACTCAATAAGTAGAACGCTAATGATTCTGATGATCGATAATTACGACAGCTTTACGTACAATATTGTACAGTACTTCGGTGAATTACAGCAGGACATCACCGTCTGGCGTAACGATCAAACCACTATTGAAAATATTAGAACCCTTGCGCCAGATGCGATCGTCATTGGCCCCGGTCCCTGCGATCCTGATCAAGCTGGTATCTCTCTAGAAGCTATCAAGACTTTTCAGGGCGTGATACCGATACTAGGTATTTGCCTAGGACATCAGGCAATTGGACAGGCATTTGGTGGACAAGTGGTCAAGGCTGGTGAAGTCATGCATGGCCGCTTATCCGCCGTTTATCATACTGACCAAGGTGTCTTTGAAGGCTTACCTAATCCCGTACAAGTCACGCGCTATCATTCGCTTGTCATTGATAAAACCAGCCTGCCCGATTGTCTTGAGCTGACCGCATGGACACAAAACAGTGATGGCAGTATTGAAGAAATCATGGGTATCCGTCATAAAACGTTTGCGATAGAAGGTGTACAATTCCATCCTGAGTCTATCTTAAGCGAAGCAGGTTATCAGCTACTCAACAATTTTTTGCAAACGCATCATTTGTCAGCACTAACCTCAGATGAACTACCACAAGTCGGCTAACAGTCTATTAAAGCATGTTCTAAAAAAGGCGTTAATAACAAAATTAAAATAAAACCTATTCTATTGATAATTTAAAATTAACGTATAAAGATATTAAGAGAGATCATAATGAGTACAACAAAAACAAATGAAAGCCCTAACCCAGCTAACATTGCTCAACTGTCTGATGAAGAGACACATACGCTACTGACGACAGCTTTGGGGCGAATTTTTCAGCACATTGATTTAACCTTTGATGAGATGTATCAGGTGATGCTGATTATCATGCAAGGCAGATGTAGCGACGCCATGATGGGTGCTATTTTGACTGGTCTGCGTATGAAAGGTGAGTCCATCGATGAGATTACTGCCTCTGCCAGTGCAATGCGTGCGTTAGCAGCCAATATCGAACCACGGGGCTGTAATTACTTAGTCGATATCGTCGGAACTGGCGGTGATGGTGCCAATTTATTTAATGTCTCTACTGCATCAGCGCTGGTTGCTGCCGCCGCTGGTGCGCAAGTGGCCAAACATGGTAACCGCGGCGTCTCTACCAACTCTGGTAGCTCAGATTTGCTTGAGCAAGCAGGTATCAGTCTGGCACTTACTCCTGAGCAATCTAAAGAATGTATCGAAAACCAAGGTATCGGCTTTTTGTTTGCGCCCAATCATCACAGTGCCATGCGTTATGCCAATCCAGTACGCCGCGAGCTCAAAGCGCGTACCATCTTTAATATTTTAGGACCATTAACCAACCCTGCTGGCACACCCAATCTGGTAATCGGTGTCTTTACCGCTCAGCTGTGCGAGCCTATCGCTAAAGTCATGAAAAACTTAGGCGCACGTCATGTCATGGTTGTGGGCGCAAAAGACGGTTTGGATGAAATCAGTCTCGCTACCTCAACCACTGTCGCTGAATTAAAAGACGGTGAGATATCTGTTTATGAGATGATGCCAGAAGATGCAGGTATTGAGTCACAAACCCTTATCGGTATCGATGTAGATTCTCCAGCGCAAAGTCTTGAGCTTATTCGCGCGGCTCTATCAGGAGAAAACTCTCAAGATCGTGCTGTACTTAAAGCACGTGATATGATTGCACTAAATGCAGGCGCGGCCATATATACCGCAGGACTTGCCAGCAACTATGCTAATGGTGTGAGCCGGGCACAAACAGTCATTCAAAATGGTGATGCGTTACTCAAGCTTGAGTCTCTCGCCACATACACGCAGCAACTAGTGACTCCTGCTTAACGGCTAAGCACCATTA
The DNA here is from genome assembly GCF_001435295.1 of Psychrobacter sp. P11F6. Classification (NCBI taxonomy): domain Bacteria; kingdom Pseudomonadati; phylum Pseudomonadota; class Gammaproteobacteria; order Moraxellales; family Moraxellaceae; genus Psychrobacter; species Psychrobacter sp. P11F6. The sequence goes on along the minus strand of NZ_CM003594.1, from coordinate 1,662,315 downwards.
CTGTGCACTCTAGCTATTTTGTCTATTTACATTCAACGATATTCGGATACCAGCATGACTCATACAGAAACCAAGACAGATATTTCTTCCGTATTGCAACGCATTGTCGCCACTAAAGTGGAAGAAATAAATGCCGCACGCGAGGTATTATCTCTTGAAGACTTACAAGCGCAAGTCGCGGCGGATAACAAACCACGTCGTGGCTTTGCGGCGGCGCTGCGAGCGGCTAGCACTAAAGAGCATGGTATTGGTATCATCGCTGAGATTAAAAAAGCCTCTCCTTCTAAGGGCGTTATCAATCACAACTTCGCGCCCGCCCTATTTGCCAAGCAATACGAACAAGCGGGCGCCAGCTGTCTGTCTGTATTGACTGATCGCGATTATTTCCAAGGTGATGACAGCTACCTTATTCAAGCAGCTAATGCGGTAAGCCTACCGATACTGCGTAAAGATTTTATGATAGATGTGTACCAGATCTATCAATCTTATCTGATGGGAGCTGACTGTATTTTACTTATTATGGCCTGCCTTGACGACATCCAAGTACAAGAGCTGCATGCGCTAAGTATCGAATTGGGTATGGATGTATTGATAGAAGTCCATACTAAAGCCGAACTTGAACGTGCGCTACAGCTACCGCGCTCAGCGCATAATATTTATGGTATTAATAATCGTGATTTAAATACTTTCGATGTCGACTTGCAAACCACGCTAGATCTAAAAAATATTTTAATCGACGCACTGGCGGCTGATATGGACAGCACGCTTAAACCGCTTATCGTCACCGAAAGTGGCATTCATAATAGCGCTGATATTCATTTGATGTTGAAGCACAATATTCAGCACTTTTTAATCGGTGAACAGTTCATGAAGACTGATCATCCTGGACAAGCGTTACAATCCTTACTTGCGGGCGTCGCAGCAGACGGGTAAAGTGGCTTAAGTCTACTAAACAGTTTAAATCAATCCATCATTCATCAACCAACGATACGTTAAATTCTATGTCAAACTCTCTATTTTCAAAAGAAATGCAAGACCAGCTCAAAGAGCTAAAAGGCCAACTTAGCAAAGGTCGTGATACCAATTCGCCTGAAGATGAAAATCAAAAGCCTACTGAGCCTGTATCATTGCCCACGCAAAAGCAAGTAAACAAGACTGTCAAGCAAATGGCTAGCGAGCATATTGACGATGACAAAGTTCTGTTTATGCAAGCAATGCATGGCGTAAATCAGCTTGAAGACAAAAACGTACGCTCACCTGCCAATGCGAGCAAAGCGGGCAAACCTGATGCGACCACCTTGTCTAAACGTGCTGCCGCGCAAGGTAGTGAAGCGAGTGATTTGGGAGCTGGCTTGTCAGATATGCAAGCACTACTCAACCCTGTCGCTGCTGAAGCCTATTTATCTTACAAACAGCCGACTTTGCAGAATAAAATCTTTGATCAGCTTAAAAAAGGCAAACTACGTTGGTATGACGCCGTAGATATTCATGGTTGTACCATCGAAGAGGCGCGCGTGGCAATGACTCAACTCCTAAGCCAAGCAAAACAGAAAAATGAGACCATGGTAAAAATCGTTCATGGTAAAGGCTCTGAGGCCATTTTAAAAACCTGCGTCAACGGTTGGCTGCGTCAACTACCAGAAGTATTGGCATTTTGCTCTGCACCGCCAAAAGATGGTGGTAACGGTGCAGTATTGGTACTGCTCAAAAAATCTAAAGCTGATGGTGAATAGTTTTTAGTGTGAGAGTTAGTATGAAGAATCAAAAGGACTGCTTATTGGCAGTCCTTTTGTTATGCTCATAAAATCATTATTTAATCTTTATCGACTATAGCCCCTACATTTAACATCTAGCGATAGCGATATTTGCATAAATCAGGATAAGCATTTATGAGCATACAGACCATTGAGAACACGCAACAGCTACATGAACATATCATGGCTTTGATTGTTATCGAGCCAAGATTTTTGTCTATCTATGAACAAGTCGGTATGCCCAGTCTACGGCATAATGTCGGTGGGTTTGAGCAGTTGATGCGAGCAATGGTTGGTCAACAGCTGTCTGTGGCAGCAGCAGCCAGTATTTGGCAAAGGCTACTTGATGCCGCCTTGACGAATCCACAGGCAATTATCAAAGCAACAGATGAGGACTTAAGAGCGCAAGGGTTATCTAAACAAAAAACCCGTTACATTCGCTCATTAGTCGATCATGATATAGACTTTGCTGCGTTAGAAATTTTGCCTGATGAAGAAGCAATAGAAGTGCTGACAGCCGTTACTGGTATTGGTCGCTGGACGGCTGAGATGTATTTATTATTCTCTCTGAAACGTGCAGACGTACTTGCGGTCGATGATCTAGCAATTAAAGTAGCGGCGATGGCGTTATTAGGCTTAATGGAACGTCCAACGCCGAAACAGTTAAAGAATCTAACACAAGATTGGTCACCACATCGCAGCGCTGCCAGTTTGTTGCTATGGTCATACTACGGCCTATTACGTAATCAAACTGCTGTCCCTTTATAATGCCAAACACCCAAGTACGATTCACTATGTCAAACTCGCTTAGCTTAAGCTTAGTCTAGCACTCGTTTTCTTTGCTGCTCTAATTTTTGTGAATGGTATAAGATAAACGCTTGATACTTACCTTAAGTGCTGATCTTATACAGCTTTCAATCCATAATCTTATGGCTGATTCCATATAGAAAAGCCAGATTTTCTTTTTGCGTACTTGAACTTGATTTTCTTTATCATACGGCTTTTATTTCTCAATGCCTTTAACGCATTGTCTTTTTTACTTTCGACTGATTTAGAGGTTCGCTGACTGCCTTTTTCATCTGTCTTGACGTTATCTTTACCTTTACTCAAGTCCACGGCATGCTTATCATCGTTGTTGTTATCCTTATTGTCGCTAGCATCGTCATCAGTATGGTCATCATTTGACATGTCTTTTGTCGTTTCAGCGACGTTACCTTCCTTATTCTTATCTTCAATTTCGTTTTCTATGTGATGCTCAAGCTCAGTTTGATTGACAATAAGCTGCTGCGTTGGCAAAGCATGCTCGACATCATATTTCGCAACTTGGTTCAATAAATCAACAAACAAAACGTTCTGTTTGTCATAGAACTCAGTCACGCCATTAGCATTAACATACGCCTGTAATTGAATGATATAGCAGTCTTGACGTAGCTCTAAAATATTGACCTGATTCCATTCTTGGTTGGTCAAATAATGCTCATCTATAAACTCATCCAAGTCCTTAACCATCTTAAAGACCACATCAATATCAGCAGTGCGCTTAATATATAACTGATGGAAGAAGCGAAACATATCGCGGGATGTAAAGTTTTCAATTTGCATTGATGAAAAATCACCGTTTGGTACAGTCACAACAGTGCGCGTCAAGGTGCGCACACGTGATGAGCGAATACCAATATCAATGACTGTGCCTTCATAAGTGCCAAACTTACAATAATCACCAATACGTACGGGCGAATCCGCCACGACCACGACACTACCAACAAGGTTTTCGATGGTTTTTTGCGCACCCAGTGCTAATGCCAAACCACCCACACCCAAGGCGGCAATACCCGTGGTCAAATCAAAACCCAAATTGCCGAAGATAACAATCACAGCAAAGATCAGCAGCAACGCTTTGACCACTTTGCGTAGCAGCCCCAAGATAGAGACACGTTCAGTATAATTTTTCTTATAACTTAAGTTTACCGCACGAGTGAATATGGCATCGATGACTCGTAACAGCAACCAAGTTAATGCAAGCCAAGATGCAATCTCAGTAAAACGATTGATCGGTTCACGTAGCGTCACCGACACGCCTGCATACACCATCACTTCTGACAGTATCAGCGCCATGATGACCACTGCCAGAGGCAATACGACCTTATCAGGTAATGGCAATGGTACGCCGCGCACACGAGGATAGATGATTCGTAATAGATGGTACAGCAGCCATACCATGATATAAGTAAACACAAAGCTGCCGACAGTCATCATTAACGCTGCGGCTAAATCCGCCACTTGATAACCAAACAGCTTTTTGCCTTCTAAGGAATCAAAAGTATAGCGAGACACTAACGTTGGTTCGGTATTTTCTATGACTTCTGGTACTGAGCTGAGCGTATCCGTAGAAAACTGCCAGTACTGCTCTCCTTGCTTAGATACCACTCTTTCAAGTATCAGTGGCACACTTTTTTCACCCACATTAATCGCACCGACGTTTTCTTGGCTTGGCGGTAGCTGATCAGTTAGGTTGCCCTCAGGCGTATTATTAATCTGCAAATCAGGCTGAAAACGCCCACCTGCATCCAGCGCTTGCTTAAACTGACGAACGATTGTGGTTGGATTGTCAGACTTTGATAAGTTTAAATAATTACTCGCCAGCAGATAGTCATTTTCACCTAACGCACTGATGAAGCCCTGTACAGTATGGCGCGGTGTATCGCGTCCGAATGAATCTGGTATCGGCGTACTCGCCGACTCCTCACTGGTACTGCCACCCATTCCCAGTGCGCTAGCTTCAGCAGCAAATGCATTATTGGGTAACAACGCACTCAACAGCATCACAAGCAAAAATAAAATTGCCATTAGTGGCATTTTGATGATTGAGTATGGTGAAGACAACTCGGGACTGGGAATCATAGGAATCAGGCGATACTTAATAGACAAAACAAACCTCTTAGCATTATGAATGGTACAACGAAGAACAAATGAGTGCTTCCCTATAATAGCAATTATTTATAACAGCAGTGCTTTTGATTACACGTTTTTATGGTCATCTATGTGAATTATCTACTCTCACCTTTGCTTATGACTGCTAATTTTTTCTTACCTTTCACGACACTCCTTGTAAATACCTCCTATGAATGAGAGTGACAATCATTAAATGAATAAACCGCAATCTATCATGAAAACTACTCAGCTTACCGTGAATAAACATTAGGTTAAAGTGGTTTATAAAGCGGTCTGTTTTGTAGATAATGAACGCAGTTTTGCTTGTCCACTGTTTTTTGTAATTTTTAGCCATATTAACGTCAGTATGGTTACTTTTTTCCCTGCATTTTTTAATATGATTATTTTGGAATTGACTATGTCTTTATCACGTTCATCTTCACGTACCTACCTTCGTTTGAGTATCTTAAGCGCACTAGGTTTACTTGCGGTTAACACAGCAATGGCAGTGACACCTGACGTTGCTACTATTAACGATAGCGAGCTACCACAAGTTGAGCTTGATGAAATCATCGTAACAGCAACCCGTACCCCCACTAAAACCAGCAATGTAATTGCGCAAACTCGGGTTGTAAATAAAGAAGATTTAAAGCGCTTTCAAGGTCAGACGGTTCTAGAAGTGCTTAGACGGCAGCCAGGATTTAGCATTAAACAAGATGGTGGTATGGGTCAAAGCAGTAATTTCTATCTTCGCGGCTATGATAGTAAGCGTGTATTAGTGCTAATAGATGGTGTTCGTTATGGCTCAATGTCAACAGGTCAGCCCGCTTTAGCCTTATTACCGACCGATCAAATTGATCGTATTGAAATTTTATACGGTGCTTCAGGCTCTAGCATCTATGGTTCAGATGCTATGGGCGGCGTCATTCAAATATTTACTAAAGGCAGTGACGTCGATCAAACTAATTTTTCTGTGACCGCAGGTGTTGGCTCACATGACCACTATATTTATGGTGCAACAGCGCAGTTTGCAAATGCTCAAGGCGCAAAACTGAGTCTTTCCGCTAGTCGGAATCAAACCAAAGGTATCAGCGCGCTTGACAACCGAACAGGCAATGATAAAGATGACGATGGCTTTGAGAGCAATAACTTTGCCTTTAATGCTAGTATGCCTATTACTCAAAATATAAGCGTTGGCGCAACTGGACTTTTTTCTAAGTCAACGACAGAGTTTGATAACTTTAGTTTTGGACCAGGTCCCAATGCAGAGATTGATCAAGAGAATGGTGCCGTATCAGCATTTTCACAATACGAAAACGATAAGCTGACAGTACGACTATCAGCGGGTCAGAGTTTGGATAAGATTGATAACAAAGTGGGCGATGCCTTTGAAACCAAGCAGAAACAGGCGAATTTGATAAGCACTTATAAATTACCTATAGGACAATTTCAAGCAGGTGCCGAATGGTTGCAGCAGGAAGTAGACCTTACAGACAACACTCCTAGTGCCGGCGGTAAAGACAGCTATAAAATAAATGACCGTGATATTAAGAGTAGCTTTGCTGGTTATCAAGTAAATGAGGATGCTTACGATTTTCAAGCCAATGTTCGTTTCGACGATAACTCACAATTTGGTCACGAAACTACATTTGGTCTTGGTTATGCTGTAAAGCTAGCGCCTAGCCTACGCCTAGGTACTAGCTTCGCTACTGGCTATAGAGCGCCTACTCTGAATGATTTATACATCGAGAGCGCTTACTATGTTCCAAATGAAGATTTAAAAGTCGAAAAGAGTAAAAATGTAGAAGTGTTTATTGAGTCTAATACCACCATGCAAAATACACGCCTGACTGCCTTTAATAGTAATGTCGACAATCTTATTGATAACAGATACGATGGTAGTATTGATAAATATCAAGCACTGAACATTGATGAAGCAAGCTTGTCAGGTTATAGCTTTACCTCAGACTGGCAGCTCAGTAATATTTTATTTGGTGGTCAATACACTCGCACCAATGCTGAAGAGGACTCCGGAGCTAACAAAGGCAAACAATTAGTGTATCGCCCTGAAAATACTGGCCTGGTATATATAGGTTACCAAGCTGCAGAGTTCGATATTCGTACTGAAGCAGAATATGTGGGTAAAACCTATAATGTTGCAGATAATAGCACTTTTATAGAGGACTATACGTTATTCAATATCAGTGGTAATTATTACTTGAGTCCAAATCTGACATGGACAAGTCGTATTAACAATTTGACTAATGTAGATTACTCAACTAATGAGAGTTTTGGTCAATATGCTTCGCGTTACAATCAAGACGGCACCAACTTCTTCACATCTTTAACCTATAACTGGCTCTAATTTCTCTTAGTACTATTTAAACTGTCTGAACTGAGAATAAAAAAGGTCATCCATCGATGGCCTTTTTTATTGCTACATATTACCGCTCGCCTTATTACGTGCCTATACCGTCAGCTATTTATGTTATCCAACAGGTGACAATTCATGACTCATCAATTACAATAACGACCTCCGAGAGGTGTTGCGCCATAATATCTGATAGTGCATTTAGGCTTTAAAGCCATGCTAATCAGTCATTATGTTAGGCTCGGTAACTGTTAAACAATCATCTCATTGATTATTGACAGCGCAAATAACGGCACCTGCGTTTTTATTCTTTTTATCATACCTTAACCACTGATAGGAGCATATTATGGACGCAGTGTCTAACACCCCATCTGCCCATACGATCGACCCCTCTTTCACTGACTATAAAGTCGCTGACATCAGCCTTGCTGACTACGGTCGCCGTGAAATCACCCTTGCCGAAGCTGAAATGCCTGCCCTAATGGGTTTGCGTCGTCGCTACGAAGCCGATCAGCCGCTTAAAGGCGCAAAAATCGCTGGCTGTATCCACATGACCATCCAGACTGCCGTTCTTATCGAGACACTCGTCGCGCTAGGTGCTGAAGTACGTTGGACCTCATGTAATATCTTCTCAACTCAAGACCATGCTGCTGCCGCGATTGCTGCTGCAGGTATCTCTGTTTATGCTTGGAAAGGCGAAACAGAAGAAGAGTACGAATGGTGCTTACGTCAGCAAATCCACGTTGGCGGCGAAGAGTCAGGTCAGCTTTGGGATGCCAACTTAATCTTGGATGACGGCGGTGATTTGACCGCATTGATTCATAATGATTATGCTGAATTGCTGGATAATGTTCACGGTATTTCAGAAGAGACGACTACAGGCGTCCATCGCTTAGTTGAAATGCTAAATAAAGGCACACTTAAAGTTCCCGCTATCAACGTTAACGATGCGGTTACTAAGTCTAAAAACGACAACAAATACGGCTGCCGTCATAGTTTAAATGATGCTATCAAACGTGCAACTGACATGTTCCTTGCTGGTCGCCGCGCTTTAGTTATCGGTTATGGCGATGTGGGTAAAGGCTCTACGCAAAGCTTACGTCAAGAAGGCATGATCGTACGTGTCTCAGAAGTCGATCCTATCTGTGCCATGCAGGCATGTATGGACGGTTTTGAAGTACTCTCACCATACATCGATGGTGACAATACTGGCGGCGCGGCAAGTATCAACAAGCGCTTGCTTGAAGACACTGACATGATCGTCACGACTACTGGTAACTACCATGTATGTGACAGACATATGCTAGCCGCATTGAAACCTGGTGCAGTTGTTTGTAACATCGGTCACTTTGATACCGAAATCGACACTCAGTTTATGCGTGACAACTGGCGCTGGGTTGAAATCAAGCCACAAGTGCATCAAATCTTCCGCTCAGACGACGAGAATGATTATTTGATCTTGCTTGCTGAAGGTCGCTTAGTGAACCTAGGTAACGCGACTGGTCACCCATCACGCGTCATGGACGGCTCGTTTGCCAACCAAGTATTGGCTCAAATGTATCTGTTTGAAGAAAAATTCGCCGACTTGCCAGCTGACAAGCGTACTGACAACTTATACGTCAAAGTACTGCCTAAAAAGCTAGACGAAGAAGTAGCCGCTGCGATGGTTGCAGGCTTTAACGGCACGTTGACTAAATTGACCGAAAAGCAAGCTGAGTATTTGGGTGTGCCTGTCGAAGGTCCATTCAAGCCTGACGCTTACAAATACTAAAAGGAGTCAGACTGTGAGTAAGCCTGCTTTTTCCTTTGAGTTTTTCCCAGTAAAAACCGAACAAGGCCATGAAAAGCTACTCAATACTTACGATGAGCTGAATAAGCTATCACCGAGCTACTTTTCGGTGACCTATGGTGCTGGCGGTTCAACCCGAAATCGCACCCTAGATATCGTACAAGCATTGAATGCGCGGGGCGACACTGAGATTGCGCCACATATTTCTTGTATCGGTGATGACAAAAATGAAATCGCTGAATTGCTCGAGTTTTATAAAACGCTAGGCATCAAACGACTAGTAGCGCTACGTGGCGACTTGCCATCAGGTCAGGTGGGCATGGGTGAACTGCCATTTTCTGTGGATTTGGTAAAATTCATTCGTGAACACTCAGGCGATCACTTCCATATCGAAGTGGCAGCCTACCCTGAGATGCATCCACAAGCGCGTAGCTTTGATCTTGATATCGAAAACTTGGTGAATAAATACCAAGCTGGTGCCGATGCAGCGATTACGCAGTTTTTTTATAACGCTGACAGCTATCTATACTTGCGCGACAGAATAGAGAAACGCGGTATTGATACCGTGACTCAGCCATTGATTGCGGGCATCATGCCAATTACCAATTCTAGCAATTTGATGCGTTTTGCTGATAGCTGTGGTGCTGATATTCCCCGCTATGTGCGTAAGCAATTGGGGGACTTTGGTGATGATCGTAAAGCCATCCGTGAATTTGGCTTTGAAGTGGTTTATCGCCTATGCGAGCGCTTAATCAATGAAGGTGTACCCGCCATGCATTTTTATAGCATGAATAAGATTGAGCCAAACAAACGTTTGGTTGAAGAACTAGGGTTAACCACGTAAATTATTATCCAATTTACTGCATAATAACTGGTGTTCTTCGGAGCGCCAGTTTTTTTTGGTAGTGACTTTTTAAGATTATTAGAAACAATCAGAAATAATTAATATTTCTAACAATAAAAATTATACCAATAAGCATTATCGTAAATGTACTAACAGTAATAACTTCACCTACTCTGACGATATTCTGCTAAGATATTTAAAAAACTTATTATTTAAACTATAGGACTAAGCAACTGTGCGACGTTTTTTTTATGCTATTAGCAATGACACCGATAACTCAGAAGATACCACTTACCCTCGACTTAGTACTTTACCTATAGGTGCCAGTGTCGAACTTACAGAAAGTATTGTTCATCATTGGTGCCGCGTATTACGGGCAAATGTTGGTGATAAAGGTGTTTTATTCGATGGATTTGGCGGTGAGTATCAAGTACAGCTACAGACCATTAGTAAAAAGCATGCCACTGTGACTCTATTGACTCATATAGAGGATGATCGTAGCGCATCAGTACTCACTAAAATTGGTCTGGTAATGAGTCGTGCTGAACGCATGGACTATGCGATTCAAAAGTCAACCGAGCTAGGTGTAACGGCTATTCAGTTATTAAGTAGCCATCATGGTGAGGTCAACCTAAAACCTGCACAAGTTGAGAAAAAACTGGCACATTGGCAGCAAGTTGCCATTGCCGCGTGTGAACAATGCGGTCTTAACCGTCCACCGCTTATTATTGCGCCTGTGTCCATAAATGACTGGTTACAACAATCAGTGACTCACTCTGCCGATTCGCAAATAGACGTTCGCCCTCCTACTACCAGTACTATTGTCACAACCCTTAGCCAAGACCCTTATTATCAAATATTACAACAACCAGCAGATTTGCGTCTGCAACTGAGCGTACCAGCTGTAGGACAACCAGCAATGCCTAAGTCGCTATCAGCAGTCTTAACGCAACAGTCTCCTTATATTGAGCTGCTAATAGGCCCTGAAGGTGGTCTGAGTGTTGATGAATGCCAGCAAGCAGCCAAAGCTGGTTTTGAACCTTGGCAAATTGGCTCAAGAGTCTTACGCACCGAGACCGCACCCGTGGTGGCGTTGGCGACTCTGCATGCTTTGAGCTATTATGAGTAAATACCATATGCGTAATCCTAATTGCTGTTCCATTTCGACGTGATGAGTCCAACTATGACTGCTTTCGCCCCTATTTCCATCGCAGACAAGCAGCAACTGCTGGCCGAGTTATGTGAGCAGCTTGATGATGCCATATTCATCTTGGATGCCCATTTACGCTATCTATCGGTCAATGCCAGTTATGAGATTATCATTGGCTACAGTGAGTCATTTTTGCTTGGCAGACCACTTGGTGTTTATGCAGCAGAATTTTTATCAGATGAGGAAAGGGCCGTTTTAGCAGATATCACTGACCATTTAGACTGCAATGGTTTTTATGAAAACGACTTTTCGATGCTGAACCGTTATGGACAAATACTTGACTGTCACATGACTTATCGCAAAATCTGTGTCAATCATAAGACTTACTATATCGGTATGGTGCGTGATATGTCCTCGGTCGTCAAGGATCAAAAGCAAGTGGCGCATTTGCTCAATTATGATCAATTGACTGGATTACCAAACCGTAAGGTTTTCTTGAGTCAAACAAGCGACCTATTGTTGGACAGCTATCAAGAAGTCGTGATTGTGCGCTTTAATATTGACCGTTATCGTAATCTAGCAAGCTTGCTTGGCCCTGACGGCATCAACACTTTGGTAAAAAACTTTGTCACACGCCTGAAGAACCTCAAGCTCGATAATTTACATTGTTTTTCTCATTTTGGCGGCGATGATTTTGCGTTATTATTCGAATTTAATGACGCTAATATGGTACGTCATCAGCTAGATAGCTTGATGCAAATGTGTGAACGCCCCTTCTCCTTAGATGAAAACACTGCGACAGACGCCAAGATTTATTGTCATATTTCCGTCGGGGTCAGTTACTTCCCCACTAACGACGACGAAGTGACAGGATTATTGACCAAGGCTGAAAAAGCGCTGCATTATGTCAAGCAGCAAGGCGGTGATGACATTTGCTGGTATGATACGGCCATTGACAAAGCCACTGCGGGTAGCTTGCAGTTAGAGGCGGAACTTAGAGCCGCCACCACTGAAAATCAGTTTGTTCCTTATTATCAACCAAAGTTTGAGCTGGCTACTGGCATCATTATTGGTTTTGAAGCGCTGGTACGTTGGCAACACCCGACTCGCGGACTGCTAAAGCCGATACATTTTATCAATGCCATTATCACTCATAAACTGTCGTTTGAGTTGTTCTCGCACATGGCGGTTCAAATTGCTAAGCAGTTATCGACTTGGCAACAGCGAGGGTTTTGTCAACATATCTGTATCAATGCAGATGCCGCCGAATTTAGCCATCCTGAGTTTTCTGAGATGGTGAGCAGTTTACTGGTGCAACACCATATTTCTGCGCATCAGCTACATATTGAAGTCACCGAGTCATCCTTAATTCAGCGTCATGCAAATGTCAAAAAACAGCTTACTTTGCTCAAGGAACTGGGGATTTGTTTGGCGTTGGATGACTTTGGCACCGGTTATGCCTCTTTGAGTTACTTACAAGAATATCCGTTTGATTTCATTAAAATTGACAAAAGTTTTATATCCAACATCGACACTGATCGTACCCAACATGCCATTGTAAAAGCTATTTTAGACTTGGCAATGGCACTTGATATGCAGGTAGTCGCCGAAGGTATCGAAACCGAACAACAGCGAGATGTGTTGCTAAAAATGGGCTGTCAACAGGGTCAAGGCTATTGGTTTGGCAAACCAGTGCCAGCAGAGGCTGCGACTGAGATGTTGATTCAGCAGTACGCCGCCAAATAACCCCCCCCCTTTAACGAATGTTTATTTATCCAGTATCATTAGTATTTTCATATGGTTATTCGCGTTTCCTCTTAACGCCTAACGTCGATTGTATAACCGATGCAAGATAGGTTCATGACTTATCAGTGCTGTCACCAAACTTGTATAATCCCCTCTGAAAGCCTATCTTTTATAGTGAATTTGTTAGAGCTTATTAAGTTTCAAGCTTACTCTAACCATCGCCATTCTTTTCAATACTATTTTATATAGCCGACAACATCGTCAATCTGCATTATTGCCTAGCATTTATTTGGGCTCGTTAGATTAATATGGGCTGGACTTGTGCACTAAATAACAGTGCAGTCATGTGCCTACCCTGGATGATGATTGGTTATATTCTCAAAAGGACAGGAAGTTATGCAATACAAAGCGCCCTTACGTGACATTCAATTCGTGATGCATGAGTTACTCGACAGCGAAAGCCATTATAAAACCCTGCCAGCATTCCAAGAAGCGGATCGCGAGCTAATGGACAGCCTGTTTGAAATGGCGGCAAGCTTTGCTGAAAATGAGCTATCACCATTGAATCAAAGTGGTGACGCTGAAGGCTGCCAGTTTAACAATGGTCAAGTCACCACGCCAAAAGGCTTTAAAGAAGCATACAAAGCGTATTGTGAGCTTGGTTTCCCAGCGTTGTCTGCTGAAGAAGACTTCGGTGGTCAAAACATGCCGTTCTCATTATCAACCGTCATTAATGAAATGGTTGGTACAGCGAACTGGTCATTCTCTATGTACCCTGGTTTATCTCATGGTGCCATTCAAACCATCGAGCATCACGGTACGGACGAGCAAAAACAAACCTACCTAGAAAAAATGGTCAGCGGCGAATGGTCAGGCACCATGTGCTTGACTGAAGCACATGCGGGTTCTGATCTGGGTATTATCCGCACCAAAGCCGAGCCTAAAGAAGATGGCAGCTATAGCATCACTGGTCAAAAAATCTTCATTTCAGCGGGTGAGCATGATTTAACGGACAACATCATTCACATTGTATTGGCTCGTCTACCAGGCGCGCCTGCTGGTACAAAAGGCATCTCACTGTTTATCGTTCCTAAAGTAACGGTCAACGAAGATGGTAGCCTAGGTGAAAACAATAACGTCGTTTGTGGCTCTATCGAACACAAAATGGGTATCAAAGCCTCAGCCACTTGCGTGATGAACTTTGATGGCGCAACGGGTTATCTAATTGGCCCAGAAAACCGTGGTCTACAGTGCATGTTTACCTTTATGAACGTGGCGCGTATTGGTACCGCAGTGCAAGGTTTAACAGCAGCAGAATATGCGTTCCAAGGCTCATTGACTTATGCCAAAGATCGTCTAGCAATGCGTTCATTATCTGGTGTTAAAGCGCCAGAAAAAGTCGCTGACCCTATCATCGTTCATCCAGCGGTTCGTAACATGCTGTTGACTGAAAAAGCCTTTGCTGAAGGTGGTCGTGCTTTAGTCTATTACCTCTCACATTTTGCCGATACCGTCGCAAAAGGCGAAGGCGATGCGCTTAAATTTGCTGATCAAATGTTGTCACTATTGACACCGATCGCTAAAGCATTCTTGACTGAAACTGGTCTAGAAGCGGCTAACCATGGCGTACAGGTTTATGGTGGTCATGGCTTTATCAGCGAATGGGGCATGGAGCAAAACGTTCGTGATACGCGCATTGCTTGCTTATACGAAGGTACCACTGAAATCCAAGCACTCGATCTACTAGGTCGTAAAGTATTGGGCTCACAAGGCAAACTGCTTGCAAACTTCGTCAAAATCATCCAGACATTCTGTGAAGAAAACAAAGAAAATGATAAGATGGGTCAGTTTATTCGCCCACTTGCCAAACACCTTAAAGAATGGGGTGATTTGACTGCACGCATCGGCATGCAAGCCACTGAAAACCCAGATGCGGTTGGTGGCGCTGCGGTTGATTATATGTATTTCAGCGGTTATGTAACGCTAGCCTACTTATGGGCACGCATGGCATTAGTAGCACAAACTGAACTTGCTAACGGTACTAGCGAACAAGCCTTCTACGACGCGAAAGTAAAAACCGCGCAGTTCTACTTTGCTAAGCTATTGCCACGTACCACCACTCACGTACAGCGTATCAGCACTGGTGTTGAACCATACATGAGCATGGACGTTGATCAGTTCGCTTTTTAATTAGACGTTAAATACTGCTAATACTGTATTTTTATCGGCAACATACTCAGGTGTGTTGCCGATTTTCTTAGCGCTATTAAAATTAATAACGAGTAGAGTCAACACTGTCAAAAAACCTAACCTTTTGTAAAAATCTATCTTTATTTTTATAAAGGCTATCCTTTATCAATACTTTTGGTGTACGCACAATTCACGAAGAAACACACCCGTGCGCAAGCTTATTTGCTAAACTTTGATTATTAACCGCTAAGGTTAGACCAAAAGAACAATTGATATCTTTAACAACTTTACTATTATTTATTTGAACCAAAGGAATGTTTATGGCTGTTTATAATGCCCCTCTGAATGACATGCGCTTTATCTTAAATGATGTATTTAACGCGCCTAAATTTTGGCAAAACAACGAAAACTTAGCTCATGTCGATATGGAAACAGTCGATATGATTTTGGAAGAAATGGCAAAACTGTCAAAAAACATTCTCTTGCCAATCAACCGCAGCGGCGATGAAGAAGGCGCAACCTTTGAAGGTAATGGCGTCGTCACGACTCCTACTGGATTTAAAGAAGCGTATAAGCAGTATGCTGAATCAGGCTGGGTTGGCTTAAGCGGTAATTCTGAATACGGTGGTCAAGGTTTCCCAAAAATGGTGACCATGTTGACTGAAGAAATGGTTTTTACCGCCAACCAATCATTCGCTCTCTACCCTAACCTGACCGTTGGTGCAACACTGTGCCTAAACGCGGCTGCCTCTGAAGAGCAAAAGCAAACTTACTTAGAAAAAATGTACAACGGCGAATGGGCTGGCACCATGTGCTTGACAGAGCCACATGCTGGTACCGACTTGGGTATCATCAAAACCAAAGCTATCCCTAATGATGACGGTAGCTATGATATCTCTGGTACCAAAATCTTTATCACTGGCGGCGAGCATGACTTAACCGAAAACATCATTCATTTGGTATTGGCAAAAACCCCTAACGCGCCAGAAGGCTCAAAAGGTATTTCGCTATTTGTCGTACCAAAATTTTTGGTCAATGCAGATGGCAGCTTAGGCGAGCGTAACACTTTAGCAGTCGGCTCTATCGAGCACAAAATGGGCATCAAAGCCTCAGCCACTTGTGTCATGAACTTTGACAGCGCTAAAGGTTGGATGGTTGGTGCCGAAAACACGGGTCTGTCATCAATGTTCATTATGATGAACTATGAGCGTGTCACCATGGGTCTGCAAGGCCTTGGTGGTTCTGAGCTTGCTTACCAAAACGCAGCGCTATACGCCAATGATCGTGGTCAAGGTCGTAGCGATACCCAACTACAAAGCCCAGAAAAGCCAGCGGATGCCATCATTCATCATGCCGATGTACGCCGTATGCTATTAAATGCCAAAGCCAATACTGAAGCCTCACGTTGCTTTGCCATGTATGTGGCTAAAAATCTTGACGAAGAGAAGTTTAGTACCGATCCAGAAGCTGCTCAAGCCGCCGCTGCTCGCGTTGCTCTATTGACGCCAGTTGCTAAAGCGTTCTTGACCGACAAAGCGCTAGAAGCAACTATTGATTGCCAGCAAGTATTTGGCGGTCACGGCTATATCCGCGAATGGGGTATGGAGCAAATCGTTCGTGATACCCGTATTGCGCAGATTTATGAAGGCACCAACGGTATTCAAGCACTTGACTTACTGGGTCGTAAAGTGGCGAAAAATAACGGCAAATACGTCACTCATTTCTTAGGTGAAATTCGTGATTTTGTCAATAACATGCAAGCGGATCATGGCATCAAGCAAGCAACGCTAGATGCAGCTGACACGATTGAAGCATTGACTAACACTGTGCTTAGCAACATTGGCGAGCGTAAAAACGAAGTCAATGGCTGTGCCGTTGACTACATGCATGCCTTTGGTTACCTCGCCTATTCGTATATGTTTGCGTTGATGGTAGAAGCCGCTAACGGTAAAGAAGGTGAGTTTTATACCAATAAAGCCAAGCTTGCCGATTATTTCGTCGGGCGTATTTTGCCACGCATTGATGCTCATGCACAAATGGTTAAAGCTGGTAGTGATCCAATGATGAACTTTGATCTTAGTTACTTTGATGTACCTGCTAGCTAATTTCTTACTTTTATAATAAAGTAGGCAATACCGCACTACGATAAGGGGACAGTCACGCTACTGTCCCTTTTTTTGCCAAAAATATCATCACAGCGATGGTTTCCACAATCGATATAATGAGCGCCACAAAATAACTGCTAACAAAATAATTAACCGCTCAGGCATTGTTACGATTAAAATAACGCAAAGTCACAACATTAAGATTGGTACAAATATCTTTAACGCCTAAACCAATAAGCTCTGAACCAATAACTTCCAAATTAGTGAGCTGTAAATTAGAAACCTAATCATCAATAGTGCTAGATATCGCGACATTGATAGCCAATATAGCCATTCAAAACACTTATATCTTTGCTCATACTCAATAATAACAATGACTGAAATAACCACCACAAGGGATGCAATGTGTCAGAAATAAAACACATTTTACAACAGATTACAGCCTTAAGTGATGTGCCAGATCCTGCGGTACTCAAGCGCTTAATCGATGAGCTACGAGTGAGTGATAAAGAGCCCACGTTAGCCAATCAAAACATTCAAGAGCTGATTGATATTTTACGTCAACATCCAGAATATGCAGATGGACTGTCAAGTTTCGTCTTAAAACTGATTATTGAATATCGCCAAATTGCTTTATATACCGATACCGGCATCATGTCGGATCAGGGCTTTTTTAATAGTCTACGTCGCCTTATCGGACACCGTTTTTTACCGCTACTGCCACAAGAAGATTCTGTCGTAGAATTGGTCGGTTATTTATTTGATAAACGCTCTGACGAGCGCTGGCTTGCCAATATTAAAAAAGACAAATGGGATGAACTGGTTGAGCTACTCAAAGTCGATGAGCAGCATTTAAACTTAGTTGCGACAGCAAAAAACAGTATTTTGAATGCGATTATCATTTTGTCATACCGTATCAGCGGTATTGGCTTGCATCCAGATTTGATGGAATTTTATCCGCAAATGCTGAATTATTCAGCGTCATTTGTGGCACAAAATCAAGAGGCGGTCTTATACGTCAATCAGTACCGAGAAGCGCATGAGCTTGATACTTTAACGGATATCACGCCCGAAAAAGCGGTAGATCCTGCGCCGTTACTGGTCATGATTGAACAATGCGAAGATATCGTTGCCACCATACGCAAGCGCATTTATAAAACGGGAATCTCTATTCGCCTGACCAATATGATGCTGCGTTTAGACCAAAGTTTGCAGCGTATGCGCATCCTAACTGAACTGGTAGCAGATAATTATGATAAGCGTGATCAGGCGCTCATTGAGTTGATTCAAGCACTGATTACCACTGCGAGCCGCCGTTATAGTATTGGATACTTAATTGATAATAATACCAAGCTGCTGTCGCGCAAAGTCACTGAAAATGCCAGCCGTGTGGGTGAACATTATATTAGTACCGATAAATCGGGCTACCAAAAAATGTTCAAGAAAGCCTCTATTGGTGGTTTTATTATTGCTTTTATGGCAACGCTTAAGATATTAGCCTATAACCTAGCCCTTGCACCGATGGGACGCGCCTTTGTAAATAGTATGATTTATGGATTGGGTTTTGTTTTTATCCATATCGTTCATGGTACGGTTGCTACCAAACAGCCTGCTATGACGGCGGCGGCTATTGCCTCTACTATCTCGGACGGTTCTGGTAAAAAGTCACACCAGTTAAATAAACTATCAGAATTGGTGGTCGATATTTTACGTACTCAGTTTGTGGCGATTATGGGTAATATTATGCTAGCGATACCAGTCGCTCTGATTATCTCTTTTGCGTGGTTACAATATACTGGCGCGCCGATGATCAATACCGATAAGGCTGCACACTTACTGCATGATCTTGACCCCTTTCATTCACTGGCACTACCCCATGCGGCAATCGCTGGTGTGTATTTATTTTTATCGGGTCTTATTGCTGGTTACTACGATAACTTGGCGGTCTATAACCAAATCGGTGCCCGTATTCAGCGCCACAAACTACTTCAATACCTACTACCAAAAAGTTGGTTACAGCGTTTAGGCGGTTTTATAGAAGCCAACCTTGGCGCCATTATGGGCAATTTCTTGTTCGGGGTGTTCTTAGGTAGTACTGCAACAATTGGCTATTTATTTGGCCTACCGATTGATATTCGCCACATTGCGTTTGCCTCGGCGAATTTGGCGCATGGACTGTTTAATATATCTGCCAACCAGTGGGATTGGCAGATTGTGTTTATTTCTATTTTAGGCGTTGCCCTTATCGGCATGGTGAACCTCATGGTCAGCTTTTCGCTCGCCTTATTTGTGGCACTGCGCTCTAAAGAAGTCAAATTCATGGAGTGGAGTCGTTTAACCAAGCAGCTTTTCAGCCATATGCTTACCCATCCTTCAGACTTTTTCTGGCCACGTGATAAGCCAATGAAGTATGCTCGTATCGACAGCCAAGGACATATGATTTTTGATGATACCAGCGCTCATAAAGGGGGACAAACTATTCCCAATAATTATGTCGTGCGCCGTTTGTCTGATGTAAAAATCCTACCTAAATCCAAGCAAAAAAGCATGCAAAATGAGCAGGCTATCACAGATATAGATTACGATAACAACATCTCAAATGCTGACACTGACGCTGCGCTAAAAAGTCGGGAAACACACAGCACCACCAATCATATCAGTACCAAAAAAACCATTGAACTCGATGATGGGCTGATAGATGAGGAGCTCAATAGCGTTCCTTATAGTAGTGATATTCAATATGATAAAGCGCATAACGCCTTTACTGAGGGTAATGAGACGACTGCCCATCCTGAAAGCGATAACAGCAACCCTGAAAACAAGGCCACGGGCGATGCTAAAACCTCACTACCTAAACCCAAAAAACCACCAAACCTACCCAGCTAATGGGAAGGTTTTGGTGGTTCAATAAATCGTTTGGATAAGCCAAATAGTTGCGGCGTGCTGCCCTCATCTTAAAAACGGAGATAGAAATGAGCCCATACCCTAATATTATGTTTCTGGCTGTAAGCAGTGCGCACTTGACCTGATAATTTTTCCATCATTCAAGCGATAAGCCAATAGGTCATTACCCCAAACGCAGCCACCGTCAAGTGCACGCGCATACGGTAAGTCTACCTCACCTTTCAGCGCTGCCCAATGCCCAAATAATACCTTGCGAGTCCGCGGTACTTGCCATTCAAACCAAGGCAAAAACCCCTCTGGCATAGACGCTTCTAACCCTGCTGCAAAGCTAAATTCTAACGTGCCGTCTTGTTTGCACAGCCGCATACGAGTGAAATAATTGGCAATTGCACGCATTTTGGTAAAGCCGCTAATATCTGGATGCCAGTCATCAGCAGTCTTACTATATAAATTCGGCAATAAACGATCCAGCTGTTTTAAACTACTTTGCAATTGTGACTCTAACTGCTGCGCGTAATTTGCGGCCGCCTCAACCGTCCAATGCGGTGGAATGCCAGCATGAACCAAGACCGTCTGCTCATCAGGAAAAGCCAATACTGGCTGATGACGTAACCATTCAAGCAGTTCATCGCAATCATCGGCAGCAAAAATAGGCGCTGTCTGATCCTTTTTTTTAATCTTTGCCGCACCGCGCCAGACAGCGATCAAATTGATATCATGATTGCCGAGTACTGTCGCGGCTGCCCCTTGCTCGCAAAGTGCTTTGACATGACGCAAGGTATTTAACGAGTCTTCACCACGTGCCACCAAGTCCCCTGCAAACCATAGCTTGTCTTGTGCAGGATCAAAATCCAATATTTCAAGTAAATGAAGGTACGCCGCATAGCAACCTTGCAGGTCACCGATGACATACTGATGGCGAAATCTCATAGATCCTCAGTGTTTTTACGTGATAGTTTTATGTGAAAGTTTTATGTCGTCATTTCCATACAAATGTCTTTGACGACCAATCAGCAGTAACTCGATTTAAACCTCTACTTTACGCGCTTGATTACTCAAATTCACAAAATCCTTCACACTTAAGACTTCAGGACGTGCTTGTGGGTCGATGCTACACGCTGCAAAATCTTCTTCGCTCAATGTCGGTAGCAACGTTGATTTTTTAAAGATAGCACGTAGCGTCTTACGACGATGGTTAAAGGTTTCACGTACCACTAGCGCGAAATACTCTTCGTCCTCTGCGACGACTGGCTTAATGATATGCGGCGTCAAACGAAAAACCGCACTGGTTACTTTTGGTGGCGGATTAAAAGCACCACGTGGTACGGTCAGTAGATAATCGGTATGGCAGTGATACTGCATAATGACAGATAGGCGACCATAAGTTTTGCTACCAACGTCAGCTGTGATACGCTCAACCACTTCTTTTTGCAGCATAAAGTGCATGTCTTGAATCACATCGGCATAACTGAGCAAGTGAAATAAGATAGGCGTAGAAATATTATACGGCAGATTACCAACCACACGGAGCTTGCCCCGCTCATCGCTATACAGCTCGCGATAGTCGACATGCATGGCATTGTCTTTGATGATCGTAAAGTTTGGATGGCTGTTGGCACCGATACGAATACGCAGACTGTCTGCCAAATCGCGATCCAGCTCGACCACAGTCATCGCATCTACTTCTGCCAATAATGGCTCAGTCAGTGCGCCCATCCCTGGCCCAATCTCAATCAAATTGTCATCGCGCTCTAAGCGAATGCTCTCAACAATCTCACGGATGACACTGCGATCATGTAAGAAGTTTTGACCAAAGCGCTTACGCGGTTGGTGTTTGGCAGCGCGTAGGCTGTTGGTAATAGACTGAGCATCAAACGAAATTTTGGACATAAAAAAGTCTTAATGGATAAAAGATAAATGGGCTATAGCACTATGGCAGCAATATACTGGTTTTATAGGCGCTTTTTGTAATACGAAATTATACCACAGCTCGTAAATTTGCTGTATTTTTGAGACATTTTATCGGTAAACTGCTCATACCTTAGCGCAATCGACACAGCGTTTTTTCTTGCCCTCAAACCATTTACCATAATCACCGTTATGGGAATAAGATAAAAGTTATTAATGTGAAAGGTCAGCTTAATCTTTAGATTAAGGTAGGATTGACTCGCGGTTTTTATTGAAAAATATTCTCAGTAGCTATAGTAGAGCATTATGAGTCCAACCCTCTGCTACAATTTCCTTAACTGCTTGGTCGTAATGCTCTGGTAGTTTTCGATTGATAATGTAAGGCGACTCCATAAAATCTTCTGAAGTTAAGCCACCTTTTAAACTATTAATCATTCTCTGATACGGTGCACGAACTTCAGGCCATGACAACTCATCCCCCAATACTCGACCAGTGTAGCTCATCATATAACTTTGCAATGCGAAAGGCTTCTCTATTTTACCTTGTACAGCTAAACGATATATAGGCTCAAATGCTTCTATGACAGGTTTAATCCTTCGTGTCTCTACCTCTATGCAACGTAATATATCCTTTTCAGCCCAATCAGGGCGATGAATAGAAGCTACTCTTACTATCTTTTCTCTTGATTTCCAATTTATAAGCGCCTTTTTAAATTCAATCGCAGCTTGCACTATTTCTGGTTTATTCATATTAAATGCTTTCATGTTATTTCACCTTTATGATGTTATAGAAATAAGCATGGTTCCCTAGTGAGGACTTGAACACTTGGCTGTGTACCAACAATATCAATAGTTTAAGTTATTTAGGTAGTCGTGGTGTACTTGGTAATGTACATGCAGTGAGCCTTTGTATCGTTATTTTCATTTACAATAAGGGCTGTGAGATTTCTTAGACAGCTATTTGACTTATATTATTGTTCGTATTTCTCATCATCATATTATAGTGTGAAATATGACCTGTCTTTTCGAACACAGCCTCAAAATTCTATTATATTCGTCTATAGATGCAAATTGCCCATCAATAAATAGATCATCTGGAATACAATGAGATCCGTCATTGACCCAACATATAAGGGATTTACAAATTAATTGCTCATTCGAACATGTAAACTTACTTAGAATATCCTCATCTCTCATACTTCCAAGAATTTTGAAATAATTCTCAATTATTCGTCGCATAGAGTTCTGAATAGCTATTGGAGAACCCATATTTTCTTGTAACTCTCGCCATAACATTTCATAAGAGCTGTATATCGGATTCTTATTTTGATAATTAGTAATACTTGTCTTATTCCCTAATTTTCTCAATTTCCAGAAATTAACTGTATTCTCCGACTGTGCTTGACCGTTAACAAAGGATATTTCTTTATGGAAGTAAATGTTATGAGTCAATATTATTAATTGTTTAAATTGATGATTATCATCATTTTTTACGTTTTTTATTACGTCTTTAACCAAGCTACTAACAACAAAAAGGATATTACTATCTAAGCTCGATATTGGATCATCAATTACAATAACTCGATCGGTATTTATTGAACTTTCAGTTCGTCCTCCTTTGCATAGATGATAAAAATAAAGAAAAGTTATAAATGTTACTTCACCTTCACTTAAAGTATCTTTGGCAAGAGTCCCGTCACCCCTATGCAGTTGATACCTGTTTTGCTCAAAAGGTTGACCCCTGCCGTCAAATCCGTACAATGAAACTTGGGAGATTTCGATTACGCAGCTTGATGGTAGAATTCAACCCACATCTGTCTTAGTATCTTACAACCCAAACCCTTTTAAATTCTAATATTGTCATAATCTAACTGAATATAATGATATTATTCAGAATGTATATTTCGCCATTACCTCAACTTCCTGACCCGCTTGCCTCCACGGAAGGGTCGTGTCACTGCGGTCTCGCCATTCAACCCCAAGATCAAGATTTGGTAAATAGGTGTAGATAAGGTTGATACTCTTGATATCGATAGAGGTATCTGAACTATCATTGACGTTAACTTCGCCATAACGCATGTTGCCACGAATTTTTGGCGTCAACTTATGTTGATAGCCCACACTAAAACCAGTTTGGGAAACCAATTCACCATCTTCTGCATCACAATTCACACTAACTGGCGTTAGTGTACCTGTCGTACACACGCCAGAATACACTCCCATACCCTTACCTGTATAGACACTGCCATGTAGCGAACCCTCGCCCAGCTTGAGCTTGCCTGCCAATGAAACACCTAAACCCAGATCCGAATCCAAATCACTACCAACGTCCGTTCCCGCCTCACGAGCTGTGACTGCCAACGTATAGCCCAGATTGGAGAGATCATCGCTATAGCTTATAACCATATCAGGGAGATCCGTATCTTCATACACGGGGTCTTGAGCAGTCAGACGTAGCCCATTCTTAGCATAATGTAACGTCAAGTCTGGACGAGCATACATACCGCTACCAGCAATGGTGCCAAAACCGGTACCCCAAAAGTCAAATTGTTCAGTCAAACGTGGGGCGACTGCAAAAAACTGCCCGCTCCAAGTCTTACCAACAGTCACATTATCTACCTGCATATAAGCGTGACGCAGTCGCAAATTTGAACCGCCTGATGCATAGTCTCCGTAGAAATCCCCTTCAATAAAACCCTTTATTTTTTTATCATCTACTAGCGTCGTAGTGGTGAAGTTAATTCGAGACTCACGAGCATTGCCTTTGAAATTAGAATCCCCTTTATCTGGCGAGGCAAATATGCCTTCTGCTTTAACATAACCACCAACACTGAAGGTGGTAACGCCACTTTTGACCAGCTCTATCGCTTGTGCCTGTGTACATAGCATACAAGCAGCTATGGCCAAAGATATATTTTTGAGTCTATACATGATTGTTCTATTCCCTATGATTCTATCGATAAAGTCCGTTTTATAAAATTAATTAACACCGAATATCCCTCATGGATCTAACCCTTTGAAAGCGCAAGTTGATCTGATTTTTCACGCCGAGCGATGTTATTTGCTAGCAGTATTGCAGCGACACCAGCAATGATGATTACTGGGATACTACTTCCAATCACAAATGAAGAGTTCGAGTTATAAGAGAAAATAACACCCGCTAATAAAGGCCCTACGAATGAACCAACACGTCCCATAGCAACGGCTACACCAACTCCTGTACCGCGCATTTTCTTACTATAAGCTCTAGCCGCTAAAGCATATAAAGCTGACTGGCCACCTGTTATGAAAAATCCTGAAAGACCTGAGGCTAATATAAGTGCAGTTAGGGATTTTGAGAAAGTTAAGGCAGAAAGTCCAACCAAAATACCGATATAAATCATAATGACAACGGATCTTAATTTGATATTAGATAATAACCAACCCAAAATCAGGACACCACAAACTCCACCCACTTGGTAGGCGACTTGGATGTTGCTCGCGCTTTTTAGACTCAAGCCATTGTTCTGCATCAGAACAGGTAACCAATTTAGGATAAAATACAAAACAATTAGGGTACCTAAGAAACTTAGCCAAATTTGAATAGTGGTTGCTGTACGACCTTCACCGAATAAAATAAATTTAAAATCAGTGTTCTCTGTAACGGCATCTTGACTAACTTCTTTTTTAGTATATGTTTCTTTCAAGAAAATAAAGAGAAGTGGCACAATAGCAATAGGTGTCAGTCCACCTAAGTAAAAAATATTTTTCCACTCTCCAATACCATTGAATCCTCCTGCAAGTAATGCAGTAATAGCAGCACCAAAGGGTACGCCTGCATACATCACGCTAACTGCAGTCGCACTCCAACGTTCAGGTACAGATTCTGATGACATAGCAATCATCAAAGGTAGCGCACTGCCCATACCGATACCTGTTAGAAAACGTACTATTACCAATGAACTAAAGTCAATGGTAAATGCCGTCATAAGCGACATGATGCCGAATAGCGCCACGCTAAAGATTAGTATCTTTTTACGACCAATTTTATCTGAGAGACGTCCAGCAACGATTGCTCCTGGAAACATCCCCAAAGTTGCAGCACTAAAAATCCAACCTAGCTGCCCTTTACTCAAATTAAATTCTGCTTGAATAGATGATGCCACCACACCAATGGATTGAATATCAAATCCTTCTAGAATTGCGATACAAAAACACATGAATAATGTCATATACATTACTGCAGGTTTTTTCGGCACAGCATTAGGCACAGAGATTGTCATAGACTCTTCCTTGAGTTCAAAATAAATATGAAAGTTAAAGTGATAAGTGGGTAATCTCAAATCTTGAAGACACTGTTATAGATATTATTGGCCGGCAGATAATCCTCCATCGCTTACTAAAATAGTGCCTGTTACATAGCGTGCACCCTTCGCGCTTGCTAACGTGACATAAAGGTCAGTATGCTCCTCAGGAGAGGAGACACGGCCTAGAGGGATATGTTTGCCCATAGACTCTAAACGTTCTCTATCTTTATTCATTGATTTGCCAGTCTGATTTAATGCATCAGTTCCGCCAATTGGTGTATCCGTGGCACCTGGCGCAACCCCGCAGACGCGCACGTTAGGCGCAAAATCTAAAGCTAACTGGGCAACGACTCCGCGCAGTGCGTATTTAGAAGCGGTATATAAAGGCCCGCCACCGCCCGGACGAAAACAGGCGTTAGAACCTGTGGTAATAAAGCAGCCATAAGATTCTTCTAAGGCTGCATAGCTGGCATGAGCCGCCATTAATACTGCTCTGACGTTGGTTGACATGATTTGCTCAAAACCGTCCTCTAACTCTTGCGGCGACATTTTTTGCATTTTTTTAAAAAAATCCCACACACCAGCATTGGCTACCATGGCATCTAGACCGCCCCATTTCTCAATTGCTGTATTTACAGCTGTTTGGTTGGTCGCGTAATCATTAACATCACCTACTACATAACAGAAGTTTTCATTGGCCAAAAAAGCCTCTATTTGTTCAGGTTTACGTACGACTGCAAGTACCTTGGCGCCTTCTTGCAGGAATCTTTCTACAATAGCCTTGCCAATACCGCTGCCGGCTCCAGTGATAATCACTCGTCTATTCAATAGCATTTGCATCATATTGCCTCTAGATTACATAAATACGTTTAAATTTTTGGTCAGTAATGTAGATTGTTGCAGCAGAATCAGTCGGCCAGCCAAGCGATACTCATTACCTACTTTACGCCATATATCTTTACGTCTACCCATCAAGGTAGAATCATCACGTTCAAAACGACTGCGGTATAAAGTAAATACGCTATGTACTTCAAACTCATCCGCTTTATCCGTATGAAAGACTTCTAGGTTCGATATTGCCGTTACCTGACGGGTTGGCGGATCTTCTGTCCAGCACATACCGCTATCATTACGTTTTAAGCGCATCATGATTGAATCTTTATCTTCTTCAAACAAAGACACTCTAGCTGTGGTGATCTCTGGTATACGGTTTCTACGCAGTATATTCTCGCGGATAGGTGCCCAGTAAATTAAATCCTCTTCCAAGTTTTCTGCCCATTCATCAAGAATTTCGTGATTCAGCAGATATATTTCGTGATTGACAAACCTTTGAATATCAAAAAAGGTTTGCATATCCACATGTTCACCTTTAGCTTCAAGTGCTAATAACTGATCTCTGGTCATTTTTAGCTCCTCTTTAGTATTTTGATTCTGCTAGTGGAATGTCAGCCCAACTACCTGCTTCCATAAACTCGGTATAGCGCTTGAAAAACAGACGTTGGTTGGCATCATTTAACTGACCTTTGGTTACCGTGCCAGGCAAGTCAATAGGGACTGCTTCGCCCTTCGTTGGATTCATGGAATAGCACAATTTTTGATTACGAGTGACGTATCCTGAGTTCCCAAGTGTGGCATGTTCCCAGTTTTCCCCATCATCCATCTCCAAAATTCCACTTGGCGAAAAAGTACGCATAGCACCCAGTCGCCATTTGTCTTTTATCTCATCTGATGCTTCGCTCGGGACCAACGTCCAGCTATGTAATTCTGTTTCTGTCGGTCCTTTAGGTAAAAAGGTTCTAAAGGTTAGATAACCCGGTAAGAAGGCAAAGTTAGGGAAGATAAGGCCTGATGCCACCGAACCTAGCATTTTTCCACGAGCTACCCCTAAGCGCTTGCTAATCTCTTGCTCACGAGAACGCAGATATTTGATGATATCTTTGTCACCCATGGTTGCCGCATTACCAAAGTTATTGGCTAATGAAAACTCCCAACCATGACCATTGACGCTGGCTTGATAAGAGTTTTCGTTACTTACCATGATACCGCCGGCCTCTTTCAGCGTTGCCTCTGCCGCTCCAAGGTGCGTCCATAAAGCATGATAGATATCACCGACAAAGTTATCGGCAGGATACTTCCAATTACAGTTAAGTAATGAACGTGTCGTCCCAGGTAAAAACTCTGTTCCTTTATCATCTACGTCCAAGATAGCATCTAGATACCAGCGGAAATTACCCAAATACTCTCCTAAAGACGGTGCCTCTTCGTCAAAAGTTGCAAAGACTAAGCCTTTATAAGTTTCTACGCGAGCTCTATGTAAACCCCAATCTTCCTTATTAAATCCTTCGGTTTTGTCATAAAGCTCATTTGCTGGCATGCCATTGAGCTTGCCGTCTAGCCCAAACGCCCAACCATGATAATTACAAACGAATGAGCGAATTTTACCTTCACCAGCAAAGCAAACTTTATTACCGCGATGTGGACAAGCATTGAGCATAACGTTGATGCTTTTATCTTTTGCTCTCGCAACAATAACCGCATCTTCGCCGATATAAGTAGTGATAAAATCACCAAAGGATTTGACCTGAGATTCGTGGGCGACAAAATGCCAACAACGTGCAAAAATCTGCTTGAGCTCTTGTTGATAGATAGACTCATCCCAAAAAATACGTCTATCTATTAATCCATTTTCGTGATCAACCATCGACCGTATATTCATTGACATTAGTGTTTCTCCGTAATTAAAATTCAGCTATTTTGGTTTGAAAAGAATGGAAGTAAATACTCGATTTTCTTTCTTCGGCATACATCTTATCGATGAGTTCTGACCAACTCTCTAATAAGGCTCGTTGATTTAAATAACCCTTATCAGTTATTTCATTTTTTTCAATCGATGGTTGCTCAGGTATGATGGCAACCCTACCTATCCTAGTGCTATTGCTGAAATACACGTCGTTATATTCTTGCAATAGCTCAATGACCTGACTAACAACCTCATCTACCTGTTGCAAATGAGCAGCATTTTGTTGTTCTTCGCTCAATTTATACTGTTTGGTTAGACGCTCAATATTTGGCACGATAAGTAAACCAATTTCCGACTGGTTATGTCCTGTGATAACTGCATCTAAAAAGTAAGGCTTTAATGCCGTTACGACTCCCACTCTAATCGCATTGACGTTGACCCAAGTGCCAGAGCTCAGTTTAAAGTTCTCGGACGTTCTGCCATCAAATATTAAGCCTTCAGACGGATTTTCTGGATTGATCAATCGACCCGCATCACCCATCGAATAAAAACCGTCTTCATCAAAGGCTTCAGCAGTTGCCTTCTCATTGCGCCAATATCCTGGTGTCACATTAGGTCCGCGTACGGCAAGCGCCATTTTATCCTGCACAGGTGTTAACTTAATCTCGGTGCCAGGCATAGGAACACCAATATTAACAGCGACATCAGACTCAAAATTTAGGCACGTTGCAAAGGGAGCCGTTTCTGTAGAGCCCCAGCCAGCCAGCAGCTTTGGACTGGTTCCGACCAGCTCAATCGAAAGCTCAGCCAATCTATTTCTTGTTTTTTCAGGTAAGGCCGCGGCGGCAATGAATATAACCTTTACGACTGAAAAGAACTTACGCGCTTGGCGATGGTTTTCTTCAAACTCTGCCAATAGAGCTTCGATACCAGCGGGTACGTTGAAATGAATGTTAGGCTCAATCATGCAGATGTTTTCAATAGTTCTGCCGATATGTCCTGGAACCGGTTTGCCATCATCGATGGTTAAGGTGCCACCATTAAACAAGGCGATATTGACGCAGACGTTGCCACCAAAGGTATGGCTCCATGGTAGCCAGCTCACTAAACTTGGCGTCATATCCTGCAAAAATGGCCACATCTTATAAAGAGCAAATTGGTTGCTATACATCATTCGATGGGTGTTGATAACGCCTTTTGGATTACCCGTAGAGCCTGAAGTCATCATGACTTTAGCAATAGTGTCTTGAGTAACCGTTGCTCTTCTCGTCTCAACTTCTGCCTCTGTCACTTGTGGCAAGCTTCGAATCGCAGGGATATCATCCATATCTGAATTAAATGCAATACACGGTATGTCATGATGCTCAAGGATGAAAGTTGCAGCTTTTTTAAATAAATTAGTGTTACTAAAATGAATCACGCCAGGCTTGACCGTATCGATGATACTAGACAGGCGCTCGAAGGAGTTGCCATAGACGGCATAGGCAATAGACACAGGAGTAATAGGCACACCGATGGTCATCGCTGCAAATGCTACCAACGCATGATTGATAGAGTTTGGCGCTATTATCATAAGCGGTTTGTCCGCTGAGATATCTAACGTGCCTAAATGCGTCGCTATGCTCTTCACTCTAGAGGCAAACTCTTTATAAGATATCTCCGACCAACCATCTGCGGCTCTTTCACGCATACAAACGGTATTTGGAGAGCGCTTAGCCCAATAATCAATGCAGTCGAGCATCGTATGCTCATCGAGATTCAGCGGCTCTTTATTACGTAGCACAAGATAGTTTTGAGCACCGTCATCAGTGACCACATCGTGGCGACCAAGCTTTATTTGTGGGTCAGTTTTGGATGCAAACTCAATCATTTTGCCCATCCCTCCATGGTTAGACTAAATTGGATATTTGTACTCAATAGATTTCAAATATCATTGAAGACAAATATAGGAACTACTTTATTTCGAGTAAACCAAATCCTCTTCCTATTAGGATGCTTACTGCTACATTTTTAAGACTTACAAATGGCTGTTTAATGTTTACGCTTTAGGCCATGCAGCAAGTTTGTCGTTAAGCGTGGGTTTCAAAGATTTAAGCTCGTCAGCTAACGACTCAACCACGTCAGCGACGCTCTCAACACACTCGGTTGCACTCACCCCGTGACCTGCGCCCCAAGTGTCTTTCCATGCTTTGCCTTCACCGTGAATATCAGAAAAATCAATTTCTGTACTGCCTTTAGACGACTTCAAATCAAAGCCTGATTTTTCTAAACTGGCTTTGAGCCAATTGGCCATCACACCAGAGACGACATCTGACGTCACAATATCTGACATGGTGGAATCAACCAGCATGCTGCGATATTCATCGTTTACCAAACTCTCAGGACAGCTGATAAAGCGCGTGCCCATATACGCAAAGTCAGCACCCAAAGCGAGCAAGGCTGCGATTGATTTGGCACTTTGTATCGCGCCGCCAACGATGATAGGACCATCATAAAAACGGCGAACCTCTTCTACAAAAGCAAAAGCCGTATATTTACCCGTATGACCGCCTGCGCCAGAGCAGACCAAAATTAGACCATCGACACCTGCTTCGACGGCTTTTTTGGCTTGTTCGGCATTGATAACATCAGCAAAAACCTTGCCACCAAACGCATGAACCCTATCTAACACACGTTTTGGACTACCAAGCGCGGTCACCACAAACTTAGGTTTGTAGCGCTCAACCAATGCCAACTCGGCCTCAAAACGGTCATAGCTTTTGTGGACAATCATGTTCATCGCCCACATACCCTCATAGGCGGTATCTTTAAGCTCAGACTCGATTTTATCCAACCATTCTTCTAGCACGTCAATCGTGCGAGCGTTAGGGGCTGGGAAACAGCCTATGATTCCCGCTTTTGCCGACGAGATAACCAAATCAGGACCGGATATCAAGAACATCGGCGCCACGATCACGGGCAGCCGCATCCGCTCATATAGTGTAGATACAATATCTCTATTGGCCATATCCTCTACCCCTTCACCTGATTAATTAAATCCAAAGCCACATCAACGATCATATCTTCTTGCCCACCGATAAGCTTACGCTTGCCGACTTCAACCAATATCTCGCGCACGTCGATATCGTATTGTTTCGATGCTTTTTCAGCATGACGTAAGAAGCTTGAGTAAACCCCAGCGTAGCCAAGTGTTAAGGTCTCACGATCAACTCGAACTGGTCTGTCTTGTAGCGGTCGCACCAAGTCTTCAGCCGCATCCATCAATTTATAAAGATCACAATTAGTCTCCCACCCTAGGCGATTGCTAGCAGCAATAAAAACTTCTAGCGGTGCGTTTCCAGCGCCCGCACCCATGCCAGTCAAAGAAGCATCGACACGCGTTACGCCATTTTCGACCGCGACGATACTATTGGCGACGCCTAGACTTAGATTGTGATGAGCATGAATACCAAGCTCAGTGTTGGCATTTAAGGTATCTTTTAGCGCCTTGACCCGATCCGCCACATCATTCATATTCATCGCGCCGCCACTGTCTACGACGTAAACACAACCTGCGCCATACGATTCCATAAGTTTCGCCTGTTCGGCCAGTTTGGCAGGCGATACCATATGCGACATCATCAAGAAACCTATGGTGTCCATGCCCATCGCTTTTGCGGTTTCGATATGCTGTTTTGACACGTCCGCTTCTGTACAATGGGTCGCGACACGTACTGAGCGTACGCCCAAATCATAAGCGCGCTTCAAATCTTGGACAGAGCCGATGCCAGGTAGCAATAGCGTGGTCAATACCGCTTTGTCTAACACATCAGCCACCGCCTCAAGCCACTCCCAATCGGTATGCGCCCCAAAGCCATAATTAAAACTACTGCCACTTAAACCATCGCCATGCGCCACTTCAATGGCATTAACACCAGCGTCTTCGAGCGCTTTAGCGATATTACGGACATGGTCAATACCATACTGATGACGTATGGCGTGCATACCGTCGCGAAGGGTGACATCTTGGATATATAGGTTTTTATCAGTCATGATTTATGCTCCCACTTGTGCTTGTCTGGCGACCGCAATTTTTTCAGCAGTCTTTAATGCCGCTGAGGTCATAATGTCTAGGTTGCCCGCATACGAAGGCAGGTAATGCGCCGCGCCTTCTACTTCAAGAAATACTGAGGTTTTAAGCCCTGTCAGCGTACCGATATCTGGGATGTGCAATGGGTTTTGCTCGGTATAACGCTCAAACTGTACGGTCTGCTTTAAGCGATACCCTGGTACATAGCTTTGTACCTCTTTGACCATTTCATCAACACTGGCTCTGATGTCATCCTCGCTCGCATCTTCAGAAAAGGTCATTACAGTGTCACGCATAATCATCGGTGGCTCGGCAGGATTTAGAACAATAATCGCTTTGCCTTTTTTGGCACCGCCTACTTGCTCAATGGCGTGCGAAGTGGTTTCCATAAACTCATCAATATTGGCTCGAGTACCGGGTCCTGCAGATTTTGAGGAGATAGAAGCGATAATCTCTGCATAGTGAACCGGTGCTACACGTGATACGGCATAGACCATAGGAATGGTCGCTTGTCCGCCGCAAGTCACCATATTGACATTTGGCTGCTCGATATTAGACTCACCATTGACGGCGGGTACAATAAATGGACCAATCGCCGCTGGGGTCAAATCAACAATAATTTTGCCCGCTTCGTAACAGACTTTTGAATGGGTAGCGTGTGCAGAGGCGGAGGTGGCATCAAAGACAATGGCGATGTCTTGCCACTCAGGCATGGCTATCAGACCGTCGATACCTTCATGAGTGGTCGCGACACCCATGCGTTTGGCGCGAGCCAAGCCATCAGACTCAGGATCGACACCAACCATGGCAACGATTTCTAGGTTTTGAGAGGTTTTTAGAATTTTAATCATCAAATCAGTTCCAATATTTCCTGAACCGATGATGGCGACTTTCGCTTTCGTTGACATATTATTGACATCCTTTTCGATAGTTAGATTTCTTATTCAGTTTGCTATTCGGTTGATTAATCGATAAAACTCACTGACACACTATTGAGACCATCTATGCTGGCGGTAAATTGATCGCCTGATTTGACAGCGATCATTGGCCCTAGAGCACCTGACAGCACCACATCACCTGCTTTGAGTGGCTGACCGTTTTCAATCATCCTATTGGCAAGCCAAAGTGTCGCCAATAAGGGGTTACCTAAACAGGCCCGACCTTCGCCTTCAGAAACCACTGCATCACTATTTGCCAACCGCATTTTGCAGCTTTCTAAATCGAGTTGGCTAAGCGGTACGGGTGTGGTTCCCATGATGATTCCGCCATAAGAGGCATTGTCAGCGATAGTATCAAACAGGCTAATGTCCCAGTTCGCCACACGGCTATCGACAATCTCTAAAGCAGCAACGGCATAATCAACGGCATTGATGACATCGATAATCGTTAAATGGTCAGCATCTAAATCAGACTTCAGTACAAAGGCAATTTCAGCTTCAACTTTGGGCTGCAAAAACTGACCGACAGATATCTGCGCGCCTGAGCAATAGCAAGTATCGCCATAGACCATACCGTAGTCCGGTTGATCCACACCCAATTGTGCTTGCACGGCGGTTGAGGTCAGGCCAATCTTGCGACCGATGGTGACTCTACCTTGCTCGCTCCAGCGGCGGTGATTCTCTTGCTGAATCCCATACGCCAAAGAGATATCGGTGGCGTCAACTTGGTCACGCAGTGGTGCGACTGCGCCTTTGCTATAGGCATCAAATAGTGAAGTGGCTAAATCAGCAGCGGTATTCTTGTCATTCATAATGTAAAGCTCTCATGTGCGTCGTGTATTTTTGCGGCGTATATAGATGGGTTATTTACGTGGCGGACGCTGAAACTTATGTCCCCAAGCTGAATTGGTATGATGAACCTTGACATGCCAGCTATCATCATCAACCTCTATCGCACCCCAGCCAAATTCAACATCAAAGCCCGACGGACTCAGGGTATAAAAAGACAACATCTCATCATTAGAGTGTCGACCTAGCGTGAACGAGAAGTGTGTGCCTGCTTTTTCGGCGGCATCCATCGCCCGGCCAACGTCATCGACGTCATCGACTTGCAGCATGATATGGGCAACTTTTGCTGGAATAGGCACAGGCGCTAACGCCAAAGAATGATGACGACCGTTACAACGTAAAAAGGTGATACTTAAAGGTTTACCAGGTACGATTTCGGTATTGATATAGTCTGATACTTTGAAGCCTAAAAGCTGAGTGTAGAATACTTCTTGTGCTGCATGGTCTTTGGTAATAAGGACGATATGACCAAGTCCCTGCTCGCCAGTGATAAAGCGAAAACCTTTAGGACTAACAAAAGGCTGATTGGTCAACTGCAAAGGACCGTAGAAGGCTTCACAGCGCGTGCCGTCAGGATCATAAAAGACGATGAGCTCTTTTACTTGACGCGATTTCGCCAACTCATCGGAACCGATTTCAAAAGCAATACTGTGCTCGTGCAAGCGGCTTTTCAGATTTTCCAAATCCTGCTTGTCACTGACTTCCCAACCGACATAATCTAGATGGTTATGATCTGAGTGTTTAAGCTTAATACGCCAAGCATACGAATCGACGCGCAGCGACATATCACCATTATCATGGTCATCGACACTGACGCCCAGTATGTTTTTGGCATAATCTCGCCATGCTTCTTTATCAGCAATGGAAAAGCCCAGATAGCCTAATGCTTTTATCTCTGACATGTTAAAAATCCCTTTTATGAGTTTTATCCCTTAACTTTCTTTTACAACACAGCATACAGATAGCCGCGCATTTAACCGCGCATCAGTTTTCGCAGTGGCAGCTCTGGATTGGCCAATTGTGATGGCTCAACATTCACATCATTCTTTATCATGCGCATGGCGGCGCGAACAGCATTTGGATTATTGACGCTGACTGCCCCAACGACGCGATTATCAACCACGCTAAAATACACCGGCCACTCGCCTTCTAGTCTCACGACCAAATGCTCTTTAGTGGGTAAAATCTTGCCAGCCATCTCTATATGCAAATCGCCTTGATCTGACCAGAACCAATCAACAGGTGCTACTGGCAACTCTTGATTTAAAATAGCAGCGGCAGCACGCTCTCCTTGATGTTGGGCTGACTGCCAATGCTCATGACGTACTGTTGAGCCATCAACTTGGCTCACTGCCGCAACGTCTCCTGCCGCATAAACGCCTGCAAATTTAGTGGCTTGATTGTCACTGACTTGAATACCGCCCGTCACTGGGTTTAGTAGCTCGGCGCTGATAGCATCCGAAAGATAAGGCGTACTTGGCGCCATACCAACGCCCATTACAATGACATCAACCTCAATGGACTTGGCATCATCAAATAATATAGACACACTGCCATCTGGCTGCTCTATAAATTTATCGAGGCGGCAATGAGGGGTCAGCGTCACGCCTTGGGCGCAGTGACTGGCGACGATTTTTTCACATAATTCTGTCGGTAGTAGATGAGCCATGGGCAGCGCAGCGGCATCTAACCACTGTACTGCGGCGCCAGATTTTGATAACGAAGCCGTAGTTTCAGCACCAATAAAGCCGCCACCTATCACCGCCACGCGTGTATCAGCGGTCAATCTTTGGCGTAGGTTTAGAGCATCTTCATAGTGACGTAATACCAATATTTGCGGCAAATCTGCTCCTTCTATAGGTAATCGTCTTGCCTCGCCACCCGTTGCCAACACGATGGCATCGGCGGTTAACTCTCTACCAGACTCCAAAATAATGCGGCGCGTCGTAGGATCTAATTGACGCACACCATCACCGTAGTGAGCTTCTATATTGAGTGCCGTGAGCTCGTCATCGTTGATTAAAGCAATATCGTGGTGGGTGCTGTCTGCTTGCATCAAAATCTGCTTGGATAACGGCGGTCTCTCATATGCGCCATGTTGGTCTTTATCGACCAGCATAATGCTGCCCAAAAAGCCCTCTTGGCGTAATGTCCTGACAGCGCTTACTCCAGCGGCACTTGCACCAACAACGATGACTGACTCAATTTGGCTCATCTGTCGACCTCAACGTATATCTCACCATCTCTGATTTCGACATCATAAACATTGACAGCTTTAATCGCGGGTGGATTATCAGGAACGCCCGTCTTTAGGCAAAATACTGACATATGCAGCGGACACTCAACGGTATCACCCTCTACAAAGCCATCACAAAATGACGCTTTGGCATGCGTACAGGTATCATCAATCGCATAAACCTCACCACTTTCACCACGAATGATGGCGATTGGCGGGTTAAATTGGTCCAGCTTGATTGCTTCGCCAATGTCTAAGTCTTCTAATTTGCCAACATGAAACATAACAATCTCGCTCTATTCTGCCGTGAAATGATTGATGACCAATTGCAGGAATTCTTTAGGTCTTTCAGCCATGACCCAATGCCCACAATTGGCTAAGACATGCAAATCTGCATTGGGCATCGAACGACCTAACTTAAAGCCCATTTCTGTTGGCACGACTTTGTCTTCACGGCCGTGAATAACGATAGCAGGATGATTGATTTTGGCGACCACGTGCTCAGGCATGCCTGAGAGTTGCGTTTCCCCTTCCTCATTTGGCTGTACCAATAACTTGCGCAGACCTTCTTGAGCGCCAGGAATAAGGCTGGTTTGATAACGTTCTTCGACCAACTCATCGGTGATAGTGTCTGGATTATATGGAAAGTGTGACATGGCTTGACGCATGTTTTCGCGTGATGGCGTGTAATCCCATCCTGAGCGCAGACCGGGCGTCATAAAGAACTTGTCACAAGGGGTGCCCATTAAACAGAGCTTGGAGAACCTTTCAGGGAAACGGGCCGCCGTTGCAAGTGTCAACGAGCCACCAAATGAATTACCAATGACGTGGGTTTTTTCGATACCTAGCGCATCTAAAAAGGCCAATAAATGCTTGCCCCAATGCTTAATATCGTAACTGAAGTTAGGATCTCTTTCGGTGTGGCCAAAGCCAGCTAAGTCAGGCGCGATGACACGGAAGTGTTTGGCAAGCTCAGGAATAATTTTACGCCAGTTGGTATAGGCAGAGACGCCTGGTCCTGAACCATGCAACAGCAATAATGGCTCACCCTCGCCCATTTCCAAATAGTTGGTTTGCAATCCAAAAGCTTCAATCGTTTTGCCTTTGCCAGAATCAATTACTTGCATATTCAATCTTCCTTGATAACAGTTTTCACGAGATGATTATTTATCACTGACAATTACAATAATGTAAAGTATCGACTATGTCAATACGCTACCGTATGGTAAATCATAAAAAAGTTTTCTAACAAGATTACGAAGCATAATATAATTAATATATTCTTATCTCCTAAGCCCTTATAACTACTGGATTTTAAAGTGAAAAAATGAATATTATTAAGCGAAATTATTAGTTAAAATTTATTTTAATTGAGCGTAACTGAATGTATTCTATTAATCTATAACATACGAAAGCGTATGTTATAGATTATAATTAGGCGTATAGCGAGTTGAGAAGCAAGGATAAAAGTGATAAAAGCGCTGCTTACTGGTATTTAACAGGATGAGCGAGAGGTCTTTGGAGAATCGCTGAGAATGAATCAGATAGCTTATTAGGCTAGGACTTAAGTTTATTAAAATGATAAGATACGGCAAATCTGATCTGAATGGCTGAGTGCATGGCTCAATAGGCGTATAATTATTAATTCCTACGAATGCTATCGTACAGTCAGGCTTTAGGTATCTTGTATTTAGCATTTAGAGTACTCGAAGCGTACCAAACATAATGAATTAACTGTTTAAGAGTGAATCAACGATGATTGACTCTTTGTTAATAAATAGAGGTCTTAAAAGCATGGATTTAATAGAAAAAAATCCAAGTCAATCCAACAAGCTGACTGCCAAAGATTGGTTGGATATCGCTGAATCTGAGCTGGCTAAATCTGGTATTTCTGCCGTCAGAGTAGAGCCGCTTGCCAAAAAATTAAAGGTTACCAAAGGAAGTTTTTACTGGCATTTTAGTAGCAGAAAAGAGCTGTTCGAAAAGCTACTATCAAACTGGCGTACTCGCTCAACGGTTGCCATTATTGAGCGTTTAAGTGATATAGAATTGACACCTGAAGAACGCTTGAGAAAGCTTTTCTTGATTCCTTATAAGCGTCATACCAAAACCAATGGCGCCGCTTTAGAGCTTGCCATTCGTAACTGGTCACAAAATGATAAAGCTGTGCGGGAGATTCTAAATGAAGTCGATACTCACCGTCTGACTTTTATTGCGATGATTTTTGAAAACTTAGGGTATGACAAAGAGCAAGCGGAGATAAGAGCGGCGCGATTTTATTACACGATGCAGGGAATATCAGTCGTCAATGTGCACAAGGAACAGGCTTCTATTGAGCAGATATTTGAAACTTTATTGTAATGATTTTTGCCTAGCATAGTACGTTGATGGTGTTTGGAATGATAGCGCAAGCGGTGGTGCCCTCTATTGAGTTCACCAGCGCCTCGTATAGTTTTTTGTAAAAATCAAAGTTAACGCGGCATCTGACGAATGGTGAGAATTTGCTCACTACGACCAAAAGGTCCATAAACGTCATGCAGTACGGCACTGGTGATACCGATACCGTAAGCACCGTATTGTTGTACCGCCTCTAGACCTAGCCAGCGTCCTTTAGGCATGCGATGCATATGGATTTGTAAATCCGTATTAGGGAACATCCATTGTAAATCATTCAGATCCAATCCTAGCCTTGGCACGATGCCATTAGCAAGATCCACCATACCGAGCAAGTGCACCAAATCCGTAGTGGGCTCACCTTCTACCATTGCCGTATCATTGGTAATCCATACCATACCTTTGCCCGCCCGCCGCTCCTTATTCGCAACCAGTTGTACGCTTTTAACAAACCCGCCAGGCCAGCTTTTCATCTCTTCCCATACTGGTAACTCATCAGGATGCTGAGGTGCGTTTTGGTCTTCCAAGCCTGCAATGTCGCTAGTATCTTGTGTCAAGAGTCGCCAAGCACGCGCAGTAATACAAGCGCGACCACCACTACTCATGACCGATTCTATTAACTCGATGGTTTTGCCCGGACGAATACAGCGAGTAGTAATGATAAAATCATCAAGCGGTATCAGCCCTAGGATATCAAGGCTAATCCGTGCTATACGCATATTGGCTTGCGGTGCAAACTGACTCAGCTCATGGGTCAGCACGCCAGTCGCCGCGGCCATATGCTGTTCATGTTGATTCCATGCACCTTGGGCATGTTGAGTCGGTTTATAATGCGCAATGCTGACATTATCTGCTTGCTGTTCACGTTGGATACAATTGTAATAAGCTGCCATGGTTATCCCTTCGCTTTGGTTTCCTAGTAAGATACTCTGAATAGATTAGAATTCATGATAGTAGCAGATATATTGGCGTTGTTTCCTTACTGACAGTACACTTTCACTTCTAACTGACGTTTTGAGTGGATAATTTGTCGCAGTGAGAGTAGCTTACTTGGAATTAGAGTTACTTTAATTGAGTCTACCGATGAATAAAGTTTATTTTGTAGACTAGCTTAATATTTGTCAGATACAAACTCTCTCACTAGTGTGGTTATAAAGGTTGATAACACTATATTATAGATAGTGCTAGCAACCTTTTTTATTTATTATTTTACTCAGGTGATGTGCTGCATGTTGGGGCTTGATTGAAGTGATTGGACAAGCTGATTACTTTATCGCTGATAAAGGATATGACTCAAAGGCTATCAGAGATAAAGCTCGAAGCCATAATATGATACCCGTCGTTCCTAAAAAGAAGAATGCCAAACAGCCTAATCCAAAATTTGATCGTTATTTATATAAGTTACGCATTGAGTAGAAAATATGTTTGCGAGACTCAAACATTTCCGTAGCATCGCGACTCGCTACGAGAAGTTGGCTCGTAATTTTAAGTCTATGCTCTATCTAGCGTGCACTATCATTCATTGCAAGACGAATTGAGGACACACCCTAAAAAGACATATCAAACTCTATAATTTCTTCAATAAATTTGGCTTCAATAGCGGACAAAGCGCGATGCTTGTGCCAAAAAATATATACAGGTATATCAGCAATCCCATCTCTCGGGGGCAAGCGTCTAAGTTTAGATGCTAGATGAGTAGCAGCAACAAACTGATCTGGCAAAGAACCTATACCATATCCAGTGTAAATTAGTCGAACCAGCTCATCTAAATTATTTGTATACGCACTAACGTGACCCGTAAAGTCATGGGCTTCTTTAAATAACGTTATTGGTGAAAGAACATCACCAATAGCTTCGCTATTAAATGCAATAAAATTCTCCTCTAATATATCACTAACACTCAAATCTTTTGCTGAGAATAAAGGATGGTGATATCCACAATATAGATAATAACGTTGATTGAAAAGTATCTCTTGGTTAAGAGTATCGGATGTATGTTTTGCTAAACAAATACCAATAGCAGGATTTTTTTGCTTTAAGTCATTTAAAATATCCATGCTTGATTTAACTGTTAAATCTAAAGTAATGTTCGGATACTTTTTTTTGAAATATACTAGAAAATCATTGTATTTAGGATTATGAAGCCGACTAACAACTAATAGTTTAATATTACCTTCTAGAAGATGTAGATTACTGCCTTTCATCGCTTCGATAGAAGTAATCTCTGTGAATATCGTTTGAGCAACTTGAAGACAGTAGCGACCGATCGGTGTGAGCTCTAGCGGCTTGGTATTACGAATAACAAGCTGGTTTTCAAGTTGATCTTCAAGCTTTTTGAGATTTTGGCTAACTGCAGATTGGGTAATGTTTAGACGATCAGCCGCCGCACTAATACTCCCCTCTTCACATATAGCAATTAATACGTGGAGTAATGTCCAATTTAAATTGTCTGCTAACTTCCGTTGTATCATAGTAATTTCAGCACTCATATTCTAAATATATTGATAACCAGTCAATATGAGAGGTCTGCCAAAGGTATGGAGGACTTAGTTTTCGCGATATGTACTTAGACTCCAAGTTCTCAACTCTCCTCTCATTATTGTCATCAGTCCATAATACAATATAACTAGAGATAGTGAGTCACTATAAATGCTGACTTATTGTATGTCTTGTCATAACACCTCTTTGTCATAACAAACTAATTAACACCTAAATTGTTAGCTCATTAAGATCTGTAATCATATGCAGCACAAAAAGAAGCCTAACACTTGATGTTAAGCTTCTTTTTGAAAGAATTGAACAGTTTTACCAGCTTGCCTTTATAAATTAACAACTAGCCATAAACAATTATTTTGAAATAATTATCCAATTAATAAAATTATTAAGGATTTAACTCAGCAGGATCAGTAATCACATGCATTACCACTGTTTTGCGATCTTTACTTACAACTCGCATAGCCTCTGCCACTTGCTCTTCGACTCGCTCATTATTATTTACTGTAATACCATGAGCGCCAAAAGACTGCGCCATCAAAGCAAAATCAGGGTTTTGAAGCTGTGTACCTGACACACGATCAGGATAATGAGCCTCTTGATGCTGACGAATAGTACCAAATTGACCATTATCCATAACAATAATCAAAATAGGAGCTTTATAACGTACCGAAGTAGATAATTCTGCCTCGTTCATCATAAACTCACCATCGCCAGTAACAACAACAGATAAACGCTCAGGAGACTCTAAGGCAGCAGCGATACCCGCTGGCACACTATAGCCCATTGCCCCATTCCTACTACTTAACTGACTTGGAAAAATATTCGTTGGTAAAAACTTCTGCGCCCATAGGCAATGATTGCCAGCGCCAAAACTGTAGACAGCATTATCAGGTAACTGTTCAGTCAACGCTTTGATAACTTGAGTCATGCTGGCGTATGTCTGATCAGTATTTGTTTGCTCAGCATTATCAGTTGTTAAGAGCATTTCTGGAAAAGCACAATCTTTTCTTTGCTGCTCATGACAATAGTTAAACCAAGCTTTCCGAGAAGCTGAGCTTGCCAGCGACGCTTGGCTAATTGCTTTAATAAAGCTAATAGGACTAGCAACAATATGCTCAGTCACTGAACCACTATGACCGCGCAAGCTTGTATCTAGATTAACAATATAATTAGGCTTGTCAAAGGACTGGCGCAATGTATACCCATCACTAGCAACGTCCCCTAATACAGTACCTATCGTCAGCACTATATCGGCGTCTTCAATCAATGCAGCACAGTCCTCCGAGCGCCCATAACCTAGGTACCCTGCATGGGCAGGAGATTCAAAAGCCACTCTATCTGAGGCACGCCAATCATGAATAACAGGAATAGCGTTGTCTTCGGCAAACTTGGTTAACTTTTGACAAGTTTGAACGTCCCAGTTTTGACCACCAACGAAGATTAAAGGTTTTTTGGCCGCAGATAGTGAATCAATTAACGATTGTAGCTCTAATTGTGTCACTGCGCCTTGAGCAACAGGAATAACAGGGTAATTTTGACCCTCAAATGGCTGTCGAATAATATCTTCAGGTAATCCAACTACAACAGGTCCTGGTCGACCCTCTAAAGCAGCATGAAATGCTTTGGCAACAACTTCTGATGCCCTAGAGACTTCGTCAAGAATGAAGACTCGTTTACATTGACTACCGAACCACTGTATCGGATCAAACTCTTGGAATGACTCACGCTGCCTATCAGCAACCGGTATAAGTCCGACAAATAGTATCAGCGGCACACCATCTTGCCAAGCCGTATGAATTCCAGTATAAGCTTGCGCAGCGCCTGGACCACGGGTCACCATGGCAACACCAGGTTTACCCGTAAATTTACCATGTGCATCAGCCATATAAGTACACGCAGCTTCGTGACGACAAACAACGGTTTGAATATCAGAGTTATAAAGGCCATCAAGTACTGCTAAATAACTTTCACCCGGCACTATAAAAGCTCGATTTACTCCGTGTTGTTTAAGGCTATTCACAATGGCTTGGCCGCCATGTTTTAAATCACTCATTTTTTGCCCCCAAATTACTTCAAATAGTGTTAGCCATAACGTCATTATTTAAATTATGAATTGTCCAGCTATTCTATGAGCTCCCTTATTGGAATAATCATAGGACAATCACTCTAAGTACTAGTTATTGCTTCTGATTATTAAACACTAATTGAGTAAATAATTTATTAGTTACTAAATATTACTACTGTTATCACTAGTCATTAACGAAACAACAATAACCAATAAGACTGAGATTGGGAAACCAATAAATATCGGATGCAAACCAAATGGATGTCCAAGTATTTGCCAAGTTACTGCGACGATTAACCCAACCCACATGGCAACTATGCCACCTAATCGAGTCGCCTTTTTCCAGAATAAGCCAGCAATGACTGGTGCTAATAAACTTGACACTAACATAGCTGCACCTGTCACCCATAAACCAACTAATTTCGGGATAGATAACGCTAGTAATAAAGAAAAGATCGAAACTATCAGAACTGAAAGGCGACTATACTTTAATAAGCGACTATCAAGATCCGTGCTCTCCTGTAATCTTGGTTTAATGATATCGTTTATAATTGAAGAGGCACCTGCCATACAGAAAGAGTCGGCTGTTGATATAACAGTTGCAAGTAGGGCAATAATCATCACTGCAATCATTGGAAAACTAAATACGTCTCCAATTACTATGTAATAAGTAAGACTAGAATCGATTTCCCCTAGGTTCAACCCAAAGCGGGCCATAACACCGACAGCAATAACCATAAAAGCGGTCAAAGCACCTAAAACAATAGCTATCCAATAGCCATTTCTAGCTATTTTAGCGCTGCCAGCAGCCCAAAATCTTTGCCACAAATCCTGTCTAAGGAACTGATAGGCACCAATAGTTAATAGATAAACAAACACCTCAGAAGGCGAAATACCGAGTATACTTAAAAACTCACTTTGGTTAGCAAGTGCGGCTTGTTTAGATACTTCTTGCAAGCCACCAGAAGCCAAAATCACGACTACAAATAAGACAAAAATACCGACTGTCTGTATCGTCCCATGAAAAGCGTCTTGCCAAATCACGGACTTCATGCCACCGTAATAGGTCTTTAATGTAAGTAGAACCCAACTAATTAA
Source organism: Psychrobacter sp. P11F6 (assembly GCF_001435295.1). Lineage (NCBI taxonomy): Bacteria > Pseudomonadati > Pseudomonadota > Gammaproteobacteria > Moraxellales > Moraxellaceae > Psychrobacter > Psychrobacter sp. P11F6. The sequence goes on along the minus strand of NZ_CM003594.1, from coordinate 1,617,452 downwards.
AATACCAGTGGTTATATTTAGTCCCATTGTCAAATTAAGTATTGTGGCAATAGCGGCAAACTGCATTCCTGTCAACGCACAGTTTGCAACCAAAACACTTACAACTGTAGGGATTCTAGCGCCCTCACCAAATCTTAAAACAGTAAAGTCTGCAATCGTTACCATTTGATACTTCTCACCAATTGCCCGAATTCTCTTTAAAAAGAACGCCAGCATCAGCACACCTGAAATGAAAATCGCAAAATTTAGCCATTGCTGCCCCATTCCATATAGAAAACCATTCTGCATGAAACCTAATAGTGTTGCACCACCGACCGCAGTACCTACAAATGTTAAGATAAGAGGAAAGATCGATACAGATCTTCCCGCAACATTATAATCGTCATATGTCTTAATACTTTTCTTATTAATATAAAACGATACACCAAATAAAAATAAGAAATATATAACTACTAAAGAACCTAAAATCAAACTTTCATTTGAACTATACATAATCAAATTCCCTATAGATTGTTGTATATCCTGTAGTAACAATCACTCCAATATCAATACCGAAACAACTGACCACTTTCAGAATGGAGGGAGGTTCTTATATTGAACATCCTTGTTATATTATTAAGTCGAGTAATTGTTCTAATAAATTTTTATATCACTCACCCTCAAGCATTCATCGACAATGAACCATTATCAAAAAAACTTGCTTTGTGAATACTGTAGGGCGTAGGAACGTTACTGATTTATAGAGCACCTCTATACTTTACGATCATGAAATACCTATTGAATGCCTTGCCCATGGTACCTATCAGTTTTCTATGATCGCTGTTTCTAATACCGCATGTAACAACACATTAGTGCCTGCGATCGCCCATTCAGAGGAAATCTCTTCATCTTCATTGTGCGATATACCATCCACGCAAGGGCACATAATCATTGCAGAAGGCGCTACATCTGCTATCCAAAAGGCATCATGTCCAGCACCAGAGCAAATATCAGTATTCGAGTAACCTAACTTACTAGTTGCATCACGAATTATCTTCACTAGTTTAAGGTCAAAGGCTACAGGATCTTTGTGCCCTACTACCTCTATTGAACAGCCCACATCAAACTCTGATGATATTTGATGCACCCTAGCTTCTATCTGATTACATAGCTTATCGAATTTATTTTGCGAAGCTGCCCTGATATCTATAGTAAATACCACTTTACTTGGAAGGACATTGCGAGAGTTTGGAGAAACGTCAATCTTACCAACTGAAACTGCGGTATTAGGTTGATTGTCCATGACCAAATCATGGGTAACATGAATTATTTTAGCCATTGCCAAGGAAGCGTTTGACCTCATTGTCATGGGTGTCGAGCCAGTATGTGCAGCCTTACCTGTCAACGTCACTTCAAGAGCAGCCAGACCTTGACCATGCGTCACAACCCCTATCAACTTATCTTCTGCCTCTAAGATGGGACCTTGTTCAATATGATATTCATAATAAGCATGTATCTCCGGCTTCCCTACGGGCATATTGCCCAGCCAACCTGTACGTATTAACTCATCTTTTATACTAATGCCGTCTGGATCTGTACAATTGTATGCGTATTCGAGATCATATTTACCCGCATAGACGCCTGATGCAATCATGGATGGTGCAAAACGTGAACCTTCTTCATTTGTCCAGTTTGCGACTACAATTGGATGCTTAGTTTTAATGTTATGCTCATTAAGTGAGCGCAAAACTTCTAACCCAGCTAAAACGCCTAAAATACCATCATATCTACCGCCAGTAGGTTGCGTATCGAGATGAGAACCTATCATGACGGGCAGTGCATTTGGATCAGTACCCTCTCTAAAGGCAAACATAGAACCAAGTTCATCAATTTTTACGACCATATTCTCAGTTTTACACCAATTTTTGAAAAGGGTGCGGCCTTCACTATCTTCGTCTGTTAGTGCCTGTCTATTACTACCACCAGCAATACCTGGACCAACCTTCGCCATATCCATCAAAGATGCCCATAAGCGAGTCTCGTTGCCAATGATCTCAGCATTTTTTATCATTTTAGTACGACCTTCATAGATTCTAATTTCGTTAGATAGCTCAATAAACAATCAATCACTGACTACAACTAGTCATTATTAATGATTTTTTCCGCAGTAAACCCAGAGAGGAAAGCTTGTAAGTTTTCATTGAGCTTTTCTATACAATACCCTCCTTCGACCAGCACAATGACCGGTTTGTTTATTGCTTGGATTTTCTCTGCCAAAATTTTGAAGCCTTCAGTGCTAACATGACATTTGGCTTGTGGATCATCTTTATAAACATCAAACCCTAAAACATGAACAATAACGTCTGGGTCAAAGAGTTTTAGAGCGTCGATTGATTGATCGACGTAATGAAAAAATCCGGATTCATCTGTGCCATGTGGCATTGGAAAATTGATGTTATATCCATAGCCCGCCCCTACACCTCGTTCGTGCTCATGACCTGCGACTACTGGATAAAAATTAATAGGACTGCCATGTACAGACGTATATAACACATCACTACGGTCGTAGAATAATTCCTGAATGCCCTGACCGTGATGCATATCCGTATCTATAATGGCAATTTTTTGAAATTTCTGACGAAGATGTTCAGCGATGATGGCAGCATTATTTAGATAACAAAAACCACCTGCCGCGCTCTTGCGAGCATGATGCCCTGCAGGTCTAGTTAGACATATTTGTACCTTATTCTCATTAGAGTTTTGATGATCTGCATCATTCAATAAGCAATCAGCCGCGTTGAGAGCCGTTTGAGCTGACCAGTAAATAGAATCCCACGAATGTTCACCGATAGGGGCACTACCATCCGCTTGATATTTGGCGGCTTTTGCCAAAATACCTAAGCCATCATTATTATTTGGCATGTAGATAGTAGTCTGGACCTCTTCACCCATATCTTCGTCTACCGCTATCCACTCACTATAAGCGTTCTTCAAAAAATTCACGTACCCCAAGTCGTGCACTGCTAAAATCGGGGCGATACCTATCTCTTTAGCCATCGTGATTTTCAAGTTTAGAGCTTCTGGTGCTTTTAAAAGCTCAGTCAAACGCTCAGGCTTTTCTTGCGGCTGACGCATTTTCCCTCGAGAAAAATAGCTTTTCGGATGATGAAGCATTTGATTTTCGTGGTTATAAATTTTCATTTTGAACGTTTCCTTGTTTCTAAATTACTTAAAATTATATTAAAAATCCTAATACACTTACTAAAGTATATCTGGCTACAACCTATGGGATATAGCTATAATTAATAGGTTTTACTTGTTTCTCTCTAATATATGTTGCTGAAAAGTTACAGTCAAACGTTATAAATTAATAGCATATATAAGCACAGCTAATATCTATAAAGTTCATTTTATAAGAAACTGATTGATTAAAATTACAATTTAACTTGTAATTAGAGATTAAAAAAAAGAATATATGTGAAAGCACCCAAACGTCATCAGTGTGTTGTATGAAAAGATGCTGTTTGAGCTATGCTGAAGAATCTTTACAATTAAAATTGCTAAACTAAGCGTATTAACCGAAGTTTGTCATGACAAAAAAACCAGAACACAAAATGACAAATTTAAAGCCAAGGCTGTCAAGAAGATAGCCATATCGGAAAAGAATAAACGCCAATTTATAATGTTCGAAGAGGAACGAGGGGTATTAGAGGATAAAGCGACGCACTGTTTCGCCCTGATGCAAGACAAAAACTATGCTCATAGTGTGATTAGTATTAAAAAAAGTTTGGTCTATAGATCACCAAGCAAGGTATGGTCTGACTTTTATCATCAACCTGCGTAATTAAAATACCCCAGATTTAACTGTACGGATTTGATAGCGGAGGTCAGACAATTTGAAAAAAGTAGCATTTACACTATCATTTTAGTCAATTACGGTATTATTTACGGTATTTTTATTTTCCGAACTTATAAAAGCATTATTTATCATTAACTTAACGTATTAATTTGAATTCTGGTGGGCGCACCATCAAACATTGTCAAAAGTAATCAAAAGACCTCACAGCCTATCAGTTGTGGGGTCTTTTAACGTCTTATCGCATCATAACATTGCATAACTGACGATGTATTTTCATACAGCATACCTGCAAAACACAAAAAAGCCTTTCACGCTATTAAGTATAAAGCTTGAAAGGCTTTTTTGATCGCATATTTTTATCTAAGTAAGCGTTTTAATATTGGGGTTTGCTTACAATTTACAGCCGCTCTTACTCTATCTTCAACATCGATTTCGCTACAGCTTCGGCCACTTTAATGCCATCAATCCCTGCTGATAATATACCTCCTGCGTAACCAGCGCCCTCGCCTGCAGGGAATAAGCCTTTGGTGTTAATGCTTTGGAATTCTTTATTGCGTTTAATGCTGATGGGTGACGATGTTCTGGTTTCTACGCCAGTGAGTAACCCATCATCAGATGAAAATCCTTGGATTTTTTTATTAAACGCTGGAATGGCTTCACGTATGGCATCCACGGCAAAGTCAGGTAACGCTTTGCTTAAGTCAGTTAAAGTAATGCCCGGTGTGTAGGAGGGTTTTACATCGCCTAATTCTGAGTCTGGTTTACCTTTTAAGAAATCGCCAATGGTTTGCGCTGGTGCACTGTAGTCTTTGCCGCCCAATTCAAACGCTAAAGTTTCTAGTTGTCTTTGTAATTCGATACCAGCAAGAGGGTGGTTTGGGTAATCTCGCTCTGGGTCTATGCCGACAACAATAGCACTGTTGGCGTTACGCTCGTTCCTTGAATATTGGCTCATGCCGTTAGTGACCACACGGCCTTCTTCTGATGTTGCGGCAACAACGGTTCCGCCTGGACACATACAGAAGCTATAAACAGAACGACCATTTTTACAATGATGAACCAGTTTGTAATCCGCAGCGCCAAGTATTTCGTTTCCAGCATTGTCACCAAAGCGTGCTTGATCTATGGTTGATTGTTTATGTTCAATCCTAAAGCCAATCGAGAAAGGTTTTGCTTCAACATATACGCCTTTATCATGGATCATTTGGAAGGTATCACGGGCACTATGACCAACAGCAAAAATAACATGGTTAGTTTTTAAGATTTCGCCACTATTAAGTGTCACGCCAGTTACTTTTGAGTCAGTTATATGTAAGTCGTCTACGCGAGTAGCAAAACGGACTTCACCACCGAGTTTTATGATCTCGGCACGCATTTTTTCTACCATAGTGACTAACTTATAAGTACCTATGTGCGGTTTACTGACAAATAAAATTTCCTCTGGTGCGCCAGCTTTTACAAACTCAGTCATGACTTTACGGCCATAATGATTTGGATCTTTCACTTGGCTATATAGTTTGCCGTCGGAAAAAGTACCCGCTCCGCCTTCACCGAACTGTACGTTAGATTCTGTATTTAATTTACGCTGACGCCAAAAACCAAAGGTATCTTTGGTGCGTTGTCTGACTTCATTACCACGTTCAATAATGATAGGTTTAAAACCCATTTGAGCAAGGGTCAGTGCTGCTAACAAACCACAAGGTCCAAAACCAATAACAACAGGACGCTCAGTTAAATCTTTTGGCGCTTCACCTACATATTTGTAGCTGGTGTCTGGTGTTGCTTTGACATGGTTGTCTGACTCAAACTGAACCAGTAAATCATTGGTCAAATCCGAGTCGGTAAGGGTGATGTCTAGCGTATAAATTAATTGGATATTTCTTTTATTACGAGCATCATAACCACGTTTAAACATCACAAATGACGCCATTTGCTCAGCAGAGATTTTAAGTTTTGTCGTTATAGCCGTCGCTAGATCTTCAGGCGCATGATTTAATGGCAATTTAATTTCAGTTAAACGTATCATTGGGTACTCATAAACTCGTGTAGAAAACAGTCTCGCATTTTACTGGTACTGGTACAAATAAGCGAATAAATATTTTACTTACGCAGGGTAAATTTACGGTTTCTTCAGCATAGATCAGCACCCTATTATAAAAAATAAATGTCAGACTTCATCCCAAGCTAGCTACCAAGCGTAATGGCTAACGTGCTTTAGCCAAAGACAAAACCTACCTTTAGTTGAGTTAACATCATTTAGTACGTTTGCTTCTTAATTTCCTTCTGTTCACACTTTCTGAACTCAAAAAAACATCGCTTCTGATGTCGTCATTTTTTATACCACTTTAGCATTTCTTAACCAGACATAAATGGTGCATAGAAAATCATAAAAACCAATTATGGTGCAAAGAAGTGCCCTAGTCCCTGATAAAGACCGATATTGGTGCATTTGTCTTGTATTTTATATTGGCATAGATATTGAAGTATTAATCATAGTTAGGAATGGCTCGTTCACTCGGCCTACCAGGCTGCTACTTTATCTTTTTGGAGAAATATATGTCTTTATTGCCAACGCTTATCACTGCTACTTCTATAAGTACAAATTATCGTATCGACTCAAAATTGACATCACGTTTGTCTCTACTAGCAGTAGCCGTTGTAGGTAGCTTAAGTCTTATAGGTTGTCAAAAACCTGCAGAAACTAGCGCTGAGACCAATTCTACAGCCACAAAAACGGAAACCTCTGCGACGACTGCTACCCCAACGGCAGATGGTGACACCATCAAAGTAGGTATCTTGCATTCTTTATCTGGAACGATGGCCATCTCTGAAACATCATTAAAAGATACTGCGCTCATGACCATTGATGAAATTAATGCCAATGGCGGTGTGTTGGGCAAGCAGCTAGAGCCAATCGTCGTAGATCCCGCTTCTGATTGGCCGTTATTCGCTGAAAAAGCACGTCAGCTGTTAACCCAAGATAAAGTTGATGTGATATTTGGAGGTTGGACATCGGTGTCACGTAAGTCCGTGCTGCCTGTCGTTGAAGAGTTAAATGGACTCATGTTTTATCCGGTGCAGTACGAGGGTCAAGAGCAGTCAGAAAACATTTTCTACACTGGTGCTGCACCGAACCAACAAGCCATTCCTGCCGTTGAATATTTAATGAGTCCGGAGGGTGGTAGTGCAGAACGCTTTGTCTTACTTGGGACAGACTATGTTTATCCTCGGACTACTAACCAGATACTGCGGGCTTTCTTAAAATCTAAAGGCGTCGCTGAAACAGATATCATGGAAGAGTACACCCCTTTCGGTTTTAGCAACTATCAGACCATCGTTGGCAATATTAAAAGCTTCTCTACTGGTAAAAAGACGGCGGTTATCTCTACCATTAATGGGGACTCAAACGTACCCTTTTATCGTGAGCTTGCCAATCAGGGTATTAAAGCCTCTGATATCCCAGTCATGGCATTCTCAGTAGGAGAAGAAGAGCTTCGCGGTATCGATACCAGCTTATTGCAAGGGCATTTAGCGTCATGGAACTACTTTATGTCGGTTAAAAATCCTGTCAACAGCGACTTCACTAAAAAGTATAAGAAATATGCGCTGGATCATAAGCTACCCAATGCTGATAAAGTCGTGACAAATGATCCTATGGAAGCCACCTACGTGGGTATCAATATGTGGAAACAAGCAGTCGAAAAAGCTGGTACTACTAATGTCGATAAAGTGCGTATTAGTATGGGAGGTCAGACTTTTGACGCTCCATCAGGGTATACATTGAAAATGGATGAGGAAAACCATCATTTATGGAAGCCTGTCATGATCGGTCAAATCCGTGCCGATGGTCAGTTCGATGTGATCAGCAAAACGCCAAAAGTCATTCGTGCTGAGCCATGGAGTCAGTACATTCCTAAATAAGGTTGCGGTCACCTAAACCGTAATCCTTAGCCCTTAGCCCCTTAACGGTATCAATACCAGCAACCCTTTAGCTCCTCTACTGATAAAACAGTTTTCAGTAGAAGTTAGAGGAGTGTTGACTGCAAAAAAGGAACCATCATGTCACATTACCCTTCCTATTATAAAAGTGTCGCGCAAGCCAATTATTTTAACAAGACTTTTGTCATCACCTTACTATCTTTACTCCTTCTCATTGCTATCACATCAGCTGCTCATGCTCACGAGACACCAGCAGTACACAGCCACGAGCGCGATGAGGCAGTATCTAGTAATACTGTGGCAGCGACATCCACTGCTGTAAGTGAAGAGATCTTACCTGCTCAAGACGACACCTTGCTTGCTCAAAACAAGCAGTCTCTAACAACATCAGCTAATCTTGCGATAAGTAAAGGGGATGCTATCGAGCAGTTCGTTGCTGCTGACTTCACCAAGCGCCAAACCATGCTCAATCAGTGGCCGGGGTCAGTGGAGAGTTTGGATACTTTAGTTGAGCTGATAAAAAACGATGAGCTATACCAAGGTAATGGTGGGCAAACTTATCTACTTAACAGCGAAGATGAGCTATTTACTTATCCTGCTAAGCAGCTGACCACCGAGTGGCCGAGTGACTTGGCGCAAGTGACTTTGACCAATACGCTACGCTCAGCCTTAGTATTTGGACAAGCCAAGGTTAAGCTTGAGTCAAACGATCCTACGCAACGTGTGCAAGCAGTTGCCATCTTAGCGGACAATATCGAACAGCTAGATCCAGCACTCATAAGTACTGCTGCCACCAATGAGCAAGACGACGACGTCAAAACGGCGTTGAGTACTTTACAAGCGAGGATTGATTTTAGAGACGGCGACGTTACTACCCAAATTGCCGCGCTTACCGTGCTTGCTGATAGCGATAGCCCACAAGTCTTAGTTGATGTTAAAAAAGCATTGGCGGCAGATGATATCGATCCTGTGCTCAAATCTGCGCTGTTAGACGCTGAGGATAGTATTGAGCAGCGCATTACCATCAGTACTTGGATCGGTCATCTATTCACAGGGCTTAGTACGGCAAGCATCTTACTACTCGCGGCATTAGGGCTTGCCATTACCTTTGGTCTGCTTGGGGTCATCAATATGGCTCATGGTGAGCTCATTATGATTGGTGCTTACGCCACTTATATGGTGCAAAATCTCTTTCAAGCGTATTTTCCTAGTATGACTGGATGGTATCTGGTTGCTGCTATACCCGTTGCTTTTTTAGTTAGTGCCATTATTGGCATGGTTATCGAACGAATCATTATTCGCCCGCTTTATGGTCGTGAGCTTGAAACCTTATTGGCAACCTTCGGTGTCAGTCTGATTCTCATGCAGTTGGTTCGGATGATATTTGGCGCGCAAAACGTCGAAGTCAGCAATGTCGACTGGTTGAGCGGTGCCTATCAAGTCTCCTCGAGCCTTGTGCTTCCCTTCAATCGTATCGCTATTATTGGCTTTACCATCATTATTCTTATGCTACTGGTGTACTTACTGAACAAGACTCGCTTTGGGTTGTTTGTGCGCGCTGTCACTCAAAACCGGCAAATGGCACGTGCAGTTGGTATCTCATCTGCTCGCATCGATATGTTGGCTTTTGGACTTGGCTCGGGTCTCGCAGGTCTCGCTGGCTGTGCTTTGGCGCAAGTAGGCAATGTCGGACCCGACTTAGGTCAAACTTATATTATTGATGCGTTCTTAGTCGTCGTGGTTGGCGGTGTTGGGCAAGTATGGGGCGCGGTATTGGCATCTTTAGGTCTTGGTGTCAGTGGTACGGTGCTTGAGATTGGCATTGGTGCTGTGATGGCTAAGATTGTGTTACTGGTTCTTGTGATTTTGTTTATTCAAAAACGTCCACAAGGTTTATTCGCCCTCAAAGGCCGTTTTGTGGATTAAGGAGAACCTCATGCGTTTGACTCAATTATTATCTGACTCCCCACGTAATGCCATTCTGATTGGTTTGTGTTTTTTAGTGCTATTGATATTGCCTTGGCTCCATTTATTACCTGAAACCTCTAGTTTTCACCTGTCTGCTTACTGGATAACTTTGATTGGTAAAATAATGGCGCTCGCCATGGTAGCACTGGCTTTAGACTTGGTCTGGGGCTATGCCGGCATTCTAAGCTTAGGTCATGGTCTTTATTTTGCATTAGGAGGTTATGCCTTTGGCATGTACTTGACGCGTGAAACTGCTGGTACGGGCTTGCCAGATTTTATGCGTTTCTTAAGTTGGACCGAATTGCCGTGGTATTGGGCAGGCACTCAACATTTCTGGTGGGCAATGGCTTTAGTGGTATTAGTTCCGGGTCTGGTCGCTTTTATCTTTGGCTATTTTGCTTTTCGCTCAAAAATTAAAGGCGTTTATTTTTCGATTATTACTCAGGCCATGACCTACGCGGCAGCTTTACTGTTTTTCCGTAACGAAACAGGCTTTGGTGGTAACAATGGCTTCACAGGTTTTACGACGCTATTAGGTTATGACATCACGGCCTCTTCAACGAGGACTCTGCTGTGCTTTACGACCGCTTTGGCGCTGCTACTGTCATATCTTGGACTACGCTATCTGATGAGCCAGCCTTACGGGCGTGTACTCGGTGCCATCCGTGATAGTGAAAATCGCTTGCAATATCTAGGCTATCGCACGCTTTGGTACAAGCTTTCAGCTTGGGTATTGTCTGCAATAATAGCTGGTATCGCTGGTGCTCTATATGTACCGCAAGTTGGCATCATTAATCCAGGTGAGATGAACCCCGTCAACTCTATCGAGATGGCAGTATGGGTGGCTGCTGGAGGTAGAGGTTCATTAATCGGTGCCATTGTAGGCGCTGGTACAATTAATGTGATTAAAACGTATTTTACCGTCGCCTATCCGGAGTTTTGGTTACTTATTCTAGGTGGATTATTTGTGGTGGTTACTTTATTTCTCCCTAACGGCATCATTGGCGTACTTGATCGTTTTAAAAAGGAAAAAGAATAATGTTAATAACTAATGCTGCTACTTCCCAAAAAGTTACTAACGATACGCTTGTTAAAAACAATCCTAGTATCAATAATCCAATGAAAAAATCTAAAAATACACCACACATAACGGTCGCAGAAAACACGCCTACCCGACCAGTCACTACTTTGGCTGAAGATTACGGAGATAGCGGTGGCTTAGCGCATCCTGTTCCCAAATCAGGGCCAGATATGAGACATGGTATTGCGCTGTATTTAGAAGACGTTAGCGTGTGGTTTGACTCGTTCCGCGCACTCAATGATTTATCTTTATATATTGAGGCAGGCGAGCTACGCTGCATCATCGGCCCTAATGGCGCAGGCAAAACAACTTTAATGGATGTTATTACGGGTAAAACGCGCCCCACTAAAGGCAGTGCATTTTTCGGTCAAGTACATAATTTAGCCAAACTATCTACCGAAGAAATAGCGGAAGCAGGCATTGGCCGTAAGTTTCAAAAACCTACCGTATTTGAGAAATTTACCGTACTTGATAACTTAATGCTGGCTGCGCCAAAGGACAAACGGGTATCAAAGAGCTGGTTTACTCGTATTGACACAGAAATCCAAGATACCCTTGACTCAACGCTTGATCAAATACGCCTAAAAGAGCTGATTAACAAGCCAGCAGGACTATTATCTCATGGTCAAAAGCAGTGGCTAGAGATTGGAATGTTACTGATGCAAAGACCAAAACTTATCTTACTTGATGAACCAGTAGCAGGCATGACCGATGCCGAAACTGAACATACCGCTGAGTTATGTCTACGCCTAAAAAAGAATCACACCTTGATCGTGGTTGAGCATGACATGACCTTTATTGATGCCATAAGTGAGAAAGTAACGGTTTTGGCAAATGGCGCTATTTTGGCTGAAGGCACGTTGAGTGAAGTACAGAATAATGAGGCCGTTATTGAGACCTATTTGGGTCGGTAATAAGCTCAGGTCGATAACAAATAGTAACACTTAGAAATAGACCTAAAAAATAGAGGTGCTTATATGTTAGAAATCAATGCCATAAATCAATATTACGGTGGCAGTCACATTTTACGTGATGTCACCCTCGCCGCCCCTGTAGGAGAATGTAGCGTGGTACTGGGTCGTAATGGCGTCGGTAAAACCACCTTGCTTAAATGCTTGATGGGCATCCTACCAATAAAATCAGGTGAGATTTTATTAGACGGTAAGGATATTAGTCAGATGACGCCTGAGCAGCGTGTGCGCGCAGGACTCGCTTATGTGCCGCAAGGACGCGATATCTTTTCCACCTTAACCGTTGAAGAAAACATTCTGATTGGAATGGCGAAATTCTCTCAACGTAAAGCAAGTAAAGTACCCAAACACTTATATGATATATTTCCAGTGCTGGACGAAATGAAGCATCGCCGCGGTGGCGATCTATCAGGCGGTCAGCAGCAGCAGCTCGCTATTGCTCGTGCGCTTGCATCAGAGCCTCGAGTACTAGTACTTGATGAGCCGACTGAAGGTATCCAACCGTCCATTATTAAAGACATTGGTAGAGTCATTCGTAGTCTTGCTATTAAAGGTGATATGGCAATTGTTTTAGTCGAGCAGTTTTATGAATTTGCAGAAGAGCTTGCCGATAACTATACCGTGCTTTCTAGAGGACAAGTGGTAGCTCAAGGGGCTGGATGTGACATGGCAAAAAACAATATTCAAGAGTTGGTGGCAATCTAAAAGGACACTTTCTAAAAGGGAACACAATTTTGATTTGGCAATCCTCACTACAGCTCCATTTCGACTGCGCCTCTAATGCTGCAAAAACTCGGCTGTATCATCGTGCCCATACTGGCGCACTCATGGTGCAGCGCGCTCTGTATCCTGAGCCTGATAGTACTGATAACAGCCAAGCAGGGATTTGCCATATTTATGTATTGTATCCTCCTGCTGGTATTGCTGATGATGACCGCTTAACATTGGAATTTGATCTACAATCTAACAGCCATGCGGTGATTACCACCCCTGGAGCCGGTAAATGGTACGGGCAACGCAAATCGTTGCGTTCCTCTAGACCCAGCTACTCATCAAAATTTAACAACGGCACTCAATCGGCAAACAGCAACACTTCTAACGACTATTTTAATGATGTTGTCAGCGCAGAACAGCATATCGACGCCCGCCTCGATGACCACGCTGTCCTAGAATGGCTACCCCAAGAAAGCATCTATTACGATTATTCCAACTCTAATGCGAACAACCGCTTTTATTTAGCTAAGACAGCAAGTTTGTTGACTTGGGATATTGCGGTATTTGGACGTCAAGCGTATCAAGAGACGTTTGCTAATGGTCATTATGTTAACCGCTTAGAGATATGGCGTGAGGGCAATTTATTGGTTAATGAATGTACCTCCCAGCAAGCAAATGCGCGCTGGTTTATCTCACCATTAGGACTGAATAATCAACATGTGCATGGCTCTTTTTGGGCAATACCTAGCACAGAGGTCATTGCGCCTGAGTTACAGAATAATCCGCTCAAGCTCGGCCAATATTTAGATGCCACTATTACCGATCTACGCCATCTCATTGATCAGCAGTCACTACCTATTCACTGTACTCACAATTTTCAAGGTATCAACTGCCGTTATTTAGGAGCAGATGTGCGCGCTTGCTTTGAGGCTTTTTACCAAATTCGCGAGCTTATCAGGTCTAAATGGTACGCACTTGAGCCTCATCGACCAAGGATTTGGGACACTTAATATCATGTGCTCCGACTTAATCTCATCCTTAAACAGTGCTGAATCAAACCAGAATAACTATACTTAGTACATTTAACTTAGTACATTTAACTTAGCCTATTTACTTTATAAAGATTAAAGACGAATCATAGCCTTTAAAGCACAATAATTATTAAGGAAGCTTTATGCAATTAAATCCTACCGAAAAAGATAAACTTTTACTATTTACCGCAGGCATGGTGGCGGAACGTCGTAAAAACCGCGGCGTCAAGCTCAATTATCCTGAGTCTATCGCTTACATTAGCATGTTACTAATGGAAGGCGCGCGTGATGGCAAAACCGTGGCACAACTGATGAGTGAAGGAGCCACTTATCTTTCTGCCGATGACGTCATGGAAGGCATCGCAGAGATGATACATGATGTCCAAGTTGAAGCCACTTTTCCTGATGGCACTAAGCTGGTGACGGTACATAACCCCATCGTGTAGCTTACTTGCTATAAAGCCGTATAAAACGATATTGAACGAGAGCCATTGCCATAAGACGATTAAGGATAACAAAAATGACGATAAAAGCAGGCGAATATAATATTAAAGCAGGCGATATGGCTTTGAATGCTGGTCGATATGTTCAAAACATAACGGTAATCAATACCGGCGACCGCCCTATTCAAATCGGTTCTCACTATCACTTCTATGAAGTCAATGTAGCACTGAGCTTTGATCGAGAGTCGACGCTTGGCTATCGACTCAATATCCTATCTGGCACTGCGGTACGTTTTGAGCCAGGACAAGCGCGCGAAGTGGAACTGGTTGCCATCTCAGGTAGACAGCACATTTATGGTTTTTCGGGCAAAGTTATGGGCGCTGTAGACCCTAAAACCTCTCAAAACACCTCGAAAAAACGCATTGACCGACGTATTTACGCCGAACATTTTGGCCCTACCACAGGGGACAAAGTACGCTTGGCAGATACAAATTTATGGCTTGAAGTTGAATATGACTTGACCAGTCACAGTGACCAGCATACTGATAGCGTTAGCATTGGTGAAGAGGTCAAATTTGGTGGCGGCAAGGTAATCCGCGATGGGATGGGTCAATCACAGCTGCTGGGTGAGCAAGTTGCCGATACTATTATTACCAATGCTTTGATTGTGGACTACAGCGGTATCTATAAGGCAGATGTCGCTATCAAAGAGGGTCGTATCAGTGGCATTGGTAAAGCTGGCAACCCTGATATTCAGCCTAATGTGACGTTACCTATTGGCGCTGCTACCGAAATTATCGCAGGAGAAGGTAAAATATTAACTGCTGGTGGGATCGATAGCCATATTCACTTCATTGCACCGCAGCAGTGTGAGACGGCATTGATGTCTGGTGTAACCACGATGTTAGGCGGTGGTACGGGACCTGCTGAAGGTACTCTTGCCACCACTTGTACGCCTGGTGCTTATCATATTCACAGCATGCTAAAAGCCACTGATGCTATTCCGATGAACATCGGATTCTTGGGTAAAGGCAACGTCAGTTTATCTGCCCCCATTGTAGAGCAGATTGAAGCGGGTGCTATCGGGCTTAAGCTTCATGAAGACTGGGGCTCCACGCCCAAAGCCATTGATAACTGCCTTAGCGTGGCTGAAGAATATGATGTGCAAGTGGCGATTCATACTGATACGTTAAATGAAAGCGGCTATTTAGATAGCACTCTAGGCGCGTTTAAAGACCGCTGTATTCACACCTTCCATACCGAAGGCGCTGGCGGCGGTCATGCCCCAGATATCTTAAAAGCTATTGGCGAAACCAATGTTTTACCCTCATCAACCAACCCGACGCGCCCTTTCACCATTAATACCATTGACGAGCATCTCGACATGCTCATGGTTTGTCACCATTTAAGCCCAGCCATTGCTGAAGATGTCGCTTTTGCAGAAAGTCGTATTCGTAAAGAAACCATTGCCGCCGAAGATATTTTACAAGACATGGGTGCCATCTCCATGATGAGTAGTGATTCGCAAGCGATGGGACGCGTGGGAGAAGTCATTATTCGCACGTGGCAAACGGCTGATAAAATGAAAGCCCAACGTGGTCATCTGGCTCCTGATCAATCAGCTAAAACTGAGCAAGCATTAGAAAATATCATGCTCAGTCCTACGGACTCTGATAGCAGCAATGATAATTTTCGTATCAAACGCTACCTCGCAAAATACACCATCAACCCTGCCATCACTCATGGCATTAGTGACGAAGTGGGATCCATTGAAGTAGATAAATGGGCGGATTTAATTTTATGGTCGCCGGCATTTTTTGGCGTAAAGCCCGACCTTATTATTAAAGGCGGCTTGATTGCGGCAGCGTCCATGGGTGACCTCAATGCTTCCATTTCAACCCCGCAGCCTGTGCACTATCGCAGTCTGTTTGGTAGCTTCCCCAAGACAGTAGCGCAGACTTGCATCACCTTTATGTCAAGTGCGGCTATTGATAAGGGTGTTGATAGGCAATTAGGACTAGAAAAGGTCATTAAAGCGGTACACAACATTCGTAAGGTACGTAAACAAGACATGAAGTTTAATAGCTACTGTCCTAAGATGGAGGTTAACCCAGAAACCTATGAAGTGTACGCCGATGGTGAGCTGTTGACCTGTGAGCCTGCCGACTATCTACCGATGGCACAGCGCTATTTTTTATTCTAGCTACTTTTTATTGTCGTGCTGATAATCTACCATCAGCTGTCAACCATCTACTTTAACGGACTATAAACATAATTATGAACATTTATACGCAACGTCTTGATCTATCAACCCTTAGCGCTGAACAACAAGCAATTATTGATAGGCAAAAACAGGCAGAAAACTTTTTATATTTAGATTTCGACACCCGTCAGCGTAGCCGTTTTAAAGCAGAAACACAGCACCAAGATACCATTGGTGTCGATTTGCCACGTACGGAAACCATTAAGAATGGCAGTGTGCTGGCAGACCATCAAGGCAACTTGATACAAATAATAGCTGCTAAGCAAGCTTTGATAGAAGTAACCGCTGATAATGGCTTTGACCTTATGAAAGGCGCTTACCATTTAGGCAACCGCCATGTTCCTTTAATGCTGACACCTAATGCACTGTACTTTGAGCCTGATCATGTTTTAGAAGCGATGTTAAATCAACTTGGCCTACATACCCAAGCCGTACAAGCGCCATTTGAGCCAGAAACGGGTGCGTATAAAGGTGAGCACGGCGGACATTCTCACTCTCATAGCCACAATCGTGATCACAGTCACAGTCATGAACATAGCGGTAACCATCAGCACAATCACTCTGACGCTCACAGCCATAGCCATAGCCATAGCCGTAGCCGTAATCATGAGCATACTCATGACTAATCACGCCACGCACTCCCAGCATCCTGCCAGTACCGCACAAGGTATAAATGATCTGAATAATACAGAGGTAACTGGACGTTTGCTCATGCTGGCGTCAAGCAACCTACCTATTGGCAGTTATACCTACTCGCAAGGCATAGAGCCTGCTATCGAGTCAGGGCTCATTCACGACGAAAGCAGTGGTTTAGCGTTTATGAGTGACTATTTGGAGCTGGCATTGTGTCGTTATGAGCTACCGCTACTGGCGCTGATGATAGAGGCAATTATGATTAATGATGTGGCGCTGACTGATGCTTTAGGTGCCGATTATCACGCTAGCCGCGAAACCAAAGAGTTCGTCTATGAGTCAAGTCAATTGGCGCTGTCTTTATCCGCATGGCTAGATAATGTTCTTGAGCTTAATGTGCCTGATAGCTTACTCGCTCATGGGTTTTTGCCACTGTTTGCCCATATTAGCTCGCACTGGCAATTTAACCCTGTACAAGCCATGACCACCTACGCCTTTGGTCAAATCGAAAATATGGTGCTGGCTGCGGTCAAAACCGTACCGCTTGGACAAATGGCAGGACAGCGCATCATTTGGCAGCTGCAACAGTTATTAAGTCAGCAAATACAGCCACTGGCTGCTAACGTCCAGCAAAAATTTTCGCACGTTCAACATATGGCGTTAATGACTGATTGCTCTGATATAACAACATTTAAGCTAAATCTTCTCTATCAACAGCTACATATGTCCGCCAACCTACCAAATTTAGCCATACTGTCTTGTCAGCATGAAAGGCAATACAGCCGCCTATTTCGCTCTTAATCGCTAATAAACACAACTCTCATCAAGGAACTTTATCTATGGCACTAACACCCAAAGTCGAAAACAAAAATTTAGAAACGACGCTCTCTCCGCTACGTTTAGGCATTGGCGGCCCTGTAGGCTCAGGAAAAACGGCATTGACGCTGAGACTATGTCAACGCCTGCGGGATGATATTAATATGGCCGTGGTAACTAATGATATTTATACCAAAGAAGACTCTGAATTTTTAACCCGCAATGAGGCGATGCCAGCTGAGCGCATTCGCGGTGTTGAAACCGGTGGCTGCCCGCATACTGCCATCCGTGAAGATGCCTCAATTAACTTATCTGCCATCGCCGAATTACAGCAGCAATTTGCAGGTCTTGAGCTTATTATCATCGAGTCTGGTGGTGATAATTTGGCAGCAACTTTTAGCCCTGAATTGTCCGACTTGACACTATATGTCATTGACGTGTCTGCAGGCGATAAAATTCCTCGTAAAGGCGGCCCTGGTATCATGAAATCGGACTTACTCATTATCAATAAAACCGACCTTGCCCCTTTCGTAGGCGCGTCACTTGAGGTGATGGCACATGATGCCAAAAAAATGCGCGGTGATAAGCCGGTGGTATTTAGTAACATGAAAACAGGCGAAGGTCTTGATGACATTGTTGCTTTTATCTTAGATAAAGGCATGTTAAGTGTGGCGTAGAATGCCTTAGGTAATGGCATCAATAAGTGCTCTACAAACCGCTGATGGATCAGTGGATTATCAGTCATTTTTTATATCGATTTGTTTATTTATTAAGGATTTATCATGACAACAGACACAGCCAAAACGATGATACGCAAAAATATCTTCCAAAAAACCACCATAATCAGTAGCTTAGCACTGTTATCGTTGCTACCAACACTCGCATTTGCTCACCCTGGGCATGGCTTGATGGCAGCGGATGGCTCATTTAGCCTTTCAATATTGTCTGGTATATTGCACCCTTTGACTGGGTTCGACCATCTGATGTTAGCGCTGGGCATGGGCATGCTATTTACTCAAATGCACAGCTTTAAAAAAGGCTTTGTAGCACTGTTAATTGGTCTAGTAACAGGATTTGTACTGAGTTTAAGTGTGAGCTTGAACAGCCTGTTTATTGAATACGGCATTCTACTCTCCATCGTACTCCTGACCATGGCACTTATGAGCCGCTACTTTAATGTGGCATTGAATCAAAGCCACGAGATGTCCGTCAAAACTGTGTATAAATTCTTAATCATTGGCTTTGGTGCGCTTGCTATGTTCCACGGTGCAGCTCATGCAATCGAAGTGCCTGCAAACAGTAATACCGCTGGCTTCTTTACGGGTATGATTGTTGCCATGCTAGGTCTATATACTATCGGCAAAGGATTTGCCACTTATCTAAACACTCACCTGCAAGACAGTTTGATTATTCAACGTGTTATAGCTGTTGTCGGTTTATGCGGTGTGCTGTTAGGGTAACTTTGTTAATTTATACACAGAGTTGTTTAACACGGTAGTAAGTTGAAGTGGCTGGCTGTGCAGCGATCTATCATAACAATGAGTATTGATGCCATACTTACCAAAATGCACGCAGGTGACATTATATAAATTGCCTTATGCCCCTGAGCTTATGACAGCTCTTAAAGAAACTCTTAAAGAAATAAGGCCGCTCAAGCGACCGCTTAGCTCACAGCAGGATTAGCATTCAAAAAGGTTTGGGCTATAAGAAGCTTTAGATAATAAGTAAAAATGGTCATCAGAGAAAAAGGACAAATTAATGTCCTTTTTCTGGCTTTTGGTTTACTCAATGCTTACCAGCTAAAGCCCATACCCATGCCACCAGAGTTCTCATCTTTTGTGAAAGCACCACCGAGACTAAAGCTGGTATTGGGATTAATGACACGCTGATATCCTAAGGAAACCGCTTGCTCAGAACCCTGAAAACCTGCGCCCACGCCTATACGGTTCTTACCTTGTAGACCTGACGTGCTGGTTGCCATGTTTAACATCGCAGCACTCATCGCACCTTGACGATCAAAACGATCATCAATTTCCTTAAAACGCTGTCCATTGTCTTGCAGATAATTGTGAATAGAGTCATTTAGAGCATTAAATTTAGTATCAGTATAAGTGTTCGAGGTTTCGATAGCGCTTGTTTTTGCGTCTTGTAACTGACTGACATTGACTGCGTCATTATCAGCGGTACCATTAGCAACATTGATAATCTGACGCTGGTTAAGATCCGAACCAACCGACACTGTGTTTTCACGGTTAGAGCTAGAGTCATTGCCGAGTACCACGGCGTTTTTTGCAGTAGTATTGACATTATTACCGAGCACAAAAGTATTGTCGCCAGACACGGTATTATTATTGCCCATACTATAGCTGTTATTGCCACTGACCGTACTTGGATCGCCAATCGCACCTGAATGATTTCCAGTCACTTTATTACCAGTGCCAATGCTGATAGCTTGCTCGCCGATTGCTTGAGCACCATCTCCCATTGCAATAGATTGCTTGCCCTGCGCCGCCGCGTTAGCGCCTAAAGCCATTGCGTTGTCTCCACTAGCAATCGCTTCTGCAGACGTACCACCATTGATGCTTAGGTATTTATGCTGTGCAGCAATGTCCTGTTTAACGATTAGCACCTGATCATTTGTATAACTTTGTGACAATGCTAGAGTCTCGGTGGCTTTGCCATCGGTGTAGCCTTTCGATGCGGTTAAAGTCTCGGTTGCTTTGCCGTCGGTATAACCTTTGGAGGCGGTCAAAGTCTCGGTTGCTTTGTCGTCGGTATAACCTTTCGATGCAGTCAAAGTCTCGGTTGCTTTGTCGTCGGTATAACCTTTCGATGCAGTCAAAGTCTCGGTTGCTTTGTCGTCGGTATAGCCTTTGGAGGCAGTTAAAGTCTCGGTTGCTTTGTCGTCGGTATATCGTTTATTTACCGCATCTGTATCATTTGTTGCATCTGCCACGTTAGTGATACGTTTTTCGAAACCCTTGCTACCAACTGAAATCGTATCTCTTTCATCTGCAATGGAGAAACTACCGATGGCGGTTGCGCCTGTCGCAGTTGCTTGGCTATTACTGCCAAACACGCTGCTGTCTGTACCTGATGCGGTATTCTGATAACCAACTGCAACACTGTAGTCACCCTCTGATGTATTTTCAAAACCGATGGCACTACTGTCTTCACCTGATGCTGTATTATTATAACCGACGGCACTGCTATTTACATTCGAGGCGGTATTTTTATAGCCAATTGCACTGCTATTTATGTTCGATGCCGTGTTGTTATAACCAAATGCACTACTATAACCCTCTGAGGCGATATTATTAGATCCTATCGCACTGCTATTGATACGCGATGCGGTATTGTTATAACCAACGGCACTACTGTACTCAACTGAAGCTTCATTATTAGCGCCTAACGCACTACTATAATCACCTGATGCTGCATTAGTATAACCAACCGCACTGCTATAACTACCCGAGGACTTATTGAAAAACCCCACTGCATTGCTAGAGTTACCTGTTGCTTCATTTGCATAACCTAGCGCACTAGTCGCTTCATTTGAAGCTTTATTGTTAATACCTAAGGCACTACTATTAATACCGCCTGCTGCATTATTTATTCCACAGGCTAGTGCAATTGCACCTCTTGCCGTACTTCCTCCAGAAACAGGATCCGTTACGCATACCACGCCTGCCCACACTGTCGAACCACTGATCGCTGCGATACTGAAGGCAAGCCCTTTTAGGGTCAACATCTTATAGTCATTTGAGCGAGCTATTTGGGCGATAGTGCCAGTCGTGCCGCTGGTCTTACCAGCGCTCTTAGCATTTTCAGATACCACCACTATACAACCTAGTGATTGACTCCAAATCTTTTTAAATACTTTATTCATAGCTCGATCCATAAGTCCAAAAACTAATCGTCGATAAAATCAAGGCTATCTATGTCACTTACTATGCCACTTACATTAACCATGCTCATAAATGACAACTGTCATTTATTAAAGCACAAAGCTAACATACCTGTATATTTATATTAAAGGATATTTAATCTTCAGGGCTGTCTTAGATAAGCAAAATAATCTGGGATAGTTTTATGGGAAAATAGCGTTATGAGTAAGATTCACCCACCCAAACGCTCACTGCACAGTGAGTATAACGATTGTTATATCGATAAGAGTGAGCGCGTCTGGTAGGATTGCAAGTGCCGTTATGGCACTCGCAAGGTCTGGCAGCAGATCAACCTGATGGCGTATCTAAGGAAATTTGGAATGGCATAGAGAGTGTTGAACAAGTAACCCTTGAGTGGATGGACTGATTTCATAACCCAAACAATCCACCTAAATGATTCACTCACGTAAATCATCCACGACCGCCAACATAGCCACTAATGAGGCTTCCCCTAATTTCATAGAGCGCTCTGGTGACCAACCCGTATCCGCATCGGGGACATTATTGTTGTCTATAAATGGCATCTCCAAGGTATTGGCAAGGCAGTCAAAACGTTCGGCAACCCAGTGAGTGGCAAGCGTCATGTTCGCAGTACCCGGTGCATCAACGTCATAGCCCTCTTCCATCTGAAAGTCGGCACTGGCGATCTTTAACACTTCTGAGAATCTATCGCGTAGACGTGCGAGGCGGTCACTATAATTTGGTGTACCCTGCGAGCCAGCAAGGAACACAAAAGGTATTTCTTCATCACCGTGCACATCATAAAATAGATCAACACCCGTCTCTTCCATTTTATTAATGACATGAAAGACTTCTGGGCTGGTTTCCAAACTTGGATTTGACCAAGCACGGTTTAGGTTAGTACCAACTGCGTTGGTACGCAAATGACCTCTCACGCTGCCATCTGGGTTCATATTGGGCACGATGTAAAAGTTAGCTTTATCTAATAATAATTTACCCGTGGCATTATCACCATCTAACAGGCTATGCAGTAGACCATCGACCAACCATTCGGCCATCGTTTCACCAGGATGTTGACGTGCCGTAATCCAAATATTGCGTTTAGGCGCATCGTTATTGCTAGCGCCATCACTAATTTTGACTAAGATTAAATCGCGCTTATCAAGGGTTTCTCCCAAATGCTGTAACGTCACTAATGGATGCATTTGCACCGCTGCTAATAAATCTTGATGACGCTCATCACTGTAAGGGGCAAAAAAAGCAATTTGAATGGTTTCACATTCCAACTCTGCCGTTATGGTTAGTTTGCCGTCTTTATAAGAAGTTGGCAGACGAAACCAATAGTCGCGATCGTACGACGCCACCGCTTGGTAATTCTCCCACCCTGCAGGAAATGCCGCACCCCCTGCATTCATGATATTGAGCACATATTGCTCGCCAACCTGACCTGTCAGGCGAAAATTAAACCACTGAAAAAACTCACCACCGACGTCCGGACGAATAGCCAATTGGATATTTTTTTTATCTTCTAAATTAATAACCTCAATATTACCAGCATCGAAATTAGCAGTGATATGCATAAACTTTCCTTAATTGTTTTTTAGATATCTTAGTGAGTATCTGTAAAATACTTGAGCATAAACGATTAAAAACAAGCACGATAGAGAAGCTAACAAATCATCTTAAAAAATAGTAAAAATAATTATTAATAGTTGTAGCATCGCTGCTTTTTTTAATTAAAAGAACGTAAAAACATTCCAAGCATTATGACAGACATAGCATTAGCTAATTTTTTATATTTATCACATTGCTGAATGAATGTGTCAGATTTTGGATATTATAGCTCATAATCCCATATAGCACTGTTCATCATATATAGTACTATTCTCTATAGCTACAAAAGCCACTCAACTGGTAACCACCCTATTACTGTCAAGATAATGTTAAGCAGGGTACTTTGTCCAGGCTCCGAGACGCTCATCGATCCAGTATAGGAATCGATCCAGACGAGCCTTCCATTACGCTGCTCTAATCGCCAAGTAAGACCAACCATGCCCTCGTCAAATGCTTTGTGCAGTTTCTGTGCCATCTGTTCACTGTTTATCATTAAACCCATTTCAGTATTGAGAGCAGTCTAACGGGGGTCAAAATTGAACGAGCCAATAAAAATGCGCTTTCCATCTACCGCAAAGGTTTTTGCGTGAAGGCTGGCTTTTGACGATCTGAACGCTCCTAGATGGTCAGCGGGTGCACCAGACGCAGCTTGGCTACGTAGCTCAAAAAGGCTGACGCCACTTTCAAGCATGGCCTTGCTTTGTTGTTATTTTATTAGCTAGCGAGCTGAAGCTTTTTTACGTTACCCATAAGTGCGCTAAGATTTTTCTCAAGCTTACTTTTTTCTAGCTTCATTCTAACGACAACCTTAATAATCTCATCTGCTATCTCTTTATTGCCTTCAGCCACTGCCTGCTGCAATGCTAGGCCTTCACACATAATAGCAACCCTTAAAGGCTCGATCTTATAAATAATACGGTTGATAGATTTATGCAGATCCGACTGTCTATAGCACTCTTTTACCTTAGATGATTTATATAAGAGACTGTTTTTATCACTTTTTGCGCGGGCTAACGTCTCGATATAATCAGCCGCTATCTTGTCAGCATAATCATCTTGAATACCAATCTCTAAAATATTTTTTACTAATATGATATCGATTTTTTCTAATTCAGTCTCTTTAATGGCACTTTTTAACATTTCAAACAGTCCTTCGTAAATGTTGGGATTAGGGTTGAATTAAGTGGTTATCGCGTATAAAAAGCAAAGCCATCGGCGTCACTATAATTAGCACGTGGATTCGTTGTTTGCGCACTCTTATATTCATACTCGTATAAAAGTTACTTTCACAACCATGCCAATCAATCCGTAATTGAGCTCACTCAAGAATATTTATATAATGATACACTTATGTTCATTCTAACCTAAGAGTACAAGTGTACACAATAGACATTCAACCCTTTTGATACAAAGGTTATGAAAAGCGGCTATCAAACCGCCATAGATTGATATTTATTTTGAGAATAGTACTGTTGAGGTCTATCAAAATGATGAGGGTAAACAACTCCCTCACTATTAGGAATTGTTTAATGACGCGTGGATTCGTGCTGGACATATCTAAAATAGATTGATGAAATATTTACAAAGCAAAGAATGAGCTACTTTTACTAAGAAGGGAAAATCACTGGCTCATCGCCATCTTGCCAAGGTTGAAACTTGGTCATGGCTTGTATAAATAATGGATGCACTAGCCAGTTTTTTAGCCATATTTGCAGCTTCGGATAAGGCAAACTGTAAAAAACGTCGCGATCTACATGAGCAAATTGGCGGACAAATGGCATAATACTGATATCGGCAATGGTCACACTGTCTCCTAGCAAATAAGTATTTTTAGTAAGCAGTGCTTCTAAAGTCTGTAGAAATGCTTCACCTTTTTGCCGATATTCTGTTTGGGTCATTTCAAGATGACGGTCAGCATATTTATAGCGATCTAGCCAATGCTTAAACTCCTGATCGTTTTGCTCAATTAACGTATTACCTTGATACAAAGTCTTAGGGTTCATCAGCTCTTGTGGATCTTGCTGTTCAAGCGCCCACTCCATTATTTCCCGACTCTCTTCAATCACAACACCATCAGCGAGCTGTAAAACGGGCACGGTGCCTTTTGGGCTAATCGCTAGCATTTTGGCAGGTTTGTTTTTTAAGGTGATCTCCCGTAGCTCTACTGGCAACTCGGCAAACAACAGGCCGAGACGCGCGCGCATGGCATAAGGACAGCGACGAAAAGAGTAAAGACAAGAAAGGGAGTAAGCAGTCATATATTTTTTCACAGTTAAAACGAGATCAGTAGCCTTAGAGTCACTGACATCAAGAGTCATTTAGTTTCGTTACTGATCTCTATTAAGGGTTGGTAAAATTAATACTTCAAAGCATTGAACAAAGCCAGTATCATAGCGGCATTGAAAAACCTTTACCTTATTTATTATAAACAAAAGGAAGATATAGTGTCGCAGGCTCAGACAACTATCACAGAAACACCTAATCTCACAAAAGATCAGAACTCTGTATTAAAGATTCTTACGATCATGGGTTACTTGGAAGGCACGTCCTTTTTATTACTACTTTGCATCGCCATGCCCTTAAAGTACATGATGGGTATTGCAGAAGCGGTCACCTACATAGGGATGGCTCATGGCGGATTGTTCATCGCGTATATTTTAATGCTGTTGATAGCCACTACCAAAATAAAAATGCCGCTTTGGGCGATGCCAGCAGGGGTACTCGGATCCTTTTTGCCCCTTGGTCCGTTTATATTCGATCATTTATTAAAAAAGAGCTTGAATAAAAAAGCTTAAAACCCCTTCAAAGTAATGTCAAATGACTTACTGAATATGACGAACATTGGTGATTTTAAGATATAGCGCTATTTAAGCGCTGGACGGTATGTATTAATGACTGATCATGATGGCTGATTATAGTTATTCGTCAGTCATTAATTTTCCTATAAAAACTATCCACTTACTGCGACTGGCACTTTACGAATCAGCCATAAAAAGTACGCACCACCAATGATAGCCGCAATCGTACCCGCAGGCAGCTCATAAGGGAAAATGACATAACGCCCAATCCAGTCTGCTATTACCATCACCCCTGCGCCTAACAAAGCCGCTAATGGCAATTGGCGCTCAAGCCTTACCGCACCAAGTGACGTCGCCAAATGTGGCACCATTAGACCAATAAAGCTCAATGGCCCAACCGCAAGCGTACTGGCAGTACTTAGCGCCGCCACCAACACCAATAACGCGAGTGTCACTGGTGTCACTGCCACCCCTAAATTACGAGCGACCCCTGTACCCAAACCAAGCACTCTTAAGGGTTTGATAAGCAGTAAGCTGAGGGTGAATAAGATGAGAGCAATGCCGATAAGATACCACACGGTGCTAGGTTGAGCGCTATAAGTGGTTCCAGACAACCAGCTAAGCATCGCTTCTAGGCGTGGATCGCCAGACAGCTTGACCATGTGCATCACCCCATCCATCATCGCGGCAATACCAATACCGACCAGTAATAGATAGCCAGAGCTTACCTTACGTGCCAGCCAAATAACCAGCAATAATACAGCCATTGCTCCTGATAGTCCTGAGATTAATAAAGTACCAGCTCCGGCAGATAGTCCTAAGCTTGGTAACAGTAAAAACCCTAAGATAACCCCAAGCGCCGCGCCCGAGCTCACACCCAATACTTCTGGACTTGCCATCGGGTTGCGGGTGAGCGTTTGCAATAATACACCAGCGATGGCCAACATCAGACCTGTTGCCGCAGCGCTCAAACTGCGCGGTAGCCGATACTGCTGGGTGATCGCCCAATCGGTACTTAGTCCCCAGCCACTGACGTCTTGGACAAAAAGACAGGCAAGCATAATTATCATTACCACGCCAAGAGTCCAGCGCCACCATGCCACAGGTGCATGCTTGCCCGTTAGCATTGGAGTCACTGTTTCTATCCGCTCGCGGCGCTGACGCAAAATCAGCCAAATAATCAGTGGTGCACCGAGAATACCCGTCATCGCCCCTGCTGGAATTTGCATATTTAGTATGGGTTCGAGTAATAAAGCAACATTGCTAGTCAACCATAAAAGCAGCGCCCCTAAGACAAAGGCTGCAAGCAGACGTTTGCTAATAGAAGCAACTCCCAACGCATTAACCAGACTGGCAGCGCCAAGACCGATAAAACCGATTAGACCAACTTCGCTAACCACCAAAGCGGTAACGACCGCCACAATAAGCACCACCAATGCACGTATACTGTTAATCGGCACGCCCAAGCGCTTGGCTTGTGAGTCATCGAGACTCATCAAGGTTAATGGTTTTAACAAAGGTAAACAGACAACCGCCATCACGACGGCCGTTATCGCTAGCATCGTACTGGTATGCCAGCTATTCTGTGCCAAAAATCCCGCCGCCCATGACAGCATGCCATTACTACGTTCAGCAAAAAACAATACCAAGACATTGGCAACGGCGGCAAGTAGAATGTTTACCACCAAGCCTGCCAATATTAAAATGAGCGGATTAAAACGACTGGGTGCTGACAATACAAAGACCAGTCCCATACTAATAAGCGCGCCGACAAAGGCCACATAAAGTCCGCCATAAATCGCTAAACTTGGCAAAAACAAGGTCACAATGAGCATGGCCAATTGCGCACCAACACCGACGCCCAATGTGGTGTCTGACGCCAATGGGTTTTTGACCAATTGCTGTAGCAAAATACTGACAACCCCAAGCAGACCACCTGCCAATAGCGCCACTATACTGGTCGCCACTATATGCAGCTGTGTCGCAAGACTGATGATATCCAATTGCGAGCTTGGAATAAACAAATCACTGAGTGGGCGTGTCCATTCCTGAGCGATTAATGCCCACGTGCTCCATACTGACAACACCACAAGGATAATCATTACTGCCCAGATGCGCCATGTATCTGCAAATACCGAAGGTGATTTCCGAGGTAATTTTGGTGCTGGATTGGGAGGTTTTTGCATGAGCTTAGAGTGTTGCTCTGATGGTGTTTTCAATGTGGGCGACTGAGACGCTGCAAGTGAAGTCATAGGTTTGACATAATCAGTAGTATTATTGGTATGAGAGTGATGAGTCTGTGCGGCAGTATTAATAGTCATGATGCTGCCCCACCTTTTAATGTCACTGTTGATAAATTATTTGCTAAGCCGACCAGTGACGACATGCCACCATAAATCCATATGGGCGGCAGCTCACCCACGCAGCGCTCATCGCCATAGCCTAGACGCTGCCAAACCAAACTGTCTTTAATCTCAGCTCGGGTTATCGGGCTTAAAGGGTCGATGATTAATAGGCAGGTCTCATTATCCAATTGAGCCAAGTCGCCCATTCGAATAGGGACAAACCCCCATTGATTGCCTTTGCCTAATACATCCAGCTCTCTGCCCATCTCTTTTAGCACGGGCTGAAACAAACTATTTTTGACATACATGCGCATGTTATTGGCATCAGCAAACTGCACAACGGCAAATCTCTTTACTTTTGGATAGCGCTGCTGCAGACGCTCACTTGCCAGTTTGATATCTGTCTGACTTTTTGTAATATAGCTTTCAGCCAAGGCTGGTTCATCAATTAGCTGTCCCAACTGACGAGTTGGCTCAGTATAATCTGCCCAAGTTGCAGTATCACCTTTGGCGGCGAACATGACTGACTCAGAGGGCACATCTCCATAGAGATTGCGGGCATGCTCATAAAAAAAGTTATCGACGACCAAATCGACAGGCAATTGGGCAACCAATTCCGCATTAGGCTGATAGCGAATGCCCAAATCAATGATTGAGGTTGGCAATTCAGGCGTACCTACCCATCTGTCCCACACCCTCACATCACCCGTCGCTATCGGGGGGTAACCCATGGCGGTCAAGGTTGCCGCATTGCCCCAATCAGGTGAGACTATATTGATGTTAGCGTTATCTACATTGCCCACTTGAGCGTCTTTTTGTGACGTTATTGGTTGGTGACAGGCCGTCAGCACCATGCTCAGTGTTAAGCTTGCTATAAGCGGCAACCACTTATATTTACTGATAGTGAGATTTGAGCCAGCTTTTATAAAAGGTTTTATGGCTATTAAAGAGAACAGAGATTTATAAAGAGCTGGAAACATGGCGGCCTATCTTTTGCGCGAATAAGAGAAAATAAGAAATGAAAAAGATGAAACAAATACTAGGGCATGCCCTCATTTTAAAAATGGTTATAAAAATTTAACCATTTTTAGCCTACTTATTCATTTTCGTTCACATTGATGATATGCCCTACTAGGCAACAGCGACTGGCTGCCCCGTTATAGGATGACTAAGCAGCTGCATATCGACGTTAAAAATCTTGTGCAATACTGTCGGTTGCATGGTGCTGCCGATATCACCGTTATGGCAAATACGACCGTTTTTTAAGGCGATAACTCGATCGGCATACTGCGCGGCCAAATTAATATCATGCAAAATGATAACCACACTCAAGCCCTGCTCATCCACCAAACGACGGATAAGCTGGATAACTTCAAGCTGATAGTGCATATCAAGCGCGGCTAATGGCTCATCAAGTAATAAATATCTGGTGTCTTGTGCCAGACACATAGCAAGCCAAACGCGAGCGCGCTCGCCACCTGAAAGCGTGGCCGTAATGCGGTCAGCGAACGCCTCTGTTTGGGTGATGCGCATGGCTTCTATTACTTTATCTTTGTCTATTTGGTTGGGCTTTTGCAGCCATTTTTGATGCGGATAACGTCCTAACATGACCAGCTCACGTACTGAAAACCCAGCGGCTTCTGGTAGTTGCTGTGGCAAATATGCCATTTGTCGCGCCAGCGCTTTGCTACTGTAATCACTGATACGGCGCTCATCCAAGCTGATACTACCGCCATTACTTATCATCTCGCCTGCCAGCGCTTTGATTAAAGTCGATTTTCCTGAACCATTATGTCCAACCAAAGCGACCAATTGGTTGCTATCAATCTCACAGCTTACATTGTCTAGTAAGGTATTACCTTGGCGACTGATGGTCAATTGGTTTGCACGTAACATATCTGTACTCATCATTAATTTAAATCGTTGTGTTTATATTGGACAGCCAATAAAAACCGATTTTACTCGTAAACGATAATAAAAACAATTATCATTAACTTAAAATGCCATTCTTTTTATTCCCATACGCTGTTACTTGATAAGTATATATACGACCGATTTTCTTTTATCTGTGACACGCAACCCTTAAATACAAGCATAATTCTTTATCACTTTTATCCTCTTAATCATTTTTGAACTCGCACAAACCATTACTCAACTCAATGAAGAACACTTCAATAAGTTGAGATAAGCTAATTGGTTTTTTAGTCGCTTTTATTTCTTTAACCACCAAAGAGCTATCTAGTACCAACGTCAGTAACGACTATCTATGCCGAAACAATGGCTGTACAAGTATTATTGAAAGACACAAAAAAACGTCTGCTCAATCTCTTGAACAAACGTTTTTAATCCCCTGTACAGCACCTACTACTCAACTTAGCAAGCTACAAATCTGGTATATCATGCTCCACATCCATCAGCTTGTCTCAAATGATTGCAAGGGTATAAATAAAAACTAGGGCTTGTTGTGTTGTCTTAGAAGACTCAAGCCCTAGCGTTTTAATGCAGAGTTTAGAGACAAAAGTTTTTCGGGTCACTGATTCTTGAGGCGGCTGATGGTAATTCCCGTAAAACCAAACAATATCGTTAGTAACAGCGATAAATAACAGAAGAACGCATAAGGCAGATAATCAAGCACAGGCACGCCTAATGCTTGGCTGATAAACACACCGCACACACTCCAAGGCACTAGAGGATTGATGACCGTACCTGCATCTTCAATGGTACGAGACAGATTTTTAGGATGTAAATTCAAACGCTCAAACGTCGGACGAAAGGCAGTACCAGATAATAAAATACTCAAATACTGCTCGCCAATAAGCACGTTAATACTCAGAGCAGACATGGCAGCGGCAAATATGGCGCGTCCTGATGTGGTTAAGGTGTCTTTAATCCCTGATAACAGTGCTGGCAAAATACCCAATGCTGTGAGCAAGCCACCAAGACTGAGTGCCAATATCACAATCGCTTGAGTGAAGAACATACTCTGCACACCGCCGCGCGATAGCATACCACCGACTTCACCCAGCTCTAACGATTCAGCCGGTGCATAGCCTGCAAATAAATAGCCGCCTAATTGTCCAAAGCTCGGCGAGCTGTGCAAATAAGTAATAATCAATGCTGCCACAATGGTACAGATAATCGTATAAATCGCATTGACACGAAAAACCGCCAACCCAACCAGTACCACAAATGGCAATACCGCATAACCATGTACCAAGCCACTTTCAATCAACTGACCTTGCAATACGGTTACTTGACTCAAGTCAGAGCCTGCGGTCTGCCCAGAGAAAAACCAAAAAATAATGACCGTGAGTATCCACGCTGGTACCGTGGTATACATCATATTGCGAATATGCTCAAACAAATCAATACCCACCACTGATGAAGCAATGGTACAGGTGTCTGATAACGGCGACATTTTATCACCGAAAAACGCCCCTGAGACCACCGCACCAGCCGCAATCGCCACGTTGGCATCAAAGGCATTACTCATACCAATAAAAGCCACGCCCAATGTCGCCGCGGTGGTCAAACTACTGCCCAATGCAATACCAATAATGGAGGTCAATACAAAGGCTGAAATGTAATAATACTCTGGTGAAATCAACTGAAAACCAAAATACATCAGCGTTGGAATAGCACCAGACATCATTAAAGCGGCGACCATCAAGCCAATAAAGAAGAATAGATAGATCGCACCGATACCACGCATGACACCCGATGCCATTTGCGCTTGCATGTCATCAAAGGTCAAGCCTTTAAACAGACCAATGCCTAGCAAGACACAAATAGCGAGTATCAATGATAAATGCGGTACCCAGCCAAAACCTATCATGGTAACGCCCATAATAGCGATGACAATGGCAGAAATCATAAATGCCAGTTGAGGTGAAATTTGGGTTAATATTTTTGGAGGCATCACACATCCTTAGCTTGCCAGTCAAATCTGGCGTTAGGGTTGGCTTTGAGTCGGACAAGTTTAATGAGTTGCAATAGCGATTGCTACCCTCATTATTGATCCAGCAGACTATCGGTCTTAGCTGCCATGACAAAATCATTGCGATGCAGACCTTTAATGCTGTGTGACCACCACGTAACCGTCACCTTGCCCCACTCTACCAATATGCCAGGATGATGCCCTTCTGCTTCGGCGATGTCTGCTAATTGGTTGGCAAACTCCATCGCCTTGACGAAGTTTTTGAATTTATATGGACGTTGTAATTGCTTGATGCCATCAACCTCGATCAATGACCAATCTGGAATTTGCTGTAATAGCTCTTGTGCTTCGATGTCGCTGACCGTTGGCGCGCCAATGCGGCACACCTCACAGCTGGCTTGTGATAATGTCGTCATTATAATGTCCTTTTATGTTAACTATTCGTTTTTTTAATACTGTTATGTTTAATACAGTTACGTCCATGTTGACGCTGTCATTTACGACTACATCATTCAAATGATGCCGTTTGTCTTAACCATGCATTAGGCGTTTTTTACTGCATAACTAGGCTCGAACAATCCTAGCGACATGGCTTGTTTGACCATTCCCATGATATCGCTATTGACGATATCAAATAATGTATCCAAATCATCAATGACATAATAAATCGGCTGGATATGATCGATACGATAAGGGGTACGCAACACATCAAGCAAGTCAAACGCTCGGTGCTCTGGTTGATTTTGCGGTTGATGCTGAGGTTCTGCTTGCTGCTCAGAACCAGCATTGAGTGCATACACCGTCTCAGACGGTGAGCTTAAGATGCCTCCGCCATAGATTCGGCGACTGCCTTTATTTTGTCCCACCAAACCAAACTCGATGGTAAACCAATAGAGCCGTGCCAAAAACCACCGTTCTTCTTTAGTGGCATTAAGACCCAACTTGCCATAAGTTTCATTGAACGTCGCAAAGGCAGGATGGGTCAAAAGCGGACAATGTCCAACGATTTCATGAAAAATATCAGGCTCTTCAATATAGTCCATATCATCAAATCGACGGATAAAAGTTGCCACTGGAAAGGATTTATTGGCAAGCAATTTAAAAAACTTACCAAAACTGATTAATGCAGGGACAGCGGCAGTTTGCCAACCAGTGGTGGCTTGCAATACTGCATCAATATCTTGCAGCTGCGGAATACGCGTAACGGGCAAATTCAGTTTTTTTAAACCGTCTAGATAGGCTGGGCAGGCACGGTTAGGTATTTGTTCGGCTTGACGCTCAAGCAATGCCTGCCACATACCATTTTCATCATCACTATAGT
Source organism: Psychrobacter sp. P11F6 (assembly GCF_001435295.1). Classification (NCBI taxonomy): domain Bacteria; kingdom Pseudomonadati; phylum Pseudomonadota; class Gammaproteobacteria; order Moraxellales; family Moraxellaceae; genus Psychrobacter; species Psychrobacter sp. P11F6. The sequence goes on along the minus strand of NZ_CM003594.1, from coordinate 1,583,831 downwards.
GAATATGACCATGGCTATCTGGCTGATGCGACACGTAAGGTTGTTTTTTAGGCATAGAATCCTGCTTTTTATGAGCAGAATTATCGTGACTGGCATCAGTGCCTAGCGTTTTGCAAGCAACGCTGTTGGCACCGATAGCTTTATTAACAGAATTCGTATGTGGTAGGCGTTCCATGCCTGTATTCCTTTTATTGCCATTAGCGCTCTGAATGGCACTCTGAATTTTGCTAGTCGTTTTCAATCATGACTGAACCATAGCCCAGTCATCGCATTGAACACATGGCATTACAGAGCGCAGTGATTATTAGGGACAAGACAAACTCCTTTTGCCCTGCCCATTTATTTTATGGATTTTTCCCTAAATGTAGAGGCGCTTACGGTGTTTCAGTTTCTGGCTGACCAACCGTGCCACGACGGACTTGATCGCGCTCAATGGATTCAAATAGGGCTTTGAAGTTACCTTCACCAAAGCCATCTTCGTAATCACCTTTACGCTGGATAAACTCGAAGAAAACAGGGCTACCTAAGATAGTTTCAGAGAAAATTTGTAGCAGCAGACGCGGTGTGCCGCCTTCAGTGGTGCCATCTAATAAGATACCGCGCATCTGTAGCTCAGAGACATTTTCGCCATGATTTGGTAGACGCTCACTCAGCATTTCATAGTAAGTCGCAGTTGGAGCGGTCATGAGCGGGATACCCGCTGCTTTTAACTTGTCGATGCTGGCAAACAAATCATCGCTGGCTAAAGCAATATGCTGAATACCTTCACCGTTGAAATGCATCAAGTATTCTTCGATTTGACCGCCGCCCTGCTTTGACTCTTCGTTCAATGGAATACGGATTTTGCCATCAGGCGCTGTCATGGCTTTACTGGTCAAACCCGTATATTCACCTTTGATGTCAAAAAAGCGGATTTCGCGGAAGTTAAATATGCGCTCATAAAAGTTTGCCCAATAGGCCATACGACCACGGTAGACGTTATGGGTTAAATGGTCGATGACTTTAAAACCATGCCCGACAGGACGACGGTCTACATCAGCAAAAAACTCGAAATCGACGTCATAAATAGACTCACCATCTTTATAACGATCGATGAGATAAATCAGTGAGCCACCGATACCCTTAATAGCAGGCAAGCGTAGCTCCATCACACCAGTTGGTACGTCTACTGGCTGTGCGCCCATTTCGATGGCACGCTCATAAGCTTTTTTAGAATTCTGCACACGAAAGCCCATGCTACAAGCACCAGCACCATGCTCTTCAACGAAATAGCTGGCTTCGCTTTTTGGTTCACGATTTAGAATAAGATTGATGTCACCTTGACGGTATAGCGCCACATCTTTTGAGCGATGGTTGGCGACATGGGCAAAGCCAAGCTGTTTGAACAGTGCGTCGACCGCATCCGGTTGAGGTGAGGCGAATTCAACAAAATCAAACCCATTTAGGCTCATTGGGTTGTCAAATAAATCTGCCATTGTAATCATCCTTAATTTCAATTGGTGGTAAAAATGCAATAAAAAATGTCTTCAATCAATAATTCTTATTGACGATGTATTTATATTAGATTAGGTTCATTTATAAGACTAATTGTTTTTTATGATTTATTTATCAGGTTTACTTATGAATATCAGCATTCGCCAATTAACCGCTTTCATCCAAGTCGCTGACAATGGCAGTTTTACCCGTGCCAGCGATCAGATGCATTTGACCCAATCTGCCGTTAGCGGCTTGATTAAAGAGCTAGAGTCCAGCCTCGGTATTGTGCTGTTCGACCGTACTACCCGCCAGTTGTCGTTGTCGGTAGTAGGACGGCATTTATTGCCGCAAGCACGGCGTATATTGAATGAGATGCAGCTGTTTGAAAATGAGGCGAGCAGCTTAACAAGCTTGGCGCAAGGTCAAGTCCGACTCGCTGTTTCGCAGTTTGCAGCCTCCTCTATGCCAGCGGTCATCGCCCAATTCTCCAAACAACACCCCGAGATTGGCGTATCGTTATTAGATTGTTCAGCAGAAAACTTACTCAGACATATTCAGGACATTGAAGTAGATTTGGGTGTCGGTACTGAGCTTGGTTTTATGGAGGCTGAGGACGATATCAATGCCGATTTGTTATATCAGCTACCATTTTGTGTGGTGATGCCTGACAACCATGCGCTGGCACAAAAACATGAAATAACGTGGCAGGATTTATTAGACATTCCTCTCATCACGCTGCAAGGCCCTTTCATTGAACAAGTGACAACCGAGTTGGATGACCAGATCGCCAGCCATATCCAACAGGCACGTTACAAGGTCAATTTTATGTCCACCGCGCTTGAGATGACCCGTCAAGGCTTCGGCATTACCTTATGTTTGCCCTATATGCCCGAAGTCATCGACTGGGTTAGCGCCAATGGCTTACAAATGAGGCCGCTGGCACAACCCGTTAAAATGCGGCAGTTTTTTATCTATCAGCGTTCTTCTCGTGCGTTATCGCCTGCTACCATTGCTTTCAAAGACTTCTTGCAGAGCTATTTTTCCAGTCATTTTAATGACTTACAGCATACTTAAGTATCGCTGACACAGATATGATCGGTGCTTAAAAAGCCTTGATACACAATGGTTTCAATCAACTATTTTATTAATTATGCAAGATAATTGAATCTCATATTGAGTTCACCGTCAATTTGCTCTATGATTTTTGGCGGCTTGATTTATATTTCATAAGGAAACAACATGTTTGAACGTATCGACTATTACGCTGGTGATCCAATTTTAGGGCTGATGGAAAAATATACAGCAGATAACAATCCTAAAAAGGTCAATTTAGGCATTGGTATTTATTATGATGAAAATGGTGTATTGCCCGTACTTGACTGTGTAAAAACAGCCGAAGAACGCATTGCCGATCCTATTGCGCCGCGTCCATATCTGCCGATGGCAGGCTTACCAGGACATCGTAAAGGCTGTCAGGAACTACTGTTCGGTAAAGACGCGCAGATTTTAAAAGATGGTTTGGTCGCTACTATCGCTACGATCGGCGGTTCTGGCGCGTTAAAAGTTGGCGCTGAGTTCATCCATGAATGGTTCCCACAATCTAAATGCTATGTGAGTGACCCAACATGGGGCAACCACATTGCCATTTTTGAAGGCTCTGATGTCGAAGTGGGTAAATACCCGTACTACGACAAAGCCAACAGCAGCATCAAGTTCGATGAAATGATTGCGTTTTTTGAGACATTGAACAAAAATGATGTGATCTTGCTGCATCCTTGTTGCCACAATCCAACAGGTCTAGATTTGACCCGTGAGCAATGGGATACCGTGCTGAACGTCATTCAAGCGCGCGAACTGATTCCATTTATGGATATTGCCTACCAAGGCTTTGGCGAAGACATGGACAGCGATGCTTATGCGATTCGTAAAGCTGTCGATATGGGCTTGCCATTGTTTGTCAGCAACTCATTCTCTAAAAACTTATCACTATATGGTGAGCGTGTCGGCGGTCTATCAGTTGTTTGTCCAACGGTTGACGAGACAGAGCGCGTCTTCGGTCAGCTGAATGCTACCGTACGCCGTATTTACTCAAGCCCGCCATCACATGGTGGTCGTGTGGTCGATATCGTCATGAACGACGAAGCACTACATAAGCAATGGGTTGGCGAAGTTTATGCGATGCGCGATCGTATCAAAGCCATGCGTTTACAGCTAAAATCAGTGTTAGAAGCCAAAATCCCGAACCGCAACTTTGACTATATTACCCGTCAAAACGGCATGTTTAGCTTTACTGGTTTGACGCCTGAGCAAGTCGAACGCTTACAAAGCGAGTTTGGCATTTACATGATTTCCAACTCACGTATGTGTGTGGCTGGACTGAACACCAGCAACATCGACTATGTGGCCAATGCCATGGCAGACGTCTTGAAAGACTGAGTGAGCACGCATTAAAACGGTGCGGTAGTCAGTAATAGCGATTCACAAAAAGGTTGAGCGAGTGCTCAGCCTTTTTTTATGTCCTGCGTTTTTCCTATTTGTTTTACCAAAGAACATCAACGTCCCTAGTATCACATCTCTTTTAAAAAAACACTGCACAAAAACCCTTGCAATCTCCACTTTGATAAATTACATTATGCGTAAGTAGTTAATTATAACGTAATTCATTATATGCTTTAGCAAGGAGCAACCTATGTCAAAGATTGACAACAGCCTCACATCCTTTATCGATATCGCCGCTGATTCTGACTTCTCCATTCATAACCTGCCTTATGGTATTTTTAGTGATACCAAAGACGCTGCTGATAATAACAAACGCCGAGCTGGTGTGGCTATCGGTGAGTACGTATTGGATTTGGCCGTGCTCGAAGCAGAAGGTTTACTGAGCTTAGAGGGCGGTCCATATTTTGATCAACCAACGCTAAACGCTTTTATTGATTCAGGTCGAGACAATTGGACTCAAGCACGCTCAACCATCCAAACCCTCCTATCTAGTGTCAGCGACGCCTTGCGTGATAATCAAGACTTGCAGAAAAAGGTATTGTTGAAGCAAGCAGACGTCACCATGCATCTGCCTGTTCACGTCCCAGGTTTTACCGATTTCTATTCGTCTAAAGAACACGCCACCAACGTCGGCACTATGTTCCGTGATCCAAACAACGCCCTACTACCTAACTGGACTGAAATGCCAGTCGGCTATAACGGACGCGCCAGCACCGTCATCGTCAGTGGCACTGAGGTGATACGCCCGTCTGGTCAATTAAAGCCAAACGCTGACGACCGCCCTATTTTCTCAGCCTGCAAGCGTTTAGATTTTGAGCTTGAGACTGCTTTTGTGGTTGGTAAAGGTAATAGCATTGGTCAACCAATTGCAGTAGACAGTGCCTTTGAGCATATTTTTGGCATGGTTTTGCTCAACGACTGGTCAGCCCGTGACATTCAAAAATGGGAATACGTGCCTTTAGGGCCATTTAATGCCAAAACCTTTGCTTCTGAAGTCTCGCCTTGGATTGTGACTATGGATGCGTTGGCACCTTTTAAAACAGCATGCCCGATTCAAGAGCCAAAACCATTGGCATATCTAAACGAAAAAGACAGCAATAATAGCTATGACATCAATCTATCAGTTGAGTTATTGCCTGAAAACTCAGATAGCGCCACTGTGGTTTGTGAGACCAACTTCAAGCACATGTATTGGTCAATGGCGCAGCAGCTCACCCACCACACCATCACTGGCTGTAAAGTGGAAGTTGGCGATATGATGGGCTCAGGGACGATTTCAGGACCAACACTAGATTCTTATGGCTCAATGTTAGAGATTGCTTGGAATGCGACCAAACCTGTCACTTTAAAAGGCGGCGAGACCCGCAGTTTTATTGAAGATGGCGACACAGTAATCATGAAAGGCTATAGCGAAAAAGACGGCATTCGTGTCGGGTTTGGTGAAGTACGCGGCAAAGTACTGCCCGCGCTTAACTTTGATTTTGACAAATAGTCTAGAAAAAATGTGAGCATAGTGGTTTTGAGCTGCCAAGCAACCATCGACCTATAGTCAATTGGTACTGGCAGCCTATTACTCACTGCATTCCCTATCAAAAGGAGTTTGATATGAGCTTTAAAATTGAAAAAATCCATCATGTGGCTTATCGCTGCAAAGACGCTAAAGAAACCGTTGAATGGTATCAAAAATACCTAAACATGGACTTCATCCTTGCATTCGCTGAAGACCACGTGCCTTCGACCAAAGCCTTTGATCCTTATATGCATGTATTTTTAGATGCTGGTAATGGCAACGTATTGGCGTTTTTTGAAGTGCCCAATCAGCCTGAAATGGGTTTTGATCCGAATACCCCAAATTGGGTGCAACACTTAGCCATGAAGGTAAAAGACCGTGATGCCTTAATGGCAGCAAAAAAGCATTTAGAAGAAAATGGTATTGATGTGGTCGGCGTGACCAATCACGGTATCTTTCATTCTATCTATTTCTTTGATCCTAATGGCCATCGTATGGAACTCACCTACGATGATATTACCTCAGAAGAAAAAGTCTCGATGATTACTGAAGCCATGAAGTATGAGATGTTAGAAGAATGGTCACTTACCAAACGCGCACCGGCGCATACCCAGTTTTTACATGCAGAGGAACTGGCTGAAGCAAGAGAAGTCGCGCCTGTCGGTGAGTGATTGACCTGTTATTGTGTTCGCTATCTCTTTTTATATGACTAATTAGGGCGTACCATCATTTTAAGACCATTAAATGTATCAATATACTAATTGATGATACGTCCTAGGTAGCGAACAATATCTAACCATCATGAAAGGATTCAATGATGAAAATAAAAACCCCTTTAGGAATACTCTTAGCGACCTCGATCGCAATGACTGGTTGCTCTAATAATGACCCAGCAATAAACGCTGATGTAGATACAGGCGATGCGACTACTCTAAGATTCTCACACTTTATGACTGCCAATGACAACATAAACACTGAAGCATTGCAGCCATGGGCAAAGAAAATCGAAGAAGAATCAAAAGGCCGCTTAAAGATTGAGATCTACCCTTCTGCTACTCTTAGCAAACCGGGTGCTACCTATGATGCTACCGCGAAAGGTATCGTTGATATTGGTATGCAAGCGCAAGGATATACAGCAGGGCGATTTCCTTTAACTCAAATTGTAGAGCTGCCAGGTATCACAAATACTGCACAGCAGCAGAGCTGCATACTTCATAAACTGTATGATGATGGTGTCATTAAAGACGAGTACGAAGATACTCACCTACTAGCGCTGATAGGCACTGGACAAGGTGCGCTGCATACTGTAGATAAGCCTATTCGCACGCCAGCTGATATGAAAGGTTTGCGTATTCGCCAACCTTCTGCCGTTGCTAGCCACATTATCGAAGCGACTGGCGCTGCGCCCGTTGGCATGCCTGCCAGTGATACTTATACCTCGCTTCAGCGCGGTGTCATTGACGGGCTCAGCTTTACTTGGCAGCCCATTCAAGCATTTCGTCTTGATGAGTTAATCAATACGCACACCAACATTCCTTTTTATAATTCTACTTTTGTTATCAGTATGAATAAAGAGAAATATAACAACTTACCTGATGATCTCAAAAAAGTGATTGATGACAATTCAGGGGCGGAGATGGCAGCACGTGTCTCCAAAGTATTTGACGTCAGTAACGCCAAAGCAATGGCTGCCGCTAAAGAAAAAGGCGATATCATGATCGATATTCCTGACCCACTCAATGACCCAGACTGGAAAGGTCCATTAATGGAAGGCTCGCAGCACTATCTAGATGAAGTGAATGCCACTGGTCTAGATGCTAATAATGTATACGAAAAAGCAAAAGCTGCCAGTAGCGCCTGTGTGGTCTAAAGGGTGAATATCATTAAATGATATTCGGACAAAACCCCATTTACGCGATAGCCGGTCAATTTATATGCTTAAAACTTATATAGTAAAAATACCAGCTACGCAATTTGATAACGCTGCGCGATTGCTAGAATTTGCTCAACCACGTTGTGTTTCTCACTCATAGGCAATTGCTGTGTCGTTCCAATGATAGTGATGGCATATTCTAGGGGTAGTCCTTTGCTAGCAGTTTTGCCACTAACAGCAGATAGATTAACAGCGCTATTAACAAACGGCGGCAATATGACAGGAATGGTAATGGCATTAATACCCATGAGCATATCACCCGTCACTGTCGCATAGCCTTGGGTACGAATCTTGGCTTGCAAGTGACTGAAATTCTGCCATTTTTCTGTGATTATTGCTTCATTGTCTGTCTGCCATTCAGCTGTGACCAATGGCTGAATGACGGCATCTGGCTGATAACTGGCAAATAATTGCCCCGTCGCCGATGTCGTCAGCGGCATACGTGAACCGATACGAGTGATAATACTAATCGGGCTATCTGGTTCAACGGACTGAATAATAATAGGACCTTCGCTAAACCATTTGGCAATCTGCACACCGCAATTCAGGGTGTCTTTGATTTCATTAGCGATGTGCGTCAGCCGCTCTAAAATATTGTTTTGACTAAATACAGAGTGCCCCAATGCTGCCAATGTGTTAACCCTATCGCCTAGCCCGTAGCGACCATCATCAAGCTTACGCGCATAGTTTTTACGAATGAGACTGACCAAATAGCGGTGACACTTTGCTGGATGCATTTGCATCACTTGCGCAATATCTTTTAGCATCATCGGCTCGTTATGATCAATAAGAACGTCTAATACCGACAAGCCAATCTCCAGTGACTGGACGCCACTTTGACTTTTATTGGTTGTCACGGGATTTTCTAAAGGGTTTTCAGCTGCTGGCATGTTTTGCTCAATGAGTAATTTACTTGGCATATTAATCTAATATATTCATGAAAAACTGAAATGAAGAGGTAACGTCATAAGAGTTCTTTAATTGTATAACATACATTTCGTATTATTAATTATAACTGCTTATCTCATTCACAACCTACCATAATAAAAGGAATTCACAATGATGACACTTTATGGCTACTTTCGCAGCAGCACCTCGTATCGTACTCGTATCGCGATGAATCTCAAAGGCTTAGATTATGACTATATTTCGGTCAATTTAGCAAAAGATGAGCAGTTAGCAGATGCCTTTAAATCACTCAATCCACAAGGATTGGTGCCTGTTTTACAGACAGATGATTTATTACTATATCAAAGCCCAGCCATTTTAGAATGGTTAGAAGAGGTTCATCCTAAAAACCCGCTATTGCCTAAAGACGCGGCTGGACGTATGCAAGTACGAGCCATTAGCGCTATGATTGGTTGTGATATTCATCCTATTAATAACCGCCGTATCTTACAATACCTACGCAATGAGCTGGCAGTAGACGAAGAAAAAGTCATGGCGTGGTGCAACCGTTGGATGAGTGAGGGCTTTGCGGCGTTAGAGAAAATACTAGCAAAAGACAAAAGCCGTGGAAAATTTTGCTACGGTGACAGCCCTACTTTTGCAGATTGCTATTTGATTCCTCAGGTCTCTTCGGCGCGACGTTTTAACGTGGATTTAAGTGCTTATCCCAATATCGTCGAAATTGACACGCATTGCCGTACGCTCAAAGCCTTTGCTGACGCTGATCCTAGCATGCAGCCTGATGCGCCCAAGTCTCAATAAACAATCAAACAGAGTGCTTTCAGTAAGGGTATTTTGCTATTAAATGACTAGAAAATTAAATGATTAGAGAATTTAATAACAAAACGCCCTTATAATTGCTGGGCTCAGGGCTCAGACAAAGCAATCAAAGCGAATGACTGCCTGAAAATAGACAAAGCATCGATACTCTTAAGCCAAATACAGCATTCAATATTTCATCGAATCATCACTTCCACTTTTTATCTCAATATAATATTTAATATATTCAAATTATTGGTTGTATAGCAGTCAACTGTTGGCTATTCTTGGTATAGGCGTTGTTATATCTCAAATTTAGAATTAATTTTAGATAAACATACTGTTTTATACATTAAAATAAGGTTGGATATTATGAGTTATACACCTTTATCAAATAACAAAGACGCTCTACCATCCCATGCCGCTCAAGATATTTATGATTTAGCCCTATCGGCTAGAGAAGAAACAGAAACCTGTAGAAAAATTGCACCGACAGTGGTCAAAAAACTGTCAGAGTTGTCGTTATTTAGGATGGGACTGCCAAAATCGTTGGGAGGATGGCAAGGCAATCCTGTGGAAACGTTAAAGGTTTATGAGACGCTAGCCAGTGCTGAAGCCTCAGTTGCTTGGATCGTTTGGAACAATCATTTGGCCTGCACATTTGGACGATTTTTAGACGAGCCTAGCATGAAGGAGATATATAGTGACCCCTCTCATGTCTATGCCAACTCAGCACGCCCTGAAGGGATTGCTAAACAAACCGCTGAAGGATATACGGTCTCAGGTCAATGGACATTAGTATCAGGTTGTGAATTGGCAGACTGGTTTGTGCTGCGCTGCTTGGTAATATCTGAAGGCTCGCCTACGACCCTTGGACCGGGTGCAAATTTAAAGCTGTTCTTTATTCCAAAAGAAGATGTGGAAGTGATTGATACTTGGCATGTTGGTGGACTAAATGGTACAGGCAGTCATGACATCGTCATCAAAGACGCGTTTGTGCAGGAACGTTATGCGGTCGATTTTGATAGCCCTGCCGCCATCGATAATGCGTATAGCCGCCTACCAATCGGCTGTATTAATGCCGCTGGCTGTGCAGCGATGGCACTGGGTGTCTTAAAAGCAGCGACAGATGAGTTAATCCAAATTTGCCTTGAGAAAGTAACGCCCGGTAAAAGCCCAGATTTGCGTGATCGTGCAGCAGTACAAGCGACTATTGCTAAAAGCAAAACACTATTAGCGTCTAGGTGCGCACAACTACACAATAGCGTAGAGGTATTATGGAACGAAGCACAGCAACAGAATGCCTTTACCGATATACAGCTGGCTGATGTGTGGGCAGCAGCCTGTGAGGCAGCGAGAGAAGCCAGAGCCATGGTATCGGAGATTTATGCGGTCGCTGGTACGGTCTCGCTATATAAAAAACATAGAATAGAAAGAGCGCATCGAGACATTCATGCTATTTTACAACATGGTATCGTGCAGCCACATTGGATGGAGCAAGCTGGCATGGCTTATGTCGGATTGACCCCAAATGCAGCTATGTTCAGAGTATAAAATTGCTTTTATAAAAATAAGTAAGCCCTCATAGAGTGAGGGCTTTTTATCGCTTGGCTATTGAGCCAAAGAGAAACAAATCATTGGTAAAAATCATATAGTGATTACCAAATAGTGATTACCAAATAGTGACTACCAAATCATCACGCTGAAAACGTCTTCATGCTCATGTCGCAAAAAAGCAAGGCATCTGATGCCTTGCTTTTTTATGACTAATTTTTATAACTAACAAATCACTTTACTTGATAGTAGGCTTGATTGATTTAATCAAAATGGAAGCCTGCACCAATCGAGCCGCCAGCATTACCTTGGGTATCAGCGGTGCCGTTTACCTTCATGACCCAACGACCATCATTGGATAACTTCGAGAAGCCAATAGCAACTGCACTTTCCCCATTGTACGTTCCTATACCGCCACCGATTAAGGATTTACCAGCGATGTAAGCTTGCGGTAGTGAAGACATTGCCATGGCGGCTGAGATACCAGCATTTGCATCGTCTTCGACTTCACCAATTTTATAACCTAGCTCATTCATGTTGTTGCCAAGTCTTTGACTAACAGCATCTAATTGACCCATATTCACAGCATCTCTGGGAGCCATGCCATCAGCCACATCAGTGATCTTGTTACCAGCGGCGTTGATACCGCTTGCAGTCATACTAGGACCACCGACAATGCTGACACCATTATTATTGATTGTCGTATTGCCAGTTTTGACGCTATCGATATTAATATCACCGTTTAGATCAAACTTAATACTACTGCCTGCTGCTGTTGTGGTGATGTTATTACCACCTGTGAAGGTGAGGACACTGCCATCGCCTACTGGTTTGTTGATGGTAGCACCGCTATCAGCACCAAAATTGAGACCCGCATCTATTTTATCCTTGTTCACTTTGATATTAGTCGTATTGGTGTCGATGTTTGTTTTATTAGTGGCAATATTCGTGGTATTGGTTTGGATATTGGTGGTGTTGGCTTGGATGTTTTCATTGATAACGACTTCTCCTTGCTTAATAGAAGCAATCGCACCGTCGATACTATTTTGACCAGTACCACCAATATTACTATTGGTAAAGGTACCATCTACAGGATTGTAGACTGTCTCACCGCCAATGATACTACTGATGCCACTACCTTGTGCATAGAGCTGACCACCATTGATAGCATCTTTGCTACCTTCAGAGACATCGCCATTCACAACGTTTGTAATCTTAGTGTCAGCAGCATCGATACCCGCTTTGGTGACACTAGGTCCACCTGTAATAGTCAGTCCATTATTATTCATAATGGTATCACCCGTCGTTACGCTATCTAAATTCAGGTCTGGATTTAAATCGAAGCTAATGTCATTGACGCCTGCCAATGGTGCAGCAGCAAGTAGGCCAGGACTAACATTATTGTCCGCTGATCTAGACACTTTAATATTACCATCTGTACTGTTCAAATCGATGGCGCTGCCTTGTTTGATCATAGTGGCAACATCACCCTGAGCCGTTAGTCCCCAACCTTGATCAAGGGCAAACGTCGTGGCGTTCAACTGTCCGACAGTCGCCGCATCTGTATCTGCAATACCAGCAGCTACATTGGTGATTCTGTTAAAACCATTGTCAAGACCACTACTGCTCAGTCTAACCGTTTTACCCAGACCATTACCAGTAAAGGTAAAGCCATTACTATTCATAATGCTATTACCAATCTGCATGCTACCCTCATTGCCTAAATTTAACTGGTTATTCAGTTTCACCTGAACACCCGTTGCCGAGGCTGTCGTCGTAATGTTGCTATCACCAGTGACGTTGATGGTATCACCTAAAGCAAACTGCTGGTCGTTGGCACTATTGCCATCACCGATTTTGATGCCTTTGGCCACGAGACTATTGGTTGCTGACAATTGGTCGAAGTTTACCGCATCCTTACCTGTGGTCGCTTCTGCAACGTTAGTAATTTTATTGCCACCATTGTTCAGACCATTGGCTGAGATGCTGACACCGCTACCAAAGTTTGCGCTGTTAAGACCAGTTAAATCTTTCGCAAGTTTCACGGTCAATGTGCTGGTACCGTCAGCAACGACGCCAATGTTGTTGCCATTTGACAAGTCACTTGCCACGGTCGTGCCACCTTTGATTGCCAGCTTGTCACCAAGCTGACGATTAACGGTAGTACCCGTGTCACCATCGAAGTCGAGGCCTTTATCGATGGTCGTGGTCGTGGCTTGTAGTTGACCAAAGTTTACGGCATCGCTGGCTATTGTACCGTTAGCGACATTGGTAATTTGATTGCCACCATTGTCCAGCCCACTATTACTGAGTCTGACCGTTTGATTAGTCCCACCCGTGAATGTGACACCATCAGCGTTGACGACTGTAGTTCCTGTGGTCAAGCTGGTTGAGACTAAATCGGCAGCAGTAGCAACTTTGATACCACCATTGTCAGCGGTCAAGACAATATTGTCACCAGTAATAAAGTTGGCTGTATTATTGTCTTTATCCAGAGTTTTGACTTCAGCACCATTGATTTGTGTCACTACCGTTTGCATCGCACTATCAGCTTTTACCAAGCTTGCCTTACTACCTTCGCTTAGATCAACTTGATAGTCGGTGATATTGGTATCAGGATCTTTGACACTAGTGCTAACTGTTAGTGCATTAGCATCTGCAGTAGAAACACTGGTGCCATTGGCATTGACAGTATAGACATCCTGTCCAGTATCGCTATCGGTTGAAAAGTCAACACTGGCAACATTCGTACCTTTAACTACTTTGGTTCTCGCTCCTGCGGCTGCCATTTGTACATCACCGATGTTTGCTGCATTGGTTACTGTATTACCACCGCTTTTTACTCCCTTGATCTGGGTGTCGTTGGCATTGATACCAGTAGATGAGATACTAACGCCGCTATTAAAGCTTGCGCTATCCAGACCTGTTAAGTTGTTGGCTAAGCCAAGTTTGATTCCATCACCCGTTGATAAGCCAGTGGTGGTTAAATTACTGTCCGTATCAAACTTAATTTCTTCACCCAAGGCGAAGGTTTTTTTGAGAGTGCCGCCGCTACTTGCATCATTCACATTAAACTTGATGCCTTTAGCAATATTGTCAGTGTTGGTGCCAATATTGGTAGTATTGGTTGAGATGTTGTTAGTATTGGTCGTAACATTAGTATTAGTCGTTTCTAGCTGACTAAAATTCACCGCATCTTTTGCGTTAACCCCATCATCAACGTTAATAACTCTCTTATTACCCGCATTGACCCCGCTTTTGGTGATGCTTGGACCATTTAAAATGGTCAGACCATTGCTGGTTAACGTGGCATTGGTAGGGTTAAATATGTTTCCACCCGTTACCGTGACACCTGCACCACTAACGGTAGTGACGCCAGTGAGCACGCCGCCAGTGACAATACCTAGACCATTGACCGTTGTGCCGTTTAATAAGTTGCCAGTGCTAACGCTGCCTGTTGTACCTAGGTTTAAGTTGTCATTGAGCTCGACTTCGATTTTGCCATTTTTTACTCGGGTGTCGATGTTGCTGTTAGAGCCAACTACCTCAACGGCTTGTCCCAATGGTTTCTGTACTGTATTACCATCAGCGGCTTTTAGCGCAAAGCCTTTGTTAATAGTCGTGGTATTATTTCCGACAGCTTCATTGGTCGCATATAATTGACTACCATTCACGGCATCTGTACTAGCCGCAGTGACAGCTCCACCAGCGACGTTTTTGATCTGACGCTCAGATCCTACTACGCCCACGGATACTTGCGCACCCTCTCGTAGCATGCCCTTATCATCAATGACATTACCGGCGATATCATATACCACGCCACCAACTGTCATCGTCTTTTCAGAGCTTGCACTTGTTGCTGTTGTTGAGCCTGCACCTAAAGAGACTGAACCGTCTTTGCTCGCTGATGCGCCAACACCAAACGCTGAAGAAGCCGTTCCCGAGGTATTGGAATGAACACCAACGGCTGTAGACAGATCACCTTTAGACAGCGATTTTGCACCAATGGCTATCGACGCAGCACCTCCAGCTTCGGTATTGACATCGTACTGATTGGTTTCTACCAAATCTTTACCTACGTAGGATTTGAAAACATCGTTAACTGTGCCACTATTTAATGGTGACAACGGACTACCATCGATATTGGTTTTCGATGCAAAATCTAGATCATCACCGCCTATTGCGATAGACGATGCCCCTCTAGACACGACATTAGCACCGATAGCAATCGATTGCTCACCACTTGCCATCGTCTGTTGCCCAAATTCTGAGCTGCCAATCGCAATAGTTTGGCTGCCTGTGGCTTTTGCATTTCCGCCCAGCGCCATGGCGTTATAACCTGTCGCTCCGTCGTTATTAGCATTACCGATAGCGGTTGAGTCTACGCTATAATACTTAGTTTTATTATTAGCGACAGTATTCGACAGCCCCGTTAGCTGAGCCACATTGACAGCATCACTAGCACTACTGCCTGCTGCAACGTTTACAATCTGACGGTTGCCACCCGCTGCTCCTGTTCCTACAGAGACCGCGCCAAGCGTAACGCTGTCCGTCGCTTGGATGACTGAGCTATCTGCTCCTACTGGCACGAAACCACTGGCACCACCAGCACGATTTGCAATAGAGTTTGAACCTAATGCGATGCCATTTACTGCGTTAGATCGAGAGCCGACACCAAAAGCAAGACTGTTATCAGCAGTCGCTTTTGCATTACTACCAAAGGCAATCGTATCACTGCCAACTGCTTGAGTTTGTCCATTCGCTCTATAACCTACATTTGCTTGATCGGCCACTGTACCTGCATTTTCAAAATCAGTTGAACCAATCGCAATACCACGTTTGCCTGAGGCAAGTGCTGAATGACCAACAGCAAGAGAGCCTTGACCCGTTGCTGAGGAGACGTTACCAATAGCCTGAGCAAAGTCAGCAGTCGCTGCCGATTGACGTCCAAGCGCTAACGAGGTATTCCCATTAGAATATGCTGCCGCCCCAATTGCCACAGATGACCGACCAATAGCTTTTGCTTGAGTGCCTAGAGCAGTAGCGACGTCACCGGCTTCTGTCCCAGTGCCAATGGCGGTACTACCAGAGTTGTTTTGTGAACCACCCGTCCAAGTAAACGACGGATTGCCTCTATCGACCAGATTGAAGTTTTGTCCAGCGTCCGCTTCACAGCCAATGGCAACCGAATAGCTGCCTTCAGCATTTGCCTCAGTACTGTTTGTATTACAAGAAGAAATTGCCGTACCAGATCCCGTACCACCGCCGACATTCACTTGTGCAAAAGCTTGCGGTGACATTGTAAATCCAGCCGCCAGCATCCCTATGGCGATCGTAGATAATCGGAAAAATTGGGTAGAAGAAAGATTAGAAGTCGTATTGATGGTCGCGTTTGCGCTCACGCTAGATTTGGAAGATTTGCCGCGCCCCTTTGCATATTCACCAACTGCGGTAAAACAGCTCAAGGCTTCATTCCATATTACTTTATAGATGCGGTTCATAGTGTGCACTCCCTTACAGACTGGTCAGATTTAAAAATCAGAGATAATATCCATCTTGCAGAGAGTCGATATCACAAAATAAAACACGTTATCGGCGGATAACGATTAAATGTTTTTTGTTCGTCATTTATCTTGTTAACCAACAAATAACACTTTTTATCTTGAAAAGCCCTAATCGCTCTCTCTATATATTAGTATTACCGAATATATAGAGAGAGACAATGCCGCTCGTCTGGCATTTATTACCGTTCATCTATTTATATAACAAAAAATGAATATATAGATGTTTTTTGCTCCTTGCTTATATTGAATGCTCCCACTTTTTTGAAATAATCCGCTTTGAAACTTAATAAAACACACGCTTATACACACACTTTAGAGATGTTTTAAGCGCGTGTTCGCCACTTTATGCTGCTCTTAGTCCTCTTCAGAGTTAACAGGCAATGTTATTTGCATCACCAGCCCTTGGATATCATCTTGGCGATTATAGACATGAATCTGACCCTTGTGTGCCATTACCACGGCATGAACGATTGCCAGCCCCAAACCATAGCCCCCCGTTTCACGATGGCGAGCCGAGTCAAGCCGTACAAAGGGCTGAAAAATACGCGCCAAGTCATTATCCGCAATACCGCCACCCTCGTCTGTGATGCTGATTTGAAGTGCTGGCTTATTGCCCTCCATCTCCACTTTCTTAATGTCAGCAATGACCGTCGAATCAGAGGCAGTATGCATAAAAGCGTTACGGATGACATTTTCAAGTGCACTATGTAGCTGTTCTTGGTTGCCAAGCACAGTCCAAGGAGTGGCTGAGTGAGCCGTTGATAAAGAATCTGTCATAGGTGTGTGACTCGGCTGCCATTGCCAACGCACATTTTTATGCTGAAACTCAAAGCAAACGTCTTGTCCAATCTCACTGATGATGTCAGAAATATCAACCGCTTCGTTTTCTATATTGTCGATGGTATATTGCTGCATTTGTAGAGATTGAATATGAATGATTTGCTCAATCAACTCATTCATCCGCGCTGACTCTTTATCTATACGGTCGAGATAACGACTGGCATTCGGTGCAAAGTCGCGAGTCAGCTCAGTCGCAACGTCTAGACGCGCCAGTGGCGATCGTAGCTCGTGCGAGATATCACTGAGCATCTGTTTGCGTGCCAGCTCACTCTCAGCCAACCGTTTTGATAGTTTAGCCACATCTTTCGCGAGTAAACCAAGCTCATCATCTCCCATTTTTGATAGGTCTGGATGGGTCTGATAATCGCCATCAATCAGACGGTGTACGGTATTTTGTACACGGCGGATACGCTGAGTCATTGTACGGCTCAGCCAAATACAAACCAAGACGCTAAAAACGAGAATAAATAGCAAACGTATGGGAAAATTGCCACGTTGCAGCGCCATAACATCAGCAAAACGCAAATGCGGACGTAACTGTATAATGACAGACTGCTCATCTGGTAAGACGACCGTCACATCAGCCAGCTCAGGGCGACTGTCGAAATCAGCTAGCGTAGCGCTATTTGGCATCATCGGTTGCAGAATATGGTTTAAGAATGATGACTTATCATTCGACATTTTATTATTATCATCGTGACGGTTAGTCCTGTTATTGTCTACACTGGGCTGATCTGCCATTGATTGCACTGATGGCTGCATTGATAGTTGCCCTACTTCACGCCGACTACCCTGCATACCTTTTTGCCTACGCTCATCTCTATTGCGATAACGCGGAAATATAATCGCCCCTTCTTCATCGTAAACACTTATCTGATTCATGAGTTGACGGTCCTGACGATACATCTGCTTAACTGTACTTAAATCACCCGCTCTTAATGCCTCAACCATTTCTTGACGCTTAATCAATAAACTATCAGTTTGTACGTTCATGCGAGCCGTTAGTGCTTTTTCGACCAGCCAACGCTCCACCATGATCGATAAAATAGAGGTGATTATAATTGTTAATAATAGACTTAGAAACAAACGCCAAAACAGTGTGATTCGCACTTTAAACTTTGGGGTTTGCTTAAGCCTTTTATGGCTAATAGCTTTCTTGGAAGCGTTCATCGATGAGTCCATCATTACAATACCAGCTGATAACCTTTACCACGAACCGCTTTGATCGGCTCATCATGAAAAGGTTGGAGTTTTTTGCGGAGTCGCGAGACATGCACATCAAGGCTACGGTCGAAGGGTTGTAATTCACGTTGTAAAACATGCTCTGACAGCCATGCTTTGCTCACCACCTCACCTTTTTGTTTCAGTAGCGCAACCAATAAATCAAATTCTGTCCCCGTCACTTGTAACTCTATGCCATCTATCTGACAAAGCCTCTGGTTTTGATTCAGATGCAAACGGCTCTCTGGTAGCGGCGTATGCTCTGATGTCGCTGCGCTGGTACGTTTGATGACGGCATTGATACGTGCCAGCAGCTCTCTAGGGTTGCAGGGTTTGGTAATATAATCATCAGCACCAAGTTCAAGCCCAATAATACGATCAATCTCCTCCCCTTTTGCGGTCAGCATGATGACAGGGATATCACTGATATTGGGCAATTGACGCAAGACACTCAATCCATCGATTTTTGGCATCATAATATCTAACACCAGCAAATCATAAGCAGCAGTGCCATTAAGCACATTATTGCTCGCAGTTTTGAGTTTATGTATGACAGCCTCACCATCGTGAACGCAGTCGCATGTCACCCCATGATTGTGCAAGTATTCTTGTAATAACTGGGTCAATTCTTCGTCATCATCGCCTAGTAGTATGTGTGGCACATCTTTCTCCTTAAGCGTTAGATCGCTTTATGAGCCATATTATCAGTCAATTGCTTATCGATTCGCTATAAACGTTACCTTTCTTAATACTTCATAAATGTTCGTAACCTCTAACTGTCGTAATATAGCGTCTATCAGCGACAAATACTGATAACAAGCTGTGATGGATAGTGGCTATCCGGGGCACTTACTGTTCATAAGCTGATCAGATAAAAACTGACTTTTTCGCAACCAATAACGTATGCACCATAAATTAAGGTAATGATGATGAAAAAATTATTAATGGGCTCAGTATTAGCAATGTCTAGCATTTTCACCGTAACGGCTTGTACCAGTGTTAATGCAACCACTGATACCACACCAACGACCAGTAAAATGCAGCATAAAGATGGCATGAAAAAAGGTGGTATGAGAGGTCCAATGTCGCAACTAGATCTAACAGCAACGCAACAAGCGCAAATCAAAGCCATCATGCAAGCACAACACGGCGATCGTAAAGCTGACCGTACAAAAAACAAATTGGAACGGGCGCAAATGCAGCAACAGATGCAAGCATTGACTAATAGTAGCACTCTAAATACAGCGGCAGTCAATCGCTTAGCTGATCAGCAAGCGGCTAAAACCAAGCAGCGCTTCATTGAGCGAGTACAGACTCAACATGCTATCTCTCAAGTATTGACTGCTGAGCAACGCGCAAAACTTGCTACATTAAAAGCTGAAAAAATGGCGAAAGGTCATAAAGGCTCAGAGCACGGCAAAATGCATGGCAAACAGCGCCAAGGCATGTAATTCGTCATTAATAGGCTATTTTGCATTCATACTGAATGTCCTATAAGACTGATTATGAACACATAAAAAAGCGCATCGTATAAACGGTGCGCTTTTTAGTTTTCAAAATTTTTCTTTATATAATTAATTACAACCAAACTGGTTGCATGAGTAATTAAAACTATTTCCATCACTATCGCTACCATTATGGTAAGTATAAGACCCAATCTGGCGAGAAGTTTTGTTCCAAGAACTCCCATCAGCACTAGCACCATTAGTATAAGAGGTATCACCAATTCTATTAGTATTTTGGTTCCAACTGCTTCCCGTACTACTATTATAGCCAGATGTATATGTTGTATTTCCTACTCTGTTATTTGTATATGAATTTCCACTTGCATCAGAACATGTAGAAAAAGATGAGCTACCAATACATCCTGCTTGGGCAGATCCACATGCAACTATAGTGAAAATAAATCCTACTAAAAACTTTTTCATAACCTTCCTTTTTTAATATCAATATCATTCAATTTTTGAAGTTCCAGAACATAGCAATTTAAAACATAAAAACATTACTCTAATCAACCGAACCCAACTTCTCTTTAGCCAGTGGCATGACACTAAACATCATCTTACCCATCGCAGTACCATTGCCATCACGATAATACTGCATCAACTCGCTACCATACTCGCGCATATCAATACTGTTACTGGCATTAGGCACTTGTACATTACTTGGTAAATTGGGAAATGCCATGTCTTTAGTGCTGATAGCGGAATACTGCTGCAAAACATCTATGACCATATTATTAGAAGTAGTTTCGCTCGGAAGCTCACTACGCAGATGCTGCCATTTGAGCTGACCACGCTTACCAAATCCATACAACTCTTGCGTCTCTGCATTTGCTAGCATTGCACTTTCTGCCGTCTTTTCTTTTGCCTCTGCCATTGTTTCCTCTACTGCCTCACCGCCACTATCCATGCCACTCTTTATCATTGCTAGCATCTGCTGCACTAACGCTTTACTGGTAAATTTATCAGCATCTGTGTTGCCTACCTCGTAAGCCGCGCTTTCTTTAACCAGTTCTGGGTATCGCTGACTCATCCGCTCGTAAACGATGCGCATATAATCTTGATAAAACTGCTCATAACTCTCAGCGCTTTGTACACGGCGAATAACTTGGTTGCTTGCTAGCATTGCTGGTAGCTGATGCGCGGGTAACTTGGGAGAGAGTGAGGCTAGCGTATTAGGGGCGACATAATCAAACTGGCTAATAGGTGCGGCATCAAATGTGGCATCTAACGCGACAAAGTGGCTTTTTATCAACTCACTACCAAAGCCTTTAGGTAAGGTGCCATCATCAATGGCTAGCTTTAACCACTTGTTGCGCCACTTTGTGCCGAGCTTATCGTCTAATAGCTCTGAATTAAACATCGCAAAATTATCTGCCCATAGATAAATATTACCGTTTTTCAAATCCAGATAAATTGGCTGATTGATACTGCTTTGATGATTGCGCGCTTGATACTGTGCGCTTGCCAGCATCGTCGCCTTGCCAGCCATTGGCTGATAGACGCCTTGTGCATTGATAGACAGCGGCTTTAGCACATAAGCATCTAGCAACTTTGCTTTTTTGATATCTTGCGCTGTCGATCGGTCGTCGTGATTATCAAATAACTGTTGGTAAAACGCTGGCACAGTGATTTCACTATCATATTTACTCTCTACCCATGCCTCATAGACATCCGTACACTCAAGATAAGTGTCTTTGAGCACCGTTCGCTGAGCATCATAATCCGCCGCTAAAATGTCTTTATTTTGCGCTTCTGTTTGAGAAAGCAAGGCGGCATATGCTTGATCGTGTGTGTCTTCGCAGTATTCATCGATATAGCCTGAGGCGACTAGCGCTTTAGCATCTATTTCAATATTTATATCGCTAAACTGCTGCTCGTTACTGATCTCAAGATTGCTATGGTAACTAAAAGACTGTCTGCGCTGTTTCTGTAGCGCAGTCGCCAACGCTGTCTTTGCTGCTACTGGCGTTTGCTTAGCAGTAGCAGCATTAGATTGGTCAAGACTGGTAGATTGGCAGCCCGTTAATAATAGTGCCCCTGTTACCAATGCACCAGCAAATAGGCGATTGCCATTAAGAACTGACGCAATGCTCGCTGACGAAAGACGACTTGCAATGATTTGATGTGATTTTTTCATTTTTTATCCTTAAGAAATATAGGCTGGAACATGTCAAGATAGCGTTATTGACGGTCTACCCTGTTGTCAGCATCATCTGCGGCATCGTCTTCGATATCAGTGTCATCTTGACTATCAGCACTGTCATATTCTGCTGCCTCATAGCCGCTATCACCATCTGCATAATCGCTACCATAGTCATCATCATTGTAATCATCACTGCTCCCACTATAGTCATAGCGGGCATCACGTGCCGTTTGCAGTCTGTCTTTTTGTTGACGCTGCTCTGTCATCCATGCATTGCCATCGATAGCAGTTTTAGCATTTACGCCAAAAGACTCAGCCAATAAAGGCGTTAGTGCATGTTTACTAAAACTGCTTTTATCATAGCGTACTTGATTCAGCACGCTGGTTGTAGAACCCATCAAGTCACCACCGATATTTACCCGCTGCTGCTTAGCAAGCAGGCGATCTGAGCGGTCTAAATAATAGTAATTTATCTGATTAAAAGATATCGGACCTATGGCTTCAATTAGCTGCAAAAGCGAACCTACATCCGCACTTTGGTAGCCTTTATTGTATAGCTGCACTTTCGCAAGCGCAGTTTTTAGCATGGCGCCATCAGGATATTTCTGTGGATTAGCATCGACATAATCCTGTAGCGACTTTGTCATGTATTTCAGAGTTTTTCCGATCATCTCACCGCTTTGCTTGCTGCCAAAATAGACTTTTACCGCTTGGCTCGCACCAACTTCTTTGGCAAAGGCATCACTGCGAATATCTACCGCACTAAAGTGTTCGGGCGCTAGCTCTGCCATGCTGCTCTGTATGGCAGCAATGGCGGCATCGTAAAGCACTGCTGGCGGCAGCTGCGCGGTAATACTCTCAGGCAACCCAAAACTAACGGTATGTGAGGTCATTTGGTTAGGTAAAGGGGTGTTTTCAGGATTAACCAATGCTACGATAGGCATGATTGCTGATGGGTCTACCGTAACTGTACTATGGTTAAAATCGAACGCTAGCGGTATCTGTATAGATGAGCTAATCGTTGGTGTCACATAATCATAGCTATAGACGCTCTGCAGTTGTCGTTGTTTGGGTTTGTACTGACTGACACTATTGAACGTTAAATTTTGATATTGATAAACATTTGACGCAGCTATCTGTTCAGGCGTGCGATGGAACATACTCAGCATTTGACCAATGACACCCGTAGATGGCGTTGATGATTGGCTACCTTCTACAGCCTCTGATTGTTGCTTAGCCATTTGTATGGCTTCATACTGCTCTATCATGCTTTTTGGGTTTAATTTTGATAACTTTGAAAAAGCACTGTCTGATTCATAATCATCGGTGTCATAGTTCCCTTCGCCGTAACTCTCTAATTGATAGTCACTGCGACTATAACCGTTTTCGTCATAGTTAACATCCTCTACAACACAGACTTCATAAGCGTCATCGTCCTCATTGTCATTGCATTTATTCGACTCTGCACTTACCGCTGCTAACTCTGCCATAGCCTCAGTTTGCCTGTCCTCATAATCACTTTCATCATAGTCACCGTCAGGCTTATAAACATAAGCTTCTATAATCGTTCTAAGTAAGCTACTAGAACCGGCATCGATACTATCTGGAGCAATAAAAGGTACCGCTTGATAATTGGCTTGCGCGACTGCCACGTGCTCTGTTGCCAGATGCTGACGAATAGCCGACAGTAAGTGAGACTTTGCTTGATTGTCAGTATTAGGATATTTTTCTTGATCAAATAATTGCTGATAACGCTCAGATTTGGCTGTTAAATCAGTATTAAACGCGCGTCCTTGTGCTTGGCTCTGTGCGCTATCAGCGGTACTAAAATCAATCATATTTTTTGATGTCGCAGGCGATGATACCGCTGGGCTTGATTGACAGCCCAAAAGAGCCAGAGACGTAGTGCCAACCAGCACGGCGATAGACGTCAATTTACCTACCTGATATACATGGTCGTTATTATTGATAGACGAATGATGACTCGTCATCTCAGAATAGTGCTGTCGATTATGATTATTAATATGATTTGATGACATAGTAATCTCTTTGTATAAATAGCCAGTCTATAATTAGTGTACATTAGTACCGTTATTTATATCACAATGCGTTACAATTTAGTAATATTAGAACCTATTTATTAAGAAAATACTTTGGTTTTTTTATACAAAACAACTTTCTCACTAAGGCTTTCTCGCCCAAGTAAAAAGGACTTTACAATGCCAACCTCAATATCAAAAAACAACATACGCACTGCTGACAATAATCCTCAAGGTAGAGCAAATATTAAAGCGGCTATTTTGTTAATCAGTAGCACATTTTTAGTATCACTATCTGCTCACGCGCTTAAGCCGACAACCAATCAATCAACTACTATCAACCCAACATCGATTAACACTAGCGCCATCAATCTCGCGATTATGGCTGATAATCCTACTGTAATATCTGAAACTCAGCGTGTGACAAGAGCCAAAACCACTACCCTCACTTCCACTATTAACAATGCCGATCAAGCCATTTATTCTGAAGATGCGATTCATCATCCGGTTTGGGCAAAGAACGGTATGGTCGCCACCCAAGAAGCCCTCGCCTCTGATATTGGACTCAAGATTTTAAAAGACGGCGGTAATGCGATTGATGCTGGGGTCGCGGTTGGCTTTGCCTTAGCAGTGACTTTGCCGCGCGCAGGCAACATTGGCGGTGGTGGTTTTATGATGATTTATGATGCCAAGCAAGGCAAAACGGTGGCACTCGATTACCGTGAAAAAGCACCGAGTAGCGCCTCGCGTGATATGTATCTCGATGAGGATGGCAATGCGGTCAGCGACTTGTCTCGTTATCACGGTCTAGCAGTTGGCGTACCGGGAACGGTTGCAGGATTACTTAAAGCGTTAGAAGATCATGGCACCATGAGCCGCGGACAAGTGATGGCACCTGCGATTGCACTGGCTGAGAACGGTATAGAGGTGACTGCGGGTCTGTCTGAGTCGCTAGAAGCATTAAGCGATCGCATGCAAAAATGGCCAAGCACCAAAAAGATATTCTTTAAACCTAATGGCAGCGCCTATCAACCCGGTGAGCGTTTAAAACAGCCTGAATTGGCAAAATCGCTTAAGCTTATTGCCGCAAAAGGCGCAGATGGGTTTTATAAAGGGGAAACCGCAAGTAAGTTAGTAAAGGCTGTCAATGAAGCTGGCGGTAGCATGAGCTTGCAGGATTTAGCCAACTATGAAGCCATAGCTCGCGAGCCAGTCAAAGGCGATTATCGTGGTTATGAGATTGTCTCGATGCCACCGCCGTCTTCTGGCGGTATTCATATTGTGCAAATTTTAAACATTTTGGAAGGTTATCCGCTAAAAGACTATGGGCAAAACAGTGCGCAAACCATTCATTTAATGGCTGAAGCAATGCAGTTGGCTTATGCGGATCGCTCAGAGTATTTAGGTGATTCTGACTTTATCGATGTGCCTGCCAGCGGTTTAGCTTCTCAGGCTTATGCGGATAAACTGCGCACCTTAATCAATCCAGACAAAGCCACGCCAGCGTCTACCATCAAAGCCAACAACCCTCTACCCTATGAGAGTGATCAGACCACGCATTTCTCTGTTGTCGATAAAGAGGGCAATGCGATAGCCAATACTTATACGCTGAACTTTTCTTATGGCACAGGTCTTGTCGCTGAAGGTACGGGGATATTGCTCAATAATGAGATGGATGATTTTTCTGCCAAACCGGGTGTGCCTAATGGTTATGGCTTATTGGGCGGTAAAGCAAATGCCGTCGAAGCCAATAAACGCCCATTATCTTCTATGAGTCCGACCCTTGTCTTTAAAGACAGTAAACCATATATCGTCACGGGTAGCCCTGGTGGTAGCCGCATCATCACCACCGTTACCCAAATAATATCGAACGTCATCGATCATGATATGAATATCGCTGAAGCCACTCACGCACCGCGTATCCATGACCAATGGCTGCCTGATGAGATTCGGGTCGAAAAAGCTCTGAATATTGATACAGTTAGAAAGCTTGAATCAATGGGTCATACGGTCAGTCCAAAATCAGCCATGGGCTCAACGCACTCAATTATGTTGACTCCAAATGGTGTTTACGGTTCTTCTGATCCACGTATCGTTGATGCGGCAGTCGTTGGTTATTGATATAAATTTTTTATGATAAATGCGTTTGGCGAAATTGGCTGGGCGACAAGCCCGTAAACTGTTTGAACTGGCGGCTAAAGGCACTATGATCACTATAGCCGCAGTTCAATGATATTTGAGTGACTGACATCTCAGGCATGGCTAATAGCTTAACCGCATATTCTAGCCTCAGCTTTTGCACAAACTGTAATGGCGACATATTCAGTACGGCCTTGAAGGTACGCTCTAGCTGCGACACGCTTAAATTAGCCAAGTCGGCCAATTGGGCAATATTAATTTTCTGATCAAGATGCGCTCTTACAAACTGAGCGACTTCAGCCAAGCGAGCGTGTTTACGTAAAACGCGCTCGTTATCTTCATCAATATCGACCGATATCCCAACCATGGCAACCACTTGTTGGCTCTTATTATAGATAGGCAGTTTATTTGTAATACACCATCCTAACTTACCAGACGCATAACTGTGCAGCTCTAAGTTATCAACGATAGACTTCCCCTCTCGCAATACCTTCATATCTTGCAAAATATAATCCCTGCTCTGTCGATGCGAAAACACCTCTTCAGTGGTAAATCCCATGATATCTTCGTGCTGACTCAACTGACAGCGTTTTAACAAGGTTTTGTTTGCCAGCTGATAACGTGCCTGCTCATCTTTCACAAAAAATACCACATTGGTCAAAGTATTCAGCAGCGGCAGTAATAATGAGACATTACCGATAAAAGCCTCACTACTGTCAGGACGATAGACAGTCATATTCTGCTGCAATGACGTGGTAAGCATAGCAAGCGCTGTATCTTCTATTACATCTGTTATTACCTCAGTCATCGCATCTCACCCCTATCATATCAATTTTACATTCAGCCAAACATCCGTAACTCGCAGGCTATGTCGCTTATATCTATTATCACCAATTTTTAGGCAAAGACTTCTCTAGTGTACACCGAGCCACTATGCAGAAATACGCATTTATCCATGAAAAAACAGCAAGACGCTCTTTCTAAAAAAGTCCACTCTATATACGGACCTCAGCAAATAACGACCAACTATTGGCTGTTAGATTAAAACCATTAGGTCTAGTACATAAAAACGGAATATAACTTTTTCACGGATGAATTAGGGCGTCGGTCATGTCTTCTATATTATTTAATTTCAAAATTATTGACTCGCATACGGGCGGTGAGCCTACTCGTATGGTCTATGACGGATTTCCTGACCTCGTCGGTGATACTATTCAAGACAAACTGCAATCCTTCAAACAAAACTTCGATCACTTACGTCAAAGTATTATTTTAGAGCCGCGTGGTAATGATGTTCTTGTTGGCGCGCTACTTCTTCCCACAAGCAATCCTAAAGCCACAGCGAGCGTTATATTTTTTAATAATGCGGGTTATCTGGGCATGTGCGGCCATGGCACGATTGGCGTAATCATCTCTTTAGCTTATCAACAAAAAATATCAGCAGGCGTACATTGGCTTGAGACTCCCGTAGGTCTGGTTAAAGCAACCCTACATAATGATGGCAGCTGCAGTGTACAAAACGTCCCTTCTTATCGTTATAAAAAACAAGTCGAAGTTCATGTTCCTGAGTTAGGGCTTATCTGCGGTGATATCGCTTGGGGTGGCAACTGGTTCTTTTTGGTCAGTGAACATGGACAAGACATTCAAGCAAATAATGTCGAAAAATTGACTCAAGTAACCATGCAAATTAAACAAGCACTGGTCGCTGCTAATATCACAGGCGAAAACGGTAGCGAGATTGACCACATTGAGTTATTTGCCGATAGCGATGATACACAAGTAGATAGTAAAAACTTTGTTTTGTGCCCAGGTTCAGCCTACGATCGCTCCCCTTGTGGTACCGGCACAAGTGCCAAACTTGCTTGCCTAGCGGCTGACAATAAACTCGCTCCTGAACAATTATGGCAGCAACAAGGCGTCGTCGGCAGCGTATTTACTGGCAGTTATCAGTATGCATCTGAGCTTAATACTAATCTGAGTACCGATCTTAGTACTACGCTCAACAATCCAGCTGGTGCAGCTTATCCTGAACAGAGCATTATCCCAACGATTTGTGGTCATGCTTATGTTTATGCTGAAACCATGCTCATTGTGCAAGAAGACGATCCCTTTAAATGGGGAATCCCATCTTAATAAAATCGCAGCATTATTTATAAAATGACAGGTTTATTAATATAAGACCGCTTAATCGACAGAACGCAATCGAGAAAAATCATGACTACCTTAGACTTCGACTTACATATTATTGGCGGTGGCATTATCGGTCTAGCGGCGGCAGTAATGTTGCAAGCGCGTGGTGTAAAGGTCTTACTTCTAGACGCTAACGAAGTTGGTCAAGGTGCATCACTTGGTAATGCAGGTCATATCGCTACTGAGCAAGTATTTCCCATTGCAGATGCCAGCATGCTGCGTCATGTACCAGCCATGTTATTCAATCCGACTGGGCCGCTGCGTATAGACTGGCGCTATCTACCTCGTTTGATGCCTTGGGCAATGCAGCTATTGATGAATATGCGCCCTGAGCCATTTGAGCGGATTCATCAAGCGTTATTAAACTTAAATAAAAACAGTCTGCAAGCATGGCAAGGCTTTGCCAATCAGTGGCAATTGGACGAATGGGTACAGGTAAAAGGTTCATTATTGACGGTCGAGAATACAAGTAGCGTCGATCCTCTCATAGCACATGGTAGTCGACTTAACGATATTGGCGTGGATAATGAGCTATTGACCAAAGAAGCGTTATTAGAACTTGAACCTGCTTTACGAGATAACCAATTAGCGGCGTTATTTTTTCCAAATACAGGACATATAACCAATTTAAAAGCCGTTATTAATCAGCTTCACCATACTTTTAGACAGTTAGGCGGTCATGTCATTGAACATTGCCGTGTCCTTGCAGCGACCAACGATACAGGCGGTATTCACCTAACAACCAGCCAAGGTGATATGACAGCGTCCAAAGTGATGCTAGCCGCAGGCTCACACTCTAAGGCATTGGCCAAGCAACTGACAGGCGTGAATGTGCCGCTAGATACCGAACGCGGTTATCACTTAATGCTACCGCATGAAAGTACGCGCTTACAGATACCGGTATCAAGCATGGATCGCCGTTTTATCATGACACCGATGCAAGAGGGGCTACGCTTGGCAGGCACAGTAGAATACGCAGGACTTGATGCTCATGCCAAGATGCAGCGCGCGCATATGCTATTACAACAAGCGCAGCCTATGCTCAAAGCCGAGTTAGACTCTACTGATAGTACGCCATGGATGGGGTTTCGACCATCGACCGCAGACTCCTTGCCAGTCATCGACAAAATCGAACGCGTCTTTTTAAGCTTTGGGCATCAACATTTAGGCCTAACGCAAGCTGTCGTTAGTGCGCAAATGATTGCCAACTACTATTTTGATGAAGATCACCCTATCGATCCAAAACCGTATCAACTCTCACGCTTTAAATAAGCAGATTATTAAACGTTTATAAACCCAGAAAAACTAACCGATTCAGCATTGAATCATCACCCATGAAATCAACATCACTAAGGATAGTCTTATGAACATTAATGGAATTTTAGTCCCAATCGTTACTCCTTTTGACAATAACGGCAACGTTGATTCACAAAAATTAAAGACACTGGTCGAAGCTTTTATTGACCAAGGCGTAGCCGGTATCGTTGCCTGCGGTACCACAGGTGAATACTATACCTTTTCGGCTGCAGAGCATGAGTTGGTATTAACTACTATCGCTGAAGCCGCAAAAGATAAAGTCACCCTCATCGCTGGTATCAATAGCTTATCGACGGACCATTCTATTGAGCTTGCCGCCCAAGCCAAAGCTTTAGGTTATGACGGTCTGATGCTGTCTGCCACTCCTTACAGCTTGCCTGAACAAGACGGCATCATCGCTCACTTTGAAAAAGTCGCAGATGCAAGTGATCTGCCTATTATCATGTATAACTTCCCTGCTCGTGTTGGCGTTGCCATTGAATTTGATACTGTCGCTCATCTAGCCAAGCACCCTAACATCGTTGGTGTAAAAGAAAGTAGCGGCGACTTTAGTCATGCGCTACGCATGCTGCAAGCTGATTTTGATGACTTTGATGTGGTTTGTGGCTGCGATGATCAACCCATCGATTTCTTTTTTTGGGGCGCAAAAAGCTGGATTGCCGGTGCAGCTAACGTCTTCCCAGCAGAGCAAGTCGCACTATTTAATGCCACTCAGCAAGGCGACTGGGATAAAGCCAAACAAATTATGAGCGAGATTTATCCTGCCATCCATTCTATGGAATCTGGAAACTACAACCAAAAGGCTAAAGCGGGCTGCTTAAAAGGCAGTATGGATGTTGGCTCAGTGCGTGTGCCATTAACTGATATGCCAAAAGATGAGAAAGCAACGTTTTTAGCCTTATTGGCTAAATAGTACTCAGCTTAGTAAAACAACTTTAAGGATAACCAACGCTATATTTGATGCCGCAATCAAACTTTGAATCTATGGCATCGAAATTAGCAAATAAGGATTAGAAAAATGAGCACTAAAGAGCAAGCTACTAAAGAAAAAATCTATAAAGAACAAGTACTTGAGAAAGCAAAACAGCAACAGCTCTGGGCTGGTCACTTAATAGCGGCTGATCATTTATCAGACGCTACTTTGGACAATTACACGCCTATTGATAATAGCGTTATCGGTCAGATTGCCTCTGGTACTAGCGGTGATGTCGATATTGCCGTGCAAATAGCCCGCGATAGTTTTGAAAATGGTGAATGGCGTCGCCTGGCTCCAGCAGAGCGTAAGTCTGTTATGCAGCGCTGGTGTGCCCTGATGCATGAGCATTCTGAAGAACTTGCCGCCCTAGATTGTGTGGATGCAGGCAAACCAATTACTGAATGTTTAAACACTGACATGCCAGCGACTATTGAGACGTTCGAGTGGTATGCCGAAGCGGCTGATAAGATATTTGGTAAAGTCGCGCCAACTGGTAGCGCAGCTTTAGGGCTTATTGTCCAAGAGCCTATTGGTGTCGTTGGTGCAGTATTGCCTTGGAATTTCCCAGCCCAAATGTACGCGTGGAAAGTCGCCCCTGCTCTGATTATGGGCAACTCCGTCATTGTTAAACCAGCTGAGCTGACCTCATTATCTGCCTACCGTCTAACCGAGCTTGCCTATGAAGCTGGCGTGCCCAGAGAAGCTTTACAAATGGTCTGCGGTCTTGGTGAAAATGTCGGCGCTGCACTTGGTCAACATATGGATGTTGACATGGTGTCTTTCACTGGCTCGACTGAGGTCGGACGTCTGTTTTTACAATACTCGGCACAAAGTAATCTAAAAGAAATCGTCTTAGAATGCGGCGGTAAAAGCCCGCAAATAGTCTTTGACGATGCTGTACTCGATGACGCTGCCATTAACGATATCTTATCAGCCGCGTTTTGGAATATGAGTGAAAACTGTAGCTGTGGTTCACGTCTGCTGGTACATAGTAGCCAAAAAAAAGCGCTGCTTGAGCAACTAAAGAGTGGTCTAAAAGATTGGAAGGTTGGCTCACCTTACGACCCTGATACCGCCATTGGTCCTATGATTGAAAAAACACACTTCGATAAGGTTTGTCATTACTTACAAACTGCAAAGGATGAAGGTGCAACGATTGTCGCAGGTGGCAACATCCACACAGACTTAGGTAGTGGCTGGTATGTCGAGCCGACGATATTTGATGATGTTAGTGCCGATATGACTTTATTCAAAGAAGAAGTATTTGGCCCTTTGCTTGCAGTGACGAGTTTTGAGACTGAAGAAGAAGCTATCAAATTAGCCAATGAGACCAACTATGGACTCGCTGCTTCTTTTTATACCCAGAACATCAAGCGTGCTTATCGTGTGGCATCGTCTATTAAAGCAGGCACAGTCTCAATCAATGGTTTTTCAGAAGGTGATATCACAACGCCATTTGGCGGTTATAAGCAATCAGGGTTTGGCGGCCGTGATAATGGTTTAGAGGCTTTATCACAATACGCACAGACTAAAACCATCTGGGTGGTTAATTAGCTCACTTACTCAATAGGCACAGGTTATATAACCGTATTCACTAATAAAAACAGCAGCTTATCTGATTTAAGCCTTTAGTCACATACTTACAGGGAAGTAAGGTCATGGAAGCGATTATTAATACTATCGTCGGCTATATATGGAGCGATGCTTTAGTTTATTTGGCACTCGGTGTCGGCATTTATTTTACCGTTGTCACTCGCGGTGTACAGTTCCGCTATCTTAAAGAGATGGTTAGGCTGTTGTTTGATAAGCAAACCTCAACCCAAGGTATCAGCTCATTCCAAGCCTTTTGTATGGCATTGTCCGGTCGTATTGGGGTTGGTAATATCGCAGGTGTGGCCACCGCTATCGCAGCAGGTGGTCCAGGAGCGGTATTTTGGATGATTGTTATGGGCTTGCTTGGCGGTGCCAGTGCCTTTGTCGAGTCAACCCTTGCGCAGGTATATAAGCATGACGTCGATGGTCAATATCGCGGCGGCTCCCCTTTCTACATTGAGCGCGGCCTTAAGATGAAACCGTTCGCTATTGTAGTCGCAGCGGTAACCTGTCTTTCTTATGGCGTTTTGGTGCCCGGTGTACAAGCCAATACCATCGCCGACTCTTTTAATACCGCCTTTAATATTCCGCCCGTCATCACTGGGACCATTATCATTGCTCTATTGGCCTTTATTATCTTTGGCGGTGTCAAACGTATTGCCAGCTTTGCGGGCACAGTTGTCCCCTTTATGGCAATCGGCTATATCTTGCTCATGGTGATTGTTTTAGGCTTTAATGCTTCAAACCTACCTGCCATGTTCGCGCTCATTTTCAAAAGCGCCTTTGGTATGGATGCAGTATTTGGTGGTATTGTTGGTCTAGCGATTTCTTGGGGTGTACGCCGCGCAGTCTTTTCAAACGTTGCTGGTGCAGGCGAAGCCACTTTCAGCTCGGCTGCCGCAGAAGTATCTCATCCTGCCAAACAAGGCTTGGTACAGAGTTTTTCTATCTATGTTGATACGGTTCTTGTCTGTACCGCAACTGCGCTCATGATCTTGTCTACGGGCATGTATAACGTCATTCCAGCAGAAGGAATGGTGCTAGTCGAAAACATGCCAGGCATTGAAGCTGGAACCGCATTTACCCAAGCTGCTGTATCGACAGTATTTAGCCAATATGGCAGCGGTTTTGTCGCGATTGCTATTTTCTTATTTGCTTTTACTTGCTTGATTGCTTATTACTATATCGCTGAAACCACGCTCGTCTATTTAGATAGTAAGTTACGCTATCCGGTGCTAAAGCCGATATTAAAAGTGGTGTTTTTAATCATTTGCTTCACTGGCAGTATGCAATCAGTCGGCGTCATGTGGGCATTAGGTGATATTGGCTTCGGTAGTATGTGTTACCTCAACTTTATCGCTATCGTATTACTCAGTAAAACCGCTCTCAAAGTATTAAAAGACTACGATGAGCAAATGAAGCTGGGACTTGACCCTGTCTTTGACCCCCGAAAAGCAGGCGTTGAAAATGCAGACTTTTGGATAGGATATAGCGATAAACATGATAAGCGCTAAACAGCAATGATATAATCTCCCTAAACACAACCTTCTTTCCCAGACGATTAAAGTCCTCTAAACCACTATGATTTAGAGGGCTTTAATCGTATTAATAAACATTAAAATATTATTTAAGAGTCATTATTCAATCAATACAACTTGATCTTGTTAAAAAAATCATTGTCTAATAATAATTTCGGTCTGGCATTGACCTCTTTTAGACCCACCTTATGTTGCATCATAAGCTCTATGAGATTCATTTGATCGATGAGTATCAGACTGTGCGAATCCGTTGCATTGGCATATTCCTGCGCAGGCTTGGTAAAGCTTGTCGTGGTAATAAACAAGCCATGATGATTGGTTTTTTGTGGTGGATAAGCCCCTATGAAGTTTCTCAAATCGCCATTAGATATATTATTACCGGCACTATATAGTTTGGCTTGAATATAATAGTTATGCACCTCACCATCTGGGAAATCCTGAATAATCAGCCCATCAATGCCATTGTCATTCGAGCGTCCAGTATGACGCGATGTCAAATTACTCTCAGGACTTTCAATCTCTAAAGATCGTTCAATCATTTTTAGACAAAACCACTCAAACTGCAAAGGTGACAAGCTTTCAAGCTGCGCCATAATCATATCAGGCGTTACCTTGACAAAATCATTGCCCACAGTAGCATCTGCATAATTGTTCATAAACATAGACGTTCGGCGCTGAGTTTCTTCTATCAAATGATTAATAAGTGCATCGCCATTTTTACCATAAGCCGCAATATTGACTTTTTGCAGATCAGCAAAGGCTTTATTATCAAAACGGGTCAAGTTAGCAATATAATCACTATTTGGAATGCCTTCGTTAATGTATTGAGTAAAATTGTTTCCTGCTAACCAAAAATAGACTTTGCCAAACGGGTCTAAACGTATGATGTTTTTAGGCGTTACTTTTTCATCAAAAGTAATAAAATTAGCGAAATTCTGATTTAAATTGGGTACTAAGCTGAACTTGTCTTCTTTGACCAGCCCCATTGCGGACAAGCACAATAAAATTAGATCAACGATGTCATCATAACAAGGTGAGCCGTTATGACACTCATGGCGTATATCATAATTACTCATGTAATTGATTTCTTTATGATCATTGACAATTTGTGCTAACTTTTCAAACTCTCTATAAAATACCGTGCGACCAACGGTGTTCCGTGTACTCAAATTTTTTATGGTTTGTATACCCGCATTTAACATGTCACCAAATGCGGGCAGCTTCGTAATGTTACTCATAATATTATCGTCTTTGTTTGATTACATGAACATTATTGTGTGAAATAAGGCGTCGAATGGGCTTTGTTTCGCAATAACTTAAGGACAAATGTTTATGCTACCAACTATTAAGATAAAACACAGCAAAATTTTACCTTTATAAATAAGAAAAACAAATCCTCTCACTCAGATTAAAGCCTTTGAATCAGTGGCTGTCTACGGCAAATAATGCTATTATTGACGACCCCATTTAAAACGTATCAACATGGCTATCGAGGTCTTATTTACCTTTGAACATCCATATAAATAACGGATACACATCCTTTATTTTATCGATAGCTTATTGCTTTTGATCGTACTAGTAAGAGTCTTCTATGGCATTTGTACACCTTGGCATCCACAGCGAATATTCAATTACTGATTCTATCGTGCGTATCAAGCCGCTAGTGAAAGCTGCGGCGGCTGACCATCAGCGCGCGCTGGCATTGACCGATTTGTCCAATCTGTATGCCACGGTGAAGTTTTATCGTGCCTGCCTAGGTGCTGGTATCAAGCCCATTATCGGCAGTGAAGTCATCATGGAAAATGAAGACACACGGCTCACCCTACTCGCGATGGACAACGAGGGCTATCAAAACATCACTCGTATCGTATCGCTCGGCTTTACCGAAGGGCGCGCCGACGATGCCAATCATGGTGTACCAGTGGTCAAGCGCAGTCATATTTTAGCGCATGCGGCAGGCGTGATTGTCTTATTTACTGAAAAATCAGATGTCGGTCAGGCACTGGTCGGCTCTATGCCAGAAAAAGCCGATGAGCTGCTAATAGAATGGCAAGCGCAATTTGCTGATCGCTTATATTTTGCGATTAAGCGTACCAATCGCTCAGGTGAAGACGCCTTTATTAAAGCGGCTATTCACTCTGGTGCTAAGCATCATATTCCTATCATTGCCCACAATGACGTGCGGTTTTTAGAGCAGGATGATTTCGATGCTCACGAAGCGCGGGTTTGTATCGCAGGCTCTTACGTACTTGCCGACCAAAATCGCCCGCAGACTTATTCCGATGCGCAATATCTTAAAACCCAAGCACAAATGCAGCAGCTATTTGCTGATATTCCGCAGGTTATCGACAATACTTTGCGCTTAGCAAGCCGTTGTAATGTGACGTTGACGCTTGGTATCAACGTATTACCTGACTTTCCTGTGCCTGAAGGTGAGACGATTGAATCGTTTTTCCGTGCAGAATCTATCCGAGGTCTGAATAATCGACTAGATAAACTATTCCCCATCGAGAAACGTAGCGATAATTGGAGCGAGTTTCGCCAAAGATATGATGACCGCTTAGAGTATGAGCTAAAGGTTATTCTTTCAATGGGCTTTCCTGGTTACTTCCTCATCGTCATGGACTTTATCCGCTGGGCAAAAGCCAATGGCGTACCAGTCGGTCCTGGTCGTGGTTCTGGTGCAGGCTCGCTCGTTGCTTATTCGCTCAATATTACCGACCTCGACCCTATTCATTACGACTTATTATTTGAGCGCTTTTTGAATCCCGAGCGTGTGTCCATGCCCGATTTCGATATTGACTTCTGTATCGAAGGTCGCGACCGCGTTATTGATTATGTAGCACAAACCTATGGTCGTGAAGCGGTCTCGCAAATCATTACCTTTGGTACGATGGCAGCAAAAGCGGTAGTTCGAGATGTCGCGCGCGCGCAAAGTAAATCGTACTTCCTTGCCAGCAAAATGTCGAAACTTATTCCCAAAACACCGGGGATTACTTTAAGCCAAGCGCTTGAACAAGAGCCGCAGCTCAAAGACTTAATCTCCAATCCTGACAATATGGATTATGAAGATGCCACTGAAGTGTGGGAAATGGCGATTAAGCTTGAAGGTATTTGCCGGAACGTGGGTAAACATGCTGGTGGCGTATTGATTGCGCCGCACAGAATCACAGATTTTAGCGCAATTTATTGTGATGATGAAGGTCACCGTGTCAGCCAGTTTGATAAGGATGACGTTGAAGCGGTTGGGCTAGTAAAATTTGACTTTTTGGGTCTACGTAACTTGACCGTGATTGATGCCGCTGTCAGAAATATCAATCTGCGCCGTGCCAAAGAAGGCAAAGATGCGTTGGTGTTAGAAGACCTACCGTTAGATGATAAAAAAGCCTACAAGCTCTTGCAAGATGCTAAGACCACTGCCGTCTTTCAGCTAGAAAGTATGGGCATGAAAAAGTATCTGGCGAAATTACAACCGACCAACATCGAAGATGTGATCGCCATGTGTGCGCTCTATCGCCCAGGTCCGCTTGATGCTGGCATGGTAGAGATGTATATCGACCGTAAGCACGGTCGCGAGGAAGTGATTTATGACCATCCCAATCTTGAGCCGATTTTAGAAAATACCAATGGCGTTATTGTCTATCAAGAACAGGTCATGCAAATCTCGCAGGTCATGGCAGGCTATAGCTTGGGCGGCGCGGATATGTTACGCCGAGCCATGGGTAAAAAGAAACCTGAGGAAATGGCCAAACAGCGCGATATCTTTATCACTGGTGCAACCGCGCAAGGTATCGACGAAGCGACGTCAGGTGGTGTTTTTGATTTGATGGAGAAGTTCGCAGGTTACGGTTTTAACCGCTCGCATTCGGCTGCTTATGGCGTACTGGCTTATCAGACCGCTTACCTAAAACAATACTACCCTGCTGAGTTTATGGCAGCCGTACTCACATCAGATATGAACAACACTGACAACGTGGTGTTCTTTATCAATGATTGCCGTGAAAACTTTGATTTGACCGTGGTTAATCCATCGGTAAATCGCAGTGAATGGCATTTCGTTGCCGATACCCCAACCAATATCATTTATGGCTTAGGTGCGATTAAAGGCGTTGGTGAAGGCGCGGTCGAGTCTATCGTTGATGCACGCCGCCGTGAAGGACCGTTTAAAGACCTATATGATTTTTGTCGCCGCGTTGATATCAAAAAGGTTAATAAACGCACTTTAGAGGGACTGATAAACGCTGGTTGTTTTGATGACTTTGCAGCCACCCTACGACCAGATTTACCAGCCGATGAAGCGTACGAGATTCGCGGCGCATTAATGAGCCAGCTGCCAAGTGCCGTACAAGCTGCTGAACAAGACCGTCAGAACCGTGAAATCGGCATGATGGATTTGTTTGGTGAAATGGATGGTGTCGTCGCCGCGCCGCCACTGGTTATGACGCCAGAGCTGATTTGGGGTGATAAACATCGTTTAAAAGCAGAAAAGAACACGTTAGGATTGTATTTGACGGGTCATCCAATCAATGAATACTTGGATGAGTTAAAACGCTATACCTCAGGCACTCGTCTCGATAAACTGACTGACACGGGCTATAACGGTAGCTGTTATTTCGCCGGATTGATTATTGATATTGCCAACTTTGGTAATCGCAATGTCATTATCTTAGATGACGGCACTTCAAGGCTGGAAGTAAGCTGCTATGCCGAGCGTTTCAATCGTGTCAAAGAACAGTTGAAAATTGATGAAGTCGTCATCATCAAAGGCAGCATTCGTGAGCGTGATGGGCGTTTATTTGCCCGTCTTGATAGTGCCATGAGCATGGTCGATGCGCGCCTAAGATGGATGAAAAAAATCAGTATTAAAATTCATGGCAGCGACATCAATCTGCTGACGCGACTGCAACCGTTACTCAAGTCTGCACAAGCCAGCATTATTCCGGCACCAAAACTGTCTCATGACAACGAGCAAGACGAGCAAAGTGGCAGCTTTAATGGCAATAGTGGCTACGATGCTGCGATAGGTGGAAGTCTGTATGATGAAAATGGCAATGATTTATTGGCGCTAGAAAATGACATGAATCAAAATAGTGCTAATCAAAGTTATGCCAATAATGCTTTGAGCAATACCGACACCTCCATTAATGATAATTGTCTGCCACTGGGACTGAGCATTTATGAGAAATTTGGCATCGCTAACGTAGGGCTATCTGAGCACTGGCGCATCTACCCCAACGATGATAACTTACAGCAATTAAAGAATATGGTTAGTGAAGACAATTTGCATTTCCATTATAGCTAGGGCGTATCCTCATTTTAAAAATGGTGATAAAAATGAGATAAATTGCCGTCAAACAAGGAAGATAGCGACGTTAATATCGAGATATTGATAAGCT
Organism: Psychrobacter sp. P11F6; assembly: GCF_001435295.1. NCBI lineage: Bacteria > Pseudomonadati > Pseudomonadota > Gammaproteobacteria > Moraxellales > Moraxellaceae > Psychrobacter > Psychrobacter sp. P11F6. Next base: position 1,544,691 of record NZ_CM003594.1, on the reverse strand, counting down.
ATTTGACGATGTTTAACAAAATTTAGCCATTTTTAACCCATTTAGAGAGTAATTGATTGAATTGAGGACACGCCCTAACACCTGAAGAACATTGACGTATTTATTACAAACCCTTTACCGTTTTAACTTTTAGAATTGGACATAAAACCATGGATGAAACCCCAAATAAAAATATGGCTCACCAAGCTAAAGAAATCATTAATCATGAGCAATTTGAAGACATGCGTGATTTATTAGAAGAAGACTTTGCTGACTTGATACAAGTGTATATCACTGATAGTCAGCAGCGAGTAAGTGCGCTGCGAGTCGCTCAGCAAGAAAATGACAATGCCAATGGTTTTGAGGTTGCTCATGCGCTAAAAGGGGCTAGCGCCAATTTGGGCACGACCCAATTAATGAACTTGAGCAGCCAGTTACAAGAGCGCTGCCGCGAGCGTCTTATCAGCGAGCAAGCGGCACTGATTGAAAATATCGCCGTCGCATTGCAACGCGCAGAACAAGAAATCAATCTAAGACTGGGATTATAATGAGTAATGATCCTACCCCTATATTAGCAGCATCTACTGTCCATCATACAGTGAGCGACTATTTGGCTTGTGTGCAAGTTGTCATGGTTAATACCACTTTGCCTGCCAATATTGGCTCAGCAGCGCGCGCCATGCACACAATGGGTTTGTCTCGTTTGACGGTTGTCGATCCTAAGCTACCAATTGATGAAACCAGTGTATCTCATGCAGCAGGTGGCAGCGAGCTGCTATCATCAGCCTTGATTGCACCTACTTTAGAATCTGCTATTGCGAATTGCCAGCTGGTATTTGCTGCCAGCAGTCGCAGTCGGCATTTGCCCCGCCCTGTCGTGACACCCACGCAAGCTGCTAAGATTATGTTTGATTTTATCGATAAACAGTCGGCGTTGAGCAAGGACGATAGCAACGCTGATACCCTATCGGCTGCTACTACTAGTAAACCAAATATCGCTATCCTATTTGGGCGTGAAGATCGTGGATTGACCAATGAAGAATTGGCTTATGCCGATTATCATATCCAAATTGATGCCAACCCTGCTTACCCTGTACTCAATGTCGCGTCAGCCGTGCAAGTAATCGCTAGCTTTATTTTTGCTTACGCGCAATCACACACTCAGACAGCGGATAGTTTAGATACTGCTTTGAGTACTACTACTCAGCCAATGCTCGATGTACATTTACGTCAGCAATGGGATGAACCCGCCATTACCCAGCAGCAATTGCAACAGCTGACCCATCGCACCACTGAACTGATGGCTCAACGAGGTTTAGCCGATAGCGAAAACTTGAAGTCATTACCATCGCGGCTGTCACGACTGGGCTCACGCCTACAGCTTGATCAAAAAGAGTATCAGCTACTCAGTGCTTTGATTGCCAAACTTGCAAACGACTAAAGCTTTTAATATGCAAGGTTTCTGGCATTGAGTTTCTATTGCATTAGCAGCCGTAGCATTTACAAATCCTATGATTTTAAAAATGATATGATTCAATAATAAAAAGGAATTGATGATGAATTGGAACGTTTATTTGTCCGGAGAAATACACACTGACTGGCGACAAAAAATCATGCAAGGCGCGAAAGACAAAGGTTTAGATATTACCTTTACCTCCGCAGTGACTGAACATGAAGCCAGCGATGCAGCTGGTGATGTGCTTGGTAAAGAAAATATTGGGTTCTGGCGCGACCATAAATCATCAAAAGTTAATGCGATTCGCACCAAAAACATGATTCAAAAGTGCGATATTGCTATCATTCGTTTTGGTGATAAATATAAGCAGTGGAACGCTGCCTTCGATGCCGGCTACTGCGCGGCTTTAGGCAAGCCGTACATTACCCTTCATGCTGAAGATATTATCCATCCGCTAAAAGAAGTCGATGCGGCGGCAATGGCATGGGCGCAAACGCCAGAGCAAGTTGTTGAGCTGCTAAAATATGTTGTCAGTGATAGCTAAGTCATAAATAATTGCCTATAGATAAATTGTCAATGACTGGTATTTCATCTGTCAGTCGTCTGTTTTTATTTATCGCTCATCGCTATATTTTGTGCTGCAAAGCTGCTATAACTAAATTGATTGTAATCAAAAATACGATAGGACAATTTATGTCATTGCCAACTGCCTTATTCAAATCACTTTCACGCATCAAAAAAGACCTAACAGAAGATATCGATGCGGTATTTAACCGTGATCCTGCTGCGCGTAATAGTCTGGAAGTCATCTTGACTTATCCTGGCATCCACGCGCTCGTCCTACATCGCGGTGCCCATTATCTTTGGAATCATGAACAAAAACTGGCGGCGCGCGTTATCTCATATGGTTCACGCATCATTACGGGTATCGAGATACACCCTGCTGCCAAAATTGGTCGACGATTTTTTATTGATCATGGTATGGGTATCGTGATTGGCGAAACGGCAGAGATTGGCAATGATGTGACCCTTTATCACGGGGTAACGCTTGGCGGCGTCTCTTGGAATAATGGCAAGCGCCACCCTACTTTGGAAGATGGGGTTATCGTTGGTGCTGGTGCTAAAGTATTGGGACCATTTACTGTCGGTAAAGGCGCCAAAATTGGCTCAAATGCCGTCGTAGTAAAGGCAGTACCAGCAGGTGCGACCATGGTCGGCAGCGCCGCTCGGATGATATCCGACCATCATGATGAAAAGGGCAATCCAATTGTCAAAAAAGTCGATGATGCCAAGCAACAAGAAAAAGTGGCGCAAGCTGCTTCTACAGATAATGGCATAGATAAAAAATCAATAGATGAAAAAGCCACCAACCGCTCAGCACGCGAAACTGCTTTTCAAGCCTATGGTATCGACCCATCCTCACAAGATCCTGTGGCTGAAGCTTTTGCTAAAATGCTCGAACATATTCAGCAATCAGAAAATCGCCTCGATCAACTACAAGCAGCGATGTGCAAAATCGATCCTAACTTTTGTAAAAAAGAATATGACAAACTATGCTTAGAAGATATCGATGTGATTGGCCGTGCCGATATAGATGAGATAGGCGCTGAGCAGAAATAAGGTGCTAGTTATTGTCGTTATTGAATAAAAAAGAGGCTAAACAGCCTCTTTTTTCCATTTTAATGACTTGATAAATAAGATTTATCGACTAGCCATTTGACAAACAACATTTATAAAAAAGACGAGTCAGGCTGGGTCAAAAACTCTACTTCTTCGCTACTCGAAACCCGCCCTAAGATGTCATTACGATGCGGATAACGACCAAAACGATCGATAATCACTTTATGTTTCAGCTCAGCATCCACGGTGTCTGCATTGGTATACTGCTTAAATAGCTTTTCTGCTTGCTGATGAATCAGTTTTAATTCGCTGTGCATATAAGGCATCAATAAAAACTTACGTTCATCCATCGTTTCAAGTGCCTCTAATGCACCGGCAGCCACCGCCTTTTGCGCGAGCGCGAGACTCATCGCATCTTGGGCAAAAGCCGCTGGCGTATCACGGTAAATGTTGCGCGAAAATTGATCCAATATAATAATTTCTGCTAAACGCCCCTTTATGCTACTACGCCACGCATAAAACTCTGCAGCCTTTGCTTGCTCAAGTATATCGCTGTATCGCTCTATTAGTAATTCATCAAACGCTATGTCTTTCTCAAAAAACTTCTCACTACCTGCCTCATCAAAACAGAAATTTAATATGTCGTTGTACATCATTCCCTCACTACATTATTTAAAAAAATCAGCCCAAAACATTATTCAAAGCTATGTTTAAAGCTATCATTTAAAAACATAAAGCTTTCACTTTTGGTTTCATAATCACTAAGGAGTATTTAGCGATTGCGTCCTATACTCTTTCATTATTCATAACTAAAAAAATAGGAAAACTCATGGCGCGTTTACAAGATAAAGTTATCATTATTACGGGTGCCGCCCAAGGCATGGGCGAGACTCATGCGCGTTTGTGTATGGCAGAAGGCGCTAAAGTCGTCTTGACCGATATTAATTCTGATAAAGGCGACGCATTAGCAAAAGAGCTTGGCGCTGATGCGTTATTTATCAAACATGATGTCACCAATGAAGATGATTGGGCGCAAGTCGTTAAAGAAACACAGGAAAAATTTGGTCGAATTGATGTACTGGTTAATAATGCAGGTATCACCACTCATAAATCTATTTTGGATACCTCTTTAGATGACTATCGCAAGATTCTAGAGATTAATCAGGTGTCGGTCTTTTTAGGCATGAAAGCAGTCATTCCAGCGATGAAAGCCGCCAAACAAGGTTCTATCATCAATATCTCATCAATTAATGGCTTGGTTGGCGGCGCTATCGGTTATACCGATTCTAAGTTTGCGGTACGCGGTATGACCAAAGCAGCAGCATTAGAGTGTGCCCCTCATGGCATTCGCGTGAACTCCATTCATCCAGGCGTCATCGCCACACCGATGATTATGCAAGGCGATACCAAAGATGCGGTTGAAGCATTTGCCAAAACTATTCCGATGAGACGTGTTGCTCAGCCAGAAGAAGTCAGCGGCATGGTGTTATTTTTAGCCTCTGATGACTCAAGCTACTCGACGGGGTCAGAGTTTGTCGTTGATGGTGGTTTGACCGCACAGTAGGCGTAATAGTTAAACTTTTTAAATGTGATATAGGCTGGGCATTTTGCTCAGCTTTCATTTTGGAAGGTTTTAAGAAAAATACTAGGGCGTGTCCTCAATAACTTTTACTTATTTAGAATAGCATTTGGGCTGCTTCATTTAACCTTTTAAGAAATGACCTTTAATCAACTCCTCTATCCCTGCTTTTTCATGCGCTTTGAATGGGTAACGATCTGCCATTACAATCCAATTAGACTCTTCAAAATCTTTATTTTTGCTTAGGCTATTTTCATCAGAAACAACTTCTATTAATAGCGTTTCTATCAATAGAATATCGATATCCATCGTAACTTTTTTTATTGGCGTCTGAGCTTCTGTTAGACGCTGTCTATGACAGTCACCTTCAAGATCTTTAAAAACCTGCTGTAACTGTTGCAGTGTCATTGGCTCTACCAAACGCAAATAAACGCACTGATTGGTATAATCGGGCTTTGGTTGCGCTTCGGTCGATGTAAAGTCAGGATTTTCAAATGCAGTAGATAACTGTATTTCCCCTAGCGCCGCTAGATCTTTTCGGACAAGCGGCAGATAATGCTCAGCTTGATAATTACTGCCTAAAGCCAATAATACTGCCGTCACAGACTGCGTTTGCAACTGTTCAGGCGTCTGCTTTTTTAGCGTTTCAAGACTCAAATCAGCCAAATTTTTATGCATATTATGCATCATCGTCCTTGCTTACAACTGGCTTATTTTCAATGACCGTTGCATAACGCGTGATCTGTACCCCAACCGCATCGGCTTGCTTTATAGCAGTGGGCTTAGCAATGCTTAAAGTGATTTTATGACAGCTATATTTGGCAAGCAACTTATCAGCGATTTGCCCCGCTAAATGCTCTAGCAACTGCGCTTTAATCGCTTGGCACCATGCGCTCACATCATCGCAAACCGCTTTATAATTCAGCGCATCATTGACATCATCTGAGATAGCCGCACGGCTGATATCTGTTTCAAGTGCTATATCAATCAGCAGCGGCTGCGTGATTGCGCGCTCCCACGCGTAAACACCGATGACGGCTTCTACTGTCAAGCCTTTGACAAACACCACATCAGATTCGGTATGAAACATGCTCTCATCCTTGTTTGCTAAATTTTAATTAGATTTTGAACTCAGGTTTTTTAATTGGTTTTCTGCAACGCCTCTTCACGCAAACGCGCAGCTTTTAGCGCTTTACTAGGGCGATGACGCCATAAGTCAATGCTGAATAATAACAGACCAAACCAAATCAGACCAAATACTGCAAGACGCTGTAAATCAAATGGCTCGTTATAATAGAACACCGCTAAGAAGAAGATAAAGGTCGGCGTCAGATAATTCATAAAACTTAAAATGCTATAAGCAACGAGCTTGGTAGATTTATTAAACAATAATAGCGGTATCAAGGTAATCGGCCCTGCGATCATTAGTAGCCAAATACTGGGACTAAACCAAAAACTCAATTGACTGCTGACCACATCTGCTTGCCAGAACCACCATAAGCAAATCGGCACCAACATCGTTGTTTCGACAAACATGGCATCGACAGCCGTCAAAGGCGTCTGCCGTTGAATGGTACCGTAAGTACTAAAACTAAAGGCTAAAATCAGTGATATCCATGGCAAGCTACCAATCATAACCACTTGAATGACTACGGATAATAAGGCGAAACCGATGGCAACCCATTGCAGTGTACGTAAGCGCTCTTTGAATAAAATCATCGATAGCGCAACGCCCACCAATGGTCCGATAAAATACCCCAAACTGGCTTCGAGAATACGGTCGTGATTGACGGCCCATACATAAGTGAGCCAGTTGGTGGCAATAATCAAACCCGATATAAATGAGAACGCGATCCATCTCGGGTTTTTCTTTAAGGTATCGATCCATTGCCAGCGCTTGGTGACTACCAACACAATAAGCAAGCAAGCAAACGTCCAAATAATACGATGACCGATAATCTCGGTCGCATCGTAGGCGGCCAATTGTTTAAAATATAATGGAAACCCACCCCAGATAAAAAAGGCAATGAGTGCGGTGATGATGCCACGTCTGGTTGTTTTAATGGGCGTAACTGGTTTTTTGATGACGTTTTGGGTGGTCATAGTACAGTACAACTTTTTAGAGCAAAGCGCACTCTTGCCCCATATTAATGTTTATATCAATTCAATGGCAAAAGCGCAGGGTCACTACAGATAGGATACAAGTTAAAAAGCAATGCGCTCATGCCAATATAGGCATCAACACATTGCTAACGATAACAACTTTAAAAACAACATTTACATCAAGGCTAATGAGCAACTTTTTAGACTTTATTGAATGCTGTAGCCAGCATTTTACAAGTCAGTACTTTAAAGCTCAACCTTGCAAAAGCCAATAATACTATTCAGCAAGTTAATATAGTTTGTGGTATTAAACCGCAGCATTATCAACTTTAATAGACATTCCAATGTGATTGGCAAGCTCTGCAAATCCTGGGAAACTGGTATTGACGGTCTCAACGCCTTCAATAGTAATTTGCTTGGATGCACGTAAGCTGGCAATGGCAAAACTCATAGCAATGCGATGATCATGGTGCGAGGTAATATGACCGCCACCAAAGACAGGCTGGCTATTATTGACCTTGCTATTTTGACCCTCAATACCTTCGCGTTCAATGCCCTTACCTTCAATAATCAAACCATCTTCCGTCACTGTACAGTCAATACCCAGTGTTTGTAATCCTTCTGCCATAACTGCAATACGATCAGACTCTTTTACGCGCAGCTCTTTAGCACCAGTTAACACCGTACGACCTTGCGCACAGCTGGCAGCAATGAACAATACTGGAAATTCGTCAATCGCTAATGGTACTAAATATTCTGGGATATCAATACCTTTTAGGCTTGAGCTACGAATAGTGATATCTGCGACTGGTTCGCCGCCCACATGTGTCTCATTACTTAGGCTAATATCTGCTTGCATGAGTTTTAAGATATCGATAATGCCCGTGCGTGTCGGATTAATACCTACTTGCGTCAAAGTCAGCTCACTATTTTGGCTGATCGCAGCAGCGACCATAAAAAATGCCGCAGATGAGATGTCAGCAGGAACCGCGATATCACCACCTGTGAGTTGCCTGCCACCGGTTACACTGATACGGTTGCCATCGACCGTTACTGGATAACCAAAAGCTGAAAGCATACGCTCGGTATGATCACGACTGACTTCTGGTTGGGTAACGGTTGTGGTGCCTTCTGCCCAAAGTCCAGCCAACAATAAGCAAGATTTAATCTGCGCAGAAGCCACAGGCATCTCATAATCGATACCTTGTAATGGCTTACCGATAGTCGCTCGACCAGTGATACTAAGTGGCGCCGTACCACTATGACCCGTACTTTGAATGACTGCACCCATATCGCGTAAAGGTGCGGCTACACGCTCCATTGGACGCTTGTTCAGGCTGGTATCGCCTGTCAACACGCTGTCAAATGATTGCGCCGCCAAAATACCAGCCAGCAGGCGCATGCTAGTACCTGAGTTGCCCATATACAATGGTGTTTTACTCGGTTTCAGACCGTTCATACCCACGCCATGAATGGTCAATTTGCCGTTATCAGGCCCTTCAATGGTCACGCCCATATCACGGAATGCTTGCAAGGTGGCAAGCGCATCTTCCCCTTCCAAAAATCCAGTGACATTGGTCACGCCTGTCGCAAGGCTGCCCAGCATGATGCTGCGATGCGAGATAGACTTGTCACCAGGAATGGCAATAGTGCCCAATACAGTATTGCTAGGAGTAATATTATAAGAAGCTGACATGGCAGAAGTATCCGTATAAGGGGTGCTGGCTAACATATGGCCAAAATGTCGCCGTGCGGCTTGCGCGCGGCCCAAAAGTCCCATCAGGGCGGTTGAATCTTTATCGATGATAAGCTGACGCATGGTCTGTAGGTAAACGCCATACTCATCAAGGGCGCTAACAATCGCGCTTTCGTTGGCAAAAAATATATCATGCCACATTTTAGGATCACTGGCAGCGATGCGGCTAAAGTCACGAAAGCCGCCCGCTGCATAGCGAAACATATCTAAATTATCATCATGGCTTGCCAGCTGCTCAACCAAATTGAAGGCAAGCAGATGTGGCAAATGACTGGTATGCGCCAATATACGATCGTGGTGTTCCGCATCCATTGACATAACGTTTGCACCCACCGCTTCCCATAACTGCCGCAGCTTAGCGATAGCGTTATCATTGGTCGTTGGCAGCTCGCAGATAATGACACTATGATTAACAAACAATGTCGCACGTCTGGCATGATATCCTGAATTCTCAGCACCCGCAATCGGATGCGCTGGAACAAGACCTATAGGCAATGAGCCAAAGACGGCTTTGGCAGCGTCAATGATATTGACCTTGGTGCTACAAACATCAGTAATGATGCAATCAGTGGCAAGTTGTCCATTATCCATCGCCGCTTTGATATCGATAAATACGGCTTGCACCGCTTGTACTGGTACGGCGATAACAATCAAATCACTACCAAACACTACCTCACTTAAGACAGCACTACCAGCGTCTAATAAGCCGTGCTGAATGGCTTCGTCGATGCTTGGTACATGTCTATCAACCGCCACTAAGCGCTCACTTAAACCATTGTCTTTAATGGCTTGGGCAAGGCTTGCACCGATAAGCCCTAGACCAATCACGCAAATTTGTTTACATAACGGCGGCTGAGTATTCATACACTGCATATTATTGTTTTGATTGCTTATGTTTTGATTGCTTATATTGTTTTGCTCGCGACTCACGGCTTTTCTCGTTAAACAAACTAGCGTCAGAATGACTAAAACAAGCCGACGCTAGTGTCATGAAAATGATTAATAAATTATTTACTTATCCAAAACGACCTAACATACTTCTGATCAATTATCAGTCAAGATTGAGCGCAGTGTATCAATCAGGCGCATATTTTCTTCTGCCACCCCTACTGTGATACGCAGCCAATGAGGTAAGCCATAGCTCTCTAATGGACGGACGATAACACCCTGCTCTAGCAATGCTTGATGAATAGAAGCAGCGGTGATGTCTTCCATCTCAACGGCTATTTCTACTATAATAAAGTTGGCATGCGACTTAATGAAACCCAACCCTAACGCATCAAACTGCTTTTCTAACCAGCGCATTTGCTCATCATTCATCAGACGAGTTTTTTCAATAAAGTCTGAGTCAGCAAGTGCAGCAGCAGCAGCAGCTAAAGCCACTCTACTCACGTTAAATGGTTGACGGATTCGGTTGAGTAAGTCCGCGACAGCCACTGAGCTAAGCGCATAACCGACACGTAAACCCGCCAGTCCATAAGCTTTGGAAAAGGTGCGCACGATGACGACATTATCAAATTCATCTAACAACGCCCGATTATTACTCTCAGGGCTATATTCAATATACGCCTCATCTAATACCACCAATACCGAGCTTGGTATACTAGCCATAAATGCTCGTAACTCTTGAGGTTCAAGCTGCGTGCCAGTTGGATTATTAGGATTGGCGATAAAGACTATTTTAGTATTGGGGTTGTCTTGAACCGCTTGACTCATCTCTTTTAAATCATGACCAAAGCGATGTGCAGGCACTTCTATACCTGTCGCCCCTTGTATTTTAGCCAACATCGGATAAACGATAAAGGCATATTGACTGTAAACGATAGCATCGTTAGCACCAGCAAAACTACGCGCTAAAATATCAAGCAAATCGTCAGAGCCATTACCCAAAGTAATCTGCTCCACACTGACATCATTGAAGTCAGCCAGCGCTTGTTTTAGATAGTAACCGTTGCCATCAGGATAACGTGCCAACTGACCCAATTGCTCAGTAATCGCTAGCGTGACGTGCGGTGAGCAGCCTCTTGGGTTTTCATTACTGGCAAGTTTTACCACATCTGAGACGCCATACTCACGCGTCAACTCTTCAATCGGCTTGCCCGTTTGATAAGGCACCAGCTCTAAAATACTATCGTAGGCAGGTACAAGCGGTGATAAATTTGACTCTACTGAATGAGATGACGGCATGATTTATCCTTAGATATGATTTTGGCAAGTGATGTGACCCATTCGGCGTTATATCGTTGGTTCAATTTCAAAGCGAGTCAAGGGTAACCAAGTGCAGATGATTATGTGATACTTCACGCAAGGTAAACGCCATGACTCTTTTACAGTAGAAGGACTATAGCACTGCTTTTGGATAAGAACCTAGAACACGCACATCTTTTACCAACGGACGGATATCAGCGATAGCAGCGCTGACGTTTGGCTCGTCAATATGACCATTCATGTCGATGAAAAATACGTATGCCCACTTATTCGGACGCTCAGGACGGGTTTCGATACTGGTCATCGACACGCCATGATAAGACAAAGGCTTCAAAATCTCGATCAATGCGCCCGCTTTATCATGTGCTGATACGACGATAGACGTTTTATCCTGACCTGATGGCGCAATCGCTTCGTGACCGATGATAAGGAATCGCGTGGTATTGCTCGGGTTGTCTTCGATATTTGAATATAGCTTATGCAAGCCATATTCTGCAGCAGCCACATCACCGGCTATTGCTGCTGAATGCCATTCATTTTTCAAGCGGCGGGCAGCTTCGCCGTTGCTCGATACCGCCACGCGCTCGACATTAGGATAATTGACATCGAGCCAATGACGACACTGCGCTAGTGACTGCTGATGCGAGTAAATACGGCTTAAACCATCAAGTTTGGTATGTTCAGCGACCAAGAAATTCTGATGAATCGGCAGCTCAACCTCTCCGATTATCTTTAAGGTAGAAGACAAAAAGCCATCTAACGTATGGTTGACCACACCCTCAGACGAGTTTTCGACTGGCACCACACCATACATCGCTGTGCCTGCTTCAACTTCACGAAATACATCAGTGATGGTGGTCATTGGTACGGTATCAGCGGCTTTACCGAAATGCTTGAGCGCAGCAGCATGAGTAAAAGTGCCTACTGGTCCCAAGAAAGCAATGCGCTGCGGTGCTTCTAAGTCGAGACAGACCGACATAATTTCACGGAACAATCGCGCCATTTTGTCATCAGCGATCGGACCTGTGTTACGTTCCATCACCGCTTTTAGCACTTGCGCTTCACGCTCAGGGCGATAAAAAATAGGATTGCTATTGTCGGCAGTCGGGTTATTGACAATGTGTTGTTTCTTTACTGCGGCCACTTGCTGAGCCAACTTGGCACGGTTATTAATCAGTGTCTGGATTTCGCAGTCTACTGTATCAATACTTTGGCGAATATCGTCCAAAAACGCTTTTTCAGTTGCAGTATCGTTAGCCCCTGCGATGGCTTGATTTAGCTTATCCATGTTTTGCTCTGATGACTGCTCACTCATTACCGCCTATCCTTTTTCTAAAATTATTACTGAGTTTTTTACTAGTTAGGTACTGCTTTTTTAACTTTGAAGGCTTTAAATATTGCTAATTATCGACAACCAATCATCTCATTATTGAATCAGCACTCAATGACGGTCAAAGGTGTCAAGCATACTAGCAATGATATTCGATAGAAATCACACTAAATAGCAGATAGTTTCTCAAAATACCCTGCACGGCGAGCGCTATCGTCTACTATTGCCGTATGTTAGTCACACACACCAGCATGCAAATGTAGCAGCCAGATCGCTGACCCGCTCTACTATAACAAAAACTATCGACAGTGCCCATGTGTAAATGCGCGTAAATTCGTCAATATTGGCAAACAGAGGCAATATGGCAGCGATGTACGGCAAAACTATGAAGGAACATCCACTCAAAACTATGTTACAGTCTGAAACTGATAGCAAATAGCAAATAGCAAATAGCAAATAGCAAATAGCAAATAGCAAATAGCAAATAGCAAATAGCACTATAAAGTAGAAAATTACCACGTAACTGAACACAACCTGTTTTTGATAAAAAAGGATATCTGATGAGCGCATTACAACAGCTTCGTACCATGACCACCATTGTCGCTGATACTGGTGACATTGCCGCCATTGCGCGCTTAAAACCTATCGATGCGACCACCAATCCAAGCCTCATTACCAAAGCACTCCTCCATCCTGACAACCAAGGCATGCTGTCAGAAACCATGAGTCGTCATAATGGCAATATAGATGCAGTGATTGACGCGCTGACCATTCAGGTTGGCTGTGATATTTTAGAGCTTATCCAAGGCCGCGTCTCTACCGAAGTGGATGCTCGTTTGTCTTATGACACTCAGGCGACGATTGATAAAGCCTTAGCATTTATGGAAGCTTACCAAAAAGCAGGGGTTAACTCAGAGCGCGTATTAATTAAGATGGCCGCGACATGGCAAGGTATTGAGGCAGCACGCTATCTTGAAACCCAAAATATTCACTGCAATTTAACGTTGTTATTTGGACAGCATCAAGCAATTGCCTGTGCCGATGCAGGTGTGACATTGATATCGCCTTTCGTTGGTCGTATTTTAGACTGGCAAAAACGCCAACAAAATCGTCAAAACGTGCCTGCTTCTGATGATATGGGCGTGCAGTCTGTGAAGCGCATTTATCAATACTACAAGCAGCATAACTATAATACGCAAGTGATGGGCGCAAGCTTTCGCTCGACTGAACAGATATTGGCGCTAGCAGGGTGTGATCTATTGACCATCGCGCCTGACCTTATCGACGCGCTGGCAGCGATGGATACTGAGGTGATACAGCAACTGTCACCTAGCATGTCATTAGATGTAGCCGACATGAAACGCGTGAGTCTAACGCGAGAGGAATATAGTAGCGCCTATCAACAAGACACGGTTACACAAGATTTATTACCAAAAGGTATCGATGGCTTTATTGGTGCTCGTGATGAGCTTGCTCAGATGTTAGCAGCGATGCGTCATTGATACGAGCGTCGAGCGATATAAACGGTGATGAATATGATCAACACTTTACAAACCTCAGTCGCAGGTTATAAAAGAAATTTGCCTGCTAATAGTAAGTTGGCTATCATGGCTCACTTCTCACAACAAGAAGCAAGGCTTGATTATGAAACGGCTATCAGTGTTATTAGTGGGTGGTGTTCTAGCAGTCAGCACGCATGCAGTGAACTGGTCAAAAATATCAGAAAGTCCTACTGGATCAATTTTTAGCTTAGACTTGGACTCTATTGAAAGCTCCGACATCAATATCATAGACGAAAAAAGTGTCGAAAACATCACTGTATCTATCCGCAGAACATACCCTGCACAAAAAGATGAAACAAAAGTAGATAAGGAAGGTAAAGAAAAAGCGATTCATCATAGCGATCAGCAACTGCTCATCTCTTGCAAAGACGCCAGTTACTATAAACGCGCTTACGTTAACTATGATGCCAATAACAAGGTATTAGAATCTTGGCAATCAGAAAAACCCATATTAACCACCAAAGATTTTAAGATAACCAAGCCAAAAACGATTAGTCGCATGCTAATAGAACAGGCGTGTAAAACTTACCTTACCAGCAAGACAAGCAACGTACGTTAAGACAAAGCAAATACAGGCAATCAAAAAAGCGCGCTAAATTCATTCAGCGCGCTTTTTTGATTGCTTCATTCCACGCTATTCACTAAGCGTTGCCAGTTTTAAGCCTTTAAAACCGTATAGACAGGCACTGGAAATTCGCCATGCAAATCAACCAAATCTAGCAATACTAACGCCCCCACCACAGTATGATCTGCCGATTTACACAGCTCATAAGCGGTGGTTAAAGTACCGCCTGTGGCTAAAATATCATCGACCAATAGCACGCGCTCAGGCGGTAGATTGTTTTGCATCTCAAGCGTGTCTTTACCATATTCTAGAGCATACGCTTTATTGGCAACGGGCGGTGGCAATTTACCGGGTTTACGTAGCAAAATCATCCCTTTGCCCAATCGACCTGCAAGCAAACTTGCAAAGACAAAACCACGCGCCTCGACTGCACCTAGACAATCTACCTCATCCATCACCCCTTCAGGCAGTGCGGCGAGCAATGCATCTATCACCTCATTAATATGACTGCGCAGTAACGGCGTAATATCATAAAAATCAATGCCGACTTTCGGGAAGTCTGGTACTGTGCGAATCACTTGCCAGAAGGGATGATCCGTATTGAGCTTATTAGACGACTCATTTTCGACATTTTTAGATGTAGCGGCAGCATTAATGCTCATGGTAACCCTTAGCGTATATGACTTAGATAATGTAATTTAGATAATAATATATCAACGATAAATGATGGCTAATACTGTGAATTTAGCGGCGCTTATTATAACATAATTGATAGAAATATCGCAGTTGAGCACATAAGCGTACAGGTGCTTACTGACAGACAGAAGGTCTAAACCCCTTGATAAAAACCAATCAATCTCAATATACAAGTGTAAACTTAACGACGAAAATCACGGTTATATGCTAAACTATGTGCGCTTTTACAGTCTCATTTAACGGCTGTGATTGTAAATATGAACGTCAAAAACACCCTGTAACACGGATTATAAACACTGATAATGCTCGATAGGACTATTTATGAAACGTTATGAATGTATCGTCTGCGGCTGGATATATGATGAAGCACTCGGCTGTCCCGAAGAAGGGATTGCCCCAGGCACCAAATGGGATGATATCCCTGATGATTGGACCTGCCCAGAGTGCGGTGTGGGCAAGCTTGATTTTGAGATGCTTGAGCTGTAATAGACGACCCTCTAATTAGGACACTTCATGACAACATCGAATGACATCAAACCATCGGCAACCCTACAACAAGACTTAGGTGGCTACCCTACTCCTGAGTGGCAAAAGTTTGGCGCGCACCAATGGCGAGACTCTGACCTTAGCAAGCATCTGTATCAATCAATGATTGATATCGGCGATGGCATTGAGCTGTGTGTTGAGGCAGGTGGCAATCCTAATAATCCACCACTGCTCATGATTATGGGACTTGGCTCACAGATGATATTTTGGCCAGATAATTTTATCAAGCGCCTTATTGATGCCGGTTTTTTTGTCATTCGTTTTGATAATCGTGATATTGGTCTGTCTTCTAAAGTGCAGATTGATGGACTACCGCGTATCAGTCAGCTAAAAATGATGATGCGCTTGCAAACGGGGTTGTCCAATAAAGGTACGCAAGTTGCTTATAATTTAACGGATATGGCAGAAGATACCGCTCGTTTGATTAAAGCATTGCAGTTGGGCAAAACCCATCTGATTGGCGCTTCGATGGGCGGCATGATTGCGCAAATCGTAGCGGCACGTTATCCAAGTTTAGTGCAGCGTATGGCGTTGATGTTTACCACGACCAACCGTGCATTTTTAAAACCACCGAAACCTAAGCAGCTATATACCCTGATCAACCGCCCTGAAAGTCATTCTGAGCGCGATATCGTGCGCCATAGCGTGTGGTTTATGAAGACAGTCGGTACGCCTGGGCATGTCAACGTACGTATGGTGCGTGAAATTGCTAAATTGCGTTATCAGCGCAACTTTCATCCGCTCGGCACGGTACAACAGCTCAATGCTATCTTGGCATCAGGCTCTATTAGCCGATTTAGCAAGCAAGTCAAAGCACCGACTATCGTACTGCATGGTAGCGCAGATGGACTACTGCCCGCCTCACAAGGTCGTGTGGTTGCCAAGACCATTCCGAATGCCAAGTTTCATTTAATCGAAGGCATGGCGCATGATATTCCTGAATACTATCAACCTTATATGGTCGATTTAATCAGCAATCATTTATTAGAAAAATAGCTATTTATTCATAATAAAATCCGTAATAAAAAAGAGCGTAAATCCTACTATTAATTCATAGGGTTTACGCTCTTTTTTATGCTAGTTATTTTACCTAGGTCATGTAAGTCTTTAGATTTGGACGCGCCGCTTAATCACAGCCCACTCCTGTGCCCTCTTTGTCGATACACATTTTATTGCCGTTTTTTAGATTACCAATCCATGCTTTACCACCAGTAAAGGTAAAGGCGGGTTTGCCTTGATAAAGATCACCAGCTGACACACCGCTATCGGCAAAGCGAAAAGGAATCACCAACTCGCCACCAAGATTAACAAAGCCCCAGTTTTCATCGATGCGCACGCCAGCCAAGCCTTCGGCAAAGGGACGCACCTCGTCAAAAGAATAGGTAATCATGGTCACATTATTGTCATCGATAAATCCCCATTTGCCATCTTGCTGACGCGGTTGTAGCATCGTAAAGCGATTGGGAAGTGTCTGGTTGGATGAGGATGCATTGCCATTAGCGCTGGCAGGTGCTCGTGGCGTCGTAGATTGCTCGTTGTTACTACCATTTAGGTCACTGGTCGTTTTGCCGTTTTCATTAATCCAACTGATTGCTTGATTTTTACGTACACGGGCGACACCATTTTGGTAATCATCAATGTCACTAATCGCGGACGAAAACGGCACGATGGTTTTATTACTAGTAGTAATGACCCCATATTTACCATCCTGCTTTACCACGATACGCCCGTTAGAGACGGGACGCGCCCAACCCTGTCCTTCTTTAAGCACATCATACATCGCAGGCACTACTTCACGACCTTGCATATTAAGATAACCGACATGACCATTGCGCAGTACAGGCAGTAAACCTGCCGATATCTTACTGGCATCAACTTTTTGATAACGTGATAAATCAACGACGCTTTTGCCCTTACTATTAATCAGAGCAACTGGCGCGCCGAAATCTTTTGTCGCCAAAAAATAGCCGCTATTTGCCGTACAAGCCACGTTTTTATAATAACTTTTTGGAATTTTGCAACTGGCCGCTTGTACGCTTGGCACCATAAATAGCGTAATAGCAAAGATGGCGATAGCAAAACCAGATATCAATGGTCGTTGTTGTAGGGATAATGAACGTCGCAACATAGATGAACCTAGGCTAATGATATTGAAGTACTTGAGGTAAAAACTAATAAGAAACTATCCTGTTTTATTGTGCCACTACAGAGATTATAAACCACTAGATTAACAAATAGTGATATCCACGCCAACATCGTTCCTGTAAGGATGTCTCCACCATATATTCGTATTGTTATAGAGATTTTCTTATATGAGTGAAGCTTAAGGTCATCATTGATTTTATACCTAACATATACAGAGATAAAACCTGATGTCTTGATAATAAATCAAACAATAAACATAAATGATGGTTTGACCATTTCATTTTAGCGTCAAAACCTAGACAATACGGTTTGTATTATCGTCAGTATTCATTGGCGTTATCGTTGATACAGTAAGATAAAATAATAATACGGATATAAGGATATTGTATGGCGATTGCTTCTTCACGCTCTGCCTCTACTGGGTTGGTCATTGGTTGTATTATCTTTGGTTTAGGTAGTTTGATTGTCGCTCACGTTGATATTGGCGGTTGGGCAATGGCATTTTGGCGCTTGGCTATTTCAGGTGTCGTATTCGCTGTATTGGCCAAAATCATGGGACAGCGTCTACCCCGCTCAAGGCGCGCTATTTTTTATGGTTTATTATCAGGTGTCTTTTTAGGCTTAGATCTGGCGCTCTGGCACGAGAGTATTTATGCGGTCGGCCCTGGTATCTCGACTTTACTGAATAGCCTACAGATTTTCTTTTTAGCCGCCATTGGGTTCTTATATTTTAACGAACGCCAATCTATATTGCAGCTCATCAGTTTATTTTTAGCCATGTTTGGTGTGGCCATGATAGGCAGTCCTGAGTTTGCGCATAACAGCGCCGCCACTTGGGGGTTCATCACTGGTATCGTTTCAGGGGCAATGCTAGCAGCATCGATGACTTTTATCCGTAAGACCCATGATACTGAACCCACACCCATATTTATGCTGATGCAGCTGATTAGTATCGGTGGTGTATTGGCGATGATTATTCCTATGTTTGTGTTTGATATGGGTCATATTTTGCCAAATACTTGGTCTGAGATTGGCTGGGTGCTCATCTACGGTACGGTGATGCAATGCTTGGCGTGGGGGCTAATTGCCTATTCCATTCCTAAGCTGTCTTTGGCGTTAACTGGATTATTATTATTATCAGAACCCATTGCCGCATTGGTCATTGATTATAGCTGGCTGGACAAACCAATTAATAGCTTACAGTGGAGCGGTGCTCTGTTGACCATGTTTGCAATCTATTTGGGTTCACTGAAACCTAAGCCGCGCGCCCTACGACGTTATCGGTTTTTCTCAAAATTTTATAAGCGAGACTACAAGTAGCTTTTATTCTGCATTTTTATCGTGCACTTGTTGCCCCTCCATAAAAAGCGCCCATGCTACCTATAGCATGGGCGCTTTTTATGGAATGATATACGCTGTGACCGTCATTAACTGATAGGTATAAAACCTCAGCATCATAAAAGCTGATTACTTAGCCAATGATTGATGAGTGGCTTTCGCTTCAGATCCTTGATTAAATAACGCATTTAAGACAATCGCTGCCAAAGTCGCCGTACCGATACCGCCCAAATCAAATCCGCCTAAATGCAAACTAAAGTTACCCGTACCCATAATAACGGTCACGGCCGCGATGATTAGGTTACTGTTTTTGCTAAAGTCGATACGACTGTCTATCCAAATTTTGACGCCTGCAATAGCAATCAAACCAAACACCACAATGGACGCACCGCCCAATAAAGCGGCTGGTATCGTCTGAATGATGGCACCAAATTTTGGTGATAGTCCCAATAAAATAGCCACCACACCTGCCACGACAAATATTGTTGTGCTATATACCTTAGTCACCGCCATCACACCGATGTTTTCAGCATAAGTCGTCACACCAGTACCGCCAAATCCTGCTGAAAAAGTGGTTGCCAAACCATCAGCAAAAAATGCTCGACCCATATAAGGCGTTACACGAGCTTTGGTCATACCTTCGACAGCCTTAAAATGCCCTAAGTTTTCAGCCACCAAAATAAAGGCCACAGGCGCAATCAGAATAATAGCACTCATCTCAAAGCGAGGCGTATGGATACTAGGTAAGCCAAACCACGAAGCAGCTGCCACACCACTAAAGTCAATCGCCGTACCAAAACCCATGACGTTGGTCATGATAAAATAGGCAAAATAGGATAATATTAAACCAACCAGTAATAGCAGACGACGCAGCATACCACGTGTAAAGACAGCCACACCACTGATAAGTAATACGGTCAAGGTAGCCATCCAAGCATCAAACTGATTGGCAGACACTCCTTGAATGGTCACTGGCGCTAAGTTGAGACCAATAATCATCACAATAGCACCAGTAACGATAGGCGGCATCAAACGCTCAATCCAGCCAGTACCCGTTTTCATCACCAGCAGCCCAATTAACGCATAAATGATACCGCAAGCCATGATGCCGCCCAAAGCGACATTCAAATTACCATTGAACCCTGCGCCTGCATAAGCTGTCACAGCGATAACGGGACCAATGAAAGCAAAACTTGAGCCCAAATAGCTCGGCATGCGCCCACCAGTGATCAGAAAAAACATCACCGTACAGATACCTGACATCAAAATGGCTAAGTTGGGATCAAAGCCCATTAACAGCGGCGCAAGCACGGTCGCACCAAACATCGCAAAAGTATGCTGTACACCTAATAGCACGCTTTTTGACGGTGGCAAATATTCATTGATACCGACTGGATCACGATCTAAATCGCCTTGATAAGGACGCCATGTCGGAAACCAGCGTCCATTTTCAAAGTCTAGATTGTACGGAGGACTGATCGCCGCAGCCTCTAATCCAGGTTCAGCAGATGGTGCTTGAGCGCTGTTTTCTAAAGGCGAGGAAGGGTCTTTTTGAGAGGGCATACACGCTTGTCCTATGTAAACTGGGCTAAAATAATAGACAACAGTAAATGAAAAATAAAAATTGCGTTAAATCAGGGCATCAATCGGCGAGAATATGTGGCTAGAAATTACGATAACGAGTAAAATCCGCATCTTTTCATTTATAATATGTCGCCCTGATTCATTCATTTATGTTGCAATATGGCAAACCAAAAGTATTATTTGGTATGATGACCATGTTTTGGTAGATGTATGTGGTCGGATATGTTTAACTAAAAAATGGTTATGGTCGCTTATGACTCAGTGTACTCTGCAGCGACAATCAACTTACAGGATGTTACATAGCCATTAGCTCCGAGCATGATAGCGGAGTTTCAAAACAAATAAAAGTTATTATTCAATCACCATTTTTCCTCTTTTGCGTTAATACTTCCATGGGCGGTGCTTCCTCTACACCTTTGTCGGTGCTATAAGCGAGAGCTGCCTGTTATATTCTCAATGAAAGTGCCTAAAGCAGCTATACAACATGTTAGTGCACTTAAAAAACTTGGTAAGTTATTATGATTAGTGTTTTTGATTTATTTAAAATTGGTATTGGCCCATCAAGCTCACACACGGTAGGACCCATGGTCGCCGCCAATCTTTTTTTGGGCTCATTAACCAAGCAAACAGAGCTGACGGCTATTACAGGCGTTGAAATTGAGCTTTATGGCTCTTTGGCAGCCACAGGCAAAGGGCATGCAACCGATACTGCTATATTGTTAGGGCTGCTTGGGCATGCTCCTAGTACGATCGATACCCGTTTGACCAGTCAATATTTGTCACCGATTTTTTCGGACAAACAGCTCAATATAGCAGGCACGCATGTTATTGCCTTTGAGACAGAGCGCGATATTCATTGGTATGACGAAACTGTTTTGCCCTACCATCCTAATGCCTTGACTATCCGTGCATTATTGACCGACGGCAGTCATTATCAACAAACCTATTATTCGGTAGGTGGCGGCTTTGTTATCAATGAAGAAGATGCCACCAATCCGGATGAAGATAACGCCACGCCGACCATTGACGCCATTCCGTACCCCTTTAACAGCGCCGCAGAATTGCTGGAGCAATGTCGTCAACACCACTTAAACGTGAGTGAATTGGTGCTAGCGAATGAATGTCATTACCGCAATCAATCAGAAGTTTTTGCTTACTTAGACTCTATTTGGGAGTCAATGCAGGACTGCGTGACACGAGGCTGTCAAAACAGTGGCATATTGCCTGGTGGCTTGGATGTAAAACGCCGTGCCCAAGCATTACATCTACAGCTGTGCGCCGAGAAAAACCAACCCATTACCAAAAATGACAAACTCGCTGCCATGGACTGGATTGATTTATATGCCTTGGCGGTCAATGAAGAAAATGCCAATGGCGGAAATGTCGTCACTGCCCCCACCAACGGTGCAGCAGGTATTATTCCTGCGGTGATGCATTATTATCGCGACTTTTTATCAAGCTATAGCCAAGATGGTGCACGCAAGTTTTTGTTAAATGCGACCGCTATTGGCAGCTTAATCAAACAAAATGCCTCCATCTCTGGTGCTGAAGTTGGTTGCCAAGGTGAAGTTGGTTCTGCTTGTGCCATGGCAGCTTCTGCATTGGCAGAAATCTTAGGCGGTGATCCAGCTAAATGCCTTAACGCGGCCGAAATTGGTATCGAACATAACTTAGGTCTGACATGCGACCCTGTAGGCGGTCTAGTGCAAGTGCCTTGTATCGAGCGCAATGCCATGGGCGCAGTTAAAGCTGTCAATGCGGCGCGACTTGCTTGCCGTGGTAATGGACAGCACTTTGTCTCTTTAGATAAAGTGATTGAAACCATGAAAGTCACTGGTGCGGATATGCTAGATAAATACAAAGAAACCTCACGAGGCGGTCTTGCCGTTTATGCAGACAATCGCATCCCTACTGCCACTCATGGCGTCAGTGTAAAATATAGTCAGTGCTAACATAACGATTGTTTAATATAGCTTATCCTGACATCACATTCCCAAGTATTTGCTGAAATAAAAAAAGACCCCTAATATAGAATTAGAGGTCTTTTTTATTTTGGTTAAATATACTCGTTAACTAGACATGCTCAATGATTCATTACTCAGCTGTTTTTGAAACCACTTCGTTTAGAATCCAAACTGGCTTAGCCATGTTAGTATTTTCATCCATCATGACTTCTTGGCGAACGTCTAGAACATAACGATAGTTTGGCTCATAAGTAAAGCCCTGAATATTGCCGTTTAAAGGTGTGTAGTTTTTTTGATAAGTCTGACGATACTGTAGGCATTCTGCTTCAACTTTAGTACCCTCAGCTGTTGACAGCTCACAGACAGCTTTCAGTGGTGCTACTTCTATCTCAAAACTTGGAATGTTAACCACTTTAACATTCATAGGTTGCCCATCGACAACCATCGTACGTTCGTTATCCATACCCATGGTAGAGCAACCTGACAGGGCAAAGGCGGTCATTACTGCTGCAAGTACTAATTTTTTCATTATTAAATCCTCAGTTAATTGTTATAAATACATTATTAATGGTTTGAGATTATTGTTTTGGACACATCATGCTGGTAAATATATATTTAAAAATATCAGTCAATTTTTGCGATGGGTGTAATACTACTGTCAATATTGAGCCGAGCAAGAGTATTCACTTCATTTAGCTTTACCGAATAAACCTATTACGTCTCAATAATGTCGTCTATTGTTTGTTTACTGAGGTCAGTATAGAGCGCAACTCGTCTTCTGCTCTATAACTGCTTTGTAAAGTAACGTCAGCTTTTGCAACTGATGTTAATCACGCGTATTGAATAGTAGAGTAAATTGATACTGAGCAAAATTTACACATCAAAAAGCCAGAGTGATAGTCACTCTGGCTCAGTTATTCGTTAAACAGTATTTTACTTAGCTGACAGTGATAACCCTTAGCTACGGTAATCGGCATTAATCTTGACGTAGTCATAGGACAAATCACAAGTATAAACCGTATCGCTAGCATCGCCGCGAACAAGGTCAATATGAATGGTAATCTCGGGGCGACTCATGACTGCTTTGCCCGCTTCTTCTGTATAGCTAGGCGCGACGCCACCATTCTGGCAAATCATGACTTCGTCTAGATAGACATCCACCTGTTCCGTATCCAAGTCTTCGATACCCGCATAACCCACTGCTGCTAAGATACGACCCCAATTGGCATCGCTAGCGAAGAACGCGGTTTTGACCAACGGTGAATGCGCGACCGCATATGCCACATCGCAGCACTCTTGCGTCGTCTTACCACCAGTGACGTTGACAGTCATAAACTTGGTAGCACCCTCGCCATCACGTACGATTAATTGCGCCAGACGGACAAATACCTCGGTCAAAGCCGCAAATATAGCCTGATAATGCGGATGCTCTTGGCTGTCAATGATATCTGAGCTGGCAGCACCTGTGGCGATCAACACACAGCAATCATTGGTTGAAGTGTCGCCATCAACAGTGATGCGGTTAAAAGATTGTTCGTTGATGGCACTTAGCATCTCCTGTAATAGGTCAGCAGCGATATTAGCATCGGTCGCCACATAACCCAGCATAGTTGCCATATTAGGGCGTATCATACCTGAGCCTTTCGACATACCTGTCACATGATAGCTAACACCCGCCACGTCGATTTTTTGGCTAGCGAGCTTCGGAATCGTATCTGTGGTGCGAATACCATTCGCCGCGGCAAGCCAATTATCAGCCCCCAAATTGGCAAGTGCATTATCTAAGCCTGCGATGATCGCATCGCTATTTAATGGCTCACCAATGACACCCGTCGAGAATGGCAATATTGCATTACTATCCACGCCAGCCTTACTCGCTAGGGCTGCACAAATATCAACGGCGCGACGTTTGCCATCAGCACCCGTCCCAGCATTAGCATTACCTGTGTTAGTGACCAAATAACGCGGACTGGCCTTGGCAAAATGCTCACGCAACACCCGTACAGGTGCTGCACAAAAGGTGTTTTTGGTGGTCACAACCGCAGTGGTCGCGGTATCAGCGATCTCAATCACTACTAAATCATCTCGGTCTTTATAGCGTACGCCTGCGGCAGTGGCGCTTAGCTTGATTCCTTCGATAGGATAAATAATATCAGGTACTGCAACATTTCCGACTGCCATGGTTCAATCCTTATTGTAAAATTTTTATCGTTATTTATAACGGATGATGCGATAAACACTGAGGTGCGTTGAGCCTTCAACAATGACGCTACTGCTGGTGAAGTATCAAACGCGACCTATATAAATATTACCGTTTTTTTAAATCAAATGCCGACCAAATTGGCGCATGATCAGACGGTTTTTCCATCGCCCGTAGCTCATAACTAATCCCAGCATCAACACAGGCTTCAACAAGATCCGAGCTGCACAAAATATGATCGATACGCAAGCCACGTTTCGGCTCATCATTGAACCCACGACTGCGATAATCAAACCAGCTATATAGCTCTGTGCTTTCTGGATAATGTAAGCGATAGGTATCTGTCAGCTCGCGTGACATCAGCGCCGCATACCACTCACGTTCTTCTGGTAAAAATGAGGTCTTTCTATTTTTCAACCAGCGCTTAGCATTGACGTCGCCGATGCCAATATCAGTATCTTCTGGGGCAATATTCATATCACCCATGATTATGAGCGAGCGACCTTCTGCTTTTAGGGTATCGATATATGCCATCAAATCTGCATAATAAGCCCGCTTCATCGGGAATTTGGTCGGATGGTCTTGGCTCTCTCCTTGTGGAAAATAACCATTGAGCACATCAATTTCACGACCGTCAAATTCATAACGGGCATGAATAAAACGCTTCTGTGCCTCGACATCTTCACCAGGAAAACCCTTTTGCACAAATATAGGTGCAACCTTGGATAGTAGCGCCACACCATAATGGGCTTTTTGACCAAAGTACTCTACGTGATAGCCCAGACTCTCTATGTTCTCTAGGGGGAATTGCTCATCATGTACTTTGGTTTCCTGTAGACCCATCACATCAGGATCGATCACTTCTCGCACGGCCTCAAGCTGATGTTGACGAGCGCGAATACCATTGATATTAAAACTGACAAAACGGGTCATAAATTATCCTATATTAATTGATGAAAATACGGTGCTAATATAAAGAAATGGGCCATGAAAATGCATAATCCACTATCATAACAGACGTCGACCGACCTAACTGTTGCGCGCCCTGATATCTTAAGCTAGAGTAGTTGTGGTTAATATGGCTACTATCAAATTTTGGCCATCGAATCATGAACATCGAGCAATATTTACTAAAACAATGACCGAGCATCTTTATGATAAAAAATAACAGCAAAAATACAAACACAGTGGCAAGTGTAGATGGCGAATGTGCGCCATTGTTTACCAAAAATTATAACGTCTATATTAACCATACTGATGCAGGCGGTATAGTCTACCATGCCAATCATTTGGTGTTTTTTGAAAACTGCCGCCGTGATTGGTTTGGGGAACTGAATTTAAATGGATATTTTTTGCAGACTGACGATGGAGAAATCCAACATTTTGTCGTCAGTCAAGCAGACTTGCAATACAAAAAAGCCATTCTGTTAGATGAAGTCATCAGTGTGCGCATCGATAAAGTCGAGTTAAAACCTGCCAGCATTATCTTTTACCAGAGCATTTATCGTCACAGTCCAGACAGCCTTTCTCTTGATCATGCTAATAGCAATGCCAATGCTAGCAGCTTATTAAGTAGTGGCAAAATCATCATTGCTTGTGTGCAAAACCAAGTCAAAACCAAACCGCTATCCAATAGTAAGGCAGATACTGCGGTTGCTAGTGCCACGCCCATGCGCCCTATTCGTGTTCCAAAGCATTTACGCGATGCCATTGAGCAAGCGATCCACGAGCAGTTGAATGCTTAATGGTTGGATACTTAGTGGCTGAATAATTAGTGATAATGACTTATGCATCTTCATAATAATAAACCGATACTGATATTCGAGAATATTCAAGTACACAGTAAACGTACAGCCAGCATACCTGCCTATAATGAGAATAAGGTTGACGATAAAAGTATTAATAACAAAAATATGGAAGCCACAGAAGCCACAACATCTGCGCTATCTACCATTTGTCAAAGATGGATCAGCAAACTAAGACCAAACACTGTCTCTCAGCCAATCATACCTGCTCATCAACGATTATTAATCGATGGCGCCACAGGCAAGCTGTTAGCAGGTCAAGTAACCGTGTTAACAGGCGCTTCTGGTAGTGGTAAATCGGTATTATTACGGGTATTGGCTGGACTACTGCCCATGAGCGGTGGCAATGTTCGTTTGCGCTCTGATGACCAATCAACCAGTAGTGCTTATTGTAGTATCCATGATACTGCACCGATACAGTGGCGCACGCACGTTGCCCTACTCGCCCAGCACCCACAATTATTAGAAGGCAGTGTGCTTGAGAACTTGCAAATGCCTTATCAGCTACAAGCGCATCAGCATCGCAGGTTTGATATCGACTGGCATATCGCACAGCTTGGGCACTTGCAACGCAGCGCTGATTTTTTACAGCAAGAAATCTATCATCTATCGGGCGGCGAGCGGCAACTGGTCAACACGTTACGCCTCTTACAATTGAACCCACGGGTGTTATTACTAGATGAGCCTACCGCGGCCCTAGACAGTGACACATCAGCCCAGCTCGTCAATCTACTCATGAACTGGTTACAGGCAGATAGTCAGCGTACATTACTGTGGGTAACTCACGATACAAAAGACATCATGCCGTTAGCCGATCAGCATTGGCAGATGCAAGCAGGGGTATTAACTGAGATATTCTAACGTTGAGCTAATCCTGTCATGTCACTCTTTAAGATGACTTTTTCTAACAAATTCGCATTAACGTCTATCTTATATTCGTCAGTTTATATAATGAGCCACTATGAGCGGTACAGATGATATACAAGTATTTTTAACTTACGGTGATATTGCCCTTGCCAGCAGCTTAATTATCATCGTTCTTATTATCTCTTGGCGGCTACGCTTACAGCTGACCAAAACGCTGTTAATCGCGGCTATCCGCACGGTGCTCCAGCTTAGTTTTATCGGTTTGATATTGGCATGGATTTTTGCTCGTGAACAGTGGTATGAAGTCCTGTTAATTTTGACCATCATGACCTTGATTGCAGGCGCTGCTGCCAAAAATCGCGTCAAACGTAGCTATAAAGGTTTGTTAACTGACACTTTGCTGGCAGTAAGCGCTTCGGCTATATTAGTCACTGCGATAGCCATCATGATTATTTTAAAGGTACAGCCTTGGTACACACCGCAATTCGTTATTCCTATATTGGGGCTAATATTGGGCAATTCGCTCACCGCTATCTCATTGACCAGCAACCAGTTGATTGAATCCTTTCATGAGCAGCAAGGACGTATAGAGATGATGCTCAGCCTATCTGCTCGCCCATTTGAAGCAGTGCATGAGCCAATACGCGCCGCCATTGTCAATGGCATGACTCCGACGCTGAACTCTATGCTAGTCGTCGGTATCGTTAGCTTGCCCGGGATGATGACAGGTCAAATATTGGCTGGCGCTGACCCCACTCAAGCGATTCGCTATCAGATAGTCACTATGTTTTTGATATGTGTGAGCAGTACGCTCGGCTGTACGATCAGCGCTTTACTCATTTATCGACGCTTTTTTAATAAAAACAAGCAGCTGATATTACCTTAATAATTGAGCATAACTACATTCAGTTGGAGTGCTGACAAATCTCTAGTTGATATATTGATGTTGGCTATGATAAATTTTTTCTTAACTCATTCATTTCTATACTTATTAAGCGGCGAATAGCGTATCTTAAGTGACAAACAGCGCATCTATCTAATCACGTGAAATTCCATAAAAATCATATTTTTCAGCTTTATTTATGCACTGCTCAGTATTTCATACTAGTATAGTATTTGATGATATTCATGCTACTGTATTGCTTAAATGTATCGTTATTTTCTGATACCTTAGTGTTAGATAACAGGTAGAGCTTATTTGAGAGCAAAAATGCTTTTATGATTAAGCGATCTGTTCGTTCAATTGACTTCATTATCCTTTAATAATGATTAAGTCAATTGAACGATAGCAATAAAACCTAGCAGCCAGTCAATAGATAAGGATATTATCACGCTCAGCGGCAAACGGTTTACGTCAGCGCTGATGTGTTTTATTGACACGGATATGACTGCTTTACGACAGAATTCACCCTATTTTAAACTTCAAGGACGCTGACTATGACGCCGAATAAACCTTGGCTTGCCCATTATCCTAATGGTGTACCAAAAACTATCAACCCCGATAGATATAGCAGCATCATGGAGCTGTACGAAGAATGCTTTGAGCGCTTTCGTCTGCACCCTATGAGTATCTGTATGGGCGTGACCCATACCTACGATGATGTTGATAAAGCTTCACTTGCCGTTGCTGCATGGTTGCAGGCGCAGGGTCTGCCTCAAGGCAGTGTGATTGCTCTCATGATGCCAAACGTGCCGCAATATCTGCCAACGATGATTGGTATTTTGCGGGCGGGTTATGTGTGTACCCCAGTTAATCCACTTTACACTGGTCGTGAATTACGCCATCAATTAAATGATTCTGGCGCTCAGGTTATTTTTGTGGTTGATAACTTTGCTCAAGCACTCGAACAAGTCATTGATGAGACCAATATTAAGCGTATTGTCCTATCAAAAATGGGCGACATGATGGGGCTAAAAGGTATCTTGGTGAATACCATCATTCGTCAGGTCAAACGCTTAGTGCCTAAGTACAAGTTGAATGACCCTAAGCACGAAGTGACCAAGTTTCCTGATGTGCTGAAGAAAGGCAAAAGCCTGCCGTTCCACAAACCAAAAATGCAATTAGATCAAAAAGCATTTTTACAGTATACAGGTGGCACAACAGGACTATCTAAAGGGGCTATCTTAACGCAGCGCAATATCGTCGCGGCTGCGATGCAATCAGAAGCATGGACCAAACCGATTACGTCAGAGATTAATGAGGTCTATATCAATATGGTCATGGCGTTACCGCTCTATCATATTTTTGCCTTTATGCTCAGTTTACTCGGCATGCGCTCAGGCTACACCTTTATCTTGATACCTAATCCACGTGATATACCAGGATTCATTAAAACCTTATCAAAACAGCCGTTCCATATATTGCCAGCGGTTAATACCTTGTTTAAAGGCTTACTTGATCATCCAAACTTTAAAGAGTTAGATTTTAGCTCATTACGTATCTCGCAAGCAGGTGGTATGGCAGCAACTGAGCAGACAGCTGCTCGCTGGTTAGAAGTCACTGGTTGCGCCATGATTGAGGGTTGGGGTATGACAGAAGGGGTCGCTGTAGGTACCGCTAACGTCATCACTGATCGCAAGTTCAACGGTACGATTGGTGTGCCTGTCTCTAGTGTCGATGTCATTGTCATCGATGATGAAGGCAATCGCGTTGGTGTAAACGAAGCTGGTGAGATGTGTGTCAAAGGTCCTAACGTAACCTCAGGTTATCTTAACAGAGACAGTAGTGATGACTTTACGGCAGATGGCTACTTTCGCACTGGCGATATCGTCAGCATGGATGAAAAAGGATACTTTAGATTATTAGACCGTAAAAAAGACATGATTTTGGTTTCAGGCTTTAATGTCTTCCCAAATGAGGTTGAATCAGTGATGCTAGATTGTGATGGTATTATTGATTGTGCGGTGATTGGTATTCCCGATGAGCATCAAGGTGAAGCGGTCAAAATTTATATCGTCCCTGCCGATAACAATGTCACCAAGGACGTCATTAAAGAATTTGCATTGGACAATATGACTGGCTATAAATGCCCACGTCATATCGAATTTGTCAGCGAGTTGCCAAAGAGTAATGTGGGTAAAGTATTACGTCAAAAACTGCGTGAAAAGCATATGTCGGACAACCCACAATTGTAAATAAAGAAATCATTATCAAAAAGCGTTTTACATCATATGTAGAGCGCTTTTTTTATGTGAATCTATCATTCTTATACAGAAAATTATTCCTTTGTAACTATAATGTTAATGCTTTTACCTAACAACTTTTTTTACAAAATAGATGATTCGTATAATGATTCACAAATTTCCAAGGAAAATGCCGTTCGCACCTTGTTGCTAACCGCTTATCCTCTATGCTGTTACAACATATATTTTTTGCTTTATCAAACTTAATTATAAACTATCAAGTTCTTGTATAAAAATAACAATATCAATTGTAGTTATGTTAATGTGTTGCCAAAATAAGTCACGCTATTTTTTATTAGTGTGAGTCGATAGTCGTTCAATTCAGATCAGTTTATGAGCAAGTGGTGCTTTTCTTAGTAAGGATAATAGTAACCAGCTGTTTACTGTATTTAGACCACTGCTTTTTATAGTGAAATGAGCTTGTAGTTAAATAATTTATATAGAGGTCACCGTATTTTAGCAGTCTGTGAATCGATAGGATAGCACGCGACAATCCATTGCTCTTAAGGCGATGATTTATATTGTTGACAAGGATGTGACTACTCTTTTATAGAACCTTAACGTATCACAACATTTAAGGACGCTAAGTATGACAGTAGATAAGCCTTGGCTGGCGCAATATCCAGAAAACGTACCCAAGACCATTAATCCTGATCAATATGAGAGCCTCATAGAGCTGTATGAGGAATGTTTCAATCGTTTTCGTATGCATCCTATGACTATTTGTATGGGTGTCACTCATACTTATGGTGATGTGGATAAAGCCTCACTTGCCGTTGCTGCATGGTTACAAGCGCAAGGCATTCCTAAAGGCAGTGTGGTTGCACTCATGATGCCAAACGTGCCGCAATATTTGCCAACGATGATTGGTATTTTGCGAGCGGGCTACGTGTGTACCCCAGTTAACCCACTGTATACCGGTCGTGAGCTGCGCCATCAATTAAATGATTCTGGTGCTCAGGTTATTTTTGTGGTTGATAACTTTGCTCAAGCACTTGAACAAGTTATTGAAGAAACCGACATCAAACGTATTGTCCTCTCGAAAATGGGCGATATGATGGGACTAAAGGGTATTTTGGTCAATACGGTTATCCGTCAGGTCAAACGCTTAGTGCCTAAATACAACCTAAATGACCCTAAATACGATGTGACCAAGTTTCCTGATGTGCTGAAGAAAGGCAAAAATTTGCCTATCCAAGCCCCAAAAACCACATTACAACAAAAAGCAATTTTGCAATATACTGGTGGAACGACTGGTTTGTCGAAAGGCGCTGTTTTGACTCAGCGTAACGTTGTCGCCGCTGCGATGCAGTCAGAAGCTTGGTACCGCCCTATCACCTCAGATATTAATGAGGTCTATATCAATATGGTCATGGCGTTACCGCTTTATCATATTTTTGCCTTTATGCTGACTCTGTTAGGCATGCGCTCAGGTTACACCTTTATCTTGATTCCTAACCCACGCGATATGCCAGGCTTTGTTAAAACGCTGTCAAAACAGCCGTTCCATATATTGCCAGCGGTGAATACTTTGTTTAAAGGCTTGCTTGACCAACCAACCTTTAAAGATTTGGACTTTAGCTCACTGCGCATCTCACAAGCAGGTGGTATGGCAGCAACTGAACAAACAGCGGCGCGCTGGTTAGAAGTTACTGGTTGCCCGATGGTCGAAGGTTGGGGTATGACTGAAGGGGTTGCAGCTGGTACCGCTAACGTCATCACTGATCGCAAGTTTAACGGTACGATTGGTATACCAGTCCCTAGTGTAGATATCATTGTCGTTGATGATGAAGGTAATCGTGTCGGCTTACATCAAGCTGGCGAGATGTGTATTAAAGGCCCAAACATCACTTCAGGCTATTTTAATAAAGACAATAGCAATGACTTTACCAGCGATGGTTACTTCCGTACTGGCGATATCATCAGTATGGATGAACAGGGCTATATCACTTTACTTGATCGTAAAAAAGATATGATTTTGGTTTCAGGCTTTAATGTCTTCCCAAATGAAATCGAGTCAGTCATGCTAGATTATAAAGGCATCATTGATTGCGCAGTGATCGGTATTCCTGATGACCACCAAGGCGAAGCAGTCAAAATTTATATTGTCCCTGCTGATAACAATGTTACCAAGAGTGATATTAAAGAGTTTGCTTTGGACAATTTGACTGGTTATAAATGCCCACGTCATATCGAATTCGTGAGCGAGTTGCCAAAGAGTAATGTGGGTAAAATATTGCGTCAAAAGCTACGTGAAAAGCATATGTCGGATAATCCTCAAACCCTGTAGTGCATAGATTTTAGATTTTTAAAAAGAAGACAATAAAAAACCCTCAGCATTAAGGTTGAGGGTTTTTTATTGTCTTCTTTTTGACTTCATTGCTGTTGATGCCAAAGCAATAAAGTCAACTAGTTACTAATTGACTTTATTGACCACTTGCAATGGCAAATGCTTCATTGCTTGACCGACGATAGACCACGGTAGACTTGGTACACAAGCTTCATCGACTCCAGCCTCAATCGCTGCAACGATGGATTTGGTGCCCGTATCTGCATCCACTTCAAACGGTAGTGGTTTGGCATTTTCATTAATTTCAGTACGGATATAACCTGGATAAATGGTCGAGACTTTAATGGGCAATTTGGTTAATAACATATCAGCACGAATGCCTTCTGCCAGATGAGCCAGACCCGCCTTACTTGCGCCATAAGCGGTCAAATGCTTAGGCAGTCCACGCATTGCTGACATGCTTGATATCACCACCAGATGACCGCTGTTTTGTGCGCGGAATATATTCATCGCCGCTTCACATTGCGCGAGCGCAGAGACAAAGTTAATCTCAACGGTGCGGCGGTTGGTATCGAAGCGCCCTTTACCAATACGGCGACTATCCCCGACGCCCGCATTGACCACCACACGATCGATATGACCAAAGTCAGTTGCGAACGCATCAAATACATCGAATATGGCATCATAGTCACTGACATCTAATGCTCGATATTCAACACGAATATCAGGATACGCTGCCATCAGCTCTGCTTGTAGACTTTCTAGACGGTCGGTACGACGCGCGCAAATCGCCAAATTATAGCCAAGCTTGGCAAACAATCTTGCCATGCCTTCGCCCAGTCCTGAGCTGGCACCCGTGATTAATACTGTTTTACCACGACCAATCTGCTGTTTACTTAAACCTTTTAGGTATCGTGCGGGCTGAATCGCGCTAAATAGCTGATTTTTACTTTGTTTGGCGCTTTTAGTGACTAAATTGATCAATTTATTTTGCATAGAACGTCCTGTTTACATCCATATTATATGAAGTTGACAGTCTATAATATCGCAAATTGATAAGTGCGGCTTGTCTGTCATAAAAATACACAAAAAGTACTCAACAATTATCATAGCCGATTTTAATAACATAAAAACCGGCTACGTGTTTAGAATAGCCATTTTATCCTGATGT
This sequence comes from Psychrobacter sp. P11F6, assembly GCF_001435295.1. Taxonomy (NCBI): domain Bacteria; kingdom Pseudomonadati; phylum Pseudomonadota; class Gammaproteobacteria; order Moraxellales; family Moraxellaceae; genus Psychrobacter; species Psychrobacter sp. P11F6. The sequence continues at coordinate 1,510,744 of NZ_CM003594.1, read as the reverse complement.
TAATCATTGCTTAATTATGACCTTGATGTCTTACCGCCATCACATGCTATGTTATCGCCACGTCAAGAAGCGTTTGCCATCAGCAAATAAGTGACTGTATTCATTTAAAGACAATAGCCGTGTACTCTGCGCTTTTAAAGTAATAGACGTCACGCCCGTATTAACCAAGTTTTTATTAATTTGATACGCAGTCTGACTGCCTTGTTGTAATAACTGCGCGGTAATAGCCGAAATAATGCCGCCCGAAGTAAACACCAGCACCGTACTATCACGCTCTAAATTCAGATTAGCCACTTGCAAACGCACTTGCTCAAGCGCTTGTTTTGCCCGCTCATTAAATTGTGACCAGCTCTCAATATAATCACTGTCATTGTCACCTGCATGCCAGCGCTGCATTGCGGCATCAAACAGCTCCGCTAAACGCATAGACGGCACTTCTGCTTGCGCAATCTCAGCCGCAATAGCACCTTTACTCATAAAAGCAGGATTAGACTTTATAAACACGTCTTTATGATTAAATTCATCAAATTGTGGCAGTACATAGCTATCCGGCGCACTTATATCGATCGCAGGCTTACTAGAGATATCGCTATCAACAAATGACTGATAACGCTGCCAAAAATGATGTGCAGAGTCTTGCTGTCTAACCAAACTACCAGTAAAAATCGCATCGATTCGACGCTGAGTCGTCGCGTAATGCTGACCTAGCATCTGCGCTTGCTTGCCACCCAGCTCTGAGAGTTGATCGTAATTCTCTTGTCCAAATGACGCTTGACCATGACGGGCCAAAAGTATGGTTGTCATAAAATATTGCCTTATTAATCGCACTCTTATAATTTTTAAAAGCCCTAGATTTTTAATTTTTAAGCTGCTTACTCTTCAGCTTTAGGTGCGCTTTGTCCAAAATAGCTCTTTGGTAAGATACCTTTAATCACAGTCTGTATAGGACTTGGCAACTGCTCAATCATCGCAGCATCAACACCCATATCCTGTAGATGTGGCTGTACTCGGCTAGTAAACAAAATCTCACCTTCATATTGAGCAATCAGTTTAAGACATTTGGCATGTAATACGTGCACAATAATCCAGAAATTTTTAAAGGCTGGATTGGTCGTTTGTTTATGATAGTAGCGATAATAAATTTGTTGAACGATACCCGCTAGACGGAATAACCCGAACACTTCATAAAACGTCCAGTTGTCTATCTCTAGACCTGTCTGCTCAAGATAATAAGCAACCACCTCATCGCGAGTCATCATGCCTTTTAAATGGGTGGGCTGACGGCGTGACTGCTGCATAATGATGTTGTCATCTTCTTCAATCCAATACGCCAATGCGCTGCCCAAATCCATCAAAGGATCGCCCAAGGTCGCCATTTCCCAGTCGAGTACGCCGATCACCTTGGTCGGATCTGCTGCATCCAAAATCACATTATCAAAGCGCCAATCGTTATGAATGAGACAAGTCTTACTGTCAGCAGGCGTATGCTTACCAAGCCATTGACGTACTAAGGCAAAACTTGGGACGTTAGGTGTTTTGGCTTTGACATAACGCTTGTCCCAACCTGCAACTTGGCGCTCACAGTACCCTTCGCCGCGACCTAAATTGACCAAGTCAGGATGCGCTTTATAATCGACTTGATGCAATTCAATCAAAGCATCAATAACATTGGTACATAATGCACGCGTTTGCTCTTCATTTAAATCGATGCCTTTTGGCAAATTGGCACGAGGAATGATACCTTCCATACGCTCCATGACATAAAAGTCTGCACCGATGACGGACTCATACGTACATAGCGCGACCATTTTAGGCACATAAGGATAAGCATCTTTTAAGGATTTTTGAACCGTATATTCGCGCACCATGTCGTGTGCTGATTTTGCTTTGGTGCCTTTTGGTGGACGGCGTAAAATTAAATCTTGGCTTTTACTTTTACCTTCGCCTTCATATTGCAAACGATAGGTCCAGTTTGATGCACCACCTGAAAATTGAGTAACGGTAGGCTCGCCTTCTATATCGACGCCTTGAGCACGTAGCCATGAGCTGACCGCTTTGGCATCAAGCTCTTCGCCCTCACGAACCTCGCCGCCTTTATCTAAGATTTTATTAGCTACTTCTTTGACGGTAGTGTTGCTTTGATTAGCAGTTGCCATAAGACATTCCTTATCGTGTGGTCAAATATGTTTTATCAGTGAGTATAGGGATGAAAATTCACTATTAACGGTGTAATAGTGAATTTCAATGAGAAATTAAGTTAAGCAGATGGTTATTTAAATCAGTTTCTATAAGTTTATGAATAACTAAACTTAGGATTTAGCAGATTTAGAAGGACGAATAAAACCCTGACGCTTTAATTCTAACTTAGCAATCATGGTTTTATGCACTTCATCAGGACCATCGGCTAAGCGCAATGCTCGAGCTTGGGCAAAGAATGCAGGTAGCATCGTATCTTGGCAAACGCCCATGCCACCATGAATCTGAATCGCCATATCAACCACTTCTTGTAGCACGGTTGGCGCAACCACTTTGATAGCTGAGATTTCAGTCAATGCTGCTTTTGTGCCTTGCGCATCCATTTTTTGCGCTGCATATAGTGTCAATAAACGCGCTTGGTCAACCTTAATACGTGCCTCAGCGATACGCTCAAAGTTACCACCCAGTTGTAATAATGGCTTACCAAAAGCGGTACGCTGCATGCCGCGCTTAACAGCCAGCTCTATCGACTTTTCGGCAGCGCCAATACAACGCATGCAATGGTGAATACGACCTGGTCCTAGGCGACCTTGTGCAATCTCAAAGCCCATACCTGCACCACCGATAAAGTGACTGACGGGCACACGTACGTTATCAAAGCTGACTTCACCATGGCCATGCGGCGCATCATAATCGCCAAAGACTTTGAGCATACGCTCGATGTTGACACCCGCTGTCTTTGCTGGGACCAATACCATCGAATGTTGATGATGACGGTCTTTATTCTCATCAGGCGTGTACGCCATTACAATCAAAATATCGACCGCAGGGTCACCCAGACCCGATGACCACCATTTACTGCCATTGATAATAATCTCATCGCCATCAACCACAGCTGTCGCTTGCATATTGGTCGCATCACTGGAGGCGACATCAGGCTCAGTCATACAAAATACCGAACGCGTTCTACCTTCTAAGATTGGTGTGAGCCATTTGTCTTGCTGCTCCTCAGAACCATAGCGCCATAACAGCTCCATATTGCCGCTATCAGGGGCATTACAGTTAAACACATAAGGCGCTAATAAACTGCGTCCAGTGAGCTCGGCAATCGGTGCATAATCGGTCACCGACAGCCCTGCCCCTAGCGTGTCATCTGGCAAAAATAAATTCCATAGACCGGCTTCGCGTGCTTGTTTACGTAGGCTCTCGTACTTTTCTGGCCATTGCCAATTTTTCCAATTACCGTCTGGGTTTTGCGCATGACAATCCGCCCAAAACTGTGCTTCTATTGGCTCAATATGGGTTTCGATAAATGCTTTGACTTTGGCGTGCATGGTTTGACCATGTTCGGTGGCAGTAAACATCAATGTATTTTCAGACATAGCTGGCATCCTTTTCCTTGCTGATGGTTAATGATTTTCATCACGTTCACATAAAGCTTTTATAAAAAGCCCAATGCTAATTTTATAGTGTACGTGCGTATACTCTGTTCTGTATGCCACATTTATAACACAGCATTTATGAATAAACAGCAAAAAGGCGCGACCCGCTAGGACACGCCTTTTACAAAATACAAACAATGCATCTATTTAGATTGGAAAATTGAAAATTACTTTAGGATATTTAAACGGCTATTAAAATCAAAGCGTGCTAGCGCATCTGGTAGTTTATCAATCGCCATATTCACGGTGGCCTCTGCCGCTTGTGACAATCCCAACTTTTCGGCCAGCGTTGGCTTTTGACGTGAATGCAGCGCATAGACTTCATTGTCTTCCATACGCTCTAAAATATAGCTGTCTGAGGTTTGCAAACTGTCAATTAAATTCAATTTTAGCGCATCTTCGCCATACCAATGCTCGCCTGTTGCTACTTTTGCGACATCCAATGCTGGACGATAGGTATTCACGAAATGTTTGAATAACTCATGCGTTTGCTCCAGCTCTTCTTGGTATTTGGCACGGTCGTCAGCGTCATTTTCACCAAACATAGTGACAGTACGTTTATAGTCACCAGCGGTAAACATCTCATAATCGACGTCATGATTTTTTAGCCATTTATGAAAGTTTGGCAACTGTGATACCACACCGATTGAGCCAATAATGGCAAAGGGCGCAGCCACTACGTTATCTGCCACACAAGCCATCATATAACCGCCACTGGCCGCGACTTTATCAACACAAACCGTTAGTTTTAAACCAGCCTCTTTTAGACGTGCCAATTGCGCTGCTGCCAAACCATAACCATGAACCAACCCGCCGCCTGATTCAAGACGTACCACGACTTCATCGCCTTTATTTGCGCTGCTGATTAATGTGCTGATTTCTTCGCGTAAATGCTTGACTGCCGTGGCTTTGATATCACCGTCAAAGTCGAGAACGAAAACTTGTGATTTATTATCACTGTTTTTTTTCTTATTTTTGCTTTTTGCCTTCAATGCTTGCTTGGCTTTTTTAGTCATTACTTTTTTGAATTGCTTAAGCGCGGCTTTACCTTGAGTTGCCTCCATTAAGTCTTCACGGCGTTGTTCTTGGCTTTTATTTAGATGAACAACTTGTAGCTCAACAGGGTTCTTAGCAGGGTGAAAAAGCATGAGTAGCATTCCTTACATGATTAGAATAATTTTAATAAGATTTTATAAGTGAGCCTGATATGTGCACAGTGGCTGATATTTTCAAGCAAAATGACAATATTTAACCCAATGCAAATGTTACTGAATAAATACGCCCATTACTGATACTTTCCTACCCTTTGATTGGACGCCACTGGTTGTATAACAAGGGCAGATTAGGCATAATATGCGTTTACATCAAATTTTCTGTAGCCAACGTGATGACCATTTGTCTTAATCGCGGTGTTTGTGCGTTTTTAGCGGATAGCTTGAATCGTACAGCAATGGCTGCATTATTGTATTTCGAATTGGGCTGACAACTGGATAATTATATTATGACGCAAAGCACTATGACGCATAGCGAATATCGAGACGAATATTGCGGAGCCGTAACCGAAAGCTTCATCGATCAAACCATCAGTATCGTAGGCTGGGTACATCGTCGTCGCGATCACGGTGGCGTGATTTTTTTAGACATGCGTGACCGCGCGGGTATCTTGCAGGTCGTCGTTGACCCTGATACACCAGAAGCCTTTGCTACTGCTGATGCGGTACGTCCTGAATATGTGCTAAAAATCACTGGTCGCGTACGTCAACGCTACGCGGGTACTGAAAACAATAATATGACCAGTGGTCAAATTGAGCTGTTGGGCAAAGAAATTGAGGTATTGGCGAAATCTGAAACACCGCCTTTCCCATTAAATGATGAAAAAACCACGGTATCAGAAGACTTGCGTTTAAAATACCGCTATCTTGATATGCGCCGTCCGCAAATGCAAGAGCGTATGGTTTTCCGTGCTAAAGCCACGTCAGCCATTCGTCGTTACTTAGATGACCATGGTTTCTTAGACGTTGAAACCCCTATCTTGACTCGTGCAACGCCAGAAGGCGCGCGCGATTACCTTGTGCCATCACGCACACGCCCAGGTAACTTTTTCGCCTTGCCACAATCACCACAACTATTTAAACAGTTGCTGATGGTGTCAGGTTTTGATCGTTATTATCAAATCGCTAAATGTTTCCGTGACGAAGACTTACGTGCTGACCGTCAGCCTGAATTTACCCAAGTGGATATTGAGACTTCTTTCTTAAATGAAGAAGAAATCATGAACATCAACGAAGGTTTGATTAAGCATTTATTCAAAACCATGATGGATGTTGAGTTTGAGCAATTCCCACGCATGACTTACGCAGAAGCTATGCGTGACTATGCCTCAGACAAGCCTGACTTACGTATTCCATTAAAACTCATCGACGTTGCTGATTTAATGAAAGACGTTGATTTTAAAGTATTTGCCGGTCCTGCTAACGATCCTAAAGGTCGCGTTGCTGCCCTACGCATCCCGGGCGGCGCGTCATTAAGCCGTAAGCAAATCGATGCTTATACCAAATTCGTTAGCATTTATGGTGCACGTGGTTTGGCGTATATCAAAGTCAATGACGCCAGCAACATTAATAGCGGCGTCGACCAAGAATCTGGTCTTCAGTCTCCTATCATCAAGAACATGACTGATGACGTATTGGTCAGCTTGATTGAGCGTACTGGTGCAGAAAGCAACGATATTATTTTCTTTGGTGCGGATAAAGCCAGTGTCGTCAATGACGCAATCGGCGCACTACGTCAAAAAATTGGTCTAGACCTTGAGATGACTACTTGTCAGTGGGCGCCACTTTGGGTCACTGATTTCCCAATGTTTGAAGAAACTGACGATGGTCGTTGGACGTCAATGCATCACCCGTTTACTAAACCTAAAGGTTCTGTTGATGAATTGAAAAACAACCCAGAATCTGCCCTTTCTATCGCTTATGATATGGTATTGAACGGTACAGAAGTTGGCGGTGGTAGCTTACGTATCAATACCTTTGATATGCAGCAAGCGGTACTTGATGCTTTAGGTATCGGCGAGCAAGAAGCTCAAGACAAGTTTGGCTTCTTACTTGACGCCCTAAAATTCGGTGCGCCGCCGCATGGTGGCTTGGCCTTTGGTTTGGATCGTCTGATTATGCTCATGGTAGGCGCAGACTCTATCCGTGATGTTATCGCTTTCCCGAAAACCAAAACTGCTGAATGCCCACTGACTCAAGCACCTGCTGAAGTCGATAGCAAACAGCTACGTGATCTTGGTATCCGTGTGCGCGAAAAAGCACAGGCTGACACCAACAAACCTGCGCAATAAATGGTCTAACGATGTCCGGATATTTTTCTCAGTACTTATTACGTGATTCATCACCGTGTGAATGGTTATGAATCCGTATCACATTTTTAAAATCGTGCCATTGTCTGTCTTGCAGATACTGGCACGTTTTGTTGCGTGGGTGATTATCAAGATACCCAATTTGAGTATCATGCGTACAGTCAGTATCAATATGGCGTTAATTGCGCCTAAGCTGACTGATGTGCAAAAACAAGTGTTAACCAAAGAGATTATTTATCACCAGTGTTTGACCAGTATTGAATCGATCAAAAGCTGGGCCATGCCACCTGAGTGGAGTATCGCTCAGATTCGCGACGTTCATAATAAAGACATTTTATTAGAAGGACTTGCTAGTTCCAACGGCATGCTCGCTATCGTGCCGCATCTTGGTACGTGGGAGATGATGAACGCTTGGCTCAATCAATTTGGTTCCCCAACCATTATGTACAAACCTGTTAAAGGTGACATTACCAACAACTTTGTGTTACAAGGGCGTTCAAGACTTAATGCAACCTTAGTACCAACCGATGGTAGCGGCGTCAAAGCCATATTTAAAACCCTCAAACAAGGGGGCTTTAGTATCGTCTTACCCGATCATGTTCCTGATCCTTCGGGCGGCGTGGTTGTACCCTTTTTTGGTATTAAAACGCTAACCAGTACTCTTGCTTCTAAACTTGCTAGTAAAACCAGATGTGCCTTGGTCGGCTTATCTTGTATTCGCCGTGACGATGGTCGTGGATTTGACATCTATTGTTATAAGCTCGATGATCCAGCACTTTATGATCGTCATGCCGAGACCGCCGCTTATGCACTTAACCAAGCCATGCAACAGATGATTGAAGAAAAATGCAGTCACTATATGTGGGGCTATCGACGTTTCAAACACATTCCCACATTAGGGAATCCTTACAACGTTGATGAAGAAACTTTGGCCAAATTCATTCTTGACAACAAACTGGCTAACGATCAAAACGTTCATGATACAATCACGCGCGCTGGCCATGAACAATGACATTACAATTAGCCAAACGTTTAGAGATATCGTGAATCCTAGCTGTGATAATATTGGCTGACTTTTGTATCCTTAGACGTTACTAAGGCGTGTCCTCAGTTCAATCGATCGTCTTATATATGGATTAGAGATGGCTAAATTTTGCTAAACAGCGTCAAATAGTCAGTCAATAGCTCAATATTGTCTGCGCTACTTTCTTGTTTGGCGACAATTTATCTCATTTTCATCACCATGTTAAAAATGAGAACACGCCCTAAATATTTTTTATTTATATTAATATGAGTGCATTATGGCAACTGACGTAACCAATACCTCATCGACAGACCACACGCATGCACGCAGCAGCACTGCTGAGCAGCGTTATGTTATCTGTATGAAATGGGGTGACAAATACGGCGCTGAGTACGTCAACCGTCTTTATAATATGGTCAGTCGCCATTTGACCTTAGACTTCCAAATGATCTGCCTCACTGATGATAGTAGCGGTATCGACCCTGCTGTGACTTGCCATCCTATTCCAGAGATGGATTTGCCTGCGGGGCCTGAGCGTGGTTGGAAAAAACTCACGACTTTCAAACCTGAACTATATGGTCTTAAAGGTGTGGCTTTATTTTTAGATATCGACATTGTTATTGTTGATAACATAGATGCCTTTTTTGCCTATCAAGCTCAGCACAAAGACAGCGTGGTGATTATCCGTGATTGGAAAAAACCGTGGCGAATGATTGGTAATAGCTCTGTTTATCGTTTCAATATTGGCATGAACACCTATCCTGATTTGCTCGCAAACTTTGAGCGTAACTTTGCCACCATTCGTACCCAAGTGCGCCATGAGCAGGCTTATCTGTCTAACTATTTACGTGAGCATCATCATTTAGAGTATTGGGATAAAACATGGTGTGTCAGCTTCAAGTACCAATGCATCGCCCCTATTCCCTTTAACTTTGTGCGTGCACCTACTCTGCCGGATGGCGCAAAGATTGTCATCTTTCATGGTGAGATTAATCCGCCAGATGCCATCAATGGTAGCGGCGGCAAGTGGTATCGTCATGTTAAGCCAAGCCCTTGGCTAAAAGATTATTGGCGATAAACCCATAGGAAATACCATGAAAGCAGATGATGAAAAGCAAATAGATATTGTGATTGCTTGGGTAGATGGTGATGAGCCACTGCTTAAACAAAAAAGAGCGCGTTATCAGAAAACAACCAGCGCGGCATCTGATGCTATCAGCTCAACACGTTTCGCCAGTAACGATGAAATATATTACAATATTGCCTCCATCATAAAATACGTACCTTTCTGTCGACATATCTATATCGTCACCGACCAACAGCAACCGGAACTGATTGAAGCATTTGCTGAACAGAATATTTGTGCAAAAGACAAGATACGTATCATCGATCATAAAGACCTCTTTGCGGGCTATGAGCAGTTTTTGCCTACTTTTAACACGCGGTCTATTGAAAGCATGCTATGGAATATCTCAGGTCTGTCTGATTATTTTATATACATGAATGATGACTTTTTCTTCAACCAACCTGCTGTTATTACAGATTTTTTAGATGACGACACGATTATCATTCATGGTCATTGGCGAAAAAACACTCTTCTACAAGCCAAACTCCAATATCGAAAATCTCTACAAAAATTATCAGGCAAAAAAGTTCAACCCAAACATACGATTGCCCAAATGCTCAGCGCTAAAATCTTGGGGATGAATCAGTTTTTTGAAGTGCACCACTATCCCCATATTGTCGATAAGAATATTTTAAAAAACTATCTTTTGCATCACCCTCAGCTATTGATTGAGCAAATTCAATATAAATTTAGAGATGTGGCTCAGGTAAATCCCATTACCTTAATGAATCACTTAAAGATTCAACAAGGAAAAGCTTGTCTCAAGCCGCCCGTAGCAATCAACTATCTAAAAAATGAAAACGGTGTTGAGGATTTTTTAGCAGGTTTACAAAAACAATCTGTCAAATATGGCTGCATACAAAGCTTAGACTTGCTGGACTCTGACTCCCGTAGCAATATTACCGAGGCGATGATTCAGAAGTTTTCCCAGCATCTGCCATCATCGTTATTGCTAAGTCTCACTAAATAGAATCAATCTTATAATAATAAAAATATAACCTTGGAATTTTTATGAAAATAACAGTAGTAGGTACAGGCTATGTCGGTTTATCCAATGCTATGTTACTTGCCCAGCACAATAAAGTAATCGCTGTCGATGTCATAGCAGAAAGAGTGGAGATGTTGAATGCCAAACAATCTCCTATTGAAGATCCAGATATTGAAGATTTTTTACTCAACAAACCCATCGATTTCACAGCCACTTTAGATGCCAAAGCAGCTTACAAAGACGCAGATTTTATTATTGTTGCTACCCCTACGGATTACGACTCAAAGACCAACTATTTTAATACCCAAAGTGTTGAAAGCGTCATTGGAGAGGTGCTGAGTGTCAATAAAAATGCGCTAATCGTTATAAAATCAACAGTGCCTGTCGGCTATACCAATGATATTAGAAAACGATTTTTGACAGATAACATCATTTTTTCGCCTGAATTTTTACGCGAAGGCAAAGCGCTATACGACAATCTTTACCCTTCGAGAATTATCGTCGGTGAGCAGTCGGAACGTGCGAGACAATTTGCAGATTTGCTCTTGGAAGGTGCAATAAAGAAAGACGTTCCTCAGCTATTTACTGAATCTACTGAAGCGGAGGCCATTAAATTATTTTCTAATACTTATTTGGCGATGCGTGTTGCCTATTTTAATGAGCTGGATACGTATGCCCAGACTTTTGGGTTAGATACCAAGCAAATTATTGAAGGCGTAGGATTAGACCCGCGTATCGGCAATCATTACAACAATCCATCGTTTGGCTATGGTGGCTATTGCTTGCCTAAAGACACCAAACAGCTATTGGCAAATTATGATGACGTCCCGAGCAACCTTATCAGAGCTATTGTTGACTCTAATAGCACTCGTAAAGATTTTATTGCCGATAAAATCATTGAAAAGCAACCAAAAGTCGTTGGTATCCATCGACTAGTAATGAAAAGTGGCTCGGACAATTTCAGAGCGTCTGCTATTCAAGGCATTATGAAGCGTATCAAAGCAAAAGGTATCGAAGTGGTTGTCTATGAACCCGTGTTAAAAGAAGAAGAGTTTTTTAACTCAAAAGTCATTAAGGATTTGGACGCATTCAAAGCCATGAGCGATATTATCGTGGCGAACCGCTTATCTGCAGACATACAAGACGTGTCGCATAAAGTGTTTACTAGAGATTTATTTGGGAGCGATTAATGAAGATTTTAGTGACTGGTGCCGCAGGTTTTATTGGCTTTCATTTAATTAAAGCATTGCTGGGCAATGATTGCTTTATCGTTGGTATTGATAACCTAAACTCGTATTATGAGGTCGCGTTAAAAAAAGACCGTCTCAAAATTCTAAGCGAACAATCAAACGAAGATACTTTTAGATTTATCACCTTAGATCTGGCTGATCGTGAAGCCATGGCCAGTTTATTCGCTGAACATGGCTTTGATATCGTGATTAATCTCGGTGCACAAGCGGGCGTGCGCTATTCTATCGAAAAGCCACATGAATACATTGATTCCAATGTGGTTGGATTTCTGAACGTGCTTGAAGGTTGTCGACAGACTCAGGTAAAACATTTGGTATACGCCAGCTCTAGCTCTGTATACGGTATGAATATCAAGCAGCCTTTTAGCACTGGAGATCGTGTAGATTATCCCATTAGCTTATATGCTGCGACCAAAAAATCCAACGAATTAATGGCACATACTTATAGTCATTTATACAATATCCCCACGACAGGGTTACGCTTTTTTACGGTCTATGGCCCTTATGGTCGCCCTGATATGGCCTACTTTTCATTCACCAAAAAAATATTAGCAGGCGAGCAGATAGATGTCTATAACAATGGTGAGATGCAACGTGATTTCACCTACATTGATGATATTGTCGAAGGCATCACTCGTATTATTGATAAAATCCCAAAACCACAACAATCTTTTGCGACCACAGCGATAGCGCCTTACCAAATCTATAATATCGGTAATAACCAACCCGTAACGCTGCGCCGCTTTATTACCGCGATTGAAAGTGCATGTGGTAAAAAAGCCAAAGAAAACTTGTTGCCCATGCAGCCAGGTGACGTCCCAGCGACTTATGCCGACATAGACGAGCTAACAGCCGACATTGGCTTTAGACCCGAAACCAGTATCGAAGATGGCATCTTGAAATTTGTAAATTGGTACAGAGCCTATTATTTAGAAGAACCAAAAGAATCACAGCAAGCATAAAACTCGATAAGTCGTAGAATAGATATAGCAAGGAAGAGTCAACCTATGAAGACATTGACATATTTGATTAATTTAGATGGAAGCGATACGCGTCTAGAGAGCGCAACTCAGCAGTTAGAGCAAATAGAGTGGCCATTTGAAAGAATACCAGCCTATGATGGCCGCGGTAAAAATTTGTCTGATTTTGCAGATTATGATGACTCTCAAGCCAGAAAAAATCTAGGACGTGGCTTATTAAGCGCCGAAATCGGCTGCTATCTAAGTCATTACAACTGCGCTGAACAATTTTTGCAGACGGATGCTGATTTTTTGGTTGTACTAGAAGATGATATGACATTGTCTACCAGCTTCAAGACAATCGTCAATGAAACCCTAGCGTTTTTATATGCTCATCCAACGTTGGACTGGTACTTGATAAATCTTGCAGCAAAAAAGAAAAAGCTTGCTCGGGATATCGTGAGCTTTGATAAACATACATTATGGCACGCCTATTATTTCCCTATTCGTGGTCTTGGCCTCATTTGGTCACGTAAGGGTGCTGAAGCATTTATAGCAGCCGCCAAACCCATCTCTATGCCCGTCGATATATTTTTCCAACAATGGCTGAGTGACAATGGGAAAGGTTTGGGGGTTTGGCCTGCATTGGTACAGCCCTTGGGACTTGACAGTGATATCTTAGGAACCGAGGCTTCGCAAAACATAAAACGCAAAGACAAAGAAAATAGAGACTTGTCCTATAATATAAAAAAACAGAAAAGAATGTGGCAAAATAAAACCACGGCTGTTGCCAACTTATACCTAAACAAGTAGTTTATATTTTATGAAAAATATTGTAATAAGTTTAGAATCTGCGGTAGAGCGCAGAAAGCATATAAACGAAGAGTTTGGCAAACATAAAGTAGATTTTGAGTTCTTTGATGCGTTAACTCCAGATTTGGCTCATGCTTATGCTCAAAATTTGCCCATTAATTTAGAAAACATCGCTTTGACTGGTGGCGAATTGGCATGTTTTATGAGTCATGCTTCCGTTTGGCAACAAATGATTGATCAAAATATACCGTATTTAGCCATTTTTGAAGACGATATATATTTAGGTGAAGATGCAGAAGCGCTATTAACCACCACGAGTTGGATAAAACCTGACTGGCATATTATTAAAACAGAAGCTTTTTCCGAAAAAGTTTTTTTGTCCTCCAACTCCTCTGATATTGTCTCAAATAGGCGGCGTATTGCCCAATTAAAAGGGAAAAATTTAGGTACCGCCGGTTATATTTTGTCGTTACGTGGTGCGCAAGTATATTTGGACTATATCTCAAAAAACAAACTGCGACCGCTTGATGAGTTAATGTTTGACGATTTTATCAAACATGGCGCTGAACCCGTCTATCAAATGATCCCTACTATATGCATTCAAGAAATGCTGTTAAATAAAGGCAATCCCTCGCTCCCAAGCGCCCTAATTACAGATCGTCAAGGTCGTATGAAGTCAGAGAAAAAACCTGCTATGTTTAAAGCGAAGCGCGAAATTAACAGGATTGGGATGAAACTTAAGAAATCCATATTTGCGACAGAAGTAGTTTTTAAATAGCATTTTTTATCGTTAAATATTTTATTATGATAATAATTTTGGAATGGGAAAGTAATGACGGAAGATAATAAACCATCTGTAGCCATATTATATATTGCCACTGGTCGATATACCGTTTTTTGGGATTACTTCTATTGCTCTGCTGAAAAACACTTACTTCCCAATAGTAACAAACACTATGTTTTATTTACGGATGACCTAGCATTAATCAGCAGGCAGACTGACTATCCGAATGTCACAATGATAAAACAAGAGGCTTTAGGATGGCCTTATAGCACATTGATGCGCTTTAAATTCTTTTTAGGGGCAAAGTCTATTATTGAAAAGTATGACTTCATATTCTACTTTAATGCCAATACAGAGTTTCTTTCTGATATCACTGAAGATGAGTTGTTGCCTCTCGATCACCATGAGGAGCTGAGTCTCGGCGTCCAGCCTCATATGTTTCATCTCAATAAACGTGCCTACACTTATGATCGTAACCCTCAATCACAAGCATATATTCCCTATCATAAAGGAAGATATTATTTCACAGGTGCGTTGAATGGTGGGAAATCTCATGCATATTTACAGATGTGCGAAACTCTCAACCAAAACACAGAATTAGATTTAAAAAATAACGTTATTGCACTATGGCATGATGAAAGTCAATTGAACAAATTTGCATTAGATCGTACAGACATTAAAGTTCTACCACCCTATTTCACACGTGGAGAGCACGAATACTGGAAAAAAAGCTCAAAAATAATGTTTTCGGATAAAACACATTATCGATTTGGCGGACATGCTTATCTAAGAGCTGAAACAAATGACAAAATTACAAAATCTGACTGGGAACAGAAGAATGGCAAACGTCGAAGAAAGCTCAACACTCGATTCAAGCAATATATCGCCTCACTTTTTTTCTGATAGTGAGAGCCATAAACAGCTTAAAAAGAAAAAGAAAAAGCCTTATCGTTATCTATATAACTTAATCACCCCACACAGCAAACGCAAAGCGTTCGAAAAAGAGGCCAATCTTGAGCAACAAAACCAAGTAGCCACGTGTTGGGCATCTTTTATTGAGCTATATTACAGTGACAAGCTAGAATTTTTTTCATTACAGTCAAAAAGAGAATTTTATGATGAAAAAATAATTTGGCAGTATTGGGGTCAAGGCATTAATGAAAATCAATTGCCTGAATCAGTTAAATTATATTTCAAATCGATAGACAAACACTGTCCAGACTATAAAATAATTCGGCTAGATGACAGTAATATTAATGAATATCTGGATCTACCTAGATTTGTTTGGGATAAAAAAACACTCTCAGGATTTAAACCGGCATTTTTTGCAGATTTATTACGCCTAGCATTACTTGATGTTTATGGCGGCGTTTGGTTAGATGCAACTATCTATCTCACCGAACCTTTGCCTAATATGTTACAGGATAATGGTTTTTTTATGTACCAGCGCGCCACAGACGCACATAATAAACAACAATGGCATAAATTTAACAGCTACTATTTTAACTGGGATAGTAAGCACAAGGTAAACTTACTGAATAGCGTTATCTTTGCTCACAAAAAAAATCCGGTCATTCATACGTGTTTGGATTTAATGTTAAACTTTTGGAAAACGCAAGAATATATTCCTCATTATTTTTTCTTCCAAATCTTATTTGACACGCTAATTAAGGGCAAACTTGCACAGTATCAATGCCCTATCATCGATGATACTAAACCTCATTTATTAGTTGCTACTTTGCATAACCCTTATGCTGAAGCCGATTATCAAAACATAGTCTCACAAGCTGGCATCCATAAAATGTCTTATGTTAAACAAGTCAGACCTGATTCGTACTATGAATACTTATTAAAAAATACTTAAATACAGCTTTATTACTAATGCGGACTGTCACTATAATATAAATCACCTTTTTCTTTTGCTTAGACTATTCATTGAATTTTTTATATGACTAACTGAGATTTATTATGATTTTAATTCAAAATCTAAAAAGAATAGATGCAGGCACTCAGAAGTATATATATGAGCACCCATCTGATATTGATAAGATTATCAAAATAATGAAGCCTGAGCATGCGACATATAATGGTGGTAGAAAGGGGCAGCATTACTTGCGCGGTCATCATTCTCAGGGCATATACAAACAGTTTCGCAGAGAGATATTGCAATATCTACAGCTTTGTAAGAACAACTATGGTCAGCAACGATTTACGTTTCCAATGGAAACCGTATATGGCTTTATCGCAACGGATAAAGGGTTGGGCCTAGTGGCGGAAAAAGTCATAGACCCTAGCGGCTCAACCATGACACTTTATGAGCTTTCTAATACCAATATTTTTAATGACACACACGCAAAGGCGTTAGATAAATTTTTTGATGAGTGTTGTGAATTGCATGTAGTATTGGGTGAAGTTAATATTGCTGGCATTATGTATACCCAGCACAGACAAGGTATTCCTGAGTTTGTATTGGTTGATGGCATTGGTGAAAAATTATTCATTCCTTTTAGGGCAATAAGTAAAACGATTAATAGCCATAATGTTCGAAAGATTGAAAAAAAAATAAAATCCAAAATTAGCTATTATTCTACTCAGCATTAGAATTATAACCATGATAGTTATCAATGTGACCTTTATTTATTCGCAACCAATTTATAAATACAGCAAAAGACCCAAGACAACTACGTTGTTTTGGGTCTTTTATTAAATTCTACTACCTCATGAATTAGTCTTAATCAATAAAACTTAACCAATCCATATACTGCTCATTGCGACCATGAACCACATCAAAGTACAAGGTTTGTAGCTGCTCAGTCAAAGGTCCACGTCCACCATTACCGATAGTACGATCATCATATTCACGGATAGGCGTCACTTCAGCCGCCGTACCCGTCATGAATATCTCATCTGCCAAATAAAACTCATCACGAGTGATACGGCGCTCAACGACTTTGATACCTAGATCATCGGCAAATTGAATGATAGTACGACGAGTGATACCGTCAAGTGCACCGCCCGCTAGATCTGGCGTATGCAATACACCATCTTTTACTAAGAATAAGTTTTCGCCAGCGCCTTGGCAGACGTAACCCTGCGGATCCATCAAGATAGCTTCGTCATAACCATTACGAGTAACTTCTTGGTTTGCCATGATGGACACTGGATAGTTGCTCGAGGCTTTTGCCTTACACATGGTCACATTGGTCATATGATGAGTAAATGACGAGGTTTTTACACGGATACCGTTTTTGATACCCTCTTCACCCAGATAAGCGCCCCAATGCCAAGCAGCAACCATTGCATTGATACTGTTATCACGTGACGATAAACCAAGCTTTTCTGCACCAACCCAAATGAGCGGACGAATATAGGCTTCTGCCAAGTTGTTTTGCTTGACCACATCTTTGTGCGCCTGCTCCAGAGTCGCTGCATCAAACGGTACATTCATTTGAAAGATTTTCGCGGAACCTAACAGGCGCTCTGTGTGTTCTTTCAGACGAAAAATAGCGGTGCGATTATCAGCGGTTTGGTAAGCACGCACACCTTCAAACACTGCCATGCCATAATGCAAGCTATGTGTGAGCACATGGACTTTGGCATCTGGCTGTTCAATCATTGTGCCATTCATCCAAAGCTTACCATCTTGTGTTGCCATATTCATTTTATAATCCTTATGTTAGCACTAACGGCTATTTTTTTAGGTATAGTCGACGCACGTATAAATGCTTCGACTAGAGGTTTTGTTTAATCGTATTTATCAACATCATATGATAACACCGCAGCGTCAAATTTTATTGCTAAAATATAGTGTTATCCTTACTAAGAAACAACCAACAACTGACAGCTTTATCGTAATGTATCGCCGATTATATCACTGGCGGTGCTAGCAAATGAAATCTTTTAGTTTGAGTATCACAGGCTATTATTTATAAGCAAAAACCTTCTTAAGAATGAGGCGAATCGCTATCGGACAAATTAACACCCATCAAATGTTGCCATTGCGCTTGTACTAATGCTCGTGTTTCTTTCCACAGTGACTCATCCACCAATAGCGATTGCTCTGATAGTGCCAATTGATGAGTAGCAGCACGAATTCTGAGGTAAGCATCCGTTAAATCTTGGCAGACTTGCTCCTCCCAAATACCTAGTGATGCCACTTCTTCGAAAATACGAACGTTGTCGCTCCATTTGGTCAGGCTTGGATGCTCATGCGAATAAGCCAATACTGCAAATTGCGCTAAGAACTCAATGTCGATGATCCCGCCTGCATCTTGTTTAAGATGAAACTTACCTGCTTGTTGTTGCCATTGGCTGGTGCCCAGATGTTTTTGCATCTTAATACGCATACTGGTGACTTCTGTACGCACCTGCTCTATCGTGCGCGGTAATGATAATACGTCTCGGCGAATATCACAAAAGCGTGCTGTCACTCGCTTGTCACCGCAAATCGCTCGTGCCCGTACCAAGGCTTGATGCTCCCACGACCATGCCTTTTCTAGCTGATAGGTTTCAAAAGCATGACAAGACACCACCATCATGCCAGCATTACCTGAGGGGCGCAGACGCATATCAATCTCATAAGCGCGGCCATCTCGAGTTTGGGTATTGAGATAGTTCATCAGCTTTTGTACCAAACGGGCAGCAAACTTCATACCGCTGACTGATTTTTCACCCGTAGTCATGCCCTGCTCTTTTATCTTATGCAAAAACACCAGATCCAAATCTGAAGAATACGACAGCTCTAGCCCGCCAAGCTTGCCATAACCAATGATGGCAAAACCGCAGTCTGCCTCAGTCACTGGATCGCCATCTTGTCCAATAGGATAACCGTAGCGTTTGACAATTTCTGCAAAAGCCCGTTCTAATGCGGCTTCTAGTACCACCGCTGCGATATAAGTGAGAGAATCCGACACCTTCATAATCGGACGCTCAGCCAATACATCACTGGCGGCAACCGCCAACACTTGGTTCTTCTTAAATAATCTTAATACGCTGAGCAGCTCTTCTTCGTCATTAGGCTCTACGCGCAATAGCTGTTGACGCAAAATATCACGCAACTCTGGCTTGTCCGGCAAGTGGCGATAGCGCTGCTGTAAAAAAGTATCTAAGAGCACAGGATAATGTGCCAACTCTTTGGCAATCCAAGGACTGGCTGACAGCATAGGTATCAGCTCAATCGTTGCATTGGGGTTTTCTGCAATCATCACCAAATAGATAGAACGACGACAAATCGCTTCGAGCAATGTAATGAGACGCGGCAAAGCGGTATTGGCCAATTGCTGCTGCTCTTGATGAGCGAGTAACGCATGGATAATCACAGGATAAGCGTCATCCAACCGCTCGCGAGCCTCATCGCTTAAGTTAGCGACCATCTTTGACTGCCAAAAATCTTGTAATAGCACTCGGTTTTCTGCCGTTAACACATCATTCAATCGTGCAATCTGTTCATCAAGATGTTCGGGCTCAAGATCTGTGTCTTCATGATCCGGTACCTGACGTTCGGTCACCATACGCTCAAAGGGAACATTGACATTGTCTCGGTGGTGGTTAAGGGTATCTAACAGTGCGTTCCAATCGTCAAACCCAAGGGTAACTGCCAAGTTATACTGCCACTGCGGATCATGTGGCAGGCGCTGAGTCTGTTGATCATTAATCGCTTGAATGGCGTGTTCAAGCCGACGTAAAAAACGATACGCGGCTTGGAGCTCCTGATAAGTAGTCCTCTCTAGATACTCAAGCTTATGTAATACCTGCATTGCTTGTAAACAAGATTTCACCTGTAATTGAGGATGCCTGCCACCATAAATCAACTGAAAGGCCTGCACAATAAATTCAATGTCTCTGATACCACCAGCACCCAGCTTGATGTTATCCAAATCCTCCCGCTGAGCGACTTGGTTTTGAATAAGGGATTTCATCTCCCTGAGCGCTGAAAAAGCACTGTAATCCACATAATAACGGAAAACAAAGGGCTTGATGAGCGCTTGTATCTCATCATAAAACGGCTGTTCTAGCTGCCCGACTACTCGTGCTTTTAACCATGCAAAACGCTCCCATGCACGTCCATGTTGAGAGAAGTACTTCTGCAATGCGGATAAATGAATGGCCAAATCACTACCATCACCCCACGGTCGCAGACGCATATCGACCCGAAAGACAAAGCCATCAGCCGTCTTTTGATCCAATAATTTAATAATACCTTGACCAAGCCTTGTCATAAACCGCTTATTATCTATGCTGCGCGTGCCTTTTGATTTATCACCGCTGGTTACACCGCGAGCCTGATGAACAAAGATAAGGTCTATATCACTCGATAGGTTCAGCTCATGAGCGCCAAGCTTACCCATCGCCATAATCGCCATGTCATCAATTTGCACGTTACCTTTAGCATTGATAAAAGTCGGTTCGCCGTACTGTTTAATCAAATGCTGGTAGGTATAATCTTTGGCAAATGAGATGCAGCCATCTGCAAACTCAGACAGCTCGTCGGTCAATTGCTCAAGTGCTATCAGTTGTAAGGCATCTTGCCAAATCCAGCGCATCATCAGCAGTGTACGTAGATGACGCAGGCCACTCATCACCTTCACTTCATCAGCAAGTTGGTAATTATCATCTAACGTATAATCTTGAATCAAATCATCGATTTGCTGCCGAGTTAAGGTTCGATCTAACGGGTAGCTGCGTAAAAACGTTTGGCATGAAACCGTTCGACTCTCCCAAATCTGATAAGCGAATTCGCTTGCCGTCTGCAATATTTGCAGCTGTTCGGTTGTATACTGACAATCTGTACCATGGGTCGCACGTGAAGGCATAGCGGGTGACATAGGGAACATAACTCCTTGCATAGAGTAATAAGACTACGTGAACTTAGCGCATAAGTTTATCGTTTTTTCTTACGAAGCAGTCACAGCATCAACTAACGATACGCAATATGTCGGTATTTAATATAAAACTACGTTTAATGACAGTGACCCTATTTGCTTTTGAGCGCTTTATGGTAGCATAAACAACTTTAGCGCAGATGATTGAAAAGAGCTCTTATGACAACCATGACCCCATTGCTTCTGATTACTGCTGATCCTAGCCACCCACTTGCCCATTTAGCGCTACGTTATGCACGCGCTTATCTCAAAAATGCCGCCAATAATAAAGATACCAATGACAATGTCACCTTAGATAATATCACCTTAAACGTGTTTTTTTATGGCGATGCGGCGCATACGGCCAATGGTTTACGCTGGCAGTCGGCGGATCAAATTAATTTGACCAAAGAGTGGCAAACGCTCGCTGAGCAGTTCCAGTTAGCGCTGCCTGTCTGTGTCAGTACTGCACTCAGTCGCGGCATTAGCGACACAGATAACAGCAAACGCCATCAACTTAATGGTGACAACCTTGCCACTGGCTTTTCACTGGTCGGACTGAGTGAGCTTGCGATGATGATGCAAGGCGACTGTCGTTTGATGCAGTTTTGATGACTTGCCGTGCAGACAGATTATATTTTATGATAATAACTGTCAGCGACCAATTAGATTAGGAGTTAACCATGAAATTATTAATTCAGCTGCTCACGCCGACTGAAATGGCAAGTTATGAAGGCTGTGCGCTTGCATTAACGCTAGCGACCTTTGGTCATGAAGTACAGCTGTATTTGGATGCGCCTGTTTTTGGCTTGTTGATGCAGCCTGCGTCGCGTTTGCATGGCATGATTCAGTCGCTTGAGCTATATGACATGCCAGCCGCTTGGCTACCTGACGATGTCTTTAGCGGGTGGGTCACGGGTATGCTGCCTATTGATTTGGCTTCACAATTGACATTGATACCTGAAGTGGTGAACGCTTCAGACTTTGAGCAAATACTACGCTTTTAGCCTCGCAAGTTTATTTGTAATACTTTAAATACTAGGGCTTGTCCTCATTTTAAAAATAGAGATGAGAATGAGGATACGCCTTATCCTAAATCTAGCAACGAATCGGACACTGTTATGGCAACTTTATATCAAATACACAGCACAATGGATATGCTCAGGCGCAGTGTCGATGAGATGTCACGGACATGGCGCACCGGTGACAGTATTCTCTTGCTTGGTAGCACCGTGGCTTTTATCAGTTGGCTTGATGCCTATTTGAGTGACAGTGAAATACAAGGCATCGCAAATATTTATGCCTTAGCCGATGATGTGGCGCAGCTGAGTACCAATACCAGTGCGAAGCTCAATCTAGAGACCAAGTTGAGTGGGCTGTTAACCGATGAAGAATGGGTCAATCTAACTCAGAGTACCAATTTTAGTAATACCAATGCTAGTAATACCAGTGTTAGTAATACCGATGCTAATAATGCGGGGTTTGATAAAGTAGTGACCATCGCCCTATGAATAACGATAATACGATTAATCACGATATAACAGCGGCAATCAACGTTGAATTGGATCAAGACGGTCATTTATGTGACCATAATATCTGGACCCCTGATGTCGCTCAGCAATTGGCCGACACTCTAGAGGTGCATCTAGAAACTGAGCATTTACAAATTTTACAACAGGTACGGGCATTTTTTACTCAGTTTAATCACGCACCAGCCACGCGCCCACTGATTAAATGGTTACAGAAAACCTTGCCAGAGCATGATATTAGCAATCAGAAACTACAGCAGTTATTCAACACTGGCTTGGTTGCCCGCCATGTTAATCGCCTTGCCGGTCTGCCCAAACCACCCAACTGTTTGTAGGATATATGGCTTATAAGATATATGAATGGCGATGAATACCTGAATGTTGGATCATCGCCTGCAATCAGTAAAAAATGCACGGCTATTTTGGATCGTACACTGTCAACGTCTCATACCCGATACTACGACCTTCATCACCAGTGAAGCCTTGCTGACGCCAGACCTCATACAGACATATCGCCACACTATTCGATAAGTTCAAACTGCGTGAATCAGCCAGCATAGGCAATCGCAACCAGTGATCAGCGCCGATATCTTCACGTATATCATCTGCCAGACCTGCTGTTTCAGAGCCAAATACTAAGGCGACATTAGGTATCTGCTCAGGCATCAGAGCACTATCAGATTCGGCAGCCATCTGTTGCACACTAAAGTCATAGTCATAAAAAGGCTTGCTCAGTTTAGTGGTCAATGCTGTGACAATATGACAATCCGCTGCCTGTAGCGCCAGTTTTGCTGCTGCCCAATCATCATGTACTTGTAGGTGCGCGTATTCATGATAATCCAAACCTGCACGCCGCAGCTTTTTATCATCAAGCTCAAACCCTAATGGCCTGACCAAGTGTAGCTGCGCGCCCGTGTTGGCACATAAGCGGATAATATTGCCCGTGTTACTAGGCATTTTGGGCGCTACCAACACAACATGAGTGGTCATATCGACTCCTTAAGTCGTCAAATCTGCATATTATCGTCGATCCAAGATAACGTGGACAGACTCTACTAAAATGATGGTTATTTGAATTTCTGAGCAAAAGGTAATTAAAAGTTACAGTTTACTGCCAATAATTACATTTTGATACTTTGCACAGTTTTTAACTTTCACTATGATGTCTCTAACGGATATCGAGATAGTATTTATCAATTATTATCTTATCCAATAACCCCTCAGTGAGGCTCAAGCCTAATGCTTAGCATCACTGTTATTATTTATAACGACCCATTTTTGAGGATTCTATTATGAAAAAATTAATCATCGCATCTTTAACTGCTATGTTTGTTCTAACTGGTTGCAACACTTTTAAAGGTTTGGGCCAAGACGTATCAAGCGCTGGCGAAGCTGTTACTGGCGGCGCACAAGACGTACAAAATAAAATCTAAGTATTGATTTTTTTTGAGTATTTGAAAGGCTTATCATTTACGTGATAAGCCTTTTTTTATGACTTTATTTTTCGATCGTGAAGACTGACATCAAAGACGCCGTGAATATCTCCAATTATAAGAAAGCTCGCAATATCTGATTGAGATAACGTTGACCCAATAGCGTTGGCTGTAGTCGTTCAGTATTGTCTACTAGCAATCCCTGAGTAATCAATTGCGCCACTTGTACAGCAATATCATCATCACTAAGCCCTGTCCTTGCGGTAAACATCGACCAAGCGACGCCATCATGTAGACGTAGCGCATTCAGCATAAACTCACTCACCAACTCCTCACTATCAATTTCCTGCCAACCCACCATTTTTGGTGCGCTTTGTTTAATAGAAGAGTCAGGGATATCTTGATAATCCACATAATCTTTAGGCAATCGTGACTTACTAAAACGATAAATACCAGAATCTGCTAGCAAGTCATTCTTTGAGCCATTCTCTGTTAATGCTGATGCTTCATGAGCAATCGTTACTTTACCATGTGCGCCTGCACCAATCGCTAAGTAGTCACCAAATTGCCAGTAATTAACATTGTGACGGCATGCTTTATCTGACGCGCCTGCCCACGCGGATACTTCGTAATTGTGGTAGCCCAATTGCTGCAACAACGCTTGACCTGCCTGCTCAATATCTGCCAAGTTATCCTCATCTGGCAAAATCGGCTGGCTGCGGTAAAATACGGTGTTGGGCTCAATCGTTAATTGATACCAAGAGATATGCGTCGCCCCAGCATCATGTGCCATCTGGATATCGTCCAGCGCCTCATTCATCGTTTGCTGCGGCAGCCCATGCATCAAATCGACATTGACTCGCTCAAACCCAGCTGCGCGAGCCGCACGAATCGCTGACAATGCTTGTGCAGGGTCATGTATGCGACCAAGGGTTTTGAGCTTATCAGCCGCAAAACT
This sequence comes from Psychrobacter sp. P11F6, assembly GCF_001435295.1. Classification (NCBI taxonomy): domain Bacteria; kingdom Pseudomonadati; phylum Pseudomonadota; class Gammaproteobacteria; order Moraxellales; family Moraxellaceae; genus Psychrobacter; species Psychrobacter sp. P11F6. The sequence continues at coordinate 1,486,021 of NZ_CM003594.1, read as the reverse complement.
TTGTACACCTATCGACAAACGATTGATACCCACCTCTAAATATTGAGCAAAAGGCGCATGCTCAAGCGTGCCCGGATTGGCTTCCATGGTCACTTCAATGCCATCAGCAAACTTAAAAATGTTACGTAAGCCAGTAAACAATCGCTGGTATTGCGCAATGGGTAGCAGTGAAGGCGTACCACCACCGATAAAAATCGAACTGATTTCACGCGCTTGGGTTAACGACTGCTGCATGGCGGCATCTGACAGCAGCGCATCCACATATTCGTCATACATAGATAGTTGCATATCCATCGGCAGCTCATGCGAATTAAAATCACAATAAGGGCATTTTTTGACACACCACGGGATATGAATATAAAGCGCCAGTGGAATGGCACTTACCTGTATCCCACTCACAGTATTATTAGAGATGCTGAGGTTATCAGAAAAATGAGCAAGTGTAATATTTGACATAAACGAAGGTATCTATAAAAAAGGTTACATAAATGGATGACTGCTATCACTCGCAGAAAGTAGCGCTAGGATAACGGCTAATGTGATTAAAAAAAAGGCTATCTTAAAGAAAAGCCGATCAATAACAAAACCAATCACAAACATGCATGTTAACCCTGTACTTTTATAGGCAAAATAGTGAAGAATGATGGCATAAAATGACATTGCATACAGTGATATTGCAAATAATGAATGGCTGATAATGATAAATAGGATAAAGATATGGCTTATTGGTTGATGAAATCCAACCCCAAGTTTTTTGGTATTGATGATTTGCAACGCCTAGAGACCGACAGTTGGGATGGTGTGCGCAATTACCGCGCTCGTAACTTCATGCGTGACGAGATGCAGGTCGGCGACAAGGTGTTCTTTTATCACTCTAGCGCTAAGCCGTCTGGCGTCGCTGGCATCATGACGGTAAGCAAAGCAGGCTACCCTGACCCTTGCCAGTTCAATCCTGAGCACCGTCATTACGATCCTATTGCCACCGAAGATGAGCCACGATGGTATATGGTAGACGTCACTTTTGAGCAAGCATTTATTGATATTCTACCACTATCAGCCCTTAAATTTTTACCCGCACTTGAGGATTCATTATTAATGAAAAAAGGCTGTGAGCAACTTACCGTGATTCCACTAGACGCCAAACACTGGTACGCCATTATGGATATGGCAGAAACGCTTAATCTGCTATCTGAGCAACCAGTGGTTAGATAGTAACGATTGAGTAAGGTTTTTAGTGTTATCAACGAACATTTATTGATGCGCTTGCTGCAAAAAATTTGCTATATTTGCGATTTATGCTCAACAATTCATTTCTCGACCTTCTTTATCACACCTTTATCCCCATTATCAGGACCCGCTTATGAGCGCACCCAAACTACTATTATCTGTATTAACCGTCAGTATATTCAGTCTGACCCTTAGCGCCTGTGGCAGTGACGGGGACAAGGTCAAAGAGGAATATGACCGAATAGAAGATCAGGTGAACAATGAATATGATCGTTTGGAAGACAAAGTCAAAGAGAAGTATAAAGAAGTCGAAGATAAGCTGAGCGATGATGAAAAATCCATGGCTGAGATTTTGGAGTCGGTATTTTTACCAGAAGAATCACTCGATAATTTCTTGGACAAAATAACCCCAGAAGGCGGTCGCGGCGGTTTATATGTCGGACACTTCATTGAGATTGAAGATGGTGACAACGACGATATCGATATCGGTGCTGTTTACTTTGACATCAGCAAAGATGGCGCTGGCAGCGTCGATGGTAGCGTTAGTTATCAGCAGCAAGCCTGCCAAGAAAATAACACTTTGGGTATCAACTCAGCCATTAAGGTTGACAACTATATCGCGGGTAAAATAACAGGCAGTCTCGATACGTTAGCGTTTTTAGACATTAAATATGTCAATGATTTGGGCGTAGAAACACCAAACTTATTAACCACCTTTGCGGGGAGCTTTGAGGAAAAAGAAGCAGGATCACCTTGGAGAGGTAGCTTTGAGTATCAGGATGGCCTCGGCGGTAAAAAGCTAACCAGTAGCGAAAAAAATTGCAACGTCACCTACACCATCAGCGATCGCTCTAATTTTAAGACGTACCCACTTGATTATAGTCTGGGCAAAATGACTCTTGATGTCATCGGTAATGGCAGTCAAAAGACCGTCACTTGGCAAAATCCTGCCAATACCAAGTATTTACTGGTCAGCCAAATTGATGTCAACAAAGCCGAGTCTGGTGCCAACGGCTATGTGCAGAATGTGATATTAAGTAATCTTGAAACACAGTTTGCCCCTGTCATTCCAGCCATGTCCACCAATTACGTGATTGTCGTGCAAGCATTTGATGCCAATAATACCTTGATTGGCTATCAAGCAGTGGTGCAAGATTTGCCTGAGTCGCTATAAATGCCTGCTGATGTGCCTATAAGTTAGAATGGTTATCGTCCAGTGCACACTCTATGGAATCGATTACCTTTCACAGTCAGTTTTTAAGATCGATACAACGCTTTTAAAGCGTTGACATCATAGCGTGGCTTCTTTACCATTCTATTTATTTATGACCTGTCAATCCACTGCTTGGATTGACGGGTTATTTTTATTTTTGTGCCTGCCTTTTTTTGCATACTCTGTCTATATGGGCTTGCTCATATTATTTATCGGAGTATTATCGTCGGCACGACTCCCCCTTTTACATCCAGCCAAAAAACTGGATTGGCTTGGTTAAACGTGCTTAGGGCGTGTCCTCATTTGCTTTTCTGCTCAAGTTTTTGGTCATGGTATGACCGTCTCGCTATTGTTTTGTTGATGGCAATATTTGCTCATCTATCATAATTACCGCAAAGAATAAAAAGTTGCTCACTATGGTTTTCCCATTATCTTTTAGAGATTTTAAAAGCTACAGCTTACGCTTAGGCGTGCTCGCGCTTCCTATTTTAATTACTCAGTTTTGCCAAGCAGCACTTGGTGTGGTCGATGCTATCATGGCAGGTCAAGTCTCCGCGCTTGATTTGGCTGCCGTCGCCGTTGGCTCTGGTATTTGGCTGCCGCTGTTTTTATTAGCCACTGGTATTTTAATCGCCACCACCCCTCTTATTGGTGAGGCGATTGGTCAAAATAAGCACCATCAAGTACCGCATATCACGCAGCAGTCTTTATGGACCGCCAGTGTCATTGGTATTATGGGCTTTATCATCGTTAATTTAGCACCCAATGTACTTGGGATCATGGGTGTGCCTGAAAACATCCAACCGATCGCAACGCAGTATTTGCATGGCGTGTCGTTTGGTTTTCCCGCACTGGCAGTCTATGCGGTACTACGCAGTTATTGCGAAGCACTTGGGCGGCCTGAGCCGGTGACAGTGATTAGTATTATCGGGCTACTTGCCGATATCCCCCTTAACTATATATTTATCCACGGTCTGTTCGGCATGCCCGAAATGGGCGGCGCAGGCTGCGGGGTCGCAACGGCAATTGTGTTATGGATAAATGTTTTATTACTGGCGGCTTATACCAGCTTTACTAAGCGACAGCAGTTTGCTAGCACGCGCTTCTTTTATGCCTTTGCCAGTCCTAATCGTGCACAGATTAAAAAGCTCCTTAAACTTGGTATTCCGATTGGTATCTCTATCTTTTTTGAAGCCAGTTTGTTCAGCTTGGGCGCTCTTGTTATCAGTCCATTAGGTGAGCTAGCAACCGCATCGCATCAGGTGGCATTAGCAGTGACCTCTCAGCTGTTTATGATTCCGATATCGGTCGCGATGGCACTGACAATCATGGTATCCAATCGTTTTGGCGAAAAAAACCTCATGGCGTTACGTCAAGTGCAAGCCACTGGTCTTATCTGGACAGTATTGATTGCACTCACGTGTATGCTTGGTATTTGGCTATTTAGGCCACAATTGGCAGCTGCATTCTCTGATAACCCAGCCGTTATCACGCAATCTATGCATTTACTTATTTTTGCCCTTGGTTATCAGCTGTTCGATGGCTGGCAAGTCAACGTCGCTGGTATATTGCGCGGCATGCAAGACACCACGATCCCAATGTGGGTCACGTTGTTTTGTTACTGGCTGGTGGCATTGCCACTCGGTGTTTATTTGGTGCGCTTCACCGATATAGGCGCACAAGGGTTTTGGATGGCATTAATCACAGGTTTATTCTTATCGTCTATTCTACTCACCCTACGCCTGCGCTATCAACAAAAGCGTCTGACGGCGATGTGGGGTTAATGCAGCAGCGATACTGATGTAAATGCAGTATCTACTAACCATGACTAGCGCTACATGGTCACATAGACTATGATAAATCATTAAGCATTTCTTACTCGTAAGAAATGCTTACGTCATAATATGTAAAAAAACTCAGTTAACAACTGTACATCGATTGCTCATTGCCATGAATATAGGTATCATTAGCAATTACCTACACAATATTTAGTTACACTATTTCTTGAAATTAGTAGAAGGCAAAATTAAAACTATGGATATTGAAAAAATACGCACCCTAATCGCCCTCATGGAAGAAAGTGAACTGGTTAATTTAGAAATCAGCTCAGATGATGAACACATCAGCTTAACTCGTCACTATGATGCGCCTGCACCGACCATGATGGCCGCACCTGCTGCTGGCATTACCCCTATCACTGCTGAAGCAAAGCCAGCGGTAAAAGCGGGTAGCGTTGAGACATCGCCGATGGTTGGTGTTTATTACTCAGCCCCTAGCCCTAATGATCCGCCATTCGTAAAGGTCGGACAAAAGGTGCAAGCTGGTGACACATTGGGCATCATCGAAGCCATGAAAATTATGAATCCTCTTGAGGCAACGCAAAGTGGTGTCGTTGACGAAATCTTAGTCAATAATTCCGAAGTGGTACAGTTTGGTCAACCCGTCATACGCTATAGAGCTTAACGACACTATTTACCAACCTTTACCTCATTATGATAGAGATTTCGTTATCATTTGGCATTTTAGCTTGAGTTATTTTATCTTTATCGTAGCTCGATTTAATGGTGCCTAAAATAACGACTCTATCAATGACCGCCGCTTCGACAAGGATGACCCCATGATAAAAAAACTGCTCATCGCCAATAGAGGTGAGATTGCCCTACGTATCGTTCGAGCCTGCAAAGCCCTTGGCATAGAGACCGTCGGTGTCTACTCCACAGCTGATGCAAACTTGATGCACCTGCGCTTTGTTGATGAGGCAATCTGTATTGGCAAACCCAATGCCAATCAAAGCTATCTTGATATCAATACTATTTTAACCGCAGCTGAAATCACTGGTGCCGACGCTATCCATCCGGGTTATGGTTTTTTGGCTGAAAATGCTGAATTCGCTGAACGCGTCGAAGAAGCAGGTCTCACTTTCGTTGGTCCTAATGCTGATCATATTCGATTAATGGGCAATAAAGTCTCTGCCATTAATGCGATGAAAAAAGCTGGCGTACCGACCGTCCCTGGTTCAGTGGGCGCGGTAACGTTGCATAATGCTGAAGAGCAAGCACGCCATATCGGCTTTCCGTTATTGATTAAAGCCGCTTCTGGCGGCGGCGGTCGCGGTATGCGCGTGGTTGAGCGCTTCGAAGAAGTCATTGGTCAAGTACAGGCTGCTAAGCAAGAAGCTGAGCTGTGGTTTGGCGATGATACTGTATATATGGAACGCTACCTACAAAATCCGCGCCACGTAGAGATACAAGTGCTTGGCGATGGTAATGGTAATGCCATTCACTTATACGATCGAGATTGTTCATTGCAACGTCGTCACCAAAAAGTATTAGAAGAAGCCCCTGCGCCTGATATCCCTGATGATGTACGTCAGCCTATCTTGGACGCTTGCGTCAAAGCATGTGAGTTGGTGAAATATCGCGGTGCGGGTACTTTTGAGTTTTTATTTGAAAATAATGAATACTTTTTTATTGAGATGAATACTCGTGTGCAAGTTGAGCATCCGGTAACTGAGATGATTACTGGCATCGACGTGGTCGTCGAGCAGCTAAAAATTGCAGCCGGCTACGGCTTGTCTTATCGTCAAAGCGAGATTGAGATTCAAGGTCATGCCATTGAATGTCGCATCAATGCTGAAGACCCAGCGACCTTTATGCCTTGTCCTGGTACAGTCACTCAGTTATTTGCCCCCAGTGGTGCTGGTGTACGCTTTGACTCGCACCTCTATCCGGGCTATGAGATTCCAAGCTATTATGACTCATTGATTGGCAAGCTTATCTGCCATGGTCAAACGCGCCAGCAAGCCGTCTCTAAGACGCTGCATGCACTCGATGAATTGGTGATTGAAGGTATTAAAACCAATATCCCGCTGCATCGCGATGTCATTTTGGCAGATGACAATTTTATTCACGAAGCACAAAATATTCATTACCTTGAAAGAGAGCTTCTAACTGGCAATAAAAAGAAGGCGGATGTATAACCTGCTTTGATTTATTGTTAAACACAAAAAAACCGCTACCTATTTAGATAGCGGTTTTTTTATGTTTCTATTTTAGAAAAAAACGGTCTTAAGTCTTATCATTAACGATAAAGTGCTATGGTAACACTCTATTAAAATTCATAAAGCATTCATTACCATCAGGATCCGCACACCACTGCATTTGGTTGCCATCGTGGTTTAAAAACGCAATCAACGCTTCGTCAGTTTGGTCGATTTGGTTACCTGAACAATCTACCTCATTGTTGTCATAGACTGTTTTTAGCGCAATAATGGGCAGCCCTTCTTCGCGGTGCGTGATTAGGTAACGACCATATGTCCACTCTTTGCCACTCACTGCCCACATCTCATTATCAGCCGCAAAATTATATAGCTCGCGGCACTGATTTGCTTTTTTGGCAGAGACCTTTAACTGGTTGTTGGTATTTGGCCTAATATTAAGGACGCGCTTTTCACTTTGCACAAGGACACCGCCTTCTGTGTCAGCAGTCACTTTTGGCTCATCACTTTTTGTCTGTTTCAGCTCTTTTGCTACAGCTTGTCTGGCTTTGGCTTCTTTGGTCATCGTGATACTACTGTCTAAGTCGATTTCCCATTGTCCTGCGATAGCTGGGCTGATATGAGTGGTAATAGTCGGTTTAGTGACCACTTCGCCATTCACTGGCAATGACGCCAAAATAGCAGCCAATGAAAATGAAGCAAGTGAGATAGGTTCCATAATTAACCTTTTGTTTATAATATAATAATATGAGTTATGTACATTAGCGTAAGTCTTAGACATCAAAAACACAAGTAACATTATGCTATTAGTCGCGATGCTTTAGCCAACTGCAAGATAGGCGATAGTCATAAATATCTATTTTCTGCATATAGACTGTCGTTTTTCATGCAAAAAATAACGCCATCGCTTTACTTGCCAAAGACAAGAAGCGACAGCGTTATAGCTACAAGTTATTAAAACGATCATAAAAATATTAAGCAGTAGCAGTACTAACTGCTTGAGCAAACGCTGATAATGCGCCTTTAAGCATCGCTGATACAGTACTGCTGCAAGTGCCAATGCCAGAATAAACTTCACCATCTACATTTAGTTGGATATAAGCCGCCGCATTCGCATTAGTTTTGTTGTCATTATTGGTATCATCATCGATGCCATTACCGCTATTATGCTGCGGATTAATCGCATGCTCAGCGTAGTTGATGACATGTATCGATTTACCAGTGTGCTGGGCAAGGCCGTCTATAAACGATGATAATGGACCATTACCAGTGCCATCAATATTAATGATGTCCCCATTCATTTGTACTTGACCAGTAAAGTAGACTTCACCGCCTTTATTATTGACCGTATAATCTAATAGCTCAAAACTGCCTTGCTGTAGATACGTGTCTTCAAAGGTCTGTAAAATTTCATCATTCTGCAATTCACGAGCAGCTGATTCAGCTTGCTTCTGTACCACGCCGCTGAAGTCAATTTGCATCCAGCGCGGCAAATTAAAGCCATAGTTGCGCTGCAAGATATAAGCCACACCGCCTTTACCAGACTGGCTATTGATACGTACCACATCCTGATAACTACGACCAATATGCGCCGGATCAATTGGCAAGTAAGCCACATCCCAAACGTTATCCGTCTCGTTTTGATGCTTTTCGTTATAATCGAGAGATTTTTTGATGGCATCTTGATGTGAGCCACTAAAGGCCGTAAAGACCAATTCGCCGACGTATGGATGACGCGGATGTAAGGGCAAATTGTTACATTCGCTGACCACTTGTACAATTTCGCTCATGTTACTAAAATCAAGCTCTGGATCGATACCTTGACTAAACAAGTTCATCGCCATGACCATGATATCCATATTACCCGTGCGCTCACCGTTACCCAATAGCGTACCTTCGATACGATCGGCACCCGCTAACACCCCAAGCTCTGCTGCTGCAACCGCACAGCCACGGTCATTATGTGTATGCAAGCTGATAATGACATGCTCACGCTGGGCAAGATGACGGCAGAAATACTCGACTTGGTCGGCAAAAACATTGGGCATAGACGCTTCAACCGTCGCTGGCAAGTTTAAAATTACTTCCTGCCCTTGTTGTGGTTGCCATACTTCACAGACCGCATCACAGACTTCTACGGCATATTCAGTTTCTGTTTGACTAAAGCTTTCTGGTGAATACTGGAACACCCACTCTGTTTCTGGGTATTTAGCCGCATATTCAACCAATAATTTAGCACCAGTAACAGCAATTTCTTTAATCTCAGCTTTGTCTTTACCGTAGACCTTTTCACGTTGGATACGGCACGTTGAATTATAAACATGGACAATCGCACGCTTCGCGCCTTTCAATGACTCAAACGTACGGGCGATCAAATGCTCACGAGCCTGTACCAATACCTGCAAAGTCACATCGTCTGGGACGTGATTTTCTTCGATAAGTTTACGAGCAAAATCAAACTCAACCTGCGCCGCTGATGGAAAGCCAATTTCAATCTCTTTAAAACCAACCTCAACCAACGTTTTAAAAAAACGCATTTTTTGTTCGATCGTCATCGGGTCAATCAGTGCTTGATTGCCATCACGCAGATCCACACTTGCCCAAATTGGTGACTTTTCAATCGTTTTGCTTGGCCAAGTACGATCTGACAGCGATGGCGCAAAAGCAAATGGACGATACTTTTTATAATCAAAAGCGGCATTTTTGGGTGTAATCTTTGCAGTCGTTGAGGCTACAGTGCGTTTGGCTTGGTCAGACATAATCAATCCTTAGATGATATGGGAATTTATGTTTTTAGCTGGACGGCTGGTGATTAGATCAATGTTTATCATACGAGATAACCAATGTTTATACCATAATAATATCAGAGTTTATGCAATAGAAATCAGCTTTCTTTGATAATATATGGCGCTATTTTAGTGAAAAAATACAATTTACTCAGTATAATTAGCTGAATTCACTAACAAAGCAACAGATTATGCCAAACAGTCATCTTGATAGTCCACATTTAACCGATATTGATGAGATCGATCGACAGCTCTTGCGCGTATTGCAAACTCAGGCACGCATGAGTATCACCGAGCTTGCCGAACGCGTCAACCTGTCAGCCACGCCTTGTGCACGCCGTATTAAACGCTTAGAAGATGCTGGTATTATCACGGGTTATCACACCAAAACGGATGCGCAGAAACTTGGCTACCCGCTCGCTGTCTTTATTGCGATTAGTATGGATCGCCATACGGCTGAGCGTTTTGAGCAATTTGAGCGTAAGATTCAGAGCTTTGATGAAGTCATTAGCTGTAGCATTGTCACGGGTCGTACGGAAGACTACCTTATAAAGGTAAGAGTACGCGATATGGCACATTATGAGGAGTTTTTATTACACAGGCTCAATCGTATCGAAGGTGTCGCTCAAGTGCATACCAGTTTTGAGCTGCGAGAAATATTTAATCGTAGTGTGGTTTAGTAGTGTCGTTTAAATGGTAGTCGGTGGCTGTCGACGAAACAATAGCAACAGCACCAATCCAACCATCAATCCAGCGGCGGCAACGAGTAGCCCTGCATTGAAATTGTCGTCCTGCCCTGCCAATGCTACCGTCACCAATGGCCCCAAGAATTGACCCAATGCATAAGCCAAAGTTGCCAATCCTATCAGCAAATTTGAGTAAGCAGGATTGATGTTTTTAATCAAAGTGAGCGTCATCGATACCATACCCACAAAGGTCAAACCTAAAATAGCAGCATTGCCGTACAAACCAATAGCGCCATCGAACCATATGGGCAGGCACATCCCAAATGCTTGTAATATCGTTAAGCCTATTAACGTTTTAATTTCACCAATTCGCTTGGCAAGTGCGCCCCACAGTGGATTTGATAACATCGCAAATACACCAACGACTAGCCAAATGAGCAATCCAGCATACGTCTGCGTCGTGAGGCGCTGTGCTGCCATGACTGGCAAAAATGTTGCAGAGGTAATATAACCAAAGCCTGCCAGTACATAGCTCGCTGACAGCAAAGCAATAGCCTTACGATGACCAGCAATGGCCTCATACAAAGCGCGCTTAAAGCTCAAATAGGTTTGATGCACTGACACGTGCTGTGTAGGATCAGTCTGCAGCGAGTCGGAACCCTGTGCTTGTCTTGGTTTTACCGCATAGAGTAGCCATAACAGAGGTAAACTTGTAAAGCCTGCTACCAACCAAATGACATTAAAATGATAGCCCAATATTAACAACCACCACGTCAGTATAGCAGAGGCACTGATGCCTACACCAATACCTGCGTAGTGTACTGCCGACAGTACAGAGCGGCGTTCAGGACTTAAGCTTTGAATGACAAACGATGAGCTTAAAATCATCGCTACCCCGCTTGCAATACCTGCGATTAGACGAATGAGATACCATAGAGTTAATGACATATCAGGTACGACAAGTAGCATCGTTGTGACGACACTTATCATTGCCCACAGTGTCAGCGCTTGCCACGTCGAACGCTGAGGCACAAACATGGCGATGAGGGCACCGATAAAATAACCGATGTAATTGATAGAGGCAAGCCAGCCTGCAATCGTCGTTGAAATCGACAGTTGCACCATAATATCGGGCAAGGTGGCAGTAAAGAGGAAGCGTCCATAGCCCATGACGACTGCCATGCAGTACATACCGATACAGGCAATGGCAGCTTCATTGGTAATATGAGGAAAAGCACGGCTTTTGAGAGCAGTCATCATGACAGAGCCATTTTTGCGGCAATTAGCACACAATCCTTTGTGTTAGAGCATTCAAGAGCAGCGGCAGATTAATAATCAAACATACAAGCGAAAACTACGATACGTTTACTGTTGGTGACATGGTCACATCTGTTTCTGTGTGCCCTAGCATTTGTACGCGTTGATCACTAAACATATCCATATCAGGTGCCAGCGTACGCATAAAGCGATCAAAATAGAGCATCTGCTTGGTCAATAAAGCAAAGTCACGTGGGAAATGTATGCCATGGCGCTTACCGACTTCTACAATCTCAAGCATCATTTTATTTAGCTCATCGGCTTGCTCTTTGCTATTAAAAGGCACACCACTGGTAAAGGATTTGTCCTCCGCCATAATAGTCTTCATCATACGCTGCAAATCATTACCCAATGCCACTACATCGACTTTATTGCCACCATGGGTCATTTCCATATCAATCATATGGCGCGCCATCGCTTGATAGTCACTGTCCTGCATGGCTTGCATCATACCCATGCACGCACGCCAACTCTCAGCTTTTAGCTTACCGACAATACCAAAATCTAAGAAGCCAATACGACCATCGGTTAATAGCATCAAATTGCCCGCATGCAGGTCAGCATGGAAACTGTTGCACAGCATGAGACTGGCAAACCACGTATTCAAGGTATCCGCCATGACTTGCGCAGGATCAGCACAATACTGACGCATGAGCGACTCATCGACCATAGATACGCCGTACAAGCGGCTCATGGTTAGTACACGCTTGGTCGTCAGCTCTTCATATACTTTGGGTGCTACCACGCGCGTATTACCTGATATGGCTAAGAACTGCTGAAAATCGCGGATGTTTTGTGCCTCAGCGATAAAGTCAGTCTCGGCAAGCATGCGCAGGCGAATCTCATCGATAATCGGTGCAATACTGGCAAACTTCATCGACGGCATCAGAATCTCAAGTAACTTAGTCACCCCATGCAATACGCCCAAATCCGTTTGCATAATGGTCTCGACGTCAGGCTTTTGTACCTTTAATACGACTTCATCGCCATTATGCAACTGTGCCGCATGCACTTGCGCAATAGAGGCTGATGCTAGTGGCTTTGAGTCGATATGGGCGAACTTATCAGCGAGCGTCATGCCATCAACGGCCAACTCTTCTTTCAATACCTGCTCGATATAAGCATAGGACAATGGCGTGGTTTGATCCAAACAGCTCTGAAAAGCTTTCACATATTCGCGTGGAAACAGTGACGGCGTACTGGCGATAAACTGACCAATCTTGATATAAGTCGTGCCCAACTGCTCAAACGTTTCTTTTAATAATGTGGCATCAGGCTTTTCACCTTTTGCCACTCTCAGCGCAGATAAACCTGCCACGCTGGCTGTTTGGCGAACACGGTTCATGACATTGAAGGTATGCTTTAATAAATGCGGGCGATGAATTTTCATAAAAAACAACTATGGTCATAAGGAAGGTTTTTGAGAATAAGCGATTATAAATAATGACAAGCTACACAGCTACTAATGAACAATCACTAATGACTGCTACAGACAGGACACTGCGCATCTTGGCGATAGCCCATTAGCCGCTGCTGCATATGGCTACCATCCCATATTAATAGCTTATTTGTCAGTGGATTTTTGGTTAATCCCAAATACTGCAGGGCAGCATTCGCTTGCAAATTACCCATGATAGCAGTGGTACTCGCTAGCACACCTGAGTTGGCACACGTACGCTCATCAGCCGCGGCATCAAGTACTACCGAACCAAACACGCAATGATAACAACCAGTGTTTAGTTGCGGCTCAAACAGCGCCAACTGACCTTGTATCCCAATCGCTGAGGCAGATAATAGCGGGATTTTATAGCGCACGCTAATACGATTGATGACATCACGCGTAGCAAAATTGTCGGTGCAATCTAAAAGCAAATCAGGCTTGCCTGTCGCCATATCGAGCAATTCATAAGCATTGTCTTCGCTTAGTCTTGCAACTGTACCGCGAGCGGTAATTAAAGGATTAATACGCTCTAACATGTGCGCCGCTGTTAGCGCCTTAGTTTTACCGATATCTTCAGGTAAAAACAGCGTTTGTCGCTGCAAGTTGCTGGCTTCAATGATGTCATCATCTATCAGATGAATTTGCCCAAGTCCTGCACGCACCAGCGTCTCAGAAGCAGGACAACCAAGCCCGCCTGCCCCTATCATGACCACACGAGCTGATTTTAAGCGTAGTTGAGCGTCAATATCCCAACCATCTAATAATATCTGCCTCGCATAACGCAGCAGCTCTTCATCCAACAACTGCCCTTTATCTGATGTGTGCGCCATATTTATTACCAATAACCTATTATTAAAGAAGTCTACTAACAAAAATCTAATGACTTAATTTGACCCAGCGTAACACGATCATTACCACCATAATCTTGTACTGTACGCACAGATTCAAAGTCACTGTCTACAAACAACTTGCGAACGGCATCACCTTGGTCAAAACCATGTTCGATAGCCAGTAGCCCACCGACACGCAAGTATTTCGGTGCCTGTCCTACGATATGCTCTATATCGGCAAGCCCATGATTGGGGGCACTTAAGGCACTAATAGGCTCGGCTACAAGGCGTGCCAAATGCTCATCTTCCTCATCGATATAAGGAGGATTGGACACAATCACATCAAATAATAGCTCGCCATGAATGGGCAGCTTGTCATACCAACTGCTTTGTATAAACTCAATATCAGCAACATCATTGATAGCTGCATTGTGCTGAGCAACCTTGAGCGCTTCTGGCGACATATCCACCGCAACGACTTGCCAGCTTTCGGCCTTACTGTCTGAATGCTGCGTATTTAACTCGTGAGCGAGACTAATCGCAATACAGCCTGAACCTGTCCCTAAATCCAGTAACCGTTTTGGGCTGCTGACACTGTTTGGCTGAGATTTTATCCTAGTTAATACTTGCTCAATCAGTATCTCAGTATCAGGTCGCGGAATTAAAGTGTGCTCATTAACAGTAAACGTCAGTGACCAGAACTCTTGCTGACCAGTCAAATACGCAAGTGGTATTCCTTGCTGCATCTTCGTTACACCTGCATTGAACTCCGAAAGCTCGCTGTCTGTTAGCTGGTAACCTTCATCCATCATTAAAAATATCGCAGGCTTATCGATGACATATAATAGCCAATCGGTGAGCCAAAATGGCGGTAGCTTGCTGTTCTCAGCCTCATTCGTCAATTGCTGAATGTGCTGCTTGATTTGACGAATGGTCGATGCTGTCATAAGTAACTCTTAAAAATATTATGCATTAATGAGAATAAGAACACTGCTTAGCCTACTCTGACGCGCGTGGTGGTTCTTTGGTGTCGGTCAGGTTTGGATTCGCCTTGGCCAACTTATCACTGCTTCCATCATTATTGTCATCGCTATAAATATCATCGTTATCACCAATGACGATATGTTTATCAACAAAGTAAATCAATGCCAAAATCGGAATCCCAATAGCGAAAGTAAAGATAAAGAAAAATGGATAGCCCATATTATCGACGATAGTACCTGAATAACCACCCATCACCTTGGGAATGAGCGTCATTAATGAAGAGAAAATCGCATACTGCACTGCTGTAAAACGAATAGACGTTAGAGCAGATAAGAAAGCAATAAACACGGCACTCGCCAGCCCTGCTGCCAAGTTATCAAATATGACCGCAACATACATAAACGGCAAACTGCCTGGGTTGTAAGTTAGTAGTACAAACAATAAATTGGTCGCACACGCAAGAATTGCCCCAATCATCATGGCATGCATCATACGGAAACGCTGTGCCAATAGCCCACCTAAGAACCCACCTGCAATCGCCATAATCACGCCGACGAGTTTCACTGCATTGGCAATATCTGTTTTACTAAAGCCCATGTCTTGATAAAAAACGTTGGAAATAACGCCCGCCACGATGTCTGAAATTCGATATAGCCCAATGAGCGCCAATAGTAATAACGCCTTTTTGCCATAGCGTCTAAAAAAGTCTAAAATCGGCTCGACCCAAGTTGCCATGGCTACTTCTTTTTTCACCAACCCTACTTGTACCAATGCATAACCTGCTACTATCGCTACACCCAAGCTTATCAGCAGATGCAATGTTTCAACAAAGAAGCTAGGAAATGCCCCTTCGAACTCTGGCAATACTTGTCCCATTAATATATAAGCAGCGATAAATGCGATCACTGAAAACACAAACAATGCCACCAATCTCACATAACCTTCGCGAGTTTCGGCAACCAATGGGGCTTTATTAATAATTTTTGGTTGATTGATGATGAAATACAACAGCAGCAACGGTGCGCAAGCGACCAGTGCCAAAAAGTAAAACTTAATCGCTGGCATGACCATTAACGGTATCATCGCCAATGTGCTATCGAACACTGTATTAATCAAAATATTGATCAGATAAATAATGCCAAAAATCAGACCTGGGATAAGTAGTAAAGCAGAATAAATAAGAAATACTTTTAAATTGCCCTTTTGCTTTTTACTTTGCAACGTTTCAGCCGTTGGCTCATAGCTGGCAAACGTGGTTAATACTCCTAAGGTCATGACACCTGCCATAATGTAGTAAGTATTTCGCCATGCCTCATAACTATAAAAAGTCTCATTCGAGCCAAAAAAATCTGCCAAATATAACGCGCCTGCCCCCGCAACGATCATGCCGATACGATAACCCGACACATAAATAGAGGATAGAATGGATTGCATCGATGGCGGCGCAAGCTCGATGCGGTAAGCATCAATCACGATATCTTGGGTGGCAGAAGAAAAGCCAAGCAAAACCGCAGCCCCTGCCATGTAGACTAAAACGTCTTCACTAACTGGATTAACATTTGCCATCAAAAAGATAGCCAATATGATAAGCAGCTGTGATACCACCATCCAACTGCGACGACGACCCAACCATTTGGTCAAAAATGGCACAGGAAGCGCATCTATTAATGGCGCCCAAATAAATTTAAACGAATAACCCAGTGCCGCCCAACTAAACATGGTCACAACACTACGATCAATGCCTGCCTCTCTAAGCCAAAGTGATAAACTTGAAAAAATAAGCAGTATAGGAATACCCGCTGAAAAGCCCAAAAACAACATGATAATGACACGAGAGTCTAAATAAGCCTTTGCAGCCTCTCCCCATGATTTTTTGACAGCTGATTGATTGGGTGGCACAGATTTGACAGCAGACATAATCGCTCACTAGCACTTAAGAAAAAGAACACAACCGCGCACAATTTTTATCAATCATTAGTATCATCTATCGGTAACTGACACTGATAAATAGCACTGATAAACGGGATCGATAAAAATTGCTTAACGTTGCACAAATACAGCCATTACAACAAAATTGAATTATGGTACTTGAGAACGCTGACCTTGACTAGACATTCTAACGATATTTTTGCATTAACCTTTCTTTCTACTGGTTAATAAAACCTAGCTTATAGATTAGGGTTTGCTTTCATATTAAGAATAGCTATAAAAATAAGGAAAATATCGTATTTTGCATCATAACCGTTTTATATAAACCCCTTTCTCTTGTGATTAGCCAATCATCATCCTGATAAGTTATTAATAATTAATGCTTTAATAACCAGAAATTCTTGCTACATTCTTACTTTTATATATTTATAAATTAAAATGTTATTTGACATACCATTTATTTTATAAAACAACGCGTTTGTATAAATTGCTTCCCTAAATCAATCATTATTCTATATGCTAGAGATGACAAATAATTTTTGCGAACAATAGTAGATAACACACTCGATTGCCATTTATCTGATTACTGCCTAGGAGCCACATGATGACTAACTCAAACTCAACATCAGATGCTGCAAGTAACACCACTTATGATAAAGGAGATGGACATGGACCAACCATTCATAGTGAAAATGTAGATACTTCGCACGAGCCACAACGTCCAAGCATGGGTGGCTGTCCTGTCATGCACCAAGCGCATACTACGAACGCCTCGGCAGCAACCGACTGGTGGCCTAATAGCTTAAATTTAGATATCTTGCATCAGCAGGATCACAAAACCAATCCAATGGATCCTGACTTTGATTATGCAGAAGCCTTTAAGCAATTAGATTTAGAAGGCGTCAAGCAAGATTTAAAAAATCTAATGACTGAGTCACAGGCATGGTGGCCAGCAGATTGGGGTCATTATGGTGGGTTGATGATTCGTATGGCTTGGCATTCTGCCGGTACTTATCGGCGCTCTGACGGCCGCGGTGGTTCTAACACTGGTAATCAACGCTTTGCGCCATTAAACAGTTGGCCGGACAATGTCAACTTGGACAAAGCACGTCGTCTATTATGGCCAATCAAGAAAAAATATGGTAACAAACTTTCTTGGGCAGATTTGATGATACTAGCGGGTAATATGGCTTATGAATCTATGGGCTTTAAGACGTTAGGTTTCGCTGGTGGACGTGCCGATATTTGGCATCCAGAAAAGGATATCTATTGGGGTTCTGAGCGTGAATGGCTGGCGGCTACCAAAAATCGTTATGAAAATGATAATCAGCGTGAATCACTAGAAAACCCTTTAGCAGCGGTACAGATGGGCTTGATTTATGTCAACCCTGAAGGCGTCGATGGCAACCCCGATCCTATTAAAACGGCACAAGATATTCGTACCACTTTTGCTCGTATGTCAATGAATGATGAAGAAACGGTCGCCTTGACGGCTGGTGGTCACACGGTTGGTAAATGTCATGGTAATGGTGACGCCACCTTATTAGAAGATGAGCCAGAAGCTGCTGACATCAAAGAGCAAGGTCTAGGTTGGCGCAACCCTAAAGGCACAGGCAATGCTGGCGACACCGTCTCAAGTGGTATCGAGGGCGCATGGACCACGCATCCAACCCAATGGGATTATGAATATTTTGAGTTATTGCTAAATCATGAGTGGGCACTGACTAAGAGTCCTGCTGGTGCTTGGCAATGGGAACCTATCGATATCAAGGAAGAGGATCGTCCTTTAGATGCACATGATCCAAGTGTACGCCGCAACCCTATCATGACCGACGCTGATATGGCAATGATTAAAGACCCTGCTTACCGTAAAATTTCAGAGAACTTTCATCAAAATCCAGAATATTTCGATGAGGTATTTGCAAAAGCTTGGTTTAAGCTTACCCATCGTGATTTGGGGCCAAAATCTCGCTATTTAGGAGCGGATGTGCCAAGCGAGGACTTCACTTGGCAGGATCCAATTCCACAAGGCAATATTGATCTGAGCGCTGATGATATTGCGATCTTAAAAGCACAGATACTAGGCAGTGGTATCGACCATCGCGAATTTATTATTACCGCTTGGGATAGCGCTCGTACATTCCGCGCCTCAGACTATCGCGGCGGCGCCAATGGTGCACGCATTCGTTTAGCCCCGCAAAAAGACTGGCTAGGTAATGAGCCTGAGCAATTGGCTCGCGTACTTGAGGCGCTCACTGCCATCCAGACGAACTTTGATAAAGACGTCAGCATCGCGGATTTAGTGGTACTCGCTGGTAACACCGCCATTGAAAAAGCAGCAGCTAATGCAGGTGTGCAAATTGAAGTGCCATTCGATGCGGGTCGTGGCGATGCGAGCGATGAGATGACTGAAACAGAGAGCTTCTCTGATTTAGAGCCACGACATGATGGCTACCGTAACTGGATCAAAGGCAGCTATGCCATATCACCTGAAGAGATGCTATTAGATCGTACTCAGCTGATGGGCTTGACTGCACCTGAAATGGTCGTTTTAATCGGTGGTATGCGTGTCTTGGATACCAACTACGCTCAGAGCCAACAAGGGGTCTTTACTGAGCGTGCTGGAACACTTAGCAATGACTTCTTTGTGAACTTGACAGACATGAGCTATTCTTGGCATCCCGTTAAGACAGACAATAATGGCGCCCCTGCCCTCTATGAAGTGCGTGAGCGTGCTACTGGCAATGTAAAATGGCAAGCCAGCCGCGTAGACCTAGTGTTTGGCTCAAACTCCATACTACGCGCTTACGCTGAGCTTTACGCACAAGACGATAACCTAGAAAAATTCGTTCATGACTTTGTAACTGCTTGGAATAAAGTGATGAATGCGGATCGTTTTCGCTAGAGGCAGCCGCAAATCGTATCATTATTGAAGTTGTAAGCTAAGACAGTCATCGAAAGATGGCTGTTTTTTTATGTTTGTATCACATCTAATTCAAAGTAAATATTATAATGAATACGCCCTATTTATTAGAGAATTAAATTATGAATATAGCCTTATTTGACTTTGACGGTACCATAACGAACACAGACACCTTTACCAAATTTATATTATTCGCAGCAAATAAAAGAAAAATTAATGTAGGTAAAATCATTTTATTACCAACTATCGTTAAATATAAGCTAGGTAGATTACACGGTAGCGAGATTCGAAAAAAAGTTTATAACTTCGCTTTTAAAGGGACAAATGAGGGACAGCTTAGAATAAAAGGTGAAGCATTTTCTGAGCTGATGATACCTAATTATATAAGAGCTAATGCTTTCGAAAAAATAAAATGGCATCAACAAAGAGGAGACATCGTCGTTATCGTCTCTGCATCTTTGGATTTATATCTCAATCCATGGTGTATAAAATATGGACTAGACTTGATATGTACTAAGGTAGATGTCGTTGATGGTATATTGACGGGTAACTATCTCAATGATGACTGTAGCGGAATAACGAAAAAGCAGTTGGTTGAACAAAAATATAATCTAAGTAATTTTGACACTATATATGCTTATGGAGACACATTAGAAGATGAAGAGTTGCTGAGTCTAGCAGATGAAAGATTCTATCAGTACTTCTGAGTACTCAAAAACAATTTCAATGTATACTTTTAATCACATATTCCAAATACGTATAAATAGATAACTATTAAGTATATACAAGAATAAACACTTTGTTTTACACT
Source organism: Psychrobacter sp. P11F6 (assembly GCF_001435295.1). Lineage (NCBI taxonomy): Bacteria > Pseudomonadati > Pseudomonadota > Gammaproteobacteria > Moraxellales > Moraxellaceae > Psychrobacter > Psychrobacter sp. P11F6. The sequence goes on along the minus strand of NZ_CM003594.1, from coordinate 1,465,877 downwards.
ACCTGCTTACTGCATATTTGTACATTTTCACTTTTGTATACAGACAGGGTTTGTATATTTATACAATAGGATTTAGTTATGGCAATCGACGTAGTGGTCAATCAGCGGCATTTACAGATTCAGCTCAAGCAGTTGGAGACAGTATGGCATACGGTGATTAATGGCTATAACTTAAGTCAGGCGGCGACCGTACTGCACACCAGCCAATCTAGCCTATCAAAACATATTGCGGCACTTGAAAATCAGCTCAAAACGGAAGTATTCGTCCGTCAAGGCAAACGCCTAACGGGTCTTACGACCATGGGCACAGCACTAATGCCGCATATCGAATCTATCTTCGCCGAAATCCGTACGATTGAAAACCTAAGTCTCGATTTTAATAATCCGAATATTGGCACGCTGACGATTGCCACCACTCACACGCAAGCGCGATATGTATTGCCGCAAGTCGTCAAAGAGTTTAAAGAGCGTTTCCCCAAAGTCAACCTAATACTACAACAAGCGGATCCAGAGACCATCGCGCAGATGGTCATTCGCGGGCAGGCAGATATTGGCATTGCAACCGAGTCTTTACTTCATAACAATTATTTACGCTGCTATCGCTATTATGACTGGACGCATCGCGTCATTGTGCCAAGCGATCACGAACTGGCCAATCACGAGTCTGTGGATTTGCCGACCCTCGCCAGCTATCCGATTGTGACCTATCACGGTGGCTTTACGGGGCGCGGTGCGATTGACAAAACTTTTGAAGAAGCAGGATTGGAACCAGATATCGTACTAGCAGCACTCGATGCTGATGTAATCAGTACTTACGTAGGTCTGGGCTTGGGTATCGGTATTATCGCAGAGATGGCGTTTGAACCGAGTCACTATCAAAATTTAACGGCGATACCTGTAGATCACTTTGGGCGCTTTACCAGTTGGATGGCGGTACGTGATGATGCAGAAATTCGTCAGTATGGTCGAGCATTTATGGAACTATGTCAAAAACAATTTAGCCAGTAAAGAACCATTAATTCATATTTTCACTAAACGTCAATGGCATCGTTATCAACAGATAATGATGTCATTTTCTATTCTCATTTCTACTCAAAATCGACTGCCACGCATGTGATTATTATAACTCTACACCATTATTAAGATTTGTTATCGTCTTAACTTCTGACCTTTATATTCAATAGAACCGCCCCATTATATGAACTATTGAGCGACTAGTTACAGCAATATTGAATTAGCCCTAGATTCTTGAGGTGCTGGTTTATCATTGCTGTCGCTAGTCTCTTTTATAACTAGAATCAAATACCAATATAACCATGTCGTTGAAAGGCGGCATCATAAAAACAGGTGATTTATGAGTAACGCTATTCCCTTATCCTTTTTAGATCTAGCCCCCGTGCCTGAAGGTAAAACCATCGCTGAAGGCATTGCCCAAACAGTTGAGACAGCACAGCAAGCAGAAAAAGTCGGCTTAAACCGTTATTGGATGGCAGAGCACCATAATATGCCGGGCATCGCTAGTGCAGCGACGTCAGTACTACTAGCGCATATCGGTAGCCAAACCAAGCATATACGTATTGGTGCGGGTGGTGTGATGCTTCCGAACCATGCACCGCTCGTCATCGCTGAGCAATTCGGCACTTTGCAGGCATTATATGGTGATCGCGTAGATTTAGGGTTGGGTCGTGCGCCGGGTACTGATGGCGCAACCTTTCAGGCACTACGCCGTCAGATGCAAGATGCTGATCGCTTTCCGCAAGACGTCCAAGAATTGATGTACTTTTTAGGGAACGGTACAGATAATAGCCCAGTACAGGCATTTCCTGGGGCAAAGTCAAACGTTCCTATCTGGATATTAGGCTCTTCTCTTTTTGGGGCTACGTTAGCGGCGCATTTGGGACTTCCTTATGTGTTTGCCTCACACTTTGCACCGCAAATGCTTGGGCAAGCGATTACAGCTTATCGTGAACAGTTCAAACCATCAGCCTATTTAGATAAGCCTTATGTCATGCTGGCAGCCAATTTATTACTCGCCGATGACGATGCTACTGCACAGTATCATTTTACCTCTGCGCAGCAAAGTTTCGTACGCTTGCGCCGTGGTGAAACAGGTCAAATGCCGAAACCTACTCACGATATGGACAGTATCTGGAGCCCTGCTGAAAAAATGATGGTGGATAGCGCATTGTCAGTGTCATTCATCGGTTCTGTGGAAACTGTCAAACCGAGACTGGCGGCATTCCTTGCCCAGTATGAGCCAGACGAGCTGATTGTGACGGCTAACGTTTACGATCAGGCAGCGCGCATGCGTTCACTGGAACTTACACCTGAGTTAAATTTATTTACTTTACAATGAAATCAGACACTTGCATAATTATTGATAAACCTTAGCTGGATGTTTGACATGGACGCAACTCCTATTATCGGTGCCTCACTGCTTATCGGCTCATCAATATTTATGTACATTGTTGCCTTTCTTGCGGTGATGGCTGTCGGTGGTTATTTGACCTATCGCACCAGCCCAAAGCGTAAGCAGCGGCGCGAAGACCAACGTAATAAAGACAATTCAAATTAATAACCGCTCTAAAAATATGCTGGGACGTATTAATTTAACGTCTAAAGCAATATAAAAAACCCTCTTTTCTTATTTAGAAAGAGGGCTTTTTTTGGCTTGCTACATAATAAAAACACAGCAATCTTTACGTACTTTCACTTAGATGGCATTACCATTCAACTGACGAGCCAAGATTTTTTTGTGCGGCTTGTTGTGCGACATATAGAGCGACTGCTGCATCAAAACTGGCTGCACCAACCGATTTGAATAACGTAACACCATTATTAGACCTAGCGGTTTTTTCTTGTAGCGCCCCAGTGACTAGCGCTTGTAAGTCACCACTGAGGTCGTCCCATGTCCATGCACAATCGACACTATCGTGAGCTTGGATTAAATCGCCCGCTTCATGACGACTGCCAACCAAATCATCGACAACGACCATGCGACTGTTTGCAATGACATCATTGCTTATCTCTTTCATTGAAGGCTGATAGGCGCCGACTGCGTTGATGTGTGCATCAGATTTAATATGGTTGAGATCAAACAAACCTTCTGTTGCGCGGGTTGCGACATTGATAACATCTGCATCACGGATAGCATCATTGATATTTTCGCAAACCGTTATGGTAACGTCCCATTGTGGATAATCACGAGTAAATTTCACTTTGAAAATCTCACCGCCTTCCCTGCTTCTATTCCATAAATATACTGTTTTAATCTCAGGACGTACTGTCATTACCGCATGTAATTGCTCATAAGCCATGCCACCACAACCGACCACCGCCACACTTTGACAGTCAGCGCTTGCCATATATTTGGTCGCAATGCCTGACAATGCCGCCGTACGCACTTGGGTAATATAAACCCCATCCATAATTGCCAATATCTCACCAGTATCATTGTTTGACACGGTAATAATCGCCGTTGTGGTTGGTAAATTTCGGCTCGGATTATCAGGACAAATGGTGACCAATTTTACGGCTGTATACTCGTTTTTACCATCATAAATCGTCGCAGGCATTGATAAATGCGAACCTGAGCGATGAGTGTCATCTTCACTAAAAGTTTCAATGACCAAACGTTCAGGCGCTTTGATCCAATTGGGGTGCGCTGCCTGTTGATGTAACAATGCTTCTATCGCCCCAATGGCAGATTGCATATTGAGATGTTCGGTCACGATTGCTTTGCTTAGTAATTGCAATTTGAGTACTCCTATTTATAGATTTATTATTAGAACATGTTTTATCACGCCAAACGGCTACTACATTAATCCTAACCCGCGTAATATTGCCGCACCAATCGCCATTCCAAACATACCTACCACGGTGGTAAAAGCCAAAATATTAGCAGCTAACACATCATTGCCACCCATGGCTTTTGCCATTACATAGCTGGCGGCGGCTGTTGGCGAGGCTACCATCAAAAACAACACACCCATATGCACACCTGATAGACCAAATCCCAATCCAATAGCGATGGCAATCAATGGCGCAACAATAATACGTCCGATACTCGCCTGCATGGACAGCCCTGAAGGGTGCAACATCGACTTCAAATCAATACTGGCACCGGCGCAAATCAATGCTAAGGGCAATGCCACTGCGGCCAGTAAATCGCCAGTCGTATGAATCACACCTGTAATAGGCGGCAGCGGTGACGCCTTATAAGCAAATGCTGCTACCAATGCGATAATCAGTGGGTTGGTAAATAGTTTTTTGATAATCATGGTACTGCGACTGAGCCAAGTATCATCCACACTTTTGGACACACGGCTGAGAGTGATAACCGCTAAGATATTAAACAGTATTGTCACCACACCCATATAGACAGCGCCGATGCTTAAGCCACGTTCTCCGTAGGCATTAGCAACCGTTGCCAGTCCAATAATAGCCATATTACTCCGAAATATCCCTTGTACAAACACCCCTTGATCAGCCGGTTTGCTCACAAAATATTTGGCGTAAATCTCTGCACCTATAAACAAGATGAATGTCACCAGAATACCAGCCACTATCAGCGTGATTTGTTTGCTGTAATCGACATCACTATCAACGACGCTAAAAAAAAGCAAACAGGGTAAACAGTAATTAAAGACAAAGCTCGATGCTTGATCAATAAAAGTCTGGCTCGCCTCACCGCGTCTCTGCATAAAAAAACCCAACCACATTAAGGCAAGGTTGGGCAAGACAATGGTAATAGCAAAGACAATAGCATCAATCATAAATAGGCTCAGTTCGTTGACAAGCCCATCATGATATGGACATCAGCAAGATAAATTAACAAGTAATCATTAAGTTTTCTAGCCTAGTATAGAGACAAAATAGCAAGTAAGACAAGCGCCTGCTCTATTTTCTTTTAACAGCGGCTGTGTTTTTAACAAATAAAAGCCCATAACGATATATCATTATGGGCTTTTGTTATAGTACTTATACTACTATTATGAATCTAGCGCGGCCTTCGCTTTTTTCTGTTTCTTCACTGTCATGGCTAGCAATTGAATGGCCGCAGGCGTCACACCGCTCACACGCCCCGCTTGGGCGAGCGTCGCAGGACGTATTTGCGTCAATTTCTGTACAATCTCATTTGATAAGCCTGATACTACGCTATAATCAAAGTCCAGTGGCAACGCTGTATTTTCTAGGCGCTTCATCTGATCAATATCTTCTTGCTGACGGTCAATATAGCCTGCGTATTTGACAGAAATCTCTATCTGCTCGCCTACTTGGGCATCGACTTGCGAATCAGTGATGACAGCGATATCAGCAAAATGAATCTGCGGACGCTTGAGCAAATCAAAAGCAGTCGATTCTTTTGACAGCACCTCGCCCGTTTGCTCTGTGACTTTTTTGCCTAGCGCGTTAGCAGGGGTTGCCCACATATCTTTGAGACGTGAGGTCTCCGTTGTGATCGCTTCCATTTTTTCTTGATAAGCCTGCCAGCGCACATCATCTACTAGACCAAGCTTACGACCTGTTTCAGTCAAGCGTTGATCGGCATTGTCTTCACGTAATAGTAGACGATATTCTGCGCGGCTCGTAAACATACGATATGGCTCAGTCGTACCATGGGTAATCAAATCATCAACGAGCACGCCAAGATAGGCTTCATCACGGCGCGGTGTCCACGTTTCAAACTCACTATTATTAGTCGTAACCAATGCCGCATTAGTACCTGCTAGCAAACCCTGTACGCCAGCCTCTTCGTAGCCAGTTGTACCATTAATCTGTCCAGCGAAGTAAAGACGATCGATAGATTTGGTCTCAAGCGTTGGCTTTAGATTTTGCGGATCAAAATAATCATACTCAATGGCGTAGCCCGGACGGGTGATATGCGCGTTTTCTAAGCCTTTCATACTATGAATAAACTCTAACTGCACATCAAACGGCAGACTCGTTGAGATACCATTTGGATATAGCTCATGTGTCGTCAAACCTTCTGGCTCAATAAATATCTGATGGCTGTCTTTATCCGCAAAACGATGAATCTTGTCTTCAATTGACGGACAATAACGTGGACCCACACCTTCGATTTTGCCTGAGAACATTGGAGAACGGTCTAAGTTTTCACGGATGATGTCATGCGTGCGCGCATTAGTATGCGTGATGTAGCAATTGACCTGCTCAGGGTGCATCGACACGTCACCCATATAACTCATCACTGGTAGCGGCGTGTCGCCCGGCTGTACGGTCATCACACTAAAGTCAACGCTACGCGCATCAATCCGCGCGGGCGTACCTGTCTTTAGGCGACCGACTGGCAGCTTAAGCTCACGCAAACGATCTGCCAACTTGATAGAAGGTTGATCGCCTGCGCGACCACCTTTTGAGCTTTCGAGACCAATATGAATAACTCCGCCTAAAAACGTACCTGAGGTCAGTACCACCGTTTGCGTATTAAAGATAATACCCGTTGCAGTAACCACTGCCGTCGCACGACCATTTTCAACTAAGATATCATCAGCCGCTTGTTGAAATATATCAAGATTTGGCTGATTCTCAAGCGTATGACGAATGGCGGCTTTATATAAAATACGATCCGCTTGCGCACGCGTAGCTCGAACTGCCGCACCTTTACGGCTATTTAGTACGCGAAACTGAATACCTGATTTGTCCGTCGCTAGCGCCATCGCACCACCAAGTGCATCAATCTCACGCACCAGATGTGATTTACCGATACCACCAATTGCTGGATTACAGCTCATTTGCCCAAGCGTCTCAATATTATGTGTCAACAGCAAGGTCTGCGCGCCCATACGTGCGGCTGCCAAAGCAGCTTCTGTGCCAGCATGACCACCACCGATCACTACCACGTCGTAATTTTTTGGGTATTGCATATACGCCTCACTTGACTCATAACGCCGCTTTTAGCCAAAAACTATCATTACCAGAATTTTATGGCTAAATAGCATGGTCATCAGCAAATAAACGTCAATCGGATTTAAAAAGTTAACGACTTGGAAAAGCCGCTAGATATTGGATTGTTAACCCATCATTATAACAATTTTTTGATGCTTAAAAAACGCCGCAGTAGAAACTATTTACATTAAGTGTTAAGCATCATTTTTAAACTTAGTAACTAGTAACTTAATAACTAGCGCCTAGTTACCAGGGCTCAGCGGTACGATTTGATCTGATTGACCACTGCTCAGCATATGCTGACTGCCATAACCTTCTGGATTGATCTGCAAATAAGCATTCATCAAGCCAATGGCATCGCCATCATTACTGGCCAAAATTTGCTCTTTAATCATGTCCACTGGCGGTAGCAGCAAGTTTTTTAGCAATGCCAAACGCTGCTGGTTATCGCCTTTATTAACGACCATCTCGATAAGTTGACGCGCATCAATGGGTAAATCTGGCGTATTCTGTGCCAATAATGCCAAATGATAAGCGCCCGCAGAATCTTGATCCGCAACGATACGCTGCTCAATCGCAATATAAGTGGCTTCTGTTGCGCCGCCTGCCACGCTAAGCTGATGAATACATTTCAGGGCTGAATATGGCTCATTGCCAGCAATTTCAATGATGCGCGTGGATTCATTTTTTAAATGCTCACGGCGTTTTTCGATTACCGCTTGCTCAGCAGCTTCTTTTTGCACGTCCGGCTGTTCCGTTGCTTGACTATTCATAAAGCTCTCTCACTCGTATGATAATTATTATTTATATCGCTGATATCTTGCACACTATATGGGGGTAAATTCGATAAAAACAACGAAGCCTAAAGACACTAAAGCGTAAAGACAATAAAAAACCCAAATAGCCATTAACTGACCATTTGGGTTTACTGTGCTTTATCTTATCAAGTTTATTTGAATATCAAAGACATCCAAAGCATACTCTCAAGTATTAAGCAGCAGGGCTGTTTGCTTCAACCAATGGCTTAAGCTCGCCTGATTGATACATTTGCAAAATAATGTCTGATCCGCCCATCAATTCGCCGTCAATCCACAACTGTGGAAAAGTCGGCCAATTGGCGACTTTAGGTAACGTCGCACGGATTTCTGGGTTTTCTAAAATATTTACAAACGCAAATGGACGACCGATTTGAGTAAGCACTTCAATCGATTTAGCAGAAAAACCGCACTGCGGAAATTGCGGCGTGCCTTTCATATAAATAATAACTTTATTGTCACGGATTTGATCACGGATCAATTGTTCAACGTCGTTTGCAGCAGTATTTGGGGTTTGCTCACTCATAAAAGCTCCTATTGATAAAGCGGTTCATTGAAAACAGTGATTGATATTACAAAATGATTGAGAAAAGAGATGGCTGATACATGGGGCAAGCGCCACGGTATTACAAGTACAAATCTATAGACTATATATAGAATCTGCGCTCAACTGACCAAGTCAATATGACTCGGAGTTCTCAAGCAGCGATGACACCCGATCCAAGCTATCTAGATTCGACAACATTAGGGACTAATAATACCACGGCATTGGCCATAATGCCCTCTTGCCGACCGGTAAAGCCTAACTTTTCAGTGGTGGTGGCTTTAACGCTGATATTATTGACCGCCGTCTGCAAATCACTGGCAATATTATCACGCATGGCTTGGCTGTGCGGTGCCAGCTTTGGACGCTCACACATCACAGTGATATCAGCGTTGCCTAGACTATAACCAGCCTCTTGCACTTTACTGTAGACATAACGTAGCAGCACCCGCGAGTCCAACCCTGCATGGGCAGCATCTGTATCAGGGAAATGCTGACCGATATCGCCAAGCGCCAATGCACCAAGCAGTGCATCAGCAAGCGCATGCAGCACCACATCTCCATCAGAGTGTGCAAGCAAGCTGTGCGTGTGTTCAATAGGCACACCTGCTAGCACCACATATTGCTGCTGCTGACCATTATTATGAAACGCATGAACATCGATACCTTGACCAATTTTTATCATTATTATTCCAAGATGAGTGAAACGTGATTAAAATAATTCAAAACCACTATCTAAATTTCTAAAGCGATTTTACCAATGCCTAGACACCATCGGTCGCCACCAGTTTCAATTAACTGGTATAATATGACGTTTATTTTATCATAATACCAGATCCAAAAGATAAGCTGACGTCGTTCTGCTAAGACTACCTATTGTAGCAATGGCATGATATTTGGCGTCAATATCTATTTTGGAGAACGTACAAATAGTTGAGCCGCTTTATGTCACCCATACAAAATACCTCAAGCATAGCCGTTTCTGAGTCTTTTACAACTCATCGTCCATTAACACTTGCCGATATTGAAAATCCTAGTGCCAAACACGTGATTGTCGGTATGTCAGGTGGCGTTGATTCTTCTGTATCAGCCGTTTTACTTCAACAAGCAGGCTTTAAAGTCGAAGGTCTGTTTATGAAGAACTGGGAAGAAGATGACGGCACCGAATACTGTACGGCAATGGACGACCTAGCGGACGCACAAGCGGTATGTGACAAAATCGGTATGAAGCTACACACAGCCAATTTTGCCATGGAATATTGGGATCGGGTTTTTGAGCATTTTTTGGCCGAATACAAAGCGGGTCGTACGCCCAATCCAGATATTTTGTGCAACAAAGAAATCAAGTTCAAAGCATTTTTAGACTATGCTTTGACGTTGGGCGCAGATTATATCGCCACCGGTCACTACACGCGCCGTAGTATGAACTATACGAATGCTAATGGCACTGAGGTTGCGCAGCTATTACGCGGGCTTGATAACAATAAAGACCAAAGTTACTTTTTACATGCGGTTGGCGGCGATAAAATCGCTAAGACATTGTTCCCAGTGGGTGAGCTTGAAAAACCAGTGGTTCGTCAAATCGCTGAAGAACATGATCTTATTACCGCCAATAAAAAAGATTCAACGGGTATTTGCTTTATTGGTGAACGCCGCTTTAAAGACTTTTTACAACAGTACTTGCCCGCTCAAAAAGGCGATATCGTCACTGACGATGGTCACGTGATCGGCCAACATGACGGCCTGATGTACTACACCTTAGGACAGCGTGGCGGTATCGGTATCGGCGGTGTAAAAGATCGCCCAGAAGAGCCTTGGTTTGTATTGGCAAAAGACTTGGATAACAACCGTTTGATCGTTGGACAAGGTCATGAGCATCCCATGATGCTGAGTAATGAGCTGCAAGCTTATAAGCTCGATTGGGTCGATGGTTTACCGCCTGCAGATATATTTAGCGAAGACGGCTTACGTTGTATGGCAAAATCGCGCTACCGTCAGCCAGACCAAGCGTGCCGAGTGTTTGCTGTTGATGATAAAGGTTTAGAAGTACGAGTGATATTTGATACGCCGCAACGGGCAGTGACGCCAGGTCAATCAGCAGTATTTTATATCGATGAGGTTTGTTTGGGCGGCGGTGTCATTGCCTCTATTGACGCGCCTTGCGGGATTTGACATCTCATTTAACATTAATTAATACAATGATTTGTCTTTTTTTAGGATACTGAATGACCGCTCGCCTTTTCGCCTTGCTGAATATCTCATTTTCTTGTTCGATATGGCTGAAGCGAGGTCTTACGCTTACGCTTATTGCTGCGTCATTTAGTGCACAGTCAGCACCAACAGAGATGGGGAGTATTACGGTTACCAGCTCTAATGCTTCGACTGGTAGTGCTTCTGGCACCTATATCGCAGCAGGTTCTGGTGCTACAGGTCGCTTTACTTTGGTTCGCAATGAAAATATTGGTTATAACAGTAATGCTGAGATAACACCATCTAGTGGTACACGCACCAATGGTATTGAGATCAGGAATGATTCTAATACTAGTATTGATAGAGATAAATTTAAGTACACTTTTACTATTACGCCTAATGATAACGCCTCTATACATACCATAAAGATTGGTCAAGCCAGCTATTCAATGGGTGGTAACTCAGAAATTGCACGTCAAACGTTAAGTTTTACCCAAAATAGTCAAATTAGTCTACCTGCGCAAGCCACTATCAAAAACAACCCAGATGTCCCCTATTACTATAATGCAATGGGTGATTATTTTATGGGTACCAGACTTAATGCGACTCAATTGAATTCACAAAATGCTGTGTTTAACCCGCAGCTGCGTACCGATAGCTCAAATGTGAATGGTAGTGGTTTATATTATTATAATATTACTAATCTAGCGGGTGTGACTGGTAGCCAAAATCCATATAGTCCTACTCTAACTAACAATCGAGTCGCCCTTAGCTCAAATAACGGGGTTTTACCACCGACGCCAACTTTTGAAAATATTATTAAAAGTATCAATAATGGCAGCACGTATTCTGCACTCTCACCTAATACCGCTATTTCCAATGGTGGTACTTATGTCAGTTATGGCATTGAAAACAGTCAAAGCAATTACGTTGTCGCGATAAGAAACGCGAACGCTGTGACTTTGACCTATGAAGGTATTATGAATGGTAATATCGGCATTGCGCGTAACGTAGTCGGTGAAACTTTTAATGAATGGATCAGCTTTGGGGTAGAAAGTGAACCGTTGAATTACGTCTTTTCAGGCACTGTATTCAATGATAATGGCGGTATAAACGATAGCGACATCAATGTCAAAAAAGATAACGCTACGATAGACAGCGGTATATATAACAATATCAACTTCTTCAATGGTACTTTTGACTCTGCTGAAAGTGGTATTGCAGGTAGCACAGTCAAACTGGTTGACTGTACTACTAATACTCCTCTTGAAACTATCAATATTCCTACTAATATTGTCGGTAGATATGAGATTAAAATACCTATCGCTTCTCTATCTGGCAAAAGTACTGTCTGCCTGATTGAAGAAAATAGTGCTAGCACTTACCCCATTCGTACTACTAATGAAAAAACGGTTATTTCCTTGACTACCAACAAGTATAACTATGAAAATAATAACTTTGGCAGAGTGATTGATAAAAATGCAGCTTTAGTCCTTGAAAAAGAACAAGCACTTAACGATTGCAAAATCGCCTCATTGTTACCAAATCTAGAAAACAAGCTTGCCTATAGTAAAGCCGCCTTATCTGAAGTAACTCCAGGACAATGTATTGCCTACAAAATTACTGCGACCAATCGAGCCAACCTTAGTATCAATAACTTTGTTCTACAAGATGTCTTGCAAGAAAAAAATGTAAATGGCGCGATAGTGACGTCAAAACTTGCGAATCCAATCCACCAAGCAAGCGAATATGCCGCAGACAGTGTCGCTATCGGCAATAACGGTACTGTCAAAACGGTAACCTCAATTTTAGATCCAAGGACAAAACGTAGTTTTTACTTTAATACTAAGTATGGCTCGACACACTCTAATACACCCGATACCCCTTAATAATCGCGTTATATGCATATTTTGATTTTATCAACGGCTACATTTGCTACACTACCCGTATTTTTTTGACCACAGTCTTATATGATGTGTTCATTTGTGGGATTTCACAGTTTTCATCACTTTTACTTTTTTAATTTAAAGGCATTATTATGAACTTACTTACCGCACTCTCCCCAATCGATGGTCGTTACGCCTCCAAAGCTGACAGCTTGCGTCCTTATTTATCAGAATTTGGTCTCATTAAAGCCCGCGTCACTGTCGAGATTCGCTGGTTACAGTCATTGGCAGATAACAGCGCTGTTGGTGAATTGGCAGCATTTGATACCGATACCAATGCCTTTTTAAACAGTATCGTTGATGACTTTAGTGAAGCAGATGCCCAAGCCATCAAAGACATCGAAGCGACGACCAATCATGATGTAAAAGCAGTCGAGTACTTTATCAAAGACAAGTTCCGTGGTCAGGCAGCACTTGAAGATTCATTAGAATTTATTCATTTTGCGTGTACTAGTGAAGATATTAACAACTTATCATATGCATTAATGCTAAAAGACAGCCGCGAGATTGTGGTTGCGAAAATGCAGCAATTGACTGATAGCATCGTTGATTTGGCGATTGCTCATGCTGATCAACCCATGTTATCACGCACCCATGGTCAAACCGCTAGCCCAACGACGCTAGGTAAAGAGATGGCAAACGTCGCTTATCGCCTAGCCCGTCAAATCAAACAAGTCGGTCAAGTAGAGCTATTAGGTAAAATCAATGGCGCGGTTGGTAACTATAACGCTCATTACGCCTCATACCCTGACGTTGATTGGCAAGCACATGCAGAACGTTTCATCGATGAAAGCCTTGAGCTGACTTTTAACCCTTATACCACGCAAATTGAGCCGCATGATTATATCGCCGAGCTATTTGATGCAGTTAAACGTTTTAATACCATCCTAATCGATTTTAACCGTGATATTTGGCAATACATTAGCTTAGGCTATTTTAAACAGCGCCTAAAAGATGGTGAAGTTGGTTCTTCTACCATGCCGCATAAAGTGAACCCGATTGATTTTGAAAACTCAGAAGGCAACTTGGGCGTTGCTAATGCCATGCTGGCGCATTTGGGTGAAAAACTGCCAATTTCGCGTATGCAGCGTGATTTATCAGACTCTACCGTACTTCGTAATATCGGTGTTGGTCTGGCGCAAAGTATGATTGCTTATGATGCTTGTTTAAAAGGCGTGAGCAAACTTGAATTGAATGCCCAGCGTTTGAATGATGACTTAGATAATGCACAAGAAGTATTGGCAGAGCCGATTCAAACGGTTATGCGTCGCTATCGTGTTGAGAACCCATACGAGAAGCTTAAAGCGCTGACTCGTGGTAATGCCATGACTCGCGAAGCCATGCTGACATTCGTTGAAAGTGATGAGCTATCTGCGGTGAGCGATGCGGATAAAGCGCGCCTACGTGAGATGACACCAGCCACTTATATCGGTAATGCGGCGGAGCAAGCGCGCACGATTAAAGAGTGGATTGCTAAGATTTAACTGGTAACAAGCTTATCTTTATAAAATGTAAAAAAGATATAAACGAGCATTCATTTATATCTTTTAAAAAAACCTTACTCGAAACACTATGATTTTTTTAAATACATAGTTAATGGGTGAGGTTTTATTCTTTATCCTCTTTATCCTCTTCATCTTTTTTATCACTGCTATCACCCGGTATGATCGCTTTGGTAACAGCAACAGTACCTTTGACGACGCCTTTAGTGGTTTTGTAGGCGACTTTTACAGGTACAGTGACGATTTTATGCACACAAGCTTGCAGCATAAACATACTGGCGATGATGACGATAAACTGTAATTTTTTCATAAATTTCCTACGGATAATGAGAGGCACTGATGGCTATATTTTGACCATCAGCTAGACGCTAATCATAAACCAATACACGTCAGCTATAAAGCACTGTTCTAGTTTTATATTCTGTCTACCTTGATATCCTTTCTACTTAAACACACGGATCTACCCATGACTTCTATACCGCTTTGTTTACCCGACTCTATCACGCCTGAGCAATTTTTAAGCGAATACTGGCAAAAAAAGCCACTCTTAATTAAACAAGGCTTACCACAGCTAATTGGCATGTTTGAACCTGACGACATGCTCGGTCTAGCCCTAGAAGAAGATGCCGCAGCGCGCTTACTAACTCAAGCAGCAAGTAAAAAAGAAGGTCAGGCGCAGTGGCAACTTAAAAAAAGCCCATTGACTGAAACTGATTTCGATAACTTACCTGAGCAATGGACCGTACTGGTGCAGAATATGGAACAGTGGTCACCTGAGCTTGGTCAATTGTGGCAAGCCTTTGACTTTATTCCACAATGGCAACGTGATGACATCATGGTTTCTTATGCGCCAAAAGGTGGTTCAGTCGGCAAACACTATGATGATTATGATGTGTTTTTAGCACAAGGCTACGGCACTAGACGTTGGCAACTGGGCAAATTCTGTGATAAAGATACTGAGTTCGTCGCCGATGAGCCGATTCGCCTCTTTGATGACATGGGTGAGATTATTTTTGATGAAATATTAGAAGCCGGTGACGTGCTTTACGTACCGCCGAAGCTGTCGCATTTTGGTGTGGCACAAGACGATTGCTTAACCTTTTCATTTGGCTGCCGTCGTCCTAACTTGATGCAAATCATCGACAGCTTGGCTGATATCGCCACCAACGATAGCGATTTATTTATCCCAATGCTGTTACCACAAGCGCTGCAAGCGTCAGGTGAATTGCAAGCGAGCAGCATCAATGCGATCAAAGATCAGCTATTACAAATGCTACAGTCTGAGCGTGGTGATGATATCATTCGTCAAGCAGTTTCAGAAGTCGTCAGCAAACGCCAGTATGATGCGCTGATGCCAGAGGATACATTGGATACGGATGAGCTTATGCAAGCTCTAGCAGAAGGTGCCACCTTGCAAGCGGATTATAGCAATCGTTTGCTCTATAGCCAGACTAATGATGGCATTGTGCTATATGCCAATGGTCAGCGCATTGACGGGCTTGACGAGACCGCAGTAGCGGTATTGGTGCGTTTGGCTAATGGCGAACACCTAAATAGTCAAGATGTTACCGATGTTGATGCAGATGATTTGAGCGAATGGCTAGAGAACGGTTGGGTATGGATTGATATTGCTGAATAACATCTATTAATCAGACATTAATCAAATAACGCAAATAAAAAAAACCGCTATCTGACAATTACTCAGATAGCGGTTTTTTCTTATAAATCGTATTCGGTATTTATAGCTATACCAAACACTGCTTAGCACTTATCAAAATGGATATAAGAGCGAAGCGGGTTTGTAATCAATACGGTTATTCTGTACCAAGTTCAAGCAAGCTAGCATTACCACCGAT
Organism: Psychrobacter sp. P11F6; assembly: GCF_001435295.1. Lineage (NCBI taxonomy): Bacteria > Pseudomonadati > Pseudomonadota > Gammaproteobacteria > Moraxellales > Moraxellaceae > Psychrobacter > Psychrobacter sp. P11F6. The sequence continues at coordinate 1,450,115 of NZ_CM003594.1, read as the reverse complement.
CGCTGTGGTATTGATTGTTTTGACGCGCTCAGTGACAAAACGATGCAAATAATCAGGCGTTAGCATCTCTGACAAGCCTTCCATATCGGTGACACTAATGACTTGCGTTAAGATACCGTCTGTATTGGCAAGCTCTTGACTGATAGTCTGCACTTCGCTTCGATTGCCAGAGACTGCAACCTGTGCCAGACGATCGATATATAAAAGCGTGACGGTTTGCGAGTCATTCGCCACACTCAATACATCTTCGCTGATACCTGTATCATATAGTATCTTGGCAGCTTCATTGCACATCTCATCTTGGCTTGGGCAATGCAGGATGACTTCATTACCTGTCAATAGTGCGGCTACCAGCTGTCCTAATACTGCCATGGCTCTAGCAGATTCACCACCAATAACCATGGTCTTACCACGACCAGTGACATATAGATCGTTGGACTCACCAGTTGCACCAGTCATGCGATGCACCTCATCCAAGCTAGGCGCGGCGCTCAATAGATGATTGAACAAACGCTTTGCTTTATTGGCGTCACCAGTCAGCAGCGCCAACTTTGGAATAGCCGCTTGTAGATATGTTGCGCGATTCACTGCGCCAAGTAATCGCCAAGATTCACAAACCTGGGCATGATTTTTTTTGAATTCAGTCGCCATGTTGCTACTCCTTATGCGAGTTCTGTTTGAGTGGTGGTTTGGGTAGTGGTATTAGCAGTTGTTTGGTTACTGCTATTTGACTCTGAGCTAAGCTGCATCAAACGTGCGACATAATGCGGGCCACCAGCTTTAGGACCCGTACCAGACAGACCACAACCACCGAATGGTTGTACGTTTACGACGGCACCGATTTGGTTGCGGTTGATATAAGTATTGCCTACAAACGCACGGCGCTCGATGTGCTCAACGGTATTTTCGATACGGCTATGAATACCCAAGGTCAAGCCAAAGCCTGTCGCGTTGATGGCATCAATCAACTTATTCAGATCACGTGCTTGATAACGCAGTACGTGCAAAATTGGGCCAAAATGCTCACCACCGATCACGTCGATACTTTTCACTTCGATCGCTGTTGGCAATACAAAGGTAGACTGTTCTTGACTGACAACTGAGCTTGAACTCATTGGCGTCTGTGCCAAGATAGTCGCCGTTGGCTCAGCGTCCATACGCTCGATATGCGCTTCAAGACTACGTTTGGCATCCGCATCAATCACTGGACCCACATCTGTAGCAGCATATAAAGGATTGCCGACCGACAGCTCAGCCATATTACCTTGTAATAGCTCAATTAAATTATCAGCCATTTCTTCTTGCACGCACAATATACGACAAGCTGAGCAACGCTGACCTGCTGAACCAAATGCAGATAAAACAGCGTCTCTAACCACTTGTTCTGGCAATGCCGTTGAATCGACAATCATAGCATTCTGACCACCAGTTTCGGCGATAAAGACAGGTAGCTCACCACTGGCTTGGGCATGATCATTTAGGCTTTGGTTAATACGTTGAGCCGTTTGGGTTGAACCCGTAAATATCACACCTGCTATATTGTCAGCCGCTGTCAATGCACCACCAACATCGCCAGCACCGATCACTAACTGTAAGGCTTGTGTTGGTACGCCTGCTTGGTACATTAGCTGAGCACCAAAATGGGCAATCAAGCTGGTTTGTTCGGCAGGTTTCGCCACCACAGTATTACCTGCTGCTAGCGCCGCTACGATTTGACCCGTATAGATAGCCAATGGGAAGTTCCATGGGCTAATACAGACAAAGGTGCCACGTGCTTTATAAACTTGACGAGATTGCTTGCCAGCCAAATCAGTAAATTCATGCACGACGTCGTCTAAACGCTCTGCTTCATCGGCATAAAAACGGCAGAAATCAACCGCTTCTTTAATTTCATCAATACCGTCTTGAAGGGTTTTGCCCGCTTCGATTTGGCATAGCGCCATTAGCTCAGCGTAGTTTTCTTCATAGAGATCCGCTATCTTACGCAATATTTCAGCACGCTTAGCAGCTGATACTGCTTGCCAGACACTTTGCCCTGCCACTGCCGCATCGATTGCTTGACCAGCTATTTCAGCATTGGCATAAGTGACTTCACCAGCACTTACTTCGTGGTTCCAAGGTGCACGTACGGTTTGAGTCTCAAGCTTATGCGTTACGCCCTCTACTTCATATTCATCAACTGCTTTGCCATTGACGATGGACGTCGCTGACCAAGTTTTATGCAAATGGCTATCAATAGCAGATTTAAAGGGCAGCCATTGTGACTCTACGAATATATTAGGGCCAAAACTGGCACGACGCGCACCATAAATCTCTAACGGCAACGGAATCTCTGGATTGTGCAATGTCGCATTGGCCAGTAGCTTGTCATAAGGATGTACTGTTAGCTTCTCAATCGGATAAGACTTGTCTAGCAGCTGATGGACAAACGAGCTGTTGGCACCGTTTTCGAGCAAGCGACGTACCAAGTACGGCAGCAAGTCTTTATGCGCGCCAACTGGGGCATAAATACGTACCGGAATTTTATACGCTTGTAAGATATGATCATAAAGCGCATCACCCATACCGTGCAAACGCTGAAACTCAAACTCTCTATGCTTACTCATGGTCATAATTGACGCTAGGGTGTGCGCATTGTGTGTCGCAAACTGTGGCCAAATCAAGCCGCGCAGATGATCTGATAACAAGAAACGCGCACAGGCAAGATAAGCCGTATCCGTGCCTTCTTTGCGTGTCCAGACAGGATAGCCTGACAGACCTTTTTGCTGGGCAAGCTTGATCTCAGTATCCCAGTAGGCGCCCTTTACCAGACGTACTGGAATACGATCTCCCACCTCAGTCGATAGCCGTGCCAACCACACTAAAATAGCGATGGCGCGCTTAGAGTAACCTTGCACGACCAAGCCAAGACCATCCCAGTCAGCCGTCAAATTGTCACGGTACAAAGACTCAAACAGTTTTAAAGAAATTTCAAGGCGGTCGGCTTCTTCGGCATCGATACTAAGATCCACATTGACTTCACGTGCCGCTTCAATGAGCAGCAAACAGCGTTGACGTAATAAACCCATGACTTGGGCTTCTTGCGTGGCTTCATAGCGAGGATGCAGTGCTGATAGCTTGATAGACACTGATGGCTTAGGCATGCCTTCTTTGACTTTGATACTGGCAGTGGCTCTGATCGCATGCAGGTAGTCATTGAAGTATTTTTCAGCATCTTTATGCGCAATAGCCGCTTCACCGAGCATATCAAACGAATAGGTATAGCCTTTATTACGATAAGGCTGGCTGTTTTTATTGGCGTCCTCGATGGTCTCGCCCAATACAAACTGATGACCCATAATACGCATGGCTTTTTGCATGGCACTACGAATAACAGGTTCGCCCATCTTTTTGGTCATGCGATCCAAAAAGCCTGATGCTGTGGTGCTACTATCAATACTGACGACACGACCTGTCATCATCATGCCCCATGTCGAGGCATTAACCATAAAACCGTTGTCATTTTTGATGTGCTTTTTCCAATCAGCCACACTCATTTTGTCATGAATCAAGGCATCAGCAGTATAGTTGTCTGGCACTCGGATCAAGGCTTCTGCCAAGCTCATTAGCAAGATACCTTCTTGGGTATCAAGACTATACTCAAGCAGTAACGAGTCGACCATCTTGACCGCTTTGCCATCATTACGTACATGTTCAACCAGCTGGCGCGTTTGCTCAGCAGCGGCGTCACGTTCTTCTGTGCTGGGTTTAGCAAGTGGCAATAATTTGGACAACCAACGCTCTTCATCAACGCTATACAACGGCGAAATACGGGCGTGCAGAGTTTCTGCCGACTGGTCAATATAATCTGGCGATAGCAAATCGACAGGATTAAACAAAATCGGCTCTTGCGGGGTAAACTGGTCTACTGGGTTCATAACAACTCCATAACTATCGTTTAAAAACCATCATAAATAGTGCTTTAGGAAGTCTGATCGTCTGGTATAACTAGCCATCACCATCATTCATTTAGATGATGGCTATCGATAGATACTTATAACAATAATCAAAAGTCCAAACGGCGCCATCACAAAACGAGAAAATCCAGCGTAGGCTGGAAGCGGTTAAGTAGGTCGTTCGACTGTTAAACGGGCTACGTTAACAATACAAAGGCAACAACGAACAGCTAAGCGGCATTAGTGCCTTCTTCTTGTTTGTAGTGAAAGGAGTGTGATGATCAGATATCGCTACATTAAAACGAAAAAATCGCTTTAGCAAAAAAATCTGCCATCTGGGGTGCTGCTAATTCACTGTAAGAAAAACCTCTACGGCGTTGATTGAGGTGATGCGCTTAACTCGGCTATAATATCATGAAAAAAATTTTCAAACTAACGATATTGCTTATTTTCACAAATTAATATATTTCTAAAAAACAATCAGTTAACAGCACTTTATCCCTTATGACGCACTGGTTATACTTTTCTATTTACTATTGGCGATTAATTGTTTTATTAAATCAAACACTTGAATAAATTTAGGAAAATTTGAGCCATTTTAAATCAAAAAAAACCCCTTTATCGTTTCCGAATAAAGAGGAATTTAACGTAACAAAACTCAAAAGCAGTAAAGTAATATCGAACGCTCAGCGCATTCTAGTAAAACTTATAAAACCACCAACTTGGTCAGCAAAATAACGGTCAATACCCAAACTGGGATCGTAATTTCAGAGAATTTACCGGTCATCAGTTTTACCGCAGTAAAGGTGATAAAACCAAGCGCAATACCATCAGCGATAGAGTACGTCAGCGGGGTCAATAACAGAACAACCGCGACAGGAGCCGCTTCTGTCAAATCTTCCCAGTTGATTTCTTTCAGGGTAAATAACATCAGTACCGACACATAGAAAATCGCGCCAGCTGTGGCGTAAGCAGGAATCATACCAGCCAATGGTGCAAAGAAAATACTCAGTACAAACAATACGCCAACCGTCACTGCCATCAGACCTGTACGACCACCTGATGCTACTCCAGAAGCACTCTCAATATAACTGGTGGTCGATGACGTACCCAACATTGCACCAGCGACCGTAGCAGTAGAATCCGCTAGTAGCGCTTTGTCCATATTAGGAATATTGCCGTCTTTATCAATCAAACCTGCTTTATTGGCAATACCAACCAAACTACCTGTCGTATCAAATAAATCGACGAATAAGAAGGCAAAAATAACGCTGATCATACCAACGTCAAACGCACCGGCAATATCAAGCTCCATCAATGTTGGTGTTATAGATGGCGGCGCAGACATGATGCCAGCAAACTGTGTATGGCCTGTCAACAAGCTAATCACGGTGATAACCAAGATACCAATCGTCACGGCACCTGGGACTTTCTTATAGACCAAACCAATAATAATAAAGAAACCCAAAGCAGCCATCATAGGTGCAAATGAGGTCATGTCACCTAGCATTACCAATGTCGCATCACGACCGACAATGATACCTGAGCTCTGTAGCGCAATAAATGCTAAGAAAGCACCAATACCTGCCACAATACCTTGCTTAAGGCTGTTTGGAATGGCATTGATAACCCATTCGCGAATCTTAAATAAACTCAAAATGATAAACAAGCAACCCGATAAGAAAACAGCACCTAGCGCAGTTTGCCAAGCGTAGCCCATACCCAATACAACGCCGTAAGTAAAAAAGGCGTTCAAACCCATACCTGGTGCGAGTGCCACCGGCAGTCTGGCATAGATACCCATAATAAAGCAGCCTATTGCCGCTGCTAAACATGTAGCAACAAATACCGCCCCTTTATCCATACCAGCTTCCGCCAATACGTTGGGGTTGACAAAGATGATATAAGCCATGGTCAAAAAGGTGGTTATACCGGCAAGGATTTCCGTTTTGACTGTGGTGTTTTCACCATTAATCCCAAAATAGCGTTCAATTGCATTCATAAGTGTCGCGCCCAGCTTGCTAGTGAAAGAACAAATTTATTGATGCCTAAAATAAATATGACGTCAGCCAATAGATGGCGACGTCATTATCAAAAGACAGCGGTAACAAGGTGCAACATTTTAGAGAAGTTGCGGTACAAATTCAATCATTACCAGTGCCTTATGGGTACAAACCCACCTTTTCAGTCAATTGAGACATAACAGCCAGACAATATTTCAGACATCCGCATATAAATTAACCTTATACTATGAATTGTACAAACAGCTGTTAATTATTTGGTATTTAACACTTTAACAAATGACCTTTTCGACATTTAGCAGTACACTAGGCGGCTGATAGCAATATGCATCATGACTGTCCTGTTATATTTTCATTATTAAAGATCCTATCTGGTCTGCGTGTCGCGCCATGCCAGCTATTATTAATTACCCATGAGTCCCATACATGCCTGAATCATTAAATATTATCGACCTTATTACCCAAGCCAGTCTCTTGGTGCAGATTGTGATGGCATTATTGTTGTTGGCGTCTTTACTCAGCTGGGTAATTATCTTTCGTATGAGCGCGAGGCTTGGTACGGCCAAAAATTTCGATCAACAGTTTGAAACTTGGTTTTGGTCAGGTGAAGACTTAGCCAAGCTTTACCAAGGCGTACAAGGCTCACCTGAACGCCAAGGACTTGAACAAATATTTTATGTGGGATTTTCTGAATACTTAAGAATGCATAAAAAGCGCCAACCCAAAGATGACATCATCGATGGTGTTGAGCGCAAGCTACGAGTCGGTTTAGGGCGTCAGCAGCAACTATTAGAATCAGGACTTACTACGCTAGCGAGCATTGGCTCAGTCGCGCCTTATGTTGGATTGTTCGGTACAGTTTGGGGAATCATGAACGCCTTTTTAGGGTTGTCACAAACGGAGCAAGCGACCCTAGCCTCTGTCGCACCTGGTATTGCCGAAGCACTAATCGCAACCGCTATGGGCTTGTTTGCAGCGATTCCTGCCGTACTGGCGTATAACCACTTTACCGCCAAATCTAGTCGCTTGTACGATTCACGTGCTTTATTTTGTGATGAAATGACAGGCATGCTCCAGCGCGAGACCAGTGCAGAAAGCACTGTTGGTAGAGACAGTATTGCTACGAGAGAAACGACATCTACGGCCAATCAGGCACAAGGACTATGAAATCATGAAACAGAGTCCCTATCGCCGTGAAAAAAAAGCGCTCAATGCGGAGATGAATGTCGTTCCTTATATCGATGTGATGTTGGTGCTGCTCGTCATATTTATGGTCACAGCGCCCATGCTGATTACGGGCGTCGATGTTGACTTGCCAAAAGAGCAAACCAATACCATGAGCCAAAGCCAACTACCCGTCATTGTGTCCTTGACCGATAGTGGCGATATTTTTATCAGTTATGAAGACAATGTCGACCTGCCGATTAGTGAAACAGAGCTGATTGATACCCTGTCTAACTTACAAAATCAAAGTAGCGACGCTGGGGCGCAGCCTTTACAAGTCATGATTAATGCTGATCAAAACAATCAATATGGCGCTATCATGACACTCATGGCCACCTTACAACAAGCAGGCATTCAAAAGGTGGGATTATTAACAGGCGCACCCTTGCCCACACCATCATTGTAATAAATCCTATTCCTCGCTCAGCTTGCTATAATAAAGTAGATAATTTGATGAACCTCGTCCTTGAGTATCTTTACCATGCATAATGCTCCTGTCGTTTATGTACCGACCCAACCTGAAGGCAATGGGCTAACATTGCCTACGCTACTTAGCGTGCTGGCACATGGTCTCGTGATTGGGATACTCGTTTATACTTATCAACATACTAAAACCGACACTGTGGAAAGTATTGAGACGGTCATGGTTTCCCCTGAGCAATTGGCTGAAATACAAGGTCAAATCCTTGCCAATCGTGCAGCGGCAGCTAGCGCGATGCAAGCTGCAACTAGCACAAGCAGTGCATCGAGCACCTCATCATCAGAAAGTTTTAGCGATAGTGCCAGTCAGCCAATGCTGATGAGCGAGGAACAAAATCAGCGTCTGCTTGAGCAAAATCAAGAATACGAGCGCAATATGGCTGAGTTTGCAGCACAATTGGATGAGTCGGTGACAGAAGAGCATAGTCAGGTGGAGCAAAACAAAAATGAAAAGCTGATAGAAGAACAAAATCAGCTGGGCGATTTCCGTAATAAACAAAATAACCCGCCAAAGATTACACGCCCGACTGCGACTGATAAAAATTTAAAGATTAATACAGGTGATTCTGGTAGCGCAGGTCAGAGATATGACCTAGAAGCAGACGGCAACTCAACAACATCTAATGGTGGTAGTGGCAGTACCTCTCGTTCTACTGGTGAGTTCAAAAGTGCTATATTAAGTAAAATACAAAGCAAACTTGATACCCCAATCGAAACACAGGGTCTAACCACGTCATTGTCGCTCAAATTAGATACCAGAGGCAACGTGAAATCTGCAAAGGCTAGTGGTCCAAATGCTGTCGTCAACCAAGCAGTTGAACAAGCTGCACGCGCTGCTAGCCCATTGCCAATTGATTTAGATAATCCTGAAAGTTTTACAAATTTGACAATCAACGTTACTATTAATTGATTTTGTATAGCCTCTAATTCTATATCGTTAATGATTTTCTACTATCTTAAGGTTCTGGTTTATGAGTTTAAGCAAGTGTCATATATTACGTAATACCTCAACTTTGCTGCTATTGCTATCTTTCTCTCTACTATCTAGCTACTCTGTCGCTGGCACATTACCAGAAAGCCATAATGTCAAAAATGAGTTTATGGATCAAAAAGCCTTGTTTGCCGCTATTACTACTAGAAAAAATGATTTAAGTAATGAGAGTCATGTAACAACAGCTATATTAGAAAAAATTAAACGTAATATTACTCTACCCACTGCTACCCCCGAATCAACAACTACTTTATACTTTAAGTTGGATGAAAAAGGTAATGTGTTATCTGTTAAGGCTCAAGGTGCAAATCCTGCTGTAAATCAGGCAGTGGAAAAAGCTGCTCTATCTGCTAGTCCATTACCCATTGGCTTCAATAAACCTGAAAGCTTTAAAGACTTGATAATTAAAATTAACGTTCAATAAAAAACACCTAACGTTGTACAGTTAATCTCACTATAAATAATAATTAAGCCTGTATGATGAACCAATTATTTCTATTTTAGGATATTACTTCATGAAGCTATCTACACATTCTATCCTTCGTGCCACTTCAAGCCTGTTGTTAATCACTCCCTTGTTATCAGTGCCTGCTTATGCCGCTGAATCAATGGTACTCGATATGACTGTTACCGCGCCAAGACAACAAAACCAAGTCGCCTTTGTGCCATTTGCTGGTGACTCTGTATTATCGCCGATTATTCTAAATGATTTAAGCAAAACAGAGCTAAAAGTGACTAGCAAAGATCTACCACAGCAGCCGCGCAGTAGCAGCGAGCTGGCAGGCACATTACCAGTATGGCAAAGCATGGGGATTCCTTATCTAGTGGTCGGCAGCACCCGCAGCAATCGCGGTAAAATAGTAACCGATTACGAAGTGATTGACGTTAAATCTGGTAGAGTAATCGAAGGCAAACAAAGCTTAACGGCTGACAATAATAAAGAAAGCATGCGCTATGCTGGTCACGTCATCGCTGATAAAGTATATGAGCTAATTACTGGTACGCCAGGTGACTTTTCAGGGCGTATTGCTTACATTGAAGAGATTGGTGCTGGTAAAGAAAAAGTCTCACGTTTAAAAGTGATGGATGCCGATGGCGAAAATGCCAAAACCATTACTGAAGTAACCGGTTCTATCTTTTCACCAACATGGTCGCCAGATGGCAATCGTATTGCTTATTCCGTACAACGTGATAAATCTTATCCCGTTATTTATGTACAAAATGTGAGCGGTGGCGGTGCAACTCCGTTAACGCCCTTCCCTGGCAGCAATCTCAGTCCATCATTTTCACCTGATGGCAGCAAGATATTATTCTCTAGTAGCTTTGAAGGTAGCGCAGATATTTATGAGATGAGTGCCAGTGGTGGTCAACCTAGAAGGCTTATCAATTGGCCAAGCAGTGAAGTGCAACCAAGTTATGCGCCTGATGGCAAATCCTTTGTTTTTGTATCAGACAAAACTGGATTTAACAAACCACAGATTTATCGTTATGAGTTTGGTTCAGGACGTACTACTAAGGTATCAAGTAGCGGTTATGCCACTAGCCCGCAATTTAGTAACGATGGCTCACAAATTGCCTTTCTAAGTGGTCGCTCAGCGGCGATCATGAATAGCGGCGGCGCGGTCACTACTAACTTGGGCAATACGGGTATCGATGAAGCGCCAAGCTTTTCGCCTAATGGTAAGCGTGTCGTTTACGCCTCAAAGCAAGGTGGCAAAGGTGTATTAACCATCAAATCATTGAATGGTGGTGAGTCGTTTGGTAAGTCTGGTCAAGGCACGATTCGCTCACCAGTCTGGTCATCGAGTCCTAAATAAATCCTCTTTCTTAATTCATAAAGTCTTGCTCATAAAAAAGCGCCTAATAAATAATTAGGCGCTTTTTTATGAGCAAGGTACGGTTAAATCATTTTGTGACTAGCATGTATTGGACAATTATTGACTAAATTAGTAAACACCATTAATCATCACTCGGATCACCCGCTGATGGATTTGGATGCCGCAGTTTTGCCACATCTTCAGCAGTCACGGTATCGGTAAAACCATTTAGGTCACTGACCACATATTGAGTAACCGCCGCCATCTGCGCATCGTTCATCATTCCATGGAATGAGGGCATGCCACGAAAGCCATTAATCAAGATATCGATGATGTAATATTTTGATTGCATCTTACTGTTATTCGCCAGTGGCGGATAATAGCCTGCACCGTAAGCACCCTCGCCTTTGTGCATGTGACAAGCCGCACAAGAGTCGTGATACAGCTTTTTGCCATCTGTCGTTACAAAGCCATTTGTTCCTTCAAACTTTGCGTCCCATTCAGTAATACTTGGGTCGTCTTCCATATTGGGCAATGAGCTGTCATCGACAATATTGATAGCAGGTGCAGTAAGCTCCTCACGGCTCATATAAACGCCGCCCCACGCACCCGTATTTCGGCTTTCTTGATAGTCATTGGTTGTTAAGGAATTCTGATCTTGTACACTGGAAACCGTCACTTCATCATCTGACTGTTGACTACAGCCCAACAGTGCTGCACTGCTTATCCCACTCAGCAGCATCAGCGTCAGCAGTTTGAGTGTCATGTTTTTCATGACTTTTTTCTTCAAGATTGCTTTCTCCACGATTGCCTTCTTCACAATTGCATTGTCCATGATAGCCTCTGAATCTTATAGTTATTTATATAACCCAAGCGTTATTAAACCAGCATTTTTGCTTTTTTATGTAAGCGCTTTGCGGCATCCATACCAGATAAAATAGCGCCTTCTTGCCATGCCGGAATATGTGAGCAATGCTCGCCCGCCAGCACAATACGATTATCAATACTGCACAAGGTATCGTAATGCTGACGACGGGTCGACTCATTCCAAATACCGTAACAGCCGAGCGTCCATGGGATGCGGTGCCAGACAACTGATGTCCCTGCGCGGAACTCTTTTGGATACTGAGGATGGATGTATTTACCATAAGCAAGCGCAACATTAATACGTTCTTGCGGCGTTAAGCTATTAAACTTATAAGACGTCGGACCATAACCATACGCACCGAGTAGCACGCCCGTACCATCTTTAAACATATTTTGTGACGGGTAAGCAATCTGAGCAATGGGCATGTCGGTATAAGTCAGACCACCAAATATCCATTCATCCTCTTCCCAAAAGCGGCGGTTGAACTCTAGACCAACTTTATAAGAGGTTTCATAAGGCACGGCAGCCATCGCCTGCTTCATTGGTTTTGAGACATTGATATCCATCTGCGTCAATACAGTTAATGGAATATTGCACACGCACCAGTCTGCACGAATGGTCTTGGTGGCACCATCTGGGCTGTTGCTGTCTACATAATCGACAGTGACGCCACTGTCATCTTGATGAATTTTAGTGACCTTTGCATTAAACTCAATCATATCGCGGCATTCACGGGTGAACGCATCACCAATTTTTCCCATACCACCTACTGGCTGAAACATCGTCGGTTGATGACCATAAGTCATATGGTTGCCATAAATATCTGCCCACATACCTGAATCTAGTATCTCACTAATCGGCAAAGGTTTTGATGGCGTCGCATCAGGCATCAAGCCACCACCCGGAAACACACTAAAGCCGCGATGTTTACTGGTCTCATTACTGGCGCGGTAACGATAATCTTTATCCAGCACCCCCCAGCCTTTTAAACCTTCTAATAGCTTTTCTTTGTCCTCAGTATTGACCGAGCGATCAAGACCACCAACGTTAACTGATTTCGATAGCAGCTCCGCGACATGACCTTGGATGTCGTTTTTCACATCACCCAAACGCTGCGGCACGCCGTCGAAATGAGTACTTCGATGCAGATAAGCACGATCATTGGTTTGAATAAAGGGCTGCATTTCAACGCCAAACTGTTTGCAATAATGGAAGACGGCATAATGATGGCTTGGCAGACGCCACGGTCCACCATTAAAATAATTGCCCTCTTCAAAATCACAGGTGACTTCTTCGCCGCCAAGCTCAGTATATTTATCACCGCTGTTCAGTGTCCAGCTACGACCGCCGCCACGATTTTGATATTCGAGTACTTTGACATCGTAACCCGCTTTACGTAACTCATAAGCTGCAGTCAGCCCGCCAAGACCCGCACCAAGAATGACGATACTAGCGCCAGGAGGTGCACCTTTAAGATCCATGGTCTCTTTAAAACTCGACTCTGACGCAAATCCTAATGTCGTCATCGCCTGATACATCGCGGTCGCGCCCGCTGTTTTACCAATCATCGAGAGCAGTTGGCGCCGCGTTGGTGATTGAAGCATGTCTTTCATAATAGTGTCCTTAAAGTAGACGTTCCTGCAAGATGGTAGGCATATATATTATTAATCAGCTCGGCTTAGTTCTACGTCTGTTTTTCGAGCTGTTGTGCCTTACCATATTGCCTGTAGGTCTTGTCCTATAATAAATATGTAGATCGTCTTTATAGAATCAATGAATTAACGACGGCGCCTAGACCGCAAGATGGCTCGTATAACAAACACAATGATAATAATAGCCACGATGATGCCGATTACTGCCAGTAAGCCCGCATATTTGATTAAGAAGGGCTTGTCAGTACCTGTCGTTGCGATACGATCAACATCACTAGCACTCACCTCACTACTGTTGAGACCACCAAAATTCACACGCACATAATTGGTAATACCAGCGATTTGCTCGCTATTTAGCTCATCTGAGAACCCTGGCATGATAGGTGACGTGTTAGTCGCGCCTTCTACCCCATGAAGGATCATATTGACCAGCGCATCAGGTTTCTCACGGCGAATACTGCTGAGTCCAACGATAGGAGCGTAACGCGCATCAGGCTGACCATAACCGTCAACGCCGTGACAGCTACCACAAGCTGCCAAATATAGCGATTCTGGTGAATTGCTGCCATTACTCACCTGCGCTTTGGCTTGGGCTAAATAATCTTTTTGCGCCAGTAAATCATGAGTGATAGATTCGCTAATGGGTGTTGGTAAACGCGAGACATCAATGGCTGCGACCTTATCATCTGTTTGGATAGCAGGCACCGCTTTTAGATAAGAAGCAATGGCATTCAAATCTTCATTTTTTAAGTAGCGCGTACTATGTGCAACCGCCTCGCCCATAGGACCACCCGCATAGGCACGCTGGTCAAGCTCACCAGTACGCAGATAAGTGACGATATCTTGTTCACTCCAACTACCGATACCGCTCGACTCGTCAGGCGTAATATTTGGTGCATGCCAATGACCAAGCTGAGCACCTGATAGATACATTTTTTTATCGAAACCCATAGTGCTATTACGCGGGGTATGGCAAGTACCGCAGTGCTCTAAGTTATTGACAATATATTCACCACGTTGCTGCGTCTCGGTGAGACCATCACGGTTTTCAGTAGACGGGACATTGAGAAAATTCCAGCCAATCATTAAGCTGCGAATGTTAAAGGGAAATGGCAGGTCAGTTTTATATTTCGGTGCTTCATCGATAGCAGGTACGGTTTGCAGATAAGCAAACAACGCACTGATATCTTCTTCTTTCATGCCACTATAAGAAGGATATGGCATGGCAGGGTAAAGCATATGGCTTGGCGTACGACCTTTTTGCAACGCAGTCTTTAAATCCGTTTCGGTATAATCGCCGATACCATAACGTTTAGATGGGGTTATATTGGTTGAATAGATGTCTCCCATCGGCGTTTCGATCGCTGTACCGCCAGTATAATCTTCGCCATGACATGCCATGCAATCGGCTGCACGGGCAATGTAAGCACCGCGATTGACAAGCTCGCTGTTGGCTGGACTAATATTAGGTAAACTGGCATTAGGCAAGCTAGCATTGGCTAGGCTGGTATTGACGACGCTTGCGCCTTCAGCCATCGCAGCGCTGGAGGTCATACCAATGACGAGCATCGATAACATCACAGAAAGTGGCTTCATAATATCCTCATATAGCTGGCACCTAGGGTGTTGTAATTATTATTAGGATGAATGATTGAGATGAAACATTTAATATTAAGCAAGCCTTAATGAGTGACGACTTGTTATACTCAATTGATAATCCATTAAATGAAGTAGCAAATCATCCAGTAAATACTCAGTAAAATAGCGTGACAAAAGTACTTTCATAAGCGTAGTGACTAAGCATAGTTACTAAATGATGTCTACTCACTCTACTAATGTAAGACTATTTCGCTACTATTACTTAACGAGTAACGTATTGGTCTCAAATTTTTACAAAACGTAAAGAACTGCGTTATCATTGTCAGTTTTTGATAACGTAATATATTTTTTTATATTATAATAATAGGTCATTTAAATAATACCTTTAAAATCAGTAACTAAAGTCCTATTTTTTGGGTGCATATCTTTTATAAAAAACCTATCATTGTAGATAGCTGTCAAAAATTTGCTTCATTTTTTGTCATCATCGATTTTAGTTGTACATAATAGATACATAGACTTAAGTTAGCACTCGCTTTTTTTATCAGTCATATTTTTATAATGCTATGAAACAAGCTATTGCAACGCACCATATTTTGTTTATGATAGGCGCTATTTCCACATTGCCGATCGCCGCCTGAGACACCACTATGAAGTTACCGATTCTTGCTTGTATACTGACATCAGCCCTGTTAATCACAGGCTGCCAATCATTTCAGTTTGTCGACAGCCCTATCCCTGTGAATACCACCCCTACCAATAGCATCTTGGTCAAAAATACGCCTGCCACCACTGTGCAAGTTCAAAATAATACCAGTACAAAAAATCAAAAATAGTGCCATCACATTCATAAAATAAGCAAAAAAAAGGCAGATATCAGTTTGATATCTGCCTTTAATGTTTAATAAATTACCTTGAATGATTCAATAGCCATTCATTTCAAGGGCGCGCCGCTGGCTGATGCTTGATAATTGTCTTGGCCAAATGATCGCCGAACCAAATAGCCGTATCAATATCTCCACGTCCTGGCGTTTCTTCAGGGGGACCATCAAGCGACTGGGTCATCAAGCCCAAAAAGCTAGATAAACGGTTTAAATCATGAGCCTCATGACCTGTCGGCATCAGCGGTAATCCAATCCAGTTCATGCCATGCTGCATCGCATACAAAGAAATCTGCTGCAATACCGCCAGCTTATCACCGCTCAGCCCACCAGAGTTGGCAAAAGCGGCTGCCCACTTGCCTTCCCATTTACGATGATACCAGCGCTTTGAGGTTTCATCCATAAAAGTCTTAAATTCAGCAGTGACACTACCCATATATACGGCACTACCGAAAACCAGCAAATCCGCCTGATCCAAATAATCCCAGTCAACCTTGTGGACATCAACGGCTTTGGCCTGTGCTGCTGGCAATTGCTGATGCGCCCCTTTAACGATCGCTTCAGCGACGCGCTTGGTATGACCGTAGTTGCTATGATAAATAACAGCAATAGATACAGTCGGTATGCTATCAGTAATGGACGATTTGGCAGGTGTATTCATACAAACTCTAATAATGGCTATAAATGGTTAAATAAAAACAATATAAGTTCAACAGTTAATTGCGCGCAACAGCAAATAGCGTAATCCTACGCAGCGCCACGTACAATGACCAGCGCCATTCGACCTGTAGCAGGCTGCTGCAAATGCGTTTGACGCCGATAAGAATAATAGTGGTCATCAGTATAACTACAGCTGCTAGATAAGGTGTCATCTACTATAACGCCCGCCGCACTAAGCTGATCCGCTGCCAACTTTGGTAAGTTTAGCTTGATTTTTCTCGCGTCAACTGTGTTACAGATTGACAGCTTATCAACCGTATCCTGTACATGTTGAGTCTCGTTATCGCCTTTAATAGTAGCCACAGAATCTATGACATATAACGAATCAAAATGTTCAATACTGGCTGTGTTCAATAACTTATTTTCTGTGCAACCTTTCAATAATTGATTGCGAACTTGAGCGCCAACTTCATAGCTGTCTTGACTGATACAAACACCAATCCAAGCTTTGATTTGTCCCGATTGCGTAAAACATTGCACAGTCGCTTGAATAACCCCGCAAGCCAGACCTTGCCAACCCGCGTGAATCGCTGCTATTTGACCACTAGCTGGCTGATATAAGACTATCGGCACACAGTCAGCCGTCATTATCGCAAGCCCAAGCCCTTGTTGCCGACTGACCATCGCGTCAGCAGACATTGGCATCATACCTAGCGCTGTGCCATCAATATCATGAATTTGCTTACCGTGAACTTGGTTAACCCAGTGTAAGCGTTTGATGGGTACCTGTTGGCAGGCAGTCAACGATAAGGGTGCAAGCTGCTCATTGATGGCAGATAATAAACGCATGCGATTGCTCAGTACTTTTGCAGCATCGTCATTGACATGCAAACCTAAATTTAGCTCACCGTAATTCGCTTGACGTTGCTGTCGTACTAGCTGTTCTGTGGGCTGGTCTTGTGAGTCAACATCATCGCTTGAAAAGGCAGCTGTTTGAAAAACAGCCACATCATCAATCTGTGCAAGCAATGTCATAGGAAGCTGATGAGTCATGGCTGATTTACCGTCTTAATGAGTCATTTTTATATCATGGATCGCTATTTACTACTAGGCTCTGTTTTTTACAAGCGACTTTACGCTCTCGCCTACAAGGAGCGGTCTACTCGTCATCATAGCCATCACTTAGCACAGCCATTAACTGCTGCATATCTTCAGGCAGTGGTGTGGTGACTTCGATATCTTCACCAGTCGTTGGATGCACGAAACCCAGTGTGTAGGCATGCAAGGCTTGACGTGGAAAATTATTAATCGCTTGACGTTGTGCTTCTGTCAGTCCTGCCCGCAATTGACGACGACCACCATAGACACGATCACCCACTATCGGATAAGTCACATGACTTAAATGCACACGAATTTGGTGAGTGCGGCCCGTTTCAAGACCTACATCCAACAAGCAATAATTACCATTAAGCGCGGTCACATTCAGTAAATGAGTCACAGCCTCGCGTCCTGCCGTCATTACCGTCATTTTAGTACGCTGGTTGCGGTGACGACCGATTGGGGCGTCAATACGGCGATGGCGCGATAGACTCGCTGCATCCCCTGCTACCACACATTGATAATGACGATAGACCGACTTGTCCTTTAGTTGCTCCATCAGCGCAAGCTGTGCTGGCTTGGTTTTGCCAATCAACAATAGCCCTGAGGTGTCTTTATCAATACGGTGCACCAGACCTGCACGCGGCAGATGGTGCTGCTGCGGATAGTGATACAGCAGTGCATTGACCAAGGTGCCGGTTTGGTTGCCCGCACCAGGATGCACTACCATGCCAACAGGTTTATTGATGACCAATACGTCATCATCTTCATAGACCACATCGATGTCTATATTTTCTGGTTGATCTTCACTATGCTGCTCTAATGTGGTGGTTAACTGCAGCACATCACCCGCTCTGACACGAATTTTTGGTTTTTGCACGCCACCGTTATACAGCAGGCTGCCATCACTGATCCAACCTTGTAATTGAACACGTGAGAAATCGGTAAATATTTTTGAAGCCAATTTATCAATACGTAAACCAGCTTCGTCTTCTATAACCGTATGCGTCATATTAATAATTACTGGTACCACTTGACCGGCGGCTGACGCTTCATCATCGTCGCTATCATCAATGTCGTCAGCATCTTCATCGCTGCTATCTATCATATCGTCGTCAAGCTCATCACTATCTTTTAACATAGCTTCTTCTGACACAGCGTCTTCTAAAACATGATCGCCATGGCTTTGCTCATCAAGCATCGACTGATTATCGTCAGGTAATTCACTATTATTTAAAACGTCATTTGGCATCGGTGACTCTTGTGCTGATGAATCAGTCTGTCTTGATTGATTCGGTGGTAAATGGGTAGTCATAGCATTATTATTCATAGCAGATTTATATATGGCAAAGCGCCTGACGTGGTTTTGAAAGGTAGCTTTTGAGAAAATTTCTAATAAAGTGTTAAGCGTAACGCTATAAAAAACGAAAGGCCATTCGCTATCAATCACTTATCATAAAAGCGATCGTCGTCGAAAAAAGCGGAGGCAATACCGTGCTAGTGTAGCATGCCAAGCGCCTAAGCCCTATAGAAGCTGTGTGTTATCTGTCATTTTTTGATTATACCGCAGCGAGCGTCAGCGCCGTACTTAACTCTCTAAAATATGACATTGCTGTAATTTACTGTATATTTGTCAGTGTCAGCGACATTCGATATCGCTCGTGACAGCAGCTCATGTTAAAATGCCAAACTGACATGCGCTGGTTTACAGCTCATTGCGAGCAGCAGCATATCGCACCTGTGTTGCAGTAGACTAATAACTAACGATATTGACTCAAATCCGATGAGCACGATTGGATTAAGTACAATATAGATGGCGAAAAAATAGACGAAGCAAACGTTATTCTATAAAGTATAGCCATATTTTGCTGTATGCTATGCCACTGTATGCTTATCGAATTTTTTATTAAAAGCATTTGGTTTGATATAAACCCTATGCCATCAAGCGTTTTTTAATAACGATAACTGGTATGTCCGATGATTGACATAGTAGATGACAGACCACTATTGATGCCTACGCATCGTTTTTTATCATTAACCTAATATCTAGTATGATAGCGTCGCTGCTATTATACGTCTTGTGTCGGAGAAGAAGTATGCAAGCTGTTGGCAATACGTTTATCAAACTGTCCTCAATAACCCTACTTGCGCTAAGCGTAAACTTAGTGGGCTGTCAGACTTTCAAAAACCTGACTGGCGGTAAAGACGTCGATGCGGTAGAAACTGCCGAAAAATCAGAGCAGAACTATTATAACGACGCCATTACCCAGATTGATAAAGGCCGCTATACACAAGCCATCGAAGATTTGACCAATCTGCGCACTTTTTATCCTACTGGACAATACGCTGAGCAAGCATTACTCGACATGATGTACGCACAATATGCCAGTGGTAAGTATGAAATGGCAGCCGCCAGCGCTGAGCAATTTATTAACCTATATCCTTCTAATCCGCAAGTCAGCTACGCTTACTATGTGCGCGGCGTCGCCAATATGCAAGGCTCATCAGAAGGTCTAAAACTGTTTAAGCTCAATCAAGCTGAGCGTGATACCGCCTATTTACGTATTGCCTTCGCTAACTTTCAAGAGCTTATTAATAAGTACCCTAACAGCCCTTACGCGCCAGATGCCGCTCAGCGCATGACTTTCATTTACAATCAGTTTGCTGAAAGTGAGATGAGTGCCGCCAACTGGTATATCGAGCGCGAAGCTTATGTCGCTGCTGTTAACCGTGCCAAATGGGTGTTTCAATACTACCCACTTAGTGAATCCATCCCAGACGCAATCGCGGTCTTAGCTTATAGCTATGATAAACTGGGTATGTCTGATTTGGCAGCAGAATACAAAACTCTATTGCAGATTAATTATCCCAACATGTTAAGTGCTGATGGACGCGTTAAACTCGACACCAAACGTGAGCGTTCTTTCATCAACAAATTGACTTTTGGGCAGTTAAGTCGTTTTAACAAAGATACTTCATCAGTTGCGACAGGCGACTATAACGGCGCGACCAAAACTCAGGTTATTCGTAACGCCAGTCAATTAAGACTGCCAAGCGATAATGCAGCAGCAGCCAGTGCAGCGCAAGATACTTCACCTGTGCGCGCTAATACTGGCATCAATGTCGGCTTAGGTCTGCCTGAAGCATCCGCTGAGCGCATTACTAGCCAATCGAGCACTGGCTCTACGGCAAGAGAAGCCAATGTCGATCCACAAAACACCAATCCTGTACGCCGTACGACATTGCCTGTTCAAGGGATTGATATCCTGCCAGCAGATGTCGATATGAATGATGAATAAATGCGCTAAATTTGAGGCAACGTCTCTCTTTTAATTAAGAGAACGTCTCTTCTTTTTAGTACATCAACGCACATCATGAAAAAAATAAGGTCAACAACAGAGTTGGCCTTATTTTTTCTGTTTCTGTTTCATTATCTATGCCCAATATTGTTTGTGCCCAATATTGCCTATGCTTAAGATAATACACCTATGGTAAACTGTTTTTTGCATGAGTATTCCAAATCACATTCTCGACCAATTAAATAGCCAAGCTGACTTAATCAGTATCATTGGGCGTCATACGACGCTTAAACGTGCTGGTAGTGAGTTTAAAGGCTGCTGTCCGTTTCATGGCGAAAAATCGCCCTCTTTTTATGTCAATCCACAAAAAAACATCTATCATTGCTTTGGCTGTAGCGTCGGCGGTAATGCCATCAGTTTTTTACGCGATTATGAAAATTTAACGTTCATTGAAGCGGTTAATGAGCTATCAAAGCAGACGGGTATCGAAGTTCCAAAAGAAGAGCAACAAAACGTCAGCTACCAGCGCCGTGCACCAAAACCGATTGTACCACCGTCGATACCTAATCCGACTATCAACGCTAAAAGTGACGCTAAAAGTCTTGCTCAAACAATTAATGCGCCTTCTATTAACGCTACTTCGGCTATTCAGCAACAAAACCAGTACGGCGATACCGATCAACCCGTTTATCACGACAGTAGCAACGGCTACGATGAGTATCCGCCGCTAGATGCTTACGACTCAGCGTCTTATCCAGAAGATTCTTATGACGCAGACTACCAAGATGATAATAGCTATCCGCCAGCATGGTTGACAGGTGGCAATACTGACGCTGCGGCATTGTACGATGATCATAGCGTTTCCGATAAAGACGGTAACCTGTATGAGCTGTTAGAGCAAATCCAGCAGTTTTATCAGCACAATCTCACCCTTCATCCGCATGCCAAGCATTACTTTTTATCGCGTGGTATTACAGAAGACATCTTTGAGACGTTTGGTTTGGGCTATGCCCCATTTGGCTGGCAGCATCTTGAGCATCAGTTTCCACAGGATATTGAAGGCTTAAAGGCGCTTGGTTTGGTGCGCCAATCAGAGTCAGGGCGCGATTATGATCTACTCCGTGATCGGGTCATTTTCCCGATTCGAGACAATCAAGGACGCACCATTGGTTTTGGTGGGCGGGCGCTCGATGATGAGGTAAAACCCAAATATATTAACTCCTCTGACTCGCCCGTTTTTCATAAACAGCATGTGCTGTATGGCTATTACGAATCACGCCAACAACGTGCCGACAGCTGGTTGGTGGTCGAAGGCTATATGGATGTGATTGCCCTTTACCAAGCGGGTATTTATGGTGCTATCGCTTCTATGGGCACGGCGATCAATGAAAGCCAAATCTCACGACTTTTAACATTAAACCCTACCCTAACCTTGAGCTTTGATGGCGATAGCGCGGGACAAAAAGCGGCTTGGCGTACCCTTGAAGTGGCTTTGCCAGTACTTGCCGATGACAAAGAGTTGCGGTTTTTGACCCTACCAAATAATCATGATCCTGATACGTTTATTAAGAGTCAGGGCGGCGATGCCATGCGTGAGCAAATCGCGAATGCCATGCCATTGTCACAGTATATTTTTGCCTATTTAAGCGAGCGTTACGATTTAACCTTGGCAGAAGGCAAAGCCAAGCTCATGTCACAAGTACGTGCCTTGACCACTGCATTACCTAAAGGCAGTAGCTTTCGCTATTTGCTGAACAATGACGTCTATCAGAAGCTGGGTGGTAAACGTAGCCAAAATAAAGATGCAAGAGATGCGCTGGTAGATTTTGATGGTGACATGACCATCAGTCAGCAATTGCAACTTTGTTTTTTGTTTCAGCCACGCGCCTTAATTGAAGACCCTATCGAAGCCATTTGGCAGCAGGCAGGTATTAATGATTTACAGCTGCCAGCACACATCAAGCAAAAAGCCGCGCCTGACATCTTGCGTCCGCTTGCTTGGGAAGATTTGCAAGATATCGCCTTGCTGGATATCGTTAGCACCATCAAACGCTGCCTGAATCATTTACCCAAAGATGCCAACGCCGCCGCACACTTTATATTGTCTAATGTCAAGCCAATCACCCAAGAGACACTTAGCCGTAGCTGGGGCGGATTTTATAAGACATTAATTGGCAGAAATATTTTGAGCTTGGATGAGTTGATCGAAAACTTGGTGATGCAGTTGCTCAAGTTACATCTGCAAAAAAAGATGCAAGAGCTCATCAAAAATCCTGATCATATCAAGCTGGCGATTGTCCGTAAGCAGTCGCAATTATTAAATGATTGGCTACGCGCGCAGCAAGCTGAGCAGTCAGCGCAGATGGTTACCGTCAAATCTTAACGTTTGCCATTATTTTTGCTAAAAAATCTCCAACCCTTTAAAAGTATAGCGGCTGCCCCCACTACTAATGATTATGCCCAATAGCATGTATTGCCATTTAATCATTCAACTGATAGCAAATAATCAGTAAAAAACGGTCGGTAGATATCACTACCTCGTGCTTGATTACGCTGGTGTGTGTTAAACTGTGTCGCTAACTATTTATAGCCCAATTTAATAGATGGCGATAATCCGCCTCATTAAGCACAAATTTTAGATATTATTTTGAAGTATCCGTTTTTAGGGACCGTTATTTTTATATATTATTTTTTAGATAATGTTATCTTGAAGAGTTTTTAGCGTTACTAATTTCTAGCAGTTTTTTAGCATTGTAATTGTAGTATTTTGAGCCTTTATTCATATCAACTCATTTTTGATATTATTGACAACCTCTACGCCATATTTTGATGAATCGATTGATTATATCAACGCACTGAGCGAGCGATAGCGCGTCACAATATAAAAATGTCCGATGCAAGTAAGCGAGTATTTATGAACGATAAGTCAGTTTCTAAGTCCACATCTCAACTGGCCACCTTAATCCAAATGGGTAAAGAGCAAGGCTATCTCACCTATGCTGAGGTGAATGACCAACTGCCCGACTCTATTACCGAAAGCGATCAGATCGAAGATATTGTGCAAATGCTGACCGACGTTGGTATCAAAATCTTTGAATCTGCGCCTGATGCCGATGACATCTTGATGAACGACGATTCAAGTGATGATGACATGGCAGCGGATGAGGCAGCGGCGGTATTGGCCTCTGTTGAGACTGAGCCGGGTCGCACCACTGACCCTGTGCGTATGTATATGCGTGAAATGGGTACGGTTGATCTATTGACCCGTGAAGGTGAGATCGCCATTGCCAAGCGTATCGAAGAAGGCATTCGTGACGTACAGCATGCGATGTCTTACTGGCCGGGTACCGTACAGTTCGTCCTTGATGAGTATCAAAAAGTACAAGATGGTGAAAAAAAGCTTTCTGACGTCATTACTGGCTTTTTAGATCCTGAGACCGAAGCAGACAAAATCGCTGCCCAAGAAGCAAAAGAGGCAGCAAAAGAAGAACGTGAACGCATCAAAGAAGAAAAAGAAAATCCGCCTGTGATCAAAGCAAAAGCCAAAGCAGCGGCGCTTGATGATGAGGACGAGGATGAAGACGACGTTGAAGAGGAAGCTGAAGAAGAAACCAGCGGTATCGATCCTGAAGAAGTACGTCTGCGTCTAGAAGAAATCGAACACTTATTTATTAAAGCCAAGCAAGCCTTGCTAGATTATGGTCGTGGTAGCACAGAAGCAGATACTGCTTATGCCCTACTTGCCGAACGCTTTATGATGCTAAAGTTGAACAATCGCTTGTCAGACCAAGTGATGGCCATCATGCATGATGTCTATGACGACGTGCGTAAGCAAGAACGTCAAATCATGCGTTTGGTGATTCGCCGTGGACGTATGCCACGTGAAGAGTTCCGTAAGACTTTCCCTAGCAACGAAACCAACGTCGATTGGCTGATTGAGCGCATCAAAGGTAAGCCTGCATTTGCTGGTACGCTAGAAAAAGTCACTGATGATGTTATTTTATTGCAACGTCGCATTCGTGACTACGAGCAACAGCTCGACATGAAAATCCACGACATGAAAGATGTCGCGCGCCGTATGGCAGTCGGTGAAGCAAAAGCTCGCCGCGCCAAAAAAGAAATGGTCGAAGCTAACCTGCGTCTGGTTATTTCTATCGCGAAGAAATATACCAACCGTGGTCTACAGTTCTTGGATCTAATCCAAGAAGGTAACATCGGTCTGATGAAAGCAGTCGATAAATTTGAATACCGCCGTGGTTATAAGTTCTCGACCTATGCCACATGGTGGATTCGTCAGGCGATTACCCGCTCTATCGCTGACCAAGCGCGTACCATTCGTATTCCTGTACATATGATCGAGACCATTAACAAAATAAACCGTGTTTCTCGTCAGTTGCTACAAGAAATGGGACGCGAGCCAACGCCTGAGGAATTAGGTGAACGCTTAGAGATGGACGAAGTTAAAGTCCGTAAAGTACTGAAGATCGCCAAAGAACCTATTTCGATGGAGACACCAATCGGTGATGATGAAGACTCGCATCTAGGTGATTTCATCGAAGATGGTACTATCTCAAGCCCTGTTGATGATGCGACCGCAGCTGGTCTGCGTGAAGCGACTCGTGATGTATTGGGCAATCTGACTGAGCGTGAAGCACGCGTGCTAAAAATGCGCTTTGGTATCGACATGCCAACGGATCATACCTTGGAAGAAGTAGGTAAGCAGTTTGACGTAACACGTGAGCGTATTCGTCAGATTGAGGCAAAAGCACTGCGTAAATTGCGTCATCCGTCACGTTCTGAGCATCTGCGTTCATTCTTAGAGAATGATTAATAATAAAGCAAATTAAGCACCAATAAAAAAGCCGAGTTTATCTCGGCTTTTTTGTGTCATCGATTTGATGGCTCGAATGCTAATGCTATAACTACATGTCTTCATCAAGGAATACAAGAACGAGCTTGCAATGGCACTATACAATATATATGATTCGTATACATTTCATATACTAGGTAAAACAATGGGTATTGTTAAAATTGATGACACACTACACGAAGAGCTTCGTAAAGCCAGTGCGGTAATGGTACGTTCGATTAACGCGCAGGCAGAGTATTGGATAAAAATAGGTATGTTGGCCGAGGCCAATCCTCACGCATCTTATACCGATATCATCAGCGAGCAGTTAAAACGAGCAGATGTTAATATAGGAAATCTTATCGATGGCTAAAATCGCGCTAAAAACACCTGAAGACTTGGCCATCATGCGTGAGTCTGGACGCTTATTGGCATCGGTTTTTGCTTACCTAGATACGCACATGGTCGCTGGCATCTCCACAATGACTGTCAATGATTTAGTCGAGCGCTATATTGTGAATGTTTTGCAGGCGCGACCTGCCAGCAAAGGTCAATACGGCTACCAATACGTGCTCAATACTTCTGTCAATCAAGTGGTTTGTCATGGTGTACCCTCAAACAACCAATTCCTAAAATCAGGCGATATCATCAATGTAGACATTACTTTAGAAAAAGGCGGTTTTATTGCCGACTCTAGCAAAATGTATATGATTGGCGATGTGATGCCCTTAACAAAACGCCTCGTCGATAACACTTATGAGGCCATGTGGGCAGGTATCCGTGTGGTCAAGCCGGGCACAACGCTCGGTGATGTCGGGCATGCCATTCAAAGCCATGCCCAACAGCACGGTTACTCTGTCGTTAGAGAATACTGCGGGCATGGTATCGGTCGCGAAATGCACGAACAGCCTGAAGTTTTACATTATGGTCGCGCAGGTGCAGGCTTGGTTCTAGAACAAGGTATGACCTTTACTATTGAGCCAATGATTAATCAAGGCAAAGCCAAAGTAAAAATGAAAAAAGACGGCTGGACGGTGGTGACTGCAGACAAAAAGCTTTCTGCCCAATGGGAGCATACCATCGCGGTGACTGCCGATGGTTATGAAGTGCTGACGCTGCGTGAAGAAGAGACCCTTTAGAGCGTGCTTACAGTTTTCCTTGCTGCTGCGCAATACAAAAGTGATTTAAGTATTTAAGTGTCATCTTATTATTGCCATATTGGTAACTACTGATATGATAGGTCGCGATGATTTGAGTATACGCTGATTGATACCTCTGCCATCGCTTTTTTATACATGCCATCGATAGGAAACTGACATGATTGTCCGGCAAACCCCAAACGCTCTCAAGATACTTTTTACCCTGCACGGCTCTGTCATTCCAAAAATTTATCCGCAAATTTTGCTGATCGCGCTTCTCAGCACACTTATAACAATTATTCAGCACTGGCTTCCTGACTCTTTTCCTTATTATGGTATGGCTCCTTTTACCTTGCTAGGAATCGCGTTGTCGCTATTTCTTGGTTTTCGTAACAATGCCAGTTATCAACGCTGGTGGGAAGCTCGAGGGCTTTGGGGTCAGTTGGTATATGATGCGCGTAGCTTAACCCGTCAAGTGCTTTCTTTTATAGATGCTGATACCGAGAATGGGCACGAGACTGGGCGAACGATGGTTTACCTGACCATTGCTTTTGCGCATGCTGTGCGCCATCGCCTGCGCGGCTCGTCACCTTGGCATGATGTCGAGCCTTTTGTCGCATCGAAACACCATGATAGTATGCGCCAAGCGCGCAACCTACCTGATTACATCATGCGCCTCATGGGTAAGCAGCTCGGCGACATTCGGCGTCAAGGACTGGTGTCAGAGCAAGTCATACAGAACATGGACGAGCGCCTGACGTCTATGACCATTGTATTGGCGGCCTGCGAGCGCATTCATAATACACCGCTGCCGTTTGCTTATATGCTGCTGGTCCATCGCACGACCTATCTGTATTGCATCATGTTGCCTTTTGGCTTGGTGGCCTCGCTCGGTTGGGTGACCCCACTGATTTGTGCCGTGATCGCTTATACCTTTTTTGGTTTAGATGCCCTCAGTGAAGAGCTAGAAGAGCCTTTCGGCTTAGCCGCCAACAAACTACCCCTGACTGCATTGTCGCGTACTATCGAGATCAATCTGCGAGAAGCACTAGAAGAGGCAGATATTCCGCCTGAGATCACTCCTATCAATGGCTATTTACCATAGCCTCTTAGCTGAACGCCTATAAAGCTTAAAGTAATCAATGCTAAATGAGATAATATCCCATAAACGTATTGCCTTAATTTATGAGATATTTTTTATATATCCTAACTTCAAGCAGCTAAATACTATAGGCAATAGTAGAGCCTTTATGAATAAAAAATACATTTGAAAATAGTGATTTCTCTCGCCATTCTCGTGTTACTTGACCAGCTTAATAAAAGGTAAAATCCTGTCTATTTACGCTTGTAAGACAACCTTTATTCATGGTTTTTTGCGCATTACTTGCTAATGATGGCTGAATTCGTCTACCATAGAGCCGATTGCTTAAGCACGAGCAGTTTAAACTTATGTAAACTTTATATCTATTTCTGAAAAATAAACCTTGTCGGGGTGCTTTGATTTTGATGCTTTAACTACAATTCAAAATCATGGCTGAGAGTTACCCGCGAACCTGATGCAGTTAGCACTGACGTAGGAAACAAGCGTGACATTTTATAGCACACCTCTTAAGCATCTATTGCTAAGCAAGCCTTGCCAGTTTATTCACATAATCTGGTAAGGTTTTTTTGTGCTTGCTTACTGATCACCTCCTACTCTTTGCTTACTCGCATTTTATAACAGTAAGTGAACACTATGAACTACCAAACATTACGCCACAATTGCCCAACTTGGGATGGCTATATTCAGCATGATTTTGTCAAACAGCTAACGGCAGGTACGCTCGCCCCTGACAGCTTTCGTCACTATCTTGTGCAAGACTATTTATATCTTATTCACTATACCCGTGTGATGGCGTTGAGCGTGTATAAGAGTGATACGCTGGCACAAATGCGAGTCGGTCAAGCGGGCATCAACGCCATGCTCGATATGGAAATTGGCATGTATCTCGATTTATGTCATGAGTGGAACATCCCACTTAAAGAAGTAGAAAGCGCCCCTGAATCTGCCGTGACTATTGCCTATAGCCGCTACCTATTGGACGCTGCGATGTCAGGCTCATTGGCTGAGCTTTATGCGGCGATTGCTCCTTGTTTGATGGGTTATGGCGAAATTGGCAAACGCATTAAAGAACAAGGTTTTGTCGCGGACAATCCTTACCAGCCATGGATTGATGTCTTTGCCAGTGACGAATTTCAAGCGATTACCGCGCAGAATGAAGCGCAGATTAATACGCTACTAGCGCAGGCCAACCCCACTCAGGCAGACAAATTCAAACAGTTATTTAATACTGCTTCACGTATGGAAGTGAATTTTTGGCAGCAGGCGCTTGATCTGTCCTAGCCCCTATGCAAGGTGCTAGCTTTATGGCAAATTTAACGTCACGTACTATTCAATATAGTTGATTCAATTTAAAACAGTGACAAGGCAACCAAGTGCAGATGTATGAGTAATACTTTAAGCGAGGTTAACGCTGTCACTCTTTTATAGTGGATTAACGATACAACAAAAAATACTCAAGGAGAAACATCATGGCAGCATTCGATGAACACGCAAGCGCGTATGACAGCTGGTTTTTTGACAACCAAAACTTACTGACCAGTGAGCTAAAACTGGTCGCTCATTTTTTAGATAAGGACAGTGAGATATTGTCTATCGGCTGCGGTAGTGGACTGCTTGAGTCACTATTGGCGCAGGATTATGATATCCATATCAGGCACGGCATTGAGCCTTCTAAAGACATGGCCGCCATTGCCGAAAAACGCGGTCTGCAAGTGGATATTAGTCCTGCCGAGACTTGCGATATTGAGCCAAATAAGTTTGATATCATCATGTTTAACGGCAGTGTCAGCTACATCAACGATTTGGATATCTGTATTAAAAAAGCATTTGATGCCTTAAAAACGGGCGGCAAATTGATTGTTATCGATGTGCCAAAAGAAAGCGGTTTTGCGAGCTTATATAATTTGGCAAGCTCATTAAATACTTGGGAGCATCCGCTACTTGCGCATATCTCTCCTGCTGACCCCTATCCTATTGAGCTGGTTAAATCAGCAAATTGGCGCACCTCTGATGAAAAAATCGCGCTGATGCAAGCCTATGGTTTCGTCGATTTTGAGTATGCACAAACCTTACTGACCCATCCTATGTATGCCAATGACAAGGTGCAAGAAGTCGTCGAAGGCTACGACCGTGGGGATTATGTCGCTGTTTGTGCTTATAAAAAATGAGCTGATAGGTGTATTTGCGTGTGATTAGCATGGATGACTGAGCAAAATTTATGACAGATCACAGTGATCCATAGCATACTGTCATTGCCATGTTAGCACTTGAATTATAAGTTTAGTGCCACTATAAATGGTGGATAAAGCTCTTATGCTAATAGCTAACATTTAATAAAGCGAGGCACACATCATGACTGACGATCCAAAAGACAGCACCAATCAAAACAACAACCAAGCACCAACAAATGAAAAATCAGTAAAAATGACCAACCTAACGCCCAATCAAGGTGTGATCACAGGCAAAAGGACGGATATTCAAAATCCTGAGCTTTGGGACTTTCCAATGAACTATCCACTTAGCATCATCGGTCATGAAGGCGAGCGTGAGAACTTACTCAACGAAGTGAAGCTTATCTTGGGCAGTCAGTTCCCTGATTTTGATTTGGCCTCGATAGAAGTGAAACCGTCTAAAACGGGTCGCTTCCATTCAGCACGGGTCAATCTATATCTTACAGCAGCCGATCAGGTCAATGTGCTGTATGCCTCACTCGACGCTGCCAAAACAGTTCGTTTGGTCGTATAAATAGATAATTGTCGTTTAAAAAAAGCCAGCCGCTTTTCCGTCGAAATCGTCATTCATACGGGTGGCGATTTTTTGTGGTTTGCTGTACAATCTGCGCCCTCATTATTATTGTTCTGTGTCCCCTTATTGGTGGGTCATTTACTCGCGAATAAAAAGCAAACTGTCAGCCCGTTTTTACAAAAAACTTATTATTTGAGTCAATCGCGTCTAACCCTTACCCCATCGTCCTTTGCTAAAATTCGGACACAGCACAACCTCACAGCAACATAGTTTGATGCTAAAATCAATATAGTATTTTCAAAATTTTCCCGCTATATTGTGCCTACCTACTAACAAACACGCTATATGTAGTACTCAGTGAATTTAATTGTCACTATGAGTAGCGGTAGATTTTTGCCTAAAAAAACACCTATCGCGGCGCAAGCATCGTAGCATTATAAAGAATGCCTGCCGTTTACTGACTGTGCAGCATCACTATAAGCAACATTATAAATAATTACCAAGTTATCAACTTAAGAGGGCAACATGACACACATCGACAAAATCAAAGTGACCAAACGTGACGGACGATTAGAGCTTATTGATTTGGATAAAATTCATAAGGTAATCGAGTGGGCAGCTCACAATTTGGATAATGTGTCTGTGTCGCAAGTTGAGCTAAAGTCGCACATTCAGTTTTATGAAGGTATCAAGACTCGCGATATTCACGAGACCATCATCAAGTCAGCAGCAGATCTTATCTCTGAAGATACGCCTGATTATCAGTATTTGGCTGCGCGTTTGGCGATTTTCCATCTGCGTAAAATTGCTTACAATAAATTCACCCCGCCGCACCTTTATGATCATGTCAAAAAACTGACCGACGCTGGTAAATACGATCAGCATATCCTAGCTGATTATAGCCGTGCCGAGTTTGATGAATTAGAAGCATATCTTGATCACTGGCGTGATATGAACCTAGCTTATGCTGCTGTTGAGCAAATGGCAGGTAAATACCTCGTCCAAGACCGTGTTAACAAGACCGTCTTTGAAAGCCCGCAGTTCTTGTACATGCTGGTTGGTATGTGTTTGTTTAGCCGTTATGACAAGTCAGATCGTTTGGACTACGTAAAGCGTTTTTACGATGCGACGTCGCAATTCAAAATCTCACTACCAACACCAATCATGGCAGGCGTGCGTACGCCATCGCGTCAGTTTAGCTCATGCGTATTGATTGAATGCGGTGATAGCCTAGACTCGATCAACGCGACCACCAGCGCCATCGTACGCTATGTGTCACAGCGTGCTGGTATCGGTATCAATGCAGGTCGCATCCGCGCCCTTGGTAGCCCTATCCGTGGCGGCGAAGCACAGCACACGGGTTGTATCCCATTCTATAAACTGTTCCAAACTGCTGTGAAATGCTGCTCACAAGGCGGCGTCCGTGGTGGTGCAGCGACGTTGTTTTACCCACTATGGCATTTAGAAGTTGAGTCATTATTGGTACTTAAAAACAACCGCGGCGTGGAAGATAACCGTGTCCGTCATATGGATTACGGCGTACAGTTAAACAAAACGATGTACACCCGCTTGATCAAAGGTCAAGACATCTCGCTATTTTCACCAGGTGATACCCCTGGCTTGTATGATGCGTTCTTTGAAGATCAAGACAAATTCGAAGAGTTATACACCAAGTACGAAAATGACCCAAGCATTCGTAGCCGTCAAATCCCAGCAGCTGATTTGTTTAGCCTAATGATGCAAGAGCGCGCCAGTACGGGTCGTATCTATATCCAAAACGTCGATCATTGCAACACGCATAGCCCATTTGACGCGACGGTTGCACCGATTCGCCAGTCAAACCTATGTATGGAAATCGCCCTACCGACTAAGCCACTTGATAACATCAATGACGAAGAAGGCGAAATCGCCCTTTGTACGCTATCAGCGGTCAACTTAGGTAAAGTCGACAACGTCAGCGATATCGAAGAGCCAGCCGAGCTCATCGTCCGTGCGCTTGATGCCCTGCTCGATTATCAAGACTATCCAGTCAAAGCAGCTCAAAATGGCAGCATGCGTCGTCGTACGCTCGGTGTTGGCGTGATTAACTATGCGTATTACCTTGCGAAAAATGGCGTGCGCTATTCGGACGACTCAGCACTAGGTCTCACGCATCAAACGTTTGAAGCGTTGCAATTTTATCTCTTGAAAGCGTCAAACAAATTGGCAAAAGAGCAAGGCGCTTGCCCTGCCTTCAATGAGACTACATATTCACAAGGTATCTTGCCGATTGATACGTACAAAAAAGATTTGGACAAAATCTGCCAAGAGCCGCTACATCTCGATTGGGAAAGGCTGCGTACTGAAATCACCACTCACGGTCTGCGCAACTCTACCCTAACCGCCTTGATGCCATCTGAGACCTCTAGTCAGATTGCCAATGCGACCAACGGTATCGAGCCACCACGCGGTCTGGTCTCTATCAAAGCGTCAAAAGACGGCATCTTAAAGCAAGTCGTGCCTGAGATTGATAAGCTAAAAGGTCAGTACGAGCTACTATGGCAAATGCCAAACAATGACGGTTACCTAAGGCTGGTCGCTGTCATGCAGAAATTCGTCGATCAAAGTATCTCTGCCAATACCAACTACGATCCCGTTCGTTATGAAGGCGGCCGTGTACCGATGAAGATATTGCTAAAAGATTTGCTAAATGCGTATAAGCTTGGCGTGAAAACTTTGTATTACCATAATACGCGTGATGGTGCGAACGATGCCCAAGCGGATATGGAAGATGATTGTGCTGGCGGGGCTTGTAAGATTTAGAGTTCTAGGTATCACGTTCTCTGTTGAAATACAGAGGGCGTGATAATTACTTTTATGCAGACAAAGGAGGTAAAAAGGCAATAACAAAAGTAGGTTTTTCTCAAATTAATCAAACAAAGAGGTTAATAGCTCATGGCTAAAAATACTGGAAATGGAAGTCGAAAGGGTTCAGTGACAGGTCGAACTCAGATTAAGCATCCTAGTAATCCTGAACACTCAATTAAGAGAGATGCTAATACAGGTCAATTTATGAGTGGTATGAAAGGTAGTTATAAAGGAGTCGCACAGGAGGTAGATAGTAGAAGATAAAAATGGCATTGATGATAAATCACCAATGCCATCGGAGATACTGAATACGCCAATATTCAATATCAGGAAGTTGAGACTATCGACATCCACAAGTGGTTTGGCAATAGAATAACCTCTAGAGAGACGTCATTCTAATTTAAACCATACCACTTGTCCAAGAAAATTGATGAAGTAATAGTCATCCTTTAAAACAAACTTAGACGAGAGGTAAAAGTATATGGAAACATATCGTGATTTAAATAATGATTCAGGTGTAAGTGCTTATGAAATCAGTAATGACTCAATCACTGTGCGTTTCAAAACAGGTGCAGAGTACCTGTATAACTATGCATCAACTGGGGTCACTGATATCGAAGAGATGAAAAGACTCGCGCAATCTGGAGATGGCTTAAATAGTTATATTAGCAGAAAAGTCAAAGGCAACTACGTCAAAAGACTAGCGTAGATAGTTAAAGTTGTAGCAAGTGTAGGTTGGACGTTGTTTGTTGACACCAACCTACCATAATTAAAATAATTTTTAGTTATTTAGGTAGATTTATGGATGCTACAGACATAGTTACGATTTTAGCTGTTTTTCTTGGCCCTATCTTCGCAGTGCAAATTCAAAAACTTCTTGAATATAGTAAGGAACATAGAAACAAAAAGCTTAGTATCTTCCATGTATTAATGTCAACTCGTGGAATAAAATTATCCGCAGAGCACGTATCTGCATTGAATATGATAGATATAGAATTCTATGGAAAAACCCGTTTTGGAAAACATAAACAATCTAATAGTGAGAAAAAAGTTACGATTGCATGGAAGCTATATAAAGATTACTTAAATACAGAGTCACAATATATAGATAATTGGGATAAACAAGCGACTGATCTATTTATATCTTTGTTATCCGCCATGGGTCAGGATCTTGGATATGAGTTCGATGACGTCCAAATTAAAAAGGACTGGTATAGACCTATTAGCCATGAACATATTGAGAACAGCAAACTCAAGTTACTTCAAGGGTTGGTGGAAATGTTAGACGGTGAAAAAGCTATTCCAATAACTATTGAAAGTTTATCGCAAAATAAAACTAAGAATCAGAGTGATAAACTATCTTATTAATCAAGCGTAGGTTGGGTGGAGCTTGCGACACCCAACGATTTTAATTGAATAATATGCTGAGTCTCGTGCCTCGACACCAATCTACCTTTAGATCGTAACGGTTTTTGCAGGGTGTGTTCCACGCACCGATGATATAGAACTTGCATTTAAAGATGCGCGAGGCATATCCTAAGCCTACTATGTCAAAATACTGGGCTTTGGTTCAAGTTTAAAGGTGCGCGAGGCGCACCCTACAAATTACTAACTCCAAATATTTAATTTAATACAATAACAATTAAGACCTAATTTTCGTGCTAAAATCAGCCCTATATTTAGAGCGTAATATTAGCGGAGAATGAGTTATGCAACCAATATTTGCCACACAGACAGCCAGTATTTCAGAACTAAAAGCCAACCCATCGGCACTGATTAAACAGTCAGATGGTGAGTCCATTGCTATTTTAAACCATAACAAACCCGTGGCTTACCTAGTTTCGACAGACGTATTCGAACGTATGATGGAAGCGATGGACGACATGGCATTAAGCCAAACCGTTAGCGCACGATTAAATGACGGGCAGATACCGATAAAGGTATGTTTGGATGACTTATAATCTTGAGTTTCATCCTTTGGCATTAAAAGAGTGGAAAAAGATAGCACCAAATATTCAGCAGCAGTTTAAGAAAAAATTACAGCAGCGATTGTCAAACCCTCATGTGCCTGCGTCAAAACTATCGGGACATACGGATACTTATAAAATTAAGTTACGCACTGTAGGGTATCGTCTGGTATACACCGTAAAAGATGATGTGGTGGTAGTTTATGTATTGGCAGTTGGCAAAAGAGAAAACAACAAAGTATATGACAATCTTGCGACGCGCCAGCCATGATGAAGCTAAGATATTGAGACAGTCATTGTAGGAAGCGTCCAGCGCTATCATAGAAATATAGAAACACACAAACAATAAAAACGACGGAGGTCATGTGCAATATACCGCAATCATCAAAGACGGTGGTTTGTTTATCCCAAACGTATTTTCAGACCTAAACGATGGTGGCTCGCATATCGTACAAGTGGAAGTCGACATCGCAGACGTCCGTGAGCAATTAGGCGAAGGCACAGCAGCAAAACCAGAAGCATCAAAGAAAGTCGCCACAAAAGTATTGAAAAAAACAGTAAAGAGAACGACTAAAAAAGACGCACAGAAAGAAATGCAGCAACTATCAGATGATGATGGCTTGAGTGCGCTGCGTAAGAGTGCGATCGATGAATTGGAGGGTTTGGACGATAGTGAGCTGAGTGAGATATTTAAAGCGTATATGAATGATGGACAGACGTCAGAACAGATATCTTTAGAGAACTTGTAATATAATTCAGTCAAACCAAATCTAGTCAAAACCCTATAACTTAATAACCATATCAATGATAAAGGCAGTCCCATGACTTATTCGATTTTTTCCCAAACGCCAAACAATGCGCTAACAGAGCCGATGTTTTTTGGTAATCCGGTCAACGTGGCGCGTTACGACCAACAAAAGCACCCTATCTTTGAGCAATTGATTGAAAAGCAGCTATCGTTCTTTTGGCGTCCAGAAGAAGTCGATGTCTCACGTGATCGTATGGATTATGGCAATTTATCCTCACATGAGCAGCATATCTTTATCAGTAATCTGAAATATCAAACGCTGCTCGACTCTATCCAAGGTCGTAGCCCAAACGTGGTGCTATTGCCACTGGTATCGATTCCTGAGCTTGAGACATGGATTGAGACGTGGACATTTTCTGAGACCATTCACTCGCGCAGCTATACCCATATCATTCGCAATATTATCAATGACCCTGCTATCGTCTTTGATGACATCATGCAAAACGATCATATCTTAGAGCGCGCCGCCGACATCGCCAAGTACTACGATGACTTGTATTATAACTCATCGCTATACAACCTATACGGTGCAGGCACGCATACGATCAATGGTAAGCAAATTACCGTTGATTTAAAATCGCTGAAAAAGCAGCTTTACTTGTGCTTGATGGCCGTCAACGTCTTAGAAGCCATTCGCTTTTATGTGTCATTTGCTTGCTCTTTTGCCTTTGCCGAGCGTAAGTTAATGGAAGGTAATGCCAAGATTATTAAATTGATTGCTCGTGATGAGGCGCTACATTTAACGGGTACTCAGCATATTTTGAATCTCATGCGCATCGGTCGTGATGATCCTGAGATGGTCGACATTGCCAAAGAGTGCTATGAAGAAAGCATCGAGATATTCCGTAAAGCGGCTGAGCAAGAAAAAGAATGGGCAGGCTATCTGTTTAAAGACGGCTCAATGATTGGTCTCAATAAAGACATTCTGTGCCAATATATCGAATATATCACCAATTTACGTATGGAAGCGGTTGGCTTACCAGTGGCATTCCCGAATTCTAAATCAAACCCAATCCCGTGGATTAACACGTGGTTGTCTTCTGACAACGTGCAAGTTGCCCCACAAGAGACAGAAATCAGCTCATACTTGGTGGGTCAAATTGATTCAGATTTATCAGACAGCGATTTTGATGATTTTGAACTTTAGAGCTTATGTGTTCATTTAAAAAATAGTTTTTGAAAGAGTATATAGTCTTTTCAATATAATTTGGATACAAGGAAGGCTAGCGAAAGTACTACAAATAGTAGACTAAGCGAGCCTGACACCGTATCTGATTTATATAGGATTGACTATAGTTTAGGAAGTACAGAATGATAGGGAAACAAACAGGATAAGACTATGACTTGGGTAATGACGAGTAAAAAGCAATTTTACTTGCATGATGACGAAAGCTTGCTTGATGGATTGCTACGCACCGGACATGATATCAATTATCAATGTAAGGAAGGCTATTGTGGCAGCTGCCGCATTAAGCGTATCGCCAGCTCACACGTCATTGACTATCCGTTTGCACCCCTTGCCATGATTGATGAAGACGAGATCCTGCCCTGCTGTTGTCGTGTACAGGGTGTGATTTATATCAATCACGAGCATACTATAGAGTAATACTAACAAAAATAGTGCTAAAAAAGCCGAAACAAAAAGCGCGTTATCTTCAAGATAGCGCGCTTTTTTACTGTCTATAAACCGTCCAAGCCATTTTGATTAAGCTTTATGTGATGAAGAATGACCTTATAAGGGTGCACCGTCTCTTTCAAATA
Organism: Psychrobacter sp. P11F6; assembly: GCF_001435295.1. Classification (NCBI taxonomy): domain Bacteria; kingdom Pseudomonadati; phylum Pseudomonadota; class Gammaproteobacteria; order Moraxellales; family Moraxellaceae; genus Psychrobacter; species Psychrobacter sp. P11F6. The sequence continues at coordinate 1,412,372 of NZ_CM003594.1, read as the reverse complement.
ACTGCAACAGCTCCTCACGCATACGGTCACGCTCGGCTTCTGACATCATCGGTACGTCTTGTCTCTCACCTTGTAGGTTTGGATCTTCCATACCACCAACATTTTCATCAAGAATCACAACTGGACGTTCCATCGGCTCTTGTGCTGGACGCTCTTCTAACAATATTTTGACTTGGGCATTTTTACCACGGCGTAATATTTGCGCATTCAGTGTGGTATTCGGTGCTTTACGAGCGACATACTGAATCAAGGTATTGGCATCCGTCATCTCAACACCGTCAATCGTCAAAATAATGTCGCCGATACGCAGACCACTCTTAGCAGCAGGACTCTTAGGAACGACATTAAGCACTTCTACCCCAGTCGAGGTTTCAAGCTGCGTTGGGTCACGTAACTGTGACTGTATCTCAATCCCCAACCAACCACGGCTCACCTTACCATCTTTGATAATGGCATTCATCACTTGCTCAACGATGGCGGTAGGAATAGCAAAACCGATACCCATAGAGCCGCCAGAGCGTGAGTAAATGGCCGTATTAATACCAATTAATTCACCAAAAGCGTCAACGAGTGCGCCGCCCGAATTACCTGGGTTAATCGCTGCATCGGTCTGGATAAAGTCTTCAAACTTGTTGACTCCAAGCCCAGTACGTCCTGTCGCTGAGATAATTCCTTGCGTTACCGTTTGACCGACACCGAACGGATTACCAATCGCTAATGCAACATCGCCAACTCGGATAGGTTCTTTACGGAAACCAAGTGGTGCCAAACCGGTCATATCTACTTTAATCACTGCCAAATCACTGTCTGGATCTGTACCAACGATTCTAGCGCGGCTCTTACGACCATCATTAAAGGCGACCGTAATTTCATCGGCTTTTTCAATCACATGGGCGTTGGTCACGATATAGCCATCTTCTGAGACAATCACCCCAGAGCCTAAATTGGTATTGCCCTGCTCTTCTGACGGTGCACCATGGAACTCAAAAAAGCGGCGCAACACAGGATCATTCATATAAGGATGCTCTGCCATCGTTTGCGTGGTGTAGATATTCACGACTGATCGTGAGGCGCGAGCAACCGCATTATGATAAGAAGAAATCGCTGCGGGTGTATCAGAAACAGGTGCTGACGCTTGCTGCTCAGCAGGTGTGGTTCTGGGCGGCTCCCATGCCTGCTCCGATGCCGTCTTCATACTCGCAAACAACCAAATAAATGCGGCAATCACGACTAGCAATAAAACCCAAGGTAACCATTTTAATACAGACGCCTTGCTGCTGGTGTTCCGAGATGACGACATATAAAACCTCTATAAATTTGATACAAACAGACGAAGATGAATAAGGTGAGAAGCATGGTGTATATTAGGACGCATTGAGCAGCATTTATCAAACGTTCACAGCCCACTAGATGGTTGTTTTTTTGCACTATCTATACGACAAGCTTACATGTATAAATTATAACCGCCAATACTACCCAGTTGTAACGTATCGTGTACCATTTCAGTGAGTAGGGTTGTCTATCCTACTGTAGCCACATGTTAAAATACTCATTATCAAAAGCCACATCTTAGCTATAAATGCTTGCCCCACTGAATCAATTATAAGGGAATACCATGACCACACACAATATCTCAACCAAGCCCTCAAATACCGCCATTACCGTTCAAGCGCTGACCACATTCTGTGATGACTATTTATCAGCAGATGCTTTTAAAGATTATGCCCCTAATGGTTTACAAGTAGATGGGGGTCGACCTATCAAGCGCATCATCACTGGTGTAACGGCTTGTGAGGCGTTGATTGATGCGGCGATTGCTGACAATGCAGACGCCATTATGGTACATCATGGTTATTTTTGGAAAGGCGAACCTGCCCCCATCACTGGTATGAAAGGTCAGCGTATCCGTAAACTTATGCAGCATGGTATCTCTTTGATTGCTTATCATCTACCGCTCGATGCCCATCCTGTCATTGGTAATAATGCCAAGCTGGCTGACGCATTAAACATGACCGTTATCGGCGCTTTATACCCTAGTGAGTCGCATCCAGTAGGTAATATCGCTACTTGTACACCGCAAAATGCTCAAAGCCTCATTACTCACATTACTCAGACGCTAGGACGATTGCCATTGCATATCTCTGCCAATTATAGCGCACCGAATAGTACAAGCGCTCATATCGATAATAACAGAATTATCGAACACGTGGGCATTTGTACGGGCGGCGCACAAGATATGATCGAACAAGCTGCATTGATGGGCTGTGACGCCTTTATCTCTGGCGAAATATCAGAACGTACCACCCATATTGCCCGTGAGCTGGGCATTGATTATTTCGCTTGTGGACATCACGCGACAGAACGCGGCGGTATTCAAGCACTCGGTCACATAGTTTCTCAAGCATTTGGCATACCCGTGACCTTTGTAGATATTGATAATCCTGCTTAGACTGTGTCCTCAACTCTACTCATAGCTATCTAATAGCTATCTAATAGCTATCTAAATTTAGAATAATTTTCGGAAAACAAGGCTAATAATAATCAGTATTATTGTCCAGTATGCATAATTTTTGCTGCTGCAATTTTCAATAGTGTACCAATAACAAGGGCATTTTTAACCGTCTATAGCCCAATTGTTAAGTTTTATCGCTAATTTCTTAACCACACTTGAATAATCCAAGGAATATCCGCATATTAATATCCGAAGAAAGAATGTCTTGTCATGAGGCTTCCCATTTATTACAGCTTCCGGTTATGGTACTTAAATGAGTATAACCGCCTAAAATCTCGCTATGTTGTATAGCTATTGAGGTCATATAGATAGCGAGATTTTGGACGGTTTACTAATAGACACACTGTGCGTGATATATTTTCAGCAGCATGGTCTATCTTGATTTAAGTGTCGCGATACTGGGTTAGCAACCGCTTGATTGATAGAATGTTTGAGTAAATTTTCTATCATTTCTTTATTAGTAATGAAAATAGCGACTTGCTTACCCTTATTGCTGGACAAAAAATTAATCACTGTTGACTCTATTACAAATGATTTAAAGAGGCTATGGTCATTAATATCAGCATAGAAAAGCTGAGTGCATAAGCACCCCGAACATTCTATGTTTTGTCTCAATAACTTAGTTCATGACCTTACCTATGTTTAATATATAGTTGTTTTATTCTTAGCCCTATCTATGCATCGATGAAGGAATCATCCGATTTATATCCTTCGCGGTGTTGTGCGTTCATCATTTTGTATTGATACTTTATATCGATGTTTTATATTGATATTTTGAGAGATTTTTTAGCCCTCTTACCTGATACGCCGAATACGCCAGTAGATAACCAGCTAATTAAAAACTGCACCGCTACATCTGATAAAAATTCATTAGCGGCACTATTATTAAACAAGATGACGACGCACTTATCTTATTAAGAAGTGCGTGGTTGTCTAAAATGCAACATCGATGTATGGCTACTTTATAAGCATACACTCATAAGCGTTTTACGGTAAGCAGGATGGCTAAAATCAGGAGACATCCATGCAGCGTATTACTTATCGTGTGAAAGTATCTGCGCAAGGGGCTAGACGCCGTATTTCTTATTTACTGCGTCCATCTAAACGCCTACCGAACACTAAAAGTAACATCGTTTCATCCGTTACCCCGACGACATCGAGTCGTTTTTCTAGAACCAAAAAGCTGGCGCAAGTTTCTAGTATTGCCCTTCTCTCTTTACCTGCTGAGAGTCTGACGACGATGCGTGCGCCAGTGCCAGCCTATGATAACGTCATGCTAGAAAGCACGTTAACCATCGCTGCCGTCCCCGGTGACAGCACTTATTTTGCGACTGACGGTTTTCAACATGGCTTTGGTTTTGATTTGGTACGTACTTATGCTGACGAGCTTGGCGTTGATATCGATCTAAAAGCGTATGCCAATGAAGAAACTGCCCTAAAGGCGTTGAGATCGGGCGAGGTAGACATGGCATTAACAACGGCCAGTACGCAATTAAAGAGCAAGTTTAACTTATCGTCTATCAACATCAGTTGCGGCTATGACGCCAGCTTAACAAAGAATGGTTTACATCCAAAAGTCAGTTGGACGTTCAATTCATCCAATGACCCATTATCACAAAAAGCCAGTTACTTTTTATGTGACAGCATTAAGCTGAAAAACACACAAAAACTTGCTGCCTTTTACAATCAAAACTTGCTGAAAGACGCCTATAGCCAAGATCATTTCCAAAAAACGTTGACCGAAAAACTGCCTGATTATCAATCGTCTTTTGAAGAGCAAGCACGCAATTATAATCATGATTGGGAATTATTGGTGGCCATGGGTTATCAAGAATCACACCTTGATGCCAATGCTGTATCGCCAACGGGTGTGCGTGGTCTCATGATGTTGACCAATAATACAGCCAAAGCAATGGGCGTCTCAGATCGCGTCGATCCCTACCAAAGTATCGGCGGCGGCGCGCGTTATTTAGAGCAAATGAAAGATGACTTTGCTGATGTGCCAAAGACAGATCGTATTTGGTTTGCGCTTGCCGGCTACAACATGGGACCAAATGCAGTAAAGAGTATTCAGCGTAAACTGCGAGATCAAGGTATTGATGATAAAAACTGGGCGAACGTTTATGCGTACTTAGCTGATAATAAAGCTGCCAATAGTCGTTATGGTCAAGCGATGCATTATGTTAGCAATATTAGAAGTTATCTTGAAACTATCAAAACTCAAACCGTTTAGTTGATAAATATTATTAAATATTTTGAGAATTGAATGTCACAGATAAAAAAAGCTGCTCTTATAAAGAGCAGCTTTTTTGTGCAGAATGATCTGTCTTAATCGTATTTACTTAGCTATTATTTCACTAAGCAACTTACTCTTAACGATTAGGTACGGTCAAGCGCTGACCGCGCTGTAGCATCGTATCCGCCGCGATATTATTCATTTCAGCCAATTCTTGCGTAGAGACGCCATATTTACGTGCTAAGCCAATCAAACTGTCTCCTGACCCAACGGTGTAGCTCACTGTGAGCTTTGGTACTTTAAGCGTTTGTCCACGCTGCAACTGGGCATTAGTCGCGAGATCGTTGGTGGCAGCCAAATCGTCTATCGAAACACCAAATTGACGTGCCAAAGCAATCAAACCATCACCTGATTTAACTTTATAGCTCTCGGTGTTGCCCAATTTTTTGCCACTGCTCGCTGTGCTAGTTGCGGCAGTGCTACTAGCCGAACTACTGCTTTGGTTATTGCTACTAGAGGTAGCTACAACGCTGCCACTGGCAGGAATCGTAATCGTACGACCGAGTATCAAATTAGAGTTGGTTTTCAGGTTGTTCGCTGTTGCCAAGTCACTAAGACCGATATTATAACGTTGCGCCACGCCTGTTAACGTATCGCCTGATTTTACTTTATAACTGACAGTTTTATCATTTAGCTGACGATCAACCAATCCTTTAGACACGGGTACTTTGATGGTTTGACCACGTTGTAAGCGTGCTTTTGCATCAAAGTTGCTATTCACCGCCGCAAGCTCAGCTGGACTGATACCCACGCTATTGGCAATGCCGATCAAAGTATCGCCAGATTTTACTTTATAGTTGGTGGTTGCCACCGAACTTGAGCTGCTGTTACGGCTACTAGAGCTTGAGGTGTTTGCTGCATCGAAATCGACACTTGCAGGTACTTTTAGAGTTTGACCAACATATAGTGAGCTTGTAGTGCTCATATTATTGAGGCTGGCAAGTGTATCAGTTGAAACATTGAACTGACGTGCGAGAGCAATCAAGCCATCGCCCGCTTTTACTTTATAGTTCTTAGTAGCGGTGCTTGATTTACTTGGCTTGGTCGAGGGAGCAGCAGGCGTGGTCACTGGCGCAGTCACCTTACCTGGTATCAGCCATAGCTTCTGACCACGTAGTAAATCCGCTCTACTACTCAAATTATTGTAGGTTGCCAACTGAGTCACCGATAGACCAAAGCGGTTAGCAGTACCAATTAGCGTATCGCCGCTTTGTACTACATAGCTCTCTGGTTGGCTTGCCGCGGCATTGTTAGCTGTGCTCAACGGTTCGATGGTTTTTGCATTGTATAAGTATAAGGTACTGCCTGATAGCAGCTTAGAGCTGGCATCTATTTGATTCCATTCAGCGATATCGCGCCAACTGACACCCGCACGACTGGCGATATTAGACAAGGTATCACCACGCTTGACGGTATAAGTGGTACGTGCACCTTGGGGTTTTGGCTTGCTTACTGATGTTTTTGCAAAGCTAAGCTTTTTCTCTTCGCCACTGGCTTCTAGAATAGACTGCTGCGTCTGTACTGCGGATAAATTAATATTACCATCAGCATTGATTACATTGGTTTCAGGCGTGTTACTGCGAATTTGATTGGCAATAAAATCACGCTCTTCTTTGCTCAGTGGTGGTTCTTGGACAATCGTATTATTCTGTGTAATTTGAGCAGAGGTGGTCGGTAGACTGTTGCTGCTTTTTAGCTCAGCATTGATCTTGTTGGTTTCTGCCGTACTCAATGGTGGCTCAGTACGCACCGAGGCATTATTACTGTAGACAGAGCTGCTAGTAGGTGTGGCTGACGGTGATATATAACTGGTCGTTTGCTGCGGCACACTAGCGCTTGCAGCATAATCAGCCAAGGCGCTACCTGTCGATGGTAATGAGGAGCCAGTATAGGGCTTGTTATTATAGCTTGGCGTCGTGGTCGTGCTACTTGGTGTGCTTGTATTACTCGATGCCAGTATATTGCCCGTACCATTGCCTCTCAATGAGCTCAATTTAACGTCGGTATTAAGACTCACATCATTAGGAATAATAATACGCTGGGGACCAGAAGAATCAACACGCCCTGACGTTAAGGCCGTATTTAACCTTTCTAATTCGTCGTAGCTCACGCCTGTCATTTGCGCAACTTCAGCCAAGCTCACGCCATAATTCACTGGCACACTACGGAAATGCTGACGGTTGGCGATGGCTGGCAAGTAGACACCATATTGCTCAGGCTTGGCAACAATTTCCGCTACCGCCAAGAAACGCGGCACGTAGTTCATCGTTTCAGTAGGCAATCTCAGAGACCAATAATCTGTCGGTAAACCCTGAGCTCTATTAGCATCAATGGCCTTTTGCACGCGACCAGGACCCGCATTATAAGCAGCTAATGCTAACTCCCAACTGCCAAACTGGTTATGTAGTGCGGTCAAGAAGTCATAAGCGGCGCGAGTTGATTCGATGACATCACGGCGACCATCATAGGTACTGCTTTGATTCAAACCATAAATACGACCCGTACTTGGAATGAACTGCCATAAGCCTGCTGCTGCCGCACTACTGGTACCGCTTGGATCGTAAGAGCTCTCAATGACAGGTAACAAAGCCAGCTCTGTCGGGATATTACGACGCTCAGCTTCTCGTACGGTGTGATAGATATAGCGACTGGCACGTGCAGTTAAACGATTTAAATAGTCTTGTCGACTGGTAAACCAGCTTTTTTGCCCTTCGATACGCTGATTATAAGTCGGCTGACCGCCATTCATACGATAGCCAGCACGTAAGCGACTCCATAAATCACCATATTGCTGAATAGCAAGTTTGTTGCCTTCCACCATAGTCATGTCAGTGGCTTCGAGTAAATCGGCTAACTCATCCAAACTATCTGCATCTAAATATGCCGTTGAATAGTCCGTACTGCTGCTTGCTGCAGGCGCTTTAGTAGCTGGGCGTTTAGTAATAACAGATGAGCTATTGGTCGCACCCTTTTTTACCGCTGACGTATTGCTACAAGCACTGATAAGTAGAGTGGATACCGCAAGCGTCAATGGCAACGCAATAAATGAGCGAGATTTCGATAGCACAGTAGACATGATATTGGAAGTTTCCTAACGACAGAAAGTGATAAGATAAAGTTGCTTGCTAGTATAGTATGCAATGTGAAGCAAAGACTAGTCTAATATAAAAAGACAATCATCATAAGTTGAGTCAATTTTCAGACCATTCACGAAATGCAATCAATCATTTAATTATTTAACATTGTGAATCTGTATGGTTATTTATGATGGAATGCTTAGCTTTCGAAGAGCCTGATTAATGCACTATTTTCTTTGATTATCCACTGATCAAGACGTTTCTTAATCAATGCTTATCCATTAATACCTAATTGTTGATAATGCCTAATTGCTGCCTAGCTAGTACTGAGTTATTAGTCGAGTAACGATGAATTAATTAATCGTTACTTGTGATACGGCACGTAGCAGCACCGCATTACCAGTCGATAACGTCAGCGTCACTCTTGAAGTGGTGACAAATGAGACATTTTTACCATCTTTTACCCAGCTCTCATTGGTCGTTACATTGGCTTTGGCCTGATCGCCCGTAATAACGATATTATCCACAGAAATATCATAACGGTAATTAGAGGTGTTATTCCAACTATTTTGCAACAACTTCAAATAAGCATCTTTATCTAAACTGGTAGATTTACCTTTTCTAGATAATGAAATCAGTGCATCGTCAGAGACAAGACGCGCGACCTGATTGACATTTTGGCTATTCGCTGATGACTTCATTGCTGCTATATAGTTCTGCACCAAAGCTTCGGTCATGGCTGCCGCTTGTGCACTGATACTCACAGTACTTACAACGGTCACTACCGCCGCCACGCTGGCACTTTTTAGCAATAATGCCAAAAGCCCTTTTCCCCATAATCGTTTCATCATAATCCTTAGCAATGCTGTTATCGTTGTTGCCATCTTTTGATGACTAACGTTTTTTATTGATTAAATATAGTAGTCGTTTATTACTCATTAACATCATGATAAATGAAGCGAGCACTGGCTAGCGTATGCCCTCTTCATTCTACTTGTGAAAAATATCTGTTTAATCATCACCTACTTATTAATGATGACAGCGTACTTTTACCATAGAGTGAGACTATCATTCAATTCTCACAGCTATGTGACACCCTGTGTAATTATTGCGAATACTAAAATACCAACCATATGGCACATTTATTTCTGAAAATATGAGTCACTGCCCATCGTTATCATAAATACAAAATATACTAACTGAGCCGCTTACGCAGTACACGACTCGGTTTTCGCCCTAATTTTAGGTCGCTTTCTGTCAATCTAATCTCAATTTAATAAGCCAAACGGAAGCTTACTTAGCGTCCGTACTATTATCTTCGTATTGTTGTTCATCATCACTAAGCTTCATACCCAGTCGCTCTACTCGTCTGTCCATCATTTGTCGAGCCAGTGCTTGCATGTCTTCGACGCGGTCTATTTCATCCACAATCTCAAGTCCCAATAAAGTCTCAAAGACATCTTCTAAAGTAACCAAACCTTTGACTTCACCATACTCACCGACTGTAATCGCAATATGAATACGGTTTTTTAGCATCAGCTCTAACAAATCAAACAGTTTCATTTTTGAAAAAACAAAAGTAATGTCACGTTTAAACTGAGTCAATGGCTTGTGCATCGCATGGTTTACTTTTGCTAATAACATGTCTGTTTTTAATACAAAACCTGTGATGTTATCTAAGTCACCATCATAAATTGGCAGTCGTGAAAATGTCAGTTTTGGGCGATCAACCAACAATTCAGCGACTGTTTTGTTTTCCTCAAACGCCAACATCACCGAACGCGGGGTCATGATATCTTCGACTTTAATCGCACCAAATGCCAGCAAATTGCGAATAATGCGCGATTCTAATGGGTCAATCTGTCCTGACTCTTCACCGATACTGGCAAGTGCCGCAAATTCACGACGACTGAATGCTTGGGGTTCTTTGCCACGTACTAGCAATTTAGTTAACTTTTCTGATATCCAAATAAGTGGATACAACAGCAGAATAATACCTCGAACGAAATAAGCGACCATACCGCTTAGTTGACGCCAGTATAGTGTCCCAAGCGTTTTTGGAATAATTTCAGATAAAAACAAAATCGCCAAGGTCATAATGGCAGAAAACAGTCCAAACCATGCACTACCAAACACAATCGTGGCTTGGGCACCAGCACCGATAGAACCTAATGTATGAGCCACTGTATTCAAAGTCAAAATAGCCGCTAATGACTGATCGATGTTATCAACCTTTAAGCGTCTTAGCATATTTGCTTTTTTCGGATTGCTTTCTTGAACATCAGCGATATAAGACGGCGTCATGCTCAGTAATGCAGACTCAGCCAATGAACAGACAAACGAGATACCGATGGCGACAACCACAAAAAGTATGAGTAATAAGACACTGATCGCGGTCGGCTCTGCTAAAGCATCAGCGGCAAAAGCTGGATAAGGCAATAGCAGCATCGCCGTCAGCGCTGATAACCCAGCAATTGAATTGGTACGACGAAGACGCTTTGAATAGCGTGATGTCGGAGGAGGTTTAGCAGACGCTTCTTTACAAGCGCGCGGACGACACAAACGAGGTACAAACATAAAAGTGGTAAACAAGTTAGGTAACCTAAACAGAAAAAAGTAAAAGGGATAATAATATAATGAGCAAACGATACTAAATCATTAACAGCAAACAACGAAACAAACATGATTAATTAGCTATTAGTTATCTGCTAAAACGATGGTAACTCGCTGCTCAAAACTGATTTAGCAGCAGATAATAGGATCTATTATATACTAATAAACCGTGTGCTAAATGCAGGGAATTATTGCCATTTGATAGTAGCATTGATGATGCCATTTCACAATAAGACGCTATTGTTAAGTCTTTGTTTTTTGGTATCCTTGACCATACCTTTTGCTACGCTACTGCTACCTAGCATCCATTCGCTGCTTGAATTTTGTTATACTCTCAGCGCTTTGGCGTCACTTATATGATGTGGCAAAAATATTGCTGCAAAAAGTAATGACCGCTAGCATGCCATTACCTTAAGAAAAACATACTCAGCCTATGATTAACAGTTACCAAGTCTGGGATTTTTTGTTACTATGCGTTTAATTTTATTATTATCTATGACTTACTGAGAGAAATTATGTTGTTATTTATTCAAGCTGCCCATGCTGCACCAGAAGCTGCTGGTGCGATGTCACTATTTAGTCAAATACTATTGCCTGTTGCTTTTTTTGCGATTTTTTACTTCTTAGTCATTCGTCCACAGTCTAAGCGTACCAAAGAACATCGTGCCATGGTCAATGCATTGACTGTCGGTAGCGAAATCATTTTTGCTGGTGGTTTGATGGGTCGTATCAAAGCCATTGAAGGTGACTATGCGGTGGTCAGCTTAAACAATAATACTGATGTCAAAGTACAACGTGCTTCTGTTATTTCAGTGTTACCTGCTGGCACAATCGAAAGCGTTTAATGATTGATTGAAATATTAGTCGCGTTTTATTGATGATTACTAATCTGTTATTAATAAATATAGTGATTAATACAGTGCCTAAGAATGACCGTACCTTATTTACGGTCATTTTTCGCTATAGAGCAATGATGTAAAAACAGTCTCATAGAGTATAGACAATTTATGTTTATGTTTTTGACCATGCTGTCTTTATTGATTTTATCAGTGATATTTTGCTGACTATATAAAGATACGTCTGTATTATTTGCTCTACTGTTTTACTATCATCGCGGATGATCGCAATGGTGCATGATGACGACTGCTAGATACAGCACTCAACCATTGCTATCGCTAACTTCCCATCTGCTAACTTGTGGCCTACGTCGCCAGTCGTTTATCAACCTAAAGAAGTGATTATGCAATATCCCGCTTGGAAATACTTACTTATTGCCGTCGTGCTAATCATTGCCGGTCTATATGCTGCTCCTAACCTCTATCCTGATGAACCTGCCGTGCAGATTACAAGCGCCGCTGCAGGTACACAGCTGTCTGAAGGTATCTTGACTGAGTCTCAAAGCTTACTTGAAGAGGCTGGCATCAATAACCACGATGGCACCTTTGAGGGCAACAGTGCACTGGTACGTCTTGACAATCCAGTCGATCAGCTCAAAGCTCAGGAAGTACTGCGTCAAAACTTAGGCGAAGACTATGTCGTCGCGCTTAACTTGGCGCAAACGACGCCGCAGTGGCTACGCGATATCGGGGCAAAACCGATGAAGCTTGGCCTTGATTTACGTGGTGGTGTGCGTTTTGTACTAGAAGTCGATATGGACAAGGCGCTTGAACAGCGTTTGACCAGTGCCAGTCGTGACATGCGTCGCGAGCTACGTGCTGAGCGAATTGCGATCAAAGGCATTAAGACCGAAGATCGAAGTGTGGTATTACATTTCGCTGATACAGATACTCGTAACCGTGCACAGAATGTTCTGCAAGGCTCAATGGGCAATACGTTTAGCTTGCAATCCTCTATTGATGAGCAAGGTCCTGCACTGATTTTAGCGTACAATGATGCAACGCTTGATGAAATCAACAGCTATGCGGTTAATCAGAACTTGACCACCCTTCGCAATCGTATTGCTGAGCTTGGTGTGACTGAAGCTTTAGTACAGTCTCAAGGTGCTAGCCGTATCGTCGTCGAGCTTCCTGGCGTACAAGATACTGCTGAGGCAAAACGTGTCTTAGGGCGCACCGCAAACCTTGAGTTCCGTATGGTTGCTGAAGACAGCGAAAACTATACGGGCGGCATCCCTCCAGCGGGTACCGAAGCTTTCCCGTTTGAGACACTTGATGGTCCGCCGGTACTGCTTGAACGTCAAGCGATTGTCACTGGTGATAAAGTCACCAATGCACAAACTGGTGTGGATGAAAGCGGCTCTCCTGAAGTGAGCATTACTTTAGATAGTGCTGGTGGTAAGCTCATGCAAAATGCCACTCGTACCGCCGTTGGCAAACAGATGGCCGTGTTGTTCATCGAAAACAAGCAAAGAATCACTTACGAAGAAGATCCAGAGACTGGCGAAACTGTCGAAGTTAGAACGCCTTATGCTGAGACTAAAGTCATTAACCGTGCCAATATTCAAGCGGTCCTTGGCTCCTCTTTCCGTATTACTGGGCTAGATAGTAGCGCGGAAGCTGCCGAGCTTGCACTACTGCTACGCTCAGGCGCACTTGCCGCACCGATGTACTTTGTAGAAGAACGCACTATTGGCCCATCATTAGGTCAAGAAAATATTGATAAAGGTCTATTCTCTACGCAGGTCGGTTATCTATTAGTCTTTGCATTTATGATTATCTTCTATCGTCTGTTTGGTGTGATCGCCAACGTGGCGCTGGCCGTGAACGTTATTATCATCATTGCTATTATGTCAATCTTAGGCTCTTCGCTTACCTTACCTGGTATTGCTGGTATCGTTTTGACTATCGGTATGGCCGTCGATGCCAACGTACTAATCTTTGAGCGAATACGTGAAGAGCTAGCAAACGGGGTACGGCCAAAATCCGCCATCGTGGCAGGTTTTGATCGCGCCTTTAGTAGTATTTTCGATGCCAACATTACAACCTTATTGGTCGCATTTATCTTATTTGCGATTGGTACTGGTCCGATTAAAGGCTTTGCGATTACGCTCGCTATTGGTATTGTCAGCTCACTGTTTACCGCGATTTTGGTCACACGTGCGTTGGTACAAATTGCTTATGGTAAGCGTAAATCTATCAAACGTTTGAGCATCGGTTAGGAGAACATTATGGCGATCGATAAGAATAACCCTTTAGAACAGCAGAACAATCCAGATCGAAATGGTTCAGGTGGCTCAAACAGCGAGGTAAATAACGACAGCACACGCCGCCGTAAAAAACCACGCCGTGATGGTAAAGGTAGTAATACCAAAGCCAACAACCCGACTACCGCTAAATCAAAAAAAGACAAAGCTCTGAGCGGTAGTAAGAATGCGGGTAAAGACAGTCAAGCACTGGCCACCCAAGCAGCCAATCCTGATGTAGAATCAGGTGATGCCGCTGATGATGCTGCTGCAATCGCTGAAGGCGGTATCAAAGCCGTTGGCAACCAGCGTATTATTCCGTTTATGAAGATAGAAAAGCCAATGGCACTTTTATCTCTATTGATGGTTATTGGTAGTATCATTGCGATTGCAGTAAACGGTCTAAACTTAGGACTTGATTTTACGGGTGGTGTGTCCGCAGATGTGCGTTACGAGCAACCTGTCGAACAAGTTGAAGTCGTACAAGCATTGGCCGATAATGGCTTTGATGATGCCGTGGTACAGTATCTTGGTACACGAGAAGAACTCCTCGTACGCCTGCCACCACAGTCTGATAACGTAGATGGCCTTAACAGTAGCCTCACTAAAGCATTAACCCTGCCTAATAATAATGTTGAAATCAGTAACGTTAATATTATTGGTAGCCAAGTTGGTAACGAAGTCTACTTAAACTCAGTCATGTCGCTGGTATTAGCATTGCTCTGTATGCTTGGTTATGTTGCCTTACGTTTCCAATTCAAGCTGGCACTGGGCGCGGTACTATCGCTGTTCCATGACGCGATTGTCACCATCGGGGTCTTTGCATTATTTGGTTTCCCGTTTGACTTAACCGTATTGGCTGCTATTTTGGCATTGATTGGTTACTCACTGAACGATACGATTGTTGTTTATGACCGTATCCGTGAAAACTTCCGCCGTGTCCGTGGTATCACACCTCGCCAGACAATTGATTTGTCTTTGACAGAGACGCTGCGCCGTACCATTATGACCATCTCCACTGTTTTACTGGTCGTACTTGCCATGCTATTCTTAGGCGGTGATGGACTATACTGGTTCTCAGTAGCACTCTTCATTGGTTTGCTTGCTGGTACTTACTCATCAACGTATATTGCAAGCTCGATTCCATTACGTATGGGTCTGTCACGCGATGACTTTATTGTGAAAGTAAAGCCTGAGTTTGAAGAAGAAATTGTCACTTTCAATGATCCAAAAATGTTTGAACAAGACAATGTTTAATAAATTTTATACTTTCTCAAGCTAATCGCTAGCTAAGATAGTATTTAAGCAAGCATCAAAAAAAGCACCTGACTCGTGAATAATGAGTCTAGGTGCTTTTGTCTTTGTAGCTATTTTTGCCTTGAATATCACACCTACTAGAGCTAACTCCATTTAAAACAGAGTCAAGGCAACAAAGTACAAATATATAAGTCATACTTCAAGTAAGGTTAACCCCGTAACGCCTTTATAGTGAATTGACTATACGGTAATGTCATAGTGTTCATAACACTAACTCTGCCCTTCTTGTTTTTCAGCGATAAACGAGCCAAAAATGCCAATGACCACCTCGCCACCTAGTGCTATGCCACCGATTGATACTCGCTATGCGCGCATCACTGCTATTGCGTTGCCCGTATTATTGGCCAACCTAGCTATGCCACTACAAAGCGTCATCGATACCGCGATCGTGGGTAACATGAATGACACGGCTAAACTTGCTGGGATGGGCTTAGCGATACAGTTATTGTCTTTATTACTCGTGAGTTTTAACTTTTTGCAATATGCCTCATCTGGGCTATCGGCTCAAGCGCTAGGACAATCGGTCAATCATGTTGATAATTCTACTCATACCACAAAATCGTCAACCCCATCACCCCTACTATCAATCTTGCAACGTGCCTTGTTATTAGCGTTTGCTATCGGTAGCATTCTGTTATTGGCAAAGCCTTGGTTGATAGATTTTGGCTTACAAGCCCTATCGGCCAACCCCGAAAGTGGGCAAGCGGCAAAGATTTATTTAGATGTACGCTTTTGGGGCGTCATCGCTGAGCTAATGAACTTTGCCTTTATTGGTTGGTTTGCTGGTCAAGGTAAGACTCGCTACATGCTTTACCAGCAAGGCTTTATCGCTATGCTGAATATCATTCTGACTTTGTTTTTTGTCTACGGGATGCAGATGGGATTGGTTGGGGTGGCGTTAGGAACCACTATTGCCTTTTGGCTAGGCATGATACTAGCGTTGTGGCTCAGCCGTCAGCATTTGCAAATATCTTGGCAAGCCTTATTCACTGCCGACAAGCAACACTTTTCTAAAGAAAAAATGCTTAGGCTATTTTCATTAAATAAAGATATTTTTATCCGTACTCTGATCTTGACGTTGAGTTTCGCTTGGATTACTCGCTTGTCGGCTCAAAGTGGTGACGTCATCCTAGCCGCCAACGCTATTTTGCTTCAAGTATTAAGTATCTCAGCCTTTGCTCTTGATGGCGTGGCGGTATCGGCTGAAACGTTAAGCGGTCAAGCAGCAGGACGACGGGATTGGCCACGTTTTCGTATTATCGTCAAGCGCACCGGTATCGTCAGTTACGGTTTAGCGATAACGTTAAGTGCGATATGGTGGCTTGCAATGCCAACATATTTGCAATTTATGACCAATATCGAGTCCGTTTTTACGCTGGCATATGAGTACCATCTTTATGCGGTATTACTACCTCTCGTTGGCGTTGGTGCCTATTGGCTAGATGGTATATTTTTTGGCTTAACTGCCGGCAATGTGATTCGTAACGCAGCTTTGATACTCGCCGCTATCTTTTTTCCACTTAGCTGGGTGCTCTACCAACAGTGGGATATGACTGGTATTTGGCTAAGCGTGTGGTGTTTGTTATTACTTCGGCTGGTTATTTTGGGTGGCTTCTTGTACCGAGCTCATCAAACAGCCAGCTATGAAAAACTCCAGCCGACTGTGTAATGTTCTTTATATGAAGTGCATTTTTTCTAGGGTGTTTTTGCCATTACTCGGGCTATGCTTCATTTTAAAACCAGTTTTCTAACATTAATCTTTCAGCAAAATATTAATAATAATCAAAAAACAGCAAAAATTAGGATGTCATGTGACTACTCATTCAAAAGAATTACATCAACAGCATGAGACCAGCTACGACTGGGCGGCGGGGTTCAAAAAAAGTCTACCTGTGGCGATGGGCTATTTACCTGCAGGTATCGCCTTTGGTGTGCTAGCACAAGTTGCCGGTATCCCTGTGTGGGCAACGATTATGTTGAGTGTTGTACTGTATGCGGGTGCCGCTCAATATGCTTGTTTGCCGATGCTGAGCGCTGGTTTACCGATTGGTAGCATCGCAACCAATATTGCCGCTATCAATTTACGTCATGTATTTTATGGTATGCCATTATTGCAATACCTACCAGAACATAAGCTTGCCAAAACCTATTGCCTATTTGCCCTGACTGATGAAACTTTCTCTGTTATGACCAGTTTACCTAATGAGTCAAGACAAGCGTTGATACTACCATTGAGCTTATTTAATCAAAGCTGGTGGGTACTAGCTAGCACTATTGGTGTCATAATCGGCAGTACTCTGAGCGATTTAGTACCACATTTGGATTTTGCCTTAGTCTGTCTGTTTGCAACCTTAGCTTATGAGCAGTTCCAAAGTATCAAACGTTATTTCCCCATTGCTATTGCTGTCATTTCTTTAGCAGTGGCCTCCTTATTTACTAGCAATTGGTTGTTATTGGTGGCAATCACCATCTGTATGCTATTGATTTTAGCTCGTGGGTTTTGGACGCAGCGTAATATGACAGGAGCCAACAATGACCAGTAGTTACCTTATTTTCGCAACCTTTGCGATGGCCGCCGTGACCTTTATTACCCGCGCGCTACCTGCCTTAATACCCAGAAAGCTGTTAGACACACCTTGGCTGCATCGGCTCAATGAGAGCTTGCCACTATCAGTCATGGTATTGCTTATTTTGACCAGCCTTTCTTATCAAAATTTATCGGCAACGACTGGGCTAAATAATGCTGAACTCCATTTATTGATGGCGCAAATTGGTGCCCTTATTTTGGTGTTGTTCGTTTATCATATCAGCCGTCAATTATTGGTCAGTATGGTCGTTGGCATCGCCGCCATTAATGGCTTGCTATGGGTATTTACTAATTTTTTAAGTGGATACTAGAAAATTGATAAATACGTGAATGGATAACAGCTTATAGTTCATATGAAGAATTTTAAACCCTGTAATTGAACTATATTTAAAATAAAAAAAGGCTGGATTCTTATGAGAATCCAGCCTTTTACTTTCTAAAAGTGCTGAAAAAAACTGATACTTTTAAGAAATTGATAACTTAAAGCTCTTCGACGCCCATCATATCAACTGGGGTATCAGCCACTATCTGTACGCCTTTTTTGCCTGTCTTAGCAGTGTCATTGCGCTGCTCTTGTAGATGCTCGAGATACGCTTCATTGATCTGCCCAGTGATGTAGCAACCATTAAATACGGCACAATCAAAACCTTCAACTTTGCTGTACTTGGTATCTTTTACCGCATCAATCAAGTCGTCCAAATCTTGGAAAATCAATCTATCAGCACCGATGATATCGCGTACTTCTTCTACCGTATGACCTGAGGCAATAAGCTCACTGCGTACTGGCATATCGATACCATAGACGTTTGGATATTTAACCGGTGGCGCGGCGCTAGCAAAAAATACTTTATTCGCACCAGCATCGCGTGCCATTTGGATGATTTCATGGCAAGTGGTACCACGAACGATAGAATCATCAACCAACAATACGTTTTTACCTTTGAACTCAAGTGGTACGGCGCTGAGTTTTTGACGAACTGATTTTTTACGTTGTTGTTGACCTGGCATGATAAAGGTACGACCGATATAGCGGTTTTTCATAAACCCTTCACGGTACTTAATATTCATTTTTAGTGCCAGCTCCATCGCTGACGTACGCGAGGTATCTGGAATAGGAATCACCACATCGATATCATGATCTTCACCCCATTCAGCAAGGATTTTATCAGCCAGCTTTTCACCCATACGTAAGCGTGCTTTGTAAACTGAGATGTTGTCCATGATAGAATCTGGACGGGCAAAATACACATATTCAAAGATACAAGGCGTGTATTCTTGCTGCTCAACACACTGATGAGTGTGTAATTTATGATCTAAATCAATGAATATGGCTTCGCCAGGTTTGACATCACGGATAATGCTAAATCCTGATCCTGTCAGTGCAACTGACTCTGAGGCAACCATGTACTCGGTGCCGCCATTCGGTGCCATGCGCTTACCGAAAATAAGCGGACGAATACCGTTTGGATCACGAAATGCGAGCAAACCATGACCAGTAATCAAAGCGACCACGCCATAAGCGCCTTCGACACGACCATATACAGCCGTGACTGCTTCAAAGATATCAGCAGGCGTTGCTTTGGTTTTACCCAAGTTTTGCATTTCATGGGCAAGTACGTTTAGCAATACTTCTGAATCTGAATCGGTATTAAGATGGCGGCGATCTTCGATGTATAAAGACTTGGCTAAGCTCTCAGCATTCGTCAAGTTACCATTGTGTGCAAGGGTAATACCATAAGGTGAGTTGACATAAAATGGTTGAGCTTCGGCACTGCTTGACGTGCCTGCTGTTGGATAACGAACGTGACCGATACCGAACTTACCAACCAGTTTCATCATATGACGATTCATAAATACGTCACGTACCATGCCATTTTCTTTACGTAGATAGAGTCGTCCATCTTGCAAAGTGACAATACCCGCTGCATCTTGCCCACGATGCTGTAGCATCGTCAAACCGTCATAAAGAATCTGATTGACTGGTTCGTGAGCTGCAACTCCAATGACTCCACACATAATAGCTATATCCTATTTTGACTCATTAATTAGTACTACAATAGTGGCAAGACTGCTAACAGTAGATTATCAAAAATGCGTACTGTTACTCACCGACGACCTGATGATTGTTGTTCAGAATTTAACGAATATTTATCTTTTGACTATTAACAAAATGCACTATTTATTGGCATTTGTGGTCTCTAAATGCGATTAAATAATTTTTTATCAAGGATAACCTACAAAGAGGATATGATAGAAGCGATAACCTCTAGCACCACAAACCCAAGCTATCAGCATCGAAGCATTGAAACATTAAAGGTTAACCGTAAAAATACTTACGACTGATTGACTTGATCCCAAGCCATACCTAATACATCTGAGACCAACGCTTTACCCATCGGGGCATAAGGCAATAGCTCAGGTGCGAGCACTGACGTTTGCCATTGTGGCATTTGCACCAGTAACGGCGCACTGACGCTAAGCACAACTAAGACCATCAGTACATTTTTAGCAGCACCCAGTACACCACCTGCCATTTTGTCAACGACACCCAAGCGTAAGGTTTTAAGCACGCCTGAAAATACAAATGCCACTAAGTGCATGATGGCCAATATGATTATCACCACCAATAAAAATGCCATTGCCATTTGTAAAACAGGGTTTTGTACCATGCCTGATAGTTGCGGCGAAACTACTCCTGCCAAACGCGTGGCAGCGATCAGGGCAATAAACCAACCGACTAGACCAACGGCTGTTTTGATCAATCCGACTTGAAAGCCGCGCCATAAGCCGATCAAAACAACAATAGCAATCACGATATCCAGACCACTCATGTTCTACGCCTCATACCTTATTGATTTTTATCGGATGCTTACTTTCGTTTTTGTGACACATTAATCTATGATGACTCAGCTCAAAATACAGTCGTCTTGTGTATCTGATAGGTAATGAGCTAGGGACATTAATCCGCTATAGCTCCATCGCGTCGTAATAGCCACCGATTGCTTGAATACAAGACTGTACCAGCCCAGGACCACGATAAATGAGCCCCGTATAGAGCTGCACCATATCTGCACCCGCTTCGATTTTTTTGACGGCTTTTGCACCACTGTCAATACCACCGACGCCTATTAAAGCGACTTTACCATCTAGCTGATCGGAGAACTGTTGTAAAATTTGGGTACTAATGTGGCTGACTGGGCGACCTGATAGACCACCTGCTTGCTCACCATCAGGTAAATCTTCAACACCAACACGGCTCAATGTTGTATTGGTCGCAATCAACCCATCTATCTCAAAATCGAGCAATTGCTGCGAGATATAATCCACTTGTAGCGGCTCTAGATCAGGCGCAACTTTCAATACCAGTGGCACATAAAAACCATATTCAGTGGCTAATTGGCTGTGACGATTTTTAATCGTATCCAAAAGCTGAGTCAATGCCTCGCCACTTTGTAAATCACGCAGATTCTTAGTATTTGGTGAGGAGATATTAACGGTGATATAGGAGGCATGCGGATAAGCACGCTCTAAACAATAGACATAATCATCGGCAGCTTGCTCTACTGGCGTGTCGGCATTTTTACCAATATTAATCCCAATATTGCCTTTGTATTGACAGCGCTTGACGTTTTCAATCAGATAATCGATACCTTGGTTATTGAAACCCATTCGATTGATGATAGCGTCAGCTTGCTTGATTCTAAACAACCTTGGCTTATCATTGCCTATTTGCGGTCTTGGCGTGACCGTGCCCACTTCTATAAAACCAAAGCCCAGCTCAGCCAACGCATCGATATAATCACCATTTTTATCCAGTCCTGCCGCTAGGCCGACCGGATTGGTGAATTGCAAGCCCATGCAGTCTGTTGGCTGCATTGACTGACCGTATACCAAACCTAAAACACGTGCTTTATGTGCTTTATCTAATAAAGATAAGGTCATCTCGTGGGCGTGCTCTGGATCCATCTTAAACAAAAAAGGGCGAAGTAAGGCATAAGACATAGTAATGGCAGACCCTGCTCGAAAGAAATAGTGAGTGAATAGTGCGAATAAAATCAAGCGCTGCGATTATATCAGCTTAACAGAAATAAGAGCAAAGTTTCATGCGCTAAATTTCTGTATTAGAGTGCTAATAGCTATACCTACATATTGGCTAAGGAACTGACAGATGTATTCTACAGTCCCTAAGGTACAGGACGACCATCCGTCAGGGCTATCCAACCACGGACGATACGATAAAGATGCCATATGAAGGTGAAAATCATGATTAGCAGGCCAAATACCGCTAATAATACCGAACCAATGGCAATATTATTGCTATCAGCCAGCATACTAATGCCAAAACCCCCTAATGCAAAGGTAATGATAATAATACCTAAGAAGAAAAATACGATGCTATACCAAAAGGTCTTAATCTGCCAATCGAAATGCGTGGACAACCACGAACCCTCTGCGTCATGGCGCTTCGCATAGTTCATCACAATTGGTACAACCCACAGTAATCCAGCGGTAAAATAGCTGATTACGTATAAAAAATAAGTAATGTGATTATAAGTGATTAAAGAACGGCGCTTACCGTTGCTCATATTGTCACTCGCCCCATAGCTCTGCCTTTGCTGAGTCATTTCATGATCAAATGCAGCTTCAACTGACGAATTACTCTGGTATTCAGCAGTTCTGGTCTGCTGATGGCTACGCGTGTCAGGTTTGCGATCAGAAGATTGATTCATCTTAAATATCCATCTCTGGCTGTGTGATAGTTAATTAATTGTGTCAAACGTGCAATTTTTCAATGACACTAATGACAAATGGTTATTTTAGAAATTGATGATCAGTTAATTTGGGGCGACAATAGACAAGAATTAAAATACTTCCAGTTTCCACAGCATATCGATTTATGAGGTGACAGTCGCTTGTACTTGAATGGCTTTGGTAACCAAGTCTTGCTGTATCGATAGCTGACTGAATTGCCAACCTTGCTGTTCGAGTTTGCCAAGTGCGGTGCTGACCACTGCTTGACTGGCATGATTGAAGCTCAGTTGCACGGCATCACCGGTCGCAACGACTTGGGCGTTGGCAATACCTGAATTGTTTAACAATACACTGATAGCATTGGCAGGTGGCATGGCGGTTTCACCATCCGCCGTATTCATCGCATTACTATCGATATTGCCCGCTTGAGCACGCAACCAAAAGTAATCAGCCACTTGCTCTTGATAGTCGCGCTTACTATCGTTTGCCGCTTGATGAATACTATAACCACCATAGCCACCAATGAACAATAATAAGAACATAGACAATACGGTCAATGCCAACTGATCACGCGGCGAAAGTGCCTGCCAACGTAACGATAGCATCTGTTGAAAATTATTTACACGCGTTGACAGCACATTGGTTCCAATACTGTTACTGGTCTCTGGCGTGATGTTATTACGTTTGGTGCGGCGCTGTAATCGTTTCATTTTCCAACCTTTTTGACTTTTATTACCACTGCCTATTTATTACCGCTGCCTAGTTGGCAAATAAATTATGATGCCGCTACACTGGTTTGCGTCGTGTCATTATTTTCTACGACATTCACCGTAACCTGGCCACTAAACTGCCCTTGCTCATTACTGTTTACCTGTGCAAGCTTGGCATTTAAACCCTGCGCAACAAGTGTGCTCGTAAACTTATCAAGACTATTACGATCAGGGGCAATCAAGGTAAAGCTGAGTGCTGATGGCTCCATCACTAACGCTTGTGCCCGCAGTGAAGACTGTTTGATTAACGGGGATATGCGAGTCAATGCTGCCATATGAGAGGCTGGTGCTTGGCTGTCACTGCGCAGCTTTGGTTGCAATTGCACTTGCAGTTTAGTGCGCGAGCTTAATGGCTCGTTTGGAAACCAAGCTTGATACTGCGCCGCAATCTCAGCTTTGGTCGCTACCGTCGCCTTATTATACTGATACCACTGCAGGCCATCGGTCGCCATCTGTAATACCAGTGCCGATAACGCGACCATCGCTGCCACACGCAAATACGGTGAGAGCTTTGAGTCCGTTGATTTAATAAAGAAGTTAAGCGCGTGACGCTCAGGGCTGTCAACAGGCTTGGGCGTCGTGGTCAATGTGGTTAATAATAACTGGTGATCTGCAACAAGCGCGGCCGTTTCTGTCATAAAGCTCGTGGGCATTGCCGAATTTGTTGGCTTTGAAAGATCATCTAAAGCCGTTATGGGCGGCAATATATTCACTTCACTTAAATGCAGGAAACGTTCAAAAATTAAGGGCAAATAACTGACAGCCATACCTTGTCGCAATGACTGACGCAGTAGCATGGTTTGCTCATCTTGATACAGTGTTACTTGCTGACCAGCCCCTTCATCTGGCGTTGGTAGCAATAAAAAATCAGGCAGTAACGCCGTTATGCTCATGCCAGCGAGCTTAGCACTCTGCTGCCATGACTCGATATCGCTTTGCGCCAGTGCATACAGTTGGTGATTATCGGCTTCACTGATTTGCCGAATCGCCAATTGCTCAACAGGGGTCAAGGATGTCTCTTCAAACAAGTATTGCTTGCCGCTATTGCCCAGCTGTTTAAGCTGAGTCGCATTCAGCTCAGTATCTACCTGCAATATATGGCTTGATGGAAAATATAGACACAAAGTCTTCTGCGCATTGGTTTTATAATTACCATAGATCGTTTGCAGCTGTTGCCAACCATCAACCGTTTGCCATTGCTGAATATCTTCATGCCAGACAGCTAGCGGGCTATGCTGCGCTCGTAACCAAACATGTAACACTAAGCGTGTCCTTAATTATTAAAGCTGTTTTAAAGATAGGATAAGGTAGGATTCAGACAATTTCATTCTTTAACCAGTTTAACACCACTAAGCATCAATAGACTAAGTGTCAACAGTATCACTGACGATTCGACCTAATCTCAATACGGCTGCTCAGGCACAAAACGATCAATCTCTTTTGCCATACCTGCCATTACAAAGTCCATCTCAAACATCCTTGCTTCTGCAAGAGAAAATGATTCAGGATAATCGCCAGTTAATAGACCAGCGATATAAGCAACGATAGACATATGACACACCACTACCAGACACTCAGCGTCAATATTCGCAATATCTATTAAAGCTTGACGCGCATCATCGGAAGGCGTGATATTTTCCTGTACGATTACTGGAACCTTGGGCGCGCGCGTCTGAAATGCTGCTAGCGTCTGCTGTGCTCTATCATAGGGACTGACGACAAAATAATCAGGATGATAGTGAGTCATCACATACTCTGCCGTCTGCATTGCTTGCTGTTGACCAAAGTCAGTTAACTGGCGCGCGCTGTCTGGGCGCGATTCATCTTCTGCTTGACCATGACGTACTAGTATAATTCTCATAACCTTCCTTTATGCAGCGTCATGATGACGTTGTTTGCAGAATAATCATTCTTATAACAACGTCATCATTTAACATTGGGGTTTTTACTTACTGTCAGTATCGCCACTTTCATCATCAGCGCTATCGCTTGACGACTTCATCTGCGCAGTTAGCGCCGCATTACTATGATCATGTGCCATTACAAATTCAACATCACTACGGAAGCCAGCTTCCATGAGATGTAACGCCACACCTAATGCTGCTTTATCTTCATAAATGACCGCATACAATGCATGGGTAATAGGCATGTATATGCCTTGCTTGGTGGCTTTCTCATGCACTTGCTGAATAGTATTAACCCCTTCAGCCGTTTGACCGAGTTTTTTCACCGCAGCCTCAATACTCATACCGCGACCGAGCATGTTACCGATACGATAGTTACGACTGAGCTCTGAGCTACAAGTGGCGTATAAATCACCCACACCAGACAATCCTAAGAAGGTAAGCGGATTCGCACCCGCCTCAACCCCAAAGCGGCTCATCTCTGCCAAAGCACGAGTCAATATCATCGCTTTGGTATTTTCACCGACATCATAGGCCGCTGCCATTCCCATGGCAATCGCATAGATATTCTTTAGCGCGCCGCCAAGCTCTACACCTTTGACATCATCACTGGCAAACACTCGAAAAAACGCACTATGTAGCGCGGCTTGTACGGCATGGCGCAATGGCTCAGACTCACTGGCGATAACGGTCGCCGATGGCATGTTTTTCATGATCTCTATCGCAAGGTTTGGCCCCGACATGACACCAAAATTCACTTCAGGTAGCTCATCTTTAATAATATCGCTCATCATGGCAAAGGTATCTTTTTCCATACCTTTGGTCAATGACACAATAGACTGACCACTGATAAATGGTGCAATATTTTTTAGGGTCTCACGAAAAGCCAACCCAGGCACCGCAATAAAAACGATATCTTTATCTTTGACGGCTGCTGCCAAGTCATGGCTGTACTTAAGGCTGTCATCAAGCTTATAACCTGGTAAATATTTTTTATTGGTCTGCGTTTTTACCATCGCCTTTACCGTACGCTTGTTACGTACCCACAGCGTGGTATCACAGCCATTGCGTGCAGCCAAGTTTGCCATTGCTGTACCAAAACTACCACCGCCTAAAAACGCCAAACGTAGCTTGGTAGGATTACTGTGAATATCCGCCATGTTTTTTGCCACTGCTGATTCTACCGCGCTAGGATTGAGTTTTTTACGACCAATACCCGATTTGGTAGCACGTTCGATGATACCTGCCAGCAGACTATTTTGCTTTTCAGGGGCATTCGTATTCACCTCAGTATTATCGCTACTGATGTCTTTGTTGCTATCATTAGGGCTGGTCATTTGCTGTTATCCGTATTGGCTGATTTATTATTAATAGAATTTATCATGGTTTATTTATCATGAATTATGACGCTTTAGAGTATTGAGGCTATCTATCTTTTTGCTACACGACCGACTGTCTTTTTAGAGAGCGGTATTCGTCAAGAGAAAAGGACCACTAAACAGCGCTTAGATATATTATGACTCAAATCGCACTAAAGACTCGATATCAATCGGTTTACGGGCGGGTTCATTTTTGGGGCTGTTGCCAGTATAAACAAACGCCGTCACATAATCATCTGGACCAACGTCAAAATGTGATTTAACAGCAGCTTCATTACATAGCAGTCCCGTACGCCACACTGTACTAAAACCTTGGGCTTTTAGCGCCAAAATCAGGTTTTGTACAGCCGCTCCCGCACTTAGCATTTGTTCAAAAGGAGGAACTTTTTTGTGCGCTTGTATTTTTGTGACAACCGTGATGATGACGGGCGCTCTTAGTGGCATGGCTTGAGTTTTTGCGATGTCCTTTTCGGACAGCGTTTCGCCCTCTTGCACCGCTTTGGCTTGAGCCGCTGCGACCAAGGCATTGCCCAATTCATGACGGGCATCCCCCTGTGTCACTATAAAACGCCATGGACGCAGTTTTTTATGATCTGGCGCTGTCGCCGCACACTCAATCGCTGTTTCGATTTGGGTCTGTGTGGGTGCGGGCAAATCCAAATTACCCATACTGCGCCTTGAATTGATCCAGCCAATCATTTCTTCACTGCTAATCGGCATACTGTCTGTGCTAATATCTTTGGTCGACAGTTTTTTATCATTTTCGTCGGATGTAGTCATTACTGCTCCTTATTTATTATTATCTTTTTATGCAAAAAACCAATGCTTTGGTTTGCTCTCAATACTGTCAAAAAACACGTTATGTCAAACGAATATATATCAATATTGAGTGTGAGTGATTTGAATGAAAAACCATGAGTGTTTTAATCGACAACTTGTAGATTATCATCGGCTATGAAGAGGCTTTGATTATGCCACATCATCGACCCGATGCTCCATGCGCAGATAATCCTCTGACTGCATCTCAAGCAAGCGCGAGCGTGTCCGTTCAATCTCAAACGCCAATTTCTCTCCTTGATATAGATCCAAAATCGACTGCTGCGCTCTAACCAGCAACTTAACACGGCGATCATAAAACTCATCAACCAGATAAATAAACCGACGGGTCGGATCACGTAAGTCATCGTCTAAGGCAGGCACGGCATTGACCAATACTGTGCTGAACTGCTTAGCGATTTCGATGAAATCAGACGCTGATCGTGGCTCCATACATAAATGACGGAAATCACAGAATAAAATATCCTCAGTGCGAGCATTAATTCTAATTTCGCGACCATTAATCGTAATTGGCTCATTACTGATTTTTTGGTTATTGGATAAACTGGCAAAACGGTTGGCTAACCAATGATGATTCGCTTTCGTCATAGGCGATTCATATAGCTCTGCCTGCTGCAATACGCGCAAACGATAGTCGATACCAGAATCGATATTCATCACCGTAGTATGACGCTCCACTTCAGCGATAGCGGGCATGAAACGGTCACGATGTAAACCGTCTTTATACAATCCTGATGGCTCAATATTTGAGGTGGCGACCAATGTAATACCACGATTGAACAGCATGGTAAATAAATCACCTAAAATCATGGCATCAGAAACGTTAGAAACAAAAAACTCATCGAAACAGATAATAACCGCTTCTGCATAAATGATGTCGGCGACTTTTTCTAATGGGTCACTTTCACCTTGCAGCTTGTTTAGTTCTTGATGAACGCGCTGCATGAAATGATGAAAATGCAGACGCATCTTGCGATCAATGGTCAATGAATCATAAAACATGTCCATCATCCATGTTTTACCACGACCTACCCCGCCCCACATATACAAACCCGTTGGTGCTGTCGGCTTGGGCTTTAAAAAGCTAAAAAAGCCTTTCTTCTGTGGCGCACTATTGATGAGCTGATGATGTATCTCATCAAGATAGCTCATGGCCTTAAATTGCTGCTCATCTCGAGTAAACTCATCTGTACTGACGGCTTGCTCGTAACGTTGCAATGGAGATAAACTCATAATACGACTCATCATTAGACAAAATAAATAGTAGGGTAATGGTTGATTCTGCATGAACTCGTCAAAGTGAAGCGATCAGAGCTCATGACTTAATAGCAGGCTTATATCCTAATATTACTAGGTAACAACTAAGAGTCGCTACCAAAGGTATGCTTTTCTAATAAGCCTTTCAACTCTGACAGACGTCCATGAAAAAAGTGCCCTGCGCCATCTACAACGCTGACAGCAATCCCCAATCGCTCCGCAAATGCTTGCATATTATTAGGGTCAATCACTTCATCAGCATTGCCATAAATCTCAAACGTTTTATCGGCTGGCAAGCTTATATCACTGCTGTCATTTTTTTCAACGGATGGAGCAATAAGAGCGATTTTAGTAATCTCAAAATCGCCTAGCCCCCAAATATGAGGGGCTTCAAGCACCTGCTCAGCCACCCGTGCTGTCACATAACCGCCAAAAGAGAAACCACCCAACCATAACTTGCGCGCATTGGTTTGCTCTGCAATCCATTGTAGCACGGTCATTGCATCTACGACTTCACCATCCGCATAATCGTGCTCGCCAGTCGACTGCCCGACACCGCGAAAGTTAAAGCGTACCACGTGCATACCATTATCACGAGCAAAGCGATACATCGTTGTCACCACTTTATTATTCATCGTGCCGTCGAATAACGGATTGGGATGACACAGTAACGCCACTGTATCGGTATTTGGATTGTTAGGATTGTCTTGTTGCCAAAGCGCGTCAACTTCGAGCACGCCAGCAGGAGCAGGAATTAATGGCATAAAATTACTTATTGATTAAAAATGAATAGGTCAATTATCCTAGATATGGTTTATATTTCAAGTGATTTGCTGTGTCATAGTACCGCTTATTTTCATTTTCGCTCATCATAAGTAAACGTCGCCTATGAATATATGATGAATATGTGTGGTCTCTGCAATACCGCACACAATAACCGACTAGACACCCCAGAGCCGAATAGGGTAGATTCATCATAGTTGTTGAGCCACCTATGGACGGATACGTGCATGGCGTATCCTCAACTTTGCTGTGATATTCAACTTTATGTATGACTGACAGACATTAGGAATCGTTTATGAATACTATTAATAAAACCGCTGCACTGACTGCTACTTTGGCGGCAGCACTCGCCCTAAGTGCTTGCCAAACTACGCCTTCATCACCAGTTATCCAGCGTGCCAACTCTATTTATGAGACGACTGGCATCGCCGATAGCAAAGTAAAAGCACAGCAAAATGCGATAGACAGCGCACAAAAGACTTGCAGAGGTAAGCAAGTTATTATCGTCGATGACAAAGTCACTTATAACGGTATTTTAGATGAAAATACAGGTCGGATGATTGGGCAAGCCAGTGCCGTCCTCGGTACGATCCTTGGTACGGGCTCGCCGAACTTATCACGTGACGACGATTACGAGTATAAAATCAACTTTCGCTGCCAATAAAATAATTATTATTTTATAAAGCACTTATTTGGTGGCTCGTTATTTAATAAAGTATTTAGCCAACCGATCAGCGATAAGAATATATTAGTCGCTGACTGGTTGGCTTCTCTTTTTGTGTGCTCGCTTTTGGGGTAAACTACCCTTTCTGATTTTTTATGACTCTTACTCTATAAACAGCCCGTTTTTAAGCTCCCTCACTTTTGGTCTATTATTATGCGCAAACCCAACCTGTCAAATATGAAACCAGCTAAGGTATTAGCGCCTGCTAAAGATTTAGCGACCTTGGAAGCCGAGTTAGCTGAGCAAGAAAACAATATTGAAGTCAATTTAGAAGATACCGTTCTGCGGTTGAGTGACTATTTATCAGCCGTTGATATGGTTATCAAACAGACCTTTAACCACCGTGTATGGGTGAAAGCAGAGATTCGCAATCTATCTAGCAAAGGCGGGCATTATTACTTTGAGCTGGCAGAAAAAGATGACGACGGTAAGGTCATTGCTAGCTGCCGCGGCAATCTTTGGCGCTTTAAAGCCGCGCGGGTATTAGCAAAATTTGAGCGCGCAACTGGCATGCCCCTTGACCGTGATTTGACGGTATTGCTCAAAGTATCCGCAGGCTTCCATGCGCAATATGGTTTCTCTCTCACTATTGAAGATATTGACCCTAGCTACACGTTAGGCGACTTAGCACGGCAATATGCAGAGATGGTCGATCGCTTGACGGGAGAAGGCTTATTAAACCTGAATCAACAGCTGCCTGTTCCGTTTGATATTGAGCATGTGCTGGTCATTGCCCCTGAAAAAGCCGCTGGATTAGGTGATTTTCAAGCCGACGCTGATCGCTTAGCGCGCACAGGTGCCTGTCATTTCCATTATCATAACGCGACCTTTCAGGGTAATCATGCGCCAAGCGAAATCCGCCAAGCAATCGTTAACGCCAAGCAGCAGTTTTTTGATACTTATGAGCACCTGCCAGACTTATTAGTCATTATTCGTGGCGGCGGTGCGGTCGGTGATTTAGCCTATCTAAATGATTATGAATTGGCAGCATTGGTTGCCGAGCAGCCCATCCCTGTCTGGGTTGGCATTGGTCACGAGCGTGATAAAGTTATCTTAGATGAAGTGGCGCATACTAGCTTTGATACCCCATCAAAGGTGATTGCCGCTATCATGACGCATTTAGCCCAGCTCGTCACTCACACACTGCAATACCAAGCGCAAATCAAACAAGCTGCTCAGCGTCAATTAAACACCGCTGAACAACAAACGACACGCCAGTTGAGCCAAATACAATCGCAGACGATTGGTCAATTAACCGCTCTGCAAAAAGACAGCGATTATGCGTGGCGTAGTATTCAGCAAAGCGCTCAGCGACAGGTCAAGCAAGCCGCCAGACTCACCAGCGAGCTACGCACACAGACTCAAGCAGCGGCCTATCAGCAGTTAACAGTGGCTGCTAGCGCCAGTCAAAATAACAAAAAAACGATTATGCATTCGGCACAGCAGCAGTTAATACAAGCACAGCGTGATAGCGAACATCTGCGTGATATTGTGCTCCTGCATCGCCCTTCTCGGGTGCTCAAGCAAGGCTATACCATGCTTACTGATGCAAAAGATAAGCAAATACTAACCAGCGGTACGCAGCTCCATCCAAAACAAACGGTGCACATCCTCTTAAAGGACGGTAAAGCAAAAGCACAGATTATTGACGTAAATATTAATAAATAAGAAGTACAACCTACCGTTGATTCAACTTAATCAAAGACTTTGTTTTAAAATTAGGAAACCTTATGACAACCCCTACTCGCCGACGCAAAAAAGCCGCCCCAAGAACCTTTAAGGCGGCTTATGATATTCTAAAAACCAATGCCGCTGAATTACAGCAACAAGATGAGCCAGATATTGATAATCTGATGACCACAGTGGAAGAGTCAATTGCTGCTTATCGCGTTTGCGAAACCCGTATCAATGCGGTACAGCAAGCACTAGATGCCGCTTTTGCTGAAGAAGATAAATCAGAGAATAGCGACAGTTAAGTCAACTCTATTCAGGCTCGTCGACTTCAAATACTTGGCGCAAATAGGCAAGATACGTGTCGTTATTAATCATAGTCTTGCCTGGACTGTCTGACAGTTTAGCGACTGGCTGCCCATTGCATTCAACCAATTTTAAGACGATATTTATCGGGGTGATACCCATATCATTGGTGAGGTTGGTACCAATACCAAAGCTGGTCTTTATTTGACCTTTAAAATACTGATGTAAATCCCAAGCTTTATCCAAATCTAAGCCATCACTAAAGGTTAAAATCTTGGTTCTTGGGTCTATTTTAAGGTTTTTATAATGAGCAATCGCCTTATCACCCCAGATATACGGGTCGCCGCTATCGTGACGTAAACCATCGAAAAGCTTAGCGAAATACAAGTCAAAATCGCGTAAAAACGCATCCATGCCAACGACATCGGTCAGCGCAATACCCAAATCGCCGCGATACTCATGTACCCATGCTTCAAGCGCCGCTTTTTGTGAATCACGTAAACGCACATCCAAAGCCTGAAATGCCTGCATAAACTCATGTGCCATCGTACCTATCGGTGTCATTCCGAGTTTTTTTGCTAAATACACGTTGGAAGTACCGCTCACTATTTTTGGTTCCGCTTTATGCAAAGTCTCAACCACATGGGCTTGCCAAGCTTTGCTAAAACGTCTACGAGTACCAAAATCAGCGATGATTAATGGCGGCGTATTAGCATCACATTTTTCCTGCTCTGTCGCATATTGATGCAATAATGTGACTTTTTCATCTAATCTGTGCTGACCTTCTTCAATCACACTGGCAGTCGATAGCGCATCAAAATACAGCTCATTAACGATGGCGAGTACAAACACTTCAAAGAACATCGCTTGAATCATCGGCCCTTCGATATCGATAAATAAGCGACCTTTATCATCCGTACTGACGGTAATAAAACGACGTTTCAACTTAAACAATTCTAGATAGTCAACGAAGTCTGAGCGCATAAAGCGCAAACCACGTAAGTACTCTAGTTCATCCTCCAAAAATCGTAATTCACATAAATTGTCTAATTGCTGCTCTAGATCATCTTTAATATCAGCCAATGGATACAGCGTGTCTTTATTATTACGGCAGCGAAAGCGATAAACACCATGTGTCTGTGGAAACTGATGCAGCATGGCTTGCAGCATCGTAAATTTATATAAATCATTATCGAGTAAAGAGGTAATAATAGGTTCAAAAGGTTTAGAGGTATGAGTAACGGTCATGTTACAGCCTTAAATACAAAAATGAAAAGCCGCCAAACAAATCCAGCGACGAAATAGGTATACATAACTATAAAAGTAGTAATAATAGAAAACGCTCAGCTTTTGAGTATAACGAAGTTTGGTTGGTTTTTCATAACTCAACGGCTATAACAGCAAAAATACAACGATAATAAAACGAACCATCATGCTGTGATAGTAATTATGCTCAAGGCATCAATCACAAAAAAGACGCTAAGAATTATCTTAACGTCTTTTTATAAAGTCGATTATCAGTATTAATAGTCAAGATTTTGCAGGCTTAACCAACTTCACTAATGGCGCATAGCCTGACTGCGGCATCACATCGACTGGAATAAACTGTAGCGCCCCGCCATTGATACAATAGCGCAGCCCGCCACGATCTTTTGGCCCATCAGGGAATACATGACCCAGATGTGAGTCTGCTACTCGCGAGCGAACTTCAGTGCGTACCATATTAAAAGCGGTGTCTTCATGCTGAGTAATGACTTGCATATCAATCGGCTTGGTAAAGCTTGGCCAACCACAGCCAGACTGGTACTTATCGGTTGATAAAAATAAAGGCTCACCGCTCACCACATCGACATAGATACCCGGCGCAAATAAATTATCATATTCATGGCTAAAGGCGCGCTCAGTACCGGCATCTTGCGTGATATTGTATTGTGCT
This sequence comes from Psychrobacter sp. P11F6, assembly GCF_001435295.1. Lineage (NCBI taxonomy): Bacteria > Pseudomonadati > Pseudomonadota > Gammaproteobacteria > Moraxellales > Moraxellaceae > Psychrobacter > Psychrobacter sp. P11F6. The sequence continues at coordinate 1,378,509 of NZ_CM003594.1, read as the reverse complement.
TTGGTCAAGGTGTTTTTGAGCGCGCCTTTATCAAATCCTGCATAACGCTTAGGATCTAAGGTCTCAGCAACGGTACTTACAGGTGCAAGCTTGGTACGCGCAGTGCCTTCTGGCTTATCATCGGCAAGGCTTAAATCAACATGACAATAGCCATTTGGGTTTTTTGCCAGATAATCTTGATGATACATTTCAGCTAAGTAGAAATTGTCTAGCGGCTCATTTTCTACCACAACTTTTTGCTTATACTGGCTTTGCACGCGCTGGAGTGCGGCATCAATCACTGATTTATCTTCTTTATCGGTGTAATAAACGCCTGAGCGGTACTGTACACCGCGATCATTGCCTTGTTTGTTGAGGCTGGTTGGATCAATTACGCGAAAGTAGTATTTTAAGATAGTATCAAGGTCTGTTTTATCCGCATCGTAAGTGACTTTGACGGCTTCGGCATGACCTGAGCCACGAATCACTTGCTCGTAGCTTGGATTGGCGGTATCGCCGTTGGCATAGCCTGATACAGCATCGATCACACCCTCGACGCGCTCCATGTAAGCTTCTACGCCCCAAAAGCAGCCGCCCGCCAAGTAGATTGAGCGCGTATTAATCGCTTTGCCTTTATCATTATAATAAACGCCCTCTTTTTGTTTGATGGTTTCAATCTTGCTGTTGTTGTCTAAGGTTTGCGCGTTTGCTGGTTTAGCACTCCCTGCTTTAAGCTCAGCAAAATCATTATTGGCATTTTCAGCGAGAGCATAGGCTTGCTCTGCCGATATATTGCCTTTCACCAAATGCACCAAGTTGCCGCTTTTATCGAGTATCGCCCAGCTTGGATAAACTTGCACGCCAAGCTTATTAATCAGCTCGCCTGAAGCGTCAGACAATACTGGTAGCTTTGGATAGTCTGCTTGGACGCCTGCATACCAAGTGCTAAAGTCGCCATCGACTTTTTCGTTTAGATGACCGGGACTGACAACAGTCACGACATTTAAATCAGCGAACGTGGGATCGGTACGCCATTCTTCGGTTTCTGCCAACGTGCCCAAGCATAATGGGCACCAGCTTGCCCAAAATTTAATCAAGGTTGGTTTATTAGGATCAATGACTGCTGTGCCCGTGTCACCTAAGCCTTTTGTCAATTGCGGCAGTACTTGCATTTGCCCAAGCATATCGGAGGGCAACATATCACGTGAGCTAGTCACTCCACTGTTTTGCTTGGCTGATTTGGTCGTGCTACTTGCATTGCTCTCCGCACTACTCATTTGTCCACAAGCGACCAATATGCCAGCACTCAGTACTGTCGTGACACCAACGGCACTGACATTCTTTAGCCAACGTGATGAATCATGTGGTGAGTCTGTCGCTAACTTATTAGTATGACTACGATCATTATGGCGAATTTTCTTATGCGGCATGCGAGGTCCTTTTTACGAAGTCTTACGATCATAAACTGAGTTTTTATGCTCGCTCATGGTCTTCTTACGTGGTCAATGAAAGTGGATAAATCGAAATTTTAGCAAAGCTAATATATTATTAGAGTATCTTAATAGTATACATCGATGATGGAGTTTACTTTAATAGTAACTAATGGGTTGCTACACTTTTTTAACAACAGTGTAAGAATCATGATATAGACACAAATCTATCATTTTGCAGGTGTAATTTATAAAACAGCATTTAAAAAAACGTCGTGTTATTTTTAAATTAAATTTTAGCACCCATAAATTGAGCCACATAATCATCAGCTGGGTTGTGGCGCAATTCACTGGGTGTATCCGTTTGTACCAAACGCCCACCATTTAAAATACTAATCCGCTGACCGACCTTAATCGCTTCATCGATATCATGAGTGATAAAGACGATGGTTTTGTTTAGCCGTGCTTGTAGCTCAAGTAGTTGGTCTTGTAATTGGGCACGAATGAGCGGATCAAGGGCAGAGAAAGCCTCGTCCATCAGCAATATCGGATTATCGGTTGCTAAGGCACGCGCCAGCCCGACACGCTGCTGCATCCCTCCTGACAGCTCATCAGGGTAACTTTTCTCCAAATTTGCTAGCCCAACTTCATTAAGCCAATGCCGAGCAACCTCGTGGCGTTCTTTGATACTCATTTTTCGCACTCGCAAGCCATAAGCGACGTTTTGCAGCACCGTCATATGTGGCACCAAACCAAAATGCTGAAAAACCATACTGAGTGTCTGCTGGCGATAATGCTGTAGCGCTTTATCATTTAGCTCTAAAATATTAATAGCAGGCGATGACTTTCCATTTTCTAATAAATCAGCAGAGGATTTGGCATTAGTGGAGGGCTTAGTAATAGTAGACGGCTTAGCATTAATAGAAGTATCAACCCATATTTTACCGCTGGTTGGGTCAATCAAACGATTAATATGGCGTATCAAGGTTGATTTTCCTGAACCTGACAAGCCCATAATACAATGCAGCTCACCTGCTTTAACGCTCAAATTGATGTCATAAAGCCCGACCGAATAGCCTGTTTGTTCCTTCACTTGAATACTATCCATACCTTCTGCTAGTAATGCCAATGCAGACTTTGCTTGCGAGCTATTGGCATTATAAATCTTGCTGATATTTTCCAATTGAATATGATTCATGATGGCTCTCATTTTTATTTTTCTAGTTATCATTATGATTAGGGCGCGTTGAACATTCGACCATGGCACTGATAATTAACCAATGGGATGCCTGCTAGCATCAATGGTTTTTTGCCGCGCACGCTTACCTTGACCGAACGCTTGCGTAATGCGGTCAATGATAATGGCAACGATGACAATCGCCGTGCCTGCTTGTAAGCCCTGACCGATATTAAGCGTTTGAATCGATTGCAACACATCTTCGCCAAGCCCCGGTGCGCCAATCATAGAAGCGAGCACCACCATAGAGAGCGACATCATCACCGCTTGATTCACGCCCGCCATAATACTAGGTAATGCTTGCGGCAATTTAATCCAAATGAGCAGCTGCAAGTGTGTGCTACCGAACGAGCGCCCTGCTTCGACCATCTCGTGATTGACTTGGGTAATCCCCAATGTCGTCAGCCGAATCAGTGGCGGCAAGGCATAAATAATAGTGGCAAATAGCGCAGGCACTTTGCCAATCCCAAACAACATCAATACGGGTATCAAATAGACAAAACTTGGCATGGTCTGCATCACATCCAGTATCGGCGTCACAACCTTGCGAAGAATTTTACTGCCCGACATAGCAATGCCAATAGGAATACCAATCACGACGGTCACCAACACTGATACGATGAGCAGTGCCAAGGTATCAATCAATGCGCCCCATAGTCCAAATGCACCAATGAGAAACAGTCCTGCGCCGCATGCCAGTGCAAACCAGATTTTACGGACGCCAAACCATGCCAATACGGTCACAAGCGCAATGATAAGCCAAGGCGGCATAGTGGTTAATAGACGCTCAATCGGTAGCAATAGATAGGTTAACGCCATGGTACTGACGGCACGAAACACATCGCCATAATTTTGGACAACGCTTGCCAATGTGTTATTAAGCGGGGTTTCAAGCGACCAAGAAGGAAAGCTCGATAATGAGGTCGATCGATTAGTGCTAGAGGCGGTTGCACCTGCAGTGATAGCCTCGCCCGTTAAGCTGATGCCTAGCTTAGCCGCAAGGTTACTGGCTGCTTCATCAGACAACCATGCTTGCCAGACGCTCGGATATTTACGCAAAAATGCTAGTGCTTGCTCATCGCCACTACGTTTATTTTCACTCATCTCCAAGATAGCGCCATTGAGCTCATCGGAGCTAAACTGAACTTTTTTAAAAACATCAGCAAGCTCTGGATTGGATTCAATAAAAGGGGTAGATACTGCGATACCTAAAGGTGAGACAGGGAATCCAGACACACAATCGGCGGTGCCATCCGCTCGTAATAAGTCTTGCCAACAGGCATCTTTATGAGCAGGGAACTCTAATGGCGCAAAGTCATATTTTGCCATCAAGCCCGTAGGCTGCCAGTAATAAAACAGTAGTGGTTTATGTTGCTCAAAAGCAGAGGCAATCTCGGCGTCGAGCGCCGCCCCAGTGCCGGGGTGGGCATTATTAAAGATACTGTCCAAACCTGTATTCTTCAGCAAGCGAGTATTGAAAATCTCACACGTCCAACCAGACGGACAATTCATAAAGCGTGACTTGCTAGGGTCTTCGGGATCTTTAAACAGCTCAGCATATTTAGGCAAGTCTTGATAGCTGCGTAGACCTGGGTTTTCTTCTAATACATATTTGGGTACATACCAACCTTGAGTTGCGCCGCCTTTGAGCGTATCACCGATGACCGCCACTTTATTCTGCTCGATGGCTTGTTCCATAATTGGCGAGCGTCCAACCCACTGCTCGCCAATCACTTGAATGTCGTTTTGTGACAATGCCGTTTCGAGTGCAGGACCAGCACCCGGCACCTCTTCAATTGTACAATCATAGCCATCTTCAGCGATGTACTTAAGCACCCCAGAGATAAATTGACCGCTCTCCCATGTCAGAGCGCCAAATTTGATTGGTGATTCGCAGGCTGCTGATGCCGATACTGGCAGTAACAACACGCTCATGCATAGTAAACTTAACGCAATCCATTGGCGCATAAGATGTCCTATTTATAATTTTTATTATGGAAATGAACGCCCAAGGCAATAATATTATTGCTTTACATCAAGCGTATACTGCTGATGGCTCATTCAGTCGTTGAAGACTAGGCAACGCCTTCATCTAAAACTACTATCGTTTAGGCTTACTACAAAGTGTAGCGATTTATAGACAAGATGACAAATGCTCATTAATTTTTTATCGCTTACTTTTATACAAAAAAATAGCACCTATTGAGATAGATGCTGTTTTTTAAAGTTGCTTATATGATTGCTCACAATGATTAGGTATTTTTGTTTACTTGAACGAAAGTTATGTCAACTTTGCTCGCTTTAGCATTTGTTATTTTAAAAACATTGCCATGGCTTTTTTAAACAACCCGCCATAAGGTGGCAACAACAAATTCAACCCATTTAACTTGGATTGTACAAATACTGGTTTCATATGGCTAAGACGCTCGAATCCCGCTTTACCATGGTAAGCACCGGTTCCTGAATCGCCAACCCCGCCAAACGGTAAGTCATGCTGGGCAACATGTATCAGCACTTCATTAATACATAGGCCACCAGAGACCGTATTGTTACGTACTTTCTCTAGGGCGTTGTAGTTATCACCAAAAACGTATAACGCCAGTGGGCGTGGTCGCTCGTTGACAAAATGAATGGCATCATCAAGCGTATCGTAATGCATCAATGGCAAAATCGGCGCAAAAATCTCGTCCTGCATCACATCACTATCAGGGGCAGGCTCACTCACGATGACAGGCGGCATTAGACGCGTTTCGATATTAGACTCAGCATCAGTGAGCTTATGAATCCCGTCGCTCGATAATGCATCTAGATAGCCTTTGACACGCTTAAATTGCTCGCCATTGATAATACGTGAGTAATCTGTATTGCTCTCAATATTTGGATAGTGCTTTTCCATCCACTCTTTTGCTAAACGGATAAACTCTTCATGATATTGGCGTTGAATCAGCACATAATCAGGGGCAATACAGGTCTGACCCGCATTTAGTGTTTTGCCCATCATCACACGATTGACGGCGTTTTCTAAGTTTGCGCCCTCTAACACGACGACCGGTGATTTACCGCCCAGCTCGAGCGTGACGGGTGTTAAGTTAGGAGCCGCCGCCGCCATGACTTTTTTGCCCACAGCTGTAGAGCCCGTATAAAGCAGATGATCAAAAGGCAGCTCACTAAAAGCAACCGCAATGTCTACCTCACCCAGTACTACACAAATCATGTCTGGTGAAAAATAACGAGCAATCGCACTGGCAAATGCTTGGGCGAACTGCGGTGCCGCTTCACTCATCTTGATCATAACTCTGTTGCCAGCAGTGAGCGCATCAATCATCGGTCCTACTGCTAAAAATAACGGATAGTTCCAAGGCACCATGATACCAACCACGCCCAATGGCTGAGGCTGAATTTCATTATGAGCTGGCATATACAGCGCTGAAATAGAAGCCCGCTGAACTTTCATCCATTTTTTACCGTGCTTTTTGGCATGACTGATACCAGTAAAGCTAGGAAACAACTCGGCAAACTGGGTCTCTGATTCGCTACGATAACCAAAGTCGGCACTGATCGCTTTGGCGAAACTGGCTTGGTTATCGCTAAGCATAATTTCCAGACTGTCTAGTTGGGTTTCACGAGTGGCCCAGTCATTGATTGGCTGCGTGCGACTGAGTGTTTGTAAGCGTGAAAATTGCGCTCGCATCTCATCAACCGTATTAGCAATACTAGGCGATTTTGGCACTGGTTGCTGCAACATATCCGTGTCGATTGAGGTCTGCTCATTCATGTTTTGATTATTATCTGTCATTTATCTTCCTTGTCATCTGCGTTGGAGTCAATATACTCTATTGGGTTAGAGACTCTGTATTTCTAGGGCTTGTCCTCATTTTAAAAATGGTGATAAACATGAGATAAATTGCCGTCAAACAAGAAAAGTAGCGCAAATAATATCGAGATATTAATAAGCTATTTGACGATGTTTGGCAAAATTTAGCTATTTTTAGCCCATTTAGAAAGTAATCGATTGAATTGAGGACACGCCCTAATCAGCGGGTTACATTGATGGCAACCCCGGAACATAAGTAATGCGATTCCATTCATTGCACTTTAATGTAGCGCATCAACGAATCAATGAACAGCACATTAAGTTGACTACTGCGTCTGTATGAAATAAGTGTCTATAAACACGCATCACAATGCTAGAAATTTCATATTAAGCACTGAGAACTTTTGCTTATTATGGCTACTCCGTTAGGGCGTTTATCAGTGTTTTGATTGTTGAGTTTTACAGCGTGACCAGAGATAATCTTGGGTACCAATCGCAAAAACTGCTACACTCACTATCGATATCACGACTGAATATCAGTGATACACCTCTTCGAACCAGACCACAATAAGACTGCGACTCTCATGCAAAACACTACGCAACAGCTTAATGACACACTGATCAGCAAATCTCTAACAACAGCCGATTACGTTCCCACTCTCGATGCGATGCTAGCACGTACACTTGCGCGTATTGACTTAAAAAAACAGCAAGGACTGCGCACACCTGACGAATTATGGATTGTCGATCACAATGATGTCTATACTTTAGGGCAAGCAGGTAAAGAAGAGCACATCTTGCAACGTACCAATACGCCTATTATAAAAACGGATCGCGGCGGTCAAGTGACATGGCATGGTCACGGGCAGCTGGTTATTTATTGGTTGTTCGATTTGAATAGCTTGGGCTGGAGTGTGCGCAACTTGGTCTCGCATGCCGAGCAAGCAATCGAAGACGTCATCAATGACTGTTTGCAAAATCCTGCTTCATCAGACACAACAGCCATCAGCGCCCATGCGCGCCGTGACGCACCCGGTGTTTATCTATATGCTGATACATCTGTAGCGGATGATAAAATTATGCTTGGAAAAATGGCATCGTTAGGCTTCAAAATTAAACATGGATTTAGCTATCACGGTATTGCGCTTAATTTAAATTGTGACTTGTCCGCATTTAATGCGATTAATCCGTGCGGCTATGCGGGGATGCAAATGTTACGGTTATCCGACTTTGTGGCTATGCAAAAAGAGTCAGATGAACAAACTGGTGAAGCCTTAAGCTATGAGCAAGTGACCCAAAAACTTATTGATAACATTGCTAAGCGTCATGCCGGACTCATTGAGCTACGCGCACTCGCACCCAAGTGAGTTCTTTGAGTCCGTTTTTGCATAATCTTTTTTTGCATAATATCGTGCACGCTTAGACTTAAGCATTGTGAGAAAATTTGAGTCAAACTTGTTATAATCGCAGGCGGCACATATTGGGCACAGTGATAATATCGCAGTGCCGCGACGTTATTCTTTTATCATCACTTATTATTCAAGCACTTAAAACAAAAGCAAATTGGAGTACTTTATGGCAGATTTTAACAAAATTTTGGACGCAGGCGATGTAGACGGCGGCATTATCAACGTAGTAGTAGAAATCCCAGCTGGTAGCAGCCATAAAATTGAGTGGAATCGCGAACTGGCGGTATTTGAGCTTGATCGTATTGATCCACAGATTTTTGCCAAGCCTTGTAACTATGGTTTTATCCCGCAAACACTTGACGAAGATGGTGATGAGCTTGATGTGTTATTACTGACTGAGCAGCCGCTACCAACTGGTATTTTCTTAAAAGCCAAAGTCATTGGTGTGATGAAGTTCGTTGATGATGGCGAAGTCGATGACAAGATCGTCGTCGTACCTGCTGACGACCGTGATACAGGCAATGCTTATAACAGCCTAGCGGATCTACCAAAGCAGCTAATCAACCAGTTAGAGTTCCATTTCAGCCACTATAAAGATCTGAAAAAACCAGGCACTACGGTCGTTGAATCTTGGGGCGATGTTGCAGAAGCAAAAGAAGTCATCAAAGAGTCTATCCAACGCTGGAAAGACCTATAGGCTATCAAAAATTGGCAGAAATACTAATAAAGGATAGCTATCAAAATACCGCAGTCATTATCGTGATTGCGGTATTTTTTTGATTGAATATTACTGCTGTAAAATGGTTATAATAATCAACACTATCGATACCTATTTTTCATATCGCCATAAGGACAGTCATGTTTAACCCCGACCCTAGCTCAAAACCAGTCAACCCAAAGCTGCCAAGAGACGTCATCATGATGATCGAAAAAAACAATTTAGTGATGGCGATCAAGGCTTTGGCGGCAGATGAAGGCATTAGTATGGATGACGCCAAGAATAGGATTGATGCCTATGAGACACAATTAAAGGTAAAGCAGCAGCAAAAACTCAACACTATCGCCAGCAAGCAAGGCATTCCTAACCATGCTATTAGCTTTGATAGAGAGCAAGGTGCTGAGGATGAAACTGGACAGCTGATCAAAAATCGCGTCAAAACGACTAAGCAAAGTCGAGGATTCAAGAGCCTGCAAAATGGTGTGGACAGCCAGCTTAATGATTTAGGCTATAAAAAACCGCTGATGCCCTATTGGCTGAAACGGCTATTGGTTATTGCCATCATTATGGCTGGATTATTTTGGATATTATGGCGGGTATTTGGTTAAATAGGACAGGAGGTTGTCGTGTTAAATTTTTTATAGTCTGTTATAAGTGGTTCCATTATAGCAGTCTATTTTAAGTAGTCTACTAATACGCATGAGGGCTGAAATAGCTGGTTCCCTTGGGGTATGCCATTCTAAACTGTATTCTCTAATTTTATGTAATCCATATTACCAATAGCTTCTATAAATTTTTCGTCATGAGAAACTAAAATGAGCGCGCCTGTGTAATCATGTAATGCTTGCTGAAGCAAATTTTTTGATTCTATGTCCAAGTGATTGTCTGGCTCATCTAATAGTAATAATGCAGGCGCAGTAGCACCACAAAATAAGCACGCCAAAGCGACTTTGAGTTGCTCACCACCGCTTAGGGTATGAACTGGTTTTATTGCAGCGTCACCTTTGATTCTAAGCTGTGCTAATCGAGTCCGATATAAGTCTTCTGTCCAGCCAGGTGATTGCTGATGAAAATTATCTAGTGCTGATAACTCCTTATCAAGAAAAGAAAAATTCTGATCCATAAAACGATAGGACTCAGTCACTGCTACTTCACCTTGCTTTGCCTCAAGCTGACCTGATATTACTTTTAATAGTGTAGATTTTCCGCTGCCGTTTTTACCAGTGATAGCAATACGTTCACCTTTATTCATAATTAGGCTAATAGGCGCTGTCGCACCAAACGGTAGAACGATGTTAGATAAATGCAAAAGAGGATTGCTAGCAGCTTCAGGGGGTGCGGTGACAATTGCTAGCGGCTCTATGATCTCTAGCTGAGCCTTAGCACTGGCTGCTTGATCAGCTGCATTTTGTGTTCGATCATCATGAAGCTTAGCTTTGCGTGATTGTGTAGCTTCAGAACGTCCTAATTCACGGTCTAAAAAAATTTTACTTTGATTGCTATCTTTGCGCTGATTTTTACCGCGACTTTGACGCTGTTCAGTTTTCTCTTGAGCAATTTGCTGATCACGTTTGGCTTGTTGCAACTCTTTTTTTGTTTGAGCTGCCTCTCTTTGAGCGCCTAGAAGCAATTGCTCCTGACTTTGTAGCCAATCATGCCAACCACCATGACTAACAGATAGTCCTGTGGGAGTTAGCTCATAAACAATCTGTACATGCTCTAGCAAGATGGTATCGTGCGTTATTAATAAAACGCCACCGCTAAAATTTTTTAACCACTGCGCAAGCCACGTACGCCCATCACGATCTAAATGATTGCTTGGCTCATCAAGTATTAAAAAATCACAACCTTGTTTTTTAAGTGCCAATAGCTTTAGACGTGTTTGTTCGCCACCGCTTAGCGTCTTAAACGGACGATCAAGTATATCTAGTGTTAGCTCCCCTTCTGCTAAAAGCGCTTCTGTTTCAACCTCCCAATTCCATTTATCATCCATAAAGCTAAAGTCTTCTAGTGTGCCTTTACCATCTAGGACTCGGTTGCTGATTTGCTGTATCTGACTTGTACCTAAAATATCACCTGCTGTTCCTGTTAATACTGTCTCACCTTGAGCCACATAACCTATATTGCAAAAGCGATGTACGCTTCCTTCACTAGGTTTTAATTTATCCGCTAATATTGCTGCTAAATAGGATTTTCCTACTCCATTTCTGCCAATAAGTGCTTGTAATTCATCAGTCAAGAATAGATCAATTCCTGAAAACAATGGCAAAGGCGAATCAGGGAAGTTTAAGCTTAACTGTTTTGCTTCGATTAAATTTTGCATTTTTACTCTATTTTTTAGAATTATAAGGTTTGTGACTGATAATATACCTATTATAATCAACGCCTAACATGCTTTTTGATAATTAACTACTGTCCAATCGCACCACATTAGTGTTAAAGCCTAACAGCTGAGCGCAATAAGCTATTGATGGGATACAATGATCTGACAAGAAAATAAGCTTCGCTTAACAGACGTTATGATAAATTAAAAGTAACTTGAAATACCCTCGAAAATCCCAATGCATGTACACACCGAAGTACACTTTAATTATCTAAATATCTCAAACCATTGTCATCTTTAAACTACAGCCGAGTGTTCAAGTCCTCACTAGGGAACCATAGCCTTAATTTTTTCTGAAAGTATTCTTTTAGACACATGTTTTTTCAGACTGAGATATGCATAAAAAACAGGTAAGATTATATCTAATTTATTTTATTTACTCTTTTCAAGATCTTTTAATATGGCACAATCTGCGTTTGCATCACCTGAGCAATGATCAGCTGAAATCTGTAGTGAGCTCACCATATCTTGCAATTGAGCTATTTTTTGATTTAAGGTTTCTATGTGTTTCAGTGTCAATTGTTTAACATCAGCACTCTGCCGATCTGTATTTTTCCGCAAATCAAGCAACTCTTTCATCTGTTTGGACGAAAAACCTAAATCACGAGCCTGTCTCAAAAAGCATAAGTCTTTTATATCTTGTGTAGAATAGATTCGATACCCTGAATTTGAGCGTTTTGCGGCATCAAGCAACCCGATCTGTTCATAATAGCGGATCATTTTGGGAGAGATTCCCGATTGCTCTGACGCTTGACCGATATTCATAACTTTGCTCCTGATATAAAAAGGGTTAAAGCCAAACGGCTACTTTAACCCTATCTTAATATAATCTATGCTTTAATCGTTGGCACCTGAAAATACTTTAAGCGTAAGGCATTACCTAGCACAAAAACAGAGGATAGCGCCATTGCGCCTGCTGCAAAAATAGGTGACAACAAAATTCCAAATGCTGGATATAAAACCCCTGCGGCAACTGGAATTAAAGCAATGTTATAGAAAAATGCCCAAAATAGATTTTGTCGAATATTTTTGATGGTGGCCTTACTTAAAGCAATCGCATTAGGAACCCCTTGTAAACTACCTGACATTAACACTACATCTGCGGCTTCAATTGCCACATCCGTCCCTGTCCCAATCGCCAGACCGACATCAGCTTGAGCAAGAGCGGGCGCATCATTAATACCATCACCAACAAAAGCCACTCGTCCATATTGTTGTTGCAGTTGATGTATCGCATCTACTTTTCCATCAGGCAACACTTCTGCGATCACTTGATCAATATGTAATTTTGCTGCAATCGCTTGCGCAGTATGCCGATTGTCGCCTGTAATCATGGCTACTTTTAAGCCCAGTTGATGTAAACCTGCAATAGCGGCATAAGTGGTGTCTTTAATAGGATCTGCAACGGCAATAATGGCTGCTAGCTTCTGGTCAATCGCGACATATATGGGGGTTTTAGCTTCTTGTCCTAAGTGCGCGGCTTCGTCTTTAAAGGAAGTAACATCAAGTCCTAATTGCTGCATATAACGATCAGCACCAATATGAACGGCTTGACCTGCCACTTCTGCTTTGATTCCAAATCCCGTCACAGAGTCAAAAGTAGTAATTGGTAATAAGCTAATATTTTGTTGCTCTGCGGCCTGAACAATGGCTAGGGCAATGGGATGTTCAGATTTTGCTTCAACCGATGCCACAATACGCAAGACTTGCTCACGTTCGAACCCTGGTTGGACATAAAAATCTGTTAAGGTTGGTTTGCCTTCAGTCAATGTTCCAGTTTTATCGACCGCAATGACTTGAACGTCTTGTAAAGCTTGTAATGCTTCACCTTTGCGGAATAAGACGCCCATTTCTGCACCGCGACCTGTCCCCACCATAATCGAGGTAGGGGTTGCCAAGCCCATTGCACAGGGACAAGCAATGATTAGGACGGCAACGGCATTGACGAGAGCAAACGTCAAAGCAGGTTCAGGACCAAAAATAAACCAGACTATAAAAGTTAGCATTGCCAAGAGCATGACTATGGGGACAAACCACATAGTGACTTTATCAACCAATGCCTGAATCGGTAATTTAGACCCTTGAGCCTGTTCAACCATGCGAATGATTTGCGCCAATACCGACGATTCTCCAATGGCAGTTGCCCGAAAATTTAAGTTTCCATTCTGATTGACCGTGCCTCCTACCACTTGATCACCGACTTGTTTTTTGACAGGAACGGGTTCACCTGTAATCATGGATTCATCAATATAACTTTGACCTTCAACGACTTCACCATCGACTGGAACACGCTCACCGGGACGAATCTCAACAATCGTTTCTGTGGTCACCTCTGCAATCGGCACTTCAATCACTTGCCCATTGTGGTGAACACGTGCTGTTTTTGCTTGCATACCCACTAGGTGTTGAATGGCTTGAGAGGTACGCCCTTTGGCTTTTGCCTCAAAATAACGCCCTAATAAAATTAAGCTCACAATCACAGCCGCCGCTTCGTAATACACATTCACAGTGCCCTCAGGTAGAACTTGTGGAATAAATGTTGCGACTAGCGAAAAACTATAAGCTGCCAGTGTGCCAACCGCCACCAATGAATTCATATCTGGGGCCAAGCGCCATAATGCTGGAATACCTTTTTGATAAAAACGTCGCCCTGGAAAGATAAGTACCAGCGTGGTCAAAACAAATTGAATCAGCCAGCTTTGTTGCGTGCCGATATTGTCCATAACCCACATATGAAAAGCTGGAATCATATGTGACCCCATTTCTAGAATAAAAACAGGCACGGCTAGAATTAAAGAGATCGCTAAATCTCGTTTCAGCTGCTGCTGTTCCGTGGCTTTTTTATCCTGTTGAACACGCGCATTCTGCTTAGCCGTGTACCCCGCTTTTTTAACGGCTTGAATCAAATCACTGCTCTGTACTTGAGCGTTGCCTTGTACCCATGCGCGTTCAGTAGCAAGGTTGACGTTTGCTTGTTGTACGCCCTCGACTTTTTTTAAGGCTTTTTCTACCCGTCCAACACAGGAAGCACAAGTCATACCTTCTATCGACAACTCAATCGGCTGAGAGGCCAAGACCTTATAACCGGCTCGTTCTACGGCTTTGGTTACTGCAATTAGATCTAAAGGTTGAGACGAGGAAATCATGGCGTTTTCAGTCGCTAGATTCACCTCAGCATTTTCAACACCTTCAACTTTTTTTAATACTTTTTCCACTCGTCCCACACAGGAAGCACAGGTCATACCCTCAATTGGCAATGTTTCATTGTAAAGATAAGACTTACTATTTTCTGAGTTCATAACACCCTCTATCATGTTCAATCTGTTATCAACAGCATAGAGGTTGACATGATGGTAAGGTCAAGCCTGTTTTTTTAAAATGTGTTTGACCTTACCATCATGACAAGGCTTAAGCTTAGTGATGAAATAAAAACTTATTTGGAGAAAGGCTATGAAACTATGGATTGTAAATATGAAATGTGGCGGCTGTGCTCGTGGTGTGACAGCAACCATTCACGATATCGACTCAAACGCCAAGATTGACATTGATTTAGTAGCCAAAGTGGTCAGTATCGAAACCATCGCAAGTGTTGAGCAGATGACGGCTGCTTTAGCAAAGGCTGGCTTCCCTGCACAAGTGCAATGAGTCAGTCTGATAGACGCGCAGTCTATACGATTAACAGAAAGGATTATGGGCTGAATCATTTTGAATTTATTGACCACGCGCGTTTGGTGATATGTCTACTTTTACGTATGAAAAGTGGATAATGTTACCAAAATGAATACTTTATTTATGACAGGAGTTATCGGCAAGCGCATGCAATATTCCGCAGGATTCAGCTAGCGCTTCACTTGCGCATTTTTGCCGCAACGCTAGTAGATGTTGCTTTAATTGTACCAGCTCTTCCATACGTGTTTCTACCGCATCGATATGCTCATCCAATAGCACATTGACCTCACCGCAGTTTTCCTCAGGTTTATCTCTATACTGAAGCAGGGTTCGTACTTCATCCAAAGTCATATCGAGCGTACGGCAGTGCAGGATAAATTGTAGACGCTCAAAATGCGCCTCATTGTACAAACGATAATTGCCTTGGCTACGCGCAGGCTCCGGTAATAACCTCTCTTTCTCATAATAGCGAATGGTTTCGACCGTCGCCCCTGTGCGCGTGGCAAGCTCACCAATTTTGATTAGCATGTGTATCTCCTTAAATAGTATTTTCTATTATCTAAAACAATAAAGTAACTATAAGGTTTGCTGATAAAAAATCAAACCCCTTTGTCGTTAAAAGCCTTGACCCTGAAGCTACTATAGGGTCCATAATGTCTTTAATAAGAGGATAAATAACTATGCAATATCATATTGAAGGTATGGACTGTGCCAGTTGTGTTGGCAAAATTGAGCGGGCACTAACACGTATGCCTGGTGTCTCTGAGGTTCAGCTAAACTTTTCGACTCAAAAGCTAGAGTTAACTCTAGAACCTGATACAAGTACTGACGTTAAAGATATCGAAAAGACTATTAAGCGCCTAGGGTTTGGCGTATCAGCGTTAACGAGTCAACAAAATGAGATGGGTATTGATGGTGGTCAAGCAGCGGTAAACGATCAGCGCTGGTGGCAAACCATAAAAGGCAAACAGGTTATTGGTACTGGGCTTTTGATGAGTGCCGCATATATGTTGTCTTTAATTTTCCCTGAATATGGCGCATGGGCTTTTATTGCCGCTGTGGCTATCGGTGTCCTACCATTCGCCCGTAAAGCTTTTGCATTGGCGTTAGTAGGTTCGCCTTTTTCAATTGAAATGCTCATGTCTGTTGCGGCTATCGGCGCCCTTATCATTGGAGAGGCAGAAGAAGCTGCTGCCGTGGTGTTCCTATTTTCGGTTGGTGAGCTATTAGAAAGCGTCGCAGCTGATCGTGCGCGCGCTGGCATCAGAGCGTTATCATCACTAGTGCCAAAGACTGCTATTCTATTGGACGCGCAAGGACAACAATGTCAGGTGGCAGCGACTGCATTACAGATTAACGATAAGGTGCTTGTGCGTCCCGGTGATAGAGTTTCTGCTGACGGAGTGATTGTTCAAGGTGTTTCTAGCCTCGATGAGTCACCTGTAACTGGAGAATCTGTTCCTGTTGCCAAAACCATAGGCGCTGAGGTCTTTGCTGGATCTATCAACGTTGATGGGGTACTACAAATACGCGTAGAAAAAACAGCGGCAGATAATACGATTGCGCGTATTATCGAACTTGTAGAGCAAGCGCAAGCGTCTAAAGCACCGACTGCACGATTTATTGAGACATTCAGCCGCTACTATACGCCTATCGTGATGGCGATTGCGGCTTTAGTGATTATTATCCCACCTCTACTGATGGGAGCAGAATGGGGAATATGGCTATATCGTGGTTTGGCGCTATTATTGATAGCTTGTCCTTGTGCCCTTGTGCTGTCAACACCTGCCGCTATTGCCTCAGGTTTGGCGGTCGGCACGCGCCATGGACTGCTTATCAAAGGCGGTAATGTCATGGAGTTGGTGGGTCAGGTCAGTACCGTCGCTTTTGATAAAACGGGTACTTTGACTGAAGGAAAACCACGCGTAACCGATGTTATTGGTTTTAAAACAGCGCATACCGCTGCTGAGGGTCACGATAAACTACTGTCACTGTTTGCGAGTGTCGACTCCGTCTCTAGTCATCCACTTGCTAGGGCTATTGTGGATCATGCCAAAGCCGCTAAGGTAGTAATACCTGATGCCTCTAATGCCTTTGCTACGGCAGGCAAAGCCGTTCATGCCACTGTCGCTGGACGCTCTTTGGCCATCGGCTCACCAGTCTACGTCGCTGAGAAAGTGATGTTGCCAGCTGAGCAGCAGATTCAAATTGAGATGCTACAAAATGATGGTAAAACGGTTTCTATTTTGTTTGATGAGCATACGAGGGATGCGCTCGGATTGGTCGCTTTACGTGATGAGTTACGAGAAGATGCACAGCAAGCTATTGCCCAGCTTAATAAGATGAATGTGCGTTCTGTCATGCTCACAGGTGACAATAGCCGTACGGCAAAAGCGCTGGCCAGTCAGTTAGATATAGAGTGGCAGGCCGAGCTGTTACCTGAGGACAAGCTGCGTCTACTCAGCGAGATGCAAAGCAGTAGTAAAATAGCGATGATTGGTGATGGTATCAATGATGCACCCGCTTTGGCAGCGGCAGATATTGGCATTGCGATGGGAAGTGGCACGGATGTGGCTATCGAAACGGCTGATATTGCCCTATTAAAAAGCCGCGTGATGGACGTTGCTAACCTTATTGCCTTATCCCGCGCCACCATGAGAAATATCCATCAAAATGTCATATTTGCACTTGGGTTAAAAGGCATATTTCTGATAACCACTGTGCTCGGCGTGACAGGACTTTGGATTGCTGTGCTAGCAGATACTGGTGCTACGGTACTGGTCACGCTGAATGCATTGCGTTTACTGCGTTTTAAAGGAGTGTCTTCCCGTTAATGACAGTTAAAAAATAAAACGGTTATGGCTACATCAGTGGCCGTTTTATTACATCTAACTCTTATCTATAAGCAGTCAATGTGCCTACCTTTAAAAAAATCATTACCTAAACCTATCACGCCTTATTCGTATTAAATCTGCGCCGATACTCACTTGGCGTCAAACCAACAAGGCGCTTAAATATTTTACGAAATGCACTGGCATCACTATAACCAACTTTCCACGCTATTTGCTCAACAGGAGACGACGAGAACTGTAGAAAGTCTTTTGCTTCTCCGATGCGTAATCGCTGACAATATTCTGTGGATGTCATCCCCGTTGCCTTATGAAAGCGCCGCAGAAAAGTACGCTCTTCTAACTGCGCGCAATTGGCTAAGGTAGATAAATCAATATCTTGTGCATTGGTTCTTTGTAACCAATGCTGCACTTTTAATATGGCTGTGTCTCCATGGGTGAGGTTGGGTGAGAAAGCACTGTAATAACATTGTTCACGCCTTGAAGGGTCGATTAACAACATACGAGCGGTCTCATTCATCACCTGAGAACCAAGAAAGCGATCCACCATCCTAAGCCCCAAATCTGTCCAAGCCATTGCGCCCCCAGCGGTCACAATATCACCATCCTCAATAATAATACGATCCACATCAAGATCCACATCAGGGAAACGCTGCTTAAAATCCTCTACATAGCCCCAATGTGTGGTTGCCTTGCGTTTGGAGAGTAGTCCTGTTTCGCCCAATAAAAAAGCACCGGCGCAGACAGACGACAGTATCACCCCTGTCGAATGCTGCTCTTTTAGCCATTCTAGCCAAGGTTCTGCCGCTTGCTTTGCAATCGGTGCTTCTAACGTGGGTGGAATGATGACGGCTATTAATTTTCCTATGCTATCAGGATTGCTCGAAAAAGTGCGCTTAGGCTGCTGCTCAGCACCCTTAATTTCCCAGTGGCTGACTTGTAAAGGCAGATCAATTGTATCTTGACGTTTGGCGGCGAGTTTACTGGCCACCACTAATAAATCAGTCAGTCCAAGGACAGCCGCCATTTGTGCTTTCTCATAGATGACCAGCCCAATTTCAATAGCATGTTTATGACTCATATGTCGTTATTAACCTCTTATGTGTCGATGTAGCCACTCGTTAGTGTAGCATAGTACTTGTAAAATATACGCCTATACAGTCACTTCCATAAACAAAAAGGAATTATCATGAACACACAAGCATTGATCGTTGTCGACATTCAAAATGAGTATTTTCCACAAGGTAACTTATCACTTGTAGGTATTAACGAAGCCGCTGATAATGCCGCTTTGGTGATTGCGTCTGCCAGAGAAAAAGGTCATACCGTCATTCATATCCGTCATGAAATGCCTGCTGACGCACCACTCTTTACGCCGGGCAGCGATGGTGTAGAGATTAATGAAAAGGTAAAACCAATAGAGAATGAAGCCGTCATCACTAAGCATTACCCCAATTCGTTCCGTGAAACCAATCTGAAAGAGCTATTGGATAAAGAAGGTATCAAAGAAGTGACTGTGATTGGCGCCATGAGCCACATGTGTGTCGATGCCACCGTTCGTGCGGCAGTAGATTTTGGTTATACAACCACTACGGTTCATGATGCCTGTGCCACGCTTGATCTTGAGTTTAATGGCACAAAAGTACCTGCTGCTCAGGCTCATGCCACTATCATGGCAGCGATTGAGTTTCTATATGGCGAAGTGATTGATACTCAAACGTGGATTGCGCGTTAATCCAGAGTTGTTAATCAAATCATGATTTAGTCATGAAATAGACTTTTAAACCCTATTCCGATTAAGAAGGATTTCCTCAATAAGGTAACTATTATGAATATCGTAAAATCACTGACTGGCACCACACTGTTAAGTGGCGTGATGCTATTAACCGCATGTACCACGTTTGCCAGTCCAGCAGCAGATTCTAACGTGGTAAAAAAGGCGGCTACCAATACCGTTGAATTTCAGCAAATTCGTAATGCCACGATTAAGCTTGATTATGACGGCACCACATTTTTAGTGGATCCGATGTTAGCGGCTAAAAACGCTTATCCAGGGTTTGCAGACACATTGAATAGCCAAATCCGCTATCCAGTGGTAGATTTGCCGATGTCTGTTGACGAAGTGCTTAAGGCGGATGCCATTATTTTGACCCACTTACATGACGATCATTGGGATGAAGCTGCACGTAACCTAGTCCCTCGTGATATGCTAATTTTTACCCAAGATGAAACGGATGCGGCAATCGTACGTAAAGATGGTTTTACCAATGTTAGAGTATTAACAGATCGAGGTGTTGTGTTTAAAGGCACTAAGATCAATAAAACCATTGGGCAGCATGGTACTGATGAGATGTACAAGGTTCCAGCGCTTGCTCAAGCGCTTGGTAAAACGATGGGGATTGTGTTCCAAAAACCAAACTACAAGACCGTCTATGTCGCAGGGGATACCATTTGGAATAAGGAAGTAGAGAATGCGCTTACTCGCTACAAGCCTGATGCGGTCATCCTTAATACAGGTTATGCCAAGCTAACTACCTTTGTTGATGACTCTATCATTATGGGTAAAGACGATGTATACCGCGCGTATAAATTCTCTCCTAATGCTAAGATCGTGAACGTACATATGGATACGGTCAATCATGGAGCACTGTCAAAAGCAGAGCTGCGCCGCTTTATCGAGGAAAAACATCTGGATAAACAGCGGGCGCTTGTTCCTGATGATGGTGAGTACTATAAGTTCTAGTTTTGTATAAGTAGGTTTTTAGAGGCATCTTGGTGTGGCAATACCCAAAGCGTGTTGCCACCTATCATAAACAGGCCATAAATGAGACAGCTTATGAATATGCGAAATCATTCAGGTAGTGCACCTTTTGTTCTTTCGGTGCTCGACAATGCCTTCACCGGTGTTGGTTATACGGCAGAGAACACCATTCAAGAGATGATTGCGCTTGCGAAACTGGCAGATAAAAGAGGGTTTCAGCGATTTTGGATGTCAGAGCATCACGCTATGCCTGGTGCTTCGGTGCCTTCGCCGCAGATGATGGTGGCTCGACTTACTGGGGAAACCGAGCGTATTAGACTTGGTGCAGGTGGCATCATGCTACCGAATCATGCGCCTTTGGTCGTCGCTGAACAATTTGGTATGCTCGATGCGATGGCACCAGGACGAATCGATCTGGGTTTGGGAAGAGCGCCGGGTACTGATGGTGCAACAGCTTCAGCTTTGCGTCGGCATCATGCGGCGAACGATGAATTTCCTCAGCAAGTCGCAGAGTTGTTGGGCTTTTTAGAAAACAGTTTTCCAAAAGACCATCCTTATAGTGCGGTTCATGCGGTGCCAGGCCCATGGCAAGCCGAGCAAAACCGAGTACCCCCATCAAAGACCGCCACTGATGTTTGGATCCTGGGGTCATCGACTTATTCAGCCCACATGGCAGCACAGCTTGGCAGACCATATGCGTTCGCTCTACAGTTTGGTAGTGCTGATATTTTAAATGCGATGCGCATTTACCGAGAAAACTTCCGTCCTTCAAAAATTCTAGCCAAGCCATATAGTTTGGTCAGTATTGGTGCGATTGCAGATGAAGATCCTGTAGAGGCACGTCGCCAATCAACATCGTCTGCCATGGCAATGTTAAGAATGTTCCAGCGCAAACCTTTTGCTTTGCTGCCTCCTGATGAAGTGGCGGCTTTTCAAGGCAATATGCAAGAGCGCCAGATTATTGAGCAGTATACCGATCAAACCCTGCATGGTACTGCTGATGAGGTCGCAAAAGGTTTAGAGGATCTTCAGGAGCAGACAGGGGTGGATGAGGTCATGATGGTGGTTCAGGGCTATTCGCGCCGCGCCCAATCGCGCACTGTTGAGCTAATCGCAGATCACTATCGTATGCCAAGTCACTAGATCCTGTTGGGAATAACGATATTAAAAAGTTAGCAAAGCGCTTAATGCCTAACCATTAGGCTTGATTGGGCTCGTAAGCCACCCAACCAAATGCATTGCACCGATGTAATAACAGCAACATTCAAAAGACACCAATTCTCATCCAAATAGTAGCCCCTGTGTAGATAATGACTTTTGAGAAAATAGCGCATACAAGTGAAGTTAGCAACCAAGATAAGCCGTGATATAATGCCCCGATAATCGATATTTTATGAAAGGTTTACATTATGGCTCGTACAGCTAGCGCATTACACATTTTAGTAAAACACAAAGAGCAGGCTGAAGACATTATTGCCAAGCTTCAAAAAGGCGCTAAGTTCGATGTGCTGGCGAAACGACATTCAACCTGCCCATCAGGTAAAAAAGGCGGTAGCTTAGGTGAGTTTCAACAAGGTGACATGGTACCAGCATTTGATAAAATCTGCTTTAGCGGCAAACTCTTCACCCCACATTTGGTAAAAACCAAATTTGGCTGGCATGTGGTTAAAGTACTTTACAGGACATAAGTGTTAAAGGCGGAGATTTAATGATAAGCCAACTGAAATATGCCTTAAACATTATCCTGACTCATACAGGACCTAACATCATGGCAATCACGATTTGAGCTGCCATGATTGACTCATTTATGACCCAAAACGACTTATGACCTAATGTTCGTACCACATCTAAATTTGAGTTGAAAACACTTTAGTTCCCATAAGAGTGATGATGGTAGACAGTTATAAATAGGTGTTGATCATAATAAAGCGTTAAGAACAAAAGGCTGCTACTGCCCTCTCTCCTCTTTTGTATCAACATTAATAATTTTTAAGGCGTTAAAAAAGGACACCGCAGCGTCCTTTTTTATTCTAAATCAAGGCTCATATACAGCCTATTCTAATGATGCTCACCAGGAAGTATTCTGGCAAAGGCACGCTGAGCAAGGTTTGGCTTCTTATCGGTAGTCAATCCAGCGCGAGTACTTGGGAAAATACGGTAACCCATCGACTGAATACCAACGTTGATCGCTGGGGCTAATGAATACGTCGCCGAGGCAAATTTACCCATGTTACTGGCAATACTGTTTGGTTTATGGACAATCGCTTTGGCAACCATCATCGCCGCCTCATCCGGCATAAGCGCTGGCATGTAGCGGTATAACTTAGTTGGCTCAATCATCGGCGTACGCACCAATGGCATAAAGATATTGGTGATCGTCACATTATCGCCCTTCACTTCAGCAGCTAGGCAGCGGCTAAAAGCATCCAATGCCGATTTTGAGGCGACATAAGCGGCAAAACGCGGACTGTTTGCCAGTACACCAATAGAGGAAATATTCACAATTTGACCAGTCTGACGTTCAATCATCGTCGGCAAAAACCCAAGAACTATTTTAACCGCGCCAAAGTAATTGATATCCATTGTACGCTCAAAATCATGGAAACGATCAATAGACTCGTGAACCGAGCGCCGAATTGAACGACCAGCGTTATTGACCAAGACATCAACATGTCCGAAATCTGCCAAAATTTGCGTGCTAACTTTTTCGATATCATCCATATTGGTTAAATCACAAGGGTAATAACTGGCATTGCCACCAAGCTCCTCGATACTTTCTTTAACGGCTTTTAGTTTGTCTTCGGTACGTGCTAATAAGATAACATGCGCACCGCATTCACTAAGTAAATATGCTGTACGCTCACCAATACCGCTTGATGCCCCTGTGATAATGATATGCTTATCTTTGACCGCTTTGTTGATTGCTTTTTTTGAGGGATTGGCCATAAAAAATCCTTTTTGTTGGTTCTATGCCTATGAATGTTCGATTACAGCATAGCAAAAAAGTATGGCTGAAAGTGAACAAAACAGCCGTCTTAGCTATATAATTTGACGATTATAAGGATTGATAAACGTATAATCGCAGTATTGCGCAGACTTACGCTTTTCACCGAGCATCGATAAGGAGTATCTATTTTGATTGCAACTCTAGCTCATTACATTGATTTAATTGCTAAGATAGTCGAGGTCATTGGCGTACTTATTATGTTTTTTGGACTGTTTTTTGCTTTTTATCGAGGGATTCGCCTAACCAGTAGTTTTAATCACGAGACCTATATCGAAATCAGACAAACTGTGGGTAAATCTATTTTGTTAGGATTAGAAGTCCTCATCGCCGCTGATATTATGGCGACTGTCGTCACAGAACCGACGTTTCGCAGCGTTTTAGTACTAGGTTTTATCGTACTCATTCGGACTTTTTTGAGCTTGTCACTACAAGTAGAGTTAGAAGGCAAATTTCCTTGGCAAAAAGAAAATACAGTGCTCAAAAAAGAACCACATACCGCTAAAGCGGATGATTTTTAAAGATTTTTTATCATTTAACAAACGCTTAGCATGAGCCGTTTGCTCACTTACTATTCGTGCGCCTGCAAAAAATCTTCGACCACGCGAAACTGTCCAGCGGTACTTTCTTCGCCATACATTGCTTGGCGAAAAGCATTAGAATTAGGAATGCCTGTGGTATACCAAGCAATGTGCTTGCGAGCGATACGGCAGCCAGAGTACTCACCATAAAAGTCATATAGCTCTTGCAAATGCGCCAATACGATCTCTTTTATCTCACTGACGCTCGGTGCATCAAGACTCTCACCAGTGCGTAAGAAGTGCTCGATATCACGGAATATCCACGGTTGTCCTTGGGCAGCACGCCCAATCATCACAGCATCACAACCTGTCAACTCATAGACACGCTGGGCTTTTTGCGCGCTATCGATATCGCCATTGGCAATGACGGGAATATTGATGCTTTCTTTGACTTCGCGTATCAGCTCATAACGCGCCTCGCCAGTATACATATCCTCGCGCGTGCGCCCATGAATGGCAATCGCTGCAATACCTGCTTGCTCAGCGCGCTTCGCCACACGCAAGATATTCTCACGACCATTCTCATAGCCCAATCGCGTTTTTAAGGTCACGGGGGCATTTACGCTATTTACCGCCGCATCGAGTAAACGGGCAACCAAATCTTCGTCTTGCAACAGTGCCGAACCTGCCAGCCTACGGCAGACTTTTTTGGCAGGGCAGCCCATATTGATATCAATAATTTGCGCGCCATTATCAATCTGATAACGTGCCGCTTCTGCCAATTTATCAGGCTCAGCCCCTGCAATTTGCGCTGAAATAGGCGCAATTTCATTGTCAAAATTGGCACGATACAAGGATTTTTTGCGCGCGTAAAGCGCCGTATCAGCGATAATCATTTCACTCACCGCATGACCGGCACCAAATGATTTACACAATCGCCGAAAAGGATTGTCTGTCACGCCCGCCATAGGAGCAACCATGAGGCGGTTTTCAATCGTCAGGCCGCCAATGACCAATGGCTGCAATAATGGATGGTCAGATACGGGCAAAGACGACGGTAAATCAGGGGAATCAGTAGACATAAAAAACGGCTTGCCATTAATTAAAATAAGATAATAAAAACAAGCCGTTATTCTAAGGAATCGTACGCATATTGCAAGCTATTAACGTGAATAACTTGCATTACGAAACACTACGCTTTCAACAGTGCACCCTTACTTATCAAACACACTGCCCTGCTCTAGTGTGATGTCCTCATCATGCTCCTGCATACGCCACGGCAAACTATCTGGCGACACATTTAAGAAGTGTAGGTATTTTTCGAACTGATCAATAATATCGTTAATCACCGACTCTGATTGATAGCCATATAAATCATAGGTTTGACCACCACGGCGCAAATACACCTCAGCACGATGATGGTGCTCTTGTGGTAATTCATTGGCCATATCTTCCGTATAATAGTCAGGAATTTCATGCTCTGACAAACGAACTTCATACCAGAACTCTACATTGTCACCGCGTCTTAATTCCAATACAGCACGGTTATTGACCTCATCATAATTTACATCAGGCAACCAGCCTGTTTCGGCAAACTTCTCTGCCACCTCATGCATCGATGATAAAACCGTACCTTTGATATAACCCAGCACTTTATCTCGCGTTGGTTGATTGGTGATATAGTCAATACGATCACGCCATGCGTCAAGCTTAAGTAGATGCGGCGGCAAATGATTGTCATTGGCTAGGCTTTGATTGCGATGTCCTTCAATACGTAGTGCGCGCCACATACCAAATGTCGAAATCAATATAATGATCGCAAACGGTAAAGCACTAACGATAGCCGCTGTTTGTAGTGCACTTAGACCGCCTGCGATAAGTAGAACCGCTGCGACCGCCCCTTCAGTTACCACCCAAAACGAGCGCTGCCACCAAGGCGTATCACTACGTCCACCCGCAGCGAGCGAGTCAATCACTAATGACCCTGAATCCGATGACGTCACAAAAAAAGTAATAATTAACAGTACTGTCAATGATGAGACAATCTGCGTGAATGGTAAATTCTCTAGCAATTTAAATAACGCAATTGCTTGGTTGTTTTGCACTTCGCTAATCAGCGCATCGTAACCATCGACCATAATCATATGTAGTGCCGTATCGCCAAACACCGAAAACCAAAAGAAGGTAAACAGCGTTGGCACTAACATGACGCCCAATACAAACTCACGAATGGTGCGACCGCGACTGATCTTGGCAATGAACAGACCCACAAAAGGCGCCCAAGCAATCGTCCATGCAAAAATAAATAGTGTCCAACTACCGATCCAATCACTCGATTGATACGCTTGTAAGCTAAAAGTACGCTCAACGATATTGCCCAGATAGCTGCCCGTGTTTTCCATAAAAGCATTGAGAATAAAGATCGATGGACCAACGATAAAGACAAATAACATCAGTGCCGTTGCCAATACCATGTTTAAGATAGACAAGCGCTTGACGCCTTTGTCCATACCTGCCAACACGGATACTAAGGCAGCTGCAGTCACTAGTGCAATGATAATAACCTGCACCGTCGTATTAACTGGCACCATCTCTGGTAGCAAATAATTTAGACCCGCGTTAATTTGCGCCACCGATAGACCCAAACTGGTGGCGATACCAAACATCGTGCCCACGATCGCAAACACATCAACGGTATGTCCGATAGGGCCATAGATTTTGTCACCGATTAATGGATATAGCGTTGAGCGTACCGACAGTGGCAAGCCATGACGAAAAGAGAAATACGCCAGCGACAAACCTACTACGCCATAAATCGCCCAAATATGAAAACCCCAATGAAAATAGGCAATTTGCATGGCTTCTTTAGCAGCTTCAATCGTCTGCGGCGTGGAAAGTGGCGGACTGGCAAAATGCAATACGGGCTCTGCTACGCCATAAAACAGCAAGGCTATGCCGTAGCCTGCGGAGAATAGCATGGCGAACCATTCCAGAAACTTATACTCAGCCTCCGCATGGTCAGGGCCCAATTTAATACTGCCATAAGGCGAAAATGCCAAGGCGATGATAAACATCAAAAATATGGCGACTGCCAACATATAAAACCAGCCGAAAGTGTCGGTGGTAAATGCCAAAACTTTGCTGAACAGCTCGCCAGCAGCGTCAGGGTTGATGGCTGTGCCAATCACCAATAGCAGCATAATCGCTGCTGCCGGTACAAAAACTGGCAACAAAATAGTGGAGCGAGGTAATTTACTCATAGAAAGTGATATCCCCAAAAAGTAGCAATGAAAAATAATCTTCGATATCAAGATTAATAATCAGAAGGAGCAGTGCCTTTTTTATAAAAAGTTACTCACAAAGGCGAAAATGCATCAGTTATTATTAAATAAATACAATTTTTATCACACTATGTTCAAAAACCCCAGACAAGCGCCCAACTTGTAACATGACTTTAACGATTGTTACATGACTATTACCAAGTAATAAAAAAGGCCGCTTGTTAGCGACCTTTTTATTTTTTTCTGGAACAATTTATGTTTTGCTTGTTAATTCGACAATATCTCGTTTTTTTATTACTAAATAGTAATGGCAGCAGCAAGTTGCTTTGCCGTTTCAGCCAGTTCTGTGTGATCAGCTTGGATCACTGCATGTCGACCGAGCTCATGAATACTCGATGGAATGAGATGCACGTGATAATGAAAAACGGTTTGACCCGCCTCGCTACCATTTAATTGCATCTGAATAATGCCTTCACGCGCAAATACTTGACGCTGTGCTTGCATGACTTTTTTAGCGGTCATTAACACCGCTGCGGCATACTCTGGTTCAAGATCCGCCAAATCAACGGCTTTTTGCTTAGGAATCACCAGCACATGCCCCTCTGCTTGTGGCATGATATCCATAAAGGCAAGGGTTTTATCATCTTCGTAGACTTTGTGATAGGGGATGTCACCGTTTAGCATTTTGGCAAAGATATTGTTATCGTCATACGCGGCTTGCTCATTGGCTTGGGTCATTATTCTTTCCTTTACTTGTTTGATTATTGGTTGCTCGACAGCTTTTAGAAGGGATGGAATAGCCTGTAATATAGTGGACGAAATGTCGTTTAAGCACAAGTTGCTATAGCACTCGTTATTAAAAATTAGCAATACGTAAGCTAATCGCGGTAGCTCACTAATTTGGTTGGCGAGTCAGGCGCTTTAAATGTTATATTAACCCTCTACTTTAACAACGCTACGTTTATGGATTCGTCTATTTTGCCGACTCAATCAAATATGAGTAACATTTATACAGAACCTGCTCAAGCAGCGCAAACGTCTGTCACAGCTGGCTCTGTATTCAATAATGAAAAACAACCAAGCAGCGCTGAGACTGAAAATGAGACTCAAGCCCCCACTCAAAGCATTGAACCTAACGCGCTCATTCTGGCCGAAGCACTAAGCGACAAGACGATTGGTTGGAAAATACACAATTGCAAAATAACTAAAAAGACGGTCACACAGGATTTACCACTACCGTTCTTATATCATTACGACAGTTTAAATGATGCGATTAAGCAAGCGAATCCGCTCACACCCGCCCTCCTGTCACAGTTCAATACGCCCATGAGCGCTCATGAAGCAGCCAAGCTGATTGGTATTAACGAAGCACTAATAAGCAGCCCTTGGCATGTCAAAATCATCGGGTCATTGGTGGTTTTTAGCGAAGCGTTGCAGTTAGCCGTACGCTTGCATTGGACCAATACAGGCAAAGACACCCAACAGCTTTATACCCAGAATGAAGCAGATGCTATTACAGCCGCTTTTAAAGATTGGCAGTTTTTTGGTCGTATCGATGTACTCTACAAAAATAATAAGC
This sequence comes from Psychrobacter sp. P11F6, assembly GCF_001435295.1. Lineage (NCBI taxonomy): Bacteria > Pseudomonadati > Pseudomonadota > Gammaproteobacteria > Moraxellales > Moraxellaceae > Psychrobacter > Psychrobacter sp. P11F6. The sequence goes on along the minus strand of NZ_CM003594.1, from coordinate 1,349,875 downwards.
AAACCTTAATCAGTATAGATGAACAAGCTGAAGGCAATGAGCAACTACTTCGTATTGAAGCAAACGCTGATTATCAATGCTTGCCAGCGACTCATGCGTTAGTGGTTATCGCTAAATTGGAAGCGGACAAAATAGAGCTACCTTGGTTCGAGGCGGCGATAGTAGAGCGCGTCGAATAACACCTTATCTTCCAAATACTTACGATGTTATGACTACTATTGCCTTGGCATTATCAATGAGTAGTTTTCAGTGACTCATATCTAATGGTATGGTAACGACCTAGTATTATTCACTAGTCCTCGCATTTTATAAAAAGCACACTATCAATATTAAAATTGAGGGTGCACATTTTCACAAACCTCGCCTATTTGTAAGGAATATCACATGGATTATCGCTCAAAAACCTCTACTGGCGGCCGTAATATGGCAGGCGCGCGCGCATTATGGCGTGCGACTGGCATGACTGATGGCGACTTTGGCAAACCAATCATTGCGATTGCCAACTCGTTTACCCAGTTCGTACCCGGCCATGTGCATCTAAAAGACTTGGGGCAACTGGTCGCACGTGAAATTGAACAAGCAGGCGGCGTGGCTAAAGAGTTCAATACCATTGCGGTCGATGATGGTATTGCCATGGGTCATAGCGGTATGTTGTACTCACTGCCAAGTCGCGATTTGATTGCCGACTCTGTAGAATACATGGTCAATGCCCATTGCGCAGATGCCTTAGTTTGTATCTCCAACTGCGATAAAATAACGCCGGGTATGTTGATGGCAGCCATGCGCCTCAATATTCCAGTAGTGTTTATTTCAGGTGGCCCAATGGAAGCGGGCAAAATCTTAGCCAGCACAGTTGGTAAGAGCCATAATACCGATGGTAGTGACAGTAGTGCGATTCGTAAGCTTGACCTTGTCGATGCGATGATGGATGCCGCTGATGACAGCATTAGTGATGCAGATGTCGCCGCTATCGAAGCCTCAGCCTGCCCAACTTGTGGTTCGTGCTCTGGTATGTTTACTGCTAACTCAATGAACTGCTTAACCGAAGCGTTGGGCTTGGCATTACCGGGTAATGGCTCGCTATTGGCAACTCATTCATTACGCCGTGAGCTGTTTTTAGAAGCAGGACGCACCATTGTCTCGCTTGCCAAACGTCGCTATGAGCAAGATGATGATTCAGTATTGCCACGCTCAATCGCTAGCAAAGCGGCTTTTGAAAACGCGATGACCTTAGATATCGCGATGGGTGGCTCAACCAATACTATTTTGCATCTGTTAGCGGCTGCTAACGAAGCAGAAGTCGATTTCAAAATGTCAGATATCGATCGTCTAAGTCGCGGTGTACCTTGCCTTGCAAAAGTCGCCCCTGCCTCGCAGAAATACCATATGGAAGATGTGCATCGTGCTGGCGGTGTCTTTGCGTTATTGGCCGAGCTTGATCGTGCAGGCTTACTCAAAACTGACGTGCCGACCATCCATAGTCCAACGATGAAAGCCGCGATTGATAAATGGGACATCATGAATCCTGATAATCAAGAGGCACGCGCACGCTTCCTTGCAGCACCGGGTGGCGTACGTACTACTGAGGCGTTTTCGCAATCAAAAGAATGGTCAAACCTCGACGTCAACCGTGAGTCAGGTTGCATCCGTAGTGCCCAACATGCCTATTCTACAGATGGTGGATTAGCCGTATTGTATGGCAATATCGCTGAGCGTGGCTGCGTAGTCAAAACCGCAGGCGTTGATGACAGCATCCTAGTATTTACTGGTCGCGCGCGCCTATTTGAGTCACAAGACGATGCTGTCGCTGCGGTATTAGCTGACAATATCGTCGCAGGTGATGTGGTTATCATCCGCTACGAAGGCCCTAAAGGCGGTCCTGGTATGCAAGAGATGCTATATCCGACCACTTACCTCAAGTCAAAAGGCTTGGGTAAAGAATGCGCCCTACTCACCGATGGTCGCTTCTCTGGTGGAACATCAGGCCTATCAATCGGTCATGCCAGCCCAGAAGCAGCTGAAGGCGGCGCCATTGGTCTAGTAGAAGAAGGCGATACCATCCATATCGACATTCCTAATCGTACGATCAACATGCAAGTCAGTGATGCCGATTTGGCCACTCGCCGCGAGGCGATGGAAGCTCGTGGCCGCGATGCGTGGAAGCCTGTAAGCCGTGACCGTCATGTGACCCCTGCGCTACGTGCCTATGCTGCTATGACTACCAGTGCCGATACTGGTGCGGTACGTGACGTGAGTCAAGTTGAGCGTTAAGCCTTCAATTATTAATCGTTAAAGTATATTGGTAAAAATCTATTAAGCCTGCGCTATGCAGGCTTTTTTTTCACCAAAAAACAACGCATATGTCGTTTTGATAACGATTTTTTGCGGTAATCATTATTTTTTAGCGTCATTATAATGGACTAGTAAATATGACCTCACTTTAACTTTTTAAGATAAACATAACAGCGTGCACCTACCTTATGATTGAAAACTACAATTTATTTTTATTGGTCTGCGGTATCGCTTTTTTACTGGGGGCGTTATTCCCCATTATATTTAAGCGCACGCCTATCTCTTTGCCTATGTTGCAGGTCAGCTTTGGGCTGCTGATGGGGTACTGGTGGACGACCTTATCATTTTTAGACCCTATGAATAACGGCTTAATTATCGAAAAATTAACCGAAATTGTGGTGCTCGTATCCTTGGTTGGTGCTGGTATCAAAATTGATACGAAGCTGTCTTGGCAATTGTGGCGACCGACCGTGCGTCTGTTGCTTATTACCATGCCGATTGGCATCTTTGCGATGGCGGTGCTAGGCTACTATGCATTTGGTCTCAGTCTGGGAGCCGCTATATTGCTGGGCGCAGTATTGGCTCCAACCGATCCTGTATTGGCTTCTAGTATTCAAGTAGGGCCACCCAATACAGGTCGCGAAGACACACCTCGCTTTACATTAACGTCAGAAGCAGGATTGAATGACGGACTGGCTTTCCCATTTGTTTATTTGGCCATAAAAATAGCGGAAGCCTTTAGCCAAGGCAATTCCTTTACCCTCGAGATGCTCTGGTCATGGTTCACTCATGATGTCTTATGGAAAATTGGTGCTGGGCTGGTGGTGGGGATTGTCGTTGGTAAAATTATGGCCAAGCTGGTATTTTCAAAATACAGCCAAAACACCACTATTTCTCAAGGCTATGTGGTCATTGCACTAACGTTAGTGGCTTATGGACTTGCCGAATTTGTACATAGTTATGGCTTTATCGCCGTGTTTATCGCGGCATTTGCCTTTCGCCGCTCAGAGCATGAGCATAGCTATCACCACAAGCTCCATGATTTTGCAGAACAATCAGAAGGCTTACTCATGTCTCTAGTGCTGGTCACTTTCGGCATGTTTCTTGGTCAAGGATTACAGTCGGGCGTTGAGCTGACATGGCGTGTTTACATCGTCAGCTTCACTTTCCTCTTGTTGATACGTCCCATTGGCGGGTTTATTGCTTTATCAGGACTAAACATGGCACACACTGAAAAGTATGCCATCTCTGCTTTGGGCATCCGTGGTATTGGTACGCTATATTATTTATCTTATGCGCTCAACCAAGGTTTTTTCGGTGATGAAGATGCGCTTAAACTGTGGGTCGTCTGTTCAATTGTCATTTTGGCGTCAATCTTTATTCATGGTCTTAGCGCCACAAAATTGCTTAAAATGACGCCGAATAAATCACATTAACCTTATCGATAGAGCTATCTAGCGCTTTGAAAGCTCTGAATCGACTAAGTTAAGTACCGCTTCCGTTAGTGCAAACTGACGGACATCATTCAGCATCGTGGTGTCAAAATTATGGATAAAGGCAAGTGATAATTGGCGCTCTGGGTCACACCAAGCAACCGAACCGTTATAGCCCATATGCCCAAACCCTTGCTTGTTTGCATCAACTTTTTCACTGTCTGTATGCTGACAAAGACTAAATAACCGATGATAACCCAAGCGCCAATCCATGTTTGCTGGCATGACAGCATCTATCCCTGTGACTTGCGGTTTGGATAGTTGCTCAAAAGTGGCGCTATTAATAAACGTGTGTCCTTGCCATGTTCCGCCGTTGGCTAACATGGCATAGATGGTGGCCAATGCCTGAGCTGAAGCGACACCATTTGCTGCTGGAATAATGGCCTGTAGTGTCTCACGACTGTGATAATCGATTGCTTGTTTGCCAGCAGGTATGAGTGCCGCCTTATAGTTTTTTAGATTAAGCTGACTGGTATTGAAGTACAAACTATTAATATGAGCCATGTCTAGTATCGGTAAAGTGTTCTGCTCATCATCTGAACTTAGGTCTGCCGCTTGTATATCAACTAAGGCTAGCTGCTGCCAGCAAGCATAACTAGGCAAATTGGCATAAGTACGTAAAGTACTTTGTGAGTCGGCTTTTAGCGTTGGTTTATGACGTTTATTACGCAGTTGTGAGCCAGCCTCATTTGATACTTCGAAGTCTTTGGCCAGTCTTGCTACTTGGTTGACTTTATTTTCTGGTACACCAAAATAGCAACTATCGGCAATACCTAAAGGCTCAGTGAGATAATGGCGCAATGCCTCAGCTAAAGACATTTCCGTAACAGCTTCTATCAGACCGCCCAACACCCAACCATAGACCAGAGCACTATAAGCGCTGTCATATAGCTCGCCATGGTCTGGTGCTGTGATTGGCATGGCAGCAACTTTATTGAGCATTTGATCCCAATCAAGTAAAGTTTCGCTATCCGCATCGATACTCTGAATTGAGAATAAGTTGGCTTGATGCGACATCACGCTACGTAGCGTAATATTCCCTTTATTCTGTGCAGAAAATGCAGGCCAATAATGGGCAATAGGTTGGTCATAATCAAGCATCTGCTGCGAAACCAATATATGTACGAGCGTCGCCAATACACCTTTACCCGTCGAAAAGTTAATCGCCAAAGTATCAGGCTGCCACGGCATCTCTGGACGTGCCATCCCCACACTCGCCTGTGCAATGCATTCTCCTGCCTGATAAACAACCACGGCACCACCAGCTGGTGCATCATCAAGCTGTAAGTCGGTGAGTATTTGCTGCAAGCGTTGTTGCAACGTTATATTTATCTGATGATCAAAAATCTGCGTGGTTTTATTATTATTGTCAATCATGGCTACCCTGCTCCATTTCTATAAAACAGCTAAACGGTAAAAAACTATTTAGCCCCTAATATTAAGTGTTCATATGATAAAAATACATTATTTGCTAAGGCGTAACTGTTCAATATCTCAATATTAGCAATTTATCTTTTCGTTTGCTTAGGGCGTGTCCTCATTTTAAAAATAACAACGCGCCTTAATAAAAAAGGCAACCTAGTGGTCGCCTCTCTGTCATGCAATGCTGCTTAATAATACGTTGTCATCTTTATGTCTTAGCGCGGTACCAACAGACGATTATGAACTTCTTGCTCAAGCTTCGTCAAGCCATGACTGCGCCCACGTTCCATAGCGGTGTCCATTTTACGTCCACGTAACCATCCTGCGCGTAGCGCCATTGCGGCACCCACTCTATTGCCTGAGCCACAATGCACTGCCGTTTTTTTGCCATGATGTTGACGCAATATATTATCAAATGCCAATATATTAAGCTGCTTTAAGTCTGCAGCACCATTAATAGGCAGATGCTCATAGTGCATGCCAGCTCGCTCGACCGCTGCGGCTTCATCAAAGCTCAATTCATCATCTGGCTGTAAGTTAATCACTAACTCAACCCCAGCTTTCGCTAAGGCAACCACTTTTTCGTCATTGAGTGCACCGCATACAATGGTAGTGTCATCAGGACGAAAATAAGGCTCAAGAACAGTACTAAGATCAACACCATTGTCTAAAACGTTATTGCCAGCATTCGATACTGTGTCAATAGCTACTGAATGATTCAGTTGATCTGGGTTTGGTACGGCGGTATGTGAAGTCATAATTATAAATTTGTTCGTTATATTTACTATGATCAATTCCAGTTAAAATAAGTACAAAGCAACCGCGTGTCGATGTATAAGCAATACTTCAAGCGAGGTTAACGCTATCACTTTTCTATCAAGAAACGACCATATTGAGATATTTTTTAGTTAAATGACAGTCGTTCTACTGGCTTTTACTCATTGCCACTCTGTAATTTAACCGTACCTGCCAAATGCGGCTTGTCATTTTTAGAGCTAAATAAGCCAAACTCACAGGTATCGTCTGTGTCTTCAAGTGCAGCCACCGGATCAGCGATAAGCTCTACTTCGGCAGGCAAAAAGATAGGCAGTTTAAATGACACCTCAACCGTACAAGCATCCGGCAACTCGTCCATCATAGCAAGGCATTTGGCCTTTGACCACATGCCGTGAGCAATCGCTTTAGGAAAGCCAAACGCACGCGCAGATAATGGATGGAGATGAATGAGGTTAAAGTCACCTGAAACAAAAGCATAACGACGACCGATATCTTCTGGCACTTCAAAGATACTATGCACGCCTTCTGGGTTGACTGATGGCTTGACCGTTATTGGACGTGGAGTGCTTTTTTTGTCTTTGCTGCTGATTGGTTTTTTGCTACGTGATAGATACGTCGAAGTACCTTCCCAAATCACCTTATCTTCTGACTTGACCGTCGTCACAAAATCAAACTGCTGACCCTGAGCATGGTCACGCAAATTATCAAAGGTGACTGACATAGCAACCGTTTCACGCTCACCGATAGGACGATACTGAGTCACACTATTATCGACGTGCACTAGACCCAACATAGCAAATGGAAATGGCTCTTTGACCATCATATTCATTTGCAGCGTTTGAGACAGCACTGAAAAGTAAGTAATAGGTACTTTGCCATTATCTGCAAAACCACAAATTTTACGATAATCGTTTAAGTTACTTTGGTCAATGTGCAAATCGTCCACATAGTAAGTCGCTTGCGGCAATTGGTCTTTACTGATTTTGCCATTATTACCAATAGGCAATAAACTTTTAACGATATTGGCATAGGTCGTATGCGCTTTCGGCAACGCATCATAATGTTTGTCTGACATAATAAATCCTAAGTGGGGCTTGAGCAAATTTTCTTGGTGTATCTAAAGATGCTATGACATTATTGGTTACAGCCTATCATTGAGCAATGCCACCAGTATTATGCCTAAGTTAGGCACAATTCAAGGCGTGGTTTTAGAGAATGTAAGCAACTCTCACAGCAAAAAACAATTTGGCTACTGGTTGTCTGTGTTTTTATCATAAAAAAGCCACCCTTGGGCAGCTTTATTACGATTTATGAGCAATTTTTTCGTAAGCATATGTGAGGAAAATTGAAAATACTGATTAATATCAGCTATTTATCATAATCTAAATCATCATCTACACTTACTTATAATTGACACTTACTTATAAAGTGATATTAAGCACCCAATAAGCTTTGACCACAAACGCGAACGATGTTGCCATTTAAGCCACCAGAAGCAGGTGATGCAAACCATGCGATGGTCTCAGCCACGTCTACTGGCAAGCCGCCTTGGCTCATAGAGTTCATACGGCGACCCGCTTCACGAATAGCAAATGGAATGGCTTCGGTCATTTGCGTTTCAATAAACCCTGGAGCAACGGCGTTGATCGTCATGCCTTTGGCGTTGTCTTCTAACTGCTTGGCAGTGGCATTCACCAATCCAATCACCCCTGCTTTAGAGGTGGCATAGTTGGTTTGACCCAAGTTGCCAGCGATACCTGAAATCGATGACACACAAACGATACGTGCATTGTCTTTTAATACGTCGTTGTCTAGTAAATAGCGGTTCAGCCTAGCAATACTACCTAGGTTAATATCGATAACCATGTCCCACTTTTTCTCGTCCATGTTTGCCAATGTCTTATCACGAGTGACGCCAGCATTATGGATGATTGAATCTAATCCGCCACGCTTTTGTGCAGCTTCGGCGATTTGCTTACCAGCGTCATCACTGGTGATGTCGACGGTCAATACTGAGCCACTAATTTCGCTAGCGACTTTTTGTAGGTCTGCTTGCTGCTGCGGTACATCAAGGCAGATAACGTGAGCGCCTTCGCGAGCCAATACACGAGCAATTGCTTCACCAATACCGCGGCTTGCGCCAGTTACCAGCATGGTTTTACCGCCAAGAGGCTGTGTCCAATCGACATCAACATTACTGCCTTTACTAACGCGTACGACTTGTCCTGAGACATAAGCTGAACGAGCTGAGGTGAAAAAGCGTAAAGTCGAATCTAGATTTTGCTCTGCGCCGTCTTCCACATAAATAAGCTGTGCAGTAATACCGCGTTTGAACTCTTTACCGACAGACTTTACAAAGCCTTCAAGCGCACGCTGAGCCAAAGCTGTATCAATGTCAGTGATATTCTCTGGTGTGCGGCCAATGATAATGACGCGACCAGACTTCTCTACACGACGAGCCACAGTATGGAAGAACTCATACACTTCTTTTAATTGATCGGCATTGCTAATATTGCTGGCATCAAACAACAAAACTTTAAATTTATCATCGCCGCCCGTATTGGCTTTTGCTTCGACGCCTGCATCAGCAAGGGCATCTTTGATATCATCACTGCTGTTTACATAAACATCAGCATGTACGTCTGACAAAATTCGAGCAATAGACTCACTGACGCTTTTATCATCGCCATTAGCACGACCAACCAATACGCTACCACGTACTAAAGGCTCACCGCTTTCGAAGCGATCAAGGGTAACAGGTAACGGTAGACCCAAATTTTTGGCCACTTTTTTGCCAATAGAAGACTGAACAAAATCACCATAACGGTCTGACATAATATAATCCCTATAACGAACGGTTAGAATAATAGTAATAAATGTAATGTGCCTATTATATAGACTCAATAACCTCATAATTATTGATATTTAGTAAATGAGTCTAAAGCTGGCCTAACTATACACTGCCATCTTAAACAAGTCCAAAAACCGATAATGTCTACAACAATCTGTAAACAACTCAGTATACAAGACGGTCACTTTTTCTGGATTTAAAAATCACCACATTGTGCTAAAATCAGACCTATAAGTTATAGCAAATGCAATTATCGATAACAATATATTATCAAATCTATCGTTATGCAATGCCAATAATCGATACTAGCCAGTCTACGAAAGTCATATTGATGTCTTTTAAAGCTGATACCGACCTTAGATAAGCGTCACATAGTTTGCCAAAGATATACAGTAAAGTCGTAAAAACGTCTTATCATAAACAGTTATGCTGCGTAATAAGTGATAATATTTGCTTCTTGTTTATTCTCGATTATTGAATTTTTTAATGTAATCATTTTTATTATTAGTTTTACTATTGTTAACCTCTTTTCTTCTGCCCATATTTTTTAAGGATAATATTATGAGTAATAAAAACAATCACCCTGATAGCCCTGTTGTTGAAAGTACAGTGGTAAAAGCCAGTGCGTCAAAATCTACTGATAATAAATCAGACAGCGCCAAAACAGAAACGGCTGTTAAAAAAGCTAAAAGCACGACAGCTACAGACACGTCTAATGAAGAGTCTTCTAGTAATAAAGAGTCTTCTAGCACCACAGAAGCGAATGATAAATCACCAGCTTCTACTACGAAAAAGCCAGCATCTGCTGCCAAAAAAACCAGCAAAACCAAAGCCGTTGCTGGTCAAAATCGTGTGGCTATCTTAGGTGGCAACCGTATTCCATTTGCACGCTCGAACGGTTCATACGCTGACGTTAGCAACACCGACATGTTGACAGCTGCATTAGATGGCTTGATTGAACGCTATAATCTACAAGACGAAGTGTTGGGTGAAGTGGTATCTGGTGCCGTCATGAAACTAAGCCGTGACATCAACCTAACTCGCGAAGCCACGCTTAACACAGCGCTCAATCCACATACGCCAACTTATGATATCTCACAAGCTTGCGGTACTGGCTTGCAAGCGACTTTTGCTTCTGCCAATAAAATCGCACTGGGTCTTATCGACTCAGCCATCACTGGCGGCGTAGACACGACCTCTGATGCACCGATCGCGATTGGTGATGGTCTACGTAAAGTACTGATCAAACTGGGCGCGGCTAAAGACAACAAACAACGCCTAAAAGCGTTAATGGGGCTAAATCCAAAAGACTTAATCGATTCGCCACAAAACGGTGAACCACGCACTGGTCTATCAATGGGCGACCATCAAGCCATCACCACACTTGAGTGGAATATCAGCCGCGAAGCACAAGATGAGCTTGCTTTTAACAGTCATCAAAACCTAGCGCGCGCTTATGATGAAGGGTTCTTTGATGACCTTATTACTCCATACAAAGGTCTGACGCGCGATAACAACTTGCGCCCTGATACCACTTTGGAAAAACTGGCTAAATTAAAGCCTGTGTTTGGTAAAAAGAACGCCAACCCAACGATGACAGCAGCCAACTCTACCCCATTAACGGATGGTGCCTCTTGTGTCCTATTGGGAACCGATGAGTGGGCAAAAGAGCGTGGTCTTAAGCCATTGGCTTATATCGTTCATCAAGAAACGGCCGCCGTTGATTTCATTGGTAAATCTGGCACCACAGAAGGCCTATTAATGGCACCTGCTTATGCCGTACCGCGTATGCTTGAGCGTGCAGGTCTAACACTACAAGATTTCGATTTTTATGAAATCCATGAAGCCTTTGCATCACAAGTGTTATCAACACTAGCTGCTTGGGAAGATGAAAAATTCTGTGAAGAGCGTCTAGGACTAGATGCACCTCTAGGCTCTATCGATCGTAGCAAGCTAAACGTTAATGGCTCGTCGTTAGCTGCGGGTCATCCATTTGCCGCAACGGGCGGTCGTATCCTAGCCACTGCAGCGAAGCTATTGGATCAAAAAGGCTCAGGTCGTGCACTAATCTCTATCTGTGCAGCTGGTGGTCAGGGCGTGACTTGTATCTTAGAGAAATAACTCTTTGACTGCTATTATTTGATTGCTATTACCAGTCAATAGTTAGCACGAATACTTTAAAGCACTCTTTAATCGATGGATTAGAGGGTGCTTTTTTATGCCCATTCACTACTCAAAACTGGATATTAGTCATGGTCTTGCTAACAACACAATAATGAAACGTAGCCAACGCATAGCTCTATCGGTAGTTATGCTAAAGTAAGAGGATAACCAATAAAAATCATAACAACACTGATTAGGAGTTTTTTATGGGTAAGATACCTTCGTCCATCAATCCCAAATCCCTTACGCCACAAGAGCGTCAGGAACTTAGCTCACCTGAGCAACACAGTTTTATCGAGCGTATGGACAAAGAGGTTTTTAATGATCAGTTGCGTCGTAAGATGCACGAAGACCTCATCGATACTTATGATGAAGAGCTAGAAAATGAGATAGATGATTATGTGCGTGACTTTCGTTTTGATGGGCGCGAAATGAGTGAGCAAGAAAGACTTGATCGTCGTATGTACTTTCAAGAGTTGGTAAGGCTACAGCGCGAGCTTATTAAGTTGCAAGACTGGGTCGTTGATCGCGGTGAGCGTATCGTTGTCATATTTGAGGGTCGTGACTCGGCGGGTAAAGGTGGCGCTATCAAGCGTATCACGCAGCGTTTAAACCCTCGTGTGTGTCGAGTGGCTGCCCTACCTGCACCGACAGAACGTGAGCAATCACAATGGTATTTTCAGCGTTATGTCGCCCATTTGCCTGCTGCTGGTGAAATTGTTCTGTTTGACCGCAGTTGGTATAACCGTGTGGGGGTTGAGCGTGTGATGGGTTTTTGTACCGATGCACAGTATGAAGAATTTTTTCAGTCGGTGCCTGAGTTTGAACGTATGCTAGTCCGCTCAGGTATTCGCTTGGTGAAGTACTGGTTTTCGATCACTGATGATGAGCAGCATTCACGCTTTATGAGCCGTATTCATGACCCGCTCAAGCAATGGAAGCTCTCAGCCATGGACTTACAGTCACGCCGCCGTTGGGAAGACTATACCAAGGCAAAAGAGACCATGTTTGAGCGAACGCATATCCCTGAAGCACCTTGGTGGGTGGTTGAAGGTAACAATAAAAAACGCGCAAGGCTAAACTGTATTGCTCATCTACTCGAACAAATTCCTTATAAAGAAGTGCCACGTGATGAAGTAGAATTACCCGATCGTAAACGTGATGACGAATACTACCGTGAGCCTATTCCAGATGATATGTATGTGCCACCGCGCTATTAAAAGATATGGTGACTTTACTTAGGGTGTGTCCTCAGTTCAATCGATTGTCCTCTAAATTATTTAATAATGGCTACATTTTGCCAAGCATCGTCAAATAGCTTATTGATATCTCGATATTATTGGCATTACCTTCATTGTTTGACGGCAATTTTTATCACCATTTTTAACATGAAGACACGCCCTAGTCTTATGCTCATAAAAAAAGCCACCTTATCGATATATAAGGTGGCTTTTTTTATACTGTTTATTTAATAATAGTCGTCTAACACTCATCAAAACCATTACAAGTACAATAAATAATTACATGGTATAGGTGGACTGCAAACCATCTATTTTACCCGCCAATAATCGCTCAACTTCGTTTTTAATTCTTTGACCTGCAATATCAGTTCCAATCTGTACCGCAAAACCTGCCGGTCGACCACCTTGCGTTTTGGCATTAATCCAAACCACTTTGCCATTCATAGGCAAACGCTCGCTAGAATTGGGTAAAGTGATAGCGATAAATACCTCGTTACCTAGCTGCTGAACGTCATTGGATGGCACAAATAATGCGCCATTACTGACAAAGGACAAGTAGCTGGCATATAACATTTCGATATTTTCAATGTGGCAGGTTAATATCCCGCCGCGTCCTGGCATGGCCATAGTCAGCTTCCTTCATTAAGTTTGGTATTTTTATTTGCTATTGAGGCAGATTTTCTTATAAACAAGCCAATTCTTGCATTAGCTTATCATAGGCAAATTTTTCTTGCACATTTTGTTGCAGAGCGATTTTTGTCTGCTGTAAGCTATTAGAAAAAAGTGCTAGGCCATTATTATCAGGTGGATACTTTTCTAAGGCAGCGGATAGATTGACGTCTTTTTGAAGCTCATTAAGCCCTAAGCAAATACGGCGCATATCAAGTAGCATCAGCTCAGACAGCTGAATAAATTCCGTGATACTCAGTTGGTTTTGCCAATAGTCACTGGCTGCCACACTACTACGTTTACCACTACGCAATGCCTGCCACGTCGTCAACCATAGCGCACGTTTGCTATACCATGGCGCTTGTGCCATGGCTATCGCTGCCAAAGGTGCGCCATTTGCCAATTGGATAAGCTGCTCAATCGCAGCCGTTCCGACCGCTTCACGATTGACCGTAGAGCCAAGTGCCTGTGTCACATAGTCAACGGCGATCACAGGCTGAATGGTCTGTAATGGCAACTGCTGCACCCGACTTTTAATGGTGGGCAGTAATTGTGCTGGAGTATCACTGATCAAAAATAAATGGACTTGAGCTTGTGGTTCTTCTAAGGTTTTGAGTAGCGCGTTGGCCGCGGCAATCGTCATTTGCTCTGCATGATCTAACACACAGATACGCATTCCTTGACCACCTTGGTAGATAAAAGGCTGCAAGTTACGGATATCATCCACTTTAATCTTAAGAGCACTGTTATTGGCTGTTTTGGATGATTTTTTATCCTTTGCAGCGTTACTTAATTTCTCTTTATTATCAGTATTGTCTGCACTGATTGGCATACTGATCAGTGGCAATACCTGTAAACTTGGATGCGTGCCAGATCTTAGCCATTGGCAACTTTCACAGGCGCCGCAAGCCCCTGTGGGATGGCTATCACGCTCACGGCATAACAACCAAGCGACCAAGCGCCATACAAAAGCCCGTTTGCCCATACCCTGCATACCAGCAGCTAATAGTGCATGTGGCAAAGATTGCTGTGATGTCAAAACTCGCTTGGTCAATTGCGACCATAGATTTTGCTGCCATGGCAATAACGCGGCAAAATATATGTAGTCTGTAGTATCCATTGTGCCTGTATTTTGCGTCTTATCACTCATAGCTAACGTCCTATAACTTCGCTTGATTATTCAGGATATAGCGTATTCATGACGCCTTAGATGAAATATTTTTTTGCTTAGGCTATTTATCAAATGGGGCTCTGAAATTCAGTCAAACTCATGGCATTTAAGCGGTCTAAATCTTCTTGGGTATCGACCCCTGCAGGTAGATGACAAGCGGCAACTGCAATAGCAATCTGCGCGCCATTTTCTAAAACGCGTAACTGCTCTAGGCTTTCAAGTGTCTCAAGTGGCGTTTGCGGCCAATGCACAAACTGCTGTAATAAACGGACGCGATAAGCATATAACCCTAAATGACGATAAGCATTTTTTGGTGGGTTTCTATCACCATCATTGGACAATACGACATCACGATCACAAGGAATGGGCGCTCGGCTAAAATAAAGCGCACGTTGCAAGTCATTAGCGTGTTGACTGACAACCTTGACCACTGATGAACGCATAAAGGTCTCATAGTCGTCGATAGGCTCACACAAAGTCGCCATCACGCTATCACTGTCTGCGACCAAAAGCGCCTTTACCTGCTCCAATAACAACGGTGGCACTAACGGTTCATCGCCTTGCATGTTGACCACGATATCATGGTCAGCCCATCCTTTGATAGCGGCAACTTCTGCCAAACGATCAGTGCCTGAAGCATGCTCGCTACTGGTCATTACCACATCAAACCCTGCATCCGTGCATACCTTGGCAATATCGTCATCATCCGTGGCAATACACATATCATCAGCGAAGTGCGCTGTTTGCGCCTTTTCAGCAACCCAAAGAATCATCGGCTTACCATGTATCTCTAGTAATGGCTTGCCGGGCAGCCTTGTGCTTTTAAAACGAGCAGGGATAACAATGTGAGTTTTGGCGGGCATAATCACTGACGACATGGGGTTTCCTATAGCAATTTTTATACGGTTTAAAGCATCATCTATTATTTGCTTTGGTACTGTTATTGTTATTGTTTTCGATATCAATACCTAGCTTTTTTAGCTGCTGCTGCAGATTATCATAACAGCTGTCAGAGAGTTTGGCGGTTACTGGCAGTACCCATAGTCTGTTTATCAGCGTTTGATATTCATTATTTAACGCTTTATCAGTAGTGGCTTTCGATAGCAACGCTCTTATTTTTACCGCATCTTTACTGGTTACTACGATTGGATATTCGGTATACTGCAATAATTCCACCAACTCAAAATCATAATGATCAGGATAAGCATGTCCAACGACATCGAAACCTAGCGAACTTAAAGTATCAAAGAACCGCTGCGGATAACCAATACCGCTCACCGCATGCACTCTACAACCCTTTTTAGGTGCATCAATTTGAGAATAAGATAAAGTAGGTTGCCATAAGAGTTGCAGAGCATCCGCCTCTAAGTGCATTGTCAGACGATGGGCTCGGTACAGATTGCTATTATCTTTGTTATTGTCCACTGAATCTGTTGTTAGTGGTTCATGGTAGATGACAGTTGCACCCTGCAACCGCGACATGGGTTCACGTAAAAAACCTGTTGGCAGGAGTTGCTGATTACCAAAGCCCCGTGCTGAATCGACCACAATCCATTCAATGTCACGTTGCAGTGCATAATGCTGCAAGCCATCGTCGGCAATAATGAATTGCAAGTCAGGATGAGCAGCTAACAAGGTCATAATCGCTTGCTTACGATCAGGACATACTGCCATGGGTGCATTTGTCATATTGACAATCAAACAAGGCTCATCCCCTACCACGTTGGGCAAACTGGCGGCATCGACCAAAGCGGGCATTTGACTGATATCGCCACCGTAACCACGGCTGATGACCCCTACCTTTATTCCGCGTTCTTGTAGATAATCAACCAAGGCAATAATCAATGGTGTTTTGCCACTACCGCCCACGCTAATATTGCCGATCACCATAACGGGAACAGGCGCACGATAACTTGCTAACAGCCCAGCTTTATAAGCTTGACGACGCAGCGTGGTGATAAGTCCGTACAACCAACTAATAGGTAGCAATAGCCATAGCCAAGCGGCTTGACGTTGCCAGGCACGCGTCACTGTCGTTTCAATACTCATGATAATTTGACCACTTACCTATTCAGCTAAACTTTAACTTAGCACGATTTGAACGTCAAAGCTGCTCGAAGAATAATCCAATAACTTTATTCAAAGTCGCGTTCATACATTTGCGCATAATGACCTTGCAATTGCATAAGCTCATCGTGCGTGCCTAATTCGACGATTTGACCGCTGTCTAACACAGCGATACGATCGGCTGATTCAATGGTGGTCAGTCGATGTGCAATGACTAATGTGGTACGATCTTTCATCACATTATCAAGCGCTTGCTGAATGTAATACTCTGATTCATTGTCTAACGCACTGGTTGCTTCATCTAAAATTAAAATCGGCGCATCTTTTAATAGCGCACGAGCAATCGATAAGCGCTGACGCTGCCCGCCAGACAGCTGCAAACCTTCAGCACCGATTTCACTTTGATAACCGTTTGGCATTTTCATAATAAAATCATGAGCAAAGGCATCTTTTGCGGCGCGCTCAACCTCAGCCTGGGTTTTATTGGCTAAGCCACCATAAGCAATATTGTTAAATACCGTGGTATTGAACAGAACTACTTGTTGATTGACCATCGCAATCTGCGCCCGTAAGCTCTCAAGCTTAATGTCTTCAATCGGTATACTATCCAAGGTAATTTGCCCAGAAGAGGTCGATAAGGTGCGCGTCAGTAAATTTACTAAAGATGACTTACCAGCACCACTTCGCCCTACCAATGCAATCGTCTCACCCGCTCTTACATCTAACGTAAAGTCACGCAAAGCGACCGTTGAGTCAGGATAAATCAGACTGACATTATCCAGCTTGATTTCGCCCGTCAGAGCAGGGCTAAGCACACCAGTGTCTTTTTCTTCTGGCTCATCTAACAAGGCAAAAATCGACTCGCCTGCCGCGATACCTTTTTGCAGTTTTTGATTAATATCAGTCAATGAGCGTACCGGCTTGCTGAGCAAACCTGCAGCGGCGATATATGAGATAAACTCACCCGCTGAGATATTGTCTATCACCGATGGGCGTAGTGCGAGCCACACCACAACTGACATGGCGACAGCCATTAGCAGCTGTACTGCTGGCGTATTGATACTGTTGGTCACCACGACCTTCATGCCTTGGCGTAAGTTCTTTTTCGATGTTTTATCGAAGCGTGCGGCTTCGTATGCTTGACCGCCATAGTTTTTGACAACCTGATAGCCACCAATCACTTCATTGGTAATATGGCTGACATCACCCATCGTCTCTTGAATACCCTTAGACAACTTTAGATAACGCTTTGAGGCGATGCGAATAAGCCACAATATTGGCGGTAGCACAACGAATAAAATCAACGTCAAACGCCAATTGCTATAAAGCAAGAAACCTATCAAAGCGACGACTGTCAGACCATCACGCAATAGCGTCTTCATAGAGTCTGTACTAGCTGCGGTGACTTGCTCAACATCAAATATCAGCTTGGATGAAATGGTACCAGCAGGATTGGCTAAGTAAAAAGAGCTTGGCAGACGAAGCAATTTATTAAAGACTTCCACTCGCAGCTCATATACCAAATTACGTGAGACCAGAGCAGAATAATAATTACCCAAAAAGCTACCAACACCGCGGACAAAAAACAGACCAATGATCAATAATGGAAATAAATCCTGTTTGCTTTGATCGTTCTGATTAATGGCATCGGTGATGTATTGAAGTAATTTGGCAATCCAAATCTCTGTCGCCGCATTAATCGCAAAGCCCAACACAGTAAGCATTAATGCCCACCAGTATGGTTTTAAATAACTCAACAAACGCAGCAAGGTCTTATGCTTAGGTATGTTTGACGGCTCTGCTGATAGTTTTTTAGCAGCAATTTTTGCAGAGTCAGGTTGATATGCTTGGCTCATAAAAGCCTCAATTTGGGGGTCATAACATGAATGGACTGCGTTAAAATCGCAGTTTTATAAGAGCATCTATCAATGGCACTAAAGTAGCTATAGGCTACTGCGGTAACGGCTGACCAAGTGGCACGACCGTACTGATATTAAGGTTCAAAAATCCCAGTTTACCCGCAATGTCCATCACTCGCACAACCGATTGATGGGTGGCATTGGCATCCGCAGCAATAACAAATAGCATGTCACGATTACTGCCTGCTTCTTGTTGTAGCATGCTGGTCAACTCTGCCTCATTGCTACTGGCAAGCGTAATACCGTTCACCAGATAACTGCCATCTTCTTGTACTGCCACTTCGATACTATTTTTCTCTTCTGTCAGCGCGACACCTTCAGCTTCAGGAAGAATAATATTTAAACGGCTAAAATGATTAAACGACGTTGCCAGCAGCAAAAACACTATCAAAAACAACAAGCAATCAATCATCGGGGTTAAGTTAATTTCGAGCGGCTCAACAGTCGGTTTTCTAAAGCGCATATCACTCTCTTTAATTTACTGAATACTCATGTGCTTGATGGATTATTAAGGCGTGCTGAACAGTCACAAATACTAAGAAATAAATACTAAGAAGTGACGGCAACACCATTATTCGAGCTTAATCCATCCACTGCATACTCAGTATCTACAACGTCAGCCGATGGCGCACGATGTGCAGGCACATTCAAGCCAGCAGTAGACGTATTTTCCAGCAAATGATAATCATACAACTCTTGAATCATTAGCCCCGCTTGCGTCTCAAACTGGGCATTAATATCGATAATACGGCGCTGAAAATAACGATAGGCAACCAGTGCTGGAATAGCCACGATCATACCAGCAGCAGTCGTAATCAACGCTTGTGACACACCAGCAGCAAGCATCGTTGGGTCTTGCATCGCCCCATCGGTAATCGCCAAAAATGACGAAATAATGCCTAACACCGTGCCTAACAAACCGAGTAGTGGCGCAATCGCTCCTATGGTCCCAAGCATATTGATGTTTTTTTCTAACTGATGCACTTGTACGCTAGCGCGGTTTTGCATATGCATCGTCATCGAGTCTAAGCCATATTGACGATACAGCAGCCCTGTCGCTAAAATATCTCCCAAAGGTGTTTTTTCTTTGACATTCATCAACTGTGTACGACCAATATCCCCATTCTCACGTAAGCGCGTGATTAGCTGTTCGCGCAATCTACTCGGAGCAACTTTATTAAACTGTAAAGTATGACTACGCTCGATGATGATAACCAATGCCAATATTGAGCACACCACGATAGGTGTCATCAACCAACCACCCGCTTTTACCAACTCCCACATAGTGACTCTCTTTTATATTTTTATAAAAATAGCGGCTATCAAAATATCTTAAATTTACAGCATCATGACAAACTCGTTAGCGATATCAAGCCTGTGCTTCTATGTGCTTAATCAAAGCTGCTAACTGATCTTGGTTATGGAAAAATATCTCAACACTACCTTGACCATCTTTTTTGTGTTTGAGTTTGACTTCAGCCCCTAACATATCTGTCAGTCTTTGCGTCAAGCGCTCAACCTCACGAGATTGCGTTTGCTCAGCACGATTGGCTTTCGGTGCAGGCTGCAAGATCGATTTAACCAACTTTTCAGCATCGCGTACCGTCATACCGCCGTCGATAATTTTTTGCGCGATAATCGGCTGCTGCTCAGAAGATAATGCCAAGAGCGTGCGCGCATGACCCATATCTAGGGCACTATTTGCCAAATGATCTTTGACTGTATCATGCAGCTGATTGAGACGCAGCAGGTTCGATACGGTGGTGCGCGCCTTGCCAACGACTTCGGCAATCATCGCATGACTCATACCAAATTCAGTATGAAAGCGTTGTAATGCAGCGGCTTGCTCAATCACGGACAAGTCCTCACGCTGGATATTTTCAATCAAGGCCAGTGCGATGGCAAGCTCATCAGATAAAGCACGTTCAATCGCTGGAATGACAGATTTTCCTGCCATTTTTGCCGCACGCCAGCGGCGCTCGCCAGCAATGATCTCATGGGTAACGAATGCTTCACTCTTGTCTTCATTGGCCAATAACGGACGGATAACGATCGGTTGCATAACGCCATGCTGCTCAATCGAAGAAGCCAGCTCTGCAAGCGCCGTTTCACTCATATCACGGCGCGGCTGATACTTACCCGCTTGCAAACGCGTGACATCTATTTGCACCAAGCTGATCTGGTCTTCAGAGGCACTAGTATCTGTTCCATTAACACGATTCTTATTAGCCGTACCTTTGTTTATCGTGCGCGGCGACCGTGTGGTTCGACTGCTGGTAGTGGTGTCAGAGGCGATAGCTTTGGTCGTTGGTTTTTCACTGGTCTCATTACTATCAGATTGAGCAGTCTTGCTAATATTTAATCTATCAGCGTTTAGCGTTTCAGCTGGCAAAGTACTCTCACGCGCCGCCATATCGTCTTGCAAGGCAGAGGCGGTGATTTGCTTTTCTTTTTTGATTGACCCCAATAAGGCATCTAAGCCTCGATTGGCAGCCAACCCTCTTTTCTTCGCCATGATTACCTATCCTCTAACGCTAAAATAAAAGCCAAATAATTATTAATACAGCTTACTCATAAATACGATATTCAATGGTCAATATCTGTTTGGTCGCTTGTGCTTACAGTCTATCGTTGGTGCTAAAAAACATGCATACATGCATACATGTATATTAGTCACTTTGTTTCATGACTTCAGCCGCCAATTTTTGATAAGCGCGCGCACCTTTTGACCATCTCTCGTAAGCGATAACTGGCAAACCATGCGCTGGTGCTTCTGCCAAGCGAATATTTCTTGGAATATGGGTTTTATACATAATATCGCCAAAGTGTGCTTCTAGCTCGGCAGACACATCCCGAGCCAGTGTATTGCGTGCATCAAATAATGTTCTCACCACACCGCGGATATATAGCTTTGGATTCAATTCCGTCAAGCGCTCTATCGTCTGCGACAAATCAGCCAAGCCTTCTAATGCATAATATTCGCACTGCATGGGAATAATAACGCTGTCTGTAGCAACTAACGCATTAATCGTCAGCAAATTCAAGCTGGGTGCACAGTCTATAACCACATAATCGTAAGCAGGTTTTTTAGCAGCTATCTGATCATTGACCAATGCCACCATTGCTGTCTTAAACAGCTCATGGCTATCGGTCTTATTCATCAAGGTAATATCCATGCCAGCCAAATCACGATTGGCACCGATCACATCAAACCCCGCCGGACTGGTAACAATAGCATCAGATAACGACACCCCGTCCAATAGCACGTCCGCTATTGTCAGTGCCAATTCATTCTTATCGACACCCGTACCACTGGTCGCATTACCCTGTGGGTCTAAGTCAATCAGCAGTACATGCTTGCGCTTCGCAGCCAAGCTGGCGGTCAAATTTACTGCCGTCGTGGTTTTGCCCACGCCGCCTTTTTGATTCGCAATTGCTATGATTTCCATACACTCACTCAATTTAATTAGGGTCTATTACTGTTATTTTACTTTTGGCTTACACAATCAATTTTTCGCTAAACTTTGCATAGCATCATACTCATAAGTGTAAACAGTACGAGTATCTCTATACAATTAGCACTATCTGTATCACCATATTTTGAATATCTTGCCATTCAGATATCAACAAAACCATGTGTCACCGACACGTATCACTTAAAAGGTGTTCATAGCTTAGACATTTTTATAGGACAATTCAATTAAATGACGACTATCATGTAAACGAGGCACTTTAAGCTTAATCGTCTTAATATGCCAGTCATTGTCTAGTGCTTGTAGTTCTTCATCGCTTGGCGCTTTGCCTTTCATCGCGCATAGGTAACCGTTATCTGCTAAGCGCGGCTGAGCCACTTCGACAAAATCGATCAAACTGGCAAAGGCTCTAGAAGTCACAACGTCATAGCTGGCTTCATGCGCCTCGATACGAGAAGCAATTGGCTGCATATTATTCAAGCCAAGCTCGCTGCTGATTTGCTTAATAAAACGAATTTTTTTCTGATTACTATCAAGTGCGGTGCATTGACGCTCTGGCTGACAAATCGCAATAATAACCGCTGGCATCCCTGCTCCTGTGCCAATATCTAACAGTGACCCTGACGGTAAATGCGTTATAATAGCCAAACAATCAATTATATGTTTGATCAATGCCTCTTCTGGATCAGTGATGGCGGTCAGATTATACGCTTTATTCCACAACAAAAGCTGGTCTAAGTACAATAATAATGTGCGCTGCTGCGTCTCACTCAAGGATAACTTGAGCTCATTGACTGCTTGTGCCAAGGTATTCGCCAGCGCTGGCAACTGTGCGCCAAGCTTTACAAAGCCAGTCGGATCAATACGGATATTGCCCGTGTGAGCAGAAGATGAAGATGTTTTAGTAAAGTCTGACATACAACGAGTTATCCAGTTTTGACATGTGAACCGTCTATTTTATCATGCAGTCTGCCCATTGAATAGTTGCAGATTGCGCCAATGTGAGACATCTTATACTATCTGAGCCTATATTGAGGCGTTATTGTTCTTTAATCACGTTAAATGGATGATGAATGATTGCTTATATAGGTGTTTTTAACAGAGCCTGCTAATGATACAAAACTGCTTTTAATGATTTATTTAAAACACCGTTTTATCTTGTAAAATGTTTTTATGAACGATGCAAATTAACTAGAAAAAACCAAGTATTAGCGCTCATTAGTAAACTTAATAACACTTAATAGCACTTAATGGCACTTAATAGCACTTAATAACCACGCCACTTTCCACAAACGATATAATTTATACCTATGACCAAACAGCCACACATCCCTACCTCTCAATTATCAAGAGACGCTAATAAAAAAGACGCTAATAATATGGCAACACCCATCATTGAATTAAAAAGCACCAAATCAGCAACACCGAATGCACCGCATCCATGCTTTATTGATATCAAGCAGCGCTGCCTTGTCACGGCTGAGCAACTAAAACGCTATAGCGACCCTGATGAATTGCCCTCGGATACTCGCACGGCACCAGATCTAGACGTTGGCTTTGGTCAGCAGCGTGCACTAAAAGCCTTACAAACAGCTTTAGATATCAAAGCCAGTGGCTATCATGTGTTTGCTGCTGGTGAAAATGGCTTGGGCAAACGCACCGTCATCAGCCGCTTGCTAACGCGCATTGCCGCCGACGCACCCACACCTGACGACTGGGTATATGTGCATAATTTCACCGATCCACGCACTCCACTAGCCTTGCGACTACCTGCGGGGCAAGCCTCCTTATTGCAGCAGCAAGTCAATCAATTATGGCAACAAGCCAAAAAACGATTGAGCCAACGCTTTCGTAGTGACCAATATCAAAGCAAAATCGAAGCCATCAAAAATGACACGCATCAAAAAGAAAGTCAGGCTTATGATGTGCTCAATGCAGAAGGCAAACAATATGATTTGGCGTTGACGTTTCGCTCCTTTGATAATAAAGCGGTGTTTGTACATCCCAGTCAACTCGCGACAGAAACTAGTGGTGGTGATCATAAATTATCTGCTAGCCATGAAAGTAAATCCGTGAGCGATAATAGTAGCAAAGCGAGCATTTCTAACACCGAGTATAACGATCCTACGAATGCAGAGCAGAATGAAAACAATACTGAATACGGCAATAGTGAATACGAAGCTGAGTTAAATAACTTTGTTCAAAAAAACCATATGCAAAAACGCTTAAGTCAGTTGACCATCGCGTTAGAGCAGTTAGAGGACGAAGCCAATGATGCGATAGAAGCCCTGCATCGCAATATTGCACGTCGTGCACTGCAACCTTTATTTGCCCCTGTTTATGAGCAATTTGCCAGTCACCCGCTGGTCATTGATTATCTCAAGACCGTATTTGCCGACATGGTTACGCATGTCGAGCGCATCGTCAATGGCGATGACGAAGAGTTTGTGACAGCAGTTTTAGCCACAACCCCAAGTCGCTATGCGGTCAACGTCATTGTCAGTCACACGCCGGACGACGGTGCACCCGTCATCTTTGAGGACTTGCCAACGCATTTGAACTTGTTGGGTCATGTCGAGCAAATCACCCAATTGGGCACGGTCACCACTGATGTCAGTATGATTCGAGCGGGTGCTCTACACCGTGCCAATGGTGGTTATTTACTATTAGAAGCGAGTCACTTACTTGAGCATCCGTATGCTTGGCAGGGTCTTAAGCGGGCGCTACAATCACGCAAAATCAAACTCTCAAGCCTTGAACAAATGCTGACCTTAACAGGCAGCTTATCGTTAGCACCTGCCCCCATTGACCTTGATGTTAAAGTGATTTTGCTTGGTGAAGCAGACTTATATTATGAGCTGTTAGAGCTTGAACCTGAGTTTGATGCGGTATTTAAAGTACGTGCGGATTTTCACGATGATGTGCCTCGCAGCAGTGAGCACGAATTGGCGTTAGTCGCGAAAATGGCTGATATCATTGACTATGCCAATCTCTATCCGTTTGATCGTAGCGCGCAAGCTGCCCTACTTGAGCATTTAAGCTTACAAGCAGAAGACCAAGACCGCTTAAGCTTGCACAGTGATTTATTAATCAAGCTGTTGCATGAGTCTAACCGCCACGCGCATTTAAGCGGAAAAAACATTGTTAACGCCTATCATGTCACACAAGCCATCGATGATATGGACGAGCGTTCAGGATACCTGCGTGACCTCTATTGGGATGAGCTAAAAAACGGTCAGCAGCTTATTCAAACTCAAGGCAGCGCTGTTGGACAAGTCAATGCGCTGACAGTGGTCAGCTATGCCGATAGCGAGTTTGGCATGCCCGCCCGCCTGACTGCCGTCATTCAACCAAATATCGGTACGGGTGAGATTCTCGATATCGAGCGTGATGTAGATTTGGGCGGTAGTTTACACGCCAAAGGCATGCTGATTATGACCAGCTATTTGCGCGCCTTATTTAGCCAACATCATGCGCTCAACTTTAGCGCCTCGCTCGCTTTTGAACAAAGCTACGCCCATATCGATGGTGATAGTGCCACCGTCAGCGAAGGCTGTGCGCTGCTATCTGCCTTAGCAAACGTCCCGATTGACCAGTCATTTGCCATTACTGGCTCTATGAACCAATTGGGCGAAGTGCAAGCGGTTGGTGGCATCAATTCTAAAATCGCCGGATTCTTTGATGCATGCCGCGAGCAAGAATTGACTGGGCAGCAAGGCGTGGTCATTCCAATGGCCAATGTCAAACAGCTCATGCTGCGTGACGACATCATTGCTGCCGTTAAGGCGAACGAATTTCATATTTATGGTGTCTATACACTGAGCGAAGCATTGACGCTGATGACTGGTTTACCTATCGATACCATGAACAAGAAAGGTCGCTATCGTAAAGACACGTTGTTTGGTAAAGTCTTAAGTCGTCTGATGTTATGGGATGAAAATCAAGATAACAATGACGATGGTATTGATGATAAAAAATCCAAAAAGAAAGATAAAAAGAAGCAGAAAGCAAAACGTCAAAAAAAACGGGACAAGAGAAAAAAAGAAAAATGTAAAGACAAGGCGGAGCACAACGAAGTCGTTATAAATGATGATCAAGGCATCAATCAAGGTATTGATAATATATGCCACCAAAACACGCATTGACGCCATATAAGCTGATTTATAGTGAAATTTAGCCGTGCCAAAACCAATCAATAAGTCAGTGTGCTAATTGAAGACATGCCCTAGACGCTACGATGCTTTTCTGCGATGATGAATGGTTAATACTCCGCTAAGCTATACAAAAGCCAACTCGTAATTTCATAAAGGTTATCGCTTAATGACTGTACATTCTACTGACGCCGACCACTCTCATGCTCAAACGAACTCTGTTGAGCAAGCTAATACTGTAGCGGCAGCGGACAGTCATGTCTCAGGAGATAACAACGATAATCGCCATGGCGCGGCGACGACAGCGCGCCAGTGGCAAGTATTATCGCAACTACAGCGCAACCGCTGGGTGGGCACAACCCATATCTACGAGCAACTGATGATGGCAGGCTTTGACATCAGCCTGCGCACTGTCCAGCGCGACTTAAATGCGCTGGCAAAACGCTTTCCCATAGAAAAAAACAACGCCAACCCGCAAGGCTGGCGCTGGCGTGATGACGCGCCACTCCAAAGCTTACCGCACATGAATCTATCGCAAGCAGTCGCCTTTAATATGGTTGAAGCCAATCTAACTCAGCTACTACCACCTGTTATTTTAGATGAATTATTCCCGTGGTTTGACTTGGCAAGGCGGCAGCTAAAAAACAGTAAAGTCACCCATTCATGGATCGACAGAGTGCGTATCGAGCCTGCCACTCAGCCACTAATCGCGCCGCATATTGACTTGGATAGCAAAGACAATATTTACCATGCGCTATTTTATCAATTACAAATCAAAGCCAGCTATACCCGCAGCAATAAATCACAGGCCAGTGAATATCTTTTGAATCCCATCGCTATTATCCAGCGCGGTGTGATTATTTATCTGCTGGCAACTCGTACTGATGATCCAAACTTTACCATTCGTACCTTTGCCCTACATCGATTTACTAGCGTTGATATTCTTGAAAGCGCCGCACAAACACCTGAGAGTTTCCAACTCGATACTTATTTGGATGCGGGTGGTATGGGCTTTAGCCACCCCTTATTCGGTGAGCTGCCTAATCATGGCAAAAACACCGCTATTGAGCTACAATTCACCAAACAAGCGGGCAAAAGCCTGACTGAAAGCAAGCTCAGTGACGATCAAACTGTTACGTTGGATGATGACACGCTGACCATTCAAGCCACTGTCAACCTAACTTCACAACTGGTTTGGTGGTTACGTGGTTTTGGCAATGGTTTATTGAATGCCAAACCAGCATTGTTACATCAAGCCGTATTGGATAAGTTTTTTGATCATAAATAATAACTGCGGGTAATGACGCTCAAATTTAACCGTATTCAGACGATTACCACTATTTAAAAATAAAGAACGAAAATAGATAAGGAATGTTATGCCGACCACTGCCTCATTGCCATTACTGTCAGACAGTTTAAGAGGACTGGGCTTAGACGCGGGAACCTTATTTTTTGCGCTAAACTATGAATTTACCAAGATTGAGCCAAAAGGCATGTTTAAGCGCTTTAAAAAAAACCAGAGCGCTATTGATATTGATTTGGCTTGCGTACTATATGACGACAATTGCACCATCAGTGATATCGTTTGGTTCAAAAAATTGCGCGATAAAGCGGAATCAGTGAAACATCAAGGCGACAGTCTCAATGGCAAAGATCGCGGCGAACAAGCGATGTATTTGGCACCTCTTGACCAAGAGCAAATCAGGCTTTACTTAGATAAAATCCCAGCACATGTCACCCACATTGCTATGATAGCCAACTCTTACCACGGTCATCCGTTTTCAAGAGTCAAAAAAGGCGAGATTCATCTAAGCGATGATGAGGGCAATCGATGCTTTGAAGTCAATCTAAAGCAACTGCCACGTGATTGTACGACGCTGTGGGTGGCACATTTACGCCGAGAAGTGGATGATTGGCATCTCACACTGCAAAACTTACCCCTTCCTGCCGAAGATTTAGCAACGGCGGCGCAGCAAGTCGCCCATGAATTGGCCCGGGCGCTACCCATTCCACAAGCTATCTAAATACCATAAAATATCCGTTTATTGCTAATAAAAAGGGTGCAACGTTCTGATAACATTGCACCCTTTTGTTAAACACCCATTTTTTGAAACCTAAAATAATTACTATAAAAGACTTACAGTGGCTCACCGCAATGTGGGCAAAAGTTCTTTTGTCGTTCTTCCACTTCTCTTTCGCGGCGCTCAAGCTCTTGTTCGCGTAATACCTGCAATACGATATTTTGCGCCTGCTCTTTATCCAGTCCCAGCTCACGGCGAATTTTATCGATCATCATCTGATTTTTCACCAAATCAAAATCGCTATCAATCAGCTGCGCTCGAAAGTCTTGTTCAAGCTCTTCACGGCGCTGAGCAAGCTCATTTGCCAAACCAGTCGCTAAAATACCTGCAGGTAATGCCGCCAGACCCACACCTAATATGGTAATAACCGCACCCAATATTTTACCCGCATTGGTAATCGGCGTAACATCGCCATAGCCCACCGTCGTTAGCGTCACCACCGCCCACCACATCGCTTTAGGTATCGACTCAAACTCTTCTGGCTGGGCGTGGTTTTCAACCAAGTAAATGCCACTAGATGCCGTCACAATCATAATTATTAAAATAAAAATAACCGCTTGGAATGAGCCTTTTTCTTTGCTGATGACCACCAATAAGATGCGTAACGAAGCAAAATAGCGGGTCAGTTTGAGAATTCGGAATAAACGTAATATACGTAAGAAGCGTAAATCAATCGTAACAAAGAAATTCAGGAAAGCTGGCGCAATAGCGACTAAATCAATCAACGCAGAAGGACTTTTCAACCACTCCCAGCGCTGACGCCAAGTGGTGCCATCTGGTTTTTCCTCGGCCACACTCCACAAACGCAGCAAATACTCAATAGAAAACACCACGATAGAGAAATTTTCAAACCAAGTAAAATACTCTTGATAAGGGTAATACCAACTGTCAACCGACTCAGCAATAACCGCTGCTACATTGGTCATGATTAAAAATATTAAAAAGTAGTCAACGCAACGGCTAAACAGCGTATCGTGCTCATCATTTTGCAGAATATCGTAAACGAAAAGACGCAAGCGCCGTATAGATTGGAATAGCATGCCGTCCCTATGCGGTGAAACACCGGTCTTATATTAGTATAATAAAGCAGTCATCACAGAATATGACATTAATGCTCGGTCACTATCAGTATTTCATACCCATCACTACTTAGCGATATAGTGCTCTTAAAGCATTACTAGTGACAGGACTGTCTTATTTATTATGAAGCATGATCGGTGATTATACTAAATTTAAATAGTACATGTAGGCAAACAAAATTAGCACCAGCACAATGGCGATGATAGCGAAGCGTAAGAATCGTTCGTCAGCGCGTAATTGCTGACTGATATCTTGAGCAGGCAGCAAAAATAAGTTGCATTCAGGACAGCAAGAGTCCATCCGATCCAATATCGTCACAGAACGTGCATTTGTGCAGCGTAGAGGAGAATTACTACAATAGCCAAGCATAATATATTACCCCTCTTTTCCCACTCTCATTATTCATTCGAAAAGTAATGAGACTATCATTACCGACTCTAAGCTTTTGACATTTTAATATTCTAAAAATATCAGCGAGAGTTTAGCACCATTGACTATCGACCAAATTCTAATGCCATACCTCTGTATAACATCAGCATGAAGGGATCTAAGTCTTGCTTCAAAAATGCTAACTGTCCTAAGTAATTTTTAATTACCTCGACAAATATACCTTTAACGGTAAATTTATGCCATAAAAGCCATTAATATGCGTTTAAAACCTTACAGTAAATATGGTTTTGTATTATAATGGCGTTGTAATGTTACAGGTTAGTCAATAATCATAACATTGTGTATCGGTACCTAATGTCATCCCTCGTTAGATAGCCACCGATAATCTTCTATCACGTTAAGGAATCAAATGATGAAACTACAATCCCTAGTTTTAGCCACTGCTGCTGCACTTACTATGACCACAGCATTTGCTGTACCAGCTGGTACTTGGTCTGTCGCTGCTGGTGCTCACATGGTTGACCCAAAGAGCGATAACGGTACACTGGCAGATGGCACTATTGGTGTCGACGTAGACAGTGATGTTCAACCAACCATTAGCGGCGAATATTTCGTTGCCAATAACATTGGTATTGAATTACTAGCGGCTACACCATTCCATCATGACATTACCTTAACTGCTGGCGATGCTACTATCGATGCTAAAACTCAGCATTTGCCACCGACTCTATCGGTACAATATCACTTCGATGGCTACAACATGCCTATGAATGTGAAGCCATTTGTTGGTGTTGGTGTGAACTATACGACTTTCTTTAAAGAAAAAATCTATAGCGATGCTTTCGAAAAATTAGAACTTGATGATAGCGTCGGCGTTGCTGGTCACATCGGTCTTGACATACCTTTTGCCCCAACTGAATACTTCCGTATTGATGCTCGCTATATGGACATCAAAACAGACGCCAGCGTAAAAGCTAATGGTGAGACCATTGACCTTGGTGAAGTTGACATCAGCCCTTGGGTATATGGCGTTGCTTTTGTTAAGACTTTCTAATATAACATAAAGTAATGTGAATAAAAAAAGCTGGCTTAATCGCCGGCTTTTTTGTATCTAAAGTTTAAGCAACAACTATTATAGATAAAAACGATTGTGCTACAGTCATTAACCGCTAAAAATCTGGTGACTATTAATATCAAATTTTAATCATAAAAAAAGACTATACTAAGACAGTCTTTTTTCAGATCCTTTTAGTACAAACGATTCTTACAGCAAAATACGGCGCGGATCAGCCAGCAATGTTGCGATATAGCGGGTAAATACGGCAGCATCTGCGCCATTAATCACACGGTGATCGTAAGACAATGATAATGGCAACATGAGACGCGGCTCAAAGCTTTGCTTCTTAGCATCCCAACGTGGCTGCATGCTTGCCTCAGACACACCTAAAATACCCACTTGAGGCCAATTTACTAATGGCGTAAAGGCAGTACCACCCAAGTTACCTTGGCTTGATATGGTAAAGCTTGCGCCTTGCAAATCTTTAGTAGTGAGTTTTTTGTCACGCGCTTTTACCGCAAGCTCACCAATTTCAATGGCGATTTGCTTCAAGCCTTTATCCTGTACATTCTTGATAACAGGTACGATGAGACCATCATCCGTTGCCACCGCGATGCCCATATTGACACTTTTACGCAAGATAACTTGCGTATTGTCATCATTTAAATGACTGTTAAAACGTGGATGCTGCGTTAAGGCATAGGCCGTCGCTTTGACCACGAACGCTAAAATCGTGAAGCCGATACCTTCAGCTTTCATGCTACCTTTTAGCTCGCCACGCAGTTTTTCTGTCTCAGTGATATCAGACAAATCAAACTGGGTCACTTGTGGCAACAAGGTATTGTAGTTGAGCTGCGGTATCGAGACTTTTTGTAGACGGCTAAGGTCTTGGGTTGTTGTTTCACCCCAAATCTCAACGTTACTCATGTCAGGTAAGCTTGGCAGGCTAGCGCTGGCTACATTGCCACTGGCAGGTGCCGTTTTTTGAGTGCTTAAGCTTTCTTTAACATGCGCAAACAAGTCTTCTTTTAGAATGCGATCATTTAGCGCCGAACCATTCACTTGGGTGATATCGACACCTAACTGACGCGCCAGCTTACGTACGGCTGGACCTGCATATACGTCAACCAACTTTTCATTGACCTGTGCTTCAGTCAACTTGTCAGCTTGCTTACTAGCGACCGCATTAGGCGTTGTAGATTTTTCTGACTGTTTTGGCTCACCCGTTGTTTTAGCAGCAGCTTTTTCTTCTGATTTGGCTGGTGCTGAAGGCTTTGGCTCAGCGCTATCTGATGTAGACTCACTTGTATCAGCAGCATCTGCACCACTACTCATGATAACGATAAAGTCTTGACCATTAGCAACCATATCACCAGTCTGAACTAAGATTTTTTCAATCTTACCAGCGACTGGTGCGGGTACTTCTACCGATGCTTTGTCAGATTCAATCAATAGGATTGATTGATCTGCAGTCACGATGTCACCAACACTGACCATGATTTCAGAAACTTGCGCTTCATCAACACCTAAATCTGGCAATGCATGAGTGGTCGATTTACCAGCGTTAGACGCAGGCTTGTCATTAGCGTCAGACGAGGCTGATTCAGTTGCCGCAGGCTCAGGTTTTGTTTCTGGTTTAGCAGCCGTTTCATCTGCCTTTTGCTTCTCGTCAGCAGCGCTATTTTCTTTAGTGTCTACATTGCTTTCTGCATTGTCTGCTTCACTTTCAAGCTCAATCAGTACCATACCTTCACTGACCTGATCACCAACAGCAACGCTGATTTTGGTGACTGTGCCAGCAGCGGAACTTGGTACTTCAACTGAGGCTTTGTCAGATTCTAATAGAATGATGTTGTCATCTTTTGCGATGACATCACCCACTTCTACCATAATTTCGCTGACTTCGGCGCTATCAACACCCAAATCGGGGGCTTTAATATCCATGATTTATCTCCTAGTCTTATGATTATTATTCTTTGACATCACCGTTATTAAGTAAAGTCGCATCCGCTTGATCTTCAGCCCGACCCTCATTGCTGATTTCATCATCATCTTCAGCGACAAATTCAGGGACAGGATTTGGATTGACATTACCAGGTGCTGGTGCATCGGGAGAATGATCATAATAAGGCTGTTGTTGCCATGCAGGTGGCTGATCCACATCGATGCCTAAACTTGAGATGGCATCTTTCACCAAACGCATCTCGACTTCACCCTCATCTGCTAGGCGTTTGAGCGTCGCAACCACGATATGTGCGGCATCAACGTTGAAGAAACTACGCAGATTTTCACGAGTATCAGAACGACCATAGCCATCTGTTCCTAAAGTCGTATAAGGACGATTATCTGGCAACCAAGCACGGATTTGCTCCGAATAATTGCGCATATAATCTGTCGCGGCGACTACGATACCTTCATGCGGCGCTAACTGCTCAGTGACCCAAGGCACTCTCTCTTCATCCATTGGATGCAAGCGGTTGTAATCATCACAAACCATGCCGTCACGAGTCAACTCGTTAAAGCTGGTCACACTCCAAACGTTGGAGGTGATATTGAACTCATCTTTTAGAATCTGCGCCGCTTTTTGTACTTCACGTAAAATAACGCCAGAGCCTAATAGCTGCACTTGGGTTGAGCCATTATCTTCGAGCAAATACATACCGCGCTTGATGCCTTCTTCCGCGCCTTCTGGCATCTCAGGTTGCTCGTAGTTTTCATTCATTAGCGTTAAGTAATAATAAACGCGTTCGCCTTCACCATACATACGGCGTAGACCATCATGCATCACAACCGCTAGCTCATAACCGAAGCAAGGATCATAAGTCACACAGTTAGGCACAACGTTAAATAAGATTTGTGAATGACCATCTTGATGCTGCAAGCCTTCGCCGTTTAAGGTGGTACGACCAGCTGTTGCACCCAGTAAGAAACCTTGTGCTTGACAATCGCCTGCCGCCCAAGCCAAATCACCCACACGCTGGAAACCAAACATCGAGTAATAAATATACATCGGAATCATCGGCAACGCGTTCACAGAATAACTGGTTGCAAGCGCAATCCACGTACTCATTGCGCCTGCTTCGTTGATACCTTCTTCTAACATGTGACCGTCGATGGCTTCTTTATAGCCCATTAAAGCTTCACTGTCTTCTGGGGTATATTTTTGACCAACCGCAGAGTAGATACCCAACTGACGGAACATACCTTCTAGACCAAAAGTACGCGCTTCATCAGGTACAATCGGCACGACACGATCTTGGATGTCTTTGTTTTTGAGCATGGCTGACAATAAGCGCACAAACACCATCGTCGTTGATTGCTCTTTACCATTGCTGCCTTTTAATACGCGATCAAACATCGACAGTTCAGGAATATTCAATGGGATATGACCACTGCGGCGATTTGGCAAATGACCACCTAGCGCTTCGCGGCGACCTTTAAGGTACTTCATCTCCGCTGAACCTTCTTCAGGGCGATAGAATGGTAGCGTCTCTAGCTGCTCGTCAGTAAATGGTAAATCAAAGCGATCACGGAAATACATCAACGCTTCTTGATCGAGTTTCTTAATCTGATGTGATTTATTGACCGCTTGTGTTTGAGCCGATAAGCCATAGCCTTTAACGGTTTTGACTAAAATAACGGTTGGCTGACCTTTAGTTTTCATCGCTTCACTGAATGCGGCATAAACTTTCATTGGATCATGACCACCACGATTCAAGCGCGAGATATCCTCATCAGATAGCGCATCAGCCATCTCTTCTAACTCAGGATATTTACCAAAGAACTCTTTGCGAGTGAACTCAGCTGTACGGGCTTCGTATAGCTGATACTCACCATCGACCACTTCTTCCATACGATGTTTGAGCACGCCAGTTTTATCATTGGCAAGTAAGCTGTCCCACTTACCACCCCAGATAACTTTAATCACCCGCCAGCCAGCGCCGCGGAATATAGACTCTAGCTCTTGGATAATTTTACCGTTACCACGGACTGGACCATCAAGACGCTGTAAATTACAGTTGACGACCCAAATTAGGTTATCTAGCTTTTCACGACCAGCGAGAGAAATAGCCCCTAAACTTTCTGGCTCATCCGTTTCACCATCACCCAAGAATGTCCAAATCTTACGACCTTCTTTCTCTAGCAGACCGCGGTTTTCCATATAGCGATGTACATGGGCATGGTAAATCGACATGATCGGACCAAGTCCCATCGATACGGTTGGGAACTGCCAATAATCTGGCATGAGATATGGATGCGGATAGCTTGATAAGCCTTTGCCGCCGACTTCACGACGGAAATTATCAAGCTGATCTTCGGTCAATCGACCTTCTAAATAAGAACGTGCATAAATACCGGGTGCTGAGTGACCTTGATAATAAATCATGTCACCACCGAAATGATCGCTGGCAGCACGGAAAAAATGGTTAAAACCTGTCTCATATAGCGTGGCACTAGAAGCGAATGTTGCTAAGTGACCACCCAAATCGTCGTCATTTTTGTTCGCGCGCATGACCATGGCCAATGCGTTATAGCGAATCAAAGCACGAATTTTGCGCTCAATGGTTAGGTCGCCAGGGTACATCGGTTCATCTTCAACGGCGATGGTATTGATATAAGCGGTATCAAGACGATTGAACGGCAAATCTTCTTGAACTGCCATATTGTATAAAGCTTTTAGCAGAAACTGAGCACGATCTTTGTCTGCATGTTTGATAACAGATTCAAACGCTTCCAGCCACTCTTGGGTTTCGGTGCTATCAGCATCCTTATAATAATTCATCACTATTGTCCTTTTTTATCAGTCAGTCCTGCCCGAAGACAGGATATTATTAAATCAAAGTGTTACTTCAATATTGTCGTGCGGGAATAGTTTTCTCAATGACTTCCTTGTTAATTTTAAGAAGTGAGATTTATAGTAGGGTGCCGTTATGCAGCAGTATTTGACCGACTCATAATCTGGAGCAGCCTCACATAGCCAAAATAAAAACAGCGCTACTATCCATCGCATATGAACTGAGTATTTAAAAGTGGTTA
The DNA here is from genome assembly GCF_001435295.1 of Psychrobacter sp. P11F6. NCBI lineage: Bacteria > Pseudomonadati > Pseudomonadota > Gammaproteobacteria > Moraxellales > Moraxellaceae > Psychrobacter > Psychrobacter sp. P11F6. Next base: position 1,314,541 of record NZ_CM003594.1, on the reverse strand, counting down.
GATAGTAAAATGCTAACCCAACTTTTATAGTCAATTATCAAATGATAATAACTCTTTATTATAGGCTCTTATGCTGCAGTTGTTTATAGCTGTAAAGAAATGGTGATATGACAAGTATTTTTGAAATAAATAATCATTAGTTTTTTTAGAAATGTTTCAAAGAAATATAAGGATTGTTTGCTAACGAGCCAACATCTATAACTAGATACTGTAGCTGGTCATGAAATATCTGCCATTCGTCCACTTCGTAGGACTTTTACGAAATTATTGCTTAATATGTTAAGTTACGTAATATATACATTAGTTTAGTTAGTGAAATAATTGAGAACTAGTTAAACGCTTATAGAAAGTTTTAGCTTCTTATAGGGATAACCATATGCATAAAATGCCATACGTTCTAAATTCAATAATTTCACAACTATTCAGTGAACATATATATCGGATACTGGCATTGATAGCCGCGATTATTATGCTTTTAATAAATAGTTCAGCCTTAGCTGCAGTTGAGTGTCCTGTTGGTTATATCTCTGATAATTTTGATAGCAAGGATTATACTAGTTTGGCTCCAGTTGTCTCACCACCTAATCCTAAAATCGATCAAGATATAGTTGGTGTAAAGAGTGAGAGCTATTTAATTGTCTCTAACTCTTTGATCCTTGATGGATCTTTAACCACAACTGCTGGATCGTCCAATACTTATCAATCTGTGGTATCCGGAGGGACACAGGTTTTTGAATTTTTCCAAGATTTTTCCACTGTATTAAGTACACGGACTGTCTCATATACTTTTAAAAATAATTTCACTAAACAGCCTCAGCCACTTAGTAACGTCAGCTTAAGTATATTTGATATAGATACAAATATTGCAGGATACGATGGCGCAAACAGGCGTTATTTTGAGTTTTTTGATCAAGCTACTATAACAGGCTTTACAAGTACAGATATACCAGTCACCCCAGTCTTGAAGTTTAGAGGTACAGGGATATCTGAATCTACTCCTTATCGTCAAATGAATACTACAAGTAATGTGGCATGCAGCGGTTTAGATAACGATTGCAAAGTTTCAGTAGCTTTCGATCGACCCTCCGATCCGCCTATAGTTAGGGTGGAAGTGACCTATGGCAATAATCCTAACCTGAAATATTATGATAGACGTGTCGATCGTTTAGACGATCCTGGTGATCAGCTTATTTATATTAAGTTTGACGGTTACTGCTACCAACCACAGCCACGATTGACTTATAAAAAAGAACTTTCAGGGCCTCGTAAAGCAAATACGGATCAGTTCACTGTCCAAATAAAAGATAATGCAGACAGCTCAGTCGTCACTAATGGCATCACTTCGACTACAACAAGGGGTTCAGGTAATACTGTCACTACTGGTACGGGTACTACAGGGACTTTTAAAGTTAACCCTACTAAAACCTACACATTAACAGAAGCGATAGCCGGAACGACTAACTTAGCAGACTATGCTGCTTCATATGTATGTAAAAATTCAGATAATAATGAAGTCGTAACCATTTTAGACCCAAAGAACATAAAAATGACTTACGGAGATAACTGGATTTGCACAATCACGAACGGCAGGCCTAATTATGTATTCTCAGGCATCGTGTTTAACGACAATGGTAAAATCACAAACCCCACTAAAGATGATGTATCCGATAAATATCTAAATAACCCTCTTTACTTCAATGGTAAATACGATTCACCAACTGAATCTGGTATTCCTTTTACTACAGGTCATACCATCACCCTAAATAAATGTACAGGTGATACGAGTACAAGTACGTTTACATCTCAAACTATGAACATCAATCCTGATGGAACCTATAGTTTCACTCTGACACCTGCACAGCTTGGAAGCAATACGAGGCTCTGTGCTACTCAGAATGAACCTAATAATTACACATACTCTGTGGACACTACGAGCAATGTGCGACAAATAAACATTACAAATAATACATTTAATTATCCTGATAACAACTTCGGTGATGTTATTCAAGATAATGCAGCTCTAGTACTGTTCAAGAGTCAATATGTCCATGATTGCAGCTTGACTGACCTGACGACCATTAGTGTTAATTATACGGGTAGCGCCAGTACTGTTTATAGTACAAACCCAATATCTAACATCATACCAGGCCAGTGTATCGCTTATAGGATTGAAGCGGTTAACCGTGGTAATGTGCCTTTGACAGATATCATTATTAGAGACACCTTACAGAAAAAAGGAGAAAATGGTGCTCTTGTAACGTCTACTTTAGCCACGCCTACACCTATTGGAGAAAACAGCGGTGTACCTTCTTTTTCTAATAGTTCAGTATCGATTGGCAATAATGGTCAAGTGCTAACTAATGGCTTCCCGCTAGGAATTACTAGCTCCGATCGCCGTCGAGCTATTCGCTTCAACACCAAATACGGCACTACTGTGAATCCTTAGTAACTATTCCCCCTTGCTATATTATCAACCCTAAAGAATATTTTTTACTGACAAAAGCCCTATCTCTATAGATAGGGCTTTTACCGTTTGTGTACTCCAAAATACCATTTGTCGTTTTTGTGGTGAATATTTGTATTGTTTGCGTGACAATCACATTAAGGAACAATTCTAACTTTATCAGCATCTCTTATTCATAGTTGATTGCAGTTTTTACATTGCATGGGACGAAGTCAAGATTGACTTGATAATAATGGTTTAAGCAAGGAATACGATATGAAAGGTTTTAATTTTTTACGCAGTGCCATATTAGCAAGCTTAGCGTCGGTAATAGCACTAAGTGCTGCTCACGCCAATGATGCCTTAAAAATGGATTTAACAGCCAATCAAGTCACCAAAAACGCCGAAGGTAAGATCTCTTATCTACCAGTTCGTAATGCTCCAGCGGGTACGGTCATTCAGTACAAGGCAACATACAGCAATATTATTAACAAAGATATCCAAGATCTGGCTGTCGTATTGCCTATCCCTGCCAATATGGCTTTCACTGGTGAAGCTAATCCTACCAGTGCTCAAGCCAGTATCGATGGCAAGAACTATGCCGATATGCCACTGATGCGTAAAGTCGATGGCAAAATGGTCAAAATTCCGTTTTCTGAATATCGTACCCTGCGCTGGAATATCAAGTTATTACCAGCACAGAAGTCTGCCGCCGTGGCACTTAATACAATCGTCAACTAGACCTCTCCTTCAACTCAAAAAATCTTGCTCTTCTAATTTTAGGATATCTATATGAAATCAAATAATTTTAATTATAGCCTGTTAGCCGTTGGTGTTGCTGCGGTAATGGGTATCTCTACCGGGGCGAATGCTGCCGTTAGTGGCACATCGACGAAATCTCCTACTATTGTTAACGTAGCTGAAGCTACCTATTCTGTTAACAACGTTGAACAGCCTAAAGTCAAATCTAATGCTGTTACTGTTAATATCTCAGAGCAGATTTCATTCTCACTTTTGGCGCAAAATTCTGGTAATGCGGATGATATAAATTCTGGTGGCAACGTAACTCCTGAAAAGGTGGTAGCGTTTGTACATAGATTAGAAAATACTGGTAACCGTACTGATGAATACACGGTCAATTTAAGCAATATCACTAATGGATCTGGTGATCAGGCTGATTACGACCTTGGTGCTTCTACAGTTTCATACCAGTTATTTGAAGCTGGTGGGACTGCGGCTACTGGTTCAGGGACATCTGGCACTGATATTCCTGTTAACTCAATACTTACTGGCACCAATAATGTCTTTACACTGACAGCTGGTCAGTATGTTGTATTCACTATCAATGCTAAGACGAAAGGCAATAAAGGCGGAGATACTCAAAAACTCACTTTGACCGCTACGAGTACGGCTCTATCAACGAATACACCAGCAGGCGTTAGTAAGACATTAACCAATACAGATACATCAAGTACAGTTTTGCCTGTTTTTGGTATCGTAAAGTCGATAACTGACACGCTTAACCTTAATGACTTAGATGATACCGCTACCTATAGTATCAAAGTCACTAACGATGGCCGTGCAACTTATGCTGCTGCTGCAACTGGTATCACCGTGCGTGATACATTACCTGCTGGTCTAATATTAGTAGCAAGTTCTGTAAAATCAACGGATGCTACTAGTGGTGCTTCTGTTGTAGAAACCACAACTGGTACTAATCAAGGCTTTGTGTATTCAGGTATTGATCTAGCTGTTGGGGCTAGTGTAACGATCACCTTTGATGTCCAACAAGACCCTAATGTAGCGCCTGTCAATGGTGTGATCAATCACGCGCGCGTTGAAGACACTTTAGATAGTGGTGTGACTATTATTGATAGTACCAATAAAGACGATGCTGTTGAAAATACGAAGACTTATTACCCTGCCGATGATGATACAGAGTATACCAATACTCCTGAGCCCGGTACTAAAGGTGGCGATTCAGCTGCGGCTCTAGAAGTCAATAAACGTAGTTTAACGATCTCTAATGGTGTCGATAATAAAGGCACTTCTAAAGAGATTGCTGTAGACGGTACTACTACCTTCACTAATACCCTTACTAATACAGGTGATGCACCTGAGGGCGGCACCAATCGTCCTATTACCATTAAAATTACTGATCCTGATGCTAAGACACCACTTGGCATCATAACTGACACAGCTGCCACTAATCGTCCTAGCTATAAATTAGCTGATGGCACAACAGGATATTTAGAACCTACTAGCACTGCTGGCGAATATCGTCTTCCAAGTTCAGTGATTATTGCATCAAAGGGCACTGTTGATATTATTTATACAGTCAAGTCTGATGGCACAGGTGCGCTAAATAAGACTGAAAATAATATCGTCACTATCACACCTGCTGGTAATGATCCTTCAGCGCCAGCCATTGCTACTAATACCACAACCATCAAAGGCTTAACGCTAGCTAAGTTACAAGTACTTGATGCTAATTGTGATGGTACTGCTGAGGGTACATTTGTAAATACTGCTATCGATGCTGAACCAAACCAATGCGTTATCTATAAGATTGATGCTACCAACACATCCACTACCGCACTAGGCTTTGATATTACAGGTTTGACCATTTTAGATCCTAAATCTAAATTCGCAGCCGCGGCAGACTATGTAGCAGGATCTGCTACCACACCTGGAGTGCAAGCCACTAATATCACCACAGCAGCAAATGATGATGGTACTAATATCAATACAACAATCACTACTTTGTCACCTCAAAGTACTGCAACCCTTCAATTTAGAGTCAAGATAAAGGACGCTCCTAAATAATCTCAACCTTAATAAAAACAACTATTTATCGTTCCACTGATTCTACAAGTACATCAAGTGCTTGTAGAACTACCCTTACCCTCACTGATATTTTATTGGATAAGCGACATATGACTCTATCTACCATGACACCGTCTAATCGTACTGCATTGTGTTCAGCGAAGATCTCTGCGCTGTCATTGGCAATGTTGCTTATGCAATCAAATATCGCGATTGCAGCTGATGCAGCAAACCCTAATCTGCAAATCATTAACAATATTGCAAATGCTAGCTATAACGTCAATAACCAGACTGACGTCACAATATCTAGCACCTCAAACCAAGTACAAGTCAAAGCCTCAGACCTTCCTGAATACGGTATTGAACTTACTCAACAGCCCTTACTTACCGTTATGCCTAACGCCTTGGTTAACTGGGTAAATGTCCTAAGCAATACCAGCTATAGCAACCAGACTGTTGAGTTAACATTGGCTGTATCTCCAACGCTCTCAAACTTAAAAGTCTATCAAGATCTAAATAAAAACGGCGTCGTTGATAATGGTGATACTGAAGTTATTTTCGATAATTTAAGCGCACAAATCAAACTTGGACACAGTGAAAGTATCCAGTTTATCGTGCAAGCTTTATCAGATGCTAACGGCAAAAGTGGCGATACTGCAGATATTAAAATTGGCGCTGTCGTTCTAGAAGACCCATCCGTATCGAGTGTCAACGCGATTGATAGACTAATCATCGTTGAGCCTGAAATCAAATTTACAACGCCTAAGTTTGACGAAAACAAAACCACCTCACAAATCGAGGAAAACGTCTATATCGATGCCAGCTATGGGCAGTGTAACGTTCAGCTAGATAAGCCAGATCAAGTATGGGTCACGATTACCTCTTTGTTGACGGGTGACAAATACGCATTGAAAGCGATTGAGACGGGCAATAGTACTGGTAAATATCAGCTATCAGCACCAACACAAAACAATGCCAACGCTGTCAATGACAAATTTATTCAGACTCTAGCAAATGATACGTTGACTGCAAGTCTAGACGCCTGTATCGCGCCTTCTGTCGGCACTGGCGCTGAGCAGCTACCAAGCGAAGGTGACTTCACCGTACGTATCGATGACTTAGATACACAAATCAATATCGTCGATGATAGCCCAAGCTTAGTCGTCACCAAAGAAAGCGACGTTAAAAGCGCTGAATTTGGTGATTATGTTAGCTACACTATTAATATCACCAATAGTGGCAACTCTACCGCTTACGATGTGCAACTAAAAGACGCCCTACCACGTGGTTTTGCTTATGTAGATGGTAGTGTACGTGTCAACCAAACTACTGATATCAGTATCGACCAAGCGCAAACCACTGAGTTTACAGCTGATGGTAAATATCAGGTGCTAAATTTAGGTAATATGGCAAATGGCGAAAGTAAAAAAATCACGTATCGTGTCTTAATCGGTGCTTCATCATTAGGCGGTGATGGCATCAACCGCGCGACTGCCGTTGCTAGCAATGAACAAGGTAAAAGCTTAGTTTCAAGAGAAGCACAGTGGAAGATTGAAGTAGAGCGCGGCGTCATGAATACTGATGGCATCATCATCGGTAAGGTCTACCACGATATCAACCGTGACGGCATTCAACAAAAAGAAGATGGCGAACTTGGCGTTGCAGGCGTGCGTATCTACATGGAAAACGGTAACTTTGTCGTGACTGATCCTGAAGGTAAGTATAACTTCTATGGTGTCAGTGCCAAAACTCACGTCTTAAAAGTTGACCGCACCACCATCCCTCACTCAACCGAGATGGTCACCCAAAGTAATCGCAATGCTGGTGATGCTGGCAGCCGTTTCGTTGACTTAAAATATGGCGAATTACATCGTGCCGATTTCGGTATCGTGGTCGGTATGGGCGATAGCACTGAGCGTTTGAATACGGAGCTTGTCGCTCGTAGCAAATCAGTGAGCGCTAAGAATGATAGCCTTGAGCAAGCAGTAAAAACCGAGCTAACCCTAGACCCTGACTACAATCGTGACTACGATGATAATGTAGACGCCAGTGGCTGCAACATCAATGGCGACTTAGATCTGGGCAGCAACTGTGACTCTGCTATCGTCAATGAGATGATCAATCCAGCCGCCAATCGTGTTGATATGACCGTAACTACGATAGCACCGCCAGTAGAAAAAGAGCTAGAAGAATATCTCAAAGAAGTGGCTAACAATGACGTGGCTTTTATCAATTTAAACGAAGGTCAACAGCTCAGCACTTATAAACAAATGGTACAAGTGCAAGCGCCACTGGGTTCAATATTTACACTATATACCAATGGAAAAGCAGTATCAGAACAACAAATCGGCAAAACAGCTGAGCAAGAAAAACAGAATGTGACTGCCTTTGATTACTATGCCGTCGACTTAAAACGCGGCAACAATATCTTGCGCGGTGTCGCTACTGACGTGAATGGCAAAATCATCTCTGAGCAAACCATTAAAGTATCAACGCCAGACAATTTACAAGCCATTGACTATCGCACTCAAGCGCAGCTAGTACCAGCAGATGGTGTTAGCGATTATCAAATCGTTATTAGCCTAAAAGACCGTGATGGCCGTCCTTATATCGCCTCAACACCTATCACTATCGATACCAATATCGGCCGTATCAATCTTAATGACAGCAGTAAAGATCAAGCTGGTACGCAAGTTATTGTCTCAGGTGGTGAGCTACTCATACCCGTGACTGCACCGAGTGTACCGGGTAAAGGTGAGTTGGTCATCGACACTGGTAGCAGTAAACAGATTATCCCGTTACAATTTACCGCGCAATTACGTCCTCTCATTGCCGTCGGCATCGTCGAAGGCGCGATCTCACTTAAAGACTTTGATGGCAGCAGCATTACTGACGCCCAAGGCGCTTTTGAGCAAGAGCTCAATGATTTCGCTGGTAACGATGACTATACCGCTTCTGGTCGCGCCGCGATGTTCCTTAAAGGCAAAGTACGTGGCGATTATTTGCTCACTTTGGCTTATGACAGCGACAAAAAAGGCGAGCGTCTGTTCCGTGATATCGAGCCTGGCGAATACTATCCTGTCTATGGTGATTCATCAGCCAAAGGCTTTGATGCACAATCTACCAGCAAACTCTATGTGCGCTTGGACAAGGGTCGCTCATTTGCTATGTATGGCGACTTAAAAACTCAAATTGATAACGATGAAGGTATTAAATTAGGTCAATATAACCGTACGTTGACTGGCCTAAAAGCCCAGTATGAAGATAGCAATACTCGCATTACCGCCTTTATCGCGGAGACCAGTTCCAGCCAACGCGTCAATGAGACTCGTGGTCTTGGTATCTCAGGCCCTTATCCATTGGCTGAAAACTTTGATGCCGTATTAGAAAACTCAGAAACTGTCGAAGTGATCACTCGTGACGCCAACAATCCAGGCTTGATCATTAGCCGTGAGACCCTTACCCGCTTTGCCGATTATGAAATTGACCCTATCAGCCGCAGCTTATTTTTAAAAGCCCCTATCGCTAGCCAAGACATCGACGGCAACCCTATTTATCTACGAGTCACTGTAGAAGTAGATGAAGGCGGTGAAAAATACTTGGTCGGTGGCATTGCTGCCAAGCAGCAGTTGACTGATAAAGTCGCCATCGGTGGTAGCTATGTCAACAGTGATGACCCTCTTAACAAAGAAGAGCTGGCTAGCGTCAACAGCGTTATCAAGTTTAACGATAAGCTAAAACTGGTCGCTGAATACGCGATGAATAAAGCTGAGAATCCAAATTTTCAGCCAAGCAATCAAATCAATGCGACAGAATTAGACGGTCAGGACGCAGAAGGTAATGCCTTGCGTATCGAGCTTGACTTTGATAACAAGAAAAACACTCGTGCCAAAGCTTATTATAACGATACTGACGAAGGTTTCGTGACTGGTGCCTCGCCGCAGACTGCTGGGCGCGCTGAATCGGGCGTCGAAGTCACTCATTTAATCAATGATAAAAAGACCGCGCTAAAACTAGAAGGCGTGCGCACTAAAGATCATATCACTGATGCTAGCCGCCAAGGTGTCTTAGCCAGTATTGAACAGCGTTTGAGCACCAACATCGTTGGCGAGATTGGCTTACGTTATTATAAGCAAGATGCGACGGCAGCTTCACGCAATATCCAAGCGGTAACAGACGTCGTAGATGTGACTGACAACACTATCTTTAATGACGATATTATCAATCAATCAGCGCTAAATAATGTCAGTGATTCTGAAAAAGATATTGAAGGTACTACCGCCCGCGCTCGTATCACGGCACGGTTACCCAAGCTCAATGACTCTTTAGTATTTGCAGAATATGAGCAAGATATTGATAACAGTAATCGTAATGCCACCTCCATCGGAGGCGAGACGCCGCTAGGTGGTTTAGGTCGCCTATACGCCCGTCATGACTTGATCAACAGTCTATCTGGTAGCTATGGTCTTGATGATACTGAAGAACGTCAGCGTACCGTATTTGGTTTTGATGCCGCTTATATGAAAGATGGCAAAGTCTATAGCGAATATCGCATGCGTGATGCTATCAGTGCTCGCGAAGCTGAAGCTGCTATCGGTCTAAAAAACAAGTGGTATGTTCAAGAAGGTCTGACTTTAAACACCTTATTTGAGCGTGTTGAATCATTAGAGGGCGATACCGAGAACACCGCAACGGCAGCTGGCATTGGTGTAGAGTATCTTGCGAAAGAAGATTATAAAGCCTCGGCGCGTTTTGAGAAGCGTTGGGGTGAGACTAGTGACACATTGCTAGGTAGCGCTGGTATTGCTTATCGCTATACCGATGATGTGACTCTGTTGGCCAAGGACATCTACTCACGCGTCGATTATGACGATGGCAATCGCACGATTAATCGTTTCCAGCTAGGAGCTGCCTATCGTGATTATGATAGCAATCAGTTAGACATGTTAGCCAAGCTTGAGTATCGCTTAGATGATAACAGTACTGGCGATGACGCCTATCAAAAAGATGCCGTTATCTGGTCATTGAGTGGTAACTATCATCCAACGCGTCCGTTGACGTTATCAGGCCGTTACGCGGGTAAATATACTCAGTTTGATGCTGATAATATCAGTAGCGACAATACAGCCCATGCGCTTTATGCTCGTGGTCTATATGACATCAGTGAGCGCTGGGATGTGGGCTTGCAAGCAGGCACTTATTGGAACAAACAAGCAGATGATATGTCTTATATGCTGGGTGCGGAAGTGGGCTATAGCCCGATGACCAATCTTTGGTTGTCACTAGGTTATAACTTCATGGGCTTTGAGGATGAAGACATCGCTTATGACGATAGCACTATGGAAGGCGCTTACTTTAGATTACGTTTCAAGTTTGACGAAGACCTATTCAAACGTGATGATCCACGTAAGAACCAGCGTTTGACGACTCACTCTACATTGTAATTTATCCCCATTGTCGTGTTATCATCTGACGACAATGCGGGCGTTATCGCGCTGTTCATCATATTATATGACAGATATATTTTAATAAGCGATGAGATCAGCGCCGAAAACCGCAAGTACCAATACCAATATTGATACTGATCCGCTTAATATAAGGTTTTGCATCATGCCTAATCCTGCCGACAAAGCAGCCCATTATAAACAGCCTATAAAGGCTTTATTATCAACCGTTTTTTTCCTGACAATGACCTCGATTGCATCGGCGAGTCATCATACTCCTGAAGTGGCAGTAACCCATGACGCTACTCACTGTGCCAATGATGTCCAAACTCAGTCTCACCACCCAAAATACCAAAGTACGCGCCAACGTGCTATGAATTGTATGTTGAAAGAGTTACAAGCGTATCAACAAAAAAACATGAGCGCACGTCAACAATACTTTGCCTATAAAGCTCAGGCTTGGCTTAACTACGCCATCCATCAAGACAGCATGAATAGTCGTTCACCTGCTGGACAGCAAGCAGCACAGGCAGCACAGGCAGCAGAGACGATTTTGACCACCTTGAAAAATGGCAAGGAACAAGATCTCAACCTTATTCAAGACATACCATCAAACTCTGCTCTCATGCGCCCCGATCTATGGGCAACCTTAAGCGCGCTAAAAGATAGCGGTGGTATCGAGTCAGCACCACGAGAGATAGCTTTCAGCGAGGTCGCTTTAATTTGGGCTGCTACGAACCAGTGCGAGCGCGGCTGGCGGGAATCAGGCATCCATTTTCGCATGGCAGATCGTTGGCTTGAACAAGCCCGCGAAGCTTACGTCAATACCCATGATTCACAGACCAACGTCGCTTTGGAAGAGCTGATCGTCAGCTATTATAAGCAATATGAGACATTAGATGCGAGTACTGATAGTTGCCGTGGGCAAGTATTAACGCCTATCCGTTAAGTCCATTACTACCACTGCTCATCAAGGCAGTCAATACAAAAAAGCCGACATCATATATCGGCTTTTTTGTATTGACTTAGCAGACATTAGAGCATGTTAATCACACTCTAATGTCTAAGCATCATCTAAATAGCGAAAAAACTAGCGATTCTTACGCGGTAGCTTTTCTGGTAGATAGCAACGCAAATAAGCGATAAACGCAGTGTTTGCTTCTTGGATATATTCATTGGTAATGCTTTGATGACGGCGATAAGACAATGTGAATATCGCATTAATAATGCTATAAGCAATCAATAGCGTGTCTTGAATATCATGGAAACTCGGCATCTCATAGCGCTCTGATAAACGCTTATAAACCAAATCGACAATTTGATGATCGATATCTTCACCAAAACTATCACCTTCAAAATCAGGCGTGTTCGTGTCATAAATGAGCTTGGCTTTGGTTTCGTCGTTATGGAATATCGTCACACAATTATCAATAAGCGCCGTCAAATAGCCCTGCCATCTGTCATAATTACCAATATCGACTGTTTCTACTATTTCTAATATTTCGATAGCATTCAAAAAACGCAATGCTAAAAATATTGCTTCTATGTTAGGAAAAAAGTGATAAGCAGAAGCTCTTGGAATGCCTGCTTCTTCACATACAGCTGCCAAAGTAATGTCATTGATAGGTTGTGTTTCACTTAACTTCTTGGCACCAGCCAAAAGTTTTTGACGGCGCGCACGGCCTTGTTGGCTGGTAAACTTAAACTTATTCGGGACCAGTTTTTTTGCCAGTTCCGAATCTACCAACACATCTTCAATCTTTTCGTCTTTATTTTCGCTCATCATAAGTCTCTTAATGTTACACCCTATTTTATAAATATAATCTTCAATAGATAGTATTCGCCCTAAATTGAAGAATTACATCCTATTAGCTAATAATGTAGCACTGATATTAGCGCTACTATGTCTAATGGAGAGGCATCATAAACGCTTGTACACTATCAAGCAAGGGAGATAAATGGGTTAAAAATTAATGTATAGGTCAATCATTTAATAGCGTTAACCACGTAATGTAAAAAATTTAATCATTGAGTTTAATTTTCGCTCTTATAATACCATGATCGATGACTCTATCTGCATAGTCCCACTTTAAATGGTCATTGAAATAGTCTACTCTTTCAACCTGACCCAGTGAAAACTTGCTATCAGGAAGAAACTCTTCTGAAACAAATAACTGATCAATCACTTCTGGCATACCTTGATATATATGGGTATATGCCACATCTTTCATCCAACCATAGCGTGCTTGGATACGGGCAGCATCGAATAATGCAACATCGCGCATACCTTTGTCATAATTAACTTCACCAGTCTCAGCCATCAATTGGGTGGTGACGCTACCAGTGACATCGTTCATATCGCCTAACAAAATCAATGGCTCACGAGTATGACGTAAGCGCTCTATAATAGACATGCGAATAGAGGCTGCTTCTGCGGCGCGCATACATAAGCTACGGAGCTTGGCACGGACTCGAATATTTGGATCGTCCATGTCTTCTAACAAATTGCCACTTTCATCACGCAAGAAAAATGCCCGTTTGCTTTTTAGATGCGCCGTAATAATCGTTATCGGTTGACCAAAGGCATCAACCCGCACTAGCAATGGTGGACGATTAAAGCGCTGGTAAGGACCAATATCAGGGATATCAATCACCGCCTTTGGTGCAATATCTTCAAGCAAGCGGCTTTCTAATTGCTCAAAACGGCTAATAATACCAACAGCAGGAGTGTTTTGTGCCCCTTTGCCATGGGTATAAGGGCTTGAACGGTCGTTACTTGCCAGCGGAACAACAACATGCTCGGGCTTAAATCCCAACGACACCGCCAACGCTTCAAGCGCATTACTATCCCAGACTTCTTGCACCGCAATAATATCAGCATGTGCTTTTGCTAATAAATCAGTGATGCCGCTTAGCTTGTGCTCATATTCATCGTTACTGTAAGCTGGCGCATTGTCATAATAAATTCGGTTAGGGTTGGCAAAATTGAGCAAGTTGGCAGTGGCGATATAGAATTGTCTGGCGCTTTTAGCTTCCGCATTATTGTTCATAGATTACCTATCATTTTTATTCTAGAATATTGCTTCCAAAGATGATTGGCTGTTTAATATATTCATACTTAGTAATATACAGCAAAAAAGCCTCCAAAGAAATCTTTGAAGACTTTAAAATAGCATAAATTGAAAGTATTTAGTCTATCAGCAGACCCAAGTCTACAATCAGACTAAGCCCAGTGATAAGGTAGTAAGCTTATATACTGTCTACTTACTTAAATCAAATGTGCTGTTAGTTTCGCTTATTAAGATACACGATTCCATGCGTCATACGATGCTTTGCGTGCCTCTTCCCACTCCATGCGTGATTCACCTTTTACTTCATGCCATGAGCGCTCTAATTCAGCTTCATGGTCTTCAAAACGTGCATCCGCAGGATAACGAGCACGGTTGGCGTACCCTACTGCATAAGCTGGATGTAGATCACGGTCGAAGTCATAACCTTCTTTGTAATAATCAACATTTGCATATTCTGCACGCCAGTAAGCTTCTTCACGTGTTGGATCAATCGCTTCTGCTGCTGCATGTCCTGCACCGCCACCAACGATAGCACCAATCGCACCACCAATAAGTGTGCCAAGTGGTCCTGCCATTGTACCGATTGCTGCACCCGCTGCTGCGCCGCCAAGACCACCAATAGCTGTGCCTACTGGATGCGAACCTGGCTCACCTGTGATGATATCAGCATTCAGATCCTGCTTAGCTTCTTTTGACATATGCTTTACTTCACTGCGATCAATACCGTCATAGTTACTCATAATTTTATCCTTAAATTAATTTGTTATATTTTAGATTTATTAAGTGCTAAAAATTAGCAGTCTTACTCGAATCATGTGTTACTTGAGTCGCCTAAAGTATAGAAATTTATGGATAACAACAGATAGATAGGTTGTGTAAATTGTGTCCAGATTGCGATTGTCTTGCGTTACAGCCTGTATCTTTATAATGATTTTGTAGGACAGTGAAGCGTTTTAAGTAATTTTTCATTGAATTGTTACAATATTTTAATGTGTCTGTTCAATACTTATAAGGATGTCAATGCTCTATCGATGGCTCGTTGCCACTTATTAAGATGCTGTTGACGGATATCACTGGACATCTGGGGTTCAAAAATCCGATCGACTTGCCATGATGCTTGCATCGTCCCTTCATCATATAGCCCCGTTTTTAAACCTGCGAGTAATGCTGCACCTTTGGCAGTGATTTCTGTATCTCTCGGACGCAGGACAGGCACATCGAGTAAATCAGCTTGAAACTGCATCAATAAGTCATTGTTAGCCGCGCCGCCATCTACTCTTAGCTCAGTTAATGGATGAGGGCTGTCTTTTTGCATGGCAATGAGCACATCATAAGTTTGATAGGCAACCGCCTCTAACGCAGCACGAGCAATATGGGCTTTCGTCGTGCCGCGGCTCATACCAGTAATACTCGCGCTGATATCGGAGCGCCAATAGGGTGCTCCTAGCCCTGTGAATGCAGGCAGTAACACCACCTCTTCACTACTATCAACTTGGCGGGCTAAATCTTCGACTTCACTGCTTTGTTGAATCATACCCAGATTGTCCCGTAACCATTGGACAATAGCACCTGCCATAAACACACTACCCTCCAAGGCATAAGTGACTTCCTTTCTGGGTGGCTGCAACATGCGTTTGCCTGACTGTACAATTTGATCGAAAGATAAATTGTCTGGACGAGTCGGTGTGGATTTTCGTTGCCAAGCGATTGTCGTTAGTAGTTTATGCTCGCTCAGTTTGGGTTTTTGACCAATATTCATCAGCATAAAACACCCAGTGCCATAAGTGTTTTTAGCCATGCCCGCATCGAGGCAGCCTTGTCCAAAAAGTGCCGCTTGCTGATCGCCCAATACCGCTTGAATAGGAATTTGTTTGGCAAATAGTCCTTTTTTGGTTTTACCAAAGTCACCATCAGATGCTAGGACTTTAGGCAAAATATTCATGGGTATCGCAAAACGGGCGCACAGCTCTTCTGACCACCCAAGCTTGTGGATGTCATATAATAAAGTACGGGAAGCGTTGGTCACATCAATGACATGCTCGCCACCGGTTAGCTTATATATGAGCCAACTGTCTATAGTACCAACCGCTATTTCTCCTCTACTGGCTCGTACGCTCAATTTCGGATTGTGCTCTAGTAGCCAAGCGATTTTGCTGGCACTGAAATATGGATCTAAACGTAGGCCTGTAATACGTTGCACTTCGCTTGCCACATCATGGCTGCCATTCATCATGCTGCTGGCACTCTCAGCTGCGAGTGTTTTACAGTAGTTCGCCGTACGGCGATCTTGCCAAATGATGGCAGGGGCTAAAGGTTTACCCGTTTGCTTATCCCACATGACAATAGACTCACGCTGATTGGTGATCGCGATACTGGTGACGTCGGTAGCAAGTAGCCCTGCTTGATTAATCACATCATGGGCACAGCTAATCTGCGTTTGCCAAATTTGTTGCGCGTCTTGTTCGACAAATCCCGCTTTTGGGGTTTGTAAAGTGGTAGGCTGCTGTGCCATTTTTATCGGACGCGCACGATCATCGTACAATATCGCTCGACTCGATGTCGTCCCTTGATCCAAAGCCAAAATATATCCTGCCATTACTCACATCCTATTTTGTCGCATTCATTTTTTACAATTATATTTTATAGCCGAGTCTTTATTGATAGCACGTACTTTTTGCGAGTAACGCTTATCACAATAGCCAGTTTTATTTACATTAGCACTGCGCCAATGAGCAATTGCTGACAGTTAAAATAAATGCCGTTCATTTTAATCTTGCTCAATGCTATAAGGTGCTGAAATATAGCACACACCACTGTTATGTATAGTTTATAAGCTGCTTTGTAGTACAACAATCATCACTAACCATCATTATCGCTGAAAGCTTTTAAAAGTGATCTAAAATCGATTTAAGTGCTAATGACTTGATAAACCTTTTATTATTAATTAACAAATGATGTTATTATTTGTCTTAACACCCGACCTCTAACATAAAATCATGGCTCATTCAACACACAGTAAGCAAATACTGAGCATTGACCCGTCACTATTGTGCCACTACAGTGTAGCGCTTGTTATCCATAACAAAATATTGGCTTCTGTTAATGGTTGACCATATTGAACTGTTTTGACAGGGTTTGACCACAACAGTTGATATTTTTGATACTTTTTGCCTGACTCTAAAATACTTTGCATTCTAATTAATGGCTTATGTGACTTATGAAATTTGCTTTATCGACTCTGTCTACTGCGGTGATGACGATTACGTTCATGGGTTTAGTGGCGCCTGCTTTTGCAAGCGCTACTGATCATAATATCGAGTCACCGAATGAGGTCACAGCCGTTGCAGTGACGCAAATTGTCGACGCTGACACTCAATACAGTACTCAAAGCACCATTCAAGACAGCGCTCAAAACAACGCTCATAAAAATGAGATCCAAAATAAAAGGTCAATGATAGATACAGATATGGGTCAAGCCGAACAAAAAACTGGCTTAACAACGCTAATCGATCCCATTACCCATAAAAGTATTGATAATAGTTATCCATTAGCAGTATCTAGCCTGTTAAGCCTTGAGCAAGCTCAAAATATTTTATTGCAAGTGTCACCAAAATTGGCCGCCAATCAAGCGGCGATTGCTGCTAGTGAATATCAAACGGATGCGCTCAAAACCTTGGACAATCCATTGGTGTTTGCCCAATTATCAGCCAATGCTTACAACTTAGACGCGGATCTTGACTTATCATCATTGAAAAACGGTATTGTTAATGACGTTAACAATGGTGTCGATAATGTGATTCCGCCTATTCCACCGCTACCAGATTTGCCAAATTTTGGTGAATTGGTCGGTGAGCGTATCCCAGATTCTTATGAGTTAAAGCGCTCAGGCTCAACGGCTGGTGCAGGTCTGGGCGTGGTTTGGCCCATCTATACTGCTGGACGTACCAACGCTTTGACAGGTGCTTCCAATGCCCGTACCCAAGAAGCCGTCGCAGACAGTCTATTGGATAAAAACGAGCTTTATAACACCCTGATTGAGCGTTATTTTAAGGCACAGCTGGCCATCATTGCCGCTTATTTACGTGAAGATGCTTATGATACCTTGCAGCAGACTGACCATATGGCGCAGCGGCTTTTTGAAGAAGGTTTTATCTCACGTGTTGATCGCTTAGAAGCACAATCTGCGCTTGCCGATGCAAAAAGTGAGTCCGTCAATGCCAATAACGATGCTCGTCTTGCGATGATGGCTTTACAGCGGCTATTACGTACCGACTATCGCATCAAACCCACGACACCGTTATTCGTCTCTAGCCGTCCTTTACCCGATGTAAACTATTTTCAGAATTTATCACTCACCAATCACCCAGGTCTACAAAAAGTAGCCGCCAAACGCGCACAAGCTGAGCAGCTACATGCGCTATCAGATACCGGTCACAAGCCTACCGTTATGCTCTATGGCTACGGACAAATTGAAAAAGACCCCAGTTGGGTAGCCGGTATATCAGCCAGCTGGAAGCTGTGGGGTGGTCTTGATAAAAATGCGTCACTCGCATCGAGTAATGCCAAAATACGCCAAGCGGATCTGTCTGAAATCGAAGTCAGTGACAATTTATTATTACTGGTCGAAAAAAACTGGCACGATGTTAATAATGCCCAATCTCGTTATCAGGCATTACAAAGTAACGTAGATCTGGCCGCAGAAGTATTGCGTTTGCGCCAGTTGGGGCTACAAGAAGGTGTAAATACACCGATTGAGGTAGTCCAAGCACAAACGCAGTCGCTTAAAGCACGTACTGAACAAGCGCAAGCGGCGAACAGCTATGTACAATCGCTGGCCGCACTCATGCAAAGCTGTGGTACGCCTCTTGCCTTTAATGCCTATCTTAATGCTGCTGATATTCGATTACCGACTTTGTATACTGAGTAATGATTTAATTTGAAAATGATAGATAGTGTGGATAAGCGTTTATATAGTTGATTCAATTTGAAAGTATGACAAGGCAGCTGAGCGAAGAGGTATATTTGATACTTCAAGCGAGGTTAACGCCGCAATACTATTACAGTAGCCTGACCATACTAATTATCATGAAGCTGTCAATAACCATACTATTGCTAACTCTATTGCGAATACTGTTTTATGAAAAACCCGACTTCTAAATTAATAAATAACTGGCTGCAGCCTTCATTAAAGACGTGGCGTATTGCGAACAACTCTAATGTTTGGGCACATTGCGCGAGCGTGGGATTTTTTGGTTTCTTATCAATTTTTCCAGTAATGGCGGTGTTTGTACTGCTTTATGGTCTCGCGTTTTCACCAGCTGAGATGCAAGAGCAAATCTCGATTTTGCGTCCCTTTATACCCGATACGGTGTATGAAGTCCTCAATTCACGCCTAAGCGCATTGGTCTCTAATACCACATCCGCGCTCACGTTTAGTCTTGTCTTATCGACCTTACTCGCCCTATATGCTGGCTCTAAAGGTGTTAAATCTTTAATTATTCTGATCAATCTCGCCTTTCATATCACTCAAGAGCGCAGCTTCATACAAGGTAATATTTTAGCAGTCAGCTTAACCTTTGGCGCGGTAGTAATCTTGATTATAGCGGTCTCTTCTATTGCTATTATTCCTGTAGGGGCAGCCTATTTCCCCTTCCCGCAAATAGCTAAAACGATTGCGCTTTGGAGCAGGTGGCCTATATTGGCTGGTATAATATTTTTAAGCTTTTTAAGTCTCTATCGCCTAGCCCCAAACCGTGACGCCGTTGCGCTAAAAAAACTGGTACCAGGAGCAACTCTGGCGACCATTCTTTGGATTGTATTGTCTGTGCTATTTTCGATTTATGTGCAAAACTTTAATAACTATAGCGCTGAGTTTGGCGCGCTTTCAGCTGCCGTGGTCATTATGCTTTGGCTTTATTATTCAGCATTTATCGTCGCTTTTGGTGCGATTTTTAATTCTGAAGCCTTAGAAAGCGCCAAACCTTATGCTGCACGAATGTACTAATAACATACCCTTTATCCTCAATTTTGCTGCTTTAGGAATCTCACTGTCATGACTGAATCTACCAACGAATCAGACGACTCGCGCAAGTTAAACGACTCAGAGCAATCTACTGACTCAGTCAATAACCATAACGATCAAGCAACTGATGCTGAAAATGAGCAAGCAGTGCCTACTTATAAGCGCCATGCAGAAAAAGCGGATAAATCTGCCATGATAAAAAAGGCACTTCTGGCGCTATTGGTTCTGATTGTATTAGGTGTTATTGCCTATGGTCTATATAAAAGCAATCAGCATAGCGAGCCTGAAGTCGTGACTTTGCAAGGGCAGATGCAGATGCAGCAAACCTCCATCGCGGCAAAAGTGCCGGGACGTATTGCCAAAATTCTGGTCACAGAAGGTGATGCAGTGACAGTCGGGCAACAGCTGATTGAAATGGACTCGCCTGAGATTAACGCAAAGATCAATCAAGCGCTGGCTGGCAAGCAAATGGCACAAAGTCAGTTAGATAAAGCAGAAAATGGCGCACGTCCACAAGAGATTGCTCAAGCAAAAGCGGCGTGGCAAGCCAACAAAGCTGCTTCTGATTTGGCGGAGAACACTTACCAGCGTGTCAACCGCCTGTATGAAGAAGGCCTTATGGCACGGCAAAAACGCGATGAGGCATATGCGCAATATCTGGCCACTCAAGATCAAACTGAAGCGGCGCGCTTGCAATACGACTTGGCAAAAGAAGGCGCACGCAGTGAAGATAAATCAGCGGCGACAGCACAAGTAGCACAAGTCGATGCCCAACTAGAAGAAGCACTGGTGGCAAAAGAAGAAGCCAACTTAAAAAGCCCTATTGCAGGCATTGTGGACAATGTCATTGTCAGCGCGGGTGAAGTCATCGGACAAGGCGTGCCTATCTTGACGTTGGTCAATACCGATGAGCAGTGGGTCGTACTTAATGTCACCGAATCCTACTTAAACCAGTTTGCGATTGGTCAGAAATTTACTGGTACGATTCCTGCGCTGTCATCAGCAAATAAGCCTTATACCAAACAGTTTACCGTTTATGCTACGTCAACATTGTCTGACTTTGCCACTTGGCGGCCGACCAATAATGATGACGGCTTTGATGTACGTACCTTTGAAGTAAAAGCACGTCCGACGACTCCTGATGCACGTATTCGCTCAGGTATGAGCGTTATTGTACGCGTCAATCCAGCACTTACTAATGCAAGCCAAGAGTAAGCCATGCACCCGATGAAGTTAAGTAAGACTTTTTTACGTAGTGCTGCCTATGAGCGACGGTTTTTGACCAAAAATCCGTGGGACTTTAGTATGGTGGTCTGGATACCACTGGCAACCGTTTTACTGATTTGGTGGATATTTTCACAAACACAGATTACGGATTTGCCCATTGGGGTGATAGACCAAGACAATAGCCCGATTGCCAATACCGCGGTACGCTATTTGGAAGCCAGCCCTACTCTAACGGTTAAACAGCTTTATTACTCAGAGGCTGAGGCAAAAGCGGCTATTTTGCAGCGTGATATTTACGCTATTGTCATTATCCCTGAAGATTTTTCTCGGCATATTTTATCTGCTGAGCCTGCTCCATTAATTTTACAAGTAAATGCTCAGTACGGTACACATTCGGGCATTATCCAGACTAGCGTTCAAGCGGTCGCTGGGACGTTATCGGCAGGCGTTGAGATACAGCGTTTAGTCAAACAAGGCATGGCACCGTCGCAAGCTGCGATTGCTTACTCGCCGATTGGTATACAGCGTATCAGCCTGTTTAACGCGGCCACCGATTATCAGCAGTTTTTGGCTTCAACCGTCATACCCGCGCTGCTGCATATTTTAGCGATGGTGATCGGTGCAACGACGATTGGTCGTGAGCTGCGGGATAAACGACTCGGCCACTGGTATCGCTTTATCAGTACAGGTCATCCTGATTTGACGCAAACCACACAAAACGAGTCAACATCAGGGCAAATATTAAATGCCGTAGAAAACAACCAAGACTTGAGTGAAAACGATCAAATCTCTGTCTCTAGCCATGCGAATGAAGATATGATGGAGAGTGCAAACGTTTTAGTATTATTGTTTGGCCTGTTAGGCAAATACTTTTGGCCGACATTGGCCTTTAGCATTTGGGCGATGTTGGCTCTATGGCTTGCCACACCGCAAGAATCCGTTGCCATGAGCTCAGTGCTTGCAACTTATGCTGGTTTGATATTATTAATAATGCTATCGTTTTGGTTGGGTGCTATCTTTACCTTAGGCTCATTTTCATTACGCATGGGCTTGTCTGCTACTGGTTTTATTTCAGCACCTTCTTATGCCTTTGCTGGTGTGACCTTCCCTTATATTGCTATCAGTGACAGTGCTCGGCATTGGTCAGATGCACTGCCACTCACTCACTATCTAAAACTGCACATTGCACAATTACAGATGCAAGCGCCTGTTGCTGTGTCATTGCCGATCGTCTATGGTCTGGCTATTGCCACGACGATTGCGATGACCCTGACTACTTTATTAACCAAACGCGCGCTGGCGCATCCTGAACGTTGGGGAGCGCGCTAATGTCATTACCACCAAAAGACCATTTATCTTCGACAACGTTAGATTCAACCAAGCAGTCTTCAACACCTAGTTTCTTAGGTAGTTTTTTACAAACTATTAAGGACATCTTTTCTGATAAAGGTGTGCTATTACTCTTACTGATTGCCCCCATTATTTATGGCTTCTTTTATCCTTGGCCGTATTCGACAGAAGTGGTCAACCATGTACCTGTTGGTATCATTGATAATGACAATAGTAATCTATCACGAACCATCGTTCGCTATGCGAGTGCCAGTCCACAGTTAGACACACAGCTTTTTCTCAACGAGCAGCAGGCTAAAGAGGCCATGTGGTCAGATGAAATCGCTGGGTACATGGTCATTCCAAGTGGGCTTGAGCAGCAAGTACTATCGGGAAAAGCGGCGAGCGTCAGCGTATTGGGTAATGGCGGCTACTTTCTGTTAAATAAAAACGTACAGATGGGGTTTTTAAAAGCAGTCAGTACGGTATCAGCAGGGATTGAAGTCAAAAAAAACGTGTCACAAGGTGCTTATTCAGCAACAGCGGCTGCTAATACTCAAGCGGTACCATTAGTAATTATCCCTTTATACAATCAAACAGAAGGTTATGGCGCTTATGTGGTGCCAGCGGTCTCTATTCTAATTTTGCAACAAACCTTATTAATCGCCACAGCGATGCTGATTGGTACGTGGTATGAGCAGCGGCGACATGCGACAAGTATCCGTGGTTGGCTTGGGCGAATTGCTGCGCTCAGTATGTTTAGCTTCATTATTGGCTGCTTTTATTATGGTTGGACATTTGAGCTACACCACTATCCGCGTGGGCAAAACATGCTTGGCAGTTTACTGTTCCTTTTGTTATTTTGTCCAACCGTGGCGACACTTGGTTGTGTGCTTGGACTCTGGTTTCGCCAGCGCGAACGTAGTATGCAAATCCTAATTTTTAGCTCACTACCGATGTTTTTTGTCAGTGGTTATCCGTGGCCAGCAGATCAGCTGCCCACAGTTTTACAGATCATACGTTGGTTCGTACCCACGACACCGGGTATCAACACCTCCGTCCAGCTTAATCAAATGGGGGCTAGTATTTCCCAAGTTTCTACTGGATTTTATTCACTAGCCGCCTTATGGGTGTTTTACTTTGCGCTACTTATGTGGGTGCGCTGGCATGACGCGAATAAAGTACTTAAAACAGTGTCCTAAAGCAAAAGACGATTGCATGTCATTAGCGACTGCCATCAATAAAAGCCAAATCAATAATCCTGAATTAAAAAAAGCGCCTGCTAATATAGCAGGCGCTTTTCTATTTATAACGTTTTAATATTCTATCACTTAAAAAACACGATTAAGACCATTTAGTGCCGCCACACGATACGCTTCTGCCATCGTTGGATAGTTAAAAGTAGTATTCACAAAGTACTCAAGTGTATTATTACTCTTACACTTCATCACGGCTTGTCCAATATGAATAATCTCTGATGCATGGTTACCG
Organism: Psychrobacter sp. P11F6; assembly: GCF_001435295.1. Classification (NCBI taxonomy): domain Bacteria; kingdom Pseudomonadati; phylum Pseudomonadota; class Gammaproteobacteria; order Moraxellales; family Moraxellaceae; genus Psychrobacter; species Psychrobacter sp. P11F6. The sequence goes on along the minus strand of NZ_CM003594.1, from coordinate 1,290,688 downwards.
TAGCAATGGATTCCTAAAATCTCCAACGTATCACGATGAAACAAAATCTTTAGTACGCCTGAGCGTTCACCAATGATTTGTGCACGTGCCAAATGCTTGAAGAATGCTTGACCCACTTCGTATGGGACTTTTTCGTCGGTTAGCTCTTGCTCAGTTTTACCGATACAAGAAATTTCAGGAATCGTATAGATACCAGTTGGCACGCTTGACACTGGTTCCGCATCACTATCACCGACCATAAAGGCCGCCGCACAGCGTCCTTGGTCATAAGCGGCAGAAGCCAAAGATGGCCAACCAATCACATCGCCTGCCGCATAGATATTTTCGATTTCGGTGCAATAGGTATCATCAACTTTTAATTGACCACGGCTGTTTGCTTTTAGACCAATCGCTTCTAAGTTTAAACCTTCCGTATTACCTGAGCGACCATTTGACCAAAGAATGGCATCAGATTTGATGCGCTTACCACTCTTTAGATGCAAGACGACATAATCGTCATGCGTTTCAAGATGATCAATCTCTTCATTACTACGAATCAATACGCCAAATTGTCTAAAGTCATGCGCGATAGCATCGCTAATCTCGCTATCGAGATAACTGAGCAATTGATTTTGGTTATTAATCAAATCAACCTTATAACCAAGACCCGTAAAGATAGAGGCATATTCACAACCGATCACGCCCGCACCATAGATGATAATTTTTTTGACCACATAATCCATTTGCAAAATTTTATCAGAATCAAAAACGCGCGGATGGTTAAAGTCTAAAATTTCAGGGCGATAAGGACGACTACCAACCGTTACGATGGCTTTATTAAAGGTAATGGTTTCAAAGACATTGTCATCGGTTTCAACACGCAAAGTATGAGCATCAATAAAACTTGCCCAACCTTGAATCACTTCAATGCGATTGCGTTCATAGAATCGGGTGTGCGTACTAACCTGATTGCGAATGACTTTTCGCGCATTGGCAAGCACTCTATTTAGAGGAACTTGCTTGTACTCCATCGCCTTGGTAAACATAGGATCACGGCGAAAGTTAATGAGGTTGAATACCGATTGGCGCAGTGCTTTACTTGGAATTGTACCCACATGGGTAGAGTTACCACCTACCTGATCACGTGGATCAATGACCACCACTTTTTTGCCAGATTTAGTCAGTTTCATAGCCGCCGCTTCGCCAGCAGGACCTGCTCCTAAAACGACCGCATCATACTCATACTCGTGGTTATCGCCTTTTAAGCGACGTGAATCTTTTGTATAACCAGACTTGATATCGATTCGCGTATCATCGAGCGGATTAATAAGATCAGGATGGTGCATGACATCATCAGTGACCTGCTCATGGGTTTGTTCAATATTTTGTTTTTTATTTTTGCCTTCAGTATGTTCAGGATTCGGCACGCGACCGCTTTCTTTATTCGATACTTCGGTATGAATGTCTTTACCAATATCATTGGTCGCGTCGCTTGGTTTTTTAGTTCCCATCGTGTCCTCTTTACATTTACTTATTTATTTGATTTTTAGACTGTGTATGAATCAATAATTGCTTGAGTCAAAATCACACGACTAAGGCGTGCCCACTATACGTTGTGACACAATATTTTGTAGTGTCCAATGCCCAGTCGCGCTTTTCTGTCCCTCGTCAATCTGCGGACGCGCACTTATCACATATTCTGTGCCAAGGCTTGGTTTAAAGTCATCAATCCAATCATAAGGTACCTGAAACACACTGCCATCTTTGCTTGATTTGGCCAGTAAACACTGCATCGGTAATGCTGAGGCGCAGGCCACACGATTGGGCATAATTGTTAGCGTTTGCGCTTCACCCAATACAATGGTTGGGATATAACGTGGCTCAGGCACTGGCTCACGTGAAAAAGGTGACGTTTGGCAAGCACTCAGTAAACTGACCGCACTCAGCAAGCTGGCCAATAATAAAGGGGTCTTGCTAGACTTATAAGATGAACTCATAATATTCTCTATGTGATAATGAGATGGTATTAAATGATTATTAATAGTGATGCTTTAAATAATGGTTCTTTTTTGAGCAATCGTTATTGCTAAATAATTAATTGATTCAAGCAATTCATTGATAGCTCATATTTTATTAGCCGATACGGCGTTTGAGACCCGTCATCTGCAAGATGCGCGTAGCGATTTCTTCAACGGACATCTCAGAGACATCAAGGCTTGGAATACCATGCGTGATATAAATCCCTTGTATTGCCCGCTGCTCTTGCTGACATTGCTGATAGCTCGAATAACGACTACCCGCACGGCGCTCTTGACGGATTTTCACCAAGCGATCAGTATCGATCAATAGACCGAACAGCTTGTCTTTGTGCTCGCGCAATGCTTTTGGTAATTGATTATCGTACAAGTCATCTTCGGTCAAAGGATAATTTGCTGCTCGAATACCGAACTGTAAGGCTAAGTATAAAGAAGTCGGTGTTTTGCCTGAACGTGATACGCCCACCAAAATAATATCGGCCGCATCATAATGACGCGTACGCGCACCATCATCATTGTCTAAAGCGAAATGCACCGCGTCGATACGTTCTTTATAAGTCTCAGAATCCACATCGTCGTGTGCATGACCCGAATGTCCGTCAGGCTCCACACCCGTTTCTTCAGCGACGCGACCTATCAAACCCTCATACATATCCAAGTTACAGCTTTGGGCAGAATTAATCTTTTCACGAATATCAGGGTTAACAATCGTATCAAAGACTAATGGCAATAAGCCATCTCGTTGATACGCCATGTTGATTTGCTCAACAGCGTCCTCTGCACGCTCTAAGCTATCGACATATGGCAACACTCGTGTTTCAAAAGGTACTGAAGCAAACTGACTCAAGATAGCGCGGCCAAGTGTCTCCGCGGTAATTGCTGTGCCATCTGAGATAAAAAACGCGGTTCGAACGGCTTGAGAGCTGTCTAAGTTTAGTGCGTTGCGATTTTGAATAGTGGGATTCAGTTGTTCAGCTGGATTACTTGAGTACATAACGTTGGCACCTCGATTGAAAACACAATGGTAATCTTCATTTGGCTTTTATTTTTGATCGGCTTTAGACTTGATTTTCAGACGTAATTTTCGTTTTGTATAAGCGCTAATATTGCACATTTATATCAGGATAAACCGCTACTATTGATGCTCTACATTATACGCATAATAGCGGCCTAATAGAAATCAATGTTACAGGCGTACACTTAGAAAGCCACAGTGTCCTTAATCTTATCATGCCGATTAATAACCATTATTGTGCTGACTGGTTACTCATACTAGCGCAGCATTACCTGCTATATATAACGGCAGATATTATAAGAATATCCTAAAGTTCTTCTGTTATTTATTTTAAACCCTCTATTTATCAACCGATTTATAAACATATCTTGATAATTAGAGTGATCTTTACTCGCATTTTTACGTCATCTCAAAAATAGAAAAATGAATAACCTTCTACTAATTATGTAGCAAAGCCCACAATTTGTATCTTTTTGACAAAAATATTGGTTCAACCCCTCGAAATTCTCCAAATATAGCGGTATAATTCACCGTTATAATCTTTACTAAATAACCTTATTTTCTGGAGTTATCATGGCAGCGCAATCTACAGCACTTGTAATCAATCTTGATCAGCTAGGAAAAGACGACATTGAAATGGTCGGCGGCAAGAACGCCTCATTAGGTGAAATGATCAGCCATTTGTCTGATTTGGGTGTTAGTGTACCAGGCGGCTTTGCCACCACGTCAAATGCATTTAACCGCTTTTTGAATGAAACTGGCCTGCTTGACAAAATCAACAGCGAACTAAAAACGCTAGATGTTGATGATGTCAAAAAACTTGCAGAAACGGGTAAAAAGATTCGTACTTGGATTATTGAGCAAGAGCTGCCAAGTGATCTTGAGCAAGAAGTACGTCAATCGTTTGAAACGATGAGCGGCGGCGAAGACATCGCGGTTGCTGTCCGTTCTTCTGCGACTGCCGAAGATTTGCCAGATGCCTCATTTGCGGGTCAGCAAGAGACATTTCTAAACATTCGCGGCATTGATAACGTCCTAATTGCAATTAAAGAAGTATTTGCATCTCTTTATAACGATCGTGCCATCTCTTATCGTGTCCATAAAGGTTTTGAGCATGAAGGCGTTGCCTTATCTGCTGCTGTACAGCGTATGGTTCGCTCAGAAACTGGCGCGGCGGGTGTGATGTTCACGCTAGATACCGAAAGCGGTTTTGATCAAGTGGTATTCATCACGTCAAGCTATGGTCTAGGTGAAATGGTTGTACAGGGCGCGGTTAACCCAGATGAATTCTATATTTCTAAGCAATTGCTAGCCAATGGCAAACCATCGGTCATCCGCCGTAACCTAGGCAGCAAGCATAAGAAAATGATTTACGGTGATGAAGGTAGCACCACTAAATCAGTAAAAACTGTCGATGTTGAAAAACAAGATCGTATGCAGTTCTCATTATCGACTGAAGAGCTAACCTCTCTTGCTAAACAAGCCGTAACAATCGAAAAGCATTACGGTCAAGCAATGGACATCGAATGGGCAAAAGACGGCGATACCAATGAAATCTTTATCGTTCAGGCGCGTCCTGAAACGGTTAAGAGCCGCCAAGACAGCAATGTCATGGAGCGTTATATCATTGACACCACCAACGCAAAAGTATTGTGTGAAGGTCGTTCAATCGGTCAACGTATCGGTTCAGGTAAAGTGCGTATCGTTAGCAACCTAAACGAGATGGACAAAGTACAAGAAGGCGACGTACTGGTATCAGACATGACTGATCCGGATTGGGAACCAGTCATGAAGCGCGCTTCTGCTATCATCACTAACCGTGGTGGTCGTACCTGTCACGCGGCTATCATCGCGCGTGAGCTAGGTGTTCCAGCCATCGTTGGTTGTGGTAATGCGACTGAGCTATTGGTTGATGGTCAAGACGTCACTGCTTCTTGTGCCGAAGGTGATACTGGCTTCATTTATGAAAGCCAAATTGATTTTGAAGTACAGACCAACTCTGTAGAGTCTATGCCAGAGCTTGCATTCAAAGTAATGATGAACGTTGGTAATCCAGATCGTGCCTTCTCATTCACGCAAATGCCAAACGAAGGTATTGGTCTTGCCCGTCTTGAGTTCATCATCAACCGTATGATTGGCGTGCATCCAAAAGCACTACTGAACATGAACAGCTTGCCACGCGAAATTGCACAAGCCATCCAAGAACGTATCGCTGGTTATGCCTCACCGGTTGACTTCTACGTGGATAAGTTGGTCGAAGGTATCTCAACGCTAGCCGTTGCCTTTATGGATCAGCCAGTTATTGTTCGTATGTCAGATTTTAAATCGAACGAATATGCTAACTTGCTTGGTGGTAAATTATACGAGCCATCAGAAGAAAACCCAATGCTTGGTTTCCGCGGTGCCAGTCGTTATGTGTCTGATAATTTCCGTGACTGCTTTGAGCTTGAGTGTAAAGCATTAAAACGCGTACGTGATGAGATGGGCTTGACCAATGTCGAGATTATGATTCCATTCGTTCGTACCGTTGGTGAAGCCAAAGAAGTCATCGAATTACTTGAGAAAAACGGTCTAAAACGTGGCGAAAACGGTTTACGCGTTATCATGATGTGTGAGTTACCAACCAACGCCCTATTGGCAGATGAATTCCTAGAGCACTTCGATGGTTTCTCAATCGGCTCTAACGACTTGACTCAGTTGACACTTGGTCTTGACCGTGACTCAGGTATCGTCTCACATCTATTTGATGAGCGTGATCCTGCGGTTAAGAAACTATTGACCATGGCGATTGATGCGTGCCGTAAAGCAAACAAATATGTCGGCATCTGTGGTCAGGGTCCATCAGACCATCCAGATCTTGCGTTCTGGCTGATGGAACAAGGTATCAGCTCAGTGTCGTTGAACCCTGATTCTGTACTAGATACTTGGTTCTTCTTAGCTGGTGAAGAAGCGAAGTAAGCCCTAACGTTCAGTCACAGCAGTAATTCACACAGTCATTAAAGAAACAATGATTAGGGTCTATTTGAAAAATATTAAATAGACCCTAATATTATGTATCATATATAGTGACTTAAGATATGACTAACTATGCAGGCAATTATGCAGATTTTCCTTGCTCGAAATAACGTACAAGCTGGTCCTTACAATTTGGAGCAGCTGAATATCATGTTGGCATCTGGTGAAGTACTGCTGGATGATTTGATGTGGCATGAAGGCTTAGACCAATGGCAGCGTGTCGGTAACTTGACCAATAATCAAACGGTTTATCGACCTACCAACCTTGGCAAGCCTCAAGTTAATGACTCTATTATCAATAATGTAACTGTTTTTCCTGAAGACAACGCTAGCAATAGCTCGGATAGCAAATCAGTTTCATTAGATAGATTGTATGGCAAGCCTGAACGTCCGAAAGACACGGATAAAAGTGTGAAAGCTGACATGACTACCAATCGTCAGCAAACACCGCACAATAATGTGTCACTAAACAAGTCTAATAGCAATAAGGCTGCGTCTAGTAAAGACAAAGTCGTCGGCAATGTGGTACTTGCACCGATTATGTCGCGAGTATTAGCAACAGCCATCAATGGACTACTCTATCTACTGGCTATTTTTCCGCTAGTGATGGCATTGACCAAAATGGATGTGGATTATACCAAATTCCAAAATATCCAAGATATGGATGCGGCTTATCAGTATTCAATGACACTGATGGAGAGTCTTCCTAGTAGCACATTGATGATGTCGCAAGTCATGGTATTTGGCTTGTTTGCGCTGCAATTGGTATTTATCACACTGCGTGGTCAGTCACTCGGTAAGCTGATTACGGGTATTCGCGTGGTGGATCAAACCACCCATCGGTTGCCCTCTTTTACCAAGCTTATTGGTGTGCGTACTTTGTTATTGTTTATTATTTATAACTTATTGTTTTCGTTTACCAGCTTCTTAGGGTTCGTGATTATTGCTATTCATTATTACATGGCATCAAAAAGCCCTGAAAATATCGGCTGGCATGACAAATTGGCCAAAACTTTGGTGGTAAAAGCAGATAGCAGTCAGTTAGTGAAAGAACCAAAAATAAAATAGCTTGTTTATTAACAATCCATCTTATTGTTTTGATAAAAAAGCAGCGTGATATCGCTGCTTTTTTATTAACCAAGCATTTTTAATTATTGTTATAATTTATTAACGGTGGCTCAGTGATTAACCTTTGTGTTAGTTGCTAAGTACTGTTATAATACGGCGCTTTATAAACTAAGCTTATTTCTTATTATTTATTCATAATAATAGCTAGAAATCGGGCTTACCTTATAAATCTCCTTGCTATTAACATAGGGTTAATAGCTACTAATCCGTAAGGAGTCATAATGCGACATTACGAACTGGTGTTACTTGTACACCCAGACCAAAGCGACCAAGTGGTCGGCATGGTTGAGCGCTATATCAAGTTAGTTCAAGACAACAACGGTGTTATCCATCGTTTAGAAGATTGGGGCCGCCGTCAATTGGCATATCCAATCAACAAGATTCACAAAGCTCACTACGTTCTTTTCAACATTGAAACTGACGGTGAAACTTTAGCTGAACTTGAAGAATTATTCCGTTATAACGACGCGATCATTCGTAGTCTAGTTATGCGCCGTGACGACGCTGTCACTGAAGAGTCGCAGTTAGCCAAGAATGCCGATGAAAAACGCGCACGCAAAGCAACTACTCGTCGTCCAGACAGTCGTGAAAACGATAATGACGACAACGACAACAGTGAAGACTAATTAAAGGAGAATACTCATGGCACGTTTCTATCGCCGTCGCAAATTCTGCCGTTTCACTGCTGAAGGCATCACTCACATCGATTATAAAGATGTTGAATTGCTAAAACAGTACATCAGTGATAATGGTAAAATCGTACCAAGCCGCATTACCGGTACATCTACTAAATATCAGCGTCAACTAGCTACTGCTATCAAGCAAGCTCGTTATTTATCGCTACTTCCATACACTGATAACCATCAGGGTTAACCGTTAATTTTAACTAGGAATGACTCATGCAAATTATTTTGTTACAGCGTATCGTCAACCTTGGTAAACTCGGTGAAACTGTCGATGTGAAACCAGGTTACGGACGTAACTTTCTTATCCCTTTGGGTAAAGCACTACCTGCTACTGCAGCTAACATTGAAAAGTTCGAAGCACGTCGTGCCGAGCTTGAAGCTGAAGAAGCGAAAGAAGTAGCTGTTGCTCAAGAACGTGCTGATGCGCTAACTGACGTTAATGTCATCATGCGTGCTAAATCAGGCGACGAAGGCAAGCTATTCGGCTCTATCGGTACACGCGATATCGCTGAAGCATTGACTAACTCAGGTCTAGAAGTAGACCGTGCTGAAATCAAGCTTCCTGAAGGCACTTTACGTCAAGTTGGCGAATACAATGTTGATATTCAGCTACATCATGACGTTACCGCTACTATTCTAGTTACCATTCTTTCTGAAGATGGCGACAACGAAGAGTCAGCAACAGAAGTTGAAGACGAGAACGAAGATTATTCAGAAGAGTAATTTTTTGAATATCTAGATCTAGTCTAAAAAAGCCAGTAACGTCATGTTGCTGGCTTTTTTGCGTTTTGCTATCGCGTTTAATTTAAGATTTTATCAGGTATCTTGAACAGTGATATATTCTAGCAACTATTTGTAATAAATAGCTTGGAAAGCCTATACTTAACAATAAGATACTACCTATAAAGTCATCTTTATTATTGTCACCTGAGTTGATATGCTCGTTGTATTTAATTGATAGATTTTATTTAGATAATGATAGGCTGCAATGACATGATAAATACTGACGACAAATTACGCTGCACCCAAGGCAATCACTTTTATAGCGAAGGTGAAATTTATAAGGTAGGTAGAATCGTTAATAATAAATACTTTCAAATCCTAACCGATAATGATGCAGACCATTGGTACGCAACACTGGATGTTAGAGGCATTTATGTGAGCTTTGATTCTAACCTAGGGTTAGCAGAAAACGAGAGAGCCTATTTTGAAAAAATCGATGAGCTACAAGCTGAAAGCTAGCAACCTCCTAAATTATTCAAAAGCACTCAAAAGCATTCAAAATTTAAGAACGGTCAACATAATGGCCGTTTTTTTAATTAAATATCAATACGATTACAGGATAGATATGCTACAGAGCGCGGCCACTCAGCGGCTGTTTTCGGCACTTCTTGGTCAGCAGCTATTATCTTGGCCGCATTTATCCAGCCTGCATGACCGATGACTAATACTGGGCTATCTTTTTGTTCAGCTGAAACTTTAACCAACCAACCTCCGACACGCTCAAATAGCTGCTGTAAGCTCTCTCCATGACTGGGGGCAAAATGGGCAAAATTATGACACCACTCATCAATCTCTTGCTTGGTGATTTGCGCCCACCGACATCCATCCCATTCGCCAAAATTAATCTCAGCCAATTCAGGTGCGACTCGACACTCAAAACCACGTTGCGCTAATATTTGCCCGACTTTTAGTGAACGTTGTAAGGGGCTGACCCAAATTGTTTTTGGCAATTGATGCAAACGCACAAAGCGCTCGATTTTATTGGCAAGACGTTTCAACTTACGTTTATCGACGCCGACATCAGTTTGTCCAATACAAATTCCTTCAGTATTCATCGGTTTGGGATGACGCCAAATATAGAGAATCATGAATGAGTATTGTCCTTGTTGACGATTTGATTTAAATAAAGGGTATAGAAGCAGCCAGTCCGATATAAATAGCAATTTCACTAAGCTGCTGCGTCGCGCCGAGCCCATCGCCCGTGTAACCATCCAAGCGCCTGCGTAATAAACGTCGCATGTAATCAGTGGCTATCAGCGCCAATATCATGGCTAACAACCATTGAGCAAGCCCAATCTGCTGCATCGTATTGGGGAATATAAGTGCGACTAAAATAATAGCCAATATTAGCCAGCCACTGCTATATAGCCCTTGTATTGGCGTCAACTGCTGCGCCATCGGTTTGGCTTTTGCGTGTTCTATCTCTCCACCATAAGGCAGTAAAGACAGCAGGCTAATGCAAAGTAAACGCGACGCGGTATGTCCTATGATAAGCGCGATGACAGCTATCGGTATGGGCATCGAGGCAAGTAAGCTAATTTTGAGTAATAGCGCCGACACCAAACCTAATACACCATAAGTACCTAGGCGCGAGTCTTTCATAATAGTCAGTGTGCGCTCGCGAGTCAGACCACCGCCGAGACCGTCACAGCTATCCGCAAGACCATCTTCATGAAAAGCGCCAGTGAGTTTAATTCCAAAAGCTGTGCTCAACACTGCAGCAACTAGGGGCGTAAATAACAGACTGCCCAGCCAAAACATGCCAGCACAGAGTAAGCCCACCAGTAAACCGACTGCGGGGAAATGGCGACTGCTCTGATGCAACCATTGCGGATCATAATGCTTAAATGGTGGTACTGATAATCTCGTTAAAAATTGAACGGCCACCAGTAACAATATCCATTCATGCTTTATAAATTGAGTAAGATTTCGTCTAGGCGAGGATGGCTGATTTGATGGTTTGTTTAATGATTGTGACATCAGTTGTTTTGCTCACTGATACCGGCGTCACTAAAGCTTGCCATCTCATTGATAATGGCGCAAGCGGATTGCAACAATGGATACGCGAGCGCAGCCCCGCTACCCTCGCCTAAGCGCATGCCCATATTAAGTAAAGGCTCAGCATTTAGTGATTTCAATAAATGCGCGTGCCCCGGCTCAACAGAATGATGAGCAAAGACCGCGTATTGAGCAACACCGGGCGCTAGGCGTTCAGCCACCAATAATGCGCTACTGGCAATAAAACCATCAATCAGGAGAATACGCCGTTCACTAGCAGCCTGAATCAGCGCACCCGCCATCATGGCAATCTCAAGCCCGCCCAATGCAGCGAGTACATCAAACGGTGCTTGTGCCTGTTGATGACGCTCTAATACTTGCGTCAAAATATCCGTCTTATGCTCTAATCCCGCATCATCAAGCCCTGTGCCGCGACCAATACAATCAGCAATGGGAAAATTGCCCAATCTCGCCAGCAAGAGACTCGCCGCCGAAGTATTACCAATACCCATCTCCCCAACAATCAACAAATTACCCGCTAGATTCTTGACGACTTTCATGCCGTTTTCTAGCGCTGCTAAACACTCTATTTCTGTCATTGCAGGCTCTGTTAGCGCGTCTCGGCTACCATGGCGAACCTTGTAATCCAGCAATTTTGGATGAGGAGCAAAGTCGGCATCCACCCCAGCGTCAACAACCTTTAACTCAATATTATGCTGGCGTGCCAGTACGTTGATGGCGGCACCGCCTTGCAAAAAGTTATGAACCATTTGCGCAGTGACAGCACTAGGAAACGCTGATATACCATGCTTAGTTAAACCATGGTCTGCCGCAAACACTCGTATTTGCGCTTGCTCAATATGCGGTGTGATCGTTCCTTGAATCATGCCCAACTGCACAGCGATTGCCTCTATTCGCCCAAGCGCGCCCAGCGGCTTGGTTTTTAGGTCTATAATCTGCTGTAGCTGCAGACGTAATTCATCATTTTCTATATTGGCTATAGTAGGCGCAGTAAATATGGTCAAGGTAGGCATCCTGATAATGGTACGTGTGAAGCAAAAAGCACATACTAGCAGAGTATCTAAGCTTTACCATGAATAAAATCAAATATGAGCCGAATAGATTCCCTAGCAGCTTGTATTTACTATAGAATATGCCCCTTTAAAAATCCATATACCTATTGATGCTGCTATTAATGAAATAATAGCTCAGTAGCAGCATCCACAATTATCGCTATCAACCCTACATGTAGAGACAGTAATGATCGTATTTTGGCTTGTGCTGACCATTCTTTTTATTATTTTTGCCACAGCAAAGTTAAAGTGGCATCCTTTTTTAGTATTGATATTATCAGCCTTTTTAGTAGCGCTATTTTACCAAGTACCGCTTAATACCGTTGCTAAAACCATCTCTGATGGCTTTGGCGGTATTTTAGGTTACATCGGTCTGGTTATTGTCTTTGGTACTATCATTGGGCTAATCCTTGAAAAAACAGGTGCTGCCATTGTAATGGCAGAAACGGTCATCAAAGTTTTGGGACCACGCTTCCCTACTTTGACCATGTCCATCGTTGGTGCTGTGGTTTCAGTACCAGTATTCTGTGACTCTGGCTATATTATTTTAAACTCATTAAAAGAAACATTGGCCGAGCGTTTACACGTATCCAGTGTAGCGATGAGCATAGCCTTAGCGACAGGCTTATACGCAACTCATACCTTTGTACCGCCAACCCCAGGTCCAATTGCCGCAGCAGGTAACTTAGGACTAGAGTCCAATTTAGGTTTGGTCATCATGGTCGGTGTGGTGGTGACAGCGGTTGCTGTATTGGCTGGCTGGTGGTGGTCCAATCGCTTCTTGAATGTCGCTCCCGACAATATCGATGCAATGGACGCGCCAGCAGCGACTTTGCCTGAGAACATGAAGACACGCGACGACTATAGCAGCATGCCATCCGCAACAATGGCGTTTTTGCCTATTATTGTCCCTATCCTATTAATTTGCTTATCGTCTGTTGCGAACTTCCCAAGTGCGCCATTTGGCAGTGGCACGTTGACAGATATTTTAGTATTTATCGGCAATCCACTCACGGCATTACTGATTGGTTTATTCTTGTCTTTCTTGCTAATTAATACTGAGCAAAAAACACAGCAAATTAGCGACAGTATCTCTCAAGGTTTGGTCGTAGCCGCGCCTATCTTATTGATTACTGGCGCAGGTGGTGCATTTGGTGCCATGCTAAAGGTCACACCGATTGGCGACTATTTGGGCACAACGCTATCTGCGTTAGGGCTTGGTATTTTTATGCCATTCATTGTCTCTGCTGCGTTAAAAACGGCACAAGGCTCGACCACAGTCGCCTTGGTCACCACCTCTGCGATGGTCGCGCCGTTATTGGATCAAATTGGTCTCGACAGTGAGCTTGGTCGCGTATTCTGTGTGATGGCCATTGGTGCAGGTGCCATGACTATCTCGCACGCCAATGACAGCTTTTTTTGGATTGTCAGTCAGTTTAGTCGTATGAGTGTGGCGCAGGCTTACAAAGCCCATTCTATGGCAACGGGTATTCAAGGCGTGACCAGCATCGTCTTTATCTGGCTATTAACCTTGGTATTTATTTAAAGAGATTCAAAGAGACATTCATGAAAATTTTAATTGCTCCCGACTCATTTAAAGAAAGCTTAGACGCACTGGATGTTTGCCGCGCCATTCAATCTGGCTTCAGTCAAGTGTTTCCAGAGGCTGATTATAAGCTATTGCCGATGGCTGATGGCGGCGAAGGCACATCTGCGGTACTGTCTTATGTATTGGGTGGACGCTGGAAAGAAGTGATGGTCAATGATCCACTGATGAGACCGATAACGGCAAAGTATTTGTTATTGCCCGACGCTACGGCTGTCATCGAAGTTGCTCAAGCGTGCGGATTGCATCTACTGACAAGCGATGAACGCAATCCTGTCATTGCTAGCAGTTACGGTGTCGGCGAGCTGATTGCTGATGCGTTAGAAGAAGGGGCTAAACGCATCGTGATTGGTCTAGGTGGTAGCGCAACCAATGATGCAGGTCTTGGCATGCTAATGGCATTAGGCATCACATTTCACGATATCAATGACACTCTACTCACTCATGGTGGTGGTGCACTTGCCAGCCTACATAGGCTTGATAATATAAATATTCATGCAAAGGTATTAGACACAGTATTTGAAGTCGCTTGTGATGTGACCAATCCATTATGTGGTCTTTTGGGTGCGAGCGCAGTGTTTGGTCCACAAAAAGGCGCTTGTGCAGAGCAAGTAAAAGCCTTAGACAAAGCACTCAGTCACTTTGCCACCATGTGCGGTCATCACGGTTATGAGGACTGCCAACATGTCGAAGGCGCTGGAGCAGCTGGTGGTCTTGGCTACGCGATGATGACATTCTTTCAAGCTCAGCTAAAATCAGGCTTTGACACAGTTGCTGAGGTGGCTCACCTGTCACAGCATATTGCAGAGGCTGATCTCGTTATCACTGGTGAAGGCAAGCTAGATGCGCAAACAGCCATGGGTAAAGTGGCAGGTGGTATCAGTCAAATCGCCAAGGCTAGCCATACACCTGTTATCGCTATCTGCGGCAGTGTTGACGGACTCAAACCTGCGCAAACTAGCCAGTTCGAGGTCATCATGCCCAGTATTCAAAAAGTAGATACCATTGAAAACGTACTGAGTCAGGCTTATGACAATATTGAAACGACTGCTGTCAATATCGCTGCTGCTATGCACTTAGGTATTAAGATGAGATAGATGTTTTTATCATTTCAAAGCAGAACAGAGCCAAACCATTCAATCTGTTTTTTGGCTCCATTCTGTATACATATCACAATATTTCTGGATGCCAGTGTCACAGATACGCTTTAACCCTGCTAACCCACCTACTCTATCGCCATAGACACCATCACTTAGAATATAAATTTTTGCTAACTCATTTTGCACGTCTTGATATCCTAGCTGACTATAGCTTTCAAACCAATGCGCTGCTTTGCTATAGTCTAATTTTACACCCTCGCCTTTGTAATACATAAAACCAAGGTTAAACTGAGCTTCTGCCATGCCTTGCTTAGCTGCTTTTTCGAACCATTCAGCCGCTTTTACGTTATTTTTAGAAACCCCTTGACCCTGCTGATACAGAACACCTAAATTAAATTGAGCACCAGCAACGCCTTGTTCAGCAGATTTTTTGTACCATTTAAACGCTGCTATATTATCTTTGGGGACACCTTTAGCATCGGCATAAGCAATTCCTAAATTAAACTGTGCTAACTTGTTATTTTGCGCCGCTGCCTGTTGCCAATGTTCAAGGGCGCTGATATCGTTTTGAACGACACCTTCACCTTTAGAGTAAAGATTACCAAGATTATATTGGGCTCTGCTATAGCCTTGTTTAGCAGAATGGCTATAGTAGGTAAAGGCTTTTTCATGGCTTTGTGGTACGGCTATACCTTGATCGTACATAACGCCGATATTATATTGCGCTTCAGCTAATCCTTGACTGGCAGCTTTATTCAACCACTCAAAAGCTTTGACATTATCTTGCTCGACATCTGAACCTGCTGCATACATAACTCCCAAATTATACTGAGCAATAGCATTTCCTTGCCGTGCAAGCGACTCAATAGTAGCCAAATCACTTATCAACACTGAATCTTCGGCAATAGCAGGTATTGATAGTCCAGCTATCATATAAATCATTACGATATTAAAGTATGTCTTTTTTAATAGCTGTATATTCATTATGAGTCCATAGATGTAGCATAAATCGAAAATATATCTAAATAAATTATGGCGTGTTTCACGTTCATATATAGATACTGTTGCTAGCCAAACTGTATGACAAACAAAATGTAAGGCTAATTATTCATGTATCAATGCTATAACCATTTTTTTACTTCATCAATGACCGTGTGCATTCTATTAGAGAGTGCATGCTGTCGTCTTACCGCAAGATATAGCGTCTCGCTAACGGCAACAGGCAGATGATGGCTTTTAATAAGCTCAGGCTTTTGATAAGCAGCCACTGCATGCGCAGGTAGCACGGTAAAGCCTATACCCCTACTCACTGGCTCTAAGATTAATCCTATCTGATTCGAAAAGCCTTTTTTCTCAAAATCATTGATGTGCTGGAATTCAGGATAATTAGCGCTTAGCAGCATACCTGCATGATGGGCACCATCTGGATGATCAATAAAGCCAAGCTCGGTGAGATGCTCCCAGCTCGGCTCTACCGTAGTTGAAGGTGTCACTAATATTAGCGCTTCTTGAGCCATAGACTTACAACTGACTGTCTCATCATCTGAGACATCCGTCATAAAGCCAATGTCAATCTCATGGCTTGCCAGTGCCTTCTCTATATCAGAATTTGGAGCAAAGCGATAATCAATCACTAGCTTTGGATGCTGCTGTTGTAAGGTCAAAAGCTGCGAATATAGCTTGAGTCCCACACTACCAGGCGACATCAAACGTACCAACCCTTCATAATGAGGATCTTCACCGATGCGCTGCTCCAGATTTGATAAGCGCTGCAATATCTCCCCTGCTTCTTTATAGAGCTGTTCACCTGCATTGGTCAGTGAAAACTGCTTTCCTTGACGAATCAGTAAGTCTGTATCCAATTGATCTTCTAGCTTACGTATGTGCTGACTCACGCCAGATTGGGTCATGTGTAAGCGTTCAGCCGTACGAGTAAAGTGCCCGAACTCGGCAAGCGCACAAAAAGTGCGCAACCATGTGATATTTATCATTACGATACATAATTATTTATATAATATTTGATAATTTTACATAATAATCGTATGTTTGTATACTGGCCTCACGTTAAATAAGAGTACAACTAACAGGAGCAAAAGCTATGAACAACGTTTATCCAAGGAGTTTTTCGCACATCGGCCTTTCAGTTCCCGACCTAGAAGCCGCCGTAAAATTTTATACTGAAGTGATGGGTTGGTACACCATCATGGAGCCTACTGAGATTGTTGAAGATAATAGCCCGATTGGTGAGATGTGTACTGAAGTATTCGGTTCAGGTTGGGGCAGTTTCCGTATTGCTCACCTATCTACTGGTGACCGTATCGGTGTTGAGATTTTTGAATTTAAAAATCAAGAAAACCCTGAAAACAACTTTGAGTATTGGAAAACAGGTATCTTTCACTTCTGCGTTCAAGATCCAAATGTTGAAGAGCTGGCTGAGCGCATAGTTGCAGCAGGCGGTAAAAAACGTATGGCAAAACCACGCTACTACTACCCTGGTGAAAAGCCATATCGCATGATTTATATGGAAGACCCGTTCGGCAACATCGTCGAGATTTATAGCCACAGCTACGAGCTTATCTATAGCGAAGGCGCGTACTAAGCTTAAGATAAATACAGCTTAATACAGCCTTGACTTGTATCTAACTGATAAACCAATAGCGACCTCAGAATATGAGATCGCTATTTTTATTTGTCTGCTTTCTACATGAGCAACCTATTATATAAGAGGTAAGCCATGCTACTATTTAGGTAGCTATACATAGCATCTACCAAACGAAACAACCCATTATCAAGGATGATAAATGACAAACTCTGACGTTGCCTTAGACATGGATGACTTTCCCGTTATTAGAAAAGACGATAGAAAAAGTGGCGTGGTCACTCTCACCTTAAACCGACCAAAGCAATTCAATGCCTTATCCGTTGAGCTACTCTCTGCGCTACAAGCGGAACTGGACAGTATCGCTCAAGATGACAATATCCGTGTAGTCGTCATTGCAGCAAATGGTAAAGCGTTTTGTGCCGGTCACAATCTAAAAGAGATGCGCGCACATTCAGATGAAGCCTTTCAGCGCGCCCTATTCCAACAATGCAGTCACATGATGCTCACTATTAATCGTATGCCGCAAGTCGTGATTGCAAAAGTGCAAGGCATCGCGACAGCAGCAGGGTGCCAACTGGTTGCCGCCTGTGATTTAGCCGTTGCCGCTGATGAAGCCAAATTTGCCACTTCAGGGATAAACGTTGGGCTTTTTTGCTCTACGCCTGCCGTTGCAGTCAGTCGCAACCTACCTCGTAAGCAAGCGTTTGAGATGCTCATTACTGGTGAGTTTATCGATGCACATACTGTTTTACAATATGGATTAATCAATCGAGTAGCCCCAGCAGATCAATTAGAGCAAGTCTTGCAATCGTTGATAACGGCGATTACTACCAAATCTCCAGTAGCGGTAAGAACTGGCAAAGATATGTTTTATAAGCAATTGAATATGAGCGTCGAAGATGCTTATGACTATGCCAGTGAAGTGATGACTTGTAATATGATGGCAGACGATGTGAGTGAAGGTATTGACGCCTTTATTGAAAAGCGTCAAGCCGTATGGAAAGGATGTTAACTGTTTGACGAAAATACTCTGACTAAAGAAAGATGGCGTTGCTATTATTATGAAGCCATCAAAGCGCCCACAATCATAAATGCAACGGCTATGAGTGATCTCAAAAATGGTGAACTGCACTCTGCCCAGCGAGTGATAATAAAGTATAAATTGGCAAATGGAAGAAATAGATATAACAGCCCCCAGAGTACCGACTCTTGGAAGGCTATAATAATTAACTTAATGCTATAAATAATGCACATGATGCTTGCGATGACAAGTAAAATAACACCTATGAATTCCACGTGAATTTCCTCAAAAACTTTAATAAAAGGCAAACTTATAATTAGCTAAAAAAGAGAGTCATAATATTGCTGCTATTAGTGCTAAAGCACTCTACAAGTTCTCAATATATATTAACTGTCTCAGAATTGTTGCTGGCTTATAATAACAGGTAACGTGAGAAACACATAATATTAGGGCGTGTTGAACATTCAAAGTTTCAACCAAAGATAAGCACAAGCGAGAGCCACCGTATTCTCATAACTTTGCTTGAGCTTATCAAATCTAGTTGCAACCGCCCTGTAGTTTTTTAACTTAGCAAAAGCATTTTCTACTAAGTGTCGAGCCTTGTACAAGTGCCAGTCCATATGGTTATTGGTGGACTTAGTATTCTGTTTTCGAGGAATATTATTGAAGCAACCTGCTCGTTCAATATGCGCTCGCAGTGGATCAGAATCATAGCCCTTATCGGCACATAGTATGTCTGTACTACTTAAATTAATCTCATCAATTAAGTCTGGAGCCACCTTTACATCGTGAGTCGTGCCATCTGATAGGATAAAAGTAATAGGGTTGCCATGAGCATCAACTGCTAAATGAATCTTGGTTGCGCGTCCTGCCACACTTTTACTAATGGCTTGTTCCACCTCATTGCTACCATTACTGTGCTGATGTGCTTTAATGTGTGTGCCATCGATAAACACCCATTCACAGTCTGAGTCTTTAGTTAATAAAGCGAACAGTGCAATCAGTTTATTGCTACGAAACCAGCGCTGATAAGCCTTGTAGACGGTATTAGGCTTACCAAAGTAAGGTGGCAGATCACGCCAAGGACAGCCAACACGCATCCGATATAATACGCCTTCAAAGGTTTGTCTAAGATTCCCTTTGTCATAGAGTAATATAGGTCTTAGTCTTGTCCAGTGTTGATCTTTGAGCATTGTACGAGGCATAGCAAACGATGTCTTTTTTGTGTGAGAACTTAAAGACTAACCGTTTGCTATTTTTTTGCTACTATTTTATTCCCAATGTTCAACACGCCCTATAAAACATAAGTTGAATAAATATAACTTAATCTACTTTGATAGCTTATAAAAATATACTCACAACCAATCTATGAGAAAACAGGAAAACAAAAAAAGGCCATGATATCGCTATCATGGCCTTTTTTATTTAATACAACTACTAAGATCAGACTATTACTCAGCGGCGATGGCAATCATCTCAACCAACAGCTCAGGACGTGCCAATGCAGACTCGCCACAAGCACGAGCTGGCGGCTGAATGCCTTCAAACCACTGGTCATAGACTTCATTCATAGCAGCAAAGTCAGCCATGTCTTTTATCCAAACCGTTACTGATAGTAGTTTTGATTTATCGCTACCCACTTCTTCTAACAACGTTTGGATTTTTTCCAAACAAGTCAATGTTTGCGCTTTGATTTCGTCTTCTGCATTACCTACCTGACCACATAAATAAATAGTCTGATTATGGATTACAGTTTTGCTCATACGTTGATTGCTATGCAGCTTCTTTATCATGTTATATACCTTCAATTTATTAATTTAAGTCTGTGCTAAATCTGTCAAATGCGCTGTTAATTAGAAAAACGCTGGGCACTGAATGGCGCAACATCTACTAATAATGGCTTGTCATGAATCATCTCTTCAACGAGACGTCCTGTCATAGGCCCTAAAGTAAAGCCTTGATGACTGTGACCAAAGGCAAACCATAGTTTTTCATGCTTGTCTGCAGGACCAATAACTGGCTTCATATCAGGCATACAAGGACGTGATCCTGCCCATGCTTCACTCTCAACCGCATCTTCTAATGGTAAGATTTTTCTTGCCAGCTTCAGAACCGTTTTTAATTGACCAAAGTTCTTTGGTGCATCCATCGTAGTCATCTCAGCACCAGTCGTGATACGGATGCCTTGCTGCATTGGACCCATCACAAAGCCTTTGTCCATATCGAACATGCTGTGATTGATGGTATTTTTTTCTGTTACTTTGAAATGCTGATGATAACCACGCATTGGGAACAATGGCAGATTGTAACCCAGTGGTCTGATCAAGTCATTCGACCATGGACCCGCTGCAATGACCAACTTATCACTATAATAAGTGTCATTATCAGTGATGATTTTCCAACCTTCACCATCTTGTACGATTTCTTTTACATCGCTCTCTTTAATTGTACCGCCCATCTCTTGGAAATTTTTCGCATAGGCTTTTACGAGGGAGCTTGGGTTTGACACTTGCCAAGAGTTTTTCCAATGAATCGCACCAACGAAACCTTCAAAATTAGCGCTAGGCTCCATGGCTTTTAGCGCTTCAAGGTTTAGTACATTATGCTCCACGCCTTGATTGCGCGCATCAATGGCTGATGCTTGTGCTTCTTTGAAGGTGTCTTCAGAACGATGCAATTGCAACCAGCCATCACGAGTAATTAGCTCGTCAGCACCAGAGGCTGAAATCATCGTTTGATGTTCACTGGTACAATGCGCGATCAACGTCTGCCATTCTGATTCTATTTTTTTGACCGAAGCGGGCGTAGAGTATTTCCAGTACTGTAGCAGCGCTTGGTGATAACGCAAAATTGCTGGGATACGATAGCGAATATCAGTGCCTTGGTTCGGCAATACTCGGATCATCTCAGTCAGTTGACGAGGAAAAGGATGGGTATGAATGGCTTCGCGCTGAATCAATCCTGCATTGCCATACGAGGTCTCTGACCCTGGCAACTTCTTGTCTAACATCAGCACTTTTGAATTATTTTTTTGTAAATGCCACGCGACTGACGTGCCAACCATACCTGCACCGATAACGATCACTTCATAGCGCATAACCTATCCTTTTCTTATGGTGTTAATACAAAGTATCAAATATGAGGGTCTAACGGAATAAGGTGGTAATAGTAACGCATTGAGCTGAATATTAAACCCCAATCTCATAAATATTTTTGCTATTAAATACTTTTGGTTATGGGGTTTTTGAAAAGGTATTTTTGATAGGAATAATGAGAGTTTGGTTGATAAAATAGTAATGATTAGCCATCATTTTTAAAAATACTAGATGCGACTTAGTGCTATCAATTTCTGTGCTATAGTTTGGTCTTTTTTTAATTTAGAAATGATCAGCCGCCTAAGCATTTTAATTATAAAATTTGATAAACAGTATTTATGATGTGCCAGTGAGGTCAGGGCTAATATTTTGATGATTTAGAAGGTTTAACAAATGAGTATTTACGCACAAAGACTGGCCTCTCAAATTGAGTTCATCAAGCAGTGTGCTTTGATGAAAAAAGCGCCTACTCAAGATTTTGCTAAACACAGTGATTTCACTTGTACTGAGGAGCAATTATTAGGCTTACCGGGTATCAACCTTAACATCGCCGACGATACCTCAGAGGACGTTTGGCTTCGTTTAGAGCGATTGCGTGAAAACTCAGCACCTAAACCTAGTAGCTCACTGTTAGCACATTGGTTAGTATTTCCAGCCAAATTTAACGAACCACCGTCACTAAAAGAAAAGACATCTGTGCAATCATTCATAGATGATGGTCTGTTGTCCTCGGGCGCTACAGACGTATTCACTCCGTTTGAAGTTGAAAATAATTATACAAATGAATCATTAGAGGTAGAGGAGCCATTACAAGCAGAGATTTATTTAAGAGATTTTCCTGCAAGAGATGCTGTACGAGATGAATTCAATACATACCTCAAAGACGTTTGGAAACCTTGGCTAGCAGAAGAGAAACTCGTTCGCCAAAGCATTGCTTTGTATTCCAGTCTATTCATGCTTAACCAACAGCTTCAGGGCAATCTCGCTGATGCACAGTTAGAGTTGGTGTGGGGTGTGGGTATTGCCATACAAAAAAGCACGGACGATGAGCAAAGTAGTAAACAGATAAAGTATCCACTATTGACGCAATCTGTTGAAATCACATTAGATCAAAAGACAATGGCATTACTCATCAAGCCTACCTTATCTGCTCCCACGCTTGAAACGGAGCCTTTTTCTATAGAAGAAAATCAGGGTTTGGCTAAGTTATTAAAGAACAGCAAAGATTTTTATGATTCAGAAGATGTGTCCTTAAGTCCTTTTTTGCCAAGTAGCTATGAGCCTATCTTAAAGTCAGCCGTTACTTTGCTTGATTCCTCTGGCGTTTATCAACCAGATCATACTAGTGCAGATGATCGAAAAATCCCTAAAGCGCAAAACAACCTGATTGTTACTGACACATGGGTCATTATGGCGCGTCCTAGAAGTAACAATATCTTTTTGCAAGACTTAAATAACTTATCCATTCAGCTAGAATCCGTCACTGACATTGATTTACCGAGCGCCCTTAAGGCAATGCTGACAGAGCCTGCTACAGAAAACAAAGAATATATACTGCCTGCTTATCGTGGTTTGTCTATGGTGAGTGGCAGTGATAGCTATATCGGCACGCCAGCCGAGCTATATTTCCCCAAAGCGTTCAACGATGAACAAGTACAAATCATACAGCAGCTAGATGTTCACGATGGGGTGGTCGTTCAAGGCCCGCCCGGCACAGGTAAGACCCACACCATTGCCAATGTCATTTGTCATTACTTAGCGCTGGGTAAGCGAGTATTAGTCACGTCGATGAAAGACCCCGCGCTAAAGGTACTACAAGGACAACTGCCTGAATCTATTCGCCCGCTCGCCGTTAGCCTACTGACCAGTGAAAACGAAGGGTTAAAGCAGTTTGAACATACCATCAAAAAAATATCGAGCGAAGTATCTAGTATCAATCGCGAGGCCTACAAAAAAGACATTGTCATGTTTGACAATCAAATTGACACCATTCATGCACAGCTCGCAAGCACTGATCATAAAATCACGGCTTGGGCACGGTTAAACCTTGATGACATCACTATCGACAATGAAACGATCAAGCCCATAGATGCTGCGACTGAGGTTGCTCAAAACAGACAGCTTACCGAAAGCTTTCCCGATAAGTTGGGTATCGAAGAGACCTTTAAACCTCGATTTACTCATGCTGATATCACAGCGCTAAAAGATGCAAGAGTAAATCTCCGCAATGATTTGGGTTATCTTAATAAAAAAATTCCTGACATTGCAGACATGCCGCCTACCAACGCTATCAAGCAACTTCATAAGGATTTGAGCTATCTCAATGAGTCGCAAGCAGCTGAACAGCAAGGAGCGCTACCAAGCTTAATCAATGATAGTGCTAGTACGATAAATATTGCTCAGGAAATCACTGCTAGTACATCTCGTTTGACTGACCTGCTACAAAAAATTGTCGCGGCTGGGCAGGGCTGGACGACGGATATTCAGCAGCATCTAGCTAACGAGACTAAGCAAGACATCATCGCTCATCTCACTATACTGAACGATGAAATCAAAGTGCTTTTTGATGAGAGAACCATTTATTTAACCAAACCTATTACAATGGCTGATGCTTTTGATAAAAATCCAGAGCTCGTTGACGCGGTGAAAAATTTATCTGAAGGCAAAAAGCCATTTGGTCTCGCTGGGATTTTTGGCAAATCTGCTGAAAAGAAAAGCCTTGAGTCTATTACGATAGTCTCGTCAGCACCATCAAGTACGGCAGACTGGCAGTATATATCTAGCTTTATAGCGTTTAGAAAAAAATCTCAAGCACTTATCCTTCGATGGAACGCCCTATCAAATGAGCTTTCCTTACCAATATTTGAGGTATTACCTAATAATCTGTCTGCGTTACATTCAGCCGTTCATCTATACGATGAAATCATTGATAGTAACAACTTACAACACAGTATCAAACAGGCCTTAAGCACTATATTCACAGATTGGAGTGTTATTTCTGCAGCATCTTATGACACAGGTATTTTGGCTGAGATTGAAATTGTTCTTACACAACATTTAAAAAGACATAGTCTGGCTGAAAGTCTCACGTTAAAAGAGACCTTACTTA
Source organism: Psychrobacter sp. P11F6 (assembly GCF_001435295.1). NCBI lineage: Bacteria > Pseudomonadati > Pseudomonadota > Gammaproteobacteria > Moraxellales > Moraxellaceae > Psychrobacter > Psychrobacter sp. P11F6. The sequence continues at coordinate 1,266,442 of NZ_CM003594.1, read as the reverse complement.
ATAAACTCGCTGACTGTAAAGGCAATATTAGTGAAAAAATGACGGCTTTTGTCACTCAAAATATTGGTGATCCGAGTTTATCTGACGATGAATTACAAACAGACTATCAAGAGCTGCTGAATGAGCTGCAACGCGTGAATAACCTTGCAATAGACTTACAGACAGTCACTGCTGTTACTCAGCTTATAGAAGACAGTGGTGCGCCACTTTGGGCAAAGAAATTGCGTTATGAACCTTGTCATAACCCTCAAGACACATATATGTCGGATAACTTGCAACCTGACGACTTACTGCCTGATAACTGGCAGCAGATTTGGCGAATTGCTAGATTGACCAGCTTTATAGACAGCATCGATGGTCGCAAAGAGTTGGTTCAACTGGCCAAAACTCGTGGCAATTTAGAAGTAAACTTAACTAGACTCTATCAAGAAGCAATTACCAAAAGAGCATGGCTAAAAGTTGCAGAAAATGCGACACCAAACGTGAGAGCCTCTTTAGAAAAATACCGCTCTGCTATTATGCGTATCGGTAAAGGAACCGGTAAAGGAGCGCACTATTATCGCAGTGAAGCGCGCGAAGCCTCTGCAGGAGCAAGTGCTGCTATCCCGTGTTGGATTATGCCGCATTATCGCATTTCTGAATCCTTGCCAGCAGAATTTGGCAGTTTTGACTTGGTTATCATCGATGAGGCCTCTCAATCTGACTTAACGGCATTGCCAGCCATTATGAGAGCCAAAAAAGTGCTAATCGTTGGTGACGATAAGCAAGTGTCGCCAGAAGGCGTCGGTCTCGATATCGAAAAAATTCGTAACCTGATGGCACAGTATTTGAGCAATCAAGTCCCTGTTTATCGCTCACAAATGTCACCTGATCGTTCAATCTACGATTTATTCAAAGTCGTTTTTGCAGATAGCAGTGTGATGCTAAAAGAACATTTTCGCAGTGTTGCACCTATTATTGAGTTCTCAAAACGTGAGTTTTACAATCATGAGCTGATACCTTTGCGTAAAGCAAAACCCTCAGAGCGCTTAGACCCACCATTGATTGATGTTTATGTCACCGATGGCTATCGTCTTAAAGGCTCTGATATTAATCCTTCAGAAGTCAGATTTATCGTCGATGAAATCAAGTTCATCGTTTCTGATCCAGCTTACAAAGGTAAAACCATCGGTGTTGTCTCGTTGCTAGGCAATAAGCAAGCACATAATATTATGGAGATACTCAACAAAGAACTAGATGAAGCGGTAATGACTGCTTTTGACATCGCTTGCGGTGATGCCAGAACCTTTCAAGGTAAAGAGCGCGATATCATGTTTTTGTCATTGGTAGTGGTACCCGGAGCGGCCCATGCACAAACGAGAGACACTTTCGCCCAGCGGATGAATGTCGCTGCTTCAAGAGCGCGCGATAGAATGTATTTAGTACGTAGTATTGAACTGGATGAACTAAGCCAAGCCGATTACTACCGAGCAGAGCTTATTAAACACTTTCAAGCACCATTCATGCAAGATGAGGAAGAAGTCTCTGATTCGCGTCAAAAATGTGAGTCTCCCTTTGAAACGGAAGTCTTTGATCTTCTGGTGGAGAGAGGCTATCGAGTGGTTCCACAGGTTAAAGCAGGTGCCTACCGAATCGATATGGTAGTCGAAGGTGAAAACGACAACAGCCTAGCCATTGAATGTGATGGTGATAGATATCATGGCTCTGATAAGTGGGACAGCGATATGCAACGTCAGCGTATTTTGGAGCGTGCTGGCTGGAAATTTTGGCGCTGCTTTGCCTCTACTTTTGTCACTCGTAAAAAAGAAGTCATCCAAGATTTATTAGCAGAATTGGAACGCTTAGAGATTTATCCAATCACTACCGACACGGCACATAGCAGCTCGTATGTTGAATCTAGAATCGTCACTACGGTTGAAGAATTATAAACCGTAAAAGATAGTCGTATCCAGCGAGTTGGTAGACACTTAAATATCAGGAACATAAACGATATCAAAGTCAGGCTCAAACATTGAAAAACGAGTATGAATCATCTACAGATACTGAACAGTGCTCTACAACCGTTGCTTGATAAATACTGGATGACGATAAGGCACCAGATATCATACTTTGGAATTGTGTTTTATCAACTTAATAAATATCGATATTAATTCGCTTTTTATGTTCAGACAATCCCATAAAATTATTAGTATAATTTCCTTAAATTCTCAACAAAATATCACTGTAGCCTGTTATGACGCTTAAGCCTTTATTCGTATCTTTGTTTATCTTGCCGCTATTTACTATGACTGCCTATGCCAAAGAGCCTTCGGTTGATAGCGACGGCATCCCGAAAACTCGAGACAATTTAACCGATGCTGAACAGCAGCAACTAGCTAACTTTGTAGCCCAGCAAAAAGAGAATATGCGCTTTATTGAAGGCGGTAGCTATGAGATGGGTGACTTTGGTTCTAAAGTGACTATCAATGATGGTGGTCCTATCAGGAGTGAAAGTGACAATAAGCCACTTCATAAAGTAACGCTCGATAGCTTTAGCATGAATGCTTATAAAGCGACTTATAGTGACTTCGATATCTATAGTATGGCAACGGGACAAGAAAAAGTAGGAATGCAAGAAAATAATACTAGAGTACGTGGAGTTGATGTTGCAGCTGGTATCAACTGGCAAACGGCCCAAAATTACTGCCAATGGCTCGGTCAGCAGTTGGACGTACCAATGAGCTTGCCAACGGAAGCACAATGGGAATATGCCGCACGTAATCGTGGCAAATATGTGCTATTCCCAACCGATAACGGATGGATAAACGGTGGACGTAATATAGCTACATACGATGAGTTGAATGAATTATCAAGTAAATATGATACTACTCTTAAGGTACCTATTGTAGGTCTGTACCCGCCCAGTCCATTAGGTTTTTATGATCTGACCAACCAGAATAACGAATGGATGACCGACTGGTATAGCGAGGATTATTATGCCAATAGCCCTGAGCATAATCCCCAAGGCCCTAAGACAGGCACTGAAAAAGTGGTGCGCTCTGTCAATGTTGAATGGGGAGATGCACAGAATGTAAGGGCCAATGGGAGTATTACATTAATGCGCATCAAGCGTTTACCTAATCCACCATTGATAGATGATAACCCAAGAATAAACCCTAACCGACAAACTTCAGCTCGCTGTGTCGCTAATAGGCAGCAAGCGCTCAATTAATTATTTGTGCAATATGTTAGCGTCGAAACATATCTTAAGCATGATAGATGCCATCAACTGGTTTGTCTCTTGGATTTAAAATACTAACATCAAAGTGCTGCGGGTTTTTGGCTGCATAAAATTCATAGTCATTGACATTACCACGATTGATAAATATATCGTACTACGCGCCGGTGTTTTTGAACCTCTTTATTAACCCGAAATATATCGACAGTAGTTTAATATTTACACTCAGACAATCCCATCAAATTGTTAGTATAATCCTTCTAAATTCACAACAAAACATCACTGTAGCTTATTATGACGCTTAAGCCTTTATTCGTATCTTTGTTTATCTTACCGCTATTTGCCATAACTGCTTGTGCCAAAGAACCTGCGACTTCGGTGGATAGCGATGGTGTGCCGCAAACCAAAGCTGATCTCACTACAGAAGAGCAGCAACAGTTAGCAGACTTTGTAGCGCAGCAAAAAACGAATATGCGTTTTATCGAAGGCGGTAGCTATGAGATGGGCGACTTCGGCTCTAAAGTGACTATCAATGGTGGCGGTCCTATTAGGAGCGAAAGAGACAATAAACCACTGCACAAGGTTACGCTCGATAGTTTTAGCATGAATGCTTATAAAGCGACTTATAGTGACTTCGATATCTATAGTATGGCAACGGGACAAGAAAAAGTAGGAATGCAAAAATACAACATTAAGGTACGCCTTGATAATGCCGCTGCTGGCATCAATTGGCAGACGGCCCAAAATTACTGCCAATGGCTCGGGCAGCAGTTGGACGTACCCATGAATCTATCGACTGAAGCACAGTGGGAATATGCCGCACGCAATCGTGGTAAGTATGTACTGTTCCCAACTGATAACGGTCACATAAACGGTGGGCGTAATATATGGACGTTTGATGAAAAGTCAAATCTTTCAGATAAGTATCGAACCAGCCTAGCTATAACTACTGTCGGTTTATACCCGCCGAATCCATTAGGACTGTATGACATGACCAATCAAAATCTTGAATGGATGACTGACTGGTATAGCGAGGATTATTATGCCAATAGTCCTGAACACAATCCGCAAGGCCCTAAGACAGGAACGGAGAAAGTGGTACGCTCTGTCAATGCTGATTGGGGTTCGGCACAAAACATTCTAGCCAATGGGTCAATTACTATCATGCGAATAAAACGTTTGCCAACTACGCCTACTGATGAGTCTGAAAAGAAAGAGCACGAAGGTAAGAGCAATTATGATTATAGTACCTCAGCTCGCTGCGTGGCTAATAGTACACAAGCGATAAACTAATCACTTGTGCAACACTTTTTTATTGCGGTATACCTTAAGCTTGGTAAATACCATCAGCTGGTTTGTCTCTAGAGTTTAAGATACTGACATCGAAGCGTTGCGGATTTTTGGCTGTATAAAATTCATAGTCATTGACATTACCACGATTGATAAATATATCGTACTACGCGCCGGTGTTTTTGAACCTCTTTATTAACCCGAAATATATCGACAGTAGTTTAATATTTACACTCAGACAACCCCATTAAATTATTAGTATAATCCTTCTTAATTCTCAACAAAATATCACTGTAGCTTATTATGACGCTTAAGCCTCTATTCGTATCTTTATTTATTATGCCGCTATTTACTATGACTGCCTGCGCTAAAGAGGCTGTAGCAACGGCAGATAGTAATGGTGTTCCGCAAACCCGTAGCAATTTAACCGATGCTGAACAACAACAGTTAGACGACTTTTTAGCGAAGCAAAAAGCCAATATGCGCTTTATTGAAGGTGGCAGCTTTGAGATGGGTGATTTTGGTCCTAAGCTCGACTGGACCGATGGCTTGCCCTTAACTGGACAATCTGATAATAAACCGCTGCATAAAGTGACGCTTGATAGCTTTAGTATGAATGCCTACAAGGCAACCTATAGCGACTTTGATATCTATAGTATGGCAACAGGGCAAGATGAAGAGGGAATGCAACCTATAACAATAGAGATACGCCAACCGAATGCAGCAGCTGGTATTAATTGGCAAACGGCACAGCACTACTGTCAATGGTTAGGTCAACAGCTAGATGTACCCATGAGCCTGCCAACCGAAGCACAGTGGGAATATGCTGCGCGTAATCGCGGACAATATATATTATTTCCAACCGATACGGGAGAGATAGATCCTGGACGTAATATGTGGACGTATGAAGAGCAAAGTAAGTTTAGCAATAAATATAATACTTCTTTAGCGGTTCCTATGTTGGGATTCTATCCTCCTAATCTTCTAGGACTCTATGATTTAGTCAATCAAAACTACGAATGGATGATCGATTGGTACGATCCAGAATATTATACTAATAGTCCAGAGCATAACCCGCAAGGATCAGAGACAGGCACTGAGAAAGTATTACGAGGTGTGACTGCTACTGAAGGCTCAGCAGGTAATGTACATGCGGGAGGTGCAGTTACCATTAAGCGATTTCAGAAACAACCAAACCCGCCTCTAATATCTGATGATACTAATGTGAATCAAAATGCTTTCACTTCTGCACGTTGTGTGGCTAATTTTAGTAAGTCTATGTCATAAAGAAACATTACGCTCTGATTGGTTAGACATCATAAGTATCATCACCATTTCTTTTGATTGGTGATGTATCTTTAAAACTGTCAAAGACTGAACGACTATAAACAAATTTAAGAGCTTGAATATGAAAAAACTACTTACCACCATACTGGATCATCACTCTCATCTATAGTCTTTTTAATTGTCTCGACCGTTACCTCATCAGCAGATAGCTCTGCGATGAAGCGTGAGACTTTATCGAAGTATCCTGAGTAACTTGAAAAATAATCGGGAGCGGTTAAAAATAATTGGCTCTTGGCCCGACTACAAGCAACATAAAATAACTTACGCTCCTCTTCTAGCGCCTCAAAGTCATCCAAAGAGCGATAGTGCGGCGTGATACCATCGACCAATGAGTTAACAAACACCACTGGCCACTCCAGCCCCTTCGCACTGTGAATGGTCGAAATCGTCACTTTATCTGTGTCATTATCTTCTGGTTTCTCCATGGCTGCGACCGAATCGTTAGGCGGATCGAGTGCCAAATTTTCTAAGAAGTTATCAAGGCTACTGTGTTCTATTGCCAAATTTTTGAGCACACGAAAGTCCTCCTTGCGCTCTCGCCAATTTTCCTCAATCGTTTTTAGGACAGGAATATAGAACTCTAAAATCAGCTCAATGACCGTCTCGACGGATTCAGCTTGATTTGCTTTAGTGAGCGTATTGTATAAAGGTTCAAGCTGTATACTTTTTTTAGCAAACTTCGCCGTAAGTAATGGCTCAAAGGAGTTGTTATCGGCATTAATCGCTTGGGTCAAACGCGTCGCGGTGACTATTCCCACGCCTTGGAATAAGGTTAAAATACGATGCCATGCAATCGTATCATTCGGGTTATAGAGGACTTTAACAAAGGCCAAAACGTCTTTGATATGTCGCCTTTCAATGAACTTGATACCGCCCACCACAATGAATGGAATATGACGCTCCATAAACTCTAGCTGGACATAGTTAGATTGAAAGGATGTGCGACACAGTACCGCAAAATCATCATAATCATGATCTGACTTTAGCTCGATGATTTTATCGGCGATATACTTGGCTTCTTTTGTCTCATTACTTAGGCGGCTAAACACTGGCTTATGCCCACTTATCGATGCACCAGAGTACAATTGTTTTTGATAACCTAGCGTGATTTGCACGGACAAAGCATTGATATAATCTAAAACAGCAGGCGTACTGCGATAGTTTTGCTCGAGCTTAATCAGCTTGGCATCGGGATAGGTCTCACCGAATAACAGAATGTTTTCGTAATTGGCACCGCGAAAAGCATAAATACTCTGGTTGTCATCACCAACGACCATCAGCGATACCGACTCAGGTTTACTAATCAAATCTATCAGCTGCTTTTGCGGAATATTGGTGTCTTGATATTCATCAACCATAATGTAGCGATATTGGTTTTGTAGCATTTGGCGAAAGGTATCATTCGTCTTCAAATGACGCACGACCTGACTGATAATATCATCAAAGTCGTAGAGGTGATTGGCACGCTTATACTCATGAAAATCGACCGCCAATTGTTCGATAATCGGAATATGTACGGCGATATCAGGATAACTGCTTTCGATTAAATCGCGGATATGAATGCGTCTATTCCGAGAGCTAGAGATGATATTTTGCAGTGTCTTCTTACGCGGAAAGGCTTGGCTTTTGGTTTGCGCAGGATACTTCTTTTCTTTATGAATTAAGTCGATGGCATCTTCGCTATCGCCCGTGTCTAAAATCGTAAATCGCGGATTAATGCCCAATAAACCTGAATATTGACGCAGCAGCATATTGCAGAATGAGTGAAAAGTACCACTGGTGATATCGTTGAGCCGTTTATCAGTTGGCAGCTTATCCTTTACCAAGTCTTCATCAGACTGTTTATCAAATAAGGTATTCGCAAGTAAGGTTTTGGCGCGACCTTTTATTTCATTCGCTGCTTTACGCGTAAAAGTCAGTAGCAAGATACTTTTGGGCGTGACCCCGTTCTCTAATAAATAACTGGTACGGTACGTGAGCGTTTTAGTCTTGCCAGAGCCTGCACCAGCAATGACTAGCACCTTGCCTTCGATAGTTGTGGCTGCTAATAACTGGTCAGGATTTAGTTCACGGGCATAGTCTACTTTTAATCCTAATTCACTATTCAGCCTTTCATTTAACAGCTCAATATTTGCAGCATTATTAGCATCGATTAAATTTGCCTCTAGCTTTTTAATCGCCTTTTCCAGACGCGCCAGCTTAGGCTTAATCTCAATGAAGTTCTGCGGATAATTGTAGTGGTGCGTGTCAAAGATCGTGGTAGTCATTATAAGGTTTTGCCTTTCATTTTATTTTAGCGGCCTTTATCGAGACGGCGCATTTATACATAGTGTTTTGCAGATTTGACTGAGAGCGCTTGGTGTTCATAATGAAGATTACTCGTACAGTGTAACGAGTCGTAGGCGCTTACCTGTCATACGCCTACAAGCCAAACTATCCTTTTATAGCACAGCTTACCATAATCGAGAAAACAGCAAAATTACCAGTCATCACCGAACGCAAAATCTCAGTATACAACACAACAACCTCACCCCTATTCAGGTAAATTTGCTACAATGTGCCCAATTTTGATTTATCATTTAACCAATCTTTATACCAACTGATTTTATTACTATATTGAGAGACTGTTATGGGTTTTAATTGCGGCATCGTCGGCCTACCAAACGTGGGTAAATCTACCTTGTTTAATGCGTTGACCAAAGCGGGTATCGCCGCTGAAAACTTTCCATTTTGTACCAAAGATCCCAACACAGGTATCGTACCAGTACCTGACCCACGCCTAAAGAAACTGGCTGATATCGTTAAGCCTGAGCGCGTATTACCAACGACAATGGAGTTTGTGGATATCGCAGGTCTAGTCGCTGGTGCTTCAAAAGGCGAAGGCATGGGCAACCAGTTCCTAGCCAATATCCGTGAGACTGATGCGATTGCGCACGTCGTACGCTGTTTTGATGATGACAACGTCGTCCACGTTGATGGTCGCGTCAGCCCGATTGATGATATCGAAACCATTAATACTGAATTGGCATTGGCAGATTTAGAGGCCGTTGAGCGTGCCATTCACAACCAAACCAAGAAGGCTAAAGGTGGCGACAAAGACGCGCAAGCATTGCTTGATATCTTTAAAAAAGTTGAGCCTTTATTAGCAGAAGGTAAAGCGGCACGCGCAGCGAACCTAGATGCTGATGAGAAAAAGCTTATCAGAAGTTATGGTTTAATCACCCTAAAACCAACCATGTATATCGCTAACGTCAGTGAAGATGGCTTTGAAAACAACCCTTACCTTGATGCGGTACGCAACTATGCGACTGGCGAAGATTCTATCGTTATCGCGCTATGCAACCAAATCGAATCTGAAATCGCTCAGCTTGATGAAGACGACAAAAAAGACTTCTTAGCTGAGATGGATATGGAAGAAGCCGGACTTGATCAAGTCATTCGCGGTGGTTATGATTTGCTAGATATGCAGACTTACTTTACTGCTGGTGTTAAAGAAGTGCGTGCTTGGACGGTTGCAGTTGGCGCAACCGCACCGCAAGCAGCTGGCGTGATTCACACTGACTTTGAGCGTGGCTTCATTCGTGCCGAAGTCATTGCTTATGATGACTTTATCGAGTATGGCGGTGAAAAAGGCGCCGCTGCCGCTGGTAAGTCACGTCTAGAAGGCAAGACTTATATCGTACAAGACGGTGATGTCATGCATTTCCGTTTTAACGTGTAACCTTAATACGGTAAGCACAAACCGTAATTTATGAGCCGATGTTGGATATTTTCCAGCATCGGCTTTATTTTGTCTGTTTGTTGTTATATTATAACATATCTTTATTTTACTATTTGAGGACTTATACTATGACTGACTATTTCTCTTTTTCTAGATTTGCCAGTGTTGCGCTTGTAGGAAGTATCATGACAGGCTCTCTATTGGGCTGTCAGCCTAATGCAGAAAGTGATACGGTAGTATCCGAAGAAGTAACACCCGTAGACGATCACGCTGAACATGCTCATGAAGAGCACGATGCTATGGAACAAGGTCATGAAGGACACAATCATGAAAGTCATAGCCACGAGGAAAGCGCGCATGCAGGACACGATCATGCAGAACATGCCAGCAACAGCACACCATTCTCTTGTGAGCCTACTGCTACTATAGGCGTGTCTTACCATGATGATGCTCCATTGCAGACAGTGTACCTACTCATCGATGGTATCGAATACGATTTGACCGCTACCTCTGATAGCGACGCCAGTACTGAAAAAACCATCTATACCAGTGATATCGGCCTAGATGATACCCATGGCATCATATGGCAAGTAAATGGTGACAAAGCAACATTGCTCAATAAAACATTGGACAGCAATGTGGCTATCGAAAAGGAAGAAGTGCTTTTTAACTGCCAGAAATCTTAATGTCGTTCTCTGACTATATATCTGTACCAAGGGCGCTATTTTGCTATGCTAGAGGCTCCCTTGGTTTCGGATGTTTCAATATGCTAAGTACACCAACCTCTTTGCCGTCCCCTACCACACAATGGTCTCATCTCCTCAACTCACAACGTCTTGGTGCTGCCAAAAAGTTTAACGCCAATACAAGTACTCGCTCTCAGTTTCACAAAGACTACGACAGACTGGTATTTTCGCACTCCTTTCGGCAGTTGAATCAAAAAACCCAAGTCCATCCATTAACCAATCAGCTCGGTATCCATACGCGTCTGACTCATTCGCTTGAGGTCTCCTCTATTGGACGCTCTTTAGCAATGATGGCAGCAGAAAAGCTCCATGATAAATTGGCCAGCGGTCTACCAGCAGGCGTATCGCCAGCCGATGTCGGTGTCATTGTACAAGCAGCGTGCCTCGCTCACGATATTGGCAACCCGCCTTTTGGTCATGCGGGAGAGTATGCCATTCGAGATTGGTTTAGGCAACCTGACCCTCAAGCGATATTACAAAATTTAAGTAGCAACGAGCGCTTGGACTTGCTGGCCTACGAAGGTAATGCACAAGGGTTTCGACTGTTGGCGCGTAATGAGCACCATCCTGATAAAGGTGGTATGCGTCTCACTTGTGCAACGCTAGGCGCTTTTATGAAGTATCCGTGGCTTGCCTCTCACAGCAACGATGTCAATGATAAACACCACCATCAAAATGTACAAAAATTTGGCTGCTTTTATAGTGAGTCAGCACAATTAGAAGAGTTGGCAGCCTGTTTGCATTTACCACGTTCAACACAGCACGACGGTTTTGCGCGTCATCCGCTGGCTTATTTACTAGAAGCAGCAGACGATATTTGCTATGCCTTGATCGATTTAGAAGATGGTATCAATCTCAATATGCTGACCTATAGTGAGGTTGCCGCCATATTTTATGAGCTGATTGGTGAGCGCCCTAGCAGTATCAATCTGCCCGTACACATGTCTGTGAGGCAGAGCTTAGCCTCATTGCGAGCCCGTGCCATGATGCGTTTGGTAAACACGGTGACCGATGCTTTCGTCGCCAACAGTGATGCATTGCTGGCTGGTACACTGCAAGGCAGTTTATTTGACCACTGTGATATCAGTGTGCAAAGTGGCATCAACCAAGCCAAACAGTTGGCACGTGAGAAAATATTCAATCACCCAAGCAAAGTCCGAATGGAGCTAATGGCCAATCAATGCTTGCATCGTTTATTAGATGCTTTTATGCCATTGGCTTGGACAGGTAGTAGAGCAACATCTGATCCTCAATCCATGTCCTTTGAGCAGCAGCGCCTACTAATGTTGTTACAGCCACATCTCGATGAGCATCGGCGGGTATTATCAGATAATGTCTATCACAATATCTTAAATATATTGGACTTTATCACTGGGATGAATGATCATGAGGCGTATCGATTGGCACAAGAGTTACAAGGCCATTGGGGTACGATGGTTTAAAAGACCCGTGCCGGTCTAGTAAATTAATACAAGTTGCGTATTTCAGTCGTATTTTTACGCTGAAATGAGTATGATAAACCCTTATTGGACAATTTTGAAATATTATGAGCAGTCGCGAACAAAAGAAACTTCAAACTCGGCACGCCTTTTTTAATGCCGTGCTTGATTTATGTATGACAGGGCAGTCTTTTAGCTCAATCAGCCTCCGGCAAGTAACGCGTGAGGTTGGCGTGGTGCCGACCGCATTTTATCGGCATTTTGATGACATGGAATCGCTTGGTCGAGCATTGGTGGTAGAAGAGCTAGGCGGTACGCTGGCGATCCTAAGCGATAGCTTACAGATTGGGCGCAAGCGTAGCTTTGATCGCCAAATTGCTAAGAGCATTCAGCTGTTCTTGTATATGGTCAGTGATCAGCCTTATTACTGGCAATTTTTAGTCAGTGAGCGCTACGGTGGCTCAGAAGCTGTACGCAAAGCCATTAATGAACTTGTCAAAAAACATGCTCAAAGCTTGGCTGATGATTTAGCGCTACAGCCTGCTTTTACTCATATCAATGCCTATGACCGTCGCCTACTGGCTGAAGCTGGGGTAAATATGTTCTTTTCTTGGATTATCGATTGGTTGGAGCTGACTTATACTGAAGACCATGATGATGAAATCGATCTGAATGAGATTGAAGAAAATAAACAGCTGATGCTCCATAATTGCACTCGCCAAGCACAGATGCTGTTTTATGGGGCTTATAACTGGAAATCTACGGAAGAGACGCACTTAGGAGATTAGGTGACGTCAAATATTCTACCTCGGCATTGAGCAAGACTCTTTTTAGGTGGCTCAACGTTAGAAACTGGGTCTAAATGCCCATAAACGCTGTGTCACCACTTTAATTTCTTTGGCTTGTTTATTATTGCCATTCTCATTATTGCCATTATTATTGTTAGACGTGCTGTTATTCGCATTATTCCCTACTGCCGCGCTAGCGTCAGTCGCAATTTTACTAATCAATACGGTTGCAAACCTTTGTCTTTGTTGACCAAGGCTTGCACTATCCGTTGCGGTAATAAGCGCCATAAAGGCTTGGCTATCGACTGCAAGCATTGGTTTTAACGCCTTTCGCTGATCATCATTTAAAACGCTCAACATCGGCAATTTCCATACATCATCGATAGAGGCTAACGCCTGCTTTGCCCGCATATCGACCAATCCCTGCATCTGTTGGCTGGTTGCGCCATCTATCAGTGCAGCCAGCAAAACTGGACTGGCAGTATTGACATTAATAGGCACATAATAAGGAACCGCCGTAATATAAGGACGTAGTGCCGCTAGTACTTCAGCATTTACCCCTGGAATCTCTTGCAATTGATCGACACTGACCAATGCTTGATTGGGCAAAGTCTTACTCGCTGAGCCACTTGATTGCTGAGCATAAACCACACTCTCATCACCACCGTCTTGGTAAACGTTGCTATCCGTATCTTGATAATCAAGAACAGCAATAGCAATATCAGGTTCCAGATTTAATTGTATCAACAATCTTTGAAATATGGCTAAGGCGGCGCTATCAACCGCGCCATTCTGATATAAGTTATTAATATTAAAACGACTGGCTTCATCGCGCACTTCAATACTGATGCTATGATTGGCTAAAAGATAAGGCGGTAATGGCTGCGCCCAAATGTCTTGCTCGCTATCTGTGTCATTCAGCTTATCGTCAGCACGAATCATCGTGATGGCCAATTGCTGACCAGCATTGATATCTTGTGACAGCTGATTTTGATCAAACAATAAGCCGCTACGCCTAATAGCAATCTTTTGACTGGCAAGCATCGCCCCCGCCACCACGGTAATACTGACCACCAATAGTAAGATAGTGAGCAGCGCTACTCCGCGCTGAGAGTTTGCTGTCATTGACTTAAGCCGCCTTTATTATTGACCCAGTGGTACATTTTAAATATTACTTCCTGCATTGTTATTTACATTGTTATTCGGGTCGTCATTATTAGTCTTATCACTACTATCGTTATTGCTACCATTGCCATTATTAGCAGCATTGTTATTGCTTTTGTTGGTATTGTTAATTGGTATTGGTTGGGGAGCAGGCGCCCACTGCCAAGTGATGGGCATATCCTGATAAGTAAAATTGACAGCAATGCCTTTGGGCAATAAAACCACTGCTGGCTTGGCGCTTACGGCATTGGCCGTCTGCCCAGAGGTTGTATTTGTACTGCTATTGCCGTTATTACTGCTGTCTTTATTGGGAAATTTGGTGCTTAGTTCAGGTAAATATGCTTGCCAACGCCCTGCGGTGACGCCTTCGAGTAATACACTGTCTAGGCTGATGCTATCGCGCCCACCATCGATGCTAGTATATTGACGGCGGATTAAACGCTCATCGGCAAAAATGTATTCGATATGTTGGACACTCATGCTACTTTGATACCGTGGATCAGGGTCGGCAAAACGAACAAAGCTGACATGCTCACCATCCAAGCTCATAAAAGGCTCAGGCACTGTTTCATTGGCTTGGGCGCTATTGTTTGTGCTATCACTGGCATTTGTACTGTTATTTGTCACACTGTTATTTTGAGTACTTGGTATTTGATAAGGGATAATTTGCCCCATGTCTTGCTGTAGTTGCAAATAAGCATATTGCAAAACAGCTAAGTTATCAGCATGAAATTGTGCACGTTCGCGAGCACGGTTGACGCTATCAAACACCTGCCAGCCAGCCACTGCCAACATCGCAAATATTGCCATGGCAACCATCAATTCAAGTAGCGTAAATCCACGCTGCGACTTCACGGATTGCCTCCAGACTGCCCTGCAATATCAGCGCCCAAACTGCTTAAGTCCAAACTACCAATGTCTTGCTCCGCATTGCTCAATATTACGTTGATATCAGTCACGGCGGTGCGCGTCTGTCCATCTATAATGGGTGCGACAGCGATATTCACCTCTTTTAAAGCAGGCGTAATGGCATCACTGACCGTCATCACTACTTGCCAATCACGCCCTTGAGCATTGATTGTTTGTGTGCGATTGGCCGTCAGCCAAGTCTCTTGAATACGCAAATCAGCGGCCGCATTCTGTGCGACAAAATGTGCCAATGTACGTGTGCGTAAGACATCCACTGAGCTGAGATAGGCACTACTGGCACGGCTAGCAGCCACAGCAACAACCGCTAAAATCGCTAACGCCACCATTACCTCAATCAGAGTAAAGCCGCTTTCATGCTTTGATAGCATTGGCTTTTTGTTTATATCAGCAGATAGAATGCCATCCTTATCTATCATCAGCTACAGCCCTTGTCCGATCGTCATACTACCATCAGGCATAATGGTAATGACTTCGCCCACCAGACGCGAATTGTGCAGCACCTCAATGGTGACAGGCGTTGCTTGCCCTGTACCAAACCATAATATCTGTGGGACTGCTTGATCGGCAAACCAAGGCTGCAATGTTTGCCCCTGTTCAGGCATTGATAGATTGCCAGCCTCCAAGCTTTGCACCCTCAAACTAACCCCAGCAGGTAACTCCGGCAAACTGACTTCTGGCTCAATCTCCCAGCTAGGCACTAGCTGTTGCTTTCCCATCGTCCCCGACATACTTGTCAGATCAGCAGACAATTCCATCGAATTTTTAGGCGTGCTGTCCATGCTATTTGACGGGGTATCATTGGTTTGATAGGCAATATAAGGATTTGATAAAGTAACAATCACAGGAGCTACTTGACCTTGTTTATCTGCTTGCAGGCTCAAACCCATCGGCTGCATACGCTCAGCAGACAACAACCGTACATAGCTCAGTGAATCCGTTAAATGCTCATAAAAAGCACGGTTTTTACGCGATTCACTACTACCCACCGACAAGCTCATCATGCCAGCAAAGATAGACAGAATAACGACCACCACTACAATTTCGACAAGGGTAAAGCCTTGCTGTGCCTGAGCAAGGCTTGAGGATTTATGAGGGGAAACGTGAGTGTTTTGTACTGGGAGGGATTTATGCTGATAAACCAGAGGTAAGCGATATCTATCCGTGTTTTTATATTGCAAATATTGATGACTTAAGTGTGAATAGCAAGTGACCGCTGAGCTGGACGGAATCTTGGCAGTGACCGGCATATTGCACCTATAAACCTATGAGCAGGTTGTGGTATGAAGAATAAAACTATGATTGGGCGCTAAAGCTGGTAAGCATGTATCCATTTTTAGCATGGATGCACCGTGCTGCGATAACGAATATAGCAACACGAATTTAAAAAAATTGGGTTAAAAGACCATAAGTTAAACAAAGATATTAATAACTGGTATTACGGTGCTCTTCTGACTCAGTATCGATTTGCTCGACCAACTCCTGCATATCTTCATCCATCACCTCATCGTCGGCCGCAGGATAATGGCTCGGCAACTCAAGCATTTGC
Source organism: Psychrobacter sp. P11F6 (assembly GCF_001435295.1). Lineage (NCBI taxonomy): Bacteria > Pseudomonadati > Pseudomonadota > Gammaproteobacteria > Moraxellales > Moraxellaceae > Psychrobacter > Psychrobacter sp. P11F6. The sequence continues at coordinate 1,250,254 of NZ_CM003594.1, read as the reverse complement.
TGAACGAAAGCATAACGTAGGGTATCACGGCGACCCAAATACCGCTGGTAAAAGCTTGAATTTAATAGTCCAGCACCGCCCTGACCCATCGCCCAAATCGAGGACAAATAGTCGCGCGTGCTCAAACTACTGTGCTGCTCTTGTAAATACGCGCTGATAATGTCAATCAAGCGTTTCATACGCTGACGGCGAATATCATATAGCTCACCAAACAAGCGATTGAGACCCGTCACTGATGCCGCCAAACGCTCTTCGATTTGATTGAGCAACATAGCTTTTTGTGGGTTAAATAACTGCTGAAAGATCATACGAGCAACGCCTGCTGATGGACAATCATCAATACGATTAATCTCAAACAGTTGTTCTTCATAGCGGATAATAATACGCAAATATAGTTCATCTTTACTGGAGAAATGCTTATACAGTGTACCTTTAGCCAGATCCAGCTGGTCTGCCAAACTGTCTAAAGTAATATCACCATCGCCCGACTCAAGTAGCAATTGCTCTGCCATCGCTAAGATATTCTCTTCTCGTGCCTTGAACTGATGCTGACGACTCATAATCTCTCCTAAAACCTGACAAGATTAAGCATATGACCATCATGTGGATGAATGCATCGGCGACAAGCGTATAACATCATACAAAGTCTGCTCGAAAACCACCAAAGGAGATATGCTTGTGTTTGCTAAATAGTCATTGATAATCATAGGCTTACGCTCCACATTATAAATACAAATAACGTAAAGCAATAAGACTGTATCATAAATGACTGAGTGGTCATAGCATAACCATTTTAGTGATACTGTGCCAGTAAATTCTCAAAGTTTTTTGCAGTTAATGCCCCAACATCATTGCTACTACAGCCATACATCTCTGCCAGACAACTGGCGACATACGGTACGTAGGCAGGCTCATTCGGTCTACCACGCTTGGGCACCGGTGCTAAATAAGGGCTATCGGTTTCGATAAGCAGTCTATCTCTAGGCATGTTTTTTGCTGCATCTTTAATCATTTGAGCACTCTTAAAGCTAACAATGCCCGAAAATGAGATATAAAACCCTAAGTCAAGTGCACGTTTGGCCGTCTCCCAATCTTCGGTAAAACAATGAATAATACCGTGTTCAGCGCCTTCTGATTTTAAGATATCAATCGTATCTTCTTTGGCATCACGCATATGAATGACGAGTGGCTTTTTCAGGCTTTGACTGGCATGAATATGGCGAGCAAGACTGGCTTGCTGCTCTTTTTTGTTTTCCGTTGACCAGTAATAATCTAATCCTGTCTCCCCAATCGCCCATACATGGTCGGCATCAGCCGTTTCGATCAAACGCTCAACCGTCGCTGATTGCAAGACACTGATATCTTCACAAGGATGAATACCGACGCTCATGCCAAGATTTAGCGCCTCATCACCATAAGTGCTGACAATATGAGCAATCTCATCATATTCGGCAAAATCACACATAATCGCCATTGCCCGAGTGACATTGGCAGCTTTCATCGCGTCAATCGCGCCAGACAATTTACCATCATACTTGGTTAAATCTAAGCGATTAAGATGGCAATGGCTATCA